>CAVPOL010000031.1:0-46497 GCA_963706975.1 uncultured Alphaproteobacteria bacterium
GCATTGTGACGCGCTGTCGGGATAAAAACAAACAAGCCGGAGAGAGTGGCCGCGACAAGGGAGAGTGTTGCCAAGACCCAAATAGCAAGACGCTTCACGCATATCCCTCTCCCTGCAACTCATGGTTGGTGCGCTACTTTGGCACGAAACCGTTATTCCGCGCATGTCGGAATTAGGCACTTTTCGGACATTCCGAGACAGCCTGACGATGTCCGCTCATCGGGGGCAAAACAGACCTCCCACCGCCAGGCCGCGACTTCCGGTTTTGACCCAACTGAGACATCGGTCGATGCTGTTCAATGCGCCGTCGAAGCGCAGGCGTGCCTGGTCTCTGGCACGGGGTTGGTTGTTTCTTCCGCCCCTACAGCGTCACCACGATCTTGCCGAGATGCCTGTTGGCTTCCATGTGCTCGAACGCCTTGCCGATGTCGTCGAACGAAAACACCTTGTCGATCGGCAATTGCAGTTTTCGCAATTCCACCGCGCCCCAGATATCCTGGCGGACTTCGTCAAAAATCTCGCGGATTTCCTCGATGGTGCGGGTGCGGAAGGTGACGCCGATATAGTTGATGCGGCGCGCCGCATGCAGGTCGAAATTGAAATCGGCGTGGGTGCCGCCGAGCCGGCCCACATTGACGATGCGGCCTTTTATCTTCGTGGCCTTGAGGTTCTGGCTGGCGACCTTGCCGGAAACCTGGTCGACGATCAGGTCGACGCCTTCGCCATCGGTGGCTTTCAGCACCTCGTCGACCCAGCCGGGATCGGACGAATCCACCGCGAGGTCGGCGCCGAATTCCTTCAGCCGGCCGCGCCGCACAGCGTCCGTCGAGGAGCCGATCACGAGCTTTGCGCCCTTGTACTTTGCAATCTGCATCGCCATCAACCCGACGCCGGAGCTCGCGCCCTGGATCAGCACGGTCTGGCCGGCAGCAAGCCCGCCGTTGGTGACGACCGCATTGTGCATGGTGGCGAGCGCGACGGGCAGGGTGGCGGCTTCCTCGAAATTCATGTTGGAGGGCGCGCGGAACAGCCTGCCATGGTCGGCCAGGGTATATTCCGCGAACGCGGCACCGCCCGAGCCCATGATCTTGTCGCCGACCGCAACACCTTTGGCGCCGGGCCCGAGTTCGGCGACTTCACCCGCCCATTCCATGCCGAGCACGGTGCCGACGCCGCCGGCGGCGCCGTGCACATGGCCCTTGGTCATGCCGAGGTCGGCGCGGTTGAGGCCGCAGGCATGGACTTTTACAAGCACCTGGGTGCCTTTCGGCGTGGGCTTTGCGACGTCGCGATGGCGGCGCCATTGGCGCCGTAGACATAGGCCTTCATTGGCGTTCATCCCTTCCGTTTGCTGGCAGCTTATGTTCGAAGGTTCGTCATTGCGAGGAGCGCTAGCGACGAAGCAATCCATCCTTCCTTTGTTGGCGCAGATGGATTGCTTCGCTGCGCTCGCAATGATGGGGTGGACGGCCCCCGACGGCATCTATGTGCCAGACTGGTGATATCGATTCGACCAGACAAGGGAGCCGTCCATGAACGAGATTAGCATGATTGGGCTGGATTTGGCGAAGAACGTTTTTCAGCTTCACGGGGTTGATGCGTCGGGCAACGGTGGTTTTGAAGAGGCAGCTTCGGCGCAGCGCGGTGGAGAAGTTCTTTGCGACAGCTGTCGCCCTGCACTGGTGGGGATGGAGGCGTGTGGCAGCGCGCATCATTGGGCTCGGGTGATCAACCGTTATGGGCATGAAGTGAAGCTGATGCCGCCGGCCTATGTGAAGCCTTACGTGAAGCGGAACAAGAACGATGGGCGGGACGCAGAGGCGATTTGCGAGGCGGTGAGCCGGCCGACGATGCGGTTTGTCGCGGTGAAGAGCGTTGAGCAGCAAGCGATGCTTTCGGTTCACACCACGCGAGCGCTGCTGGTGAAGCAGCGAACGATGATGGCCAACGCGTTGCGGGCACAGCTGAGCGAACTCGGGATCGTGGCGGCACAGGGCCATAAAGGGCTGCATGAGCTGATGGCCAGGCTCGAGGCGCCGAGCCAGGAGATCCCGGAGATCATGCGCAGCGCACTGCTTGTGCTGGCGCGGGCAATGGCAATCGCTCGACGCCAACGAGCGGGCGCTGGAGAAGCAGATCGTGAAGGCGGCTCGTTGCGATCGAGAGGCTCGCCGGTTGATGGGGGCGCCCAGCGTCGGTCCGATCATCGCCAGTATGGTGCTGGCAAAGGTGCTCCGATGCCAGCGTGTTCCGCTCCAGCCGTGACTTCGCGGCCTGGGTCGGGACTGACCGGGCGCGATCATGGCACCGGCGGCAAGCATCGACCCGGGCGCATCTCCAAACAGGGAGATCGTGTCCTGCGCACGTTGTTGATCAACGGCGCCAGCGCCCATTTGCGCCAGCAGATGCGCCGCGGCGTCAGCGATCCGTGGCTGCGCGAGCTGCTGGCCCGGCGGCCCTACAAGGTGGCCATGGTGGCCTTCGCCGCCAAGACTGCACGGATCATCTGGGCCATGCTGGCCAAGGGAGAGGATTACCGCGACCGCGCGAGCGCGTCGGCTGCTGCCTGATTGAAGGGCGACAGCCGCCGCGCTCGCGCTCATCCTATCGGAAAGGGCAATCAAGGTGTGATGGCAAATGGTCAGGAAACCGGGATCGAAACACTCCGCCACGTCATCGCGCGTCATAGCGCGCCGCAATGATTGGAATTCGATCTGCGTTCTCCATCAGGGCCCGCGGTCAAACGGCCGCATTCAGAGGCCGTATACATGACCGCTCCCCGATCGCTTGCCGAAGCACCAAAAAAGTCCTTGCCGAGAGGGGGCCGTCCATACATGACGTTGAGGGGCGGAAGCCTATCGCGCTCTTCCGACTATTCCGCGGCCTGGCGGCGGCCGCCGGACATCATGCCTTCGAGCCGGCCCTGAATGATGGCTTCGGCGTCGCGCACGATGCGGTGCATCAGTTCGGCGCAGGTCGGGATGTCGTGGATCAGGCCCTGCACCTGGCCGGCCGACCAGATGCCGTCGTCGGCAGTCGCCGGTCGCATAGACCATGCTTGCCGCGGGCGCCGGCGACGAGGTCGCGGACGTCCTCGAATTTCGCGCCCGTCCTTCTCGATCTGCCACGACCTTGGTCGCTGATCGCGTTCTTGGCGACGCGGGCGGTGTTGTGCAGGGTGCGGAAGATCAGGTCGGTCGCGCGCTCGTCGTTGGCGACGATCTGTTCCTTCACCTGCTGGTGGATCGGGCTCTCCTCGGTGGCGCAGAAGCGCGTGCCCATGTTGATGCCCTCGGCGCCCAGCGCCAGCGCCGCGACCAGGCCGCGGCCGTCGCCGAAGCCGCCCGAGGCGATCATCGGGATCTTCACCTTGTCGGCCGCCGCCGGGATCAGGATCAGGCCGGGGATGTCGTCCTCGCCCGGGATGGCCGGCGCATTCGAAGCCGTCGATCGAGATGGCGTCGACGCCCATGCGCTCCGCCGACAGCGCGTGGCGGACGCGGTGCATTTGTGGATGACCTTGATGCCGTGCTCCTTGAAGTCGTCGACGTGCTCCTGCGGCTTGTTGCCGGCGGTCTCGACGATCTTGATGCCGCTGTCGATGATCGCCTGGCGGTATTCGGCGTAGGGCGGCGGCTTGATCGTCGGCAGGATCGTCAGGTTCACGCCGAACGGCTTGTCGGTCATGTCGCGGCAGCGCGCGATCTCCTTGCGCAGGTCGTCCGGCGTCGGCTGGGTCAGCGCGGTGATGATGCCGAGGGCGCCGGCGTTGGCGACGGCCGCCGCCAGCTCGGCGCGGCCGACCCACTGCATGCCGCCCTGCACGATCGGGTGCTCGACGCCGAAGAGCTCGGTGAACCGTGTCTTGATCATTGTCTGCCCTCTGGTTTCCCCGGCGCGGGCGAGCCGCGCGCGTTATTTTCAAGATTTCTTGGAGGCAGGATGCCGTTGGCCAGGAAAAGTCTACCTGCCGCGACGGTGGTCAGGACAAAGCGATCATGCAAAAGCGAGGGCTTTGTTTCCGCCGGGCGGACAATTCCTCGAGGTCTTGGTGCGACCGGCCGACGGGAGAAATTGTTAGTCAGGCCGCCGAATCGGTCCGTGTCGCCGCCGTGGCCTCGTCGTCGAACGCGGTGGAGATGTCGCGGATGCTGATGACGCCGATCAGGCTGTACTCGTCGATCACCGGCAGGTGGCGGATGTGGTTCCGGTTCATGAGATGGCGGACGTGTTCGAGGCTGTCGGTGGAGCTGCAGGACACCAGCTGCTGCACCGAAATCAGCTGCGAGACTTTCAGGTTGACGCCGGCCGCGCCGTGTTCGGCGATGGCGCGAACGACGTCGCGTTCGGTGAACATGCCGACCGCCGTATTGCCCTCGGTCCGCACCACGTCCTTGACCACCAGCGCGCTGATATTGCTGGCGCGCATCAGCTGGGCGGCGATGCCGACCGTTTCGTTCATCCGAACCGTTGCAACACGCGCCGTCTTCTTGCGCAGGATGTCTCCGACTTGCATCGCAACCTCCTAGGGGTCAGCCGCTTCGGGCTAATTCACAAACCAAATCTGGTATACATTATGCCAATTGTCAACTCGAAATCGCATTGATATTCCGCCTGTTCGCAGTGCAATAACAGGCAGTATTACTGACACTTTCGGTGTTTCTTTCATCGCCACGACCGGGCAGCGACCTTTGGTCAGGATCGTCAGGTCGGCTTCAGGTATGCCAGCCGCCGAAAATTCATCACGCACAGGATGCAAAAAGCGCGCTCATCGTGAGATGAGCGCGCTCTTGCAGCAGAATATGGTGACGGCTGGAACTTGCTGTCAGGCCGCAGCGGTCCGGGTTTTCAACCGTGCGAAGCCTTCCTGGATCGCGGACCAGAACAGCGCGATCAAGCCCAGTACCATGATCGTGCTGACCAGCGGGTTCGAGAAGAAGATGCCGAGCGATCCCTGCGATCCCAGCAACGACTGCCGGAACGCCTCTTCCGCCTTGTCGCCGAGCACGATGGCCAGCACCAGCGGGGCGAGGGGGTAGTTGCACTTCTTGAGCAGGTAGCCGACGACGCCGAACACCAGCATCAGCATCACGTCGAAGGTGCTGGAGTGAACCGAGTAGGCACCGATCGCGCACAGCACCAGGATGAGCGGCGCGATGATGCTGAACGGCACCCGCAGGATCGCCGCAAAGATCGGCACGCAGGTCAGCACGACGATGAGGCCGAACAGATTGCCGAGATACATCGAGGCGATCAGGCCCCAGACGAATTCCTTCTGTTCGACGAACAGCATCGGGACCGGGCTGCAGGCCCCAGATCAGGAGGCCGCCGAGCAGAACGGCAGCGGTCGGCGAGCCGGGCACGCCGAGCGACAGCATCGGCAGCAATGCCGCGGTGCCGGCGGCATGCGCTGCGGTCTCCGGCGCAACCACGCCCTCGATCTCGCCCTTGCCGAAATTGTGGCCTCGCTTCGAGACCCGCTTGGCGATGCCGTAGCTCATGAACGACGCAGGCGTGGCGCCCGCCGGCGTAATGCCCATCCAGCAGCCGATGAAGCATGAGCGCAGCATGGTCAGCCAGTACGTGGGCAGGCTCTTCCAGGTCTGCAGCACGACCTTGAGGTCGATCTTGGCCTTGCCGCCGCGGAAGGCCAGGCCTTCTTCCATCGTGAGCAGGATTTCACCGATGCCGAACAGGCCGATGACGGCGATCAGGAAGTCGAAGCCGTTGAGCAGATGCGTGAAACCGAAGGTCAGGCGCAACTGGCCGGTGATGGAGTTCGAGGCCGACGGCGGCCAGCGCAAAGCCCATCATCATCGCCGCGATGGTCTTGAACGGTGGTTCCTTGCTCAAGCCCACGAAACTGCAGAACGCCAGGAAATACACCGCGAATTTCTCCGCCGGCCCGAACTGCAGCGCGAAGCTCGCGACCAGGGGCGCGACCAGCGTGATCATGATGACGGCGAACAGCGCGCCCACGAACGAGGAGGTGAAGGCGGCGGTCAGGGCCTCGCCGGCCTTGCCTTGCTGCGCCATCGGATAGCCGTCGAACGTCGTCGCCACCGACCATGGTTCGCCGGGTATGTTGAACAATATCGAGGTGATGGCGCCGCCGAACAATGCGCCCCAGTAGATGCAGGACAGCATGATGATGGCCGAAGTCGGCGGCATGCTGAAGGTCAGCGGCAGCAGGATCGCAACACCGTTGGCGCCGCCCAGTCCCGGCAGCACGCCGATGATGACGCCGAGCACGATGCCGAGCAGCATCACCATGATGTTGAAGGGCTGCAGCGCCACGGAGAAGCCGTGAAACAGATTGACGATTTCTTCCATGGTGTAAGTCCTGCGACCCTGAGCTGACGCTTGTATTGAGCTGGTGCTTGTGACGACCCGACTTAGATGCCGAGCCAATCCTCGATCGGTCCCTTGGGAAGCGGGACCAGGAAGTAGCGCTCGAAGATGAAATAGGTGATGATCGGCATGCCGAATGCCACGGCGATCACCGTCAGCCAGCGGTATTTGCCGAGCCATCGCATGAAGTAGCCGATGAAGATGATCGATGCGAGGTACAGGCCCGTAAACGGCATCGAGCCGACATAGATCGCGGTGGGGACGACGACGCTCATGACCTGGCGAAGCTGTCCCCATTCGGCGAACAACCCTTCGTCTCCGTCACGCAGCACGTGCCAGAAATTGATCGCGCTGGCGACGACAATGAAGATCCCGATGTAGAACGGGAAGAATCCGGCGCGCGGACCCTCCGCGCCCCAGTTGATCCCGGCTTTCAGGCTCCCGATGATCACGATGATCCCGAACAGCGCGATCAGCAGCGCGATGCCGGCTTCCACAACCTTGTGCCTGGGGCCGGCAGCGCTCGAACTATGTGTCTTCATGATAACTCCATGCGGAATCGCAGCGCATTCGCAGCCGTTTCTGCGTCACGCGTTCGTCCACGTACTCAATCAGGTCTGATCAGTTTCCGGTGCTGAGGAAACCGGCCTCTTTCATGAGAACTTCGTGGCGCTTTTCCTCGGTCTCGACCCACTTGGCATAGTCGGCCCCGGTCAGGAAGGTGGTGTTGAATGCGCCGGTTTTCATGAAATCCTGCCACTCGGTAGTTGCGCGCACCTTCGTTGAACAGGTCGATGTAGTAGTCGACCTGGTCCTTGGTGGCCTTGGGTGACATGAAGATGCCGCGCAGCATCAGATATTCCATATCGAGACCCTGCGATTTGCAGGTCGGAATATCCTTCCAGCCCTTGCCGTCGGCGATCTGTTCGTCATAGGCCATCGGCTTGCCGTCGAACACGCAGAGCGGACGAAGCTTGCCGCCGCGCCACTGCGCGACCGCCTCGATCGGATTGTTGACGGTGGAATCGACGTGGTTGCCGACCAGCTGAACGGCGACTTCGCCGCCGCCCTTGTAGGGAATGTAGGTGAACTTGGTCGAGATGGCCTTTTCGACCGCGACCGTGATGATCTGATCTTCCTGCTTCGAGCCGGTGCCGCCCATCTTCATGCTGCCGGCGGGCGCCTTCTTGACGGCGTCGATGTACTCCTTGACGTCCTTGTACGGCTTCTCGGCATTGACCCAGAGCACGAATTCGTCGAGCGCCAGCATCGCGACTGGCGTCAGGTCCTTCCAGTTGAAGGGAATGCCGGTGGCCAGCGGTGTCGTGAACAGGTTCGACAGGGTGATGATGATCTTGTGGGGGTTGTTCACCGATCCCTTGACGTCGAGGAAACCTTCGCCGCCGGCGCCGCCGGCCTTGTTGATCACCACCAGCGGCACCTTCATCAAATTGTGCTTGGTGACGATGCCCTGGATGGTGCGCGCCATCTGGTCGGCGCCGCCGCCGGTGCCGGCGGGTACGATGAATTCGACCGGGCGAACCGGCTCCCAGGCCGCAGACGCGATGCCGCTCGTGCAGAAGGCCGCAACCGTAGCCAGCGCAACACGCAATACAGAACTTCTCATGTCTCTCTCCCAATGCGTTCAAGCGCGCCGGTCTTGGCCGGCTTTGCCATCAACTGATTCCGGGCGGCCCTTCGGGCCTTGCTCCGGTCGATCGTACCGCAGGGATTGTGCCTGCGAGAGGGTTGCCAGTCAGAATTGAATGAAGGGCCTTGCAGCGTGGCATTCGCCATTTTCGGAGTAGTCTTGATTTCCGAATGGGTAGCACGATCCACCATCGATCATACTCCCCGAAAGGTCGCATTGACGATCCCGTGCGGGCCCGCCATTCCGAAACCCTTGCAGCCTGATTGCCCCCCATGCCGCGCTTCGTTCTTGGTGCGCTAACCTGAACATATTGGTATGCGATATGCCAGAGTGCAAATGAATACGCCCACAGGATCGATGCTGTGCCAATTTGTCGCGCCTGTCACGTCACAATTGCTCAAAACTTCGTCAAGCAAGCCACCGCGAAAACGGACCGACAGTCGCGATGACGATGCGCGGAAAGGGAGGTCGCACCTCAACGAATTGTGCGGCCGCACAAGCGAAATATGCCGGCTGTCGCGGTGAACCGCGGCGCGACCGGAGAATACCGGCACCCGGTCGATAAACGTTATCTCGGCAAGCGACGAAGAGGGCTCGAATAGCCGCCCAGCTCGCGGTGATCGTCGAACGTTGCGTTCGGCGAAAAACGGCACGCACATTGAGCCTGGGTCGCATCTGTATACCAAATACCAGATGCAAGCGCCCACACGCGAGGCGCCTTTCATGCTTTGCACCGCACAACAAAAAGGCCGCCGGAAAAGCCCGGCGGCCTTCGGAAATGCGTCGCTGCAGCCCGCCCTATTCGGCGGCCTGCTTGCGCGGCGGATCCAGCGCGCCCGAATCGTGGATTTCGGCGACCTGGTTGTCGCTGAAGCCGAGCACCTGGCGCAGGATTTCGTCGGTGTGCTCGCCCAGCAGCGGCGAGCGCGTCACCTCGGTCGGGCTGTCCGACATCTTGATGGGATTGCCGACCGAGAAATACTTGCCGCGCTCGGGATGGTCGACTTCGACCACGGTGCCGGTGGCACGCAGCGATTCGTCCTCGATCAGTTCCTTCATCGACAGGATCGGGCCGCAGGGGATGTCGTCCTTGTTGAGGATATCCATCGCCTCGAATTTCGTCTTGGTCATGGTCCATTCTTCGATCCGGGCGAAGATCGAATTGAGGTGCTTCAGCCGCGCCGCCGGCTTGGCGTATTCGGGATGGGTCTTCCACTCCGGCTCGTTGATCACGTCGCAGATCTTTTCCCATACCGGCGCCTGGGTGATGAAATAGATGTAGGCATTGGGATCGGTCTGCCAGCCCTTGCACTTCAGGATGCGGCCGGGCTGGCCGCCGCCGGAATCGTTGCCGGCGCGCGGCACCGCTTCGCCGAACGGAATGCCTTCGCCGAACTGGCTGTATTCCGCCAGTGGACCGTGCGCCAGCCGCTGCTGGTCGCGCAGTTTTACACGCGCGAGATTGAGCACGCCGTCCTGCATCGCGGCGGTGACCTTCTGGCCCTGGCCGGTCATCGTGCGCTGGTAGAGCGCGGTGACGATGCCGAGCGCGAGATGCAGCCCGGTGCCGCTGTCGCCGATCTGCGCGCCGGTGACCAGCGGCAGGCCGTCGCGGAAGCCGGTCGTGGATGCCGCACCGCCGGTGCACTGCGCGACGTTCTCATAGACCTTGCAGTCTTCGTAGGGGCCGGGACCAAAGCCCTTGATCGAGGCCACGATCATCTTCGGGTTGATGGCGTGGATCTTCTCCCAGGGAAAACCCATGCGATCGAGCACGCCGGGACCGAAATTCTCCACCAGCACGTCACAGCTCTTGATCAGCGCGGTCAGGACTTCCTTGCCCTTCGGGTTCTTGGTGTCGAGCGTGATCGAGCGCTTGTTGTGGTTGAGCATGGTGAAATACAGGCTGTCGACCTTGGGAATGTCCTGCAACTGGCCGCGCGTGATGTCGCCGACGCCGGGGCGCTCGACCTTGATCACGTCGGCGCCGAACCAGGCCAGCAACTGCGTGCAGGTCGGTCCGGACTGGACGTGGGTGAAATCGAGAATGCGAACGCCCTTCAGCGCCTTTGTCATAGTACTTCTCCTCAGTATCTATTTGTTGCCGTCATGCCCGCGAAGGCGGGCATCCAGTAATCACCGTTGTTTCAGTCGATAGTCCGGTGGCTACTGGATTCCCCGCCTTCGCGGGGAATGACGCCGATGGGTTGTATTGCGTTATTTCTTCTTCAGCTTGCTTTGCGGATTGAGGTTGCCGATGCGGCCGCTCTCGCTGCCGGCGGCCGGATCCAGCACGGCGTTGATCAGGGTCGGCTTGCCGGAATCCATCGCGGCGTTGACGGCGCGCCTGAGTTCGTCCGGCGATGTCGCATTGACGCCGACGCCGCCGAAGGCTTCCATCATCTTGTCGTAGCGCGAGCCCTTGACGAACACGGTCGGCGCGGGATCCGAGCCTGCCTTATTGACGTCGGTGCCGCGATAGATGCCGTCATTGTTGAAGATGACGATGCAGACCGGCAAATTGTAGCGGCAGATGGTCTCGACCTCCATGCCGGAGAAGCCGAAGGCCGAGTCGCCTTCGACCGCGAGCACCGGTTTGCCGGTCTCGATCGCAGCGGCAATGCAATAGCCCATGCCGATGCCCATGATGCCCCAGGTGCCGACGTCGATGCGCTTGCGCGGCTGGTACATGTCGATGATGCCGCGCGCGAGGTCGAGCGTATTGGCGCCTTCGTTGACGAGGATGGCGTCCGGCCGTTCCTTGATGACGGTGCGCAGCACGCCGAGCGCGCCGTGATAATCCATCGGCGAGTTGTTGTTCATCAGCCGCGGCGCCATTTTGGCAACATTGTCGTCGCGCTTGTCTGTGACGGCGCCGGTCCAGTCGGACGGCGGGGCCGGCCATTTGCCGTCGATGCCGGCGAGCAGGGCGGCGACGCAGGAGCCGATATCGCCGACCACGGGGGCCGACGATCTCGACGTTGGAGTCCATTTCCTTCGGCTCGATGTCGATCTGGATGAATTTCTTCGGCGCATCGCCCCAGGTCTTGCCCTTGCCATGCGACAGCAGCCAGTTCAGCCGCGCGCCGATCAGCATCACGACGTCGGCGTCCTTCAGCACCGTCGAGCGCGCCGCCCCCGCGCATTGCGGATGGGTGTCGGGCAGAATGCCCTTGGCCATGCTCATGGGCAGGAAGGGAATGCCGGATTTTCTCGACCAGGCACGGATGTCGTCGTCGGCCTGCGCATAGGCCGCGCCCTTGCCGAGGATGATCAGCGGCCGCTTTGCACTCTTCAGCACGTCGAGCGCGCGCTTGATCGCGTCGGGGGAGGGGATCTGGGCGGGGGCCGCGTCGATCACCTTGACCAGCGATTTTGCGCCGGCCTCGGCGTCCATCACCTGGCCGAACAGTTTGGCGGGCAGATCGAGATAGACGCCGCCCGGGCGTCCGGAGACGGCGGCGCGGATCGCACGCGCGAGCCCGATGCCGATATCGGCGGCATGCAGCACGCGGAACGCGGCCTTGCACAGCGGCTTTGCGATCGCGAGCTGGTCCATCTCTTCGTAGTCGCCCTGCTGCAGGTCGACGATTTCGCGCTCGGACGAGCCCGAGATCAGGATCATCGGAAAACAGTTGGTGGTGGCGTGCGCCAGCGCGGTCAGGCCGTTGAGGAAGCCGGGCGCCGAGACCGTGAGGCAGATGCCGGGTTGTCTTGGTCAGGAAGCCCGCGATCGAGGCGGCGTAGCCGGCGTTCTGCTCGTGGCGGAACGAAATCACGCGGATGCCTTCGGCCTGCGCCATGCGGCCGAAATCGGTGATCGGAATGCCCGGCACGCCATAGATGGTCTTCACGCCGTTGAGCTTCAGCGCATCGATGATGAGATTGAAAGCCGTCGGTCTGTTCGCGCTCTTCGGCTGCGTTGGCATCGATGCTTTGCACTACTGCGGACATTCAGCTTCTCCCTGATCGTTTCTTGGTGTGGACGAGTTTTTTCGACTTCCAGTTCGCCCAAATGAAAAGCCGCTCGTGAACGGTTTGCTAGAACAATTCCTGGCCATGTGCTTCGACATAGGCGGCAAGGCCGAGCGTGTGATCGCGCGCACGCTTTTCCGCCAGCTCCGTGTCACGCTCCTCGAGCGCTTCGATGATGGCCATGTGTTCCGGCAACGAGGTCGCGGTGCGGTCGACGCGGCCGATGGTCAACTGCCGGTAGCCGCGCACATGCAGCAGGATGTCGTTGGTCATGTCGACCAGCATCGGCGACTCCGAAAGCGAGATCAGCGCCTGATGAAAGGCGATGTTGGCCTTGGAATATTCCTCGACATGGTCCTGCGGCAGCCGGTCCTTGCCGAAATTCCTGAAGAAGTCGCGCAGCGCCGAGATGTCCTTCTTGCGCGCGGTGGTGGTGATCAGCCGCGCCGCCATGCTCTCGAGGGCTGCCCAGGCCCGGATCATGTCGACGATCTCGGACTTGGTGCGGCGGACCACCACGATGCCGCGGCGCGGCACCGTCTTCACAAAACCGTCCTGCTCCAGCATCGCGATGGCTTCGCGGATCGGCGTGCGGCTGACGCCGAGCCGTTCCGACAGCGCGCGCTCGTCGAGCATCACCTGTTCCGGCGTCGCATAGATGTCCATCTTGAGAATGGCCTCTTTCAAGGCTTCATAGGCCTTGTTCTTGAAGCTGGTCTCCGGCGCAATTCGGACGATCGCGATTTCTGCCTCAGCCATAGGTGGCGGCGCCTTGGTTGGTTTCCGTGCGGGCACGACTGGTCTCCTCCATGGGGGAGACGTCTTTTAACAGAAGAATACCGTGGCGATTTTTGGCATACCAAATACCACGCTGTCAAGTTGACCGTGTTTTCGGCATTTCCGGCCATTGCACCGGCTTGACAATCTCTTCTCTGGCATACCAAATGCCATAGCTCGGCCGATCGATGGACGTCGCACGCGCTGCCGGCGAAATCAAAAAACAGACGTCACGGAGGAAGCCAATGTCGAATTCCAAAGATGCGGTCCGCAAAATCCTCGATTCCGTCAAGGCGGACAAGCGCACCAGCCTGACGGCGCCGGAAGGCAAACTGGTGTGCGACGCCTACGGCATCCCGGTTCCGAAGGAGGGCGTCGCCAAGTCCGCCGCCGAGGCGGCCAAGCTCGCCGCCGACATGGGCTTTCCGGTGGTCATGAAGATCGTCTCGCCCGACATCCTGCACAAGACCGAAGCCGGCGGCGTCATGGTCGGCGTCAAGACCGCGGCCGAGGCCGAGAAGAATTACGACACCATCCTGGCCAATGCCAAAAAATACAAGGCCGACGCCAAGATCGAGGGCATCCAGGTGCAGCAGATGCTGCTGGGCGGCCAGGAAGTCATCATCGGCGCCGTCACCGACGGCTCGTTCGGCAAGCTGGTCGCCTTCGGCCTCGGCGGCGTGCTGGTCGAGGTGCTGAAGGACATCACCTTCCGCCTTGCGCCCGCCACCAGGGAGGATGCGCTCTCAATGCTCGACGGCATCCAGGCCGCCGAGATGCTCAAGGGCGTGCGCGGCAGCGATCCGGCCAACCGCGACGCCATCGCCGCCATCATCGTCAACGTTTCCAATTTGATCACCGATTTCCCCGAAATTTCCGAGATGGACCTCAACCCGGTGTTCGCGACCAAGAGCCAATGCGATCGCCGCCGACGTCCGTATCGTCGTCGATTTCGCGCCGCCTCCGCCGCGTCCGCGTCCCAACCATGACGACATCGTCCGCCAGATGAACCGGATCATGAAGCCGAAGTCGGTGGCGGTGATCGGCGCTTCCGCCGAGAACGGCAAGATCGGCAACTCCGTGATGAAGAACCTGATCAACGGTGGCTACAAGGGCGAGATCTATCCGATCCACCCCAAGGCCGACGAGATTTTGGGCAAGAAGGTCTACAAGTCGATCAAGGATATTCCCGGCGAAGTCGATATCGCGGTGTTCGCGATTCCCGCGACTTCGTCGCCGGCGCGCTGACCGAATGCGGCGAGAAGAAAGTCGTCGGCGCGATCCTTATTCCCTCCGGCTATGCCGAAACCGGCAACATGGAGGGCCAGGAGGAAATCCAGGCGATCGGCCAGAAATACGGCATCCGCCTGATGGGGCCGAACATCTACGGCTTCTATTATACCCACGCCAATCTGTGCGCGACCTTCTGCACCGCCTATGACGTCAAGGGCTCGGCGGCGCTGTCGTCGCAATCCGGCGGCATCGGCATGGCGATCATCGGCTTCTCGCGCTCGGCCAAGATGGGCGTCTCGGCGATCGTCGGCCTCGGCAACAAGTCTGACATCGACGAGGACGATCTCTTGACCTTCTTCGAGCAGGACGACAACACCCAGATCATCGCCCAGCATTGCGAGGATCTGAAAGACGGCCGCGCCTTCGCCGAGGTGGCAAAACGGGTGTCGAAGAAGAAGCCGATCGTGGTGCTGAAGGCGGGCCGCACCTCGGCCGGCGCCAAGGCGGCGAGCTCCCACACCGGCGCGCTCGCCGGCAACGACAAGATCTACGAGGACGTGTTCAACCAGTCCGGCGTAATCCGCGCCCGTTCATTGCGCGACATGCTGGAGTTCGCCCGCGGCATTCCGGTGCTGCCGACGCCGAAGGGCGAGAACGTCGTCATCATCACCGGGGCCGGAGGTTCCGGCGTGCTGCTGTCGGACGCCTGCATCGACAACAAACTCTCCCTGATGTCGATCCCGCCGGATCTCGACGCCGCGTTCCGGAAATTCATCCCGCCGTTCGGCGCGGCCGGCAATCCGGTCGACATCACCGGCGGCGAGCCGCCGATCACCTATGTCAACACCGTAAAGCTCGGATCTCGAAGATCCGCGCATCCACGCGCTGATCCTCGGCTACTGGCACACCATCGTGACGCCGCCGATGGTGTTCGCGCGCAACATGGTCGAGGTGAAGAACGAGATGAAGGCCAAAGGCATCGAGAAGCCGATCGTGGCCTCGCTCGCCGGCGACATCGAGGTCGAGGAGGCCGCCGACTATCTCTACCAGAACGGCATCGTCGCCTACGCCTATTCGACCGAAATTCCGGTCGCGGTGCTTGGCGCGAAGTACAAGTGGGCGCGCGGTGCAGGGCTGCTGTAACCGTCCAACGAATTCAACAGGCAACGCCGCTTCGGGAAATCCGGAGCGGCGTTTTTCGTTGGACATTGCCTGTGTTCAGCCGCCTCGCCCCGTTTGCGGAGAGAAGTCCACGGTTGACAAGGAAGATAGTCAAATATATGATGATCATATATATGACTATCTGAGGCGAGAAGCAATGCGTTCCACCGTCGGGATCCCACGGAAGAATGATCCCGCCACCGTCATAACGTCGCCCGGCGACGTTCCACTCCGTCGCGCCGTAGCGCCGCTGGTGCGGAGGTTGCAGCAAATCTGCCTGTCGATGATCACGGACGCGGTAGCGGACGCGGAACTCGTGCAGCTTGAGTATGCCTTGCTGGTCTTTGTCGACGATGTGCCGGGCATCAGCCAGCAAACGCTTTCGGAAGCTCTCGGGATCGATCGCAACAATGTGAGCCTGATGGCTGACAAGCTCGAAGCCCGAGGTCTCTTGAAGCGTTCGGTCAATGATGCCGACCGCCGGGCGCGCGAGCTCTTCATAACGCCTCAGGGCAAGAAGCTATGGCGCGGCTGTCGCGCCAAGGTGCTGGAAGCCAATAACAAGGTTCTGGCTTGCTTGACCGCCAAGGAGAAAGAGCTGTTTCTGGACATGCTGATGCATGTGGTGAACGCCAACAAGATGCACGCCCGTCCGGGTGGCGGGCGGCGGAAACGCGGTTCCGTAAAGGTATCCCCAACATAGTGAGGGTGACCATGTGTATGACAGTACGTTATCTGCCTGCCTTGCTGGCCGCTGCGATAATCAGTGCAACGCCGACTCGTGCGGAAACCTGGCCGGCCCGTCCGGTGAAGATCATTGTGCCTACGCCCGCCGGGGGCGCGACTGATGTTGCGGCGCGCCTGTTTGCTGAAGAACTCTCCGCGCGCTGGGGACAGTCCATTGTCGTTGAGAATCGCCTCGGTGCCGATGGCATTGTGGCGGTCATGGGTTTAGTCAACGCCAATGACGATCATACGCTGCTGTTCTCCTTCGCCGGTCCGATCTCGATCAATCCCTTGATCCACGACAAATTACCCTATGATCCCGTCCGGGACCTCGTGCCGATTGCAGCGGCGATCGACAATATCTTCGTCATTGCAGTGTCGACGCCTTCGGGCGTCCGTTCACTGCCCGCATTCATCGAGGCAGCGCGGGCTCACCCGGAGAAATTCAACTGGGCTGCCACCGCAGGCCTGCCGCAATTCATCTTCCTGGCGTTGCAAAAAAAGGTAGGGCTCACGCTGACGCAGGTGCCGTATCGCGATTTCGCGCCTGCGGTGCAGGATTTCGCCGAAGACCGCATTCAGGTGATGGTGACGGCGCCTGGTATTTTGATGTCCACCATCGAGAGTGGCAAAGCACGGCTATTGATGGTTACCAACCGGCAACGCTCTCCGATCGCGCCGGAAGTGCCGACGGCCGCAGAAGCGGGATTTCCGGAACTCACGGCGCCGAGCAGGCGCGAATGAAAGGGAGTCATGGGAGTTCCTCCAAATTGATGCGAAGCGTTGACCTCAGGATTGCCGCATCGTGTCATTTTGTCGCATATCATCCCTAAATCCGGCCACTGTCCAGAAAGGACTGGAGTTGGCGGCCATTCTCGGCGGCAAGGTCACCGCCGGCATTTCGGGGCTGAGCGAATATGACGGCCAGATCAAGTCAGGCAAACTGCGTGCGCTCGGCGTGACCTCGGAAAAGCGGATTCCCGGCGTCGATATTCCGACGTTCAAGGAGCAGGGGATCGACCTCGTGCTCGCCAACTGGCGCTCGGTGATGGCGCCTCCCGGCATCACGGCGGAACAGAAGAAGGCCCTTGGCGATGCCGTGGAGAAGATGGTCAAGTCCGACGCCTGGAAAGCCATCCTCAAGCAGAAGGGCTGGGACGACGCCTATCTGCGCCGGCGATGCGTTCGCGGATTTCCTCAAGAAGGAAACCGTGCGCGTCACCGAGGTGCTGAAGTCGGTCGGCCTCGTCAAATCGTGAGCGGATTGCCTCAGGGATCGGCGTCGCGGCGCGTCGATACCGCGGGCGTCGTCATTGCCATCGCGCTCGCGGCCGTTGCTGCCGTGCTGGTATGGGACGCGAGCCAGCTGCAGTCCAACAATCCCTACGGCATGGGGCCGCACGCGATGCCTGTCGTCATCGCCGTCGGGCTCGGCATTCTCGCGATCGGCAATCTGATCGAGGCGCTGCGAGGCAACCTGCCGGCGCGCGAGAGCGCCGACCCAAGGGCGGTGTGGCTGATCCTCGGCGGATTGGCGCTGCTGATCGCCATCATCGGCCTCGGCGGCGGCTTTATTCCTGCGACCACGGCATTGTTCGTCGCCACGGCGACCGCGTTTGGGCGGCGCGCGATTTTCGCCGACCTCGCCATCGGCCTGGTGCTGACCACGCTGATCTATCTCGCCTTCAGTCGGCTGCTGACGTTGAGCCTTCCCGCCGGCCCACTGGAAAGGCTGTTTTGATGGACGCCTTCGCCGCACTCGCTGGCGGCATGGCCGTCGCGGTCCAGCCGATGAACCTGCTCTATGCGCTGATCGGCGTGCTGCTCGGCACTGCGGTCGGCGTGCTGCCCGGCATCGGACCCGCGCTCACGGTCGCGTTGCTGTTGCCGGTGACCTACAAGCTCGATCCCGGCGGCTCGCTGATCATGTTCGCCGGTATCTATTACGGCGGCATGTATGGCGGATCGACCACCGCCATCCTGATCAACACGCCCGGCGAGAGCGCATCGATGGCGACCGCGCTGGAGGGCAACAAAATGGCCAAGGCCGGTCGGGGCGGTCCGGCGCTGGCAACCGCGGCGATCGGCTCGTTCGTCGCGGGCACCATCGCCACCATCGGTCTGGCCTTTCTGGCGCCGTGGCTGGTCGACTTCGCGGTGGGCTTCGGGCCGGAGGATTATTTCGCGCTGATGTGCGTCGCCTTCGTCACGGTGTCGGCCACCTTCGGCAATTCGCCGATCCGCGGACTGACCAGCCTGTTCATCGGGCTGACGCTCGGGCTTGTCGGTATCGACAAGCTCACCGGCCAGGCCCGGCTCGCGTTCGGCATCCCTGAACTGCTCGACGGCGTCGAAGTGACGACGCTGGCGGTCGGGCTGTTCGCGATAGGGGAGGCGCTCTACGTCGTCTCGCGCCGTCATCACAGCCGAGGAGAAGCTGGAGCCGGTGCGCGGCTCGCTGTGGATGACCAGGGAAGACTGGAAGCGATCATGGAAACCGTGGCTGCGCGGCACGATGTTCGGTTTTCCGATCGGCGCATTGCCCGCCGGCGGCGCCGAGATTCCGACCTTTTTGTCCTATTCCACCGAGAAGCGGCTGACAAAACATCCGGAGGAATTCGGCAAGGGCGCCATCGAAGGCGTCGCCGGGCCGGAAGCCGCCAACAACGCCTCCGCCGCCGGCACGCTCGTGCCGCTGCTGACGCTCGGGCTTCCGACATCGGCAACCGCCGCGATGATGCTGGCGGGTTTTCAGCAATACGGCCTCAATCCGGGACCGCTGTTGTTCGCCGAGCGGCCCGAACTGGTGTGGGGCCTGATCGCCAGCCTGTTCATCGCCAACGTCATGTTGCTGGTGCTCAACCTGCCGCTGGTCGGCCTGTGGGTAAAACTGCTGGCGATCCCGCAGCCCTGGCTTTACGCCGGCATTCTGGTGTTCGCGACCACCGGCACCATCGCGGCAAAACCTTCGGTGGTCGAACTGTCGATGCTGGCGGGTTTTGGCGTGATGGGCTTTCTGATGCGCCGGTTCGATTTTCCGATCGCGCCTGTCGTCATCGGCCTGATCCTCGGGCCGATCGCCGAAAGCCAGTTGCGCCGCGCGATGTCGATCAGCCTCGGCGATCCCATGGCGTTATTGCAAAGCCCGATGTCGGCAACGTTGCTCGCCATCGCACTGATCGCGCTGGTGGCGCCGTTCGTGATGCAGGGGCTGGGACGGTTCAAGGCGAACGAGGACTAGGGCGCATGCGCGGTGGCCATCTTCTTGTTCAGCTACAATCCGACGAATCCACGCAGCCTTGTCACCGTTTCGGCAGCGTCCCTGGCTTCCTCGGTGGTCAGGACCGTGATTTCACCGCTACGCCTGTGCAACACGCTGTGATGGATTGTCGCGCCAGATGCGCCGTCCTTTTCCGACTTCACCGCGATGTCGTCGATGTCAGAGAGCGCGAACTCGACGGGCTTCCTGTTCCACAGCAGCAATTTCTTCTGCAGCGTCGCCTTGCCGTCATCCTTGTCGAGCGTAAGTGTCGTCGAGCCCGCTTTCAAAACCAGTTTGCCCGGAATTTCCTCAATCTGTTTCATGGCAGGTCCCCTCGCTTCCTCGAAGTGAACTCGACCGATCCCGGCTCTGCGGTTGCGCCCAGCCAGCGCAATGGTGCTCCGCGTTACTCCGCGGCGATTTCGTGCGGGGCCGTCCGGCCTCGGACCCTCGTTATCCTGTCTTTTCGAGGGAAGCCCAGCAAACCGGCGCAAAGCCTCGGCCATCTGCTCACGCCCGCTGACGCCGGTGATCACCACGTCGACCATGGTAAGGGACGAGTGGAAGTGGCCGCGAGCCTTGAGTTGCTCGACCGGCACACCGGCGGCAGCCAGGGCTTCGGCGTAAGCGACACCCTCGTCGCGCAGCGGATCGAACTCGCAGGTCGCCACGAACGCCGGGGGCAAGCCCTCGAGCTTGCCGCGCAGCGGCGAGACGCGCGGATCGGTTCGGTCGGCAGGCGAACAGTACAGGTCCCAGAACCAGTACATCAGCGAGCGCGTCAGAAAGTAGCCCGTCGCATTGTCGGTGTAGGAAGGGCGATCGAAAGCGCTGTCGGTGACTGGGCATACCAAAAGCTGGCCTGAGATCTGCGGGCCACCGCGGTCGCGCGCCAGCTGGCAGGTGACGGCAGCGAAGATTGCCGCCGGCGCTCCAGCCCGCGACCATCACCGGTCCCGGTCTGCCGCCGAGGTCAGCCGCATGCTCTGCGATCCAGCGCGTCGCCGCGTAGCCATCCTCTGCCGCCGTCGGGAAGCGGTGCTCGGGCGCATGCCGGTAACCGACGCTGACGAAGATCATCCCGGTACGCCGGCACATGTCACGGCAGAACGGATCGTCGGATTGCTCGTCACCCAACACCCAGCCGCCGCCATGGAAATAGACCACGATCGGATGTGGCCCGGGCGTCGCCGGCCGATAGAGACGGTAGGGCAGCGGACCGTCGGCGCCGGGGAGCGTGCCGTCGACAACTTCGCCGACCGGTCGGCCGGCAGGACGGGCGGCGTTGAATTCCGCCACGAAGTCGCGCGCGCCCTGCGGCTCCGAGCGATTCGATAGGCGGTAACTCCATACTCGCCAGCATGTTCAGCACCAGCCGCACGTCCGGCTGCAGGCGAACGATCTCGCCGTCGTTGCATTGCTCGGCAACGTTGGGGCCGGTGAGCCTGAAACCGAGCATGCCGTGGCTGACGACCTCGTTGCAGATGCTGCGGTAGGGACCGACGCCGCCGGTATAGGGCATCACGCCTTGCGCCTTGCCGGGAACGTTGGCGCCCGTGTACCAGGTGTTCGCCAGCCGATGCAGCGTCAGCGACGAACAGTCGGCCATGTGTTTCGCCCAGCCGGCCTGCGCCGTTTCGGTCGCCTCGATCGTGGTGAGACCGGCCTCGCGCATAGCGATCAGGCGGTCGACGACCCAGTCGGCGTGCTGCTCGATCGATACCGCCATGTTCGACAGCACCGACGGGCTGCCCGGGCCGGTGATCATGAACAGGTTGGGAAAGCCCGCCACTGTGAGCCCAAGATAGGTCTGCGGCCCATTGGCCCAGACGTCGGACGAGTGATTTCCCGCCGCGGCCGGTGATCGGATGAACGGCCATGATCGCTCCGGTCATGGCGTCGAAGCCGGTGGCGAACACGATGACATCGACGTCGACCGCGCGCTTGTCGGTCTTGATGCCGGAGGCGGTGATCGACTTGATCGGCTCCTGCCGCAGGTTCACCAGCGTTACGTTGGGACGGTTGTAGGTGGCGTAGTAGTTGGTATCGAGGCAGGGGCGCTTGGCCCCGAACGGATGGTCGTGAGGGCTCAGCGCTGCCGCCGTTTCGGGGTCCTTGACGGTCGCACGAATTTTCTCACGGATCAGCTCGGCAACCAGCGCGTTGCCTTCGAGGTCGACGCCCTGGTCGGCCCACAGCTGGGTCAGCATGCAGACGAGGTCGCCGGCCGCCCACGCTTTCTCGAAGCGCTCGCGGCGCTCGGCATCGCTCAGCTGCCAGCTGAACACCGTTGTTTGCGGCCACGGCACACCCGCCAGCGATAAGCGGGCCTGCTCGCGGTAGCCGGCACGGTCGCCTTCCAGCAAGGCAAGGCGATCCGCCGGCGCCGGCACCATTGTGGGCGGGAAGGGCAAAGTTCGGGGTGCGTTGGAAGACGGTCAGCTGTGCCGCCTGCTCAGCGATCAACGGGATTGCCTGGATCCCGGACGATCCCGTGCCGATGACGGCCACGCGCTTCCCGGCGAGCTTGACCTCCTCGCGCGGCCAGCGGCCGGTGAAATAGACCTCGCCCTTGAAGTTGCCGACGCCGGCGATCTCCGGTGGCTTGGGCGAGGAGAGACAGCCGGTGGCCATGATGTAGTGCCGGCACGAAACGGTTGCGCCGCTGTCGGTCGTAAGCTGCCAGCGCTCCGCGGCCTGATCCCACGTTGCCGCCGTGATCTTCGTGCCAAAGCGGATGTCGCGCCGCAGATCATAGCGGTCGGCGACGAAGCCGAAGTAGCGCAGGATTTCGGGTTGGGTTGCGTATTTCTCCGACCATTTCCACGCGCTCTCCAGCTCCGGATCGAACGTGTAGCTGTAGTCGATGGTCTGAATGTCGCAGCGTGCGCCGGGATAGCGGTTCCAATACCAGGTGCCGCCGACGTCGTCGGCCTCCTCGAACACCACCGTCGTGAAGCCGGCCTTACGCAACCGATGCAGAAGGTAGAGGCCGGCAAACCCGGCACCCACCACGGCGACATCGATTTGTCGCGCCTTGTCGCCGCTCGTCGCTTCTGAAGATGCTGCGACCATTGCGTCTGGCATGACACTCCTCCCGTGAGCTTTGTTTTGCTGTAGGCTATTGGCGCGCACCCGGTTTGTCATCAGGATAAATTCAATCCTCGGTAGCTGTGATGTCGCGCCTGCCATCTCGAAGAACGGCATTGCCGCCGAGGCCTGCTCAATCGAAATGAACAATCTGAACTGTTCAATTTGTGAAATGCCGTCGGATTTTCCGGGTGTTTTTCCTGCGGCGCATCAGCATGTTCCGAGGAACCGGCCTGGAACCTGAGAGTGCCGCGATAACGCCCAACAGGAACCGGAACATCCTTCCTCTTCCAGTCGTTGAACGCGCATCATCAATTCACTGGAGGACATGATGAAGAATCGTTTCACTGTTTCGATTGATCGCTGCCTCGCTGCTCGCTTCGGGCGCGGCGTTTGCACAATCCACCACGGTTGAGGGTGCCCGGACGGGTGCTGCGGCCGGCGGTTCCGTCGCTGGCCCGGTCGGTGAGGCCGTCGGCGGCACGGTAGGTGCGGCGGTCGGCCTCGGTCTGGAAATCCCGAACGCGGTGATCACCGCGGTGCAGGGCGAGCGCACGCCGTCGGTGGTGGTGCGTGAGCGCGTCGTCGTCGGCGCGGCGCTGCCGGCAAGCGTCGAGCTGCGGACCGTGCCGAGCCATACCGAATACCGCTATGCCATTGTCAACGACCAGCGCGTGATCGTCGAGCCGCGGACGCGCAAGGTGATCAAGATCATCGACTGACGGACCGACACGCTTTGAAATCGATCCCCGCGGGACCAGTTCCCCGCGGGGATTTTTCATGGCGAAGCTTCGCGGGCGGGAACGCCGGATCGCCCAGTCCAGCGCAGCGGCGGCGGCAAAGCCGAGACACGCCGCGACCGCATCGACCACGAAATCCGATAGCCGCGCGTGCCGCCCTGGCGCAAGGAATTGCAGGATTTCAACGAGGCCGATCATCGCCAGCCGCGATCAGTGCCGTCAGCCACCGATTGCGCTTGTAGGCGAGGCCGAAGGCGAGCCCGAGCAGAATGAAGGCGAGAGCATGTTCGCCGTTCTGACCCAGTTCGGAATGCGGCCGAAAACGCCGGCGGGCCCAGCGTCGCAAAGGCGACAGCGGCGGCGAGCGCCAGGCGAAAAGTCGGAGCAGGTTGGACATTACGAGGGGATAACACGATTGCCCGTCGAATATTCCGCAGATGCGAAGGCCGGATGCGGGTTTGGTTAATGCCTAAATCTATAGCGCCTCGCGCACGCCGAGGCCGAGCATGAAGCGTTCCCTGATCTGCACGGGATCCCGGCGGGTGGCGCCGACCCCGGGCTTGTCGTCGATCCGCACGCCGATCAGAGTCGGGACCGTCGCCGACATCGATTGATCGATCAGCCGTTCGAAATCTTCCTCGTCGGCCGCCCAGGCGCTGTTGGTAAGGCCGGAACCGATGGCGATGGCGATGATGTCGGCCACGGCCGCCGCAGGTGTCGGTTGCGCGCCGGTGATCTGATAGACGCCATTGTCCATCACGATCATGGTGAGATTTTTCGGTGCCAGAGTCGCGATCGTCGACAGGCATCCCATCTGCATCAGCAGCGAGCCGTCGCCCTCCAGCGCGAACACCCGCCGTTTTGGTTGCGCCAGCGCCACGCCGAGCGCGATCGGGAAAGCGAGCCCCATGCTGCCCAGCATGTAGAAATTCTGCGGGCGGTGGCCGGCGGCCCACAGGTCAAAGTTCGTGTTGCCGATGCCGCCGACCACGGCTTCCTCGTGCTTCAGCTTCGCGACCAGCCTCGATGTCAGATCGAACCGGTTCATCACCTTGGTGTTGCGGACGGGGGCGGTGGCTGCGGTGCTCATGGCTTCACTCATTTGTCGAAGACTTTTCCGCCGGTCAGCAGCGGCGACAGGATCAGCGCCACCGGCGCCTGGGTGGTGATGGCCTGCTTGATCGAGCGATCGACGATGAATTCGAACTCGTCGAGGCGGGTGCAGGTGTGATGCTCCATCGCCAGCGAATCCAGCACCGGCCGCATGGTGCGGCAGACCAGCGATTGCCCGTAATTGAATTCGCCGAGCGTGCCGCGCTCGGAGACGAACATGATCAGCGGAATCTGGCTCGGCACCACCAGCGACGCCAGCACGTTGGCGAGCGTGGCAAAACCGGAAGTCTGCATCAGCACCGCGCCGCGCAGGCCGCCCATCCAGGCGCCCGAGATGATGCCGACAGCTTCCTCCTCGCGCGCGGTGGGGAAGGTGGTGAACCAGGGATCGGCGTGGATGCTCTTGATCAGCGTCGTCAGCACGCGGTCGGGAACGTAGGGCACCAGCCTGATATCGTTGCGCTTGAGCGTTTGCACCACGATCTCGTGCCAGTTCCTCTACTGGCGCAGGACTGGACGTTTGTGCCTCGGCAGCCGCCATCGCATTCTCCCTCGCCGTCGCGGCGCTTTTCGTTCGCGACATGATCGCGGCCCGTCTTGTTGAGGCGCGAAACTTGACGCGAACGACGGGATTGTCAACATGTGCCGATCTTACGGTTGATCTGCAGCCGCTGGCGGTGCCATCGACGGATCGTTGTGCGCTCTGCGGTTTCCCCAGCTGAAAGTCGCAACCACAATGTCCGTGAATAACAAGCGCGTGTTCTACGTCAAATACCTGGCCCACCCGATTTACGCCCAGATCCTGGCGGCGCGGCCCGACGTGCGGCTGGACCGAATCGAAAACGAAACGCCCGAAGAGCATTTTTGCGCCGATCCTGACCGACGCGCATGCCTATCAGGTCGGCGCCGCGCGCGACGAACTGGCGCCGCATTTCCACGTCCATGCCGACCTCTTGAAACGGGCGCCGAACCTGCTGATCGTCTCCAGCAATGGCGCGGGCTTCGATCCGGTCGATGTCGAGGCCTGCACCGCGGCGGGCGTGCTGGTCCTCAACCAGTCCGGCGGCAACGCCCATTCGGTCGCCGAGCATGCGCTCGGCATGATGCTGACGCTTTCAAAACGCATCATCGAGGCCGACCGCGCGCTGCGGCGCGATCCCGATGTCAACCGCAATTCGCTGATCGGCACCGAGGCGCAGGGCAAGACCATCGGCATCGTCGGGCTCGGCAATGTCGGCCGCCGCATCGCCGAACTCTGCAAGGGCCTGCTCGGCATGACGGTGCTGGCCTATGACCCCTATCTGACGGCAGACGAAATGGCGGCGCGCGGCGGCGAGAAGGTCGAACTCGACGATCTCCTGCGGGCGTCCGATTACGTCTCGATCAATTGCCCGCTGGACAAAAACACCCGCGGCATGATCGGCGCGCGCGAGTTCGCGCTGATGCAGCCGCATGCTTATTTCATCACCACGGCGCGCGGTTTCATCCATGATGAGGCCGCGCTGCTGGAAGCGCTTCGCACAAAATCGATCGCCGGCGCCGGGCTCGACGTCTGGTCGAAGGAGCCGCCGCCGGCGGAGCATCCGCTGCTGCAGTTCGACAATGTACTGGCCAGCCCGCATACCGCAGGGGTCACAAAAGAGGCCCGCGAAAACATGGGCCGGATCGCCGCCGAGCAGATGCTCGGCACGCTCGACGGCAAGCGGCCGCCGCGCCTGATCAATCCGGAAGCCTGGCCGGCCTACGCCAGACGCTTCGAGAAAGCATTTGGGTTCGCGCCGCGCTAAAGCGAGATGCTTGCTGCTCCCCTCCCTCCACGCGCCCTTGCGCGTGGCGGGGAGGGGTCGGGGTGGGGGGTGGCGCGGCAAACTCGCTGCCAGTTGCACGCGCCGATAGACCCCCCACCCCCGACCCCTCCCCACCACGCGGCGAAGAGCCGCGCGGGGGGAGGGGAGAAGATATCCTTCGCCGGCTCGGGTGAATTGCGCCAGTGCAGCTACTCCCCGGCGGTTTGCGCCAGCCGCTTTTCCGCCGCCACCCGCAGATTGGTGATCGTCGTGCGCGTCGAGATCTGCTCGGGATCGGTGCAGAGTTCGAGCAGCGCCGCGCGTCCGGCCGTGAGCGCGCGCTCGAGCGCCGGGACAAAATCCGCGGTGCGGGTGATGCGCTCGGCATGCGCGCCCATCGCCTGCGCCATGGCGACAAAGTCGGGATTGACGAGATCGGTTCCGACCACGCGCGAGGGATGCTCACGCTCCTGATGCATGCGGATGGTGCCGTACATGTTGTTGTTGAACAAAAGGATGATCGGCTTGCCGCCGTGCTGCACGGCGGTGGAAATTTCCTGTCCGCTCATCATGAAGCCGCCATCGCCGACGCAGCCGATCACGATGCGGTCCGGACAGGCGAGCGACGCCGCGACCGCCGCCGGCACCGAATAGCCCATCGCGCCGTTGGTGGGCCCGATCTGGCGGCCCGGCCGCGCGTAGGTCAGAAAGCGCTGCGGCCAGCCGGTGTGATTGCCGGCGTCGAGTGTGACGATGGCATTGTCGCCGAGCCGTTTTCCCAGTTCGAGCATGGACGCTGCGAGGTCCAGCGCCTGCGTGCAGTCGGGTGCTGCGACCGCGTTGAGATAATCGGTGCGGGCGGCATTGCGCCAGGCGTTCCAGCGATCCGCGGCGAACCAGCGCGAATCCGCCAGCGCCGCCAGAAAATTGTTGGCGGATGACTGCACCGCGATGTCGGGCGTGAACACTTTTCCGAGTTCGTTGGCGTCGGCATGGACATGGAGCAGTTTCGGCCGGGCCCTCGGCGCAGAAAGGATGCTGTAGCCCTGGGTGGTCATTTCGCCGAGCCGTGCGCCGATCACGAACAGCAAATCGGCTTCCTTGAAGCGCTGCACCAGTGCGGGCGGCCCTGAGGTGCCGAGATCGCCGGCGAAACAGGACGACCGGTTGTCCATGATGTCCTGGCGGCGGAACGAGGTCGCGACCGGAATGCCGTTGGCCTCGGCAAAGCCCTGCAACTGGGCGCAGGCGCGGTCGCTCCAGCCGGGACCTCCGACCAGGATCATCGGCTTCTTCGCGCCCTCGAGCAGTTCGCGGATCTGCGGCAAGGCCTGCGCTGCGGGAGCCGGCTGCGTCGCATGATAGGCAACCGCATCGCCAGATTGCGTCACTTCGGTCAGCATGTCCTCCGGCAAGGCCAGCACCACCGGGCCCGGGCGGCCCGAGGTCGCGATGTGGAAAGCGCGGGCCATGTATTCGGGAATCCGCGCGGTGACGTCGATCTGCGCCGCCCATTTGGCGACCGGGCCGAACATCTGGCGGTAGTCGATTTCCTGAAACGCCTCGCGGTCCATCATGTCGCGGCCGACCTGGCCGATCAGCATGATCATCGGCGTCGAATCCTGGAAAGCGGTGTGGACCCCGACCGCCGCATGGCAGGCGCCCGGACCGCGCGTCACCATGCAGATGCCGGGCTCTGCCGGTCAGCTTGCCATAGGCCTCGGCCATGTTGGCGGCGCCGGCCTCGTGGCGCGCGTTGACCAGCTTGAAGCGGTCGCGGACGTCGAACAGCGCATCCAGCACTTCCAGATAGCTCTCGCCCGGCACGCAAAAGGCCATGTCGGCGCCGTGGATCAGCAACTGATCGACCAGGATTTTTCCGCCGGTGCGCGCATTGGAAAAGGGCAGGTTCATCGTGTGGGTCTCCAGGAGAGCGGCAGCGCAAGAATGATGGATCGGAACGGCACCCGACGCTGGTGAAGCGGGAGAAGAATTTACCCGTGTTTGGCCGGATGGCGGCAAGAAATCAACTGTGAATGAGCCAGTGGACGATGGCCATTTTGCTATTTTTCCGGCGGTCTCGACACCTCTGATGGACGGGCCCACTTTACCCGCGGCGCTGCTACGCGGAACGATTGTTTCGCGAGCGCCGAAGGAACTGGCGATATGCAACGGCTCAACACATTGCTGCGCTCGGCGCCGTCCCGGATCGGGCGACAGCTCAAGCTGATCGTCGCCATCGCGGCTGCCAGCCTGCCGTCGGCCGGCGCGTAAGGTCGTGTGGCACGATCCAATGGTACATTACACCAGCGCCGCGGCCTCGGCCTGCGGAACCACATCGTAATCATAGAGCCGCTTGCGGAATTCCGCATGAGCAGTGATTTCGGCGTCCCGCACGCCGAGATCGGAATAGGCGGAATCGTAGCGCATGCCGTTGGCGCGCGCGCCGCGCTGCACCTCGGCCACCCGTTCGCGGCGGAGCCGTTCGTACGCCTGCAAGGCGAGGGGAGCCGCCGACCGCTCCGCGCGTCCGAGAATGATCGAAAGCGCCATGCCGTCCTCGATCGACTGATTGGCGCCCTGGCCGAGATGCGGCAGCATCGGATGCGCGGCATCGCCGAGCAGGCTCAGCCTGCCCTTGGTCCACACCGGCAGCGGCTCGCGATCGTACAATGCCCAGCGAAACGTCTGCCGGACTTCGCCGAGCACTTGCTGGATGCGCGGATCCCAGCCGGCAAATTCCTGCCGCAACGCATCGGGGTCGCCGGGCGCCGACCAGGATTCCTTCATCTGCTGATCGGTCGGCACGAACCCGACATAATTGATCAATTTGCCCGCGCGGACCGGGAAGGTGAGAAAATGCCGGCCCTGGCCGAGCCACATTTGCCAGCGGTCGGTCGGCCAGTCCGGCAGCCGTTCATGCGGCACCAGCCCGCGATAGGCGACCGAGCCGTGGAAGACCGGCTTCGACGGCGGAAACACATATGGCCGAAGCTCGGAATGGATGCCATCGGCGGCGATGACGATGTCGGCTTCCGCAACAGCGCCATTGGCGAACGATATCCGTGCTCCATCGCCGTCCTGCGCAAACCCGCTGCAGCGATGTCCGGCATGAACGGTTCCATGCGGCAAGGCCGCGGCCAGCATGTCGACGAGGTCGGCCCGGTGCATGCCGAAGGTCGCGTTCCAGCCTGAAGAATCCGTCACCTGCACCGGCGCGATCGGCGCGCCGTCGTGGCGGAAGTAACGGGACTCGCGGCCGACCCGCGCGCCCCATTTTTCCACCATTGGTTCCAGCCCGATCCGCTGCAGATGGCGCACGCTGTTCGGCGTCAGGAACACGCCGGCCCCGACCTCGCCGATCGCAGGGGCCTGCTCGTAGACCGATGTCGGGATCCCCTGCGCGGTCAGTGCGTTGGCCGCGAACAGGCCGCCGATGCCGCCCCCGACGATCGCGACACGGGGACGGAACTGCGCCATCATAGCTCCTTGTTGCTCTCGGCGAAAAGATTGTGCGCGGCAGCGTTGTATCCTCACACAGGGCGGGGCACTTTGCCACCAGGCGCGGCCAAAGCCGCCGGGACCCGAGGAGGCATCGATGCCCAGACTGGATTTCTTCGGCCGGCTCGCGACCGTGCTGCTGCTGTCGATGACGCTGTCGGCGGTTACCTCCGGTTCGGCGATCGCGCAAAACTATCCCGATCGCGCCGTCAAAATCAT
Organism: uncultured Alphaproteobacteria bacterium; assembly: GCA_963706975.1. Lineage (GTDB taxonomy): Bacteria > Pseudomonadota > Alphaproteobacteria > Rhizobiales > Xanthobacteraceae > Bradyrhizobium. The sequence continues at coordinate 29,587 of CAVPOL010000031.1, forward strand.
CGTCCCCTTCGCTGCCGGCGGCACCGCCGACGCCATTCCCCGATTTCTCGGCGACTGGCTTTCGCGCAAATGGGGCCAGCCCGTGGTGATCGAAAACCGCACCGGCGCGGGCGGAAATGTCGGCGCGGACGCGGTCTATCATGCGGCTCCTGACGGCTACACGCTGTTGTGTTCGCCGCCGCCGCCGCTGGTGATCAACCAGAACCTCTACCCCAACCTCGGCTTCGATCCCGCCAAATTCGAACCGGTCATCGTCATCGCCCATGTGCCGAACGCGCTGATCGTCAATCCGAAAAACCTCAAGGCATCGAGCCTGTCCGAACTGATCGACTATCTGCAGAAGAATCCCGACAAGGTCACGGCCGCCACCCAGGGCAACGGCACCACCTCGCATCTCACCGCCGGGCTCTTCCAGGTGATGGCGAACGTGAAATTGCGATTCATTCCCTACCGCGGGTCGGCGCCGGCACTGCAGGGCCTGGTGGCCGGCGACGTCGACCTGATGTTCGACAATCTCGGCGTTTCGCTGCCGCTGGTCGAGGCCGGCAATCTGAAACTGCTGGCGGTGGCCTCGAGCCGCCGACTGCCGTCGCTGCCTGAGGTGCCGGCCCTCGCGGAAACGCTGCCGGGCTTCGAGGCCGTGGCCTGGTACGCGATCGTGGCGCCGCCGGGCACGCCGAAAGGCATCACGGACAAGGTCAATGCCGATGTCAACGAAGCGCTGCGTCAGCCCGAATTGCAGGAGCGTCTCAGGAAGTTGTCGGCGGAGACTTTTGGCGGTTCCGTCGAACGGACGACAAAATATATGCAGGAAGAGGTCGAACGCTGGGGTAATGTGATCAAGGCGGCGGATATCAGGCTGCAGTAGGCGGCTCTGTTTGATCCCGGTCAAACCGATTGCGGCGCGGTAGTATTAGATGCGTCTGCTTTTGGTGTGCCGAATGCCGCAGGAGGCTGGTTCCATGTCGCGATTTGTTGTCCGGTTCATGAAGGACGTGCTCGGCGAGAACGGCCGGCAGGCCGAAATCTGCCAGAGCGTCGTGGAAGTCGACGCATCGAGCGAGGGCCATGCCACGGAGCTCGCCAAGCAGAAATTCTGCGAAACACAGTCGCTTTGCGACTGGACGCTACATGCCGATCGGCTTCAGGTTAAAAAGGCCGATTTCCCGTCCTGACCAACCTGACCCGTAACATCCGGTTCGATCGCTGCCGGCCAGTGAAGCTGCGTCGATCCGCGCGGGCGTCATGCGTGCGCGGGGATGGCATTGCGTTCGCGGCTGCGGCACTGTTGGCGTCACCGCAAAAAAAGGGAAAGATAACCCGTATCTGCAGACTGCCGGGCGGGACCTGAATAGACTAGCTGTCGGCTCGACCCGCCCCCCATAAAAAACGTCACAACCGTCTGGGAGAGAACAATGAAACGCACGGGCAAGACACTTCGAATTTCTGGCAGCCGTTTCTCTGCTGTGGGGCGCCTTCGGCGCGCCGGCGAGCGCGCAGGACAAGCCGAAAGAACTGAAGGTCGGCATTACGACGTTCCTGTCGGGCCCGGCGGCCGTGTTCGGCGAGCCCGGCAAGGCTGCTGCCGAGATGATCGCCGAGGACATCAACAAGAAGGGCGGCATCGGCGGGGTGCCGGTGGTGCTGTCCTTCGTCGACGAAGGCGCCGGCAGCGAAGCGCTGGTTTCGAATTACCGGCGGCTGGTGCAGGACGAGAAGGTGGACGCCACCTTTGCCTCGATCTCGTCGGGCTCCTGCAACCAGCTGGTGCCGCTGGCCGAAGACCTCAAAATGCTGAACTTCATGTGGGACTGCGGCGCCTCCTCGATCCTGGAGGCGAAGAAATATCGCTACAACTTCCGCAGCCAGGCCAACGGCACCCCGGAGATGCTGGCGGTCCTGATTTATCTCCTGAAGACAAAGCCCAATTTCAAGACCATTGCTGTCGTCAACCAGGACTATGCCTGGGGCCGGGAAAGCTGGGAGCTGTTCTCGACCGCGCTGAAGGTGATGAAGCCGGACGTGCAGGTCGTCGCCGAACTGTTTCCGAAATTCGGCGCGCCTGATTATTCGACCGAGGTATCGCGGCTGATGGCGCTGCGTCCCGACGTGGTGCTCACGACTTCCTGGGGCGGCGACCTCGACACACTGGTTCGGCAGGCCGGCCAGCGCGGCCTGCTGCAGCAGTCGACCTTCGTGCTCGGGATCGGCGAATCCTCGATCCAGCGGCTCGGCAAGGATCTTCCGGAAGGGCTGATCATCGGCGCTCGCGGCGACCACTGGTTCATGCATCCGGAGAAGAAGGACGACGCCGCCTTCAAGGCCTTCAATGACGCGTTCAAGGCCAAGACCGGCAGCATGCCGATCTATCCGGTCTACCACATGAAGCAGGCCTTTGCGGCGCTGCAGGGCGCCTACGACAAGGCGATCAAGGCCAATGGCGGCAAATGGCCGACGCGCGAGCAGGTGGTCGATGCCGCGGCCAATCTGGAGTTCGTCGGTTTCGGCCGGCCCTTGAAACTCCGCGCCGAAGACAACCAGGGTCTCGAGGCGCAGCTTGTCGGGGTCAGCAAGAAGGCCGATGGCTTCAACCATATGGTGCTCGACAACATGATGATCTTCGATGCCGCCAAGATCACCACGCCGGCAGGCCAGAAGTCGGTGGAGTGGCTGAAGACGCTCAAGCCCGATTTCGTCAAGATGGAAGTTCCTACCTTCCAGCACGGCAAGTAAGTTAGGACACGTAGCGGGGGACAGGCGGGCGTCGCCTGTCCCCGGTCTTACCTCGAACTCCCGTGTTTCCTGATGAATTCCACGCTTGTCGTCCTCGCCAGTCTCGACGGCCTCGCTTACGCGGCGCTGGTATTTCTGGTCTCGGTCGGTCTCAGCCTGATCTTCGGGGTGTTGCGCATCGTCAATGTCGCGCATGGCAGCCTGTATGCGTTCGGCGCCTACCTTGCGGCGACGCTCAGCCTGCTGGTGACGCCGATTTCGCCCTGGCTGACCTATCCGGCCCTGCTGGTGGCCTCGCTGGTGATCGGGTTCGTGGCCGGCGGTTTGATCGAGACGCCTGCTGCTGAGCCGCGTTTACGGCCGCGAGGAGGTGCTGCAGCTTCTGATCACCTTCGCCGTGTTCATGATCATGGACAATCTGCAGCGCCTGATCTGGGGCGTGCAGCCGATCTATGCGGCCGAGCCGCTGAAACTGTTGCCCAACGTGTCGATCTTCGGCGTCAGCTACACTTCCTATCAGGTGATCCTGCTGCCGGTCGTCGCGGTGCTGGCGCTGTTCGGTCTGCGCTATTTCCTGCGCCGGACGCTGATGGGCGCGGTCATTCTCGCCGTCACCGAGGACCGTGAGGCCGCGACCGCCATCGGCATCAACGCGCAAAGGGTCTATCTGATCACCTTCGTCATCGGCGCGACGCTCGCCGCCCTCGGCGGCGCGCTGGCGTCACCGACCACGTCGCTGGTGCCGGGCATGGGCACCGAGATGATCGTGCTGTCGTTCGCGGTGGCGGCCACCGCCGGGCTCGGCCAGATCGAGGGCACCGCGATCACGGCGCTGGCGATCGGCATGGCGCGCGCTTTTGTCATTTACCTGCAGCCGGAATTCGAGGTGCTGGTTCCGTATCTGATCATGGTGGCGGTGCTGCTGGTGCGGCCCGAAGGCCTGTTCGGCGCAACCAAGCTCAGGAAGATCTGATGGCCAGCCGATCGTCGGTCTCTGTCCTGGACGCTTGCCGCGGTCGTCATCGCCGCCGGCGTCATTCCCATTCTCGTTCCCAGCATGGCGACGCTGGTGGTGCTGATCCTCGCCAAGGGCATCGTGGTGCTCGGCATCATCATCCTGCTGCAGGCGGGGCAGGTGTCGTTCGGGCACGCCATGTTCTTCGGCGCCGGCGCCTATACCGCGGGGTTCTGGGGCCGCTATCTCGGCGTCGGCGATCTCGTCGTCTATCTGCTGGTCGGCACTGTCATCGCGACCTTGTTCGGTCTGCTGGTCGGACTGTTCGTGGTCCGCTACCGCGAGATTTTCTTCGGCATGCTGAACCTCGCCTTTTCGATGGTGCTGTGGTCGCTGCTGGAGAAGATGTTTCACTTCACCAACGGCGCGGACGGGATGCGGGTGCCGCGCCCGACCGTGTTCGGCATGGCGTTTTCGCCGGAGAATTTTCAGTATGTTCTGCTTTACCTTACGATCGCGATTGCGATCGCGGCGACCTTTGCGGTTCAGCGCTTCCTGGAAAGCCCGACCGGCAACATGCTGCGCGCGATCAAGTCCAACGAGACGCGGCTGGAATATCTCGGCGTCTCCGCCCGCCGCATCCTGCTGATCGGCTACGTCGTCTCGGCGGCGCTCGGCGGCATCGGCGGGGTGCTGGTCGCCGTCGCCCAGCAGATCGCGACGCCGGAATTCGCCTACTGGACCAAGTCCGGCGAGTTCGTCTTCATTGCCATCCTCGGCGGCGTCGGCAATGCGCTGGGGGCCTTTGCGGGATCGGCGGTGTTCGAACTGGTGCGCTTCTATGCGTCGGCCCAACTCGCCAACTCCTGGCAGCTGATCCTGGGCGTGGTGCTGATCGCCATCATCCTGTTCGCGCCGAACGGCCTGATCGGCTTGTGGAAGCGCCAGCGCGCCGCGAGGGACGAGTCATGACCGGCGACGGTCCTGCTCGAGGCGAGGGGACTGGCGATCCGCTTCGGCGGCGTGGTCGCCGCCGATGGCGTCGACCTCGACGTGATTCGAGGGCGAGAAGCTCGCGATCATCGGGCCGAATGGCGCCGGCAAGACCACGTTCCTCAATATCGCCACCGGCTATCTGAAGCCGCAGGCCGGCACGGTGCGGTTTCTCGGGCAAGGAAATCACCGCGCACCGGCCGCGCGACATCACCCGCTTCGGAATCGCGCGCGCCTTCCAGATTCCGCAATTGTTTCTGGACCACACCGTGATCGAGAACCTGCTGATCGCGGCGGCCGGGCACAGCGGGCGCACCTCATTGATGCGGCCGCTGCACGATTTGCCCGAACGCGCCGACATGGAGAATCTGCTCGATCTCGTCAGCATCCGCGACGTCGCCGACCGCAAGGCCGGCGAATTGCCGGAAGGCAAGCGCAAACTGGTCGACATCGCCGTGGCGCTGGCGCTGAAGCCGCGGCTGCTTGCTGATGGACGAGCCGACTTCGGGGGTCGCCTCCTCGGAAAAATTCGCGATCATGGATATTCTGGTGGCGGCGCTGGACAAGCAGCGCGTTACCTCGGTGTTCGTCGAGCACGACATGGACATGGTGACCCGCTATGCCGATCGGGTCGCGGTGTGGAGTGCGGGCAAGATCCAGATGACCGGACCGCCGGCCGAGGTGCTGGCCGAGCCATGTCGTCCGCGAGCAAGTGATCGGGATCTGAAACATGCTCAGCTTCAACAAGGTCAACGTCTGGATCGCCGGCGTGCACGTGCTGCGCGACGTGACGTTTGACCTGCGCGCGGGCGCCACGGTGGCGCTGATCGGCCGCAACGGCGCCGGCAAGACCACCATCGCGCGCACCACCATGGGATTTACCGACACGACCGGCGAGGTCAAGCTCGGCGATGCCGACCTCGGCAAGGTCGCGCCGCACTAGACCGGCCCGGGCTCGGGATCGGCTATGCGCCGGAAGACCGCCGGTTGTTCTCGGCCTTCACCGTGGAGGAAAACATCCTGCTGCCGGCCCGCGTCGCCAAGCTCGACGGCGCCGAAACCAAGCGCCGGCTCGATCGCGCCTATGCGGTGTTGCCGGAACTGGCGGAGCTGCAGGGCGCGTCCGGCCGGCTCGCTGTCGGGCGGGCAGGGCAAAATGGCCGCGCTGGGCCGGGCGTTGATGCTCGGCACCAGGCTCGTCATTCTGGACGAGCCGTTTCAGGGCCTGGCGCCGGTGCTGGCGCAGCGCTACGCGGAAGCGCTGCGCCGGCTGCGCGCGCAGGACGCCGACATCACCTTGCTGATCACGGAGTCGAATCCGAAATTGCTGGAGACTTTCGCCGACACCACCATCACGATCGAGCGCGGCGAGATCGAATTGGCAGGCCACGCCGCGTAATCGCCCCATTTCCTTCAAGAAGACCAATAGTCATACTAATACTACAAACTTCTTTGCAAGAACGATGAGATGTGGCAAGGAATCCCCGCCAGCCCAGCCCGCCACGATGACCGCCGGAGTAGCGCCATGAGGTCCGACCTTGTCGTGATTGCGCCGGGTCGCGGCCATTCCAGCCAGGCGGAAGTAACCCGCACCATCGGCATCGACATCATCGTCGGCCGCTATCCGGAAGGCACCGGCCTGCCGCGCGATGCCGAACTGACCTCGATGTTCGACGTCTCGCGAACCGTATTGCGTGAAAGCGTCAAGACGCTGTCTGCCAAGGGCTTGCTCAATTCGAAAGCGGGCGTCGGCACGCGGGTCAGGGAACGGTCGGCCTGGAACATGTTCGATCCCGACGTGCTCGGCTGGCACCTCGAGGCCGGGATCGACAAGCGGTTTCTCCGCGATCTCGCCGACATCCGCCTCGCCGTGGAGCCGCGCGCCGCAGCCCTTGCCGCCGAACGACGCGCGGACGATGCGATTGCCGTTCTGCGCGACAGTATCGCCAGGATGCGGAGTTTTGCTTCGGACAGCATTGAATTCGCCGATGCCGATCTTCGGCTGCATCTCGATGTCGCGACCAGTTCGGGCAACCCCTTCATGAGGTCGATCGGCGCCGTGATCGAGGCGGCGTTGCGCGCGTCGTTTCGGCTGAGCGCGCCGACCGAGGAACGGGAGCGCGAGATGACGATCGCCGCCCACGAGCGAATTGTCGATGGCATCGCCGACCGGAATCCCGAGGCGGCCGCCGCGGCGATGCAAGAGGTGATCTTCAACGGCCTGCGCCGCCATGGCGCGGCCGGCTAGAGCAACGACGGAAAGAGGGACATGACAAACTCCACGGCTCAGCGGCCCTACAAAGGTGTGTTTCCAGTCGTGCCGACGGTGTTCGACGGCGACGGCCGGCTCGATCTCGACGGGCAAAGGCGCGCCGTCGACTGCATGATCGACGCCGGCTCGCAGGGGCTCTGTATTCTCGCCAATTTCTCCGAGCAGTTCGTGCTGACCGACGCCGAGCGCGACCTGATCCTCGATGCCGTGCTGAAACATGTCGCCGGCCGTGTCCCCGTGATCGTCACCACGACGCATTTTGCCTCGCACATCTGCGCCGAGCGCTCGCGGCGGGCGGAGCTCGCGGGCGCTGCCATGGTGATGGTGATGCCGCCCTATCACGGCGCCACCATCCGGGCGGGGAAAACGCCATTTACGAATTCTACCGGACCGTGTCGGATGCGATCTCGATTCCGTGATGATCCAGGATGCGCCGGTCGCCGGCACGCCGCTGTCGGCTGCTTTCCTCGCCCGCATGGCGCGGGAACTGAAAAACATCGCCTATTTCAAGATCGAGACGCCGCAGGCCGCGGCAAAACTGCGCGAGTTGATTGCGCTCGGCGGCGAGGCGATCGAAGGTCCGTGGGACGGCGAGGAGGCGATCACGCTGCTGGCCGATCTCGACGCCGGCGCGACCGGCGCGATGACCGGCGGCGGTTATCCCGACGGCATGCGCCAGATCACCGATCCCTATTTCGCCGGCCGCCGCGACGAAGCGGTAGCGGCCTATCAGCGCTGGCTGCCGCTGATCAACTATGAAAACCGCCAGTGCGGCCTGATCGCCTGCAAGGCGCTGATGAAGGAAGGCGGCGTGATCAGGCACGAAACCGTCCGTCTTCCGCTGCAGCCGCTGCATCCGGCGGCACGTGCCGGTTTGATCGAAATCGCGCGCGGTCTTGATCCGCTCGTGCTGCGTTGGGGCAAGTAAGCCGTGGCGAATCCCGTGCGCCTCGCCATCGTCGGGCTCGGCAAGATCGCCAGGGATCGGCACATCCCTGCGATATCGGCCAACGAGGCGATAGAACTCGCCGCCATCGCCGACCCAAATGCCTCCATCGAGGGCATCCCGCATTTTTCGACTCTCGATGAACTGCTGGCGGCAGCACCGGATATCGACGCCGTTGCGCTCTGCACGCCGCCCCAGGTACGCAGCGGGCTGGCGGCGGCCGCGCTGAAGGCCGGCAAGCACGTGCTGCTGGAAAAACCACCGGGCGCGACCGTCAGCGAACTCACCCCGCTGATCGCCGCGGCGAAACGAACCGGGCGGACGCTGTTTGCGACCTGGCATTCCCGTTTCGCCCCGGCCGTTGAACCGGCGCGGGCCTTCCTCGCCGGCCGCCGGATCAAATCGGTTGTCGTGACATGGAAGGAGGATGTCAGGGTCTGGCACCCCGGCCAGGCCTGGATCTGGGAGCCGGGCGGTTTCGGGGTGTTCGATCCCGGCATCAATGCGCTCTCGATCGTGACCCAAATCCTGCCGCGGCCGTTTTTCCTCAAGCAGGCCGAGTTGTCCTTCCCGCAAAATCGCGCCGCGCCGATCGCGGCCGATCTCGTTTTCTCGGACGATGAGGGCGTGCCGATCCGGGCTGAATTCGATTTTCGCCAGACCGGTCCGCAGACCTGGGACATCGACGTCGAGACCGATGCCGGCCGCCTGATGCTATCTTCCGGCGGCAGCCGTCTCGCGCATGACGGGCGGATGCTGGTCGACGAGAAAAAATCGGAATACAGCGGCATCTATCGGCGCTTCGTCGAACTGATCGCCACGGGTCAGTCCGATGTCGATCTGGCGCCGCTACAGCATGTCGCGGATGCCTTCATGCTCGGCCGGCGCCGCGACGTCGAACCATTCGAGGATTGAGCGTGATGCCGTTGGACAATTACAAATGCCCAGGGTCACACGCGAGATTTTCGGACATCTGCCGGATGGCGCCGCGGTCGAGATGGTGCGGCTGCGCGGCGACAATGGTTTTGAGGTGCGCGTGATCACCTACGGCGCCGCGATCCAGTCGATCTTCGCTGCGGATCGTGCCGGGCGCCTTGCCGATGTGGTGCTCGGCCGCGACGACCTTGAAGGCTATCTTGCGGTTCGGCGCTTTCTCGGCGCGACCGTCGGGCGTTACGCGAACCGGATCGCGAACGGCACATTCGAACTGGACGGCGAGCGGTTTCAATTGCCTGCAAACGACGGCGCCAACGCGCTGCATGGCGGGCTGGCCGGCTTCGATCGCAAGCCCTGGACCATCACGGCCATCGGCGAAAAGCCAACGCCTTTTGTCACGCTGTCCTATGTCAGCCCGGACGGCGAGGAAGGCTATCCCGGCAGGCTGAAGACGGAAATCACCTACAGCATTTCCGATGGCGCCGAGCTTTCGGTGGCATTCTCGGCGGTGACCGACAAGCCGACCATCGTCAATTTGACCAATCACAGTTTTTTCAATCTCGCCGGCGTCGAGACCGGTGGCGGCATTCTGGATCACCTCGTGACGATCGCGGCGGATAGCTTTCTTGCCGGTGAGTGCAGCCGGCATCCCGCTGGCAGCGGCGCGAAAAGTCGATGCAACCCCGTTTGACTTCCGCAATCCGCACCGCGTCGGCGCAAGGCTTCGCGATCCGGATGAGCAGGTTCTGATCCGGCAGGGTTACGATCACAATTTTTGCCTGCGCGGCGGCGTCACCGATGTCCCGCGCTTTGCGGCGCGCGTGGAGGAGCAAAACTCCGGCCGCGTGCTCGAGCTCTGGACCGACCAGCCCGGTGTGCAGTTTTATTCCGGCAATTTCCTCGATGGAACGGTGACCGGAAAATATCGCCGCATTTACCGTCAGTACGACGCGTTATGCCTGGAGCCGCAGCTCTATCCCAATACGCCAAACCGTCAGGATTTTCCATCGGCGCGGCTCGACCCGGGGCAGACCTATCGCCACCATTCGCTGTATCGATTTTCATCGAACTGACGACGCGTAAGAAAGAGGGAGATCGCGTGGAAGAAGTCGGAACCAGGATCTTGTGCGATCGGCATTGCCATCTCGGCGAGGGCTGCACCTATGATCCAGCGACCGACACCGCTTGGTGGTTCGATATTCTCGAGCGCACGCTGTTTCAGGCCGACCTTGCTCAGGCGCGGTCACTGCGCACCCGCTTCCCTTCATGGCCAGCGTGCTCGCTTTCATCGACGACTGGGCCAGCTGCTCGCGACCGAAAACGGTCTCTATATCCGCGACGTCGCCGACGGCCGCCTGACGCTCCACGTCCCGCTGGAGGCCGACAATGCGGCGACGCGTTCGAACGATGGCCGGGTCCATCCCTGCGGCGCGCTCTGGATCGGGACCATGGGCCGCAAGGCGGAGAAGGGGGCCGGCGCGATCTATCGCTATCACCAGGGCGAACTCGCGGCTCTATGCCGAGGTGACCATACCGAACGCGATCTGCTTCTCCCCGACGGGGCAACGGCCTATTTCACCGACAGCCGCGAAGGCATCCTTTATCGCGTCGCCATCGACCCGGAAAATGCCCTGCCGATCGGCGATCCCGCGCCGCTTAATGACAACAGCGCGGGGCAGGCAGCCTCGACGGCGCCGTGGTCGACAGCGAGGGACTGATCTGGAATGCGCGCTGGGGCGCGTCCTGCATCGACGCCTACACGCCGCAGGGCGACCGCGTCCGCACTCTCAGGGTGCCGGCGAAGCAACCGAGCTGCCCGGTATTCGTCGGCAGGAATTTCGCTTCGCTGCTGGTCACCTCGGCCTGGGAGGGAATGGACGAACGCGCCAGGGCTGCGGATCCGCACCATGGCCGGACTTTCATTCTCGATGTCGGTGCACGGGGGCGGGCGGAGCCTCGCGTCAGGATCGGTCCGGCATGACGAACCGGTCGCACCAATGCGCAGGAGGTCATGAGCTTGCGGAACTGCAACGATGATGATCATTGTCCTCCCCATCGAAGACGATGGTACCTGATGATGCGCCGGACTGCCCGCGCCAAAGCAAATCGCGACGGATGCTCAACACCTGGGAGGGAAACATGAAACGGCTCGGATCGACATATTGGCCATCGCACTCGGTTCGGTCGCACTTGCAGGACCGGCACTTGCGCAAGGCAAGCCGACGGTCGGCATCGCCATGCCGACCAAGGCCTCGGCGCGCTGGATCGATGACGGCAACAATATCGTCAAGGTGCTGAAGAAGCGCGGCTACGGTACCGAACTGCAATACGCGGAAGACGATATTCCGAACCAGCTCTCCCAGATCGAGAACATGGTGACCAAGGGCGCCAAGGTGCTGGTGATCGCCTCGATCGACGGCACCACGCTGTCCGACGTGCTCAAGCAGTCCAAGGACAAGGGCATCACCGTGATCGCCTACGACCGGCTGATCCGCGATACGCCCAATGTCGACTACTATGCGACCTTCGACAATTTCCAGGTCGGCGTGCTGCAGGCGCAGTCGATCGACAGGCGTGGACTGAAGGAAGGCAAGGGCCGTTCAACATCGAACTGTTCGGCGGCTCTCCCGACGACAACAACGCCTACTTCTTCTACAACGGCTCGATGTCGGTGCTGCAGCCCTACATCGACAGCGGCAAGCTCGTGCTCGCGAGCAAGCAGATGGGCATGGACAAGGTCTCGACGTTGCGCTGGGACGGTGCCACGGCGCAGGCCCGCATGGATAATCTGTTGAGCGCGTTCTACACCAACAAGCGGTCGACGCCGTGCTGTCGCCCATGACGGGCTTTCGATCGGCATCCTGTCGTCGCTCAAGGGCGTCGGCTATGGCAGCGGCAACATGAAGATGCCCATCGTCAGCGGCCAGGACGCGGAAGTGCCCTCGATCAAGTCGATGCTGCGCGGCGAGCAGTACTCGACCATCTTCAAGGATACGCGGGACCTCGCAAGGGTGACCGCCGACATGGTGGACGCGGCGCTGAGCGGCAAGACCGTGACGGTCAATGACACCAAGACCTACAACAATGGCGTCAAGGTGGTGCCGTCCTATCTGCTGAAACCCGTCGTCGTCGACAAGACCAATGGGAGAAGATCCTGATCGAGGCGGCTATTACAAGAAGTCGTAGATCAACTGAGGCAAGGGCCTGGCGTGGAGGCGCCAGCCTTCGTGGTGGCCGGTGCCGCGCGCCTCCGGCGGGGCGCCCGGCCGAAGAAACCCGACGCGACCCTGCGGAAGACTGAATAACGACACTGCTGGAAATGCGGGGCATCAGCAAAAGCCTTCACCGGCGTGAAGGCGCTGGACGACGTCAATTTCACTGTACGGCCAGGGCGAGATCCAGGCCCTGGTGGGCGAGAACGGCGCCGGCAAGTCGACCCTGGTGAAGGTGTTGAGCGGCGTCTATCCACATGGCAGACTATGACGGCAGCATCGTCTATGATGGCGAGGAGCGCCAGGTTCCGCGACATCAATGATTCCGAGGCGCTCGGCATCATCATCATTCATCAGGAACTGGCGCTGATCCCGCTGCTCTCGATCGCGGAGAATATCTTCATCGCCAGCCCGCCGTCGCGGTTCGGCGTGATCGATCGCGACGCGGTCTACAGGCGGTCGCGGCAGCTGCTGGCGAAGTGGGCTCCAATGAGGCGCCGGACACGCTGGTCACCGATATCGGGGTCGGCAAGCAGCAGCTGGTGGAAATTGCAAAAGCGCTGTCCAAGGAGGTGCGGCTCCTGATTCTGGACGAGCCGATCGCCAGCCTCAACGAGAGCGACAGCGCGGCCCTGCTCGATCTCCTGCTCGAGTTCCGTCCGCAGGGCATCGTCCGCGATCCTGATCTCGCACAAGCTCGGCGAGGTGGCCCGGGTCGCCGACCGCATCACCGTGCTGCGCGACGGCCGCACCGTCGATACGCTGGATTGCGAGGCCGGCGGGTCGAGGAGGACCGCATCATCCGCAAGATGGTCGATCGCGACCTCGAGCTCGTTTTCCGAAGCGGGAGCCCGAAATCGGCGAGTCGTGCTCAAGGTAGAGAACTGGTCGGTCTATCATCCCCTGCATGTCGATCGGCAGGTCATCAAGAACGTCGACTTCCAGGTCCGGCGCGGCGAGATCGTCGGCATTGCCGGATTGATGGGGCGGGCCACGGAATTCGCGATGAGCCTGTTCGGCCGCTCCTGGGGCCGCAAGATCAACGGCCGCGCTTTGCTGCAGGGCCCGAGGTCGACCTGTCGACCGTCAGCCGCGCCATCGATGCCGGCCTTGCCTACGTCACCGAAGACCGCAAGAGCTCGGCCTGTTGCTCGCCGAGGACGTGCGCAAGAACATCACGCTGGCCAATCTCGACAGTGTCGCCGCCAGCAGCGTGCTCGACGACATCAGGGAAATGCAGGTCGGCGAACGAATACCGCAACCGGATGCGGATCCGCTCCTCCGACGTCTACAGACGCAGGCAATTTGTCGGGCGGCAACCAGCAGAAGGTGGTGCTGTCGAAATGGCTGTTCACCGATCCGGAAGTGCTGATCCTGGACGAGCCGACCCGCGGCATCGATATCGGCGCCAAATACGAGATCTATTGCATCATCAACGAGCTGCCGATGCCGGCAAGGCCGTGATCGTGATCTCGTCGGAAATGCCGGAGCTGCTCGGGATCTGTGACCGCATCTGCGTCATGAAGAGGCGCATTTATCGGCGAGTTCGCCGCGCCGAGGCGACGCAGGAGAAGATCATGCGCGTCATCGTTCGCAAGGGCGAACGGCTGGTCGACCGGGACCTGGAACGAGAACTGGAAGAAAAGCGTTGGGAGAGGCGCAGCCATGAGCGACAAGACGGTGGCGCTTGCTGAGGTGCGGAAGCATGCGGGCTTTCACAAAGCCAACTTGCGCGAATACGGCATGCTGCTGTCGCTGTTCGCGATCATGCTGTTCTTCCAGGTGGTGACCGACGGCACCCTGCTGCGCCCGCTCAACCTCACCAACCTGGTGCTGCAGAACAGCTAGATCGTGATCATGGCGCTCGGCATGCTGCTGGTGATCGTCACCGGGCACATCGATCTCTCGGTCGGCTCGGTCGCAGGCTTCATCGGCGCGATCGCAGCGGTCCTGATGGTGCGCTACGACATGCATTTCATTCCGGCCACGATCGTCTGCCTTGCGCTCGGCGCGCTGATCGGGGCCGCGCAGGGCTACTGGGTGGCCTATTCCAAGATACCGTCCTTCATCGTCACGCTGGCCGGCATGCTGGTGTTCAAGGGGCTGGCGCTGGCCGTGCTGCAGGGCCAGTCGGTCGGCCCGTTCTCGCCGACATTCCAGAAGCTCTCCTCGGCTTCATTCCGGAAATGTTTCCGGCGCCGGCGCGCTCAACCCGACCTCGATCCTGATCGGCGCCGTGCTGGCGCTGGGCCTGGTCTATGTCAGCGTCAAGACGCGGCCCGGCGCGCCAGCCAGGCGTCGAGGTCGAGCCACAGGTTTCTTTGCGTTCAAGAACGCGGTGCTGTTCGGCGTGATCGTTTATTTCGCCTATCTGATCGCCTCGCATCGTGGCCTGCCCAACGTGCTGGTCATCATGATCGCCCTGATCGCGCTCTACGGTTCGTCACCGCGCGCACCACCATCGGCCGGCAGATCTATGCGGTCGGCGGCAACGAGGCGGCGGCAAAGCTCTCCGGCATCAAGACCGAGCGGCTGACCTTCCTGACCTTCGTCAACATGGGCGTGCTCGCCGCGCTCGCCGGCCTGGTGTTCGCAGCACGGCTCAACACCGCAACGCCGAAGGCCGGTGTCGGCTTCGAACTCGACGTCATCGCCGCCTGCTTCATCGGCGGCGCCTCGGCCTATGGCGGCGTCGGGCAAGGTGGCGGGTGCATGATCGGCGCGCTGATCATCGGCGTCATGAACAACGGCATGTCGATCCTCGGCATCGGCATCGACTACCAGCAGGTGATCAAGGGCCTGGTGCTGCTCGGCGCGGTGTGTCTGGACGTCTATAACCAGCGGCGGTGAGGGGGCGAGGTGATGGCGTGAGGCGGCGGGATTTCGTTGCACTCGGAGCCGCTTCGGTGCTTGCCCGTTCGCTGCGACGGCGCAGCAGTCCGGGCGGGTGCGGGCCATCGGCATCCTGCTGAACGCCGACGAGAACGAGGTCGACGCCCGGCAGCGGCTGGCCGCATTCCGCCGCGGGATGAATGCGCTCGGCTGGGTCGAGGGAAGGAATTTTCAGGTCGAGATGCGCTGGGGTCGCGGCGACCGCGACCTCGTGCAGTCCCAGGCCCGGGACCTGGTGCGCATCGCGCCTGACATCATCCTGACCAATGGAACGCCGAGCAGCCGTCGCGCTGCAACGCGAGACCTCCAGCATTCCCATCGTGTTCGCGTCAGGTGACCGATCCGGTCGGCGAGGGCCTGGTCGACGAGCCTGTCGCGGCCGGGCGGCAACATCACCGGGTTCAGCGCCTACGATTTCGAGATGGGCGGCAAATGGATGGAGTTGCTCAGGGAGATTGCCCCCGGCGTGACCCGGGCAGCGTTGCTGTTCAACCCGCGCACCGCGCCCGGCGGAGGCACCGAAGCTGATCTGGCCGCATCTGGAGACCGCGGCGCGCGCCATGTCGGTCGAACCGGTGTCGCATGCCGGTTGCGAGTGCCGCCGACATCGAACGCTCGCTCAGGTCCCATGGGGCACGCCCGGGCGCCGGGCTCGTCGTCATGCCCGACGGCTTCATGTTCCTCAACAGCCGCGCTGGTCGTCGAGCTCGCCAATGCGATGCGCATGCCGGCGATCTATCCATTCCGGCACTACGCGACCATCGGCGGCCTGATGACCTACGGCGTCGACGGCGCCGACCTCAATCTGCGCGCCGCGTCCTATGTCGACCGCATCCTCAAGGGCGAAAAGCCTTCCGATCTGCCGGTGCAGGCACCGACCAAGTACGACACCGTCATCAATCTAAAGACCGCGCGAGCGCAAGGGCTTGCCGTGCCGGCCGCGCTCCTGGTCGGCGCCGACGAGGTGATCGAATAGGGGGCGGGCCGGCGCAGTACCCGGAATCACAAATCGGTATTGCCGCCCATCCTTCGAGACGGCCACTTCGCGGCCTCCTCAGGATGAGGTTCAACCTGTTGAAACACAACAACCTCATGCTGAGGAGCGAGCAACGCGAGCGTCTCGAAGCATGGGCAGCAAGCGACTTACCGACCTACATTAGCTCTCGATCAGGCTGCGTCCGAGATGCGCATTTCAACATGCAGGCCGGCAGCTCCGATCATATTGACCAAGGTATCGAGACCAAACAATTCGATCTTGCCGCGCATGAGATCAGAGATGCGCGGCTGGGTAACACCAAGCAGCTTGGCGGCCTCCGACTGGCTTAGCCCTGTCCGGGCGATATGATCCTTCAAAGCCATGATCAGCGCCGAACGGAGCTTCATGTTCTCGGCCTGCGCAGGTGTATCCTCAATTGCATCCCACACATTGGCGAAGCGTTTCTTGCTCATTGACCCAGCTCCTTTAACAAATCCCGGTAACGCTGCGCGGCCAAGTTCAGATCCGCTTTGCTCGTTTTCTGCGTCTTCTTCTGGAAGCAATGCAGCACGTAGACGGCGTCGTCGAACTTCGCCACATACAACACTCTGAATGCTCCCGCGGCATCGCGAATTCGAATTTCCCGCACCCCTCGGCCAACCGTATTCATGGGCTTCCAGTCGTCAGGCTCGCGCCCATGCTGGACTTGGTCGAGCTGATACCCCGCCTCTCCGCCGGGCTGCGTTCGGGAACGCGCGCAAATCCTCCAATGCGCTGCCCAGGAACGAGATGGGCTTCGGATCACTCATCAAGATGACTATACAAAATTTTGTATGGATCGGCAAGTCACGTATCAAGCCTGTGAAACGAACCAAAAATGCTTTAGGTCTGGTGCTTGATACCGCCTGCGAAAGTGAATTGAAGTTGGTAGCAAAATCTAATGAAAACAGCATGTTAGACCACCGCTTCTCCGTCGCCCCGATGATGGACTGGACT
>CAVPOL010000032.1:0-77276 GCA_963706975.1 uncultured Alphaproteobacteria bacterium
GTACCTACCTTCCACTGGAGTATCGCCGCGATATGGCCTTGCCGGCATCTGGATCTTAAGAACAAGAAGGAGTTGGGTCTTGCACATTCTGGTACTGGGCGCCGCCGGCATGGTCGGCCGCAAGCTGACCGAGCGGCTGTTCCACGACGGCCGGCTCGGCTCGCGCGATATCACCCGCATGACGCTGCAGGACGTGGTTGCGCCTGCTCACCTGCGACCGCCGGCTTTCCGGTCGAAATCGTCACCTGCGATTTTGCCGTGCCCGGCGCCGCAGCGCCATTGGTGGCGGACAGGCCCGACGTGATTTTTCACCTGGCCGCGATCGTCTCCGGCGAAGCCGAACTCGATTTCGACAAGGGTTACCGCATCAACCTCGACGGCACCCGGATGCTGTTCGATGCGGTCAGGCTGATCGGCGGCGGCTACAAGCCCCGCATCGTCTTCACCTCGTCGATCGCGGTGTTCGGCGCGCCGTTCCCCGACGCCATCGGCGACGAGTTCTTCCATACGCCGCTCCTGAGCTACGGCACCCAGAAGGCGATCGGCGAGCTCTTGCTGGCGGATTATTCGCGGCGCGGTTTCATGGACGGCATCGGCATCCGCCTGCCGACCATCTGCATCCGCCCCGGCCTGCCGAACAAGGCGGCCTCCGGCTTCTTCTCCAACATCTTGCGCGAGCCGCTGGCCGGCAAGGAAGCCGTGCTGCCGGTGTCCGAGGAGGTCCGCCACTGGCACGCTTCGCCGCGCTCGGCCGTCGGCTTCCTGCTTCATGCCGCCACCATGGACAGCGCCACCGCCGGCGCGCGCCGCAATCTCACCATGCCCGGCCTGTCGGCGACGGTCGGCGAGGAAATCGCAGCGCTGAAGCGGGTGGCGGGCGACAAGGTCGCCGCCCGCATCAAGCGCGAGCCCGACCCGTTCATTATGGGCATCGTCGACGGCTGGCCGCGCAACTTCGATGCCAAGCGGGCCGTCAAGCTCGGCTTCACCACCGCCGAAAAGACGTTCGATGACATCATCAAGATTCACATCGACGACGAACTCGGCGGCAAGTTCGCGGCGTAACTCTCTCAACGTCATTGCGAGCGCAGCGAAGCAATCCATTTTTGGTGTGGCGAGATGGATTGCTTCGCTGCGCTCGCAATGACGGTGCAAAACTCATGACCCAGGTAGCCAGCATCGGCGAGTGCATGATCGAGTTGAAGCAGGCCGAGGGCGGCCTGTATTCGCGGGGATTTGGCGGCGATACGCTCAACACGGCGATCTATCTCGCCCGGCTCGGTGTTAGTGTCGACTACATCACCGCGCTGGGTGACGACCCCATGAGCGCCGAGATGCTGGCAGGCTGGGCCGCCGAGGGCGTTGGCATCGGCCGGGTTGCGCGCCTGAAAGGCAAATTACCCGGCCTCTACATGATCCAGACCGATGGTCCGGTGACCGCCGTTTCTTTCACTGGCGGCAAAGTGCTGCCGCACGACGTCTGATGGACTTGCCCGAAACCGGCGACATCCTGGATTCGCTTGGCGCCTATGATGTCGTTTACTTCTCGGCCATCACGCTGTCGATTTACAGCGTGGAGGGGCGCGAGCAGTTGTTTGGCGCATTGCATCGGGCCCGAAAGCACGGCGCGCGCGTCGTATTCGACACCAATTTCCGCGCCCGTGGCTGGCCCGATGCCGCTATTGCACGTGCGGTCTTCGACGAGGCGTTTGCGGTATCCGATATCGTTCTCGCCGCGACGGAGGATTTGCTGCCGCTTTATCCCGACGAAAGTGACGAGCGGCTGTTGGAGCGCATTCGCTGCGACGAGACGGTGCTGAAACTCCTCAAGCCCGGCAAGCATCGTACGGTTTGCAGAGGTTTCGCGAGAGGTAAGGGCGGAGCCCGTCACGCTGCCCATCGTCGACACGACGGCGGCCGGCGACAGCTTCGCGGCTGCCTATATTGCCGCACGGCTTGCGGGCGCAGAACCGGTGGAGGCCGCCCGAGCCGGGCATCATCTGGGCGGCGTCGTGGTATGCCATCCCGGCGCCATCATTCCGCGTTCGGCGATGCCGGCAAATATTTTGCCGCGGCCACGATTCACTGGTAAGGGCCCATGATGACGACGAAACAGGAAAAGGTCGCCGCGCTCTTCAGGCAGGCCACGGTGATCCCGGTACTCACCATCGAGCGCGCCGAAGACGCGGTTCCGCTGGCGCGAGCGTTGGTCGCCGGGCGGCGTGCGGGTGCTGGAGGTGACGCTGCGCACGCCCGTGGCGATCGACGCCGCGAAGGCTGTCATCGCCGAGGTGCCCGGAGGCCGTGGTCGGCATCGGCACCATCCTGAACGCCAATGATCTGGCGCGCGCGGAAGCGCTCGGCGCCAGCTTCGGCATCAGCCCCGGCGCCACGCCGGATCTGCTGCAGGCTGCCGCGGCAAGCAGCTTGCCGTTTGCGCCGGGGATCGCGACGGCGTCAGAACTGATGCAGGCGCTGGCCCATGGCTTTGGCCTGGTAAAATTCTTTCCGGCCGAGCAATCCGGCGGCATCAAGGGACTTCGCGCCCTGGCAGGACCGTTTCCGGAGGTGCTGTTCTGTCCGACCGGCGGCGTCGGCGAGGCCAATGCGGCGGCGTGGCTGGCCGAGCCCAATGTGGTGGCGGTCGGCGGTTCCTGGCTGTGCCCGGCCGCCGATATCCGGTCCGGCAACTGGGAAGGCATATCCGCCATGTGCCAACTGGCGATGAAATTGCTGAAACCGGCGTGAAGTCCCCCCGCCGATGGGATACAACGCGTTCCGACCAATTCAGGGAGAACGACCATGACAGCCAGCATCGTCGGATGGGCGCACACGCCGTTCGGAAAATTCGACACCGAAACCGTCGAGAGCCTCGTGGTGAAGGTCGCGACCGAGGCGCTGGCCGATGCCGGCATTTCCGCCGGCGACGTCGATGAAATCGTGCTCGGGCATTTCAACGCCGGCTTCTCGCCGCAGGATTTTACCGCTTCGCTGGTGCTGCAGGCTGATCCCGCGTTGCGCTTCAAGCCGGCGACACGGGTGGAGAACGCCTGCGCCACCGGTTCCGCCGCGGTGCATCAGGGCATCCGTGCCATTGCCGCCGGGGCGGCCAAAACCGTGCTGGTGGTCGGCGTCGAGCAGATGACGCGGACGCCACCGGCCGAAATCGGCCGCAATCTGCTGCGCGCGTCCTATCTACCTGAAGATGGCGACACCCCCGGCGGCTTTGCCGGCGTATTCGGCAAGATCGCGCAGGCCTATTTCCAGAAATATGGCGACCAGTCCGATGCGCTGGCGATGATCGCCGCCAAGAACCACAAGAACGGCGTTTCGAATCCCTATGCGCAGATGCGCAAGGATTTTGGTTTTGAATTCTGCCGCGTCCGAGAGCGAGAAGAATCCGTTCGTCGCGGGCCCCCTGAAGCGGACCGACTGCTCGCTGGTGTCGGATGGCGCAGCAGCCCTGGTGCTGATGGATTCGGAAACCGCCAAGACCATGGGCAAGGCGGTCAGCATCCGCGCCACCGCGCATGCGCAGGACTTCTTGCCGATGTCGAAGCGCGACATCTTGCAGTTCGAAGGCTGCACCGTGGCCTGGCAGCGCGCGCTGCAATCGGCAGGCGTGCAACTGTCGGATCTGTCCTTTGTCGAAACCCATGACTGTTTTACCGTCGCCGAACTGATCGAGTATGAGGCGATGGGCCTGACGCCGCGCGGGCAGGGCGCCCGCGCCATCAAGGAGGGCTGGACCCAGAAGGATGGCAAGCTGCCGGTCAATCCGTCCGGCGGCCTGAAGGCAAAAGGCCATCCGATCGGCGCCACCGGCGTCTCCATGCATGTGATGACCGCGATGCAACTGGTCGGCCAGGCCCCCGAGGGCATGCAGATAAAGAACGCCAAACTCGCCGGCATTTTTAATATGGGTGGAGCGGCGGTGGCGAATTACGTCTCGGTGCTGGAGCCCGTGAAGTAGGAGATTGCGGGAAGCGTAGGGTGGGCAAAGGCGCCCTTGCGCCGTGCCCACCATCGTCGCTCGTGTTGAAAGGTGGTGGGCACGCTTCGCTTTGCCCACCCTACGAGACTATCTCCGCTTCCACGCATACGCCCATACCCTTAGAACCCTTGCTCTTCGCAATCCCGTACCGTTACTAGGCGTAACAAAGGTAATCGGGAGCAGACCACGCCATGGGACCACTCGAGGGCATCAAGGTCATCGACATGACGACCGTGCTGATGGGGCCCTATGCCACCCAGATGCTCGGCGACTACGGCGCCGACGTCATCAAGATCGAGGCGATCGAGGGCGATGTGACGCGGCAGATCGGACCAACCCGCCATGCCGGCATGGGACCGGTGTTCCTCAACACCAACCGCAGCAAGCGCAGCCTCTGCCTCGATCTGAAGAAGCCGGCCGGGCGCGACGCGGTGCTGCGGCTGATCGAGACCGCCGACGTACTGGTCTACAACGTCCGCCCGCAGGCGATGGCGCGACTGCAACTCGGCTACGATGTCGTTGCGAAACGCAATCCACGGCTGATCTATGCCGGCGTGTTCGGATTCGGCCAGGACGGGCCCTATGCGGCCAAGCCGGCCTATGACGATCTGATCCAGGGCGCCACGGCGCTGCCGGCGCTGATGGCACAGACCAGCGATGGCGTACCGCGCTATGTGCCGAACGCGCTGGTCGATCGCATCGTCGGTCTGACCGCCGTGGGCGCGATCTGCGCCAGCCTGGTGCATCGCGACCGCACCGGGCAGGGCCAGCGCGTCGATATCCCGATGTTCGAGACCATGGCGGGTTTTGTCATGGGTGATCACATGGGCGGGCTGACCTACGAGCCGCCGCTCGACAAGGGCGGCTATGCCCGTCATCTGTCGCGCGACCGGCGGCCCTACAAGACCTCGGACAGCCATATCTGCGTGATCGTCTACAACGACAAGCAGTGGGAAAACTTTTTCAAGGCGACTGGCCGCGACGATCTGCGCGCCGATCCCATGTTCGCCACCTTTGCCGGCCGCGCCGCCAACATCAACACGGTCTATGCCGAACTGGCGCGCATCTTCGAAACAAGGACCACCGGCGAGTGGACCGAACTGCTCGATAAGGCCGACGTGCCGGTGATGCCGATGCACGATCTCGAGAGCATTTTGCAGGACCCGCATCTGGTCGCGACCGATTACTTTCCCGTGGTCGATCATCCGACCGAAGGCAAGATCCGCAACATGAAGGTATCGGCCGCCTGGTCGGAAACACCGGCCGAGCCGGCGCGGCTGGCGCCGCGTCTCAACCAGCACGGCGAGGAAATTTTGCGCGAGGCCGGCTTCACCGCCGACGAAATCGCAGCGTTGGTGCGGGATGGCGTCACGAAAGCGGCGCCCGCCGCCAGCAAGGATTGAGACATGGATTTCGCGTTGACCGCCAACCAGGAATCGATCCGCGATGCCGTCGGAAAGATCTGCGAACGCTTTGACGACGCCTATTGGCTGAAGAAGGACAAGGAAGGCGGCTACCCCGCCGACTTCCACCGCGCGCTGGCCGATGCCGGCTGGCTCGGAATCTGCATCCCCGAGGAGTATGGCGGCTCGGGGCTCGGGATCACCGATGCCGCGATCATGATGCGGACGATCGCGGAATCCGGCGCCGGCATGTCGGGCGCCTCCGCCGTCCACATGAATGTGTTCGGGCTCAATCCCGTCGTCGTGTTCGGCACGACGGAGCAGTGCCGGCGCATGCTGCCGCCGATCATCGACGGCCGCGACAAATCCTGTTTTGCGGTCACCGAGCCGAATACCGGGCTGAACACCACGCAGTTGAAAACTCGCGCGGTGCGCCAGGGCGACAAATACATCGTCAACGGCCAAAAGGTCTGGATATCGACCGCGCAGGTCGCCAACAAGATTCTGTTGCTGGCGCGAACCACGCCGCTGGAGGAGGTCAAAAAACCGACCCATGGCCTCAGCCTGTTCTATACCGATTTCGACAAGAAGCGCGTCGCGGTCCACGAGATCGAGAAAATGGGCCGCAAGCCCGTCGATTCCAACGAGCTGTTCTTCGAGAATTTTGAAATTCCGGTCGAGGACAGGCTCGGCGAGGAAGGCCGCGGTTTCGAGTATATTCTGCACGGCATGAATCCGGAGCGCATCCTGATCGCGGCGGAAGCGGTCGGCCTCGGCAAGGTCGCATTGAAAAAGGCTTCCGACTACGCCAAAAGCCGTATCGTGTTCAACCGCCCGATCGGCATGAACCAGGCGATCCAGCATCCGCTGGCGAAAAACTGGATGGAGCTGGAAGCGGCGTGGCTGATGGTGATGTCGGCGGGCTGGCAATATGACCAGGGCCTGCCCTGCGGCCCCGCCGCCAACGCCGCAAAATACCTCGCCGCCGAAGCCGGTTTCCAGGCCTGCGAACAGGCCGTGATGACCCATGGCGGTTTTGGTTACGCCAAGGAGTATCATGTCGAGCGTTACTTGCGGGAATCCCTGATCCCCCGCATCGCCCCGATCAGCCCGCAGCTCATTCTCAGCTTTATTGCCGAGCAGGTGCTGGGCATGCCGAAGTCGTATTGAGATGATCGAGATATCTCCCACCGTCATTCCGGGGCGATGCGAAGCATCGAACCCGGAATCTCGAGATTCCGGGTTCGCATCTTCGATGCGCCCCGGAATGACATCGATGGAGTTCGAAGTGGTGCATTCATGAGCTTTATCACCGGCGTCGGACTGACGGCCTACGGCAAGCACGAGGGCTCGTCCTCGCTCGACCTCATGAGCAAGGCCGCGCAACTGGCGATAACCGACGCCGGGCTGATGCGCAGCGAGATCGACGGCGTTCTCTGCGGCTATTCCACGGTGTCGCCGCACATCATGCTGGCGACCGTGTTCGCCGAGCATTTTGGCATCAAACCGTCCTACGCCCACGCCGTGCAGGTCGGCGGCGCCACCGGGCTCGCGATGACCATGCTGGCGCATCATTTGGTCGAAGCCGGTGTCGTCCGTCATGTGCTGGTGGTGTCGGGCGAGAACCGGCTGACCGGGCAGAGCCGCGACGCCTCGATCCTGGCGCTGGCGCAGGTCGGCCATCCCGATTACGAGGTGCCGCTGGGGCCGACCATTCCTGCCTATTACGGCCTCGTCGCTTCGCGCTACATGCACGAATATGGCGTCACGCAGCAGGACCTTGCCGAATTCGCGGTGCTGATGCGCGCCCACGCGCTGACCCATCCCGGCGCGCAGTTTCACGACGCCATCACGGTCGCCGACGTGATGGCCTCGAAGCCGGTCGCGATGCCGCTAAAGCTTCTGGATTGCTGCCCGGTATCGGACGGCGGCGCGGCGTTCATCGTCAGCCGCGAGCCAACCAGCGGGATCGGCGTCCGCGTGCGCGGCTGCGCGCAGGCACATACCCATCAGCATATCACCGCGGCGCCCGCCTTGAGCGAACTCGGTGCGGAAATTTCGATCGCCAAGGCGAAGCAGGCCGCCGGTGTCGCGATCTCCGATGTTCGCTATGCGGCGATCTACGACAGCTTTACCATCACGCTGGCGATGCTGCTGGAAGACCTCGGCCTCGCCGGGCGCGGCGAGGCGGCGGCGCAAGTGCGATCCGGTCATTTCGGCCGCGACGGCGCGATGCCGCTCAACACCCATGGCGGGCTGTTGAGCTACGGCCATTGCGGCGTCGGCGGCGCCATGGCGCATCTGGTCGAAACCCATCTGCAGATGACGGGCAGGGCAGCCAACCGCCAGGTGAAGGACGCCTCGATCGCGCTGCTGCATGGCGACGGCGGTGTGCTGTCGTCGCATGTCAGCATGTTTTTGGAGCGGGTGCGATGAGCGAGAAACTCGCGGACTGGACCAAAGGCGCCGAGGCGATCGTCTATCAGGCCTGCGCAGCCTGTGGTTCCGTCCAGTATTTCCACCGCAGCTTTTGCTGCACCTGCGGCGCGCCGGACCCGGTTGAGAAAGCCGCCAGCGGCGAGGGCACGGTCTACGCCACCTCACTGGTGTGCCGCGCCGCCACGCCCGAGACCCGCGCGCACGTGCCCTACAACATCGTGCTGGTCGATACCGCGGAGGGTTTTCGGATGATGGCCCATGGCGAGATTGAGCTGGCGATCGGCGACAGGGTCACGGCGCGGTTCGAGCCATTCGCCGGGCGGATCGTGCCGTATTTCGAGAAGGTGCGATGACCTCTCAATGACGGTTTCACCGCACATAAAAGATAACGCTGGCGATGACGAGCATCGCCGTCACCGCCAGCATTTGCGCAAGCGCTTCCGAGGCTGCCCTTTTGGTGGCTTCCTTCATGCCAATCTCCCTAGACTTGGCTTCCCTTTGGGCATGAGTCATCGTTGCCCGCAAAGGCCCGACGGCTCAGGTATTTTTTACTCGGAACACCCCGCGACGAGCATTCGCTTTAGATGAAGTCCCCACTCAGCGAACGTCGACTGTTTCAGGTTCGAACAGCAATACGGCGGCATTTTTGACTCGGTTGTGTTGCTCCAAAGTCATCAGACGGATAGGGTCGAACCGAGCTGCCACAATAAAAGCAGCCAGCCATAAAAGCCAAAACCCGGGGAAAATCATGGCCCGCATCGATTATTGCGACACCACGAAATCAAGCGAGCGCACCAGGGAAATTCTCGGCAAGAACCGCAACGCCAATATCTTCCGGATGATGGCGCATTCGCCGAGCTATTTTGAACAATACTGCCGGCTCGGCGGCGCGATCCGCCACAGGGGCGAACTCGATCCGATCGTGCGCGAACTCGCGATCACCCGCACCGGCATCCTCTGCGAGGCGCCGTACGAGATCGTCGCGCACAAGCGCATCGGCAAGAATGTCGGCGTCACCGACGAGCAGAACGAGGCGCTGGAGAACTGGCAAGTCCGCCACCTGCTTCAACGAGGTCCAGCGCGCCGCACTCGCCTTCGCCGACGAAATCGTCAAGCTGAAGAAGCCGACCGACGCCACCTTCAACGCCATCGCGTCGAAACTGACGCCGGCGGCGCTGGTCGAACTGCAGCTCTCGGTCGGGTTCTACATCATGACGTCGAAGTTTCTGGAGACCTTTGCGATCGACATGCAGCCGGTCGAGCAGGTGGTTTAGGAACCACAACCTCCGCCGTTGGCGGCATCCCGACGATGGCTAATGCGCCGTCAGCAGATCCACCCTGGTATTGGCCACGATCAGCCGGTCGGCCAGCAGTTGCGCGAGGTTGCGCATGATCTGTTCGCTGGCCCTCGGGTGCTGCTTTCGAAACCGCTCGAAATCCCGCAAGGAAATCTCGCAGGCTGTCGCGGCCATGTCGGCCAGCACGTCGGCGGAGCGGTGGGATTCCAGCAGCGCCATTTCGCCGAATGCCATGCCCGCGGTCAGCGTCGCGAGCCGGACGCCGTCGGGCAGGGTGACGTGCACGGCGCCGCTGCGCAGGAAGAACAGCGACGTGGCGGGGGCGCCCGAGGTAACGATCTTCTCGCCCCGGCTGGTAATTCCTGATCGTTGCGATCGAAGCGAGGTCAGTCAGTTCCTCCGCCGTCAGGCCCGCCAGCAGCGGCTGTTCGGACAGCTCGGTGGTCTCGTGAAAATCGATCGCGCCGCCATAGCGATAGACCAGCTGGTCCTCGGCCCATTCGATCGCGGTATCCAGCAGATAGAAGTCGCGCACATTGGAGATGTCGCCGGTCCATTCGCCGATGATCTTCCATTCCCGCGACTCCCGCTTCAGCCGGAGAGGACCACGGTGACGCCGTGGGTGGCCAGTTCGCGAAACTCCTCGGCGACGAGGCGGGCGCCGGCGCGGGTCATCGAGGTCACCCGGCGCAGGTCGAAAATGACGAATTGCGGGCGCGGCTTGGCGGCGAGCTGGCGCGAGACGTAGTCGACATTGGAAAACGACAGCGTGCCGACCAGTTCGATGACGCGGACCTCGCGGCGATGCGTGGTGAGGATCTTGCGCTCATGCGGCCTTCGGCTGCGCCGCGAGGGATTCTTGCCGATGTCGTAGTCGGCGATGATGCTGTTGCGGGCGTCGTCGCTGCGGTTGAGCATGTGCAGGTCGTAATGCAGCGACAGCGCCTCGCAGACCTTGATGCCGCGCACGCTGTTGCCGTGGCTGTCGAGCTTTGGCGAATAGCTGCCGAGCCCGAGCCGCGCCGGCAGCGCCGCCAGAATGCCGCCGCCGACGCCGCTCTTGGCGGGGATGCCGACGCGATAGATCCATTCGCCGGCGAAATCATACATGCCGGAACTGGTCATCACCGACAGCGTCCGCGAAATCGCGTAAGGCGTCATCACCTGTACGCCGGTGACGGGATTGACGCCGCGGTTGGCCAGGGTTGCCGCCATCACGGCGATGTCGCGCGCGGTGACCAGCACGGCGCATTGCCGGAAATAGGTTTTTAGCACGGCGTCGACGTCTTCCTTGATGACGTGCGAGGTGCGCAGGAGATAGGCAATGGCGCGGTTGCGGTCGCCGGTGACGCGTTTCGGATGCAAACACGGCCTCGTCGACGGCGAGCTCGCGCCCGGCAAAGCGGCCGAGCGCCTGGCGGATGTAGTCGAACGCGCCGTCGCCTTTGGCCTCGCGGATCAGCCCGGTGCAGGTGATGGCGCCGGCATTGACCATCGGGTTGAAGGGGTGGTTTTCGGCATTGAGGCGGATCGAATTGAAGGGATCGCCGGAGGGTTCGACGCCGATCGCGCTCTCCACCCGCGTCGGCGCCCAGCGTGTCCAGCGCCAGCGCGAACACGAACGGCTTTGACATCGACTGGATGGTGAAGGGAATGCGGGTATCGCCGGCCTCGTAGACGTGGCCGTCGAGGGTGGCGAGGCTGATGCCAAAATGGGCAGGGTCGGCCTTGCCGAGTTCCGGAATGTAGTCGGCGACGGCGCCGCCTGTTTCCGCGGCAAAATCCTGCAAGGCAGCGGTCGAGGAACCGCAGCAGCGGCGGCTTCGAGGAGGCCCAGCGCGCTGGGCTGGCGGTATGGGCTGGAGGCAACTGTTTCATCGCCTCCAGTCATGCCGCGCAATCAGGGCGTGCGCAACTGGCTCGCGACCAGCGGCTGACGTCGCATCAGCAGCAAAGCGACCAAAACCGCAGGCGCGAGGATCGAAGCGCCGAGCAAGGTGATCTGCATTGCGACAGCGGCATGATGCCGCCGCCGGGCGTCGCAATGACAAAGCCGCCGATCACCAGCAGCACCCGCAGCGGCCATTCCAGCGCGCCAGCTGCGGCGGAGATCGCCGACGAAGGCCTGATAGCCCTGGATGCCGCCGCAGATGAACAGGGTGCCGAAGGCGGCCAGCGCCATCAGGCCGAGCCCTTCGAAATAGGGGCTGTTCCCCTGCAGCACCAGCGCCGGATTCAGCACGAAGAAGAACGGGATGAAATAGATGATGCTGCCGACCCACATCGATTCCCAGCCGGTCTTCATCGCCGGCGAGCCGGCGATGCCGGCGGCCGCGAACGAGGCGATGGCGACCGGCGGCGTGATCGACGACAGCATGCCCCAATAGAAGATGAACATGTGCACGGCCATGCGGTTGAGGCCGAGCTTTTCCAGCGCGGGCGCCACCAGGATGGCGAGGAAGATGTAGCAGGCCGTCGTGGTCAGCCCGAGGCCGAGGACGAGGCTGGTGAAGGCGCACATGCCGAGCAGCAGGAAGGCATTGTCGCCGGCGATGCGCAACAGGTCGTTGGCGAGGCTGGAGACCACGCCGGTCATCGAGAATGCGCCGATCAGGAGGCCGCAGCCGGCGAGTATGCCGACCAACTCCACGAAGGTGCGGCCGTTGACTTCGAGGAACTTGTTGATGGTCGAGAACGTCCAGCGGGTTTCCTTGGAAAACAGCTGGTTCAGCACCAGCAGCAGCGCCGTCGCAAGAACGGCGCGTGGCTCTCGCGCTTGAAGTAGAGCAGCATGACGATCAGCAGCGCGATGACGAAGATGTAGTACCAGCCGTCCTTGATCGTATCCATGACCTTCGGCAGTTCGGAGCGCGGAATGCCCTCGAGGCCGTGGCGGGCGGCGTAGGAGTCCACCTGCATGAACAGGCCGATATAGAACAGCGCCGCCGGGATGATCGCGGCCAGCGCGACTTCGGCGTAACTGACGTTGAGGAACTGGGCGATCACGAAGGCGGTCGCGCCCATCACCGGCGGCGCCAGCACCGCGCCGGTCGATGCGCAGGCCTCGATCGCGGCGGCATAGGAGGCGCGGAAACCGCTCTTCTTCATGACCGGAATCGTCATGGTGCCGGCGGTCAGCACGTTGGAGATGATCGAGCCGGACATCATGCCGAGCAGGCCGCTGGCGAAGATGCAGACTTTTGCCGCGCCGCCGCGGAACGTGCCGCACATCGCGAACGAGAGATTGATGAAGAATTTGCCGGCGCCGGTCATCATCAGCGCGGTGCCGAACACCAGAAAGCCGATCACGGTGTCGGCGAAGGCCTGGATCGGAATGCCGAGCAGGCTCTCGCCTGACAGCACGTGATAGGAGGTCGCCTGTTCGAGAGTCGATTGGGTGCCGCGGAAGGGCCCGAGCCATTTGGCGTCGGCGAACAGCGGATAGACGGTGAAGGGGAGAACGCTGAGCAGCAGGCTCCAGCCGCCGGTGCGGCGCAGCGCCTCCATCAGCACGAACCACATCATCAGGCCCGCGACGATCACGGGCGTCGGCGCGCCGCCGAATTCCCAGCCGGCCTCGGCGGCCTTGCGCACGCTGTTCATCAGCACGATGGCGGAAGCCGAAGGTCAGGACGAACAGCAGGATGTCGTACCAGGGGATGCGATCGAGCGGCGACGCGTTCCGATGCCCGGAAAGATCAGGAAGGTGAACGGCAGCATCAGCGCGATCAGCAGATAGAAATATTCGGTGTTGAGCTGGGTGTAGCCGATGAAGAACCGCAGCGAGAATTGCTGGTTGATGCAGAGCAGGATCGTCGCGGCGGTGGCGACGATCAGCGCCCAGCGCCAGCCGCCGCGCAGGGTTCGCACCCGCGAGACTTCGGCCTCCTGCAGGTTGGCGAGGCTGCCGTGCGGATCGTCGAACTCGATCCGTTTCGCCGGTGCTTCGGAAGCGGCGGAAGTTGAGGCGGTCATGCGTTATCCCGTCAAGATGAGCCGGCGCGTTGTCGCGCCGGCGTTGAAGCTGAGTGAAAGGAAGCGAGGAGAGATTAATTCTCAAACCCGTTCGGCATGTTGGCTTTCTGCAGCGCCGCGGCGCGGGCCTTCATCCAGCCCGCGAGGAATTCCTTGTCGTCGGAAGGCGGGATTGGCCTTGCCGTAATCGGCCCATGCCGCCGCCAGACACCGCCTGCCGCTTGAGCAGCGCGTTGTTGTGGGCTTCCTGGTCGTCGCTCCACTGGCCGGCTTCCTTGAGCGCCTTCGACCGCGCCCGGATGAACCGGCACCACCCATTTCTTGGTCTGCTGGTCGGCGGCAAGCCCGACGGCGCCCGGCGCGGCATCCTTGTAGGCGTCGTAGCCCGTACGATCATCGCCTTGGTGACGGCATAGACCTGGTCGGCGGGTCTGCGTTCCGTACACCACGAAGATCGGATAAGGATAGGTTCCCATTTCGATCGGCTTGTCCTTGGGAATGCCGGCGCCGCAGGTCGCCATGTGGCGGAAGAAGAACGATCCGACCTTCTGCACCCGCTCCCATCCGGCATTGTCGCTGTGGGGCAGCGGCGGCCAGACCAGGCCGCGCGGCGAGGTTTCGGCTTCCTTGGCCGGGCCGGTGATCGTGGTGGCGAAGGCGGCGTCGACGTCGTTGTTGATCAGGCCCTTCCACATCGCGCCGTAGCTCGAGAATTCGACCGATCTTGACGTCGCTCTGCTTGAGGCCGCCGAACGCCAGGATCGCCAGCGAGTTCTGGTTCAGCGCCGGCGAGCCGACGACGAAGCCGACGCGCTTGCCCTTGAGGTCCTTGACCTCCTTGACGCCGGTATCCTTCGCGACGCCGAGCGAAGCGCCGTTGCAGTCGACCGTGGACAGCACCAGCTGCAGGGCTTGCGGTCCCCATTCCTTGGCGCCGAATTCGAACACGCCCTCCTGCGCGAAATAGCTGCCTGATCCCATCGCCGACGACATCGCCCGGCCGGCGCGCAACGGCGCGAGGCGCGCCACGTCGTTGCCCGCGGGCAGCACCCGCACGTCGGTGCCGTATTTGTCCTTCATCATCTTGCCGACGGCGACCGCGATGTTGAAGCCGGCGGTGCCGGTGTCATAGGCAGTGAACGTCATGGTCGGCGGCAGCTTGACGTCCTGGGCGCGCGCCGCGGGCAATAGCCAGCAACGAGACGGCGTGCAAAACGACAGGCGCAAGCGCCATCACATCGACGGATCATGTTTCCCTCCAGTATTTCGCTGCGCGAAAGATTATTTTTCGTTGGCCGGATCATGTCATCGCGCGGTGGCGATGGCAACGTCCGCGCAGATTGTAGCGGCAACCGGCAGATTGTCGTGAACTCGACAGAGTCTATGTCGATCGCAGTGATTTATGTCTCGAGGACCGCGAGCACCTGTCCTTCGGCGACGACATCGTCAAGCTGACGAGAATGGTTTTGAGTTTGCCCGCTGCAGGCGAGGCGACGGGAATTTCCATCTTCATGGCTTCGACGAACGCGACGTCGTCGCCGTCGCCGACGCTGCCGCCGATTTCAACCGGAAGCGCGCACACGCGCCCGGCCACTTCGGTCACGATCTTGATCTCTGGCATTCCATTCTCCCCGAGGACCGTCTGACGGACCCGAAGTCCTCGCGAACGGCTTTTTGTTGTGGCCGCAGATTGCCTGAGGTAGCTTGTTCTGCAAGTGGAATTTTATTCCGCCTGACGGAATGGAAAAAACCCATGGGAAGACGCTCGGAACGGCTCAGCAAGCAGGGAATGCTCGCCAGCGATATGGCCGGCGAGGGCGACGTCATCCAGGTGGTGTCGCGCGCGTTCGACGTGTTGCGCTGCTTCGAGGGCCACGAGGCGCGGCTCGGCAATCTCGAAATATCCAACCGCTGCGGGCTGCCGCGATCGACGGTGTCGCGGCTGACCCACACGCTGACGCGGATGGGCCAGCTGGTCTACCTGCCGCGTGACCAGAAATACCGCATCGGCCCCAGCGCGGTGGCGATGAGCACCTCGATGATGAAGGGCTTGCAGCTTCGCAATCTGATCCGGCTGCGGCTGCAGGATGTCGCCGAACAATTGCCGGGCACCGTCGGCTTCGTCATTCCCGACCGCTTCCATCTGGTCTATCTCGAATTCGCCCGCGCGGCCAACGCGCTCGGCCTGCACGAGAGCACCGGCAGCCGCATCGCGATGGCCAGCACGGCCGCCGGCCATGCCTATACCGCGGCGCTCGATACCGAAGTCGGCGACGCCCTGATCGCGGAAATGGAGCGCGAGATGCCGGAAGCCGCCAAAGTGCTGCGGCCGCGCATCGAAGCCAACCGCCGCCATCTGCGCGAACACGGCTACGTCACCGCCTGCGGCCTGTGGAGCCCGCATATCAACGGCTGCGCGGTGCCGCTGTGGTCGCCGCAGTACCAGACCTTCGTCGTGGTGACGATCGGCCTGTTGTCGGCGATGTATGACGAGAAGCGGCTGCACAAGGAGGTCGCGCCCAGGATGCTCGAATCTGGGCTTTGCCGTCGGCGGCCTGCTCGAGGGCGCCGACGGCGACATCTTCAGCAACCGGCTGGAGCGAAAACCGCTTCCGGTGCCGGCCCATAACAATAATAAAATCATCAAACGGAGGATACGAATGACCTGGAAGCCGGAGCTCGACGACCTCGCCCGGCGCGAAGCGTTCGCGCGCGAGATGGGAGGCGTTGACAAGGTCAAGCGGCAGCGCGACCAGGGCCGGCTCACCGTTCGTGAGCGCATCGACGGATTGGTCGATCCAGACAGCTTTCACGAGATCGGCGCGATCTCCGGGGTCGGCGAATACGACGACGAGCGGCGAACTCACCAATCTGACGCCGGCGAACTGCGTGTTCGGCCGCGGCAGGATCGACGGCCGCACCGGTGGTCGTGGTCGGCGACGATTTTACCGTGCGCGGCGGCTCGGCGGATGCTTCGATCTCCGCAAAGCCGCTGATGGCCGAGGAGATGGCGCATGATTTCCGGCTGCCGATCATCCGCGTCATCGAAG
This sequence comes from uncultured Alphaproteobacteria bacterium, assembly GCA_963706975.1. Taxonomy (GTDB): domain Bacteria; phylum Pseudomonadota; class Alphaproteobacteria; order Rhizobiales; family Xanthobacteraceae; genus Bradyrhizobium. The sequence goes on from CAVPOL010000032.1 coordinate 16,160, forward strand.
GCTCCGGCGGCGGCGGCTCGGTGAAGACCATCGAGACCAGGGGCGCGGCCAATCTGCCGGGCGGCATCGGCGGCACGCGCTGGTACTGGTACACGATGGCCAACATGGCCCGCGTGCCGGTGGTCGGCCTCGGGCTCGGCTCGGTCGCGGGCCTCGGCGCGGCGCGGCTGGCGGCCAGCCATTATTCCGTGATGACCAAGGCCTCGGCGATGTTCGTCGCCGGTCCGCCGGTGGTAAAACGGCTCGGCCAGGATCTGACAAAACAGGAACTCGGCGGCGCCGACATCCAGACCCGCGCCGGCGGCGTCGATCATGCCGTCGATACCGAAGAGGAAGCCTTCGAATGCGCGAGGCGCTTTCTGTCCTATCTGCCGTCCTCGGTCTATGAACTGCCGCCGACGATTGCCTGCGACGACGATCCGGAGCGCGCGGAGCAATCGCTGATGAAGGCGGTGCCGCGCAACCGCCGCCAGGTCTACAAGATGCGGCCGATCATCAACGCGGTGGTCGACAAGGGTTCGTTCTTCGAGATGGGCGCCAATTTCGGCCGCTCCATCATCGCCGGATTGGCACGGCTCGAAGGTCGCGCCGTGCTGCTGCTGGCCAGCGATCCCTTTCATTATGGCGGCTCATGGACGGCGGAGGCCTGCCAGAAGGTGGTGCGCTACGTCGATCTCGCCGAGACCTTCCATCTGCCGGTGGTCTATCTGATGGATTGCCCGGGTTTCATGATCGGGCTCGATGCCGAGAAGGCCGCGACCATCCGTCACGGCGTGCGCGCGATGGCCGCGGTCAACCAGACCACGGTGCCCTGGTGCACCATCATCGTGCGCAACGCCTTTGGCGTCGCCGGCGTCGTGCATCAGCCCGCCAACCGCTTCTCGATGCGCTATGCCTGGCCGTCGGCCTATTGGGGCTCGCTGCCGCTGGAAGGCGGCATCGAGGCGGCCTATCGCGCCGACATCGACGCATCCGACGATCCGAAGGCGAAGCTCAGGGAGATCGAGGACCGCCTCAACAAGCTGCGCTCGCCGTTCCGCTCGGCCGAAAAATTCTGGGTCGAGGAGGTCATCGACCCGCGCAAGACGCGTTCGCTGCTGTGCGAATTCGCGCGGCTCGCCGAGCCGCTGCGCACGCCGGGTCCGCCGACGAATTTCTACGCATTCGGCCGTCACGGAAGAACGCGAATGGCGAGTGGCGAATAGCGAGCGTGAAGAATCACTTCGGCTTAATTCGCGGATAGCCCTTCGCTCGCAATGCGGTCACGCCAGCCGCTCACCTTCACCGGCCGCGAGATCGCCAGAATGATCAGCGCCGCGACGATGCAGAGCGCGCCGGCGACGAAGAACGCCGGCAGGTAGCTCTCCAGCACCGTGCGCGACAGGCCCGCGCCGAACGCGGCGACGCCGGCGCCGAGCTGATGGCCGGCAAAGATCCAGCCGAACACCAGATTGGCGCGCTCCGGCCCGAAGCGCTGCGCGGTCAGCCGCACCGTCGGCGGCACCGTGGCGATCCAGTCGAGGCCGTAGAACATCGCAAACAGCGACAGGCCGTAGAACGAGAAATCGGTGAACGGCAGCAACAGCAGCGACAGCCCGCGCAGGCCGTAATACCAGAACAGCAGATAGCGGTTGTCGTAGCGGTCCGACAGCCAGCCCGACACGATGGTGCCGACGAAATCGAAGATGCCCATGGCGGCGAGCAGGCCCGCGGCCTGCACCTGCGGAATGCCGAAATCGAGGCACATCGGGATCAGGTGCACCTGCACCAGGCCATTGGTGCTGGCGCCGCAGATGAAGAAGGTGGCGAACAGGATCCAGAACACTCTTGTTTTCGCGGCGTCGCGCAGCGCGCCGAGCGCGGCTGCCATGATCGGCGCGGTGTTGGGCGGCGGCGCGGGCAGCGGTTCGGTGCCCTCATCGCCGAACGGCCGCAGGCCGACATCGCTGGGCCGGTCGCGCATCACCAGCAGCACCGCCAGCGCGGCGACGCCGAGCATCACGCAGATCAGCCCGAGCGCGACGCGCCAGCCGACCCGTTCGGTCAGGCTGGCCAGCAGCGGCAGGAACACCAATTGTCCGGTCGCGACGCTGGCGGTGAGAATGCCGACCACGAGGCCGCGCCGCGCGGCAAACCAGCGCGCGGCGACGGTGGCGCCGAGCACCAGCGCGGTCATGCCGGTGCCGAGCCCGATCACGACGCCCCACAGCAGCATCAGTTGCCAGACCTTGCGTCATGAACAGCGATGCGACCAGGCCGGAGGCCACGACCAACAAGCGCCGACAGCGTCACGTTGCGCAGCCCGTAGCGGTTGAGCAGCGCCGCGGCGAACGGCGCCATCAGGCCGAACAGGATGAAGCGGATCGACAGCGCCGAGGAAATCTCCGCGGTGCTCCAGCCAAATTCCTTTTGCAGCGGCACGATGAAGACGCCGGGCGCGCCGACCGTGCCGGCGGTGATCAGCGCGGTGAGAAAGGTCACGCCGACCATCACCCAGCCGTAATGGATATTGCGGCGGGCGAGGGTGGCCGACAGCCAATGCGAGATCATGAAACTTCCTGTCCGCAATCCGGATAATGAGGGAATATCACTAGCACGAAACGGATATCAGTGCACGATGCGCTCCACCGCGATGGCGGTGGCTTCGCCGCCGCCGATGCACAGCGCCGCGACGCCGCGCTTCAGATTGTTCGCTTCCAGCGCATGCAGCAGCGTGACGATCAGCCGCGCGCCGGTGGCGCCGATGGGATGGCCGAGCGCGCAGGCGCCGCCATTGATGTTCAGCTTCTCGCGGGGAATTCCGAGATCGCGTTGCGCCGCCATCGCCACCACGGCAAAAGCCTCGTTGATCTCGAACAGATCGACGTCGCCGACGCTCCAGCCGACCTTGTCGAGCAGTTTTTGGATCGCCGGGATCGGCGCGGTGGTGAACCATTGCGGTTCCTGGCTGTGGGTGGCGTGGCCCCTGATCTCGGCCAGCATGGGCAGGCCGTCGCGATCGGCGCAGCGAGCGTCTTGTCAGGATCAGCGCCGCGGCGCCGTCGGCATTGGCGGAGGAGGCGGCCGGCGTGATGGTGCCGCCGGCGCGGAATGCCGGCTTCAGCCCGGGGATCTTGGCGGGATCGACTTTTAGCGGATGCTCGTCATTGGCGATGATGCGGGGGCCGGCTTTTTCGGTGACCGTGATCGGCGCGATCTCGGCCTTGAATGCGCCGCCTTCGACCGCCTTGCGGGCGCGGGTCAGCGTTTCCATCGCATAGGCGTCCTGGTCGGCGCGAGTGAACTGATAGGCTTCCGCGGTGGCTTCGCCGAAATCGCCCATCGAGCGGCCGGTCTCGTAGGCGTCTTCGAGACCGTCCATCATCATGTGATCGATGATCCGGTCATGGCCGGCGCGATAACCGCCGCGCGCCTTCGCCAAGAGATACGGCGCGTTGCTCATGCTCTCCATGCCGCCGGACAGCACGATCTCCGCGGAGCCGGACTTGATGATGTCATGCGCCAGCATGGTCGCCTTCATGCCGGAGCCGCAGACCTTGTTGATGGTGGTGGCGCCGGTGGCATCCGGCAGTTTTGCGCCCCGCGCGGCCTGCCGCGCCGGGGCCTGGCCCTGTCCGGCCGGCAGCACATTGCCCATGAGCACTTCGTCGATCCGCTCCGGCGCCAGCTTGGCTCGCTCCAGCGCGGCGCCGATTACGTGGGAACCGAGCTTGTGGGCGCTGAACGGCGACAACTCCCCCATGAAGCGGCCGAGCGGGGTGCGGGCGGCGGAGACGATGACGACGGGATCGGCGGCCATGAGAGGCTCCCTGGATGTTCATTACATTATGATCATCATATAATGTGCCGCAGAAATTGCAACGGCGGTGCGGCATAAATTGTCGTGAAGGGGCTGCCCCTTACTTCCCTGTGGGAGCAACCGCTTGATCGGAAAGACCTTCCAGCGCGGACCCGATCGCGTTCCGGAACGCGGCGATATCGCCGAGTTCATGGCCGAGCAGCAGCGCCAGCCGGGTCAGGAACAGCGCCTCGCGCTCGGGACCTGCCGAATCGATCGCGGTGGCAAGCGCCTCATAGGCGGTTTCGAGGTCTTCGAACGGCATCGGGCTCATGGCGTCGCTTTTCCCAGGCAAAGATGCGCGGTTCGCAGGATTTCGCTCGCCACGATGGCTTTCCAGCGCCCGGCTATGTGCAGGTCGGGGCGCAGCAAATAGAAGGTACCCGGTTGCGCATCGAACAGGCCGGCGATTTTGTCATTCTCGTCGGCGATGGCGTCCGCTACGGGCGTCGCGTTGTGGCGCTGAACCAGCAATGAAACAAAGCGGCCGTCGAGCTTGCCGAGTTGCGCAAGCAGCGTGGCCTGTTCGGCATTTGGAAAACCGTCGCAAAACAGCATCGCCGTCAGGCCATGGCCGGCGCGATCCAGCAGATGGGTGCCGCCGGCGAGTTCGGCGTTCGGCGCGGCGCTGCCGCAGACAGGCCCGGACACAAACTCGACATCGCGGCTGGCGAAAGGCGTCAGCGGGCTTTCCGAATAGGTGTAGGGCTGCATCTGCCGGGGATTGGCGAGGCCGCGCGGAAATTCATGGCGGAGGCTGAGCGACAGTGCGGCCTCGCGCGCCAGCCGCCAGCCCCGCGTGGGCGGGGTCATGAAGCGCGTGCTCTTGGTGGCGTTGGCGAACACGTCGAGCGTGGCGCCGCGCCGCTCCGGCGAATAGCTGTCGAGCAGGGTTTCGTCCGCCTCACCCTTGAGGACCAGCGCAAGCTTCCAGCCGAGATTGTCGGCATCCGCGAGGCCATTGTTGAGCCCGCGCACGCCGAAAATCGGCACGATATGGGCGGCGTCCCCGATGAAAAACACCCGGCCGTGGCGGTAGTCGTCGAGGCACAGCGTGTTGGCGGAATAGATGCTCCACCACTCCAGTTCCCACGGTTTGGTGTGGCCGATATCGGCGAGGATGGCGCCGACGCGGGCGCGGATGTTTTCCTCGCGCAGCGCCTCTTCCTCGCTTTCGCCTTCGCGGAGCTGGTAGTCCACCCGCCAGATGTTTTCGGGCTGCTTGTGGATCAGCACGGTGCCGCCGGGATTGCCGCTCGGCTCGAAGAAGGCGCGGCGCTCGGTCGGAAAGTCGTGATCCATGCGGATATCCGCGATCACATAGCGGCCCTCATAATTGTCGCCCTTCATGCGCAGGCCGAGCTGCGAGCGGATCGGCGAGCGCGCGCCGTCGGCGGCCAGCACATAGTCGGCGTCGAGGCGATAATCGCCGGCCGGCGAGGCGACGCCGAGCGCAACCGCGTCGTTGCCGCAGTCGATGCCGGTCACCTCGCTCTGCCAGCGCATGTCGATCAGGTCGCAGGCGGCGACCGCGTCGTGCAGATACTGCTCGATATATTGCTGCTGCAGATTGTACATCGGCAGGTATTTTTCGCCCGGCGGATGCGGCATTTCGAGCCGAAAGATCTGTTCGCCGCGGTAGTAGCTGCGTCCGAACCGCCAGCCCAGCGCCTTGTCGAGGAAGGGTTTTACCGCGCCGATCCGCTCCAGGATGTGCATGCTCGGCCGCGCGATGCAGAGCGCGCGGCTGCCGTCATTAAAGGTGTCCTTGCGGTCGAGCAGCACACTGCGGATTCCATGGCGCGCCAGCACCAGCGCGGCCGTCATGCCGATCGGGCCGGCGCCGACGATCGCGACCTTGTGCCGTGCGGCAATGCCGTGGAGTTCGGGGACATCCCGCGCCGGAAACTTCGGATAGGTGAAATAGAGCGAATCGAGCGGCCCCTTGCCGGCAGGTCTCATGCGTTTCCCGTTTCGATTTGATTGCAGCTTGGCGAATTCAATACTTCACGTCGTTTTGCCTATCGCTTCCGGTCGATAAACGCCTGCATCATCCGCTGCGGCTCGCCGCTCAGGAAGGATTTTCCGAATACGCCGATCGATAGATCGACGGACTCTTTCAGCGGCAGTTCCTCCCATTGCCGCAGCAGCGCCTTTTGCGCGCGCAGCGCCTCGGGGCCGCATTCCAGTAGCGCGCGAGCCGTCTTCTCCACCGCGGCATCGAGGCCGCCTTCCGGCGCGACCATGTCGACCAGGCCCCAGGCGAGTGCCGTGGGGGCATCGATATTCTCGGCCGTCATCACCAGCCAGCGGGCGCGGCCCCAGCCGATCAGCCGCGGCAGCAGCGCGGCATGGATCACGCTGGGAATGCCGACGCGAACCTCGGGCATGCCGAAATGTGCGTCGTGCGCGGCAATGCGGAAATCGCAGGCGGCGGCGAATTCGAGCCCGCCGCCGAGGCACCAGCCGGGCATCCGCGCGATCACGGGCGCCGGAAAGGCGCGGGCGGCCTCGCAGAGATCGCGCAAGCCGGTGATGAATGCTTCCGCCGAGGCCTGGTCGAGTTTTGCCATTTCCTTGATGTCGGCGCCGCCGATCATGCTTTTTTCACTTTGTCCGGCGATCACAAGCACGCGGATATCCCGGTCCATCGCCAGCGTTTCCAGCCCTTGGCGGACGCCGTTGATGGCCGGCGTTCCCAGAATATTCAGCGAGCCGGCGTTGCAGATGGTCAGCCGCACCACGCCGCGCGGGTCGCGGTCGATGCCGCAATAGGGATTGAGCATGTCCATGGCAGATCCCGGGCTTTAGGGGCGGTTCGCGCCACTTCCCGGGCAAACCATGACCTTGTCAAGGGTGGCCGGCGGCAACGCCGCCGTTGCGAAGTCGCCGCCGCCGTCATAACATGATAATCGTCATTTAATGGAGAGCGGCGATGGCGACCCCAAACGATGTTGCAGTGGCTGAAACCGTCGACCTGTTTTCACCGGCGTCCCGGCGCCAGCGGCTGGTCGACTGGCAGGCGCCGGGCCCGGTAGCAAGGGCCGCCACCGCCATGTCCGGGCTCGACGCCATGCGGGCCATTCGGGACGGCATCCTGCCGGAACCGCCGATGGCGCGGCTGATCGATTTTCGGCTGCGGGTCGCCGAGCCCGGCCGCGTCGTGATGGAGCTGGAGCCGCATGAAAGCCTGGAAAACACCGTCGGCCTGCTGCACGGCGCCACCGCCGCGGCCCTGCTCGATACGGCCATGGGATGCGCCATTTCCACCATGCTGCCGGCCGGGCAGGGGTCCGTCACGCTCGACCTCAAATTGACCTATCTGCGGCCGCTGTCGGTCCGGTCGGGCACCATCTCGGCGGAAGGCAAACTGATAAAACTGGGCCGCCAGACCAGTTATGCCGAGGGTTTTGTGCGCGACGGGGCGGGCCATCTTGCGGTGCACGCCACCGCGACCTTTTCGATGATCGGCGAGCCGCCGCAAGCCAAATGAGCTGCAGCTTTTTTCGATCGCAGCTGCTATTATATGATCGCAAACATCTAATCGGCGGAATGGGACTGCGATGCGCTATTCCAGGGAACACAAGCTCGAGACCCACGCCAGGATCGTGAAGAAGGCCTCGGTGCGGCTGCGCGAGAAGGGCGCCCATGGCATCGGGGTGGCCGACCTGATGAAGGACGCCGGCCTCACCCATGGCGGATTCTATGCCCATTTCGATTCCCGCGAGGCGCTGGTAATCGAGGCCTTCAACTATGCGATGGACCGCTCGACCGAGCGCTGGCGAAAACTCGCCGAAGTGACGCCGCCGGAAAAGCGGCTGGCGGTGATTGTGGATTCCTATCTGACCCAGATCCATCGCGACGATCCCGGCCATGGCTGCTCGCTGCCGACGCTCGGCCCCGAAATTGCCCGCGAGAGCCCGAAGACGCGCAAGGCGTTCGCGACCAAGCTGGACCAGATGATCGAGATGCTCGCCGACCAGATTCCGGAACTGCCGCGCAAGGCCGCGCGCAAGCAGGCGGTGGCGGCGATCGCCACCATGTTGGGCACACTGGTGCTGGCCCGCATCGCCGGCTCTGGCGAATTCTCCGACGAGGTGCTCGCAGCCGGACGTGACGCCGCGCTGGGGGGCGCCGTGCCGCCGAAGCCGGCGGCGAAGAAATCCCGCGCCCGGCCAAGCCCGGCAGCGGGCTCATAATTCGCTGGTTAAGGCTTCCACACGGTCTGCTCGGTCCAGCCGAGTTCGCCGAATTCTTTGGCCCGCAGCGGCGCCTCGTCGACCGCGAAGAATTCATCCAGTTGGGGCGGTTCGATGTCTGTCCCGGCGAGCATGCCATGGGCCTGCCCCCGGTGATGGATCTGATGCTGAAACAGATGCATCAGCAGGCGGTCACGCCGTTCGGTCTGCACCCTGGTATTGCGATTGATGCGCACCACCTCGCCAAGGCTGTCCGCGGTCAGGTTCTCGCAGACGGCAATAAGCCGCCGATCGACGGCAGGTTGCTTGACTTGGAGATCGGCAACCGTCGCGCAAGGCACCTCGTTCTCCCACGCTTTCGGTCCCAGCCACCCACCTTCGAGGGCATCGACATAGAAGCGATCGATGATCAGGATGTGGTTGAGTGTCTTCTGCAGGCTCGGGAAGAAACCGGTGCGGTCAGCTTCGAACTCGGCCTGCGACATGGCCTGGCAGGCACCCAGCAGACGATGGTTGGCCCAGGCATTGTTATAGGCGAACGCCCGGTAGGTCTGAACGATGTCGGCGGGCATGCCAACCTCCCACGTCAGGCGGCATCGCGTTCGCCGTCGCCCCAATCGATTGCGCCGCCTTGATCCCGCATTTCCGCACATCTATGGTGCAATATCTCGGACTTGAATACTGCAAAATGCAGGTCCAAAGGGTCTGAAAAGCGATCCAGCCGGGATCAGGGAGATCATTCATGCGCTCAATCGGACACTTTATCGGCGGCCGCGAGGTCAAGGGCACTTCGGGCCGTACGGCGGACGTTTTCGAGCCGATGACCGGCGAGGTCCAGGCCAGGGTCGACCTCGCCTCCAAAGCGGAACTGCGCGCGGCGGTCGAGAACGCCAAGGCGGCACAGGTAGAGTGGGGTAGTACCAACCCGCAGCGCCGCGCCCGCGTGATGATGAAGTTCCTTGAGCTTGCGCAGCGCGACTACGACAAGCTCGCCGACCTTTTGGCGCGCGAGCACGGCAAGACCGTTCCCGACGCCAGGGGCGACATCCAGCGCGGCCTCGAGGTGGTCGAATTCGCCTGCGGAATCCCGCATCTGATGAAGGGCGAATATACCGAGGGCGCCGGTCCCGGCATCGACATCTATTCGATGCGCCAGCCGCTCGGCGTGGTCGCCGGCATCACCCCGTTCAACTTCCCGGCGATGATCCCGATGTGGAAATTCGCGCCGGCGATCGCCTGCGGCAATGCGTTCGTCCTGAAGCCGTCGGAGCGCGATCCCGGGGTGCCGATGGCGCTGGCAGCGCTGATGATCGAGGCCGGCCTGCCGCCGGGCATTCTCAACGTCGTCAACGGCGACAAGGAAGCGGTCGACGCCATTCTGGACGATCCCGATATCAAGGCGGTCGGTTTCGTCGGGTCCTCGCCGATCGCGCAATATATCTATGAGCGGGCAGCCGCCACGGGAAAACGCGCGCAATGTTTCGGCGGCGCCAAGAACCACGCCATCGTGATGCCCGACGCCGACATGGACCAGACCGTCGACGCCCTGATCGGCGCCGGCTACGGCTCGGCCGGCGAGCGCTGCATGGCGATCTCGGTCGCGGTTCCCGTCGGCAAGACGACCGCCGACCGGCTGATGGAAAAACTGATTCCGCGCGTCGAGTCCCTGAAGATCGGCACCTCGATCGATCCCTCGGCCGATTACGGCCCGCTGGTGACGCGCGAAGCGCTCAACCGCGTCAAGAACTATGTCGAGATCGGTATCCAGGAAGGCGCCACGCTGGCGGTCGACGGACGCGGCTTCAAGATGCAGGGCTACGAAAACGGCTTCTACATGGGCGGCTGTCTGTTCGACAACGTGACCAAGGACATGCGGATCTACAAGGAAGAGATCTTTGGCCCGGTGCTCTCGGTGGTGCGCGCGCATGACTACAAGGAGGCGCTGGCGCTGCCGTCCGACCACGACTACGGCAATGGCGTGGCGATCTTCACCCGCGACGGCGACGCCGCGCGCGATTTTGCCGCAAAAGTCAATGTCGGCATGGTCGGCATCAACGTGCCGATCCCGGTGCCGATCGCCTATTACACCTTCGGCGGCTGGAAGAAGTCCGGCTTCGGCGACCTCAACCAGCACGGCCCGGATTCGATCCGCTTCTACACCAAGACCAAGACGGTGACGGCGCGCTGGCCCTCCGGCGTCAAGGAAGGCGCGGAGTTCTCGATTCCGACGATGAATTGAGGTAGTCTTGGCGACGAATTTCGGAGATGGCCGCGATGGCACAGGCAGGAATAAGTAGCCACGCTGAAGAACTGGAAGCTGCGTTCGAGCGGCGGGCGCGCGCGAATGGACGTACTTTCGAGCAGGAGGTTGAATTCGTGCTGGCCCGCAAGCAGCGATTCACGCCCGAAGAGGGCGTGGCGGTGTCGCGGTATTTTCATTCTCGGTGCAATGGAATTCAGCCGTCGCTGACATTGGATGAGATCCGAGAAGGCCTGATGTGAGGACGTTGGTCGTTGACGCAAGCGTAGCGCTCAAATGGCTCGTGCTTGAAGACATGTCTGACGTCGCCAAGGAGCTTTACGGTGCCGGAGATCATCTCGTCGCACCGCGATTGATCACCACTGAAATCGCCAACGCGCTCGTTCGCAAGACGATGCAAGGGACGCTGACTTCTCAAGAGGCGAAGTATCATTTCAACTCGCTGCCGCAGTTTCTACCCGATCTGATGGATGTCGACGAATTGATCGAGCCCGCCTTCGATAATGCCTGCACGCTTCGGCACCCGATCTATGACTTGCTTTATCTAGAGGCAGCGCGAAAGTTCGATACGCAACTCGTCACGGCGGACCGCAGATTTACGGGCAGGATCGCCGGCACCAATCTCGCTCGCCACGTGACGTTGCTCTCCGACTGGCGGCCCGAATGAATCACTTCGCCCTCAACGAGGACCAGATTGCGGTTCGCGACATGGCGCGGGAGTTTGCCGCGGAAAAGATCGCGCCGCATGCGTTGCGCTGGGACGAGGACAAGCACTTTCCGGTCGACGTGATGCGCGAGGCGGCGGCGCTCGGCATCGGCGGGGTGTACATCCGCGACGATGTCGGCGGCTCCGGGATGACGCGGTTCGACGCGGCGCTGATCTTCGAGGCGCTGGCGCAGGGCTGCCCGACGGTGTCGGCGTTCATCTCGATCCACAACATGGCGTCGTGGATGATCGACGCCTATGGCAGTGACACGCAGCGCCAGAAATGGCTGCCGAAGCTTTGCACCATGGAACTGCTGGCGAGCTACTGCCTGACCGAGCCAGGCTCCGGCTCGGACGCGGCGGCGTTGCGCACCCGCGCGGCGCGTGACGGCGATCATTACGTGCTCAACGGCCAAAAACAGTTCATCTCCGGCGCCGGCAAGGGCGACCTCTATGTCGTGATGGTGCGGACCGGCAATGACGGACCCGGCGGCATCTCGACCCTCGTAGTCGAGGGCGATACGCCCGGCCTGTCTTTCGGCGCCAATGAGCGCAAGATGGGCTGGAACGCGCAGCCGACAAGGGCGGTGATTTTTGAAAATGCCCGCGTGCCCGTGGCCAATCGTCTCGGCGACGAGGGCATCGGTTTCAAGATCGCGATGGCCGGGCTCGACGGCGGCCGCATCAATATCGCCGCGTGTTCGCTCGGCGGCGCGCAATCCGCGCTCGAAAAATCGCTGGCCTACATGAAGGAGCGCAAGGCGTTCGGAAAGCGCCTCGACGAATTCCAGGCGCTGCAGTTTCGCCTCGCCGACATGGCGACCGAACTGGAGGCGGCGCGAACCTTTGTGTGGCGTGCCGCCGCGGCGCTCGACCGCAAGGACGCCGACGCCACCATGCTGTGCGCGATGGCCAAGCGGTTTGGCACCGACGTCGGCTTCGAGGTCGCCAACCAGGCGTTGCAGCTGCATGGCGGCTACGGCTATCTCAGCGAATACGGCATCGAGAAGATCGTGCGCGATCTGCGCGTGCACCAGATCCTCGAAGGCACCAACGAGATCATGCGGCTGATCGTGTCGCGAAAGCTGATCGAGGGCGCGCGATGACTGCGTCGGCGACCGCTGCCGAAACGCCGGAGCCCGACCTGATCGCGCGGCGCGAAGGTGCCGCCGGCGTGATCCGGCTCAACCGGCCGAAGGCGATCAACGCGGTAACGCTGGAGATGTTTCGCGACGTCGACAGGGCGCTCGACGCGTTCGAGGCCGATCCCGCGGTCGGCGTGGTCCTGCTGGAAGGCGCCGGCGAGCGCGGGCTGTGCGCCGGCGGCGATATCCGCGCGCTCTATGAGAGCTCGAAGGTCAGGGGCGATCTCGGAAAAATCCTGTGGCGCGAGGAGTACATCCTCAACGCCCGCATCGCCAAATTTGCAAAACCCTATGTGTCCTTCATGGACGGCATCGTGATGGGCGGCGGCGTCGGATTGTCCGCGCACAGCAGCCATCGTGTCGTCACCGAGCGCACCAAACTCGCGATGCCGGAAGTTGGCCTCGGTTTTTTCCCTGACGTCGGCGGCACCTGGCTGCTGGCGCGTTCGCCCGGCGAGATCGGCAGCTATTTTGGGCTCACCGGCCAGACCATGAACGGCCCCGACGCGGTGTATGCCGGCTTTGCCGATGCGGTGGTGCCGTCGGGAAAACTGGCTGCGTTGCGCGAGGCGCTGACCAACCTTCGCCCCGGCGTGACATCTGGAGAGGTCAAGGCCCTGATCGACGGCTTTGCCACCGGCGAGACCGCGGGACCGGTGGCGGCGATCGAGCCGCAGATCGATCGCTGGTTCGGGTTCGACCGGATGCAGGAGATCGTCGCAGCACTGCAGGCGGATGGTTCGGAACTGGCGAAATCGACACTGAAGACATTGAATGAAAAATCGCCGCGCGGCATGGTGGTGGCGCTGAAACTGTTGCGGCTGGCGCGGGCCTCGTCCTCCCTCGAGGAATGTCTGGTGCGCGAGTACCGCGCCGCTCTGGAAGTGTTTGCCAGCGACGATTTTCGCGAGGGCGTGCGCGCCGCCGTGATCGACAAGGACCGCAATCCAAAATGGTCGCCGCCGCGGATTGAAGACGTGACGCCGCAGATGGTAGCGCCTTACTTCGCGGAGATCGGCGCCGACGAACTGAAGTTCAATTAAGACAACATAGAAACGACCGGCGGAGGAATTTCATCATGGCAAACATCGCATTCATCGGTCTCGGCAATATGGGCGGTCCAATGGCCGCCAATCTGGTCAAGGCCGGCCACAAGGTGACCGCGTTCGATTTGGTCGAGGCGTCGCGCGCGCAGGCCAAAGCCGATGGCGCAGGGATTGCCGAGAGTTCGGTAGCCGCGGTGAAGGGCGCCGACGTCGTCATCACGATGTTGCCGGCGGGCAAGCATGTGATTTCGGTATGGACCGAAGTCGTTCCGTCGATGGCAAAAGGCGCGCTGATCATCGATTGTTCGACCATCGACGTCGAAAGTGCAAAACAGGCCCATGCCCTGGCGGCGAAGCATGGTGCCGGCTCGGTGGATGCGCCGGTGTCCGGCGGCACCGGCGGCGCCAAGGGCGCGACGCTGACCTTCATGTGTGGCGGCGACGACAAGTCGTTCGCATCGGCAAAGCCGGTGCTGGAAAACATGGGCAAGAAGATCGTGCATTGCGGCGGGGCGGGCGCAGGGCAGGCGGCAAAGATCTGCAACAACATGATTTTGGGGATCTCCATGATCGCGGTCGGCGAGGCGTTTGCGCTCGCCGAAAAACTCGGCCTGTCGCATCAGGCGCTGTTCGACGTCGCCTCGACCTCGTCGGGACAATGCTGGGCGCTGACCTCGTATTGCCCGGTGCCGGGTCCGGTGCCGACGTCGCCCGCAAACAACGACTACAAGCCGGGGTTTGCCTCGGCGCTGATGGTGAAGGACCTCAGTCTGGCGCAGGACGCCGCCAGCGCTTCCGGGGCGGCGACGCCGCTGGGAAAACACGCGCAGGAGATCTACAAGGCGTTCGACGCGGCCGGGCATGGCGGGGTGGATTTTTCCGGGGGTCATCCAGCATGTGCGCGGTTTGGCGGGGAAATAGCGATCTAGCCAATGACAACATTTCAGGAAGCGCGCTCGTTCTTGCTCTCGCATCGCACCGACTACGACAAGGCCGTCGCGGAATTCCGCTGGCCCGATCCCGTGCCGTTCAACTGGGCGCTGGACTGGTTCGATGCCGAACTGGCGCGCAACGCCGACAGCAAGGACCGCGCCGCGCTGTGGATCGTCGATGCCGGCAGCAACCGGGAGACAAAACTGTCGTTCGCAGCGCTGTCCAGCCGCTCCAACCAGGTCGCCAACTTCCTGCGCGCGCAGGGGCTGCAGCGCGGCGATCATCTGCTGCTGCTGCTCGGCAACGTCGTTCCGCTGTGGGAGACCATGCTGGCGGCGATGAAACTCGGCGTGGTGGTGATCCCCGCCACCACGCTGCTGACGCCGGACGAGTTGCGCGATCGGCTCGAACGCGGCCGCGCCAAAGTGGTGGTGGCGACGCAGGATCAGGTCGCGAAATTTTCAGGGTTTGGCGGCAGCGATCTCGTTCGTATCGTCGTCAACGCATCGTCGAAGCCGGAAGGCTGGCTTGCCTACGAACAGGCCGCCGATTTCCCGGATCGCTTCGAGCCGGATGGCCCGACCAAAGCCGAAGACCCGATGCTGCTGTATTTCACCTCGGGAACCACGGCAAAGCCAAAACTGGTGCGGCACAGCCAGCGCAGCTATCCGGTCGGCGGCCTCTCGACGATGTACTGGCTCGGGCTGCAGCCCGGCGACGTGCATCTGAACATCTCCTCGCCGGGCTGGGCCAAGCACGCCTGGAGCTGCTTCTTCGCGCCATGGAATGCCGGCGCCACCGTATTCGTGGTCAACCAGCCGCGCTTCGACGCCAAGGGACTGTTGGCGACCATCGGCCGCTGCGGCGTCACCACGTTGTGCGCGCCGCCGACGGTGTGGCGGCTGTTCATCCAGGAAAAGCTCGCAACCTTCAAGGTGAGCTTGCGCGAAGTCTGCGGCGCCGGCGAGCCGCTCAATCCCGAAGTGATTGATCAGGTGAAGGCGGCGTGGGGGCTGACCATCCGCGACGGCTACGGCCAGACCGAAACGACGGCACTGGCGGGGAATTCGCCGGGGCAAGAGGTAAAAGTCGGATCGATGGGCCGTCCGCTGCCAGGCTATCGCGTGCAAATCACCGATAGCGACGGACAACTGACAAAGGAGGGCGAGGTGACCCTGGTGCTCGGCGCCGACCGGCCGGCCGGCCTGATGCAGGGGTATCAGGGCGAAGACGGCGAGCTCTCCGGCGCCGATGGCGATCTCTATCGCAGCGGCGACGTGGTGTTTTCAGACGATGAGGGATACCTGACCTTCGTCGGCCGCTCCGATGACGTGTTCAAGTCGTCCGACTACCGGATCAGCCCGTTCGAGCTGGAGAGCATCCTGCTGGAGCATGAATTGGTGGCGGAAGCCGCGGTCGTCCCCAGCCCCGATCCGATCCGGCTTGCCATTCCAAAGGCCTATGTGCTGCTGGTGTCGGGCAAGGAACGCTCGGCGGAAACCGCGCTGTCGATCTTCAGGCATCTGCACACGCGGCTGGCGCCGTTCAAGCGCATCCGGCGGATCGAGCTGGTGACGGAATTGCCGAAGACGATTTCCGGAAAAATTCGCCGTGTGCAGTTGCGCCGGCTGGAGCATGACAATGACCGCAGCGACGCGCTGCGCGGACAGGAATTCCGCGAGGAAGATTTCCCGGAGCTGCAAAAGGTGCGGTCGGCCGGGTCGGAGAACTGAGACATGAATGAAGTGTGGAAGAAGCCGCCGGTCTCGCTGGAGGATTATCAAAAAATGGTTGGCCACGAGGTTGGGGTGTCCTCATGGCACCTGATCGATCAGGGCCGGATCAACGTCTTTGCCGACGTGATCGAGGATCACCAGTTCATCCATGTCGACCCCGAGCGCGCCAAACGCGAAACCGCGTTCGGCAACACCGTGGCGCACGGGTTTTTGACGATGTCGCTGATGTCCATCATGTCCTATGAGGTGATGCCGGTGATCTCGGGCACCACCATGGGTGTCAATTACGGCTTTGGCAAACTGCGTTTCCTGTCGCCGGTGCGGGCGGGCTCACGGGTGCGCGGCCGGTTCACGCTGACGGAAGCGACCTTGCGCAAGCCGAAGGAACTGCTGTCGCGCACTAGCGTGACCGTCGAGATCGAAGGCGAAACAAAGCCCGCGATCGCGGCCGACTGGATCGGTCTGATCTACTTCGCATAACCAGCATCAGGCGGTATTGCCGGGCTTGACCCGGCAATCCATCACTGAAAAAAGCAACCAATTTTGATGGATGCGCGGGGTCGAGCCCGCGCGTGACGAGCAAGCAGGAACTCTACACATGACAATCAGGTTTGACGGACGCGTCGCCATCGTCACCGGCGCGGGCAATGGTCTGGGACGGGCGCATGCACTGGGACTGGCAAGCCGTGGCGCAAAGGTCGTGGTCAACGATTTCGGCGGCGCCCGCGACGGCACCGGCGGCTCGCTGACCCCGGCCGAGACCGTGGTCGAGGAAATCCGCAAAGCCGGCGGGGTGGCGATGGCCGACGGCGCCGATGTCTCCAACTTCGAGCAGGTCAAGGCGATGGTGGACCGCGCCACCAAGGAGTGGGGCAGCGTCGACCTGATGTGCGCCAATGCCGGCATTTTGCGCGACAAATCGTTTGCGAAAATGGAAGTGGCGGACTTTGCAAAAGTGCTCGATGTGCATCTCACCGGAACGTTCTATTGCTGCAAGGCGGTGTGGGACGGCATGCGCGCGCGCAATTACGGCCGCATCGTCATCACCACCTCGTCTTCCGGCCTGTTCGGCAATTTCGGCCAGGCCAATTACGGCGCGGCAAAGACCGGCATGGTCGGGCTGATGAACGTGCTGGCCGAGGAGGGCCGCAAGACCAACATCCGCGTCAACACGATATCGCCGACCGCGGCGACGCGCATGACCGAAGAACTGCTGCCGCCGCAGGCGCTGGCGCTGATGAAGCCGGAGGCGATCACGCCGGCGGTGCTCTATCTGCTCAGCGAGGACGCGCCGACCCGCACTATCATGGGCGCGGGCGCGGGTTCTTTCGCTGTCATCAAGATCATGGAAACCGAAGGCATCAATCTGGCACAAGCCGACTGGACGCCGGACGCGGTAGCCGCGCATTTCGCCGAGATCAGCGACATGTCGAAGGCGAAGGCGCTACAGGGCGCGTTCGAGCAGACACAAAAATATGTCGGGCAGGCCGCGGCGAGGGCGGGAATCAAGCTGTAGGAGCGTAAGCTCCAAAGACTTGTGATGCCCTCATCCTGAGGGGCTTGCGAAGCAAGCGTCTCGAAGGATGGCGGCAACGAATGGAACTCGCGGCCATCCTTCGAGACGCCGCGCGAAGGCGCGCGGCTCCTCAGGATGAGGTTTTACCGCGCTGCACGGGAGTACGCGCCTTGCCTGCAGCGACCACGAGTGCCCAACGCCAGGTCGCCGTCATAGGCGCCGGTCCCGCCGGCTTGATGGCGGCTGAGGTGCTGGCGCAGGGCGGTGCCAGCGTCACCGTCTATGACGCCATGCCATCCGCCGGCCGCAAGTTTTTGATGGCGGGGCGGGGTGGGCTCAATCTCACGCACAGCGAGGCGCTGCCGGAATTTCTCAGGCGCTATGGCGCGGCGATGCCCCGGCTTGCGCCGGCCATCGATGCCTTTCCTCCAACAGCCCTGCGTGAATGGAGCGGCGCGCTGGGCCAGCCGACCTTCGTCGGTTCCAGCGGGCGCGTTTTCCCCGAAGCGTTCAAGGCGTCGCCCTTGCTGCGCGCGTGGCTGCGGCGGCTGGATTCCCTGGGTGTGACATTCGCCCTTCGGCATCGCTGGACCGGCTGGGACGACGACAGCCGCTTGTCGTTTGAAACGCCCGACGGACACGTTGCCGCCGGTTCCAGCGCGACGGTGCTGGCGCTCGGCGGCGCCAGCTGGCCGCGGCTGGGCTCTGATGGTGCATGGGTGCAAGCGTTGACTGCAAAGGGCGTGATAATTTCGCCGCTTCGGCCGGCCAATTGCGGCTTCACCGTCGCCTGGTCCGATATCTTTCGCGACCGGTTCGAGGGCCAGCCGCTCAAAGGCATCGAGCTCTCGTTTGCATCGCACCGCGTGCGTGGCGAGGCGCTGATCACGCGCACAGGAATTGAAGGCGGTGCGATCTATGCGCTCTCGGCGGAACTGCGCGAGGCCATCATCGAAATGGGGCAGGCGACGCTTTGCATCAATCTGCTTCCCGATATCAAGCCGGAGCAGTTGATCGCGCGGCTGTCGGGATCGAAAGGCAAGCAATCCCTGTCCAACTGGCTCCGCAAGGCTGCCCACCTGCCGCCGGTGGCGATCGGGTTGTTGCAGGAGGCGGCGATGGCGGCCGGTGCGTCGTTGTCCTCGCTGTCGACCGCAAGCCTTGTCGGCTTGATCCATGCGGTGCCGGTGCAGTTGAACGGCCTCGCACCGTTTGCGCGCGCGATCTCGACCGCGGGCGGAATTGCCTTCGACGAACTCGATGCCGATTTCATGCTCCGCCGTCTGCCCGGCGTGTTCGCGGCCGGCGAAATGCTCGACTGGGAAGCGCCGACCGGCGGCTACCTGCTGCAAGCCTCCATCGCGACGGGCGCGGCGGCGGGAAGGGGCGCGTTGAAGTGGTTCGAGAGTCAGGCATCACGCTCATGAATAGCGTTTGATTGGCGCACCTGGTTCGATGTGTCCGATATGCGCCGGTAATGACCAACAATTTCCGCGGGCAACGAAACGATGGGAATGCGCCCATACGAAGATTCCGCATGAGTGGGCGCACGCCCAATCCCAATTCGAAGTTGGCCGTTGCCATGGTCGAGCAATGCTTGATTGAGAGAATTCGAGACTCGATGAACTGCAACTGCTAAGGTCCACCTCGCGACAGGCCGATGCGGCGCCGTGTCCTTGTCGCCGTCATCGG
Source organism: uncultured Alphaproteobacteria bacterium (assembly GCA_963706975.1). Lineage (GTDB taxonomy): Bacteria > Pseudomonadota > Alphaproteobacteria > Rhizobiales > Xanthobacteraceae > Bradyrhizobium. The sequence goes on from CAVPOL010000032.1 coordinate 35,231, forward strand.
GCCGGCGTCGAACAAAAAAATAGCCTCGGGAGAGCTGCACGGGCGATACCCGGGCTGTGCGCGACAGGGAGGCTTCGATGAATCGAATGACCGCCGGAATTGTCTTCACCGTAGGCGTCGGGGTTGCTGCTTTGGCCGGCTCCGCGAACGCGCAAAATTCAGCAAGCCGTGCAGCCCTCGACGCCAGCCTGAGTGGCGCGGTCGAGCGCAAGGACGTGCCGGGTGTGGTCGCGCTGATCACCGATCGCGATCGCGTGCTTTATCAGGGCGCATTCGGCGTAACCGATGTCGCGACCGGACGCCCACTCACGGCGGACGCGCTGTTTCGCATCGCCTCGATGACCAAGCCGGTCACGTCGGTGGCGCTGATGCAGCTGGTCGAGCAGGGCCGCCTCGGCCTCGATGACCCGGCCGAAAAATACCTGCCGGAGCTTGCGGGATTGCAGGTTTTTGAATTGTTTGATGCTGCGACCGGAGTTTACCGGCTCCGCCCGGCATCGAGACCGGCGACGGTCAGGCACTTCCTGACCCACACCTCCGGACTGGCCTATCCCTTCACCAGCACGATCTGGCGCGACTTCAAGCCGCGCGCCGGCGAAAAATATCCGTTCGGTGGACCGCTGCTGTTCGATCCCGGCGAGCGCTGGCACTACAGCACCTCAACCGACGTGGTCGGCAGACTGGTCGAAGTGGTGTCCGGACAAAAACTCGAGGATTATTTCCGCCAGCACATCTTCGCCCCGCTCAAGATGGAAGACACCTCCTACAACGTGCCGGAGGCGAAGGGGCCGCGCCTCGTCGCGCAACAATGGCGCGCCGGCGAGCGCATGGACGGCGCCGTCGAACTGCAGAAGCCGCAGCTCGGGCTCACCATCGCGGCGCCGATCGGCGGCGGCGGCCTCGCCTCGACCGCGGATGACTACGGGCGCTTCGTTCGCATGCTGCTGAACGGCGGCACACTTGACGGCGCACGTGTGCTCAAACCCGAGACGGTGGCGCTGATGGGCCAGAACCACATCGGCGCGGTCTCGGTCCCCGCGCTCAAGTCCGCGCTGCCGCGCAGCGCCGACTTCACCTTCATCGCTGATGGACGCGACAAATGGGGGCTCGGCTTCCTGATCACGGGCGATCAGGTTCCCGGCAAGCGATCTCCCGGCAGCCTGAGCTGGGGCGGCATCAACAACACGTTCTTCTGGATCGATCCCGCGCGCGGCATCGCCGGCGTGATCATGATGCAGTTTTTGCCGTTCGCCGACGCCAGGGCGTTGGCCACCTACGACGTGTTCGAGCGCGGCGCCTATCAGCTGGTGAATGCCGAGCGGTAGAAGATTGGGCGAATGGCGAGTAGCGAATAGAAAAATCTATTCGCTATTCGCCATTCGCTGTTCGCCTACCTCAGCTTCCCTCGTGCCGCTACCGGCAGCACACCCACGATCTCGTCGCCGCGTACCATCACCACTTCGTCCATCATGTTGACGACGACGCAGACATGGTTCGGCACGATCCGCACGACGTCGCCGACACTGGGGCGGGTGTTGCTGCGGGTGAGATCGAGAAACCCGTGTTCCTCGGCAAAGCGCGCTATTTTTGCCTCGGGATGTTCAAGGATCAGGCCGTGGCCTTCCAGGCCGCCGCCGGTATCCGACGTCAGCGTCTTCGAGCCGGCATCCAGAATACCGCGGTCCGGGCCGGCGCGGCTGACCACGGTGGAATAGATGTTCAATGCGCAATCGTCCCAGGTCGCGACGCCGGCTGCGACCTGCATGCGGTCGTTGTAGATGTAGGTGCCGGGGCGATGCTCGGTGGCGCCCTTGAGCTTTCCGACGTTTTTCAGGTTTGGCGAGCCGCCGGTGGAGACCATCTTGGCATCGAGGCCGTGGGCGCGGACGCCGGCCAGCGCCTCGTCGTAGAACTTCTGCGCGTCGGTCCAACCTGTCTCGGTCGGGTAAAGCATGAAACCGCCAAAGATCAGTCCCTTCGACGCCGCGATCTCGCGCGCCAGCGCGATCGCTTCCGCGGGGGTTTCGACCCCGGCGCGCTTGCGGCCGGTGTCGCATTCCACCACCACCGACAGCGGCCGGCCGGAAACGGCGGCGGCCTGCGGCAGGCCGGCGATCACGGTGGAATTGTCGGCGGCGACCGTCATGCTGGCTTTGGTCTGCAGCGCACCGAGCCGCGCCATCTTTTCCTCGCCGATCAGATTGTAGCTGATCAGGATGTCGTCGATCCCGGCCTCCGCCATCACCTCGGCTTCGCCGATTTTCTGGCAGGTAATGCCCCTGGCGCCGGCTTCGACCTGCAGTTTTGCCAGCATCGGGCTCTTGTGGGTCTTGATATGCGGCCGGTTGGCGACCCCGGCGGCATCGCAGGCGGCCTGGATCCGCGCGATGTTGCGCTCCACGCGATCCATGTCGATCACGGCACAGGGCGTGCCGTACTCGCGGGCGATTTTGGCGGCGAGGGGCGTGGTCATCGGTTGATCCTGTTACGCTTCCTCGTCATTGCGAGGAGGAAGCGACGAAGCAATCCATCTTACTACCTGGCAAGGAAAGCTGGATTGCTTCGCTTCGCTCGCAATGACGGTGGTACGATCCTACGCCTGCTCGATCTCTTCGCGCAGCACTTCAAGCTCCAGCCATTTGTCCTCGGCGGCCTCGAGTTCCTTCTGCGCGGTGGACAGCGCAGCCGAGCACTGGTCGAATTTCTTGCGATCCTTCTTGTAAAGATTGGGGTCGTCAAGATGGCGCTGCTGCTTGGCGATCTCCGCCTGCAGTTTTGCGATGGTTTTGGGCAATGTTTCCAGCGCGTGCTTTTCGTTGAAATTCAGCTTGCGTCTCGCGCCGCTCGCGGCGGCGCTGGCCTTCGGCTCGCGCTTGTCTTCGACCGGCGTTGCCGCCGCCTTCACCGCGTCGCGCTTCAGGTCGGCGCCGCGCTGCTTCAGCATGTCGGTATAGCCGCCGGCATACTCGATCCAGCGACCGTCGCCTTCCGGCGCGATCACCGAGGTCACGACACGGTCGAGGAAGTCGCGGTCATGACTGATCAGGATCACGGTGCCCTCGTAATCGCCGAGCATTTCCTCCAGCACGTCGAGGGTTTCGAGATCGAGGTCGTTGGTCGGTTCGTCCAGCACCAAAAGGTTGGACGGCTTTGCCAGCGCGCGCGCCAGCATCAGCCGGCCGCGCTCGCCGCCCGAAAGCACTTCCAGCGGCGTCCGCATCTGTTCCTGCGCGAACAGAAAATCCTTCATGTAGCTGACGACATGTTTCGGCTTGCCGCCGACCATCACATTGTCGCTGCCGCCGCCGGTGAGCGCATCGGCCAGCGTCGACTTGGGGTCGAGGCTTTCGCGATGCTGGTCGAGCGTCGCCATTTCGATATTGGCGCCGAACCGGATGGTGCCGCTGTCCGGCGGCTTGCCGCCGGTCAGCATCTCGATCAGCGTGGTCTTGCCGGCGCCGTTCGGCCCGACGATGCCGATGCGGTCGCCGCGCTGAACCCGGATCGAAAAATCGTCGACGATGGTGCGATCGCCATAGGTCCGGCCGATGCCTTTTGCCTCGATGATCAGCTTGCCGGATTTTTCTGCCTCTGACGCCGCGAGGTTGGCATTACCGGCGGCGCCGCGATAATCGCGGCGCTGCTCGCGCAGCGCATAAAGATTGCCGAGCCGCTTGACGTTGCGCTTGCGGCGGCCGGAGACGCCATAGCGCAGCCAGTGCTCCTCGTTGACGATTTTGCGGTCGAGCTTGTGCTGGTCGCGCTCTTCCTCGGCCAGCACCTCGTCGCGCCAGGCCTCGAAGGCGGAAAAGCCGCGGTCGATCTGCCTGATCTGGCCGCGGTCGAGCCAGGCGGTGGAGCGGGAGAGGTTGGAGAGGAAGCGGCGGTCATGGCTGATGATGACCAGCGCCGAGCGGCGGCTGCCGAGTTCGCCTTCCAGCCATTCGATGGTGGTGAGATCGAGATGGTTGGTGGGCTCGTCCAGCAGCAGAATATCGGGTGAGGGCGCCAGCACCCGTGCCAGCGCGGTGCGGCGGGCTTCGCCGCCGGAGATATGCGCCGGGTCCTCGTCGCCGTGAAGGCCGAGCAGTTCGAGGATATAGCGGGCCTGATAGTGGTCGTCGCCGGGCCCGAGGCCGGCTTCGACATAGGCGAGCGTCGTGGCGTGGCCCTCGAAATCCGGCTCCTGCGGCAGATAGCGGACGGTGGCGCCCGGCTGCACGAAGCGGCTGCCGCTGTCGGGCTCGACCAGCCCGGCCGCGATCCTCAGCAGCGTCGATTTGCCGGAGCCGTTGCGGCCGATCAGGCAGACGCGCTCGGATTGCGACACCGACAATTCGACCCCCGACAGCAGCGGCGTGCCGCCAAATGTCAGTTTGATGTCTTTTAGCTGGATCAGCGGAGGCGCCATATTTTCTCAATTCAATTCTGTTTTGGCGCGGATTGCTCCGCGCGCTGGCGCTGCACACGCCTGATCGTCTGGTCGAGCGCCGACAGGAATGCGGAGCGGTCGCGCGGGGCGAACGATCTTGGGCCGCCGGTGACTTCACCGGACGAACGCAGATCGGTCATCAAATTGCGGACCGCCAGCGTCATCCCGATCGACTGCTCCGTGAACGGCTTGCCGTTCGGCGCGATCACCTCGGCGCCCGCCTTCACGCAGCGGCTCGCCAGCGGGATGTCCGACGTGATGACGATATCGCCCCTGCCGGCGCGTTCCGCAATCCAGTCGTCGGCGGCGTCCATCCCGGAACCGGCGGCGATCCGCTCGATCAGCGGATCCTGCGGCACCCGGATGAACTGGCCTGCGACCACGCTGACGGGCAGGCCATGGCGGGCGGCGACGCGGTAGATTTCGTCTTTGACCGGGCAGGCGTCGGCGTCGACATAGATGCGGGTGGCAGGGTTCAAAACAGCAATCATCGGTTGGGATTTTGGCTGGAAACGCCGCGGCGTTCCCTCGAATGCGCGTGGTACTCCATCAGCCCGGGAATTGCGAGCAAAAGCGGGCCAAAACACGCTTGCCACGACCTTTTCTTCGCGTAGCATGTGGCCAGAAACGCCAGAAAAACAGGGGAAACAGGGCATGACAAGCCGGATCGAGCCGTACCGGGTCTCGGCCTACAACACCTCAAAACACTCCGAAAACAAGATGCACGACGACACGGTGGCGAAGCGCTACGGCTTTAGCGGTGGGCTGGTGCCGGGCGTCGATGTCATGGCCTACATGATGCATCTGCCGGTCGCCAAATGGGGTCGCGAATTTCTCGAACGCGGGCTGGTCGAGGCGCGTTTTGTCAGGCCGGTCTATGACGGTGAGCTGGCCGATGTCACCGGCGAAGAAAGCAATGGCGTGCTCTCCATCCAGGTCGAGAGCCGCGGCGAGCTTTGCGCTATCGGCACTGCGTCGCTGCCGCAGGCTGCCCCATCCTTCTCCCTTTCCGACTTTGTCGAGGTCGCCGCAGTGGCCGAGCGCAAGCCGGTCAACGCTGCGTCCTATGCGCCGGGAAAATGGCTCGGCGCCGTGCCTCGCGCCTGGGCCGCCGACGCGGCCAGGGAATATCTGGCGGATATCCGCGAAACCGAGACGATTTACGCGCGGGAAGGGCTCGGGCATCCCGGCCTGTTGCCACGGGTCATGAACAAGGTGCTGGTCGACAACGCGATTCTGGGTCCATGGATTCATGTCGGCACGAGGATGCAGCTTCTCTCCGCGGCCGGCATCGGCGATGAATTGACCGCCCGGGCGAAAGTGACCGGCAATTACGACAAGAAGGGCCACCGCTTCGTCGAACTCGATGCGCTGGTGGTCGGCAACGGCAACACGCCGCTGGCGCATTGCCGGCACATCGCGATCTATCAGCCGCGCGAACAAGCGGCGGCTTAGGCGAGCGAGCGCCGGGCGTCGCGCACGGCCGATCATCCTGCCTGCGTATGCGGGCGTCTAACGGAGTTGGGGCATGTTCAGGTTGGGCTTGTTGCGACGCGCCTTGACGGCGATGGTTTTGCTTGCCGGCGTCACCGGGCTCGCGGTCGCCGCCGCTTCCGCCCAGACTACGGCGAAGCCGGAGCCGGAGTTCATCAAGGTATTGATGCCGCCGCCGCCGGCAAAATTGATCGAAGCCCCTTTGGCGGCAAAGCTCGCCGATCGCCTTGGCAAGGTATGGTTCGATTCGGCGGCGCCGGATTGCCGGGCGAGCCGATCTCTTGATCCGGCTTCCTATCAGAAGCTCGCCCGGACAATGCTCGTGGCGGTCGGCGTGCACATGAGGCAGTTTGCCGCGAGCATGGTGGACGGACCCAAGGCCGACGCGGAATTCGCCGCGCAGGCAGGTGCCGGGGCTGCCGAGGAGATGCTGCGCCTTGCCGGTGAACCCGTGGTCAGGGAATTCCTTGTCCGCCTGCGCAACCGGACCATGGTGGATCAGACGCAGCAATATCTGGAGAATATTGAGCGGGCGCTGCTGCTGAGCCGGGTCGGGACCAAGGGGCAGGCCAATCCGCTCGCGACCGGCGAAGCGGATCTGCTGGATGAGATCGAGCAGGCGTCCAGCGCGCCGCTCGACTATGTGGACGCCAACAAGACCAAGTCGATGGAGCGCTTTCTCGAACTCATGATCGTCGCCGAACGCGTGCTGGCGAATACAAGCAATCGGGATGAGTTGTTGCAATGGGGCTCTGGCAAGCTGATGGTGATCCTCGAAGGCCCCCTGAAGGCGCACTGCGTCATGAAGCCGTGAACAGAATGGAGCAGGTCAAAATCATGACCGTCACCATCGACTACTATCTGAGCCTCAATTCGCCATGGACCTTTCTCGGCAGTGCGCTGTTCGCCGAGATCGCCGTGCGAAATGACGTGACGGTCAACGTAAAGCCCGCCAAGTTCGGGCCGATCTTCGAACAGACCGGCGGGCTGCCGCTGCCCAAACGCTCGCCGCAGCGGCGAGCCTACCGGCTGATGGAGTTGAAGCGTTGGCGCGAGGTGCGCGCCATTCCCTTGAACGTCGAACCCAAATATTCCCATGCGACGACACAGTGGCGGTGCGGCTGGTGATCGCGGCTAGACTGCAGGGCAAGGACGCTCACCGGCTATCGCTGGAACTGGGGCGCGCGGTGTGGGAGCGGGAGGAAACGCTCGCCGATCCCGCCACCCTTTCAGCGGCCGCCGCGCGGGCCGGGCTCGATGCCGCGGCGCTGCGTGCGGCCGGCCCTTCCGACGCCGAACTCGATGCGCTGCATGAACAGTATACGCGGGAGGCCTTGGCAGCGGGTGTCTTCGGCGCGCCGAGCTTTGTGCTGCCGTCGGGCGAGATTTTTTGGGGCCAGGACCGGCTGGATTTGCTGGAGCGGGCGTTGCAGCAGATGACTGCATAGCAACTCGTGATGGCCGGGCTTGACGCGGCCATCCATCCTCTTCGCAGGGCTCTCGTGAAGCGTGATGGATACGCGGGTCAAGCCCGCGTATGACGAGTGTGGTTAGTGAGCAGTACGCTCACATCTCAAAAATGCGTCCGGGATTGAGGATGTGATGCGGGTCCAGCGCGCGCTTTAGCGTGCGCATGGTCTCGATCTCCTCTGCGGTGCGGCTGAGTTTCAGGTACGGCCGCCTCGTGATGCCGATGCCGTGCTCGGCCGAGATCGAACCGCCGAAATCGGCGGTGATGCTGTAGATGATCTCCTTCATTTCCTCATGCTTGTCGGCCGGCGGCGAGTATTTTGCGTTGACGTGCAGATTGCCGTCGCCGACATGTCCGAGCACGGTCATGACGGCATCCTTGTCGACTTTCTTGATCGCCTTTTCAATCGCGATGGTGAACGGCTCCATCTGGTCGATGGCGAGGCTGATGTCGGAGCCGACGCTGGGTGCGGTCGCCCGGCCGACCTCGACGCTGGAATCGCGAATCCGCCAGATCGCTGCGGCCGCGGCGCCCGAGCTTGCAATCGTTGCGTCGGTGATGATGCCTTCGCCCAGCGCTTCCTCGAGCAGCTTTTCAACGTCGATGCGGAGCCGCTCGCCATCGCTCCCGGAGGAATTCCATCAGAATGTAGAAGGGAGAACCAGCCGGCAGTGGGGCGACAACACCTTTCACCAGTTCGGTCGCGTAGCGGTAATAGAACTTGCACATCACCTCGAAGGCGGTCAGTTCGCCGCCGAGCCGCCTGCGCGCCAGGTCAAGCAGCGCCCGCACCATGTCGAAGCTCGGCAGCGCGCACAGCGCCACCTGCTGTTCGGCCGGCGCCGGGAAGATCCGCAATGCGGCGCGCGTGACCACGCCGAGCGTGCCTTCGGTGCCGATGAACAATTGCTTGAGGTCGATGCCGGTGTTGTTCTTGATGTATTTGCGCACGCCCTTGAGCACGGTGCCGTCGGCGAGCACGGCCTCCAGCCCCAGCACGAGATCGCGCGTCATGCCATAGCGGATCACGCGATTGCCGCCGGCATTGGTCGAGATGTTGCCGCCGATCGTGCAAGTGCCGCGGGCGCCGAGATCGAGCGGGTACATGAACCCATGCTCCGCGACGCGCTCGTGCACGCGCTGCAACGGCACGGCGGCCTGGGCGATGACGACCCCGCCGCCGGTATCGACCTCCTCGATCGCGTTCATGCGCTCCATCGACAGCACGATTTCGCCGGCCATCGGCATGGTGGCGCCGACGAGCCCGGTCATGCCGCCCTGGGTCGTGACCGGGACGCGCGCCCGGTGGCACATCGCCAGGAACCGCGAGACGTCTTCGGTCGTGCGCGGCCGCATCACGGCAAGCGGCGGCGGAACGGGAACGCCGGCGATGTCGGTGTAATAGCGCGCGTCGATATCGGCGCCGGTCAGAACCGTCGTCGCATCGAACGCCGCGCGGAGTTCGCCGATGATCGCTGGTTGCATCCTCAGGCCGCCTTGCTCGCCTTCGCGTCCTTGATCGCCCGCCAGACCCGTTCCGGCGTCAGCGGCATGTCGATTGGGTAATGCCGTAGTCGGACAGCGCGTCGAGCACGGCATTGACGATGCAGACGAGGCTGCCGGCGCAGCCGGCTTCGCCGCAGCCCTTGGTGCCCAGCGGATTGGATTTCGCCGGCGAGGGATGATCGCCGACCACCATGGACGGAATGTCTTCGGCCCGCGGCAGCGCATAATCCATGAACGATCCCGTGATCGGCTGGCCGCTCTCGTCGTAGCTGACTTCCTCCATCAGCGCCTGGCCGATGCCTTGCGCGACGCCGCCATGCAACTGGCCTTCGACGATCATCGGATTGATGATGGTGCCGAAGTCGCTGATGCCGGTGTAGCGCACGATCCGCACCACGCCGGTGTCGGGATCGATCTCGACTTCGGCGACATGGCAGCCATTGGGGAAGGTCGACGGCGTATCCTTGGTGGCATGATCGACATCGAGCGTATCCGGCACGCCCTCCGGCATCTTGCCTTCGCGCAGCCGCTGCGCCAGTTCCATGATGCCGATCGAGCGGTCGGTGCCGGCGATGGTGAAGCGGCCGATTCCGAATTCGATGTCGCCTTCGGCGGCTTCCATCAGATGCGCGGCCGCCTGCTTGCCTTTGGCAATGACCAGCGCGGAAGACTCGACGATCGCCGCGCCGGTCGCGGTGATCGAGCGCGAGCCGCCGGTGCCGTTGCCGAAGCGCACGAGGTCGCTGTCGTTCTGTTCGAGCGTGATCTTCTCGAAGGGTACGCCGAGTTGCGCCGACAGCACCTGCGCGAACGGGGTGGCGTGACCCTGGCCGTAGTCGAGCGTGCCGGTGGTGAGTTTTACCGAACCGTCCGGCTCGAAGGTGATCTTGCCGAGTTCGCCGCTCGGCGGCGCGGTGACCTCGAGATAGGAGCCGACCGCGATGCCGCGCAGTTTGCCGGCTTTGCGGCTCTCTTTCCTGCGTCTGGCAAAATTGGCGTGATCGGAAAGCTCCAGCGCCTTGCTGAACACGGCCTGGAAATCGCCGCTGTCATAGGTGACGCCGGATGCGGCAGCGAACGGCAGCTGCGCCGGCTTGATGAAATTGCGCTTGCGCAGGGTCAGCGCGGTTGATGCCCATCTCGGCGGCGGCGCGGTCGATCAGCCGCTCCATGTAGTAATTGGCCTCGGGCCGGCCGGCGCCGCGATAGGCGCCCATCAGCGTGGTGTTGGTCAGCACGGTCTTGATGTCGACGCTGAGCAGCGGCGTGCGGTAGACGCTGGCGAGGTTTTTGCCGGTGTTGAGCGACAACGGCCCCGGCGACACGCCGGTGATGTAGGCGCCGAGATTGCCGTAGCCGTTGAGGCGAACGGCGAGGAATTTTCCGTCGGCATCGAGCGCGAGTTCGGCATGGATCCGTTGCGCGCGGCCATGGCTGTCGGAGAGAAAGCTGGTGGAACGCTCGTCGGTCCATTTCACCGGGACGGCCGCAGCGTCTTCGCCGCGTGCAGGATGCAGGTATATTCGGGGTAATTGACGTTCTTCATGCCGAACGAGCCGCCGACATTGGCGGTCAGGATGCGAACCTTGTCGTTCGGCACGTTCAGGATCTTCGCCAGCGTCACCTTGTTGCCGGAGACGCCCTGGGTCGGAACCTGCAGCGTGTAGCGCTCGCTCGCCTTGTCGTAGGCCGCCAGCGCGACCCGCGGCTCCATCGCCACCACGGCGATGCGGTTGTTGACGATGTCGAGCTTCGTCACATGCGCGGCGGCGGCGAAGGCGGCTTCGATCTTGGCGGCGTCGCCATAGTGATAGTCGAGCGCCACATTGTTGGGGATGTGATCGTAGAGCTGCGGCGCGCCCGGCTTGGCGGCCTCGGCGGCGTCGGTCACGGCGGGCAGCGGCTCGATATCGAGCTTCGACGGCTTCGCCGGCATCGCGCGCCTGCGCCAGCGTCTCGGCGACCACGAAGGCGACGGGATCGCCGACAAGCGCACCTTGTCGGTCATCAGCGCGGTGCGGTTGGTCTGCAGCAGCGGCGAGCCGTCGCGGCTCTTCAGCGGCAGGCCGCAGGTGAACGGATTGTAGTTGGCGGCCGCGAGGTCGGCGCCGGTCCATACCCCGAGCACGCCGGGCATCGCCCGCGCCGCCTTGGTGTCGATGCCGCGGATGATGCCGTGGGCATGGCTGGAGCGCACGATCCAGGCATAGGCCTGGCCCGGCAGGTTGAAATCGTCGGTGTATTTGCCCTTGCCGCGCACCAGCGTGTCGTCTTCCTTGCGGCGGACCGGCTGGCCGACGCCGTATTTTTGCAGTGCGATAGCGTTTTCGAGAGCCGACGGGGACGTGTGATCTTGCATTGAAAATTACCTGAAATGGCCGGTTTTGCGCGATTTTGGCGGCTTCCGCCTGAGATAACGCACCGGTACTCGCAACGACAACGCCTGATTGGGCATGCTGCCATGTGAACGGCAGTTGCGCCGTCGTTTCGCGCTGCTAAAGTTTCCGTGAACGGAAATTCCTCGTCGGCCTGGACGGGCCGCGGAAAGACTTTGGATGAACGATGACACGCGGCTTCGCGATGGCCTTGGGCCGCGCGCAGCGCGGCAGGCCCGTGCGTAGCGGATTTGAGCGGCCACGGCGAAGCGGCATCCGGTCGAACCGGCGTCTACGCCGCGCTCGACCTCGGCACCAACAATTGCCGGCTGCTGATCGCCTGTCCGACCGGCGACGGCTTTCGCGTGGTCGATTCGTTTTCGCGCATCATCCGGCTCGGGGAGGGGATTTCGGCGACCGGCTGCATCAGCGACGCCGCCATCGAGCGCGCCATCATCGCGCTGAGCATTTGCCGCGACAAGATCCATTCCGAAAAGGCCAAACGGCTGCGGCTGATCGCCACCGAAGCCTGCCGCGCGGCGTCCAATGCCGACAGGTTTCATGGACCGGGTGGCCGCCGAGACCGGCATCCGGCTCGAAGTGATCGATCGCGAGACCGAGGCGGCGCTGGCGGTGACCGGCTGTTCGCCGCTGCTCGATCCCAGGGGGCGGGGCGCCATCCTGTTCGACATCGGCGGCGGTTCGACGGAACTGGTCCGGATCGAGCGCGATCCGGACACGCCGGAGGCGGTGCCGCGCATCAAGGGATGGATGTCGATGCCGCTCGGCGTCGTCTCGCTGGCGGAGCATTTCGGCGGCAAGGACGTCACGCCGCAATCCTACGCCGACATGGTCGAGGAGGTCGCGCAGCATGTCGCTCCCTTCGCGGCCGAACACGGCGCCGACTTGCGGGACATGCACCTGCTCGGCACCTCCGGCACGGTGACGACGCTGGCCGGGCGTTCATCTCAATCTGCTGCGCTACGACCGCCGCCGCATCGACGGCGTCTGGATGAGCGATGCGGACCTCACCGCGACCATCGCGCGGCTGCTGCGGCATGAGCTACCAGGAGCGTGCCGCCAACAACTGCATCAGCGTCGAGCGCGCCGATCTGGTGCTGGCGGGCTGCGCCATCCTCGATGCCATCCGCAACGCGTTCCCGCTGCCGCGGCTGCGGGTCGCCGACCGCGGCCTGCGCGAGGGCATGCTGGTCGAAATGATGCGCGAGGACGGAGTTTTGCCCGGCGGATGCCGGTAGGCGCGGCGGCCCGACGATGTGCTAGGCAGCCATCCCGACATGGCAAAAGACACCACCGGGCGGCTGCACGTCACCGTCAAGAGCGCGGGCAGGCTAAAACTGTCCTCAAAGCTCTGGCTGGAGCGGCAGCTCAACGATCCCTATGTGGCGCAGGCCAAGCGGGACGGGCTGCGCTCGCGCGCGGCCTACAAGCTGATCGAGATCGACGACAAGTATCACTTCCTCAAGCACGGAATCACGGTGGTCGATCTCGGCGCCGCTCCCGGCGGCTGGAGCCAGATCGCGGCCAAACGCGTCGGCGCGGCTGAACGGCAAGGGCAAGGTGATCGCGATCGATCTATTGGAGATGCCGGAGATCCCGGGCGTCACTTTTGCGCAGCTTGATTTCCTTGCCGACGATGCCCCCGAAAAACTGCTGGCGATGATGGGCGGCCGCGCCGATGTGGTGCTGTCCGACATGGCGGCCAACACCACCGGCCATCGCAAGACCGACCAGTTGCGCATCGTCGGCCTGGTGGAGGCTGCCGCCGCCTTTGCCGCCGATGTGCTCAAACCCGGCGGCACCTTCGTTGCCAAGGTTTTCCAGAGCGGCGCGGACGCCGAATTGATGACACAGCTCAAGCGCGATTTTGCCACCGTCAAGCATGTGAAGCCGGCGTCGAGCCGCAAGGACTCTTCCGAACGTTACGTGCTGGCGATGGGGTTTCGCGGCAAGAGCGCATCACCGCCTTTGGGCACAATGGGGCCTTGATCCGGCGGCAGGCTGTTATCGGGGCAGGGCCGGAATCCTGATTCCAGGCAATAGCCCGTGAACGCCTTGCCGGCTCTGCGATGGTTGAACCTTTATGCGGTTCCGTAGACCGATCTTTTAAGGGGTTGGGACGGAGATTTCCATGCGAAGCATCGGACCATTGCAGGGTTCGTGGCAATTGCATTGTGTGCCGTCGCCACCGTCATGTTTTCAACGAACGCGTGAATGTCCGGTCCCTCCCTTGTGTGGGAGTGCGATGGGCCGAGACCAGCAATCGGAAATCTGCGATAGCCGAGCCCGCTACGTCCACCCAGCCAGGGAGGCAGTACGATGACGATAAGGCCCGATCCGACGTTTCATGCATCGCCGAAGCTTGCAATGGAAGCGCCGCCAGAAAACTTCGCCTACACGTTGCTGCTTAGTCCGGACTTCTCAAAACCCGACGCGCTCGCCGTGATCGACGTCAAGCCCGGCTCCCCGACCTACAGCCAGGTCGTCCACACGGTGGTGATGCCGAACAAGGGCGACGAGTTTCATCATTTCGGCTGGAACGCCTGCTCGTCGGCCTTGTCGCCGCTCACCGGGCACGCCTTCCTCGAGCGGCGCTATCTCATCATTCCCGGCATGCGCTCTTCCCAAATCTATATCGTGGACACCAAGCCGAGCCCCACCCAGGCGAAGATTCACAAGATCATCGAGCCTGAGGAAATCTTCAGGAAAACCGGTTACTCGCGGCCCCACACAATTCATTGCGGGCCTGAAGGCATTTACGTCAGCACGCTCGGCGGCGGCGGCAAGGACGGCACTGATGGACCGCCTGGCATATTTATCATGGATTGCCAGACGTTCGAGATCCTCGGGCGCTGGGAGATCGATCGTGGCCCTCAGACCCGGCACTATGACTTCTGGTGGAATCTGCCACGCGACTACATGGTGTCGAGCGAATGGGCGCTGCCACCGCAGTTCGAGAACGGCCTCGTGCCGGAGGATCTGCTCTCAAACAAATATGGTCATCAGATCCACTTCTGGGATCTGCGGGCCCGCAAAAATGTCCAGACCATCGATCTCGGCGCCAACCATCAAATGGCGCTGGAAGTGCGCCCGGCGCACGATCCGGTTCGCGAATACGGCTTCGTGGGTGTGGTGGTAGACACCACCAACCTCGAAGGCTCGATCTGGACCTGGTGGCGCGAGGGCGGCAAGTTTCACATCGAGAAGACGGCGACGATCCCGCCCGAGCCCGCGGACAAGGACAAACTGCCGCCGCTTCTGCAAGGCTTCGGCGCCGTGCCACCGCTGGTAACGGACATCGACCTCTCCATGGACGACAAATTTCTCTACGTCGCCTGCTGGGCCACCGGCGAGATGCGTCAATACGATGTCACCGAGCCCCGAAAGCCGAAACTTGCGGGCTCGGTCCGGATCGGCGGCATTGTAAACCGCACGCCGCACCCGAACGGCAAGCCGTTTGCCGGCGGTCCGCAGATGGTGGAGATCAGCCGCGACGGCAAGCGGGTGTACTGGACCAACTCGCTCTACTCGACGTGGGACGACCAGTTCTATCCCGGTGGAATCCCGGGCGCCGAGGTGATGGCCAATGCCAACCCCAACGGTGGCCTCGAACTGGCAAAGGACTATTTCGTCGGTTTCCCCGACGGATACCGGGCGCACCAGATCCGGCTCGATGGCGGTGACTGTTCGACCAATTCGTTCTGCTACCCCTCGGCCTGAATTTGAGCGGAGCAGACTGGACTCCGGCCTGGCTCTGGCTGGCTGTCGTCGCGAGCGGCCTCTACCACGGCGTCAATCCGGGAATGGGGTGGCCGCTCGCTGTTTCGGCTGGACTGATGGAGAGGCGTTCGCGCGCTTTGGTGGCGGCGCTCTGGCCGCTGGCGGCCGGCCACCTGCTGGCGATGCTCCTCGTGCTGCTTCCCTTCGCGTTGCTGATTGCGCTGGTCGAATGGCAACGCCAGATACAACTCGGCGCCAGCCTTCTCGTCATCGGCTTCGGTATCTTCCGGCTTGCCAACCAGCGTCATCCCAGGGCATTGGCGCGGATACCGCCGACGCAACTGGGGCTTTGGTCCTTTGCCGTCGCCATCGCTCATGGCGCCGGACTGATGCTGGTGCCGATCTATCTCGGGCTGTGCCGGGAAGCTGACCTCGACAAGGCTCATGAGGCGGCCGGGGCCTTGATAAACGCCAATCTCGGCATGGCCGTGCTGGTCTCCATGGTGCATGCCGCCGCGATGATCGCAGTCGGCGGCTGCTTGGCGTGGCTGGTCTACCGGTACGTCGGTCTCAAATTCATCTCGCGGAGCTGGTTCAATCTGGACACAATGTGGGCGGCCTCCCTCATTCTGGTCGGGGTTGTTGCGCTGGTTCTCAGCCTCTAGCTTGCAAGCGGCGCACGGCATGCAACCCTGCTACCCCAGCCGCTGATCCCGCGCGTCCTCGGTGCCTTCGCTGGCGGCCTTTGCCGCCGCCTTTTCCGCGCCCTTGCGGCTGGAGATCGCAACCGCAGTGCGGCCGGAGATTTCATGGCCGGCATCATCGGGCATCTGCCAGAAGAACCAGGCCGAAATCGCCGAGATGATCGCCACCACGATAAAGGCCGGCGCGAAATCGGCTGCGCTCAGTTCGGTGGCATGGCGCAGCAGCATGGTGGATTCCACCGAGAAGGCGCCGATCGCGACGCCGGCGGAAATCGCCAGTTGCTGGTTGACGCTGACCAGCGTGGTGGCCCGGCTCATCTGCGCCGGCTCGACCTCGGCATAGGCCACCGTGTTGATGGCGGTGAATTGCAGCGAACGGAAGAAGCCGCCGACCACCAGGATGATCAAGATCAGCAGCAGCGGCGTGGTCACCGTGAACAGCGCGCAGGCGGCGAGGAAGACCGAACTGACGACGGCATTGACGGTCATCAGGTTGCGGAAGCCGAAGGTGCGGATGATCCGCGCCGCCAGCGTCTTCATGCCCATGGCGCCGACCGCGGAGCGAAAACGTCACCAGTCCGGACTGGAATGGCGACAGCCCGAAGCCGACCTGCATCAGCAGCGGCAGCAGGAACGGCAGTGCGCCGATGCCGAGGCGGAACAGGAAGCCGCCGATGATGCTGGCGCGCAGGTTCGCAGCCGCAGCAGCGAGAAATCCAGCACCGGCGATCCGGTTCGCCTGGCGTGCATGACGTAAAGCGTCATCGAGATCGTGCCGATCGCCGACCAGCGCCGCGACGACGGTCCAGGGCAGCAGATTGAGGCCGGCGACCGAAAGCCCGAATGCGATGCCGCCAAGGCCGAAGCCCGCCAGCAGCAGGCCGTAAAGATCGAATCGCTCGGGGTTCTCGCTGCGGATCGGGTCGATGTATTTCATCGCCAGCAAGATGCCGAGCAGGCCGATCGGGATGTTGATCAGAAAGATCCAGTGCCAGGAGAAATAGGTGGTGATGAAGCCGCCGAGCGGCGGGCCGATCACCGGGCCGATCAGCGCCGGCACCGTGACCCAGGCCATCGCATTGACCAGCGCGCTCTTGTCGATCGAGCGCAGCAGCACCAGCCGCCCACCGGCGTCATCATCGCGCCGCCGATCCCCTGCACGATACGCGCAATGACAAAATGGGTGACGGACTGCGACAGCGCGCAGCCGATCGACCCCACCATGAACACGGCGATCGCGATCGAGAACACCATCCGCGCGCCGAAACGGTCGGCGGTCCAGCCGCTGGCAGGAATGAACACGGCGAGCGACAAGAGATACGACGTGATGGCAAGCTTCAGCGTCAGCGGGCTGGTGCCGATGTCGGCCGCGATCGCCGGCAGCGAGGTCGCGATCACGGTCGAGTCCATGTTTTCCATGAACAGGGCGGTGGCGACGATCAGCGGGAGCAGGCGTTCTTTGGTCATGCAAATGCGCGGAGGCAGGAATACGGGGCGGGAGCAGGGGCTTAACACCGCATCGCCGGTGAGGCCATTGCGGAACCGGCAAAACCACCTAAATCCTGCGTGAGCCTACAATATCGCGATTTGCGATTTTCGGCTTGATGTTTATATCGCATTAAGCGATTGTCGGTATGCGAAAGAGATCGAGCTCACGTCTGCCGCCGTCCGCCAATGGCGCAAGCTCACCGCCACGACGCGTGCGCAGATCGAGCTCAAATTGAACACGTTCGCGGAAACCGGCGTCGGCGACGTAAAGGCGCTCAAGGGCGTAAACGGAATGCGGTTGCGCTCGGGGACTGGCGTGTGTTGTTCACCGTCAAGGCCAACATTATCACGATTCACGCGGTCGGACACCGCCGCGATATTTACGAGTGAGAGAAAAAGACTATGGCAAAAACCAGTACCGCAAAGAGCAATGTCCAGTTCATCCAAACGCCCGGCGGCGACGATCTCGCGGTACTGCCGCGAGTTGAATATGACCGGCTGGTCGCGCTTGCTGCTGAGGCGCAGGAAGACGCCGCCGCGAGCCGAATCATCCGCAACTCCACGCGCGCGATCAAGGAAGGGCGCGAAATCGTGCTGCCAAAAGCCGTGGCCGATCGGCTCGCCAACGGAGACAACGCGGTGCGCGTCATCCGCGAATGGCGAGGGATGATTTAAGGCGAGTTGGCGGTCGCGATTGGCATCAGTCAGAACTATCTGTCGGAGATCGAAACCGGCCGGCGCAAGGGACCCGCCGAATTACAAAAGAAACTCGCCCGCGCGCTCGGCGTGCCTGTGGATCTGCTGATCGAGTGAGGTCCGAGTCTTTCGCGGCGTGGCGACACAGCCGGGACTGCTGCCGGTTTCGCCCGCCGTAAACCGGGCGCGCCCATTGCACCAGCCAAAAATCCACCTAAATCCTGCGTGACACCGCTGCCGGAGACCCGACGATGATCTATCTGCTCGCCGCCCTGTTGCCGCCGCTTGGCCTGCTGTTCAACGGGCAGCCGTTTTCGGCGATTTTCAATCTGGTCCTGATCGTGTTTTGCGTGGTTTTCGGGCTGATCTTCCCTGTTCTGCTGCTGGTGCCGTCGGCGCATGCGCTGATCGCGGTTCACATGAAGCGCGAGGATCGCCGGCACCGGGAGGTGGTGGAGGCGATCCGGCAGCACGGCCCGCCGCCGGGCTATCCGCGCTGAAGGCGGAACCGGGTTATCGGCGCTGGGCTGCCGAAACCGTTACGGCGCTGCCGGCTGTCCGGCCCACAAAAGCCTGTGCATGGCTGGCAAACGCTTTGATTTGGCGGCCCGCCATGCTATCGACCACCGCCAACCCTACCGATGGGCTTCGATTCGACGGTGACGCCATGGCGCCGCCGCAGGTCCTGCTCATCCCATAGGTCGTATTGCGGCGAACGAGCCGCCGAAGGAGTTGGTAAATGGCGCTGGTAAAGGGACTTCAGGGGATTCGCGAAGCCTATACGTTCGACGACGTGCTTCTGAAACCGGGCCTTTCGGACATCCTGCCCTCCGAGGCCGATATCCGCTCCCACGTCACCCGCGCGATCCCGCTCAACATCCCGATCATCGCTTCCGCGATGGATACCGTCACCGAAGCGCGAATGGCGATCGCCATGGCGCAGGCCGGCGGCATCGGCGTGATCCATCGCAATTTCGATGTCGACGGCCAGGCCGCCCAGGTGCGGCAGGTCAAGAAGTATGAATCCGGCATGGTGGTTAATCCGCTGACCATCGGTCCCGACGCGATGCTGTCGGACGCCATGGCGCTGATGACCGACCACGGCTTTTCCGGCATCCCGGTGGTCACCGGCGCCAGCAAGGGCGTGCCGGGCAAACTGGTCGGCATTCTCACCAACCGCGACGTTCGCTTTGCGACCGATCCGCGCCAGAAGATCTCGGAATTGATGACGCACGAAAATCTCGTCACGGTGCGCGAAGGCGTCAGCCAGGACGAGGCGAAGCGGATGCTGCACAAGCATCGCATCGAAAAACTGCTCGTGGTCGACGACCAGTACCGCTGCGTCGGCCTGATCACCGTCAAGGACATGGAAAAGGCGGTCGCGCATCCGCTGGCCTGCAAGGATGCGCAGGGCCGCTTGCGCGTCGCCGCGGCGACCACGGTCGGCGAGGGCGGTTATGAGCGCACCGAGCGGCTGATCGATGCCGGGGTCGACATCATCGTGGTCGACACCGCGCATGGTCATTCCTCGCGGGTGCTGGAAGCGGTCAACCGCATCAAGCGGCTTTCCAACGCCGTGCAGGTGATCGCCGGCAACATCGCCACCATGGAGGGCGCGCAGGCGCTGATCGATGCAGGCGCTGACGCCATCAAGGTCGGCATCGGTCCGGGCTCGATCTGCACCACCCGCATCGTCGCCGGCGTCGGCGTGCCGCAACTGACCGCGATCATGGATGCGGTCGAAGCCGCCAAGAAAGCCAACGTGCCCGTGATCGCCGATGGCGGCATCAAATATTCCGGCGACCTGGCCAAGGCGCTGGCCGCCGGCGCCGACATCGCGATGGTCGGCTCGCTGCTGGCCGGCACCGACGAGACGCCCGGCGAAGTGTTTCTGTGGCAGGGCCGCTCCTACAAGGCCTATCGCGGCATGGGCTCGGTCGGCGCGATGGCGCGCGGCTCCGCCGACCGTTACTTCCAGCAGGACATCAAGGACACGCTCAAGCTCGTGCCCGAGGGCATCGAGGGCCAGGTGCCCTACAAGGGCCCGGTCGGCAACGTCATGCACCAGCTCGCCGGCGGCCTTCGCGCGGCGATGGGATATGTCGGCGCGCGAAACCTCGCCGAGTTCCACGACAAGGCGCAGTTCGTCCGCATCACCGGCGCGGGCCTGCGCGAAAGCCACGTCCACGACGTCACCATCACCCGCGAAAGCCCGAATTACCCCGGCGGGGTGTAATTTCGGGGCCTAAATAGACCACCACAAGCCTGGCGAAACGCAGTATTATCAGAACCGCGAATAGCCTGCGCTGCCCATGGCAGGACGCCCGGACCGCGGATGCGGTTCCTGGAATTCATCTCACCTAATTCAGAAAAGAAGTTGGTCACGATGGTCGATTGGTCGGACGACAGGATTGCCGCGCTTTCAGATCAGGATCTGAAGAATTTGCTGGTCAATGCGGAGCGCAAATCCGTCGCCGCGCTGATCGCGCAATGCAAGGCCGAGCAGGAGAAGCGCGATGCCGCCAAACCCCGCAAGGCCTCGAAGCCGCGCACCGAGGTCAAGGAGTTCGAGCACGAGATGTCCGGGCAGCTCGCGACCGTCGGCAAGGAAATGGCCGAGAAATACGATCTCTCGGAGGAGACCGCGAAAGAAAAATCGGTCGGCGTCAAGGGTTTCAAGGCGCACAAGCTGCTGGACGCCAAGGGTTATGCAAAACTCGGCGGCATGCAGCGCGACGGCTCGGTCGCGGTCGACCGCTATATCTCGTACCGGCGCGGCAAGGATATCGTCTCGCTGAGCGTTTTTCTGTTGAAGGACCAGCCGGTCGAAGCCCACGAATTTCACGTGATCGCGCCGGCAGGCCATGCTGGACGGCGCCAGGCCCGTCGCGGAAATTCGTCCCACCGCGACGGAAGCGCAGAAGCAGACCGCCGACAGCGGGCTCGCGTTCAAGGATTTGCCGAGTGCTGCCGCGGCATTCGACGCGGCGCTGGCAAAGATCACGGCCTGAGATCCATCCGCCATTGCGAGGAGCATTGCGACGAAGCAAAATCCAGCTTCTTTGCTTGGCGACCGATGGATTGCTTCGCTACGCTCGCAA
This sequence comes from uncultured Alphaproteobacteria bacterium, assembly GCA_963706975.1. Classification (GTDB taxonomy): domain Bacteria; phylum Pseudomonadota; class Alphaproteobacteria; order Rhizobiales; family Xanthobacteraceae; genus Bradyrhizobium. The sequence continues at coordinate 56,239 of CAVPOL010000032.1, forward strand.
TGACGAAACCAAGAAAATCAGAGGAAACCACCATGTCCCAATCCGCAAAGCGCGTCGTTCTCGTTTCCCGCCCGGTCGGTGAGCCCAAGGCTTCCGACTTCCGAATCGAGGATTGCGCGATCCCGGCACCCGGCGAGGGCCAGGTGCTGCTGCGCACGATCTGGCTGTCGCTCGATCCCTATATGCGCGGCCGCATGAGCGACGGTCCGTCCTATGCGGCGCCGGTGCCGATCGGCGGCGTGATGGAAGGCGGCACGGTCAGCGAGGTGATCGCCTCGAACAATCCGGCCTTTGCCAAGGGCGACATCGTGCTGTCGCGCGCGGGCTGGCAGACCCATGCGCTGTCCGACGGCAATGGGCTGCGCAAGATCGACCCGAAGCTCGGCCGATTTCGACCGCGGTGGGCGTGCTCGGCATGCCCGGCATGACCGCCTATACCGGCCTGCTGGATATCGGCAAGCCGCAGCCCGGCGAAACCGTCGTGGTGGCGGCGGCCTCGGGCGCGGTCGGCTCGGCCGTCGGCCAGATCGCGAAGATCAAGGGCGCGCGCGCCATCGGCATCGCCGGCGGCAAGGACAAATGCGACTACGTCAGGAACGAACTCGGCTTCGACGATTGCCTCGATCACCGCGATCCCGATCTGGCGGCGAAGCTGAAGGATGCCTGTCCGAAGGGCATCGACGTCTATTTCGAAAATGTCGGCGGCGCGGTGTTCGATGCGGTGTTCCCGCTGCTCAACGCGTTCGCGCGCATGCCGGTCTGCGGCTTGATCGCGGAATACAATAATTTCGGCGAGACATCGCCGAAATGGGCCGGCAAGATGATGCGCGCGGTGTTGACCAAGCGCCTGACCATCCGCGGTTTCATCGTCAGCGATTTCGCCGCGCGCCACGGCGACTTCCTGCGCGACATGTCGCAGTGGGTGCGCGAGGGCAAGGTCAAGCACAAGGAGTTCGTGACTGAAGGTCTCGACAGCGCGCCGGCCGCCTTCATGGGCCTGCTGAAGGGCGCCAATTTCGGCAAGCAACTGGTGCGGGTCGGGCCGGACAAGGCGTGAAGACACGTAACTCGAGACGATCTCAAGGCAATAGGGGCGCGGCGACCGGTCATGGAGCCGCCGCGCCGCGCCCGGCATCGCCGCAATCGTTATAATTCGACCCATCCGGTTGCACGCACGCTAACCACCCCGCTTTACCCGCCTGAAATCTTTGCCGGTTAGCAACGAGCCAGGCGGCTATCGCCACGATGCGGGGCTTGTAACATGCGTACCATTGCAGCGGCGTTGTTCCTGATCGCCACTATCTCGACGGCATCGGCGCAATCGGCGCAATCGTCGTTTTCGCAGGATCACGGGCACGCGGCGGATGCTGCGGCCGCATCGCGGGCTGCGGCGGCTGCCGCGCAGGCGAAGGCATGGGCGATCGCCAACGGCAAGCCGCTTACCCCGAGCCAATCGACCGATTTCAGCGTCAATGGCAGGAACGTGATCCGCGCCATGGCGCTCACGCCGGAGCAGGAAAAGGCCGACGCGGACGGCCGCATCGCCTGGCAGGCGCGCTGCAAGCCGGCCGTGGTCGAGGACCGCGAGGGGCTGCGCCGGACCAGATATGCCGAGCCCGACTGCGATCTTTCCCGCTTCAATACGGCCGGCAAATAGCCGGCCGCCCCGGCCAGGCCATCCGGTAATGGCCTCTTAAGCAAACCTGCCTACTGTTTCGACCGACGCACGCCCGACCCTCCGTGAAGAACAAATCACGAGCATTTTTGTGCATTTCACGATCGGCGGACGCGGGAGCGCAGCGTCTCCATCAGGGTTCCGGTCCGCCTCATGATCAACGCATCCCATAATCCCAACCGCAGCCTGGTCCGCATCTTCTGCCTCGCGCTGGGCGGCCTGTTGTTCGTCTACACGGCGATTGCGATCTACACCCTGATGATGCGCCCCGACGTCGGGGCAGCGGAATTCGCGACCAGCCTGGTGCGGATCGGATTCGGGCTGGCGCTGGGCGCGCTGTTCTGCTGGGGCTGGCTGTCCGAGCCGCTGGAGCACCAGGTCTTGCGGATGGGCGAGACCTTCGAGGCCGATTTTGCCGCGCTCGACACCAGGACCAAGATCCGGGCGATCGTGCTGGTCACCATGCTCAGCCTGCTTCTGGAACTGGTGCTGATCCGCTGGCTGTCCTCGGTCTTCCCGGTGTTCGCCTTCTACAAGAATTTCACCATGCTGGCCTGCTTCCTCGGGCTCGGCGCCGGCTATGCGGTCGCGGAAAAACAGCCCTGCGCGCCGGCGCTGGTGCTGCCGATGCTGGCGCTGTTCGTCGGCGTCATCACGCTGCTGCGCTACGACACCGCCGGCGGTTACCTGATCTTCTCGATCGGCTGGCTCTCGAGCTTCGACCTGCCGGTCTACTTCCTGCTCGGCGCGAGCTTCATTCTATGTGCATGCATCTGCTATCCGGTCGGACAGCTCTGCGGAAAACTGCTGCACAGTTCGAATTCGCTCAACGCCTATGGCCTCAATTTGATTGGCAGCGTGCTCGGCGTGATCGCGCTGTTCGCGATGAGCCTGTACTGGCTGCCGCCGGTGATCTGGTTCGCCGTGGTCGGCGCCCTGATGCTGCTGTTCGTGCTGGGCCGTGACCAGTTCCTGCCCGCCGGCATTGCCAGCTTCTGCGCGCTGCTGGCGATCCTGGCCTGGCCGGTGCAGCCGGAAACGCAGCGGATCTATTCGCCCTACCAGATGCTGGAACGCACCGCCACCGGCGAAGGCCTGATGCAGATCCTGTCGGGCGGCAGCTACTACCAGAAGGTCTATAATTTTGCCGAAGAGCGGCGCGGCCACGAGACCGACGCCGACAAGTATGTGCGCGCCTATTACGAGTTCCCCTACAATTTCAAGAAGGCGCCGGAGCGTGTCGCCATCGTCGGCTCGGGCAGCGGCAACGACGTCGCCACCGCGCTGCGGCTCGGCGCTTCCCATGTCGACGCCATCGAGATCGATCCCGCGATCGCCTTTCTCGGCACCAAATATCATCCGGAGAAGCCGTACAGCGACCCGCGCGCCAATTTGTCGATCAACGACGCCCGCAACTTCTTCCGCACCGCCGACCAGAAATACGACTTGATCGTCTACGGCGTGCTGGATTCGCACACCGCGCTCAGCCACGCCTCCAATCTGCGCGTCAATTCCTACGTCTATACCCGCGAAGGCATCGCCGAGGCCTTCAAGCTATTGAAGCCGGACGGCGTGATGACGATCTCGTTCACGCTGGTCAACGACGCATTGGGCTTCAAGCTGTCGAAGATTCTCCGCGAGCTTCCCGGCGCCGGCAAGCCGCTGGCGGTGCGGGTGCTTTACGACTATTCCAAGACCACCGCCTTCATCGTCAAGAAGGGCGGCGCTGTGACGATGCCCGATGCCAGCGCCTTCGCTGCGATCGGCTTCACCGACGTGTCGGATTACTTCTCGCAGCCCTATCCGGAATCCGCGGTCCCGACCGACGACTGGCCGTTCTTCTACATGGTCGAGCGCGCCTATCCCGTCACCTACATGATCGCGCTCGGGATCATCCTGCTGCTGAGCTACTTCTTCGTGCGCAAGACCATCGGCTTTTCCGAGCCGATCGACCGCAGCTATCTGCCGTTCTTCTTCCTCGGTTCGGGCTTCATGCTGGTGGAGACCAAGGCAATTACCGAGCTCGGCCTGCATCTCGGCGGCACGTGGTTCGTGATCGCGGCGGCCATCATGCTGGTGCTGATCATGGCGTACCTCGCCAACATGATCGTGACCCGGACTTCGCGCAATCTGGCGGGACCGGCCTATCTCGGCCTGTTCATCAGCCTCGTCGGTGGATATCCTTGCCGTCAGCCATGGCGACTGGGCGTTCGGCCCGCCATGGATGCAACTGGCATCGAGCTGTTTCGTGCTGACGGTGCCGCTGTTCTTTGCCGGCATCATCTTCTCCAGCCTGATCGGCGAAGCCAGGATCAACATCTCGACCGCGTTCGCCTATAATCTGATGGGCGCGCTGTTCGGCGGCGTGATGGAATACAATTCGATGTATTTCGGATTTGCCTTCCTCTATCTGCTCGCGCTCGGTTTCTATGCGCTGGCCTTCGCGTTCTCGCGAAAATCCGCGCCGTTCGCGCGGGCGAGGCATCTAGCCCCGGCCGAGTAGCGAATCCAGGTCGACATCGACCTGGCCCGGGGCCCTGACAAAACGGACTTCGAAACTGTCGGGCTGAAAACGATATTCCACCAGCCCGACCTCCTTGCGGCCGATCACTTCCTGCATTCTGTCGGGAATGATGAAGCCGGCGGACGGCGACCAGACGTGCCTGACATGGCGATGCGTAAAATCCCTGCGCTGGTGCACGTGGCCGCTGGCGACCAGCCGCAGGTCAACCGCACCGAACATCTCCACGAGACGCTGCCGCGCCGGCATCGGCACATAGCGGATCGCCGAGGCGGCCAGCTCGGGATCGTCAGGTGAATTGAGAAACAGCGGCTTGTGCAGGAATAGCGCCACCGGCTTGCCGTGGGTAGCCGCGAGCGCTGTCGCGAGCCAGTCGAACTGCTCGGCCTCGCAGGCAAGCCCGGTGTTCATGACCAGCGAATTCAACCCGACAAAACACCAGCCGGCGGCCTCAAAGCGCCAGCGGTCTTCGCCGAACGCGACGCGAAATGCTTGCAGGTCGCGCTCGGTGGGCAAATGCGACGGAGCCGGCCCGATCGCGGTCGGATTATCGCCGATATCGTGATTACCCGGCAGGTAGCGGCAGGCCACGGGCAGGGCGGCGTGCAGTTCGCGGGCGAAGGCAAAATCGTCGGGGTTGGTCGGGGCGTCCCAGCCGATGTCGCCGCTGTTGACGACGAGGTCCGGCCGCGTCGTATCGATATGTTCGCTCACCCCTAGAAAATTATCGGTCAGGCTTTTGTTGCGGCGGGCGAGGTGGGTGTCGGAAATCTGGGTCAGGCGAAATTCGCTCATGCGGCATTCCTTCAAGGCCCGACCATGGCCGGGCGTCCGATCGGGTGTTCATCGTCCGCCAAGGGACGGCCAATGGCGCGGGCAAGCGCGAATGGAACCTGACTTTAACTAATCTGTAATATTGCTTCGTGACGGCAATCAGGTTTCTCCCGCGTCCCTTCAAACTACGGCCCTCTCGGAAACGTCACCATGAAATCCAGCATCACGATTTCGCGCGCGATTTTTGCATTCGGCGTGCTGACGGTGGTCGGCCTCGTTGCCGTGATTTTTGCGAGCAATTATGCGCTCTCCCAGCTCAAGGTCGGAGGGCCGCTCTACAGCAAGATCAAGCTGGGGAACGACCTCATCGCGGACATTCTGCCCCCGCCGGCCTATGTGATCGAAGCCTATCTCGAGGCGACGCTTGCACTTCAGGATCCATCGACGGTTGCGGCGCGCCGTGAACGTCTGGCGCAGCTCAAGAAGGACTATGACGAACGCCGCGAATTCTGGGTGAAGTCCGATCTCGAACCCGCACTCAAGACCAGGCTTGTCGACAAATCGCACGGCCATGTGCAGCGCTTCTGGAATCTGGTGGAACAGTCGTTTCTGCCTGCCCTGGCCAAGGCCGACACGGCGCAGGCGGCGAAATCATACAAGGATATCGCGGCGGCCTATACGGCGCACCGCGCTGTTATCGACGACATCGTCAAGCAGGCCAATGACGACAATGCGGCCGCTGAAGCCGAAGCCACCAGCCGGGTGCAATGGTTCACGATGGTTCTCTGGAGTATTTCCGCGTTCGTGTTTTTTATTGTCGGTGCCGGCATTGCGGGTGTGGCAAGGGGTGTCATTCGGCCGATCGTCAGGATGACGGGCGCGATGCAGCGGCTCGCCAATGGAGAGTTGGAAAGCGAAATTCCCTCCCTCGGTCGCAAGGACGAGGTCGGCGCGATGGCGGCCGCGCTGCAGGTTTTCAAGGAAAACTCCTTGCGCGTTCAGGCGATGGAAGCCGCACAGGCGATCTCGGCAAAAAGGGTCGAGGAAGACAGGAAAGCCGGATTGCGGCGGGTGGCCGACGGTTTCGAAGAAGCGGTCGGAAGGATCATCAAGACCGTGTCGTCGGCCTCTTCCGATATTGAAGCCGCAGCCGGCAGCTTGACCAAAACCGCGGAAACGACCCAGAAATTGTCCGCGACCGTTGCGATTGCATCGCAGGATTCCTCGTCGAATGTTCAGACCGCAGCCGCGGCTTCCGAGGAAATGGCCTCGTCGGTCGCCGAAATCGGCCGGCAGGTCCTGCAATCCCAGCAGATCGCGATGGCCGCCGTGGAGCAGGCCGATCAGACCAATGTCCGGATAACGGAGCTGTCCCGGTCGGCCGGCCGGATCGGTGAAGTCATCAAGATGATAACGGCGGTTGCCGAGCAGACAAATCTGCTGGCCCTCAATGCGACGATTGAGGCCGCGCGCGCCGGCGATGCCGGGCGCGGTTTCGCGGTCGTTGCCTCCGAGGTCAAGGCGCTGTCGGCGCAGACCGCGAAGGCCACCGAAGAGATCGCTGCTCAGGTTACTCAAATGCAGTCCGCCACCGAACAATCGGTGTCGGCGATCAAGGAGATCGGGAGCACGATCGGCCAGATCGCCGAGATTTCCACGGCGATTGCGGCGGCGGTCGAAGAGCAGGGGGCGGCGACGCAGGAAATTGCCCGCAACGTTCAGCAGGCCGCGCAGGGCGCGACGAAGGTGACCGGGAGTATCGCGGACGTCAATCGCGGAGCGACGGAGACGGGCTCGTCCGCAGGACGGGTTCACGGCCTTGCCGTATCGTTGCTGGCCGAAAGCAATCATCTCGGCGAAGAGGTCGAAAACTTCCTGCAGACGATCAGGGTGGCCTGACCGAGGGCCAGGCCGATCGGCTACAGTACGCGGTAACGGATCGCGAAAGCGTCGTTCGGCTCGGTGCGAACGGGCTCGCCGGCAGGCGAGACGATGCGGTCGACCAGATGCCACGGTCCGAACTGCTCGGAATGATGGGGGTTGGCCGGCAGCCGCAGCTTGAACAGGCGCTGTGCCTGACCTGGCAGGTTCAGTACCATGACGCGGTCGGTGGTCCGGTAATCCAGTGTCACCGAGCCGCGCACCACGGCGCGGTCCTGGTCGTCCGGCTCCAGCAGGCCCTGCACCCGGGCCAGCTTCTGGTTGCGGTCGGTAATCAGTTCGATATGGCCATCGGCGAGCGCCGACAACGTCGTTTTAGGCAGGCGGATTTCAAATTCGACCGCGGGCCTGGCCGGGTTGATGCCGAGATAGGCCAGTGCCGCGTGCCTCAGGTCGTAGGCCACGAAAGCGAGCAGCGCGAGCACCACCGAGGCGGCGAGGCCGTGCCGGAGCATGTTGCGTCCGCTGTGATGGCCGCTGCGGAAATAGACAGTCAGGACAATGGCCACCGCCAGCGCCGCCGCGGCCCCGGCAAGGCCGGACATCACCATGCCCATGACCCCGTCCGGGCTGTCGTCGGCCATTTTGAGCAGCGAAGCCACGGAGTTGCCGGGGACTTCGGCGATCTGGACGACGCCTTTCAGGACGGGAGAGGTGAGGTTCATGGCAGCATCCGGGCCGGGCCGTTTCGGGAAATCGCTGGAACTGTCCGCAGTTGGTCACGGTATCGCGGATTGTGGTTCAAGGCCGCTATCGGGGATTTATTGTCAGGGGCGGGCGCGGTCGCTATAGCGGGCATACATGCGGGATGGGACGCCAGCGCTACCCGGGGAGGATTCCGATGTCGGTTCAAATGGTTTTGCTGCCGGTCTTCGTGCAGGTCGCGCTCACTTTCGGGCTGCTGCTCTGGATGGCCGGCGCCCGGCGCGGCGCGCTGGTCAGCGGGCAGACCAAGATCCGGGATATCGCGCTCGGACAGCCGAACTGGCCGACCCGGCCGACCCAGATCGCCAACTGCTTTGCAAATCAGTTCGAAATCCCGCTGCTGTTCTACATCCTGATCGCGATCGCGTTGCCGCTGCGCAAGGCCGACCTCGTCATCGTGCTGATGTCCTGGGTGTTCGTGGTGACGCGCTTCGTTCACGTCGGCATCTTCGTCACCTCCAACGACCTCGGACGGCGCTCGATCGCCTGGTTCGCCGGCGTCCTCGTGCTGTTTGCGATGTGGCTCTACTTCGCCCTGAAGATGCTGTTGTCGATCTAACCCCTTCCAGCCCTGAAAGAATTGAATGACCCCCGCAGCGCGGCTGTCGGCCGCCATCGAACTGATCGAAGCCATCGACGCGCAGCGCGTCCCCGCCGCAAAAGCCCTGAAGGAGTGGGGCACCGCGCACCGCTATGCCGGCTCCGGCGACCGGGCGGCGATCGCGGGCCTGGTCTGGGACGTGCTGCGGCGGCGGGCCTCCAGCGCCTGGATCATGGATGCCGACACGCCGCGGGCCCGCCTTCTCGGCATGCTCAGGCTGGAGCGCGGCATGGACGCCGACGCCATCGCCGCCTTGTGCGACGGCGAGCGGTTTGCGCCTGATGCGCTGAGTGACGGCGAGCGGGCGGCGCTGGATCAGCGGTCGCTGGCGGGGGCCCCGCCGCATATTGCCGGCGATTACCCGGAATGGCTCGACGGCGATCTGGCAAAGGTTTTCGGCGACGACCGCGTCGCCGAGGCGACCGCGATGGCGAGCCGGGCGCCGCTCGATCTGCGCGTCAACACCTTGAAGGCAAAACGCGAGAAGATGCTGGCCTCGCTCGCCCATCTCGGCGTGCAGCCGACGCCATGGTCGCCGCTCGGCCTGCGCATCGAACTCGGCGCCGACGCCCGCAACCCCGGCATCCATGCGGAAGAGGATTTTATCAAGGGTGCGATCGAGGTGCAGGACGAGGGCTCGCAGCTGGCGGCGTTGCTGTCGGCCGCAAAGCCCGGCGAGCAGGTGATCGATCTCTGCGCCGGCGCCGGAGGCAAGACCCTGGCGCTGGCGGCCATGATGCAGGGCAAGGGCCGGCTGATCGCGACCGACCACGACAAGCGGCAGCTGGCGCCGATCTATGAGCGGCTGTCGCGCGCCGGCGTGCACAATTGCGACGTCCGCACCCCCAAGGGACCGAACGATACGTTGTCGGACATCCATGCCTCCGCCGACCTCGTGGTGATCGACGCGCCCTGCACCGGCACCGGCACCTGGCGCCGCAACCCCGACGCCAAATGGCGGATGCGGCCCGGCGCGCTGGAGGTGCGGCTGAAGGACCAGGTCACGGTGCTCGACCGCGCCGCTGCCCTGGCAAAACCGGGCGGACGGATCGCCTACATCACCTGCTCGGTGCTGCCGCAGGAGAACGGCGAGCAGATCCGCGCCTTCGTCGAGCGACATCCGGAATTTTCGGTGGTGCCGCCGGCACAGACGGTGACGGTGCTGTGGGACAAGTCGGAAGATTTTGCGAACGCCGCATTGCAGTCGCCGGAAGGCTGGCTGATGACGCCGAGACGGACGCGGACGGACGGGTTTTTCGTCTCGGTGCTCAGGAAGGCTTGAATGAAGCGGCACAATTGGTCTGGTTTGCCCGTCGTCGCGGCGATAATCGTCGGGCTCGGCAGCGGTTCGGCGCTTGCCGATGTAGACCGTCAACATCGGCGGTTCCCGCGCGGTGCTGATCAAGCCGAATACGCCGCGCGGGAGTGTGATCCTGATGCCGGGCGGTGACGGGTCGATCGCCGCTGATAACAATGGCGAGATTCGCGCGCTCAAATTCAACCTGTTGGTCCGGACCCGACAGGATTTTGCGGCGCGCGGGCTGGCGGTGCTGGTCGTCGACGCCGGCACGCCTCTCGACGGCGCGGTCAAATTCATGGCCGGGATCAAGCGGCCGGTCACGGTCATCGCCACCAGCCGCGGTACGCTCCGTGCCGCCGCGGGGGTCGCCCGCGGAGCCCGGCCGGATGCGCTGGTGCTGATATCGGGAATTCTCAGCGCCGCGTCGGGCAGCGCCCAGAACGTCATGTCAATTCTCGGCTCGCCGTCCTCCTTGCCGCCGACGCTGGTGATCCATCACCGCAAGGATGCCTGCCAAGCGACTTTGCCTGCCGGTGTCGAACCCTTCGTCGAATGGTCGGCGGGCCGCGCTCGGGCGATCATGCTGAAAGCCGGGATCAGTGAAGGCGACCCGTCCAGGGCCCGGGCCTACCATGGGTTCAATGGGTTGGACCGCGAGATTGTGCCGATCTCCGCGAATTTTCAGGGATAGCTAGAAGGTGCTGCTACCGTCGGGCCACACCCAAAATCCCTAAAACGACCCCATGCAAAGGTGGAATGCCTCGTCGCAGCCTCGTGCCGCGCCGCTGGATCGGCTGGGAAGGAAGCCTTGCAGGCTCTTACGCAGCCGACGGCCATGAGCATTGGCCAAATGCTATTCGGGCTGGATTCCGAGTTCCTGAATGGCCTTGCCCGTGGCCGCAAGCTCGGCATCGAGAAACCGCTTGGCGCCTGCGGGGGTCACCGCGTCACCGACGCCAACATCGAAGCCGAGGGTAGGGGCGCGCTCCTGCACTTCCGGAGAATTCAAGGCGCGCGCAATCTCGGAACTGAGTTTCTCGACGATGTCGGTGGGCGTGCCGGCCGGCGCCATCAACATGAACCAGCCTTGCAGGCCGACGCTCTTCAGCGTTTCCGAGATGGCCGGCACGTCCGGCAACGAACCGATGCGCCTGCTGCCCGCCACGGCAATAGCCCGAAGCGTGCCCGCCGTGATGAAGGGGGTTGCAATCGATGCGGCCTGGATCGTCACCGGGACGCGTCCCGTAACGCTGTCCTGCATCGCGTTCGTGGTCGTGTTGTAGGGGATCAGGACGAAGCCGGTGCCGGCCTGCTTGTTGATGGACTGTGCGATCAGACCGGCGAGGTTCCGCGGGCCGTCGACAGCCAGGCTCAGGGAGCCGGGTGCCGACTTTTCGAGTGCGATCAATTCCGGGAGCGTTTTGGCCTTGACCTCGGGGTTGACGAGAAGGACGTGGTTGCTTCGGGCCACCATGGCGACCGGAGTGAAATCCTTGATCGGATCGTAGGCAAGCGCCTTGAACGTATAGGGGTTCATGACAAGGGCGGCCGACGTGGCAAACAGGAAGGTGTAGCCATCGGGAGCGGCGCGCGCGACCGCCTGCGTGCCGACGAGGTTTGCGGCGCCGGCACGGTTCTCGACGACGAACTGCTGGCCGAGAGCCCGGGAAAGTCTGTTCGGCGATCACGCGGCACAGCACATCCGGGCTGTTGCCTGCCGGCTGCGGTACCACGACCGACACGGGTCGTTGCGGCCAAGACTGTGCGTATCCGGGATCCGAGAGAAAAAGCGCAACGCCGGCCAACAGCACTCGATGAGACAGTCTCATGGTGATCCTCCCTGAAGTATTGGCCCGCGATTTTCTGATCGCTTGAGGCTTCGTCCCCTCGGACAGTTAAAGTGGCTCGCAGGGGGCCGCCCGAGACGCGTCAGCGCCGGCGACCCCGTATCAATCAGGTCTCGTCGGCTATACCATTGCGCAGAATCCCGAGGCGATCGATTTCCACCTCGACGATATCGCCCGGCTTCAACCAGAGCGGCGGGGTTCGCCTTGAACCGACGCCGCCGGGCGTACCTGTGGCAATGACATCTCCCGGCTCGAGGCGCGTGAAGGACGAGCAGTATTCGATCTGCCGCGGGATGTCGAAAATCATCTGATCGATCGTCGCGTCCTGGACGATCTGGCCGTTGAGGCGGGTTTGAAGCCGCAGCGGCGCGACATCTCCGAGTTCGTCCGGTGTCATCATCCAGGGACCGAAAGCGCCGGTCTCCGGAAAGTTCTTGCCGGGGGTGAACTGGTGGGTATGGCGCTGAAAATCACGCACGCTGCCTTCGTTGTAGCAGGCGTAACCGGCGACGTGGCGCCACGCATCGGCTCGGGCGATATGTCGCCCGGGCTTGCCGATGATGACCGCGAGCTCGCCTTCGAAGTCGAGATCATGCGAGAGTTTTGGCCGGACGATGTTGGCGAGATGCCCGGTCTGGCTGTTGGCAAATCGGCCGAACACGGTCGGGTGCTGCACTTCGGAGCGGCCGGTTTCCTTGCGGTGGGTCTCGTAGTTCAGGCCGATGCAGAGAATCTTGTCCGGATTGGGAATGACCGGCAGCCAGCTGATGTCGGCGGTGGGGGTGCGCCTTGCCTCGCGCATGGCGTCGCGCACGGCGGGCAGCGCGTCGGCCGCGATAGCGGATTTGAGATCGGGATAGCGATCCCTGAGCACCGCGCCGACGTCGAGAGCTTCTTCTCCCTCGATCACACCCCAGGTGCTGCTGTTGCCGATCTTGAAACTCGCCAATTTCATCGTGATGTCCTCGTCTTGAATACCGCGTAAGCGTGATGGGTGTTTGAGCCTCGAAGCAGCAATGTCAGGCAAGTCATTGCAGGCGTGCCGCAAGTTCGCAGAGCATTTTAGCGAGCGCGCCTTCGTCGTTGGCGACACCGAAGACGTAATGGTCCGGCCGGACGATCGCGGCCCGGCAGCGATGGCGGTCGAACCAGGCTGCGAGAACGCCATCTTCTTCCGCGACGGCGTCGCGGTCAGCCTGATCCGGCGCGTCAGCCGAACAGACGCGGATCAGCCGCATGCCAAGTCGGGCCAGGTCCGCCCTCGCATCAGGGGACAGATCCGGCGCGTTTCGCTGGTCCAGCACAAGCCGCCACCCGGTTCCCGTGGCGACGTCGAGCAGGCGCCGTCCGGCCGCCGTTCTGATCCAGGGCTGCGGAAACAGCGTGCCGTGCGCCGGATGGAGCGGGAACGCCAGCAGGCCTTTCTGCAGGGGCGGAACGATCTCCTGGCGCGTGACGGTGCGGGGACGGCCGTCGCCCTCCGCCAGAATGCGGGCATCCCGCGCCTCGGCCGCGACGGGATCGCGCTCGCAGATGACATGACCGATCGCCTTGATGCGCGTCGTGAGCTGGCGAACATGATCGAGCCGTTCCTCGCCATAGGTGTCGAGCAGCCCGGCGCCGGAATGGCCTTTCAAAACCCGGTCGAGCTTCCAGACCAGATTTCCGACATCGCGAATGCCCTGGCACATGCCCTGGCCGATAAAGGGGGGCTGCTGATGGGCGGCGTCGCCGGCGAGGAATATCCGGCCGCGCCGCCACTCTCGGGCGACCAGCGCGTGAAACCGGTAGCTCGCGGCACGCCAAAGCGTCGCGTCGTCCGGCCCGAGCCATCTGGCGAGCAGCCGCCAGACCTGAACCGGGTCTTCCATCTCGCGGGGATCTTCGCCCGGCAGCAGCATGATCTCGAAGCGGCGATGATTGCCGGGACCGACGATGAAGGACGTCGGCCGGGACGGTTCGCAGAATTGCGCCGCCGTCTCCGGCAGTTTTCCGAGGGCTGCATCGTGAACCTGCAGGTCAACGACAAGCCAGGGTTCATCGAACACCAGGTCTTCGAAGGCGATGCCGAGCTGTTGCCGTGTTGCGCTCGAGGCTCCGTCACAAGCGATCACGTAGTCGGCCGTGACGGAACGCGTCGCGTCGCTGTCGTCGCGCAGATGCAAGGTCACATGATCAGGCGATTGATCGAAACCGAGCAGCTCCGTTCCAAGTTCGACCTCGACGCTGTCATAGGCCGCGGCGTGCTCGCGCAGCGCCGCCTCGACCGGCGGTTGGGTAAAAACCATGCTGGGGGTGTAACCCAGCGGATAGGGTTTTGCGACCATATCGATTCGACGGATCAATTGACCCCTGGCGCCAAAATGCTGGGAGGCAGGAAACGGCGCGATATGGGGCAGCACGCGCTCTGCGGCGCCGAGGTTATCCAGCAGGCGAAGGATTTCGTGGTCGATCGCGATCGCCCGCGGCTTGTCGTAGACGTCGCGCTGGCGGTCGATCGCCAGGGTTTTGATATTCTTGTCGCCGAGCAGGCTGGCCGCGATGACGCCTGTCGGGCCGTGACCGACCACGACAACCCCGTAATCGCTGCGGTGCTGTTCTGGTGAAAGCGTCACTCAAAACTCTCTGCAGTAGGGAGGCGCGGTCATGCATCGGCGTAGGGCACGGCCGTCTGGGCCGCCTTGACATGATCGGCCTTGGCAGGGGCGATGCCCCAGTGATCCGTCCGGCCGGGTGGCCAGGCCCATTGCGACGGCCCGCGCACCACATAATTGTCGTCCACCTGCAATACTTCGGCGGTGTATTCGATGACGATGCCGACGGGATCGATGAAGTAGGCGAACACGTTGTCGCCCGGGCCGTGGCGGCCGGGGCCCCAGGCGATCGGAAATCCGGCGTCGATCATACGGCCCGAACCACGCATCACAGCTTCGAGGTTCGGCATCAGGAAGGCCACGTGATTTAAACCGTTGACGGGGGCATCGGCGATGACGACCGCATGGTGGTCGTCATTGCAGCGTACGAATGCCATGGCTTTGGTCCGATCCGTCAGCCGAAATCCAAGCGCCTTCTCATAGAACGCGGCCGAGCCATCGACATCACTGGCGTTCAGGTTGACGTGAGCGAGTCGCGTGGGCCGGTTTGCGGATGGAAGACATGCGGCGTGCCGCATGTCCTGATGAACAAAGCGCAGCACGCCGCCGCCGGGTGCGCGAATAGCCATGGCCGTCCCGCCATCGGGCCCCGGATTTTGAGCGGGCCCGCTCAGCAGTGTCGCTCCATGCTGCCGTGATGCGGCGGCGATCACCTCGAACTCCGCATCCGAACGCAGGCGAAACGTGACGGCCTTGAGCGCAGGGCGATCGCCCTGCCGCAAGGCGACCACATGATGATCGGTGCCGCTGGCCCGCAGGTAGGTGACATCCTCGTGACGCGTCACGAGTTCGAGCCCCCAGACCGACGTATAGAAGTGCTCGGATCGGGAGAGATCCGGCGTTTCGAGATCGACGCTGCGCAATGCCGTGACGGGAAAAGGGGTCATTGAAGTACTCATAACCCATAGAAAACAGATCGCGCCCTAATGCGCCAGATGGTTCGCCGAGCCCTGTAAAATCCTGCCCGCCGCATCGAGCCGCAGATATTCGCAGATTTTTGCGCCGCGCTCGTTGGTGTAGAGCACCGCGACGCTGTCGGGGCTGACGAAGATGTCGATCAGCTCGAAGCGCAGATTGGGCAGCAGCGCCAGCGCTTTTCCCCAATACGCCCGCAAGCTGTCCTTGCCGCATAACGTTCCGCTGCCATCGAAGCCGAGCGCCTGGATCTTGTCCGAGGTCATCTCGGCGTCTTCGGCGTAGAGCGCGAAAACCCGCTCCAGATCATGCGAGTTCCAGGCGTCGATCCATTGGCGTCCGAGGGCGGCCAGCTTCGCAGGGTCGTGAGGCAGGTTCGGCATGGTTATCCTCCTTGGCACAATTAGGTCAATAATACTGACCTAATTGTGCCTTGTCCATGCCCTTAAGAAGCATGTGGGCCATTGTTTTGCGCGGTTGCGAGGGCCGCCCCCGTCGCGTAATTGCTACCCATGACAGCCCCACAGCCAAAAGCAGGGTCGACGCCTTCGGTGGCCTCGGCGCATGACAAGATTCTGATCGTCGATTTCGGCAGTCAGGTGACGCAACTGATCGCGCGCCGGGTGCGCGAGGAGGGCGTCTATTCCGAAATCGTGCCGTTCCAGAAGGCCGAAGCCGCCTTTGCCGAGATGAAGCCGAAGGCGGTGATCCTCTCCGGCGGCCCGGAATCGGTGCACGAAGAAGGCTCGCCGCGCGCGCCGCAGGCGATCTTCAATTCCGGCGTGCCCGTGCTCGGCATCTGCTACGGCCAGATGACCATGGCCGCCCAACTCGGCGGCGAGGTCGAGGGCGGGCATCACCGCGAATTCGGCCGCGCCGATGTCGAGGTCAGGGCATCGAGCCAGCTGTTCGATTCCACCTGGGGCATGGGCGAAAAGCATCCGGTCTGGATGAGCCATGGCGACCGCATCACAAAAATGCCGCCGGGTTTTGCGGTGGCCGGCGTCTCGCCGAACGCGCCGTTCGCGGTGATCCAGGATGAGAAGCGCAAATATTACGGCCTGATGTTCCACCCCGAAGTGGTGCACACGCCGGACGGCGCCAAACTGATCCGCAATTTCGTCCGCAAGGTCGCAGGGTCTGGCCGGCGACTGGACCATGCGCGCCTTCCGCGAGGAGGCGATCGAGAAGATCCGCGCTCAGGTCGGCAAGGGCAAGGTGATCTGCGGTCTTTCCGGCGGCGTCGACTCCGCCGTCGCCGCGGTGCTGATCCACGAAGCGATCGGCGACCAGCTCACCTGCGTATTCGTCGACCACGGCATGCTCAGGCTCGACGAGGCCAAGACCGTGGTGGACCTGTTCCGGCACCACTACAACATCCCGCTGGTTCACGTGGATGCGTCGAAAGTTTTTCTCGGCGAATTGGCCGGCGTCACCGACCCCGAACAAAAGCGCAAGACCATCGGCCGCCTGTTCATCGACGTGTTCGACGCGGAGGCGAAAAAGATCGGCGGCGCCGATTTCCTGGCCCAGGGCACGCTCTATCCCGACGTGATCGAGAGCGTCTCGTTTACGGGCGGCCCCTCGGTGACGATCAAATCGCACCACAATGTCGGCGGCCTTCCGGCCCGCATGAACATGAAGCTGGTCGAACCCCTGCGCGAACTCTTCAAGGACGAAGTGCGCGTGCTCGGCCGCGAACTCGGCCTGCCGGAAATTTTCGTCGGCCGCCACCCATTCCCGGGCCCGGGCCTCGCGATCCGCTGCCCCGGCGACATCACCCCGGAAAAGCTCGACATCCTTCGCAATGCCGACGCCGTCTATATCGACCAAATTCGAAAGGCCGGCCTCTACGACCAGATCTGGCAGGCCTTTGCCGTGCTGCTGCCCGTAAAAACCGTCGGCGTGATGGGCGACGGCCGCACCTATGAATACGTCGTCGGCCTGCGTGCCGTGACCTCGACCGACGGCATGACCGCGGATTTTTACCCGTTCGAGATGAAGTTTCTGGGCGAAACCGCGACGCGGATCATCAACGAGGTCAAGGGGGTTAATCGGGTGGTGTATGACGTGACGTCAAAACCGCCGGGGACGATTGAGTGGGAGTGATTCACGCCTTGAAGCGATTCTCGCGATGCCACCGCAGGAAGTGAGGGTGGGGCTGATCGACATCGCGGGGAGGGATGAGAATGCGCCCCGTCTTGTTGATCATGGCGCGCACGCCGGCGGTATCGTTCACATGCCGTGAGATCAGGATCTCGCGATCCTCCGCGATGCTGATCAAGCCGCGGTCAAACATCCAATGCGCCGTTCCAGAGAGAGCAAGTCCGTTGCTTACGATATCCGGCCCATTAGCCTCGACCGGCCTTATGTGCGCGGCTTCGACCTCGGCCCGCCCGCTGCCATTTATCAGCTTCAACGAGGTAATGGCACAGCGGGCGTCGTAGGCGCGCAGGACGACGCGGCGGAAAATTCTGTCTCGGACTATACGGGAAGTCAAAGAGGCGACGCGGTTCCGTTCCTGCTCATATTGGAAGGCAGACTGTTCCTCTTGCATCCCCAAGGAAGCAGATGGCGCATCGACGCGCGGTAAGAATGCAGTTTCCTCGGCGAGTCCAAGTTCGGTGATCCGGTTGAAGTCCGTCGGAGAAATCGGTCGAACCGCGGATTGAGCACGTCCGGAAATCTTCCCGTGCTCATTCAGCAGGCCTCGCTCGATAAGTCCGTCGGCTTCACGGAACGGGACTGGATTGGCGAAATCCAGATAGCTGCCTGGTTCGACGACGGCGATATACATGCCCGGGGTGCCCGGGTCGGGGATGACTTGTTGGATTTTGGCGATGGCAAAGTAGCCACGCGATTCCTGCGCTTTCGTGGGCTCGTAATAGATGATCCAGTCCCCTTTGCAGGCCTCGACGCGAGTGAGGTATTGACTGGGAAACTGATAGCGTTCGGCGGGACTGTCCTCGTAGATCAATCGGACCGATGAATAAAGACGCCAAATGCCACAAATCGCTCCCTAAGGCCGCGGCTAACTAAGTGACCTAATAAAGGGCACCTCGAACAATGACGGTTTCTTGCGCGTGATTAACCGGTATCGCTGATCAACCGTCGATTTTGAGGGTATTCATCGCATGTAGCTTTCAATTTGCCTGCGCGACGGCCGGTTTGGGGCGCGGCTGCGGCGGGCAGCGCCCACCTTCAGGCCGCGGCGAGCCGTTCCAGCGTCACCAGGCGGCGAATGTTGTAGACGAGGTTCTGCAATCCGATCTTCGCTCGCGCTCTGATGATGCCGATGGTTCGCACCATCCGGCCACCCGGTGAAGTCTGCTGAGTTCCGAACACGTGCTCGACGCGAACGCGAACCTGGCTCTTCTTCCGGTTCGCCTCCTGCTTGGCGCTCGAAAGTGGGTGACCGCGCGTGGCTCGGGTGTGGATCCGGCTTCTGTAGCCTTGGGCTTTGAGCTTCGTTTCGGTCTCGGCCGAGCGATAGGCGCTGTCGGCGAACACGTCCGCCGACGTGTTGTCCTGGTTCAACAGCCCGTCCAACTGCTGGCTATCGTGCACTGCCGCATCGGTCACCTCGTAACGCCGGATCAGCTTGTGCTTGGCATCCGCGTTCACGTGGTTCTTGTATCCGAAAAAACTCTGGCCGTGCTTCTTCGTCCAGCGTGCATCACGGTCCTTCTGGCGCAGTTTGGCTGGCTTCTTCTCCCACGCCGCCGGCGTTCGGCCCGCCTTCACGGTTTCGTTCTCGTCGCGGCTATTGCGCTGCTTCGGCACCGGCACGATGGTGGCGTCGACAATCTGCCCGCCACGCGCGATATAGCCTTTGGCGGCGAGGTGCCGGTCGAAGCGGTCGAACAGCTGCTCGATCAACCCGGCCTTGGCGAGCTTCTCGCGGAACAGCCACAGCGTCGTCGCGTCCGGAATGCCGTCCTCGATGCCAAGCCGCAGAAAACGCGTGAACGACAAACGGTCGCGAACCTGGAATTCAACCTGTTCGTCCGAAAGATTGTGGAGCGCTTGCAGAACCAGCATCCGGAACATCACAATCGCATCGATCGGCTTCCGGCCGGCGCCGCTCTTCTTGTTATCCTCGGGCGTCAGCGCCACCGCTTCAATATCGGCGCGAAAACTCTCCCACGGCACCAACCGATCGATCGCTTCAAGCGGATCGCCCTTCGCCGACAGCGCCGCCAACCGCTTCTCCGCGTCGAAAAATCCCAGTTGCCCCATCCGACACTCCCAAATCATCTCATCGTCAAAGAGAGACTCGCACAGGTCGCAACAAGCGGCTATTTTTCGAGGTGCCCATTAGTAAGCAATACTACCTTAAATAAATAATATTTGACTCCACTACCTTCAATCGTCATTCTACGTTGCGTACATGTCTGATACATGGAGAAAGGCTATGGCTGACATCTCTCGCGACAAGATCAACGAGGTAGTGTCCCGCGTCATGGACGAGGTTGCCAACGAGGTGAAGGCCCTCGACGGAGGATTCCGGGTCACCGATTTGCATTCCCAACTCGCCAACCTCGGCAAGGCGAACGGCAATGTGGCGTGGACAATCAGCTACAGCACATCGAGCGCAAACGTCGCGAGCCGACTCGGCGAAGTGGCGTGGACAATCAGCTACAGCACGTCGAGCGCGGCGGTGGAGAAAGGCTTGACCGGGGGGCGGTAATGGCCGCTGACGCCGATGATTGACTTGGAAATCTGGGCTGGCGTCCAGTCGCTGCTGGAAGGCTACGTCAAAATTCAAGCCGACGACTTCGTTGTGTTGCTGTACACGAGTGACAGTTTCGAATCCGCAGCATGGACGTCCGCCGCGCTGGAGTTGCGTGGTATCCCCACGAGGCGCGTGTGGATGGCACCGCTCCACGATGACGGCTTCCAGGAGCGTCTGTCGTCGGCGCTGCCCCCGCCCTCGGAGTGGGATGGCCGCCTCGTCGTTCTCAGCTTCGAGCGCGACACAATGTCTCATGGCCGGACGCTGGAGGCGGCGTTGCGGAAATTCGGACGCCGGCGATGCGTGGTGTTTCGCGCCATCAGCTCGTGTTCGAATCTGTTCTCGGACGCCTTGCAGGTCCAGCCGGAAGAACTGTCGGCCCGCAATACAACGCTGCTTGAGCGCTGCATGACGGCGAGCCGGCTTCATATCACCACACCGGGTGGCAGCGATCTGAATGTGTCGATCGACAGCAAACACCGCTGGATTAGCAATCGGGGCTCGGCGCGGGCCGGTGGAGTCGTCATTCTCCCGGCCGGAGAAGTCGCCACCTTCCCGGCGGCTATTGAGGGTGTCTTTGTTGCGGACTTTGCCTTCAATGTTAATGCCATCACCGACCGTGATTGCCGGCTTGATCGCCGTCCCGTGAAGATCCGGGTTGAGGCGGGTCGGGCTGTCGAATGCGACTGCGGCGATCCCGAGATGACACGTTTCCTGGACGAATGCTTCCAGACGCATTGTGCATTCAATGTCGGTGAGCTCGGCTTCGGCACAAATGTCGGCATCCGTGACGCCATCGCGATGAACTCCCCACATCAACGAGCGCCGCCCGGGCGTACATCTCGGTTTCGGCCAGCACAATCAGGATCCGGGCATTGTAGGCTATCAGTGCGCGATCCATCTCGACATGATCGCCCGCGGGGGAACCCTATGGATCGACGACGATCCGGCGCCGCTCGATCTCGAGAATTTCACGCCGTCGCACGCAGCCCGTCCGAAGAATCCGCGTGACGAGGATGTGTTTTCTCCGGAGCCGGACTAACTCGAGATCGACGATTGCTGCGGAATTCTCACCGGTGATGGCCTCAAGCTATTCTCGCCCTGCGATCCGAGATGACGAAGAATTTCTGGACCGAGCACGCGTCCGAGCTTGCCGACGCGTATTGCCGCAGCGCCGGTACAGTCCGATTTGAACTGGTCACCCGTGCCTTGCTGAAGCATTTGCCACCGGCACCGCAGCGCATCGTTGACGTCGGCGGCGGTTTCGGACGGCAAGCGATCATGCTGGCCCGTGCCGGTCACTCAGTGGTCATCGTCGACCCGGACCCGAACATGCTGGCGATAGCTCGCGATGCGCTCTCGATCGAGCC
>CAVPOL010000033.1:0-26333 GCA_963706975.1 uncultured Alphaproteobacteria bacterium
TGTACCAGACCTTTCCGACTTCCCGGAACTCGAAGACTTATTCGCCGGCGCTTTCCGCATCGCGCTTCACGCGATCGCCTATCCTCATGAAAAGCCGGGCCTGGACGATCATCAGGGAGATCACCGCCAGAAGCCCCAGTGAACTGAAAATGGCATTCACCGCTACGGCTGCTGCGCTGCCGGAACCGCTGAACACGCCGCTGCCGCCGGCGAGCCATGCCAGCACTGCAACCAGCGCAAAGATCAGGACGAAAGGCAGCACCACGGCAAGATGCGCCTTCACGATGAACCAGAAATGGCCACGCGCATCCGCAAGGACACTGCCGACGGAGACGGCGGGCGCGTCAACGGAAATGGCGGGCAGCAGAATGACGAGCCGCGGCAACACTACGACGGCAATGACAAACAAGAACAACATGGCAATGCCGCCAATGGCAGTCGCGGCCTGGGACGATGTGACGGCAGCCGAAAGAATGGTCGGGATATTGCCCATGACCCAGAAGGCCACGGTCCAGCCCAGCATGCGCTGAAAACGAACCGTCGTGATCGCGAAATCGTATCCGGGCGCAGCTTCGTCGAGGATCAGTAGACGGAAAACCGCGATTTCGAACGGCAGGATCGCGATCACGTTGATCAGATCGCATGCTGCAGAGAGCGCCACATTGCTTCGCGCAGCCGAATTGATAAATCCGAACACAACAACGATCGAAAGGGCGATGACGGCCTGACGGCCGAGCCGGGCGAATATCGCGCCGATGTCATTCCAGACGGTGCGGAGGATGAGGCCGACGGAAATGGTGTCGATGGCAGCCAAGACGTTGCCTTTTCAGAGAGTCCACCCTTCAAGCCGGGAGCAGCCTCGAACCTGGTGCAGTAGGAGATCAATACGATCAGGGCCCCCTTGCTCGATCGAGCTGAACCAACAGCCGCGTGAGACCTTGCAATTTGAAACCCCAGCGGAGAGATTTGACGCCTGAGTTGCGTCGACCGGTTGAGCCAGCAGGGCAAAGCGAACATTCCATGCCCGAGCCGTCAGATCCGCCAATGACCCCGCAACGGACATGGACGCCTTGGCCTGGCACTCCAGTTCAAGCTCGATCGATCTGCCAAACGAAATTCCTGGCAACCATCTGCGCGCTCTTCAGTTCGCCGGATTCCTTCAGGGCGATGAACTTTTCAACGCCGGGAAATGCCGAGGATCGGATCATGGCCTGCATGTCGGTGTCGACCGCGCCTGGATTGAGATTGTAACATTTGACGCCTTCGGCCTGGAGCGCGCGAAGATATCCTTCCAGCGCAGCTTTTGAAGCGCAATAGATCGATTTGTGTTGCATTCCCGCCGTTGCCGCGACCGACGTGATGTTGGCAACTTCGCCATCTCTGAACACCCGGAGGAACGACGCGATCAGCAAGATCGGCGAAATTACGTTGGCTTCGATGTCGGCTCTCGCCTGATCGGGGCTGATCCCGGAGGCGCTTGCAATCGTGATCGAAGCAGCGTTGTTGACAAAAACGGCGCGTTTCCATGCCGGTTTGAAAGATCGGCAAGAATTCCGTCAACCTGATCGAGGTCGATCCTGAGAAGATCGAAGTCGGGACGATTTAAGCTGATGACTTTCCAGCCTGCCGCATCGAAGCTGGTCTTTAGCGCAGCACCGATACCGCGCGTGGTTCCGGTGATGATCGCCAGCTTCATTTGCCCACCCTGCGTTTGCCCGCCTTCCACCATACCGCACCGGGAAGCTTTTCCGCAGCTGATGATTTACAACAGTCCGTCGTCGGGGAAAACAGACAGACGCGCGCTTTGAGACGGTCCGGGACGGCAGAAATCAACTGTGCTTTTCACACGAAAAGGCTATTAGATGCTGTTTTATTGTTTCATGAAAGCTGAGCCATGCCCCTGACGTTCCGGGATCTGTCTGAAGGAATGATCGCGAAGAGATCGGTACTGATCGGGGAGGACCAGGTCAACTCGTTCGTGGCCCTTACCGCCGACGATGCCCCGGTGCATACCGATCGCGATCACGCACGCTCGCTGGGCTATGAAGGACGGATCGCTCACGGAATGCTGGTTGGATCGATGTATTCCCAGATATTGGGATGTGAGCTCCCAGGGGTAAACGCCGTAATAATGAAGCTCTCGCTGGACATGGTAAAACCGGTGCTTATAGGTGATACCGTTCAATACCGGGTAGCTGTAAGCCGGCTGTCCGACGCAACGCGCAGCGCAACCATGACCTTGTCGGCGCACAATGCCGCGGGCGAACAGGTCAATCGAGGGACTGCCGTTTGCATATTCCGGGAACCGATATCGGAAACGAATTGATGAACCATTCGATTGCCAGCGGTCCGGAGGCCGAGGTCGTCCGATTTGAAGCCGAGATGGCCAGTGTTGCCCCATTCATGGTCCCTTCGTTGCGGCGCCAACGTGAGATCTTCGGTGCGGAATGGGTGGAACAGTTCGGCGCGACGCTGAGCCGATTTGTTGCGACCAGCGACGAGCGGCTGAACCAGGCCGTTCGCGGCTACGTCAATTTCGCCTTGAGCGGGATGCGGCTTCAAAAGAAATTCGAAAAGACGCTGCAATACGAAAACAAGACATATGCAGAGGCGTCGAAGGCCGTTTATCAGAACAGGGATTACATGTTCGGGCTGTATTTGCCCGGGCTTCTACTGAGCCATTATCTCTGGCCGCATCACTATCGACAGCTTCAGTTCTATCAACGAGCGTTTTTGCCGCATCTCGTATTGGCTGAAGTGCAGGAGTTTTGCGATATCGGGCCGGGCACCGGCTTTTACTCGCGCCAGTTGCTCACCGCCGCGCCGCAGGCGCGAGGCTGGGCCTTCGATCTCAGCCCGTATTCGCTCGAGTACAGCGAGGCGCAACTTGCCTCGTTCGGCGTCGACGATCGTTGGCAAAAAAATCTCCGGGATGTTGTTCTGGCTACTCCGGATCGCCAATGGCCTTTCCTCGTTTGTATTGAGGTGCTGAAGCATCTCGAAGATCCACTAACCTTTCTGAAGGCGCTGCGAAGAATGCTCGCGCCCGGCGGAAGAGGCCTGATTTCGGCTGCGGTGACGGCGCCGAACGAAGATCATATCTATCTGTACAACTCGGGGGACGAGGTCCGGGCGCAGATCGAGCGAGCCGGGTTTTCCATCATCGATAGCCAGGAAGACCGCGCCTACACCCCGAAGGGGTCGGAGCCCGTTCCGATCAATGCCGCATTCGTCGTGTCATGACTTCGTCTTCCACGGACCTTTACGTTGAACTGATCGACGTGCTGCGGCGAGGCGACGAAGCCGCGATTGTCGCGCTGTTGTCGCAGGCGTCGATAGATGATCCGGTATTCGCCGCGATGGTCCGCGCGGCGATCTTCCATGCATCGCCAACGCCATTTTATTACCGGAAGGTGATGAATGGATGGTTGTCGCGCAATCGGCCGGGCCTCAAGCCGGCCGTGCGAAAGATCAAGATCGAGCTTCTGTCCGACGGGACCGTCGATGGTCTGGTTCCATATCTGGACCTGTTCTGCGCCGCCTATGGGCTGGATGCGCAAATCGCGGTCGCGCCCTACAACTCCGTTGAACACATCGCTTTCATTTCAAACGAGGCCTCCGATAGCGACGTCACGATCGTTCTGATGTCCGATCACTGGCTGGTGAAACACCTTGGTGCGGGAGTGACCACCCGAAAGCAGGTTTCCGATGCGAAGCGTGCACTGGGCGAAATCGCCGACGGGCTCAAGGTGAAACGGGGCTCGCACGTTCTTTTCGGCAATTTCGGCTACGGACCCTGGCCGGTTCCCGGATCTGCGGTTTCGATTGGCGATAATGTCGGTCACAGCGCAGCGGTTGCAGAGGTCAACGGCTTTCTGTCGTCAAAAGCGACCGGGCAATTCCATGTTCTGGATGCTGCCCTGGCCGTTCATCTGGCGGGCGGCGTCGGCGCAACGGCGCGGATCGGCTACCTTCGAACACACGCCGTCCTTGACGAGCGGGGCTTTGTCCAGGTGGCGAGGGAAGCCGCTTCGGGCATCGCTCATCTGCTGGGAAGGTCGCATCGTGCGCTGTTGACGGACTGGGACAACACGCTTTGGGGCGGCGAAGTCGGCGAGCTCGGCAGCCATCAGATCGTATGCGGTCAGGATTCGGCCGATGCCCTCGGGTACCATCTGCTGCAATCCCATCTTGCGAGCTTGAACGCGTCGGGCATCATTCTGGCAGCTGTCAGCAGGAACGATCCCGCGGTCGCGCGGGTCCTCGACGAAAATACCAGCCTGGTCCTCAGGCGTAGCAACTTCTCGAGCCTCGCACTGTCCTGGGGTGACAAGAGCAATTCGGTGACGCAGATCGCGGGCGAACTCAATTTCGGCGCCGACCTGATGCTGTATATCGATGATAATCCGGTCGATCTTGCGCAGGTGATAACTCATCATCCGTATATCGACGTCGTTCTGGCCGGACCGACCCCCGATTATTCGCTCAGCCGTCTCTGTTCGGCTCGCTATTTCAATGTTCTGAGCCTGACATTGGAGGACACCAGGCGTGCGCAGCAGGCGAGCGCCATTGTGGACCAGGGTCGGCAAATGCGGGCTGCCGCCGATCCCGCGGCTTTCCTGAGGTCGCTCGGAATGCGGCTGACGGTCGAGCCGGTGACAGCCGATAACCGGCCGCGCGTCCTTCAGCTATTGCAAAAGACCAATCAGTTCAACGTCACGACACGCAGGCATGGCGACCAGGAACTTCAGGCGCTGCAGGGTTCCGGCGCCGACATCGGCGTGTTCTCCTATTCGGACAAGTTCGGGCCTCAAGGCATCATCGGCCTGATCATCGCGGTTCGCTCCCAGGGAGCGACCATGATCGACACATGGCTCATGAGTTGCCGCGTTCTCAATCGCGGTGTCGAAAACGCCATGTTCGAATGGCTGCGGCGCAAATCGGGGACGCCTACGGTCCTGGGCGAGTACATCCCCACCGCGAAGAACAAACTGGTCTCCGGGCTGTTTGACCGGATGGGTTTTTCCGTCACGTCGGATCGGGCGGAAGTCAAGACGTACCAATTCAGGAGCTCGGAAGACCTCGATGCTCCAAGCCATGATCTGGAGTTGATCGATGAATAAAGAACTGCAACCTGCCGACGAAGCTGTCTTGCTCGATATCTTCCGGACGCTGTTCAGGGATCCGCAACTCGTATTGCGTGACGACCTGAAGGCTCCGGACGTTCCCGGGTGGGGATTCGTTCAACCACATCAACCTGGTCATGCAGATCGAGGAGGATTTCGGGGTCAGATTTACCACCGAAGAGATTGCCGGACTGGCGAATGTCGGTGAATTCAAATCCCTGATCGCCCGAAAGCTTGCGTCAACGTAATTGAAGTATGCATGTCCACCTATCTAAATCCGGCGTTTTATGCGGCCGTCGCCATTCTCTACTGCGGACTGCAGTTGCGGCCCGCGTGGTGCACCCGCTCTGCATGGTTTGGCGTGCTCAATCTCGTGGTGCTGATCGCGCTTTTCGGCGCAAAGGCGACCGTCGCGTTTCTGGGGTTCTCGTGCGTTCTATGGCTGTTGCTGAAATCGCTTGTGTCATTCGCGTCAGGGCGCTTCGCGATCGATAGGCGAAGCTGGAATATATTGCGGCGTCACGATGCTCTTCCTGTTTCACAAGCAGGCGCTCTTCTGGGTCGACTTCCTTCACGGCGCGAGCCCGGGCCTCGACAAGCAGGCGCAATCGATCGCGTCATTCTTCGAAACCATCGCATTCGCCTACTTGTATCTCCGGTCGCTGGATGTCATTCGCGTTTCGGCGGGCGGAAAACTGCTCGATCCGATTTCGCTGAGCGGGTATCTGCTGCCGTTTTTCATGGTGCCTGCGGGCCCGGTCAACGTGTATTCCGACCACGTGAAAATCGACCTTGAACCGGCTCCAGCGCCGAACTGGACATCGTTTGTCGCCGGCATCGACACCGTAACCTCGGGTCTCTTTCTCAAATTCGTCGTCGCAGAACTCTGGAAGCTCTATTTCACGGGCCTGTCCGGCAACTGGCCGGCCAGCGGCCTGGTGGATACCTCCATCATTCTTGTTTACGTCTACTTCGATTTTTTCGGGTACTCGCTGGTTGCCCTCGGCGTTGGCCGCCTGCTCGGAATCCCGACGCCTGTGAACTTCAAGGCTCCGTTTCTTTCGACCTCCGTCACCGAGTTCTGGACCAGGTGGCACATCTCGCTTGGCGACTTCGTCCGCAGGGGACTGTTCATTCCGCTTCAGGTTTTGATGGTGCGCCGCTTCGGACGTCGCTGGTCCTATGCAACCAATCTGGTCGCGCTCGTGTTGTGCTTTGCCTTTGTAGGGCTCTGGCACCGGTTAACGATGACTTTTATCGCATGGGGACTGCTCGTCGGAACGATCATAGCGCTGGAAAAAATAGTCAGAGACCGCTGGGCGGAGACCGACGCCTCCAGACTATGTTTTTGCCGTGATCGTCGGGACGCTCCACCTCGCAATCCCTGAACTGTTGGGACAGGCTCGATGAAACCTGTTGATCATAGACTGATCTTGAGCTTTCAAATCGCGTTAATCGTCATCAAGCTCGCGGCTGTCGTCGTGATGGCAAATCAGGCTTCGCAGAAATTCGTCTACGGCGGTTTTTGATGTCAAACGTGTGGCGAGCAACGAAGGCCGCGCAATATGCCGCATCGCTGATCGGCATCTTGATGCTCGCGTCGATCGGCATCGGCCAGATCAGCTTTCTGAATTTCTACCTGACCCGGTTTGCGTTCGAGCCTGGTCCCTGGTTCTCCGAACACCTCGCGCCGGCGCTTGCGGATTCGAACCATTGCCTCATTGTGGGGCTGTCCACCGCTCGGGAGGGCTTCGATCCGGCAATTCTGGAGAGGTCCGTGCCCGGCACAAAATTCCTCAATGGGGCAACGACCGGCGGCAATATCGAGGTCGTGGAGGTGCAGGCCCAGATCCTCGCCCGCTACGGCGTCCATCCCAAATGCGTCATTGTCGGCGTCCATCCGTTTCTCATGACAGCTGAATTTCCTCCCCTGCTCGCATCGACAGGGTATCTCGCTCACCTTGGATTTCCCGATGTTTTCCTGTTGAGCAATCGTTGGCTGCCGAGACGTGAGTTTCAACAGGTAGCCGAGGCGATGGTACTGCCCCTGAAGCTTCACTCGGATCGGCTCAACAAGCTGGTACGCTACGGGATGTTCCGGTTGCAGGAGCGCTTTCGATCGGAGCCGCTTTCAATCAATGCCTATGAATATTTCAAGGACGAGTTCACATCAGGCGCCAACGCGCACTATGACGACATTCACGAGGCGCCGGAGCGGGTCGCGGAGCTGACCAGGGCGCGGTACGACAACTACACTTCGTTCACATCCCGGATTCCCGTGCAGAGTTTTCGGAGGGCGCTGGCCATGATGCGGAAGATAACTGGAACTGTCTTCGTTGTTTCCATGCCAAATCAGAAGGCTCTTGCGGGTCTCAATGCGAGGGGACAGGCCAGGTACGACGAGGCGCTTGGAGAGGCCGATGTCGTTCAGGTCGACTGTTCGGGGTTGGTGTCGGACGAGCACTTCATCGACGACGCCCATTTGGACAAGGAAGGCCGCCGCATTCTGTCGAGCGCGATCGGTAAAATAGTGACCGGCGCGACGTCGAGTTCGGCCAAAAAGCTCTCTTGCAGCGAATGATATTATACTACCCTTGCCTTCCCCGAAGCACGACGAACAAGCGTTGGGTTCCGAGAAATGTTTGCCGAAACTCATTTTGCCGTTCTGCTGGTTCTGCTGGTGGCCGTTGCCGGACCGTTGTTGGCGGAGCTTCCGGTCGGATTTCGCATCCCGGCGGTGGTGCTCGAAGTGGTGTTGGGGATCATCATTGGTCCGCAGGTGCTTGGATTGGTGCAATTCGACGGCATCGTGGCTGCGATGTTCGCGTTCGGCATGGCCGCAACGCTCTTCATGGCAGGGATGGAGCTCGAATTCGAAAGAATTCGCGGCCGGCCCTTGTGGTTGGCGGCGGGCGGCTGGGGCATTTCGGTCGCGCTTGGGCTTTCTGCCGCAGCCGTGCTTCATGCAAGCTCGCTGCATGATCCGATGATGGTGGCATTGGCGCTGACGACAACCGCGTTGGGCACGTTGCTGCCGATCTTGCGCGACGCCGATCAGCTCGACACGGCATTCGGGCGCCTGTTCATCGCCGCCGGTACGGTGGGCGAACTGGGGCCGATTGTCGTGATGTCGCTGCTCCTCGGCCAGCAGTACACCACCTTGCAGGAGTTTGGCTTCCTGATGGCTTTCCTCGTGGTCGTGTTTTTGGCGGCCGCGGTCAGCCTGGGACTGCGGCCGCCGCGCGTTCTGGCGCTGCTGGGTCGCACGATGCACGCGAGCTCGCAGCTTCCGGTTCGTGTCACCTTGCTGCTGTTTGCCGCCTTCTTCGTGCTTGCGGAGCGATTTGGCTTCGAGAGCATTCTGGGCGCGTTTGCCGCGGGAATGGTGGTGGGATTGGCGACCCAGGGAGCGGAGGGCAAGGCGCCGCGGATGAAGATCGATGCCATCTTCTTCGGCTGGTTCAGCCCGTTCTTTTTCGTCGGCACCGGTATCAAATTCGATCTTGCGTCGATAACCGGCAGCACCTCGACCATGTTGCTGGTCCCGGTCTGCGTTGCGCTGTTTTTGCTCGTGCGCGGCGCGCCCGTATTTCTGTATCGCAGCGATCTGACGGCCGCCGAGCGCACTTCCTTTGCGCTTTACAGTTCGGTCGCTTCGCTTTCGCTGGTGGTGGTAATCACCGAGATTGGCGTTCGTGCGAAAACCATGAGCCCGCAGATGGCTTCGGTGCTCGTCGGTGCCGGGGTCCTGTCCGTACTCCTGTTTCCGACGATTGCGGGGCATCTCCTTCATCAACGGCGGAGCCGTTCCGGGTGAACGGCAGGAGGCCCTTTCGCTCCCACGACGGCGTTCTCCCCGCCCAAAATGATGCCTGCCGGAAAGCCTCGAACCCCGGGGCGGGCAGGATCTCCTTCGATCGAGCCGTATTCACCGAACCGTGCGTGGCTATCCCCGATGCTCGCTGACGGCTTCCTGCCGATATGATATGCTCATCTTCCTCACTGCACGGGGCGATAAGCCAGCTAGGCCACACGATGGGAGGACACCATGTCCATCGAAAGCATTTTGAGGCGGAAGGGTACCAGCGTCACGACCATAACTCCGGACGCCAGCATCAAGCGGGCGGCAGACTGGCTCCGCGCCAAGAATATCGGCGCCCTCGTGGTGACGAGTGAGACCGCGATTCTCGGCCTGATCTCCGAACGTGAGATCGTTCATGCATTTTCCCGCTTTGGCGAGGGGGCCGGGTCGATGCCGGTGAAGGAAGTCATGCAATACGGGGTCACCACGGTGTCGCCGGACGACAGCGTCAATCGCGTGATGAACCTGATGACGCACCATCGCGTGCGCCACATGCCGGTCCTGCGCGACGGCAAGCTGGCCGGGATTGTCAGCATCGGCGACGTCGTCAAGCATCGGCTGGAGGATCTGGAACTCGAGACCAACGTCCTGCGCGATGTCCTCCACGCAGGGCGTTGACGGCTCGGCTCATGGCGCGCACGCGTCTCCGGATCCTGTTCCAACGGATTCGGGCGTGCCCTGCATGCTTGCGCGCGCCTGATGACGTCGGCTCGTCACCAGGCGCCATCGGTCGCTCCACTTGCTAATTTCCTGCCATTCACTCACAATTCCCTCGCAAATCGCTCGCGGGCAGCACGAAATGCCCGGAATGTTCGAGGCCTCGGGGGGATTCATGGCGGCGGTCCGGTCCAGCAAGTTCGGTTTGATGCTCGTGACGATGGCTGCGGTTTTGACGTGGTCGAGCGCGAGCCGGGCCTACACCCCCGAGCAGCAACAGGCCTGCAGCGGCGACGCCATGCGGATCTGCGGCGCCTACGTTCCCGACGTCGACCGCATCACCGTCTGCATGATCCAGAACAAGTCGCAACTCTCCCCCGGCTGCCGGGCGCATTTCCGCGCCCCCGAGCCCGCGGCAGCACCGGTCGCTGTGGGAAGGCCGCTCGCCATCAAGCCGGTGGCTTCGAAAAAGCCGGCCAGTGCCGCGGCGAAGAAGCCGGCGAAGCCGAAGAAGCCGGCCAAGCAGGCAGACCTGACCAACCCGGCGGCAAGCTGAAAGCCGGCGGTCAGCCAGCCGCTTCAAGACCGGATAGCCTGTTCACGTGCCAAGTATCCCCCGTTCCCGAACGGCTGCGCGCAAAATTGTTCCGGGCTCCCGGCGCGACAGACTGACGCCTTGCGGGGCGGCCGCCGATGCACATCTCCCCCCTGAGGAGAGATTCCGTGAGTGCCACTCATAAAGCCGAGCTCGATCGGCATTTTGCCTGGTTTGAAGCCAGGCTGCCCCCGCGCCCGGCGAAGTTCGTCGGCTGGCTGCGCAAGCCATCTTCGCGGCTGGTCCGCATTCCCATGGCGATCCTTTTGATCGCTGGCGGCATTTTCAGCATCCTGCCGGTGTTCGGGCTGTGGATGCTGCCGCTCGGACTCGTTTTGTTCGCGCAGGACGTGCCGGTGCTGCAAAAGCCGATGGCCAACATGCTTGGCTGGATCGAGCGCAAATTGATCGAACGTCAGCGCGCAAAGGGCGCGCAATGACGGTTTCGGAGGCATCCCGATTCGATTTTCGCCCCTGCTGCGGCGCATGGTGTGACTCAAAAGCCCATCCTGAGATTAATCAGGGCCCTGTCCGCAATTTAGAGTAAATTCTTCTTTCACGAATCAGCGCGCTGATTCATTTTCGCCTTCTGAGGTCAATCTGGAGGCGAAGGGTATGAACGTCATTGTTTTCGCATCGCGTAAAGGCGGCTCGGGAAAGAGCACTCTTGCCGCCCATATTACTGCGCATGTTCATAAAGCAACAAAGCCATGTTTGATGATCGATGCCGATCCGCAGGGGTCATTGACCCTGTGGCACAAGCTGCGCGGCACCAACGAACCGCCGATCAAGACCGCCGTCAATTCCGTCAGCGGGATCGTCGCCGCCGCCAAGCGCGACGGCATTGAATGGGTTTTCATCGACACGCCGCCGAATTTGTCGGCCGTGGTCGACGACGCCATCAAGAACGCCACCATGGTGATCATTCCGGCGCGGCCCGGGGTATTCGACGTCAACGCCGTGCAGGAAACGATTCAGACCTGCCGCGCCGCGCGCAAGCCCTATGCGGTCGTGATCAACGGTGCGCCGGCACGCCGCGACGAGTCTGGAGAGCCCGATCGTTACCATCGCCCGCGAGGCACTGGCCAAGTTCCGCGCCCCGGTGTGGGGCGGCCAGATCACCAACCGCGCCGATCTCCTGATGGCGCTCAGCCACGGCGAAGGCGCCCGCGAATATGACGCCGAAGGCCGTGCCGCGGCGGAAATCAGCCGGCTGTGGGCCGCGATCGAACGCTCGGTGAAGGCAATCCGCGGCAATGCGTCCGCGGCCGGCGCGATGCACAGGCAGGCGGCATAGCTTTGCCGCCCGCCAGGGTCGACAAAAAAACGCGCGGATCCCGCGCGTTTTTCTCTTGTGTGGCCGTTGCCCAAATCGGAACGGCGGTTCTCACGCCACCATCAGCATGTAGAAGACGATCACCGGCGACAGGGTCAGGATCACCGACCAGACGCCGAGCGCAAAGAGAACGTCCTCGGTGGTGAAGCCCTGCGGTTCAGGGAATGGATTGCCTTGAGTGTTCACAACGCCCCCGCGTTTTTGTTCTTCCGGGGATATGGATAGCAGCCGAATTTTAAAAACCCGGTCGCCATTTCGCTCGCATTTGACCACAGGTGCTACCGCCCGTTAACGACGACGAGCACAAGCGGGATCGCTTCAGCACGCCAGCCAATGGAAAGCCGGTACCGGCGCGAGGCCGATGATGGCGGGGATCGCCGGGATCCGGGCGCTCGACTTTACCGGAGGTTAACCGGGCCGGGCGCAGCGCTCCTCTTGTCCTTCGAATGACGCCGCCCGCTCCGGTGATGCCCGCCGCCTGATCTCGACATCCAGCCGCGCCGCCAGTTCGTCACCCACCTCCACCATCGGCAGGCGCACTTCGGCGCTGTCGATCAGGCCCGTGCGCGCCAGCCAGTACTTGGCCGGCGCCGGGCTCGGTTCGGTGAACAACAGCCGCGTCAGTTCGGCGATGCTCTCCCAGCGCGCCAGCGCGGCGGCGCGGTTGCCTTCCCTCATCAGCGTGCGCACCGCCGCGAAGGCCTCGGTCTCGATGTGCGCCGACAGCAGGATGGCGCCATCGGCGCCGTCGTTGAGCGCGTTATGATATTCCGCGTCCTCGCCGGTCAGCACCCGAAAGCCGGCGGGTCGCCGGCGCAACAGATCGATCGACTGCGCACGGTCGCCGCCGCAATCCTTCAGGCCGACGATGTTCGGATGGCGTGCGAGTTCCAGCAGCGTCTCGTTGGTCAGGTTCACGGATGTCCGGTAGGGGATGTTGTAGAGCACGATCGGCCAGCAGGCGTGATCGGCGAGCGCAGTGAAATGCTGCAGCAGGCCCCGTTGCGACGGCCGGGTGTAGTAGGGGCTTGCGATCAGATAGCCGTCGATCGGCCAGGGCGCGGTCTCATCAAGCACCTCACACATCTTGCCGGTGACGGCACCCGACAGTCCGAGACAGATCGGCAGCGTGCGTCCGCTCGCCATGATCCCGGCGCGCACCAGTGAGACCAGCCGCTCGAGTTCGGCGATATCGAGCGCCATGCCTTCGCCTGAGGTCGCCGCGAGGATCAATCCATCGACCGGACCGGCCGCGTAGTGCCGCACCAGCCGGCGCAATGAGGTTTCATCCAGCGCACCCTCGCGGAGCGGCGTGACCAGCGGCAGCCACAGGCCCTGTAATTGCGATCGAAGGTCGGTCATCGGTCCATCTCCTTGGGGTGAGCCGGAGACGGGGATATGAAAAAACCCCGTCCATAACGGCGGGGTTTTGGTGGATCTGATTTGAGCGAGAAGCCTATCGCGCGCGTCGATCTCCAGTCCCCGGAAGAGGACCTTTTTTCGACAGCGCCAGCGTGCACGGAATCGTGATCATCCGGGGATGATGATCGCCGGCGGTAAAACTGTCAACGGCAACGGCCGGAACTTCGCAACTCCCTCATGGTGAGGAGCGCGTCCGGCAGCGCTCTTGCGCTGTCCGGCGCGCGTCTCGAACCATCTGGCACCCTGCCGTATGCCATCCTTCGAGACGCCGCGCGAAAAGCGCGCGGCTCCTCAGGATGAGGATCAGGGTAATCCATCAAAAAAAAGCCGGGCTCATCAGAGCCCGGCTTAAGGTATTGGCCACGTGAGGCCGACACAATCACCTTCCAAGAGGGATTACTGAGCCTCCGCGCCACTGGAGGAGGGGGACAAATGCGCAGCGCGAATTCTCAGCGTCCAGTCACTATGATCCGCGTCAGGGCCTTGCAGCAAGCGGTCTGGCCGCATGTCAGTCATGCGGTGACTGCGGCCTTATCGAACTGTTGTCACGACGGCCAGCGTTGCGCCTTGCTGACCACGAAGTCGCGGAACACCTGCACCCTCGCTACCGTCTTCAATTCCTCGGGATAGACGAAATAGGTGTCGACCTGGATCGAGTTCGGTCTCGCCGAACAACTGCACCAGGCGGTTGTTTTCCTCGACCAGATAGTCCGGCAGTGCCGCAATGCCGAGGCCCTGCTGACAGGCGCGGACGAGGCCGAGGATGTTGTTGACCTTGAAAAAGGCCTCGCGCGGACCGCTGCCATTGCGGCCGGCATCGATCAGCCAACTGCGATTCGCCAGATGCGCCGGTACCTGTGAATCGCTCAACATGATGATGCGATGCGCGTCGAGATCGTCCAGCGTACGCGGCGTGCCAAACCGCTTGATGTATTCCGGCGAGCAATAGGCGTGAAAACCGATCGAGAACAGCTTGCGCTGGATTAGGTCGGGCTGGGTCGGCTTGCGGGCGCGGATCGCGACGTCGGCCTCGCGCATCGACAGGTCGAGGTCCTCGTCGGTGACGATCAGCGAGATACGAATGTCAGGATAAAGCGCCGTGAATTCGTGTAGCCGAGGAATTAGCCAGTTGATGCCAAGCGCCGGCGGCGTCTGGATCTTGAGATCACCGCTCGGCCGCTCGCGGCTGTCGGTCAGCTTGGCGCGCGCCGCCTGCAACTGCATGAAGACATCATGCGCGGTGCGAAACAACAGGTCGCCCTGCTCGGTGAGGATGAGGCCGCGCGCATGGCGGTGAAACAGCGATACCGACAGTTCCTGCTCCAGCGCGCTGACCTGCCGCGACACCGCCGATTGCGACAGGCCGAGCTGCTCGCCGGCATGCGTGAAGCTGCCCGCTTCCGCCGCCGCGTGAAACACCTTCAGCTTGTCCCAGTCCATATCGGTAAATCCGTCGCGGTTTCGAGATCGGGGCATGGTTATTCCGCCGCCGCGCGATCACTCGCGCGCAGAGCGAGAAAGCGTTCGGCCTCGAGGGCTGCCATGCATCCGAGGCCGGCGGCGGTGACCGCCTGCCGCCAGGTTTCGTCGGCGACGTCGCCAGCGGCGAATACGCCGGGTACCGAGGTCGCGGTCGAGTTCGGCGCCACCTCGACATAGCCGGACGGTTTCAACTTGATCTGGCCGAGGATCAGCTCGGTCGCCGGCGCATGCCCGATCGCGATGAACACGCCGTCCGCCGGCAACTCGGTCAGCTTGCCGGACTTTACGTTCTTCAAACGGACATGAGTGACCTTGCCGGGGTTTTCGGTGCCGCCGATTTCGTCGATCGCAGAATCCCACACCACCTTGATCCTGGGGTTCTTGAACAGCCGCTCCTGCAGGATGCGCTCGGCGCGGAAATGGTCGCGGCGATGCACCACGGTCACCTGCGAGGCGAAGTTGGTCAGGAACAGCGCTTCCTCGACCGCGGTGTTGCCGCCGCCGACCACGACGACCTCCTTGCCGCGATAGAAGAACCCGTCGCAGGTGGCGCAAGCCGACACGCCAAAACCCTTGAACTTTTCTTCCGAGGGGATGCCGAGCCAGCGCGCCTGCGCGCCGGTGGCGAGAATCACGGTTTCGGCGAGATAGACGTCGCCGCTGTCGCAGGTCAGGCGGAACGGCCGCTGCGCCAGCTCAAGCTTGGTGACGAGGTCGGTGACCATTTTGGTGCCGACATGGGCGGCCTGCTTCTCCATCTGCTCCATCAGCCACGGGCCCTGGATGACGTCGGCAAAGCCCGGA
This sequence comes from uncultured Alphaproteobacteria bacterium, assembly GCA_963706975.1. Taxonomy (GTDB): domain Bacteria; phylum Pseudomonadota; class Alphaproteobacteria; order Rhizobiales; family Xanthobacteraceae; genus Bradyrhizobium. The sequence continues at coordinate 15,285 of CAVPOL010000033.1, forward strand.
TAGTTTTCGACGTCGGTGGTGATGGTCAGCTGGCCGCCGGGCTGGATGCCCTGGATCAGCACGGGCTCGAGCATGGCGCGGGCGGCATAGATCGCGGCGGTGTAGCCGGCCGGGCCGGAACCGATGATGACGACCTTGGCATGGATCGGGGCAGGCATAGGGCAGATCCCACTTTTTGGGTATTTGGCAGGCGCAAGGGCGGATTGCATGCAGGAGGCACTGCCGCGGCGCCGAAAGCGTCAAATCCAAGATAGGATATCTGGCAAGCTATGCAAGAATTGCAATCCATATCCGCGATTTTTCCCCGTGCCGGCCTAAAAACGCACTGCACGCGCAATAAAATTGCGCTGAGGCCGCCAGCTGCGCTAAGAGTGTTTCCGGCATCTGCCAGTCAATACCGTCAGCCCCAGGACCTGGAACCGCGTGTCGAAGAATCTTGACGAAATCGACCTCAAAATCCTCGCCGAAATCCAGGCCGACGGCCGAATCACCAATGTCGAGCTGGCCCGACGGGTCGGCATCTCGCCGCCGCCCTGCCTGCGCCGGGTCCGCACCCTTGAGGAAGCCGGCTATATCCAGGGCTATCGCGGGTTGCTGGATCCTCGCCGGCTCGGCTTCGACGTCACGGTGTTCGCTTCGGTCCATCTGGCGAGCCAGGCCGACGCGGATTTGCGGGCGTTCGAGGAATTCGTGCGCGCCGAGCCCCTGGTGCGGGAGTGCTGGATGCTGTCGGGCGAGATCGATTTCATTCTCAAATGCGTGGCGCCGGACATGGCCACGTTCCAGGAATTCGTGACCCACCTGACCGCGGCGCCGCATGTGCGCAACGTCCGGACCTCGCTGGTGCTGCACAATTCGAAGTACGAGGCCGCGGTACCGCTGGAATTGAAAGTGGCGGGCTGACGTCGCGTTATCACCGATCGCTGCGAGCGGCTGCGCCGTAGAAGCGGCGATGCAGCTCGTGTACCTGCTCTGCGAGTTCGGGGCACGGCCCCGCCACGGCAATACCCGGCACCACCTCGCGGATCGGCAGCGTCCGCACCGGCGGCGGCGGAACGCCGAGCCCGGCGAGCCAGCCCGCCAGTTGCTCGGATGAACTCGCATAGACGATCCGGCCCAATCCAACCCAGCCATGCGCCGCTGCGCACATCGGACAATGTTCGCCCGAGGTGTAGACCGTCGCCATGGCGCGTTCGGCCGGCGACATATTGGCCGCGGCCCAGCGCGCCAGTTCGAATTCCGGATGGCGCGTGCGATCGCCCGAGGCCACCCGGTTGTGGTCCTCGGCCAGCACGGTGCCGTCGGCGCCGACGAGCACGGAGCCGAACGGCTCGTCACCTTGCTCGAGGGCCTGAGCTGCCAGTTCCACGCAACGCCGCAGGTGCCGCAACTCGACATCGTTCATGTGAAGACTCCCATGAACGCAGTGTTGGCGGCCTGGCCCTGAAAAATCAACCCCGTGTCTTCGGCGATTGTGGCTTCCGGATCCCTTACGCGCGGCTCAGGGCTCGCCATGACGAACGATGGCTGCGCTTGATCAGCTTTTGTTGCGCACTGTCGCGTCGAGACTGTACGGGCCGCCGCCTGAGGTCGAGAGATAAAGGCAGGCGAAGCAGAACAGGATCGCCAGGGTGCCGCCGTTGATGAGCGGAAAAAAACCCTTCGGCGCGTGACCGATGAAATAGGCGAAGGCCATCTCACCGGAAAGAATGAAGGCGGCGAGCCGCGTGAACAGCCCGAGCAGCAAGAGAGCGCCCAGAATCAGTTCAATGGCGCCGGCTGCTCCGGAAAGCGACATCAATTCCACCTTGTTGAGAAAGGCGTAAGGCGACGTCGACGGAAATGTCGGAAATTTCAGGATCTTCGCCACGCCGTACTGAAACAGCAGCAGTCCGGTGATGAAGCGAAACAGGCTCAGCGCCGTCGGCTGCCATTTCGCCAGGAATTGTTCGAATGCGGTCATGTGGATTTCCCCCAAAAATTCAACACGTCCAATTCGTATCGCGCCGCGGGGCCGAGGGAAAGCGGTTCGCCGTTGCGAATTTCACGCCCTTCGCAAAGCAGCAAACGGAATAATGCTGTCGGCGCAGTGTTGCTGCGGCGCGCTGTCACATCCTCGTCATGGGATGTCCGGCAGCCGACCCTGCCATGCAAAAGGCCGGGAAACTTCCCGGCCTTTCATACGCAGGATTTCGAAAGCGCTTTTTGTCAGCGCCACTCGACCTTGGTGATCTCGTAGGCCTTGGCGCCGCCGGGCGCCACCACTTCCACGGACGCGCCCTTCTTCTTGCCGATCAGCGCGCGCGCCAGCGGCGAGGTGATGGAGATGCGGCCCTTCTTGGCATCGGCTTCCGGCTCGCCGACGATCTGCCACACCGCCTTCTTGTCGGTGTCCTCGTCGACCAGCGTGACGGTGGCGCCGAACTTGACGGTGTCGCCCGAGAGCTTCGTGATGTCGATGATATCGGCGCGCGCCAGCTTGTCCTCCAACTCGGCGATGCGGCCTTCATTGTGGGACTGCTCTTCCTTGGCGGCGTGATACTCCGCGTTCTCCGAAAGGTCGCCATGCGAGCGCGCCTCGGCGATGTGTTCGATGATGCGCGGACGCTCCACCGACTGGCGCTGCTTCAATTCAACCTCGAGGGCGGCGTAGCCGCCCGCGGTCATCGGTACCTTTTCCATCATCTTCTATCGTCCTTCACCTTCATGCGGACCAATCCGCGGCACGCACAAACGCCGAAATCAGAACACCTTCACGACCGGGGAGTTCCAGCCATGCCGGCTTCATTGCCGATCTATTGCCGGGCGAACGGCCCGGCCGATGATCAGTTTTCGGAAGAAAAGTAACTCTGCAGCGTGCGGACCTCAAGATCCCCGCCCAGATAGGCGCGGATGCCCTGCGCGGCCGCCACGGCACCCGAAAGAGTGGTGTAATATGGCACTTTATGCAAGAGGGCAGCACGCCGCAACGAGCGGCTGTCGGCCAGCGCCTGCGGCCCTTCGGTGGTGTTGAAGACCAGCTGGATGTCGCCGTTCGTGATGGCGTCGACGATATGCGGCCGCCCCTCCAGCACCTTGTTGACTTTCTCGGTCGGCACGCCGCTGTCGGCGAGGAAGCGCTGGGTGCCCGAGGTGGCCATCACCTTGAAGCCAAGCGAGAATAACAGCCGCACCGCGTCCACGATCCGGGTCTTGTCGATCTCGCGGACCGAGACGAACACGGTACCCCTGCGCGGCACCCTCGTGCCGCCGCCGAGCTGGCTCTTGGCGAAGGCGATTTCGAACGAGCGGTCGATGCCCATCACCTCGCCGGTCGAGCGCATCTCCGGACCGAGCACGGTATCGACGCCGGGGAAGCGGGCGAACGGGAAAACCGATTCCTTGACGCCGACGTGCTCGAGCTTGCGCTTCTTCAGATCGAAGTCGGCGAGCTTTTCGCCGGCCATGATTCGCGCGGCGATCTTGGCTACCGGCATGCCCATCACCTTGGCGACGAACGGCACCGTGCGCGATGCCCGCGGATTGACCTCGAGCACGTAGATGTCGCCGTCCTTGATGGCGTATTGCACGTTCATCAGCCCGACCACGTCGAGGCCGAGCGCAAGCTCGCGGGTCTGCCGCTCCAGCTCGGTAATCATCGCCGCGTCGAGCGAATGCGGCGGCAGCGAGCAGGCGGAATCGCCGGAGTGAATGCCGGCTTCCTCGATATGCTCCATGATCCCGACGATGAAGGTGTCCTTGCCGTCGCACAGGCAGTCGACGTCGATCTCGGTGGCGTCGGACAGATAGCGGTCGAACAACAGCGGATTGGTGCCGAGCACGGTGTTGATCTGGCCGGTCTTGTCGTTGGGATAGCGCGCCTTGACGTCGCCGGGGACGAGCTCCGGCAAGGTGCCGAGCAGGTAGTCGCCGAGCTGGCTTTCCTCGCGGATGATCTGCATGGCGCGGCCGCCGAGCACGTAGGACGGGCGCACTACCAGCGGCAGCCCGAGATCGGCCGCCACCAGGCGCGCCTGTTCGACCGAATAGGCGATGCCGTTCTTCGGCTGCTTCAGCCGCAATTTGTCGAGCACGCGCTTGAAGCGGTCGCGGTCCTCGGCAAGGTCGATGGCGTCGGGCGAGGTGCCGAGGATCGGCACGTTGGCCGCCTCCAGCGCGCGCGCGAGTTTCAATGGCGTCTGGCCGCCGAACTGCACGATCACGCCATGCAGGGTGCCGTTCTGGCGCTCCGTGGCAATGATCTCCAGCACGTCCTCGGCGGTGAGCGGCTCGAAGTACAATCGATCGGCGGTGTCGTAATCGGTCGACACCGTTTCCGGATTGCAGTTGATCATGATGGTTTCATAGCCGGCGTCTGCGAGAGCGAAGCAGGCATGGCAGCAGCAATAGTCGAATTCGATGCCCTGGCCGATCCGGTTGGGGCCGCCACCGAGAATGATGACCTTCTGCTTGTCGGACGGCGCGCTCTCATCGGCCAGCGCGCCCGCGAACGGCGATTCATAGGTCGAATACATATAGGCGGTGGGCGAGGCGAATTCGGCGGCGCAGGTGTCGATGCGCTTGAATACCGGGCGAACCCCGAGCGCCTGGCGCCGCGCCGTCAACTCGGCCTCGGTGGTGCCGCCGAGTACCGCGAGGCGCGCGTCCGAAAACCCCATCGCCTTTAGCGTCCGCATCCCGAAGGCGTTTTGCGGCAGGCCGCTCTTCCTGATCCTGGCTTCCATGTCGACGATGCCGCGCATCTCGGCGAGGAACCATGGATCGATCTTGCAGGAGGTGAAGATCTCTTCATTGCTCCAGCCGAGCCGCATCGCCTGCGCCACCTGCAGAATCCGGTCCGGCGTCGGCGTGCCGAGCGCGGCGCGGATCGCGTTCTTGTCGTCGCCGCGGCCCAGCCCCTCGATCTCGATTTCGTCGAGGCCGGTCAGGCCCGTCTCCAGGCCGCGCAGCGCCTTCTGCAGGCTTTCCTGAAAGGTGCGGCCGATCGCCATCACTTCGCCGACCGACTTCATCGAGGTCGTCAGCGTGGTGGAGGCGCCGGGAAATTTTTCGAAGGCAAAGCGCGGGATTTTTGTCACGACGTAGTCGATCGTGGGCTCGAACGAGGCCGGCGTGGCGCCGCCTGTGATGTCGTTGGCGATCTCGTCGAGCGTGTAGCCGACCGCGAGTTTGGCGGCGACTTTTGCGATCGGAAAGCCGGTCGCCTTGGAGGCCAGCGCCGAGGAGCGCGACACCCGCGGGTTCATCTCGATCACGACCATGCGGCCGTCGGCCGGATTGACGCCGAACTGCACGTTGGAGCCGCCGGTCTCGACCCCGATCTCGCGCAGCACCGCCAGCGAGGCGTCGCGCATGATCTGGTATTCCTTGTCGGTCAAGGTCAGCGCCGGCGCCACCGTGATGGAATCGCCGGTATGCACGCCCATCGGATCGAGGTTCTCGATCGAGCAGATGATGATGCAATTGTCCTTCTTGTCGCGCACCACCTCCATCTCGAACTCTTTCCAGCCGAGGACGCTTTCCTCGATCAGGACTTCGTCGGTGGGGGAGGCGTCGATGCCGCGCTCGACGATCTCGATGAACTCGGCCTTGGTGTAGGCGATGCCGCCGCCGGTGCCGCCCATGGTGAAGGAGGGGCGGATGATGGCGGGCAGGCCGATATCGTCGAGCGCCCGCAGACCGTCCGGCAGGTTCTTGATCTGAATCGAGCGTGGCGTCTCCAGCCCGATCCGGGTCATGGCCTCGCGGAAGCGGCCACGGTCTTCGGCCTTGTCGATGGCGTCGGCCGTGGCGCCGATCATCTCGACGTCGAACTTTGCCAGCGTGCCCTGCTTGCGCAGCGACAGCGCGCAGTTCAGCGCGGTCTGCCCGCCCATGGTCGGCAACAAGGCAAACCCGCCTGATACGACGTGGCGTTCCTTCTCGATGATTTTGGCGACGATTTCCGGCGTGATCGGCTCGATATAGGTGGCATCGGCCAATTCCGGATCGGTCATGATGGTGGCCGGATTGGAATTGACCAGGACGATGCGGTAGCCCTCGTCCTTCAGCGTCTTGACCGCTTGCGTTCCCGAATAGTCGAATTCGCAGGCCTGGCCGATCACGATGGGACCGGCGCCGATGATCAGGATGGTGGAGATGTCGGTTCTTTTGGGCATCAAGTCTCGCGAAATGGGAATTGGGCACAAAAAAAGGGCGCGCCTGTCGCGCGTCCCTCGAGCCAAAGCGCCAGGTTGCCCTCGCGCGCGGGTGGTCTTTAGACCAGATTCCGCACCCGCGAAAGGGTCTTAAAGAGCCCATCAACCGGCAATTTTTGGCGCTGTGGGGCCGATGGAGCCCGCCTTCGCTCTTCGAGCTATGGCGGGGCAGCCTTCGGTCGCGACTGGCTTGCCAAGCCGAAGCTGCGGAGCAGCGAAGGCTGGAGGCCCGGCCTGGATTTGAACCAGGATAAAGAGCATTGCACTGCTCCCGCGTCGACGCGTTCCGCCACCGGGCCAACCGCATCATCGCCGATCACGCCGCCGTGAGCAACGTATAGTGCATATTAATCCTAACTCCCCGGCAAGAACGCGTGGCGCGCCACGAAAGTCATCCGCCAGGGGTTGTGGCCGATGTTGAAATGGGCGCGCGAGGCGGTGAATCCGCCGGCCGCCAGTTTCGCCACCATCTCGGCCTCGGCGTAGCGCTGCAGGCCGACCTTGGCGCGCAATTGCCGGTAGTCCGACAACGCGGTCGAGACCAGCCCGATTAGCGCATCCTTCAGAAATCCATGGGTGGCCGCGAATTGCAGCAGCGCCAGCACGTCCCTGGCCATGCCGACTTCGGGGCGCAGGATATCGCCGACCACCAGCCGGCCGGCGGGTTTCAGCAGCCGCTTGACGGCCGCGAAGGCCTGGTCGAGCTCGGCAGGCGTCATGTACTGGGCGACCGAGTTCATCACCGCGAGATCGATGGATTTTTCGTCCATCTTCCTCAGATCGTCGAGCGAACGGACCCGGATTTTGGTGTTCGGCGCAAAGCGCGCGATCAGCCGGCCGCGCACGCCGGGGGCGGGCTCGGCGAGGTATAGCTTGCCGCAGGCGTCGGCGACCTTGGCGGCGGAAAGCGCTTCGCCGCAGGCGTAATCCAGTACCACCGAGTCGGGCGAGGAGATGTAGCCGATGATGTCGCGGGCGACGACCTGGAAATGCAGGTCGCGGTGCAGCCTGCTCGCATAGATCGTATGCGTGGAATTGTAATAATCGATCCAGTCGTCCATTGCAGATGTGTCCGGCAAAAACGGGGGTTCCGGGCACGGAACCCGGCGCGCGCATGATGCGTTAGATGGTCCGGCGACCAGTGTCCAACGCCCAATGTCCGTTTCCCTACAGGAAGGTCCACCGTGAGCAAAGCCAAGCAAGACAACAAGTCCGAAAAAGTGTCCCCCGATCTCGACACGCCGACCGACCTGCCGCAGGCGGCGGTCGACAAGATTTCCAAGGCGCTCAACGGGCTCCTGGCGGACGCCTTCGCGCTGTATCTGAAGACCAAGAATTTCCACTGGCATGTCTCCGGCCGGCATTTTCGCGATTATCATTTGATGCTGGACGAGCAGTCGGATGCGATTTTCGCCACCACCGACCAGTTGGCCGAACGCGTCCGCAAGCTCGGCGGCGTCACGCTGCGTTCGATCGGCGACATCGCCAAACATCCAGACCATCAACGACAACAACGAGGCCTTCGTGCCGCCGCGCGAAATGCTGCGCGAATTGATGGAGGACAACAAGAAGGTGGCGGCGGCGATGCGCAAGGCGCACAAGATTTGCGACGATCATGAGGATTCCGGCAGCGCGAGCCTGCTCGAGGTCTTCATCGACGAGACCGAGCGCCGCACCTGGTTCCTGTTCGAAGCCAGCCGCCGCGAAGGCGACAACGCGGCGTAGTGCGCCTCTTCTTTTTTCCCTCTCCCCTTGTGGGAGAGGGTGGCACGGACGCGCGAAGCGCGTTCGTGACGGGTGAGGGGTTCTCTCCTCGCGACACTATTTGAGAGTGATACAAACCCCTCATCCGGCGCGCTGCGCGCGCCACCTTCTCCCACAGGGGGGAGAAGGAAGTAAGGCGCGGACCTTGTTACGGCGTCCACAACCTTACCAGCGGCCCATCCGCCCCCAGCACCGGATCTGACTTCGGCACCTTCACCTGCGGAATTGTCTTCAACGCCTTGGCATGGGCCTCTGGTGTCGGCCGCACCAGATCCATTGCCGGTCCCGGCGGATAGGCGCCGACCACGCAAAAATCCCGACTGGCCGACATGCGCTGATGCCCGGTGCCGGCCGGCAGGATCGCGACATCGCCGGCGGAAATTTCCAATTCCTTGCCGTTGGCGCCGCCGAACCGTACCCGCGCATGGCCTCGCGCCACGCCGAGCGCCTCGTGAACCGTCGCGTGATAGTGCGGGAAATCGTAGACGCCGTTGCGCCACATCGCGCCCCAGCCATTGACGCCGAACAGTCCCTCGATGGTTTTCTCGGGATGATCGTTTTTGACGTCGACGGCGGCCTTGTACACCAGGAACGGCATTGGATTGTTCGGCACGAGGCCGTCGTCTTCAAACACGAAGGTGAGCGGTTCGATATCAGCGCTGACAACGGACATGGTCGGTCTCCGGCGTTTGAGGGCGCGTAATCTCCGGAACCACCAAACCGCTGGTCCGAAAACCGTTCCCGCTAGATCCTGAACTTCATCACCTCTTCCTTGAATCGGAGCCCGTGTCCGGGCCGCTCCGGCGCCGTGATCATGCCGTTGGCAATCTCGGGCGGATCGACCCAGAGGTCGTCGATCAGCCCCATGTTCTCGCACCAGATGCCGTTCGGGATCGAGGCCAGCAGGTGCACGTTGAGTTCGGGAAACAGATGCGGCGCGATGGTGATGCCCGAAAGTGTCCGCAAGCGCGGCGATCTTGCGCAGGTCCGTCATGCCGCCGCGCATCGGGTCGGGCTGCAGGATCGGCAGGCAGGGATTTACGAAGAACGGCCGCAGATCGTAGCGCGTGAAATGGGTCTCGCCGCCGACGACGCGCATGTCGAGCGCCGCTGCGATGCGCTGGTAGCCGGCGAAATCGTCGGCCGGCACCGGCTCCTCGAGCCAGTAGATATCGTACTTCTCGAACTTGCGTCCCATCTCGATCGCGACATCGGCGCTCCAGCCCATATTGACGTCGATCATGATGTCGATGTCGGGCCCGAGCGCCTCGCGCATGCGGCGCACATTGTCGAGGTCCTGCGCCGGCGTGTGCACATGCGCGACCTGCATCTTGATCGCCTTGTAGCCCTGCTTCACGAAGTGCAGCGCCTTCTCGATCATGCCGTCGCCGCCGGCGCCACGGAAGCAGCCCGAGCCGTAGATCGGGATTTGCGAGCGATAATGGCCCCACAGCCGGTGCAGCGGCAGGCCGGCGCGCTTGCCCACCGCATCCCACAGCGCGATGTCGATCGCCGACATCGCCATCGCGGCGATGCCGCCGCGGCCATAGGTCATGGTCGCCGTCCACAGATCGCGCCAGATCGCCTCGATCGCGGTGGCGTCCTTGCCCTTCACGCGCGGGATGATGCACTCGTCGAGACAGGCCGCGATCGATTTCATCCCCGGGCGGAACACGAACAGATAGCCCATGCCGGTGATGCCGCCCGCTGTCTCGACCTCGCAGATCAGGATGTCGCGCGTCGGCGCCCAGCGCATGGCCCTTGAGCCAGGGATCGTCGGCCCATGGCAGGCGCAGCATCGTCACGCGGATATCGCGGATGGTCATGTCTGAGCTGGCTGAAGTCATCGGACGTTTCCCTTTCCTGGCCGGATCATGTTTGCCTGATCTCGGACAGGGAAAGTCAATCACATAACGTCGGCGCTGATCCAGCGCCGTCCGGCCTGCCTGCAATGCGGGGGACCCGATAGTCTTCAGGCGCTTTTGGGTATTTCGAAAACCAGGCAGGTGGTGGTGGCATGCGCCAGCAGCCGGCCCTTGGCGTCGGTGATGCGCGCTTCGGCGGTGGCGGTGCGGCGGCCGACGCTCAAGCGTGCGGCCTTCGCTGCGGACCGGGCCGGAATCCTTGGTCATGCCCTTGATGAAGGAGATCTTGAATTCCAGCGTGGTGTAGCCGGTGCCCGCGGGCAGCGCGGTGTGAACCGCAAGCCCCATTGCCGAATCCAGCAGCGTCGCGGCATAGCCGCCATGCACCGAGCCGATCGGGTTGTAGTGCCGGAAGCCGGGGATGCTGTGGAACGCGACAATGCCCGGCTCCGCGGTGGAATCGAAGGGTTCGACGGTCTGCATGATCGGCGGCGCCGGCAGGCGGCCGTCGAAAATGGCGCGGACGAAATCGAGGCCCGACATCGAGGCCATTATTGTCGGTCGGCGTGACGCCGTATTCGATCTTGGGGGTGGGTTGGTCGTCCATGGGGGCAATTTCCTCGTATGATGATGGTCATCATATAATAGATCAAGCGCGGACGCCAGCCGCATTCGCGGTCACTCAATCCGATACTGTCTTCGCCCGGCTTGACCGGGCGAACCCGCAGTACGCCGCGGCTTCTCGGCATGTCTCAAGCGTCTCTGGAATACTGGGTCATCCGCTTTCGCGGGTGACGACAACCGTAGTTGTAATGACGGCCGGTGGGCAGGCGCGACGGGGAAAACTACCCGGCCTTCTTCGCCCGCATCAGATCGGCGAACCGCTTGAACAGATAATGCGAGTCGCGCGGGCCGGGCGAGGCTTCCGGGTGATACTGCACCGAAAACACCGGCTTGCCGTCGAGCGAGATGCCGCAATTGGAGCCGTCGAACAGCGAGATGTGGGTTTGCGTCGCGCCGGCAGGCAGTGTCGCCTGGTCGACCGCAAAGCCGTGGTTCATCGAGGTGATCTCGACCTTGCCGGTGGTCTCGTCCTTGACCGGATGATTGGCGCCGTGATGGCCCTGATGCATCTTTTTGGTCTTGGCGCCGACCGCGAGGCCCAGCATCTGGTGGCCGAGGCAAATTCCAAACGTCGGCGTGCCCGACTCGATCACCTGCCT
>CAVPOL010000034.1:0-114590 GCA_963706975.1 uncultured Alphaproteobacteria bacterium
ACCGACACAGCGATTTTCAGTCGCTTGCTCTACCAACTGAGCTACCCGGGCACTGCCCGGCACGGCGGCCAGGGAGCGCCGGTTTATAGTCAGGCTGGGGGGCCCTGTCCACCCGGCTTGGCCTTCCGCTTCGCCGGGCGCGGCCCGGCTTATTGTCTACAGCCAAGCTACTGGAAAATATGACGTATTTCGTATCCTGAAGATTGGATGGAGCGAATGGACGGCGCCTTCAACGCGTCCATGCCAGCGATACCACACTCCTTTGCATGGGCTCGTTTTCGATATTTTGCTAGTCTGCGTCCTCGTCCGCCTCTGGCGGCCCGGAACGACGTAGGAGCCGGATAGCCAGCGGTTCAGGTCGACATCCCTGCAGCGTTCGGAACAGAACGGTTTGGCGGCCTCGGCCGAAGGCTTGCCGCAAATCGGGCAGCTTCTTCGCGCCAGCGGCGCTGGCTTTGGGCGGCTCAGGCGGCATTCAACCAGCCGAAGCGGATCGGAAAGCCTTCGCCGCCGAGCAGCGTCACCGATTCGTAGAGCGGCAGGCCGACGACATTGGTGTAGGAGCCGACCAACTTGACCACGAAGGATCCGGCGATGCCCTGCACGGCATAGCCGCCGGCCTTGCCGCGCCATTCGCCGGAGCCGATATAGGCCTGGATATCGTCCTCGCTGAGCCGCTTGAAGCGGACGCGGGTTTCGATCAGGCGCTGGCGAAACGCCTGCTTCGGCGTCACCAGGCAGATCGCGGTGTAGACGCGGTGGTTGCGCCCCGACAACAGCCGCAGGCATTGCGAGGCCTCGTCGACCAGATTGGCCTTCGGCAGGATGCGGCGGCCGACCGCGACCACGGTGTCGGCGGCGAGGATGAAGGAGCCGCGCAATTCGTCGTCGAGCTGCACCGATTTCAGCGCCGCATCGGCCTTGGCGCGCGCCAGCCGATTGGCGCAGGCGCGCGGCAACTCGCCCCGCTTCGGGGTCTCGTCGACATCGGCAGGGCGCAGCGCATCGGGCTCGATGCCGGCCTGGTTGAGCAGGCTGAGCCGTCGCGGCGAACCGGAGGCAAGAACGAATTTGGGGCGGCCTAGCATGCGGGATTTGTCGGTTGGCGGGCGGGGCGAAATTTGCGCGGAACCTATCGGAAGGGCTTCCCAGAGACAACCACCGATGTCGCGGGGACGACAGCGGTGGGCAATCCGCAGGACCTATCCGCTCGCCGCCCCGACCTTTGAAAACCGCTTGCGGATGCGCAGCAGCAGGGTGTCGCAGACGTCGCGATAGGCTTGCATCCTCTGCTCGCGGCTGCCCTCGGTGCCGGTGGGATCCGGCGTCGGCCAGTATTCGACATCGGCTGCAATCGTCCGCGTCAATTCCAGCGCCTTGTGATGGGCTTCCGGTGACAGCGTGATGATGAGATCGAAATTGAGCCCTTCCCAGTCCTCGATTTCTTCGAACGTCATCGGCTGGTGCCGGAGATATCCTGGCCGAGTTCGGCCATCACCGCGACCGCGAACGGATCGAGTTCGCCTTTCCTGACACCGGCGGATCTCACATAGAGCGTTTGCGGAAACATGTACTGCAGCAGGCTCTCGGCCATCGGCGAGCGCACGCTGTTGTGCCCGCAGGCGAACAGCACGGCCTGGGGATTGCGCGCGCCGGCGACGGCTCCATCGCTCCGCTTACCTTTCCAGTGCAGAACGGAGATCAGCGTGAACAGCCGCCGCGCGGTCTCGAAATCGACCCGGACCTTGCCTTTCAGTCGCTCCTGCAGCGTGCGTGAACCTTCGTCATGAACACCGCGCCGGCCCATGTCGATGGCTTCGATCTTGTCCGGCGTCGCGGTGCGGATCGCCTGGTAATAGCTGTCGCAGATCATAAAGTAGTCTTTCACGATCCGCCGAAACGGGGTCAGCGACAACAGATGCGTCACCACGGCGCGCCGTCTTCGCGGCTGATATCGAACATCAGCCGGTTGCCGGTGATGCCGATATGCAGCGTGAACGGCCCGCCTTCCGCGCCTTCCGGCGCGAACAGGTTCTTCTCGACGAGATCGTAGATCGCGATCGCCCGCTCGTGCTCGATATCCGGCCCGGAACGCCCAATCGAATCCTCATCGAGCGTGACCGCCACGATGCGATTGTTGGGATCCTCGTCTGGCGGCGGTCTGGTCATGTGCAGGTTGAGACGCAGTCCCACCGAGCGCGCATGGGCGTCGAGGCCCTCGGCCTTGCCCAGCGTCATCGCCGCCGGTCCCAGCGCCCGCAGCTGGTCCGGCCCGCATTTCAGGATCGACGTTCGCTTCATGAAGTCGAGCACGCCAAGGCCCGAGGAGAACCGCGCCGAGCGCGCCGTCGGCAGCACATGGTTGGAGCCGCCGACATAGTCGCCGATCGCCTCCGGCGTATGGGGGCCGAGGAAGATCGCGCCGGCGTTGCGGATCTGCGCGGCGAGGCCTCCGGATCGGCGGTCATGATCTCCAGATGCTCGGCCGCGATGGCATTCGCCAGCGGCACCGCCTCGTCGAGGTTTTTCACCAGGATGATGGCGCCGAAATCGTTCCATGAGGCCCGCGCGATGTCGGCCCGCGGCAGTGTCGCGAGTTGCGATTCCACGGCGCGCTCGACGTCGTCGGCCAGCGCCGCTGTCGGTGATCAGGATCGACTGCGCGTTGGTGTCGTGCTCGGCCTGCGCCAGCAGATCGGCGGCGATCCAGCCGGCATTGCCGGTGTCGTCGGCAATGACAAGCACTTCCGAAGGGCCGGCGATCATGTCGATGCCGACCTTGCCGAATACCTGCCGCTTGGCGGCGGCGACATAGGCGTTGCCCGGGCCGACGATTTGGCTACCGGCGCGATGGTCGCGGTGCCGTAGGCGAGCGCCGCCACCGCCTGCGCGCCGCCGACGCGGTAGATTTCGGAGACGCCGCCAAGATGGGCCGCCGCCAGCACCAGCGGATTGAGCTTGCCGTCCGGCGACGGCACCACCATGACCACGCGCGGCACGCCGGCGACCTTTGCCGGCACCGCATTCATCAGCACCGACGACGGATAGGCCGCGGTGCCGCCCGGCACGTAGAGCCCGACCGCCTCGATCGCGGTCCAGCGCCAGCCGAGCTCGACGCCGAGCGCGTCGACAAATCGCTCGTCCTTCGGCAGTTGGCTGGCGTGGAAAATCTCGATCCGGTCGCGCGCGAATTTCAGCGCGTCGACGGTCGCGGCGTCGCAGGCCTTCACTGCGGCGTCGATTTCGGCCGGCCGTGACGCGCAGGCCGGCGGCGTCAGATCGAGCCGGTCGAATTTGCGGGTCGCCTCGATCAGCGCCGCATCGCCCCGCGCGGCGACGTCGTCGACGATGGCGCGGGTGGCCGCCTCGATATCGGCCGAAACCTCGCGCTTGGCGGCGAGAAATCGCCAAATCGCTCGGCAAAATCGGCGCTGCGGAAATCGAGGCGAACGGGCATGAGGGCTTTCCAAGGGTATACTGCTCAATGGCGCGGCGGCAAACCGGCGTCAACCCTCTGGCGCGGCATGCTTGGGGTTCTCCGTCATTCCGGGATGGTCCGAAGGACCAGACCCGGAATCGGAGATTCCGGGTTCATCGCTGCGCGATGCCCCGGAATGACGCCAGCGCCCTCACACCCCCTGCCCCGACGATTCCGCGCCCTCTTCAATTCCGCGAGATCGTCGGTGCCGAGATCGGTCAGCTCGCATTCGAGGCATTCGACATCGAGCCGCAGCGCTGCGCCTTGCGCGAACAGCAGCACCGCGCTGCCGCCGGGGGCAACGCCTGGATGAAACTCGATCCGACCAGCTCCATCGCGGCTTCCGGCATCGCGAGGTCGATATTGCGCGACTTGCACGCCAGCACGCGGTAAAAACGCAGGGCCGCGATCAGGCGGCGCGGCGCGGCTTCCCCGGCCAGCGTCTGCTCCCAGTCGAGCCGCCGCATGCCGACCACCAGCCGCTTTTCGTCCTGCCGCCAGACGATGTCAGCGGCCTGGACCGGGCATCCTGCACATGCATCGAAATCACCGCGAGATCATCGGCATCGAGCGCTATCAGTTTAGCGGGTCACCGCATGTCCTGAAAAATTCAATCGCTGATGCGTTCGATCAAGGCGCCGCAGGCCGACAGTTTTTCCTCAAGCCGCTCAAAACCGCGGTCGAGATGGTAGACGCGGTTGACCACGGTCTCGCCTTCGGCGGCAAGTCCCGCGATGACCAGCGACACCGAGGCTCGCAGATCGGTCGCCATGACCGGCGCCCCGCGCAGCGTTCCGATGCCATCGATGGTGGCGGTTTCGCCGTCCAGCTGGATCCGTGCGCCGAACCGTGCCAGCTCCTGCACGTGCATGAAGCGGTTTTCGAAGATTGTTTCGGTGATACGGGAGCCCCCGGCGCACGCCATCAGCGCCATGAGTTGTGCCTGAAGGTCGGTCGGGAAATCCCGGAAACGGCGCGGTGGAGACCGTGACCGGATTGATGCCGACGCCATTGCGTGCGACCCGGATGCCTTCATTGTTGACGTGATCACAGCGCCGGCCTCGGTCAGCACATCGAGCGCCGACTGCAACAGCTCCGGCCGCGCGCCGCCCAGCAGCACCTCGCCGCCGGTCATCGCCACCGCCATCGCATAAGTGCCGGTCTCGATCCGGTCGGGCAGCACGGTGTGCCGCGCGCCAGGCAGTCTGCCGACGCCCTCGATGACGATGCGGGGCGTGCCCGCGCCGGAGATGCGCGCGCCCATTTTGTTGAGACAATCCGCGACGTCGGCGATTTCCGGCTCGCAGGCCGCGTTGGTGATGACGGTCGTGCCGTTCGCCAACGTTGCCGCCATCAGCGCAACATGGGTGCCGCTGACGGTCACCTTGGGAAAATCGATCTCGGCGCCCTTGAGGCCGCCGGGCGCTTTCGCGATCACATAGCCGCCGTCGATGGTGAGCTCGGCGCCCAGCTTTTCCAGCGCCATGATCAGCAGGTCGACCGGACGGGTGCCGATGGCGCAGCCGCCGGGCAGCGACACTTTGGCCTCGTGCATCCGCGCCAGCAGCGGCGCGATCACCCAGAAGCTTGCGCGCATCTTCGAGACCAGCTCGTAGGGAGCAGTGGTGTCGATGATATTGGCCGCCGAAATGTGCAGGGTCTGGCCCTGATATTCGTGATCGCCCGGGCGTTTGCCCGCCGACATGATGTCGACGCCGTGATTGCCGAGGATGCGCTGCAATTGCGCGACGTCGGCGAGCCGCGGCACGTTGTCGAGGATCAGCGTCTCCTCGGTCAGCAGCGCGGCGATCATCAGAGGCAGCGCGGCGTTCTTTGCGCCAGAAATCGGAATGGTGCCGTTGAGCTTGCTGCCGCCGACGATGCGAATGCGATCCATACCCCGCCCCGGTTTTTGCTATGCACAATGTATAGGGCCAAGGAGCCCCGGATGGCAAAAGCCGGGAAATTTGCGGCTATTTGATGGGAGCGGGCTGATTCCGGCCCATATGAGCGCCATTCCGCGAACTTCGCGGCCGTGGTTACATCCGGCGCCGGGAGGCTTTCGTCGCCTGCGTATCCTGGCAAGCTACAGCTTCTCGGCGCCATGCCTGCCTGAACCGAGGCCGCCTCAATAGAGCAGAGACATGTCCAAACCCGACGCCAAATCGCTGCCGTCCCTCAGCATCCGGATCGATCTCGATTCGGAAAGCCGGATCGGCCCGGGCAAGATTCTGCTGCTGGAAAATATTCACGCCAGCGGCTCGATCTCGGCGGCGTGCCGCGCGATGGACATGTCCTACAAGCGGGCCTGGGATCTGGTCGACGAGATCAATCGCATCTGCAGGCAGGTCGCCGTCGAGCGGCAAACCGGCGGCAAGCAAGGCGGCGGCGCCGACCCTGACGCCGTTCGGCCTCTCGCTCGTGGCGCGCTACCGCAAGATCGAACGCGCCGCGGCGAGCGCCGCCCGCAAGGAGTTGCAGGCGTTGCGGACCGAGATTGGCAGAGCGAAGAAGGCTTGAAGAGTGGCAGCCCGCCACAACAAGACTGTCGTCGCCCGGCCTTGACCGGGCGATGACGACTGCGGGTGAGACGCCGACCTCGAAACGTCATTGCAATTCAACTTCCCCAGAGAATGAGGGAGCAGGGAATGCCGGATGCGCGCTGCACCCGCGGTCGCGCATCGCTATTGCCCGTTTTGCGCATGTCCAATAATGCGAGACGAGTACTTTACATTTGGAAATCACTTATTCCCGCAAGGCCGCCTCGGCGTCATAACCGTAGAGCCGCTCCTGTTCCGGGGGAAAGGTTGCTGATTCCGGGAAACGGTTCGCGCGCATACGCGCGTTGCGCGCCGCGATCTCGGAGGCATCGCTCATCTGGTAGAGTTGCTCTTCGCGGCGGGCAAGCCCTTGCATCCAGGCGGTGCGCGGCTGGCGAAGTTTCACGTAACGTTCGAGGGCTGCGACCGGCTCGTCCGGCGTTGCGGCGAGACAGCCGGCCAGAACATACGCGTCCTCGATGCTCTGCGCCGCGCCCTGCGCGTAGAATGGCATCATCGGATGGGCCGCGTCGCCCAGCAGGACGACCCGCCCGATCCGCCAATCGGGCAGCGGCTCGCGATCATATAGCGCCTGGCGGAGCACGCGCGGCGTCGCCGCGATGATGGTGCGAATGGTGTCGTGCCAGCCGGCATATTCGGCCAGCGCATCCTCAGTACGCCCCTCAGCCAGCCAGGATTCCCGTGCCGGCTGTTCCGATCGGCTGATGCCGATCCAGTTGAAGGTCTTTCCTGCCGCGATGTAGTACTGGACGATGCTACGGTTCGGTCCCATCCATACGCCAGCGACCTTGGCAACATCGAGGTGTGCAACACGCTCGGCCGGCACCAGTCCGCGCCAAGCGACGTTGCCGGTGTACCGTGGCAATTCCGTACCGAACATTTGCCCGCGCACCGTGGAGTGAATTCCGTCGGCGCCGATAAGGATGTCGCCGGTTGCAGTGCTTCCGTCCGCCAACGAAATAGTGACGCTTTCGTCATCCTGGTCGAGGCGCTCGATACGGCAACCGAGATGGAAACTTCCCGTTTCAAGACCGCCAAGTAGAACATCAAGCAAGTCGGCCCGGTGCGCGGTGTAATACGGCGCACCAAAATGTACTTCCGCCCGCTCGCCGAGCGGAGTGTAGTAGAGACGATCACCATTGTCCCAGGCGCGATAGTCTCGTCCCTCCGGATAATATGCGATGTGTGCCAGCGCATCACCGAGGCCAAGCGCGCGCAGGATCCGCGTTGCGTTGCCGCTGACCTGAAGGCCGGCGCCCACCTGACCGAAGGCGGCCGCCTGCTCGAATAGCTCGGCGGCGATGCCGCGCCGGCGAAGCGCCAGCAACGCAGTGATTCCGCCGATGCCTCCGCCCGCAATGAACCTTGTGTTTGTGGGCCACGGTTCGTTGACCTCAAACCGGGGTCACGCAGTTGAACCCCAACTGTCGTGAATAATCGCGGTTTTCAGGTTATCCTGCAAGACTAGCCGCCTGCCCTCGGCGTACGTGCCACCTCAGGCGTCTCCGACTCCCCGTCACGCGCCCTTGGTGTCGGGGAGGAAAGCAGAGCATCGTCTATTTCGTCTCGAAGGACGGAGCTGCCTAGCCGGTCTTGATCCAGACCGCCTTGACGTTGAGATATTCTTCCAGGTGCTGCTTGCCGGACTCGCGGCCATAGCCGCTCATCTTGTAGCCGCCGAACGGCACCGCCGGGTCCATCGCCTGGTAGCAATTGACCCAGACCGAGCCGGCGCGAAGCGCTTTTGCCACGCGATGTGCCTTGCTGACGTCCTTGGTCCAGACGCCGCTGCCGAGCCCGAAGGTGGTGGCATTGGCGCGCTGGATCAGGTCGTCGCTGTCCTTGAACGAGATCGCCGAAATCACGGGGCCAAAGATTTCCTCCTGCGCGATCCGCATATTGTCCTGCACGTTGGCGAACACGGTCGGCGGCACGAAATAGCCCTTCGACAGCGCGCCTTCGGTCAAGGGCGCGCCACCGGCGAGCGCTGTGGCGCCTTCCTGCTGTCCGATCGCGAGGTAGCCGCTGACGCGCTCCATCTGCTGGGCCGAGACCAGCGGCCCGATCTGGGTGTTGGGATCGAGGCCGTTGCCGACCTGCAGCTTCTTACCGAACTCGGCGACGCGGCCGACGAATTCGTCATAGACCTCGTGCTCGACGAACAGCCGCGTGCCGGCGCTGCAGATCTGCCCGGAATTGGCGAACACCGCCATCGCCGCCCCCGGCACCGCGGCGTCGAGATCGGCATCCGCAAACACGATGTCGGGCGACTTGCCGCCTAGCTCCAGCGAGACCCGCTTCAGATTGCCGGCCGACGCCCTGACGATCGATTGCCCGGTGACATGCGAGCCGGTGAAGGCGACCTTGTCGACGCCGGGATGCGACGCCAGCGCCGCGCCCGCGGTCTCGCCATAGCCCGGCACCACATTGACGACGCCGGCCGGGATGCCGGCTTCCATGCAGAGTTCCGCCAGCCGCAGCGCGGTCAGCGGCGCTTCTTCGGCGGGTTTCAGGATCACCGTGCAGCCGGTGGCGATGGCCGGGCCGATCTTCCAGACGCTGGCGCCGAGCGGGCCGTTCCACGGAATGATCGCGCCGACCACGCCGACCGGCTCCTTCAAGGTGTAGGAGAAGATTTCGCCGGGCAGCGAGTTCTCGATGGTCTCGCCATGCAGCGCGGTGGCCTGGCCGGCGTAATAGCGGAGCATGCCGAGCACGCGCAGCCTGTTGCCGCGGGTGCGGGCGATCGGCGCGCCCATGTCGAGCGTGTCGAGTTGCGACAGTTCCTCAAAATTCTTCTCGACGAGATCGGCGAGTTTCAACAGCAGCGCCTGCCGTTCGAACGGCTTGACCTTGCTCCAGGGCCCTTCGAAGGCGCGGCGCGCCGCCGCCACCGCGCGGTTGATATCCTCGGCATCGCCCTCGGCGACGGTGGCGAGCAGTTCGCCGGTGGCGGGGTTGTGGCTCTCAAAGCGCTTGCCGGAGGCGGCATCGACCCATTTGCCGTCGATCAGCATCTGCTTGTAGGAGCCATCCGCATAGGGGTGACGGGTAATCGGAATTGCCTGCGTTACAGCCATGTCTGCACTCCCTTGATGTCCCGATTTTCTGAAATTATACGACAGCACGGCCGAACTTTAAAGCGGGCGCGCTGCCGGCCAAATTCGACGCTGTCGCAATGCGCCCGCAGCATCGGGGGCAATCGTGATATGCTATTGAATATAACGAACTGCCGATAAAATCCACCTACCCGGGCGAACCCGGCCAACGAGCGATTTCAGCCGTCCGATCGACGGGAAGATGGTTCCAGGTCCGGAATAGGTGCAACCCAATGCAGTGTGGGGACCGAGAAACTCTCGGCCCTCGAGAAGCCGGCTGGCGCCGCCCTATCGCCTAACGTCCGATGTGCGGCTACTTTATGCATATCTGGGTTGTCGAACTTTAAGGACCATCTCATGAAAATCAGCGCGCGCAACCAGCTCAAGGGCACCATCGTCGATGTCATGAAGGGCGCGACCACCTCGCATATAAGGATCGATATCGGCGGCGGGACCATCGTCACGGCCGCGATCACCAACGAGGCGGTGGACGAACTCAGGCTGGCAAAGGGCAAAGCGGCGATTGCCGTGATCAAGGCCAGCGACGTCATGGTGGGCGTCGATTGATAGACCGCCGCACCCTGATCGCGGGCCTGTCGACGACGCTGATCGCGCCGCCTCGCGCCGCGTCTGCGGAAACCATGAAGGATTCCGCCGGGCGCAGCGTGCCGATCCCGGCAAAGGTAGCGCGCGTATTCCCGGCCGGGCCGCCGGCGGCGATCCTGCTGTATACGCTGGCGCCTGAATTGCTGCTCGGCTGGCCGCGCGCCAACCGCAGGGAAGAATGCGCCTACATGCTGCCGGAGATCTGCACGCGGCCGGAGGTCGGGCGCATCACCGGGCGCGGCAATACCGCCAACCTGGAAACCGTGCTGGCGCTGAAGCCCGACCTCATTCTCGACGTCGGCTCCACCAGCGCCACCTTTGTCTCACTGGCGGACCGGGTGCAGGAGCAAACCGGCATTCCCTACGCGCTGCTGGACGGCCGTTTCGCCGGCATCGCCACCAGCTACCGCTCGCTCGGCGCGTTGATCGGCCGGCCGCATGATGCGGAAAAACTCGCCCGCCATGCCGAGGATACGCTGAAGACCGTTTTGGGCCGCGTCGAGCCGATCGCGGCGAACGCGCGGCCAAAGGTCTATTACGCGCGCGGACCGCGCGGGCTCACGACCGCGCTCGGCGGCTCAATCAATGTCGAGACCATCGAAATGCTCGGCCGCAATGTCGCGGCCGAAACCCCGGGCGGGCTCGCCAACATCTCGATCGAACAGGTCCTGGTGTGGAATCCCGACGTGATCGTGACCATCGACCAGGAGTTTGCGGCGTGGGTGCGCAGCGATCCGTCCTGGGCGCCGGTCAAGGCGGTGCGCGACAACCGCGTTCACCTGTCGCCAAAAATGCCGTTCGGCTGGGTGGATTTTCCGCCGTCGGTGAACCGGCTGATCGGGCTGTGGTGGCTGGCCAAGATCCTCTATCCGGAGCGGTTTCCGGAAGATCTGCGCAAGCTGACGGAAGCGTTTTATTCCCGCTTCTATCATGTGGCGCCGTCGGCGGCGCAAATCGACCATGTACTTGCAGGCCGGGATTGATAGCCTTCCGCGAATTGGTGAGTCGCTTGCTGCCCATGCTTCGAGACGCTCGCGTCGCTCGCTCCTCAGCATGAGGTTTGTTATGTTGCAGCAGGTTGAGCCTCATCCTGAGGAGGCCACGAAGTGGCCGTCTCGAAGGATGGGCAGCGACACCGATTTGTGAATCCAATTGCCAGATGAGTATCTCCCGCTCCGCCGTACCCGGATTTGCCATCGCCGTTGCGGTGCTGGTCGCGGGCCTGTTGCTGGCGCTGACGGTCGGCCGCTATCCCGTCAGCCTCGGCGACCTCCTCAGCGTTCTCTACGCAAAGCTGGCCGGCCACCGCGCCGACGTCGCGCCCGCGGTCGAAAGCGTCATCTGGCAGGTGCGCGGGCGCGGGTGCTGGCGGCGATGCTGGTCGGCGCAGCACTCGCGGTCGCCGGCACCGCGTTCCAGGGGCTGTTTCGCAATCCGCTGGTCTCGCCCGACATTCTGGGGGCGTCGTCGGGCGCAGCACTTGGCGCCGTGGTCGGCATCTATCTTTCGCTGACCGTGTTCGCGATCCAGGCGGCCGCCTTTCTCGGCGGGCTGATCGCGGTCGGCGTGGTCTATGTGATCGGCGCCTCGGTACGCTCGCGCGATCCGATCCTGGTGCTGGTGCTGACCGGCGTCGTGGTCGGCTCGCTGTTCGGCGCCGGCGTCGGCCTCGTAAAGTATCTCGCCGATCCCTACAACCAGTTGCCGGCCATGACGTTCTGGCTGCTCGGCAGCCTGTCGGCGACCGGGACTTCCGACCTGCTGCCGCTGTTCGGTCCGGTCGCGCTGGGCACAGCCGTGCTGGTCGCGTTGCGCTGGCGCATGAACGTGATGTCGCTGCCGGAAGAGGAGGCGCGCGCGCTCGGCGTCGCCACCGGGCCGCTGCGCATCGCCATCGTCGCCGCCGCAACGCTAGTGACCTCCGCCAGCGTCGCCACCGCGGGGATCATCGGCTGGGTTGGCCTGGTGGTGCCGCATCTGGCGCGGTCGCTGGTCGGCCCTGATTTCGCGCGGCTGCTGCCGGCGGCCGCGATCCTCGGCGGCGGCTACCTGCTGCTGATCGACACGCTGGCGCGCACCATGGCGCAGGTCGAAATTCCCCTGGGCATCCTGACGGCGGTGATCGGCACGCCGTTCTTCATCTGGCTGCTCGCCAGCGTGCAGAAGAACTGGTCATGATTCTCGAGGGACATCAGCTCAGCATCGGCTATCCCGACCGCGTGGTCGGCAGCGGACTCGACGTAAAACTGACAAAGGGCGAGGTGCTGGCGCTGCTCGGGCCGAACGGCGGCGGCAAGACCACGCTGCTCAAAACCCTGCTCGGGCTGCTTTCGCCGAAGGCCGGCGAGGTGCGGCTCGGTGGCGCGCCACTTGCTTCACGCAGCGCGCGCGAGCGGGCGCGCCTGATCGCCTATGTGCCGCAGACCCATGTCGCGACGTTTGCGTTTTCGGTGGAAGCGGTGGTGCTGATGGGCCGCACCGCGCATGGCGATTTGTTCGCCAGGCCCAGCGCAAAAGACCGCATGGTGGCCGCTTCCATGCTCGACCGGCTCGGCATCACCGAACTGGCGAACAGGCCCTACACCATGATCTCCGGCGGCGAGCGGCAACTGGTGCTGCTGGCCCGCGCGCTGGCGCAGGAGCCGCAATTCATCGTGCTCGACGAGCCGACCGCCAATCTCGACTTCGGCAACCAGGGCAAGGTGATGCGCGAGATCCGCGCACTGGCCGCCTCCGGCCTCGGCGTGCTCTTCACCACCCACGATCCCAACCACGCGCTGCGCGCCGCCGACCGCGCCTATCTGCTGCGCGGCGGCGAGCGGATTGCGGAAGGACCGGTGCGGGAAATTTTGACTAAGGAGCGGCTGGAAGCGCTCTATGGCGCGCCGGTGCACACGATTACGGATGCCAGCGGGACGGCGTTTGTGCCGGGGTGATGTGTCGTCGTTCCGGGGCGCGCGAAAGCGCGAACCCGGAACCTCGAGATTCCGGGTTCAGCCCTATCGGGCTGCCCCGGAATGACCACTCATATCGAATTGATATCCTCGCTCTCCAGAATCGGCTTCGGATAACCATCGCGCGCGACCTTGATCATGGCGCGGCCGAGTTTTTCGGACGTCGTCATGAGGCCCGGCGTGGCGCGGGTGAGGTACGACAACAGCGGCGCGGACACTGCGTAGACCGCGTTGATCCAGCCGGTTTTCGACCTCACGCCATGCAGCGGCTGGATGCCGTTGGGTCGAAACATGTAGGCGGCCTTGAAAGGCAGTTTCAGCAAATCGTTCTCGGTCTTACCCTTGACCCTCGCCCATCTCCGGCTGCCCTGCTCGGTGGAATCGGTGCCGCGGCCGGTCACATAGATGAACACCATGCCCGGATTGAGCCTGGCGAGCGCCGTCGCCGCGGCCATGGTGATGTCGTAGGTCAAGTGCCGGTAGCGTTCAGCATCCATGCCGAGCGAAGAGACGCCGAGGCAGAAGAAGCAGGCGTCATAACCTGACAGTTCGGATGCGACGGCGGAAAAGTCGGTGAAATCGCCGTGGACGATTTCGTGCAGCTTGGGATAATGCTGCCCCGTCGGGCTGCGCCCGACCGCGAGCACGCGCTCGACGCCGGCATCGATCAGGCATTCGCGCAGCACGCCCTGCCCGACCATGCCGGTGGCGCCGAACAGGATGACTTTCATGCCGGGCTGGCTCCGTTCACGACTTGATGAACGCCAGCAGGTCGGCATTGATCGTGGCCGCTTCCGTGGTCGGCATGCCGTGCGGAAATCCCTTGTAGGTCTTCAGTGTGCCGTTCTTCAGAAGTTTTGCCGACAGCGGCGCGGAGTCGGCATAGGGCACGATCTGGTCGTCGTCGCCATGCATCACCAGCACGGGCACGGTGATCTTCTTGAGGTCTTCCGTAAAGTCGGTCTGCGAGAAGGCGACGATGCCGTCGTAATGCGCCTTGGCACCGCCCATCATGCCCTGGCGCCACCAGTTCTGGATGATGGCTTCCGACGGTTTGGCGCCCGGCCGGTTAAAACCATAGAACGGGCCGGACGGCAGCGCGCGATAAAATTCCGAACGATTTTTAGCGAGTTGCGCCTGCAGATCGTCAAACACGCTTTTGGGCAGGCCGCCGGGATTGGCCGGCGTCTGCATCATCAGCGGCGGCACCGCGCTCAGGATCGCCGCTTTCGCGACCCTGCTCTCGCCGTGGCGCGCAATGTAATGCACCACCTCGCCGCCGCCGGTGGAATGGCCGACGTGAACCGCGCCCTTCAGATCCAGATGCGCCGTCAGCGCTGCGAGATCGTCGGCATAATGATCCATATCATGGCCGCCGCCGGTCTGGCTGGAGCGGCCGTGGCCGCGGCGGTCATGGGCGATGACGCGAAAGCCGTGATTAAGGAAGAACAGCATCTGGGTGTCCCAGTCATCCGATGACAACGGCCAGCCATGGCTGAACACGATGGGCTGGCCGCTTCCCCAGTCCTTGTAGAAAATTTCGACGCCGTCTTTGGTGGTGATCGCGGGCATGGAATATCTCCTCGTTGAGATGCAGCATCAGGGCGCTCCGGCGCGCACTGCGCATTTCGAAGGCGTGCGCCCGGATCAGGCCGGGTGGAATCGCTTGACCGCGCGGAACGTCATGAGCGCGAAGAACGCCAGCACAACGAGCTGAACCCCGCCGAATACCGGTCCCGATGGCGGATTGCCGGGCGCAAGGGCGGTCAGCGGCGGTAGCTTCAGGAACGACTGGATCACCAGCACGAAGCTGTTGAGATAAAGCGAGATCAGCGCGGTCACCACATAGACCCAGCGCGAGGCGCCGGAAAGCTTCTGGCCGTACAGCGCGAAACACGCGACCGCCAGCAGCACCAGCGAGAGAGCGCCGATGATGTGCGACGGCAGCAGTTTTTCGGACACCAGCGGCGGAATCAGAAACCCGGTGGCACTGGTCAGGATCGTGGTCAGGAGGAAGATCGCGGTCAGGCCCGGCATCCTGTCGGACCTCAGCATTCCGAACACCACGACAAGGCCCGCGACGATTCCGATCAGGCTGATGATGACGTGCACAAATACAAGCAAACTCATTCCGAAAATCATGATGATATCCCCATTGATATGACCAGCCTCATGCTACGACCGCCCACTGGAACTTTCCATTCACGCCTCTGTGCATCAGCTATGCAATTGATGCGCCGAACGGCTTTTGAATTTCGTGCGACTTTTGTCTGATCCCGCGTCAAATCTCAGCGGTTCAGAAATTCCACCAGTTTCGGAATCACCTCGTCCGGCGCTTCCTCCATCAGCCAGTGTCCCCGGCCCTTGATCAGGACGCCCTCGACATTGGTTGCGACCATTTTGCCCTGCTCGATCAGGAACGGGCCGCCGGCCTTTTCGCCCGACAGCACCAGCATCGGCATGGTCAGTTTTGTCCGGGCGAATCCCGCAAAATCCTCGGCGTCAACAGGGAAGGCGCGAAAGACTTCCATGCCGGCCTTCATGCGGCCGGGCTGGGCGTAGGCCCTGGCATAGAACTGGCGGTCGGCTTCAGAGACGGATTTGGCCGGATCGGCGGCAAAATCGTTCCAGAAATGATCGAGATAGGTCCGTTCGCGGCCGGTGACCAGCGCCAGCGGCGTCTTGCCGAAGAAATGGAAGTGCCAGAGATCGCGCAGCAGAAAGACGTTATTCCACTCACCGACGCCGGGCAGGAAGGCCTCCATCAGCACGATGCGATCGATCTCGTCGGGGTATTGCGCCGCATAGGCGTAGGCGACCATCAATCCGATATCGTGGCCGACCAGGCGAATGCGATCGTATTTAAGACTTTTCACCAGCGCATGGATGTCCTGCGCCATCGCCTTCTTGGTGTAGCCGCCGTCAGGTGCGGCGGATCGACCAAAACCGCGCAGATCGGGCGCAATCACCGTGTGTCTGTCGGCGAGTTTTGTCATCAGCGGCCGCCACATGTGGCTGGTTTCGGCATAGCCGTGCAGCAACACCACCGGATCGCCCTTGCCGGCGACCAGATAATGCAGTTTGACGCCATTGACCTCGGCGAATTTGCTCTGCGGGGCTTGCGCGAATGCCACCTCAGGAAATGATAATGCGACCGAAAATGCCATCAGCAGGATGGTTGTGACGGCGGCATGACGGATTTTCGGCACGCATCGCATTCGAATTCCTCATTCTTCGTTGAAGAGGAGTCAGTCATAGCGCGGGATCGGTCCGTTGTGTGGAGTTTTTCGGCTGGAGAGATCGAACAGCACTTCGTCGACATAGCACCAGCCCCAGCCTTCCGGCGGATCGTAGCCTTCGATGACGGGATGCCCGGTGGCATGAAAGTGCTTGGTGGCGTGCTTGTTGGGGGAATCGTCGCAGCAGCCGACATGGCCGCAGCTGCGGCAGATCCGCAAATGCAGCCAGCGGCCGCCGCTCTTCAGGCATTCCTCGCAGCCGAGCGCGCTCGGCGTGACATCGTGAATGCCGGCGATATGGCTGCAGCCTTTCGACATGGTTGTTTCCTCTTCTTACAGCGCCGGCTTCGAAGCATCGCCGAGAAAGCCGTGCAGCGCCGCCACCACCTGCGCGCCCTCGCCGATCGCGCCGCCGACCCGCTTGACCGAGCCGGAGCGCACGTCGCCGACGGCGAACACGCCGGGCACCGATGTCTCCAGCGCCGATGCCGGCCGCCCCTCGCCCTTGCCGCATTGCGCACCAGTGACGACGAAGCCGCCGCGATCGACCATGACGCCGCAGCCGTCGAGCCAGTCGGTGGCGGGATCGGCGCCGACGAACAGGAACAGGTTGCTTATATCGAGGGCGTTCTCGTCGCCGCCAAGGCGGCTGCGCCAGCGCACCCGCTCGAGCGTTCCTTCGTCGCTGCCATCGAGCCCGACCACCTCGGCATTGAACAGCAGCTCGATATTGGGCGTCGCCTCGATGCGCTCGATCAGATAGCGCGACATGCTGGCGCCGAGGCCGCCGCCGCGGATCACCATGTAAACCCTGCGGGCGTGGCCCGACAGAAACACCGCCGCCTGCCCGGCGGAATTGCCGCCGCCGACCAGCGCGACCTCCTGTTCCGCGCACAATCGCGCCTCGATCGGCGAAGCCCAGTACCAGACGCCGCGGCCCTCGAACGCCCCGAGGTTTTCGATATCCGGCCGGCGGTAGCGGGCGCCGCTCGCCACCACCACGGACCGTGCGCGCATCCGCTGCCCGCAATCGGTCGAAAGCGCAAGCGCACCATCGCTGCGCGAGCAATCGAGCGACCTGACCGAGACCGGGATCAGCATCTGCGCGCCGAATTTCTGCGCCTGACTGAAGGCGCGGCCGGCCAGCGCCATGCCGGAAATGCCGGTAGGGAAGCCGAGATAGTTTTCGATCCTAGCACTGGCGCCGGCCTGGCCGCCGAATGCGCGGGCGTCGAACACGGCGACTGACAATCCTTCGGAAGCCGCATAGACGGCGGTGGCCAGCCCCGCCGGCCCGCTGCCGACCACCGCCACGTCGTAGAGTTTGTCATGGTCCTCGTCGCCGATCATTCCGATCGCGTAGGCGACGGCCGCCTCGGAGGGATTGCGCAGCACCCTGCCGTCGGGAACCACGACCAGCAGATCGGTGTGCGAAGTCGCGTAGCGCGCGACGAGGTCGGCGGCGTCCTTGTCGGTTGAGGGATCGAGCACATGATAGGGATGGCCGTTGCGCTCCAGAAAATTCTGCAGTCGCGCCATGTCGCCGAGCGTGTGGGCGCCGATCAGCACCGGGCCGCCGACGCCGCCCTGGATCAGGCTGACCCGGCGCAGGATCAGCGCGCGCATGATGCGCTCGCCGAGATCGGCTTCGGCGACCAACAGCGCCCGCAATTGATCCGGCGGGATCAACAACGTTTCGACATCGCCCTCGGCATGGCCGTCGACCAGCGCGGTGCGGCCGGAGAGCTGGCCGATCTCGGCGAGAAACTGACCCGGCCCCTGGTCGATGACAGGCGTGACGCGGCCGAGCCCATCGCGCTGGGTGATCGCGACGTGGCCGGACAGGATGACGAACATGCCGGGGCCGACCTTGCCGGTCTCGAACAGCATGTCGCCCGAATGATAGTTCCTGAGTTCGCCGAACCGGCGCATCCGCGCGATTTCGTGCGGCGTCAGCGCCGGAAAGGTCTGTGCGTAGCGGGGAAATGCAAAGGATGAAACAGGGCCATCCGCACTGGTTCCGCTCGCCGACTCACCCGCCATGCCCATCACACCTTACCTGCAAACCCAAATCCGCCGCGCTGCGGACAAGCATGCCCCGGGCCACCCCGCGCGCCTCGACCGTCGCGCGCCGGCTATTCGCCCGGTTTCGTTTCGAGCTCGTCATGTGGGGAGGCGCCGGGGTCAGCGCGAGGTGACGCGGATGCATCGTTGCGTCCCCTCGCCTGCGACTTGCGCCGCTTGAGATTTTCACGCAGCGCCAGTTTCAGCCGGTCCTGCCGCGAATTTTTCGCCGGCTGGCCCTCGCCTTTGCCCTTATCGTCCTTCATCGCCGACCTGTTCGAATGAATCCGCATCAAGCGCAAGCGCCGGAGAATAGACCGGCCGCCGCCAGGCCGCGCCGGAATTTTGCGCCAGTGCCGGCAAATGGCAATTCAGGCGGATCGACCTGGTCGTGTGACGGCCCGGACGATCGAATCGAAGTATCCCCGCCCGATCAGGGCATTGCGGGCCCTCGGGAAGCAAATTGGAACCAAATCGGCCCTCAACCTGCCCATCGAAGGCCGCCATGGCAATTCCGCACCGATTTCGGCTGTTTTTGAGGACCGGTCAGCTCCCTCCCGCGCTTGCGCCGGCGGGGGGCTTGTGGCAAGGATCGGCCCGCTCTGAGGGGCCTTTTGGCCGATTCTCTATACTCCGGGGCATGCTGCCGTAGCTCAGTGGTAGAGCACTCCATTGGTAATGGAGAGGTCGACAGTTCAATCCTGTCTGGCAGCACCAGCTTTTTTTCCAGGCGCGCCTTTCACCGGATATCCTGGGTATGTCATCGGCTCCGGGCGCGGCCGGAAAATTGAAGACATTCACCCTGTCCGCATATCAATCGCATCGGCCGCATACATCAGCGATGGAAGCCGATACAGCCGTCGCAATGGGCCGCAACATCAAGGGCAAGCGCGACCGGTTCCCTTGTTTTCTTGTCCCGCGCGCCGTTGCGTGAAGCGGCATTTGCGAGCGCCGGGAGCCCGTTCATTGTATCCGGGAGAGAGGGACCGCTTTGACCCGCGTCAAACATGGAGTGATCCATGCGTGGTTAGATTTTTCTTCCTTTTGAAGGAATTTGTCATGCAGGCCATGGTCCAGGAGGCGGCTGGTGCGCCGCTGATCTTGCGCGAGCGACCCGATCCGTCGCCGGGTCCGGGCGAGGTGCGCATCAGGGTCAGCGCCTGCGGCATCTGCCGAACGGATCTTCACGTCGTTGACGGCGAATTGCCGGACATCGTCTATCCGATCGTGCCGGGCCATGAGGTCGTCGGTCGCGTGGACTCTGTTGGCCCTGGCGAGATATCACTCCGTGCTGGCGACCGCGTCGGCGTCCCCTGGCTGGGGCACACCTGCGGCATCTGTCGATTTTGCAGGGATGGGATGGAAAATCTGTGCGAACGGCCGCTGTTCACCGGCTACACGCGGGACGGCGGATTTGCGACGCATGTCATCGCCGACGCCCGTTACGCATTTCCGCTGGGAGAACAAGGCGACGATGTATCCATCGCGCCCCTGCTTTGCGCCGGCCTGATCGGATGGCGATCGCTGGTAATGGCGGGAAATGCGCGCCGGCTCGGCATCTACGGCTTTGGCGCCGCCGGACACATCGTCGCACAGGTGGCGCGTTGGCAGGGGCGCTCGGTTTATGCCTTCACTCGGTCCGGCGATGTGGCGGCGCAAGACCTTGCGCGCCGGCTGGGTGCGACATGGGCAGGGCCGTCGGATCAGTTGCCGGACGCCCCGCTCGATGCCGCCATCATCTATGCACCGGTCGGAGCCCTGGTGCCGGCGGCACGCGCGCGGTGCGCAGGGGCGGCAAGGTGATTTGCGCGGGCATCCACATGAGCGATATTCCGGGCTTTCCCTATCGTCTGCTTTGGGGCGAACGGCAACTCATCTCGGTTGCCAATCTTACCCGTCAGGACGGACTGGATTTTCTCGGGATTGCGCCTCAGGCGGGGATACGGACGGAGACGACGGCATTTCCCTTGAGTGAAGCCAACGATGCCCTTGCAAGGCTGCGAACGGGGCGGATCCTTGGCGCCGCCGTGCTCACGGCTTGAGACATCACCGATGACCGAAGGCCAAGCCCAGGAAGAGATATTCACGTTCCTTGCCGACCCTGCGCAGCATCCGCATGTTCGGCGGATCGATACCCATGCCGCGGCAGTTTTTCTGGAGGGTGATCGAGCGCTGAAGATCAAGCGGGCCGTGCGCTTTCCCTTCCTCGACTATTCGACCCTGGCGAAGCGAAAGGCCGCCTGCGAGGAGGAGATCCGCGTAAACCGGCGCTTCGCTCCCGAGATTTACCGGCGCGTCGTTCCGATTACGCGGAGCGCCGACGGATCGCTGAGCATCGGCGGAGACGGTACCCCGGTTGAATTCGCAATTGAAATGAACCGCTTCGACGAACGCCAGACCCTCGACCATGTGGCAGAGGCGGGTCCGCCGGATGCGGCCCTGGTCGACGCCATTGCCGACACGATCGCCGCATCCCATGCCACCGCACCACTGGCGCCGGGACCGGCCTGGGTCGAGACCATTCTGCCCATCATTAGCGACAACACAACGGAGTTTCGAACTGCCGGGCGTTTTCCCGTCGCTGCCATCGATCGCCTCGACGAAGCATCAAGGGTGGCCGTTTCGCGCGTTCGCGACCTGCTGCACGGGCGCAGCCGGAACGGCTTCGTCCGGCGCTGCCATGGTGACCTGCACCTGGCGAACATCGTGTTGATCGGTCCGAAGCCTGTCCTGTTCGATGCGATCGAATTCGATCCGGTCATCGCGACCACCGACGTCCTTTATGATGTTGCGTTCCCGGTGATGGATTTCATCCGCTATGACCGGGATGGCGCCGCCAACGCGCTCCTTAACGCCTATTTGCTGAGGACCGCCTGCGAAAATCTCGATGGGCTGGCGCTGCTTCCGCTGTTCCTGTCGCTTCGCGCCGCAATTCGCGCCAAGGTGCTGCTGGCCCGTGCCAGTTCAGAGCCGGCCGTGATGCCGGCAGCGCGAAGCTATTTCGCGCTGGCGCTCCGCGCGATTTCTCCGCCACCGCCGGTGCTGGTGGCTATCGGCGGACTGTCAGGGACCGGAAAATCCATTTTGGCGCGCGGCGTCGCGCCTGGCCTCGCACCCTTGCCGGGAGCCGTCATCCAGCGCACGGACGTCATGCGAAAACAGCTGTTTGGGGTCAATGAGACCGACAGGCTGCCCGAACGCGCGTATCTGCCGGAGGTCACCCGGCAGATCTACGAAACCCTCGAGCAACGCGCGTTCCGGATTCTTTCGGAAGGTCATTCCGTCGTGGCCGACGCTGTATTTGCCGATGAACAGGAGCGTGCCGCTATCCGCAATGTCGCGCACAAACTAAACTTGCAATTCGCCGGAGTGTTTCTGCAGACCGACCTCGAAACCAGACTAGATCGCGTCAGCAGGCGCGAGCGCGACGCATCCGATGCCACGCCGGCGATCGCCGAACGCCAGGACAAGTATGATATCGGCAGGCTCGACTGGGCGGTGGTCGACGCTTCCGGGCCACCGGAACAGACGCTGACGAGATGCCGGGCTCGCATTGACGAGTCTGCGCATGGCCAGGTTGAGGCACCGCCGTCCTGACCGGGTGCCGACACGAACTCACCAGCAAAAGGGCACAAACCGCCCGAAGCGTATGTTTTCGGTACAACGAAACTGCTGCTATTCATTGGGCCATTTGCAAGGAAAAAGCGGTCCTGAGCGTTGACGCTCTACCGCTTTTCTTGGGTAGCCGTTAACCGGGACGACCAGGAAGGAAAGGTGGGATAGCTCCACCGACCGTTCCCAAATTCGACAGCACCTTTCCTGGATTCACGGACCGTTAATCGAACCAACCCAGAGATTGGGCCCGGCGTTCTGACAGGTAACGTCGAGGAAATCCTGCGATGACCGGCCGTGAACTGAAGCAGCTTCGCCAGGATCTCGCTGACGCCATCGGCAGGCCGCTGTCGGTGGCCGATATGGCGAAGCTGTGCGGTCTTGCCGCGGACACACGGCGCCAACACCATCCGCAAATGGGAAGTCACCGGTCCGGGCAAGCCGGTCGCCGAACAGCTTCGGCTGCTGGCGATGGCCAGCGATCGCTATCCGATCCTGGAAAATTTCAACATCTTCGACCGGCACGATATCGCCGTCAGTGAAAGGCCGGCGCGCCGCGAAGCCTTTCGCGAACAGATGCGCGACGAAGTCCGCCGCCGCCTCGGCTAGGCCTCTATTTCCGCGCCCCTTTGCGACGCAGCAATTAAGGCTTCTTTAAGCCCTCATCAAGGCCTCGTTAATCACAAAAAATTGCAATTCTACCAATAGGTTAGGTTCTCGCTTGGTGTGACCTATGGGTGACAGCTTTTCATGCAAATGCGGTCTAAGTCCGCGCCATGGACGACGCCGCACAGGCGGCCGATCCCACATTCAAGAATAAATCTCCTGGAGACTAAAACTAATGAAGAAGTTCCTGCTCGCTACTG
This sequence comes from uncultured Alphaproteobacteria bacterium, assembly GCA_963706975.1. Classification (GTDB taxonomy): domain Bacteria; phylum Pseudomonadota; class Alphaproteobacteria; order Rhizobiales; family Xanthobacteraceae; genus Bradyrhizobium. The sequence goes on from CAVPOL010000034.1 coordinate 22,479, forward strand.
TGGCCCTCGTCGCTCTCGGCGCGACCGTGCCAGCACTTGCTGCCGATCTCGGCGCGCGCGCCGCCTACACCAAGGCCGCCCCGGCCTATGCGCCGATCTACAACTGGACCGGCTTCTACATCGGCGGTCACCTCGGCGGCGCCTTCTGCAGCGACAACGGCTTCGCCGGCACCACCAACAACAGCAACGATGGCCGCTTCCTCGGCGGTTTGCAGGGCGGCGCCGACTACCAGTTCGCCCCGAACTGGGTGGTTGGTATCGAAGGCCAGTACTCCTGGCTCGGCGGCAGCAACAACAATGGCGTTGCCTTCACCGGCGCCGGCGCCGGAGCCGTCTACACCTACAACCAGCGTGGCCTCGGCTCGGTGACCGGCCGACTCGGCTACACCTGGGGTGCGGGACTGCTCTACGTCAAGGGCGGCTATGCCTATTCCGACCACAGCGAATCGCTGACCTTCCTCGGCGCGCCTGTCGCATTCACGCTGAACAGCAGCCATCATGACGGTTACACCGTCGGCGCCGGCCTGGAATACATGTTCGCCCCGAACTGGTCGGGCAAGGTCGAGTATCAGTACTACGACTTCGGCAAGACCAACTTCGTGACGCCCGCCGTGCTGACGGCGTTCGGCAGCACCCGCAACGACGAGCACACCGTCAAGGCCGGCATCAACTACCGCTTCAACTTCGGCGGCCCGGTTGTTGCCAAGTACTGATCGTCTCGCTCGAGACCTGCGACGAAAGGCCGGCTCACGCCGGCCTTTTTTCGTTAGCACCCCGTTAAGTACGGCAAGCGGTTGCGGCCCCCAGGATTTGGGTTTCGCCTTCCGGCAACGGCATTTTATTCAAATGCCGTCTAACTCGACGGCATGAATGGCGCCGGCATGCGGCGACATCCGGATTCCGTCGGAGACCACCCCATGAAGTTCGTTCCCGCCATCGCCGCCCTGATCCTTGTCGGCGCGTCCGTGCCTGCTCTTGCTGCCGATCTCGGCGCCCGCCCCTACGCCCCGGCCTATGCGGCGCCGCTCTACAACTGGACCGGCTTCTATATCGGCGGACATCTCGGCGGCGCCTTCAGCGCCAGCAACAGTTTCAACGGCCTGGTGCTCAGCAATTACGACGCAAGGCTGCTCGGCGGCATGCAGGCCGGCGCGGATTTCCAGTTCGCCGGCAACTTCGTGGTCGGTGTCGAAGGCCAGTACAGCTGGCTCGGCAGCAACAAGATCGGTGCGATCTTCCCCGCCGGCTTCGTCTACAGCAACAACCAGCGCGGGCTCGGCTCGGTCACCGGCCGCCTCGGCTACTCCTGGGGTCCGGCGCTGTTCTACGCCAAGGGCGGCTATGCCTATTCCAACAACCAGGAAACCCTGACGTTCGGCGGCGCCCCGGTCGCCTTCACGCTCGATGGCAACCATCAGAATGGCTACACCGTCGGCGGCGGCGTCGAATATCTGTTCACGCCGAACTTGTCGGCCAAGGCCGAGTATCAATATTACAATTTCGGCAGCAGCCGCTTCGTCACCCCGGCGCTGCTGGTGCCGTTCGGCACGTTCAGCAACGACGAGCATACCCTGAAGGCCGGCGTGAACTATCGCTTCAATTTTGGCCCGCTAGCCGGGCGTCGCTGAGCAACAACCTCCGGATTGACCGGAGGAGGCCGGCCTTGCGCCGGCCTCCTCTGTTGTTTTTGCGCGGAAAAATCGCGCGAAAGTTCCGATTTTCCCGATTTTGTTAACCTGGTAACGCGATACTGCCGCCCGACGGTTCGTCTGAAGAAATCAGCGGGGACGGCATGGCGGCGCGATTCACGAGCGGCAGGTCTGGCGGGTTGTTCGGTTTTCTGCGTCCACGATGGGGGGTCAGGGGCAGCCTGTTCGCCGCCTTCGCCGTGATCGCCGGCATGGCCATCCTCATCAGCGCCGGCGCCGGCATGGTGCTGGGACATCTCGGCGGCGCGATGGTCGAGCTCAGCGGACGCGATATCCCGCGGCTGGCCGCCAGCCTGCAGCTCTCCGCCGCAGAGCGCCAGCCTCGCCAGCCAGGGACCGGCGCTGCTGGCCTCGCCGAGCGAGGAGATCCTGAACGAACGCGCCAAAAAGATGAAGGAAACCCAGGCGATCACGCTCGCAAAACTCGGCGAGATCATCGAGCTCGGCGCCGACAAGGCGGTGGTCGCGGCCCTCAGCCGAGACCGTGAAGAACATCGACGACATGATCAAGAGCCTCGGCTCGGCGGCGCGCGAGCGGCTGGAGGCTGCCGCCCAGCACGAGAAGCTGTACGGCGCGGTGCGCAAGGCACAGGCAGCGTTCGTCGACGGCCGCCGCGTCCGGCGATGCTCGACGCCCAGACCGAACTCAACGGCGTCTTCGGCGCCGTCGATTTCTCGCAGGACGAAGCCGGCAAGGCGGAGCAGATCGTCAAGCAGATCGGCGAAGTCGTCGCCGGCGGCAATCTGATGGCGTTCAACATGATCTCGGCGCTGTCGTCCGACAGCAGCGACACGCTGGAGGCCATCGAGAAGGAATTCCGCGCCGCGCAGCGGCGCGTCAAATCCAATCTCGATTTGCTGCCCAAGGAGCTCGGCGACCACGGCGCTCCGCAACGCGGCCGCGGCCTGCTGGCGCTCGGCGAGGGCAAGACCGGCGTCTTCAAGATTCGCCAGAAGGAGCTCGACGCCGCCGATTACGGCCAGACCATTCTCGACGAAACCCGCAAGCTCAATGTCGGCCTCGGGATCAGCGTGCAGCAGCTGGTCGACGGCGTGCGCAACGAAACCGACGCCGCGACCTGGCAGGCGCGCCAGGAGATTTCGCTGGCGACCACGGTCATGCAGGCGCTCGGCGCCGCGACCCTGATCGGATCGGTGCTGTTCGTCTGGCTCTATGTCGGCCGCAACATCCTGCGGCGGATCGGCAATCTGCAGCGTTCGATGCAGCTGCTCTCCAGCGGCGATCTCGCCAGCGAAATCTATCGCTCCAGCCAGCATGACGAAATCGCGGAGATGGCCGAACTCGCTGCAGGTGTTCCGCGAAAGCATGATCGAGGCCCGGGCGCTGTCGGCCGACCAGGACAAGGACCGCATCGTCAAGGCCGAGCGCGCCTCCCGCATGGAAGCCCGGATCGTCGAATTCGAAACCACCGTCCGCAGCGCGCTCGACACCCTGCAGGGCTCGGCCAATTCGATGCAGGCCACCGCGCAAAGCATGTCGGCGACCGCCGATCAGTCCAGCGCGCTGGTCAGCGCGGTGGCTTCCGCCGCCGAGGAAACCTCGGTGAACGTGCAGACGGTGTCCTCGGGCACCGAGGAACTGTCGTCATCGATCTCCGAAATCGGCCGCCAGGTGGTGACCTCGGCGCAGATCGCCCGCAAGGCGGTCGAGGAAGCGGGCGCCACCGACGCCACCATGCAGGGGCTGGCCGACAATGCCGGCCGCATCAGCGTCGTGGTCGACCTGATCCAGACCATCGCTTCGCAGACCAACCTGCTCGCGCTCAACGCCACCATCGAGGCCGCGCGCGCCGGCGAAGCCGGCAGGGGATTTGCCGTGGTCGCCTCCGAGGTGAAGAGCCTCGCCAACCAGACCGCCAAGGCGACCGACGAAATCCGCCAGCAGATCGCCAGCATGCAGACGGTGACGACTTCGGCGGTCGGCGCCATCAGGAACATCTCCACGACCATCAACGAGATCAACGAGGTCACCACGGCGATCGCGGCCGCGGTCGAGGAGCAGGGTGCGGCGACGCGCGAGATCGCCCGCAACATCCAGCACGCCGCCGGCGGCACGTCCGAGGTTTCCAGCAACATCGTCGGCGTCTCCACCGCCTCGGCCGAGGCCGGCGCGGCGGCCGGCGAGGTGCTGAGCGCCTCCGCCGCGCTTCGCCGCGAGGCCGACGTGCTGCGCGCGGAAATCGACGCGTTCCTCGTCGAATATCCGGGCGGCGTAGAGATTTCGTCATTCCTGGATGGTGCGTTAGCACCAGCCCTCAGGTGCGCCATTCACGGGAATCGCAATTCCGGATTCGATGCGGAGCCTGTCATCCGGCCGCGCTTCGCGCGGACCCGTTGGCATCGCCCCGGAATGACGATGCGCGCGGCCATCGCCCGCGACCCCTGCGTTTTAGCCCGGCCGGCCTTTGCTTTTTCGGCTGGCGCGGCGCCGATTGTGCGGTTAAGCCGGTAGCCACAATCGCGAAACCGGGCCATGCATTCAAAGACAGACAGCCGTCCAGTCCTCGGCCGAGGCGCTGCGCTACCCCTGGGAAAATCATCCCGGCCACGATCAGGTCGTCGAGGTGAGGCCGGGCGTGTTGTGGGTCCGGCTCAAGCTGCCGTTCCGGCTCAACCATGTGAACATCTATCTTCTCGCCGACGGCGACGGCTGGGCGATGGTGGATTCCGGCTTCGGCAACGAGGAAACCATCGCGGCCTGGACCACCCTGTTCGAGGGCCCGCTGAGCCATGTGAAGATCACCCGGCTGATCGTGACCCATTCGCATCCCGATCACGTCGGCCTCGCCGGGTGGATCGTCGAGCGCTTCAACTGTCCGCTCGACATGTCGCAGGTGGAATATCTGCAATCGGTCTATCACCAGAACCGCGGCACCGAGGAACGCCGCAACGCGCAGCGGCTGTTCTTCCGCCGCCACGGCATGGACGAGGGCCTGACCGACAAGCTGCTCGGCCGCGGCCAGGATTATCTGAAGCGGGTCTCGACGCTGCCGCCGTCCTATCGCCGGATCTCGCATGGCGACGAAGTTTCGATCGGCACGCGGCGCTTCAAGGTCATCACCGGCGGCGGCCATGCGCTCGACCAGGTGATGCTGTATTGCGCCGCCGACAAGCTGTTCCTGTCGGCCGATCAGGTGCTGAGCAAGATCTCGCCCAATGTCAGCGTCTGGGCGGTCGAGCCCGACCAGAATTCGCTCGGCGAATATCTGGCCTCGCTGGCAAGCCTCACCACCACGTTGCCCTATGACGTGCTGGTGCTGCCCGGCCACGGCGTGCCGTTCTACGGCATGAAGACCCGCATCAAGCAGCTGGCCGATCATCACGAGGAACGCTGCGGACTGATCGCCGACGCCTGCCGGGAAATCCCGCAGACCTCAAAGGAACTGGTGCCGGTGGTGTTCCACAAGCACGTGCTCGACGTGCACCAGATGGGATTTGCCGCCGGCGAACTGATCGCGCATGTCAATTACATGCTGGTCGAGGGGCGGCTGACCTCGGAGGTGACCGACGGCGTGCTGCGCTTCAGGACGACCTGACGCGCGAACCGGCTGCACCGCGCCGGCATTTCGGCCGGGCGAATTCCCGGCGCTGCAGATCCGCCGGCCTTGTGCACCTTCGGATCGCTTCCTCGACGGCCGCGAGTTCCCGATTGGCCTTGTGAAGCTGGGCCTCGGCCGCCTGCGCCGAAACTCGGCGGCGACCGCGCGATCTTCCGCACTCAATGCGCGACTGGGCCTGCTGCAGCGCTCTCGCGACCTCCTGAAGCTTGCCATTGAATTCATTGACGACTTCGCGGCGCGCACGCTCCGACGGCATCCCGCTGTTTTTCGGCAATCTGCAGTTTCCCGGCGAGGCTTTCGCAGACCGACTGGGCGCGCGCTTCGGTTTCGCGCGCCTGATTTTCCATGCCTTTGAAGATTCGGCGGCCTGCTGCACGAGGTCGAGCGCGGTCGCGCCGTATCCCTGGGCGCGGACGGAGCGCAGGCTTCACGATGTTCTCGTGGCTTCGGCGGCGGATGCCGCAGCCTTTACCGATAATCCCAGATGTCGTCGCGGAGCTGCTGATTTGCGCGGAACGCCATACGCCGTGACCCTTCTTGGAATCCTCGAGCCAGAAAACTACGCAAACATGGTAAAGGCGGGTTAATCGCCCCCGTTAGCGAGGCGGCTTTTCGGGCAACATTTCTGCGACGGTGACGATCTTTCCCAGCGCCGGAGGCCGGGACGAGGTGTCCGAATGCGCGCTCGCCGACGCTTTCGCCAAGGGCGGCTGGCAGCAGGTCACACGGCTCTATCGCGGGCTGGAAATCCCCGAGGAGCGGCGCTGCTGACGCGGACACTGTTCCAATCGTGGTTTTGAACGGTAGCGAGCACAGCAAAACGCATTCAACACCTTGATCAGGATCAAGTTCTGGTCCGCGCTCGGAAGCAACCCGGGCCCGCACGTTCGGGCAGCCGGAAGCTGATTCACGGCTCGACAGCAAAGCTGGAAAAGCTCTAAAAAGGGCCGCGCCGCTCCGGCTTCAGCTCCGCTTCAGGTTTTGCGATGGATTACAGCCAATTCTTCAGCACCGCCCTCAGCCGCCTGCATGACGAGCGGCGCTACCGGGTTTTCGCCGATCTCGAGCGGATCGCGGGCCGGTTTCCGCATGCGGTGTGGCATTCCCCGAAGGGGCCGCGCAACGTCGTGATCTGGTGCTCCAACGACTATCTCGGCATGGGCCAGCACCCCAAGGTGGTCGGCGCCATGGTCGAGACCGCGACCCGCGTCGGCACCGGCGCCGGCGGCACCCGCAACATCGCGGGCACCCATCATCCGCTGGTGCAGCTCGAGGCGGAACTCGCCGACCTGCATGGCAAGCAAGCCTCGCTGCTGTTCACCTCGGGCTATGTCTCGAACCAGACCGGCATCTCGACCATCGCAAAACTGATTCCGAACTGCCTGATCCTGTCGGATGCGCTCAACCACAATTCGATGATCGAGGGTGTCCGCCAGGCCGGCTGCGAGCGCCAGATCTTCCGCCACAACGACATGGCGCATCTGGAAGAACTGCTGATCGCCGCGGGCCCGGACCGGCCCAAGCTGATCGTCTGCGAGAGCCTGTATTCGATGGACGGCGACGTCGCGCCGCTGGCGAAAATCTGCGATCTCGCCGAGCGCTACGGCGCCATGACCTATGTCGACGAAGTCCACGCGGTCGGCATGTACGGCCCGCGCGGCGGCGGCATCGCCGAGCGCGACGGCGTCATGCACCGCATCGACGTTCTGGAGGGCACGCTGGCCAAGGCGTTCGGCTGCCTCGGCGGCTATATCGCCGGCAGCGCCGACATCATCGACGCCGTGCGCTCCTACGCGCCGGGCTTCATCTTCACGACCGCGCTGCCGCCGGCGATCTGCTCGGCCGCCACCGCCGCGATCCGGCACCTGAAGACCTCGAACTGGGAACGCGAGCGCCACCAGGACCGCGCCGCCCGCGTCAAGGCGATCCTCAACGCCGCCGGCCTGCCTGTGATGTCGAGCGAAACCCATATCGTGCCGCTGTTCGTCGGCGACCCCGAGGCCTGCAAGCAGGCCTGCGACATCCTGCTGGAAGAGCACGGCATCTACATCCAGCCGATCAACTACCCGACCGTGGCCAAGGGCACCGAGCGGCTGCGGATCACGCCCTCGCCCTATCATGACGACGGCCTGATCGATCGAGCTTGCCGAAGCGCTGCTGCAGGTCTGGGAACGTCTCGGCCTGCCGCTGCACGCAGAAATCGCTGGCGGCGGAATAACCCTTCCGCCTGCAAAATCAGGAATTTGGGCCGGTTGCGCCATGTGCTGCCGGCCCAATCCGTTTATAATGCCCCCGCGACGGCCCCGGTAGCGGCGCCGGACCGCGAGGGAGGTGAGCGCGCGATGCTGCACGACTGGGGCGTGATCGCAGCCGCTTTCGGCTACATCGGGTTCCTGTTTGTGGTCGCCAGCTACGGCGACCGCCTGTCGCCGACGCAGCGCGGCCGCGCCAGCGGCGCTGATCTATCCGCTGTCGCTGGCGATCTACTGCACCTCCTGGACGTTCTTCGGCTCGGTCGGGTTCGCCACCCGCACCAGCGTCGACTTTCTCGCGATCTATGTCGGCCCGATCCTGATGATCGCGACTCGGCACGCCGCTGCTGCGCCGCGTGATCAAGCTGGCGAAATCGCAGAACATCACCTCGATCGCCGATTTCATCGCCGCGCGCTACGGCAAGAGCCAGGCGGTCGCCGCCACCGTCGCGGCGATCGCGATCATCGGCTCGGTTCCCTACATCGCGCTGCAGCTCAAGGCGGTGGCGTCGTCGCTCGAGACCATCCTGAGCGAGGACCAGGCGTTCTCCTCGATCCCGATCATCGGCGACGTCGCCCTGATCGTGACGCTGGCGATGGCGGCATTCGCGGTGCTGTTCGGCACCAGGCAGACCGACGCGACCGAACACCAGCACGGCCTGATGCTGGCGATCGCCACCGAATCCATCGTCAAGCTGGTCGCTTTCCTCGCCGTCGGCGCCTTCGTCACGTTCTGGATGTTCTCGCCGGTCGAACTGATCGAACGCGCGATGAAGACGCCGGAAGCGGTGCGCGCCATCGAGTACACGCCCTCGATCGGCAATTTCCTGACCATGACGCTGCTGTCGTTCTTCGCGATCATGCTGCTGCCGCGCCAGTTTCACGTCAGCGTGGTGGAGAATTCCAGCGATGCCGAGGTCGGCCGCGCGCGCTGGCTGTTTCCGCTCTATCTGGTCGCGATCAATCTGTTCGTGATTCCGATCGCGATCGCCGGGCTCGTGACCTTTCCGTTCGGCGCCGTCGAAAGCGACATGTACGTGCTGGCGCTGCCGATGCAGGCGCAATCCACCGTGCTCAGCGTCATCGTCTTCGTCGGCGGCCTGTCGGCGGCGACCGCGATGGTGATCGTGGAATGCGTCGCGCTGTCGATCATGGTCTCGAACGATATCGTGGTGCCGCTGGTGCTGCAGCGCAGCCGGGAGACCCGCGCCGGCCAGAAGGATTTCGGCGACTTCCTGCTCCGGGTCCGCCGCTTTGCGATCTTCGCCATCATGGTGATGGCGTATTTCTATTATCGCGCGCTCGGCAATGCCCAGCTGGCGGCGATCGGCCTGTTGTCGTTCGCGGCGATCGCGCAGCTGGCGCCGTCGTTCTTCGGCGGCCTGTTCTGGCGCCGCGCCACCGCGCGGGGCGCCATGGGCGGCATGCTGGTCGGCGTCGCGGTCTGGATCTACACGCTGTTCCTGCCGAGCTTCCTCGACGGCAATACCGCCGGCATGCTGCTGCTGCAGCACGGCCCGTTCGGCATCGAGGCGCTGCGTCCGCGAGCCCTGTTCGGCGCCGACCTGCCGCCGCTGCTGCATGGCGTGCTGTGGTCGCTTTCGCTCAATCTTGCTGGCCTATGTCGTGCTGTCGCTGGCGCGCCAGCCGTCCTCGATCGAGCGGCTGCAGGCGGACCTGTTCGTGCCGAGCGACGCTGGCGCCGATCACCCCGGCCTTCCGGCGCTGGCGCACCACGGTGACGGTGCAGGACATGCAGAGCACGGTGGCGCAGTATCTCGGCCCCGATCGCGCCCGTCATTCGTTCGAGGCCTTCGCGATCGCCGCGCAACGTCCGCTCTCGAGCCCGTCGGCGCCCGCCGACTTCGAATTGCTGCAGCATGCCGAGCATCTGATCGCCTCGTCGATCGGGGCGGCGTCCTCGCGGCTGGTGATGTCGCTGCTGCTGCGCAAGCGCACCGTCTCCGCCAAGGCCGCGCTGAAGCTGCTCGACGATTCCCACGCCGCGCTGCATTTCAACCGCGAAATATTGCAGACCGCGCTCAATCACGTGCGGCAGGGCATCGCCGTGTTCGATCCGGAGCTGCAGCTGATCTGCTCGAACCGGCAATTCGGCGAAATCCTCGGGATTGCCGCTGCACCTCGTGCAGATCGGGATTCCGCTGCGGGAAATCCTGGAATTCATGGACGCGACCAATCCGCCCGGCTCCGATGACGGCGACGCACTGCTGGAAAAGCGCCTTGCCGCCTACACCACCGAGGGCGAGTCCTATCTGGAACGGCTGCTGGACCGCCACACGGTGATCGAGGTGCGCGCCAACCGGATGCCCGGCGCCGGCCTCGTCATCACCTTTTCCGACGTCACGCCCTCGTTCGAGGCGGCCGAGGCACTGGAACGCGCCAATGCGACGCTGGAGAAGCGGGTGCGGGACCGCACCGAGGAACTCACACGGCTGAATTCGGAACTGGCGCTGGCCAAGAGCACCGCCGAGGACGCCAACATCTCGAAGACGCGCTTCCTGGCGGCCGCCAGCCACGACATCCTGCAGCCGCTGAACGCGGCGCGGCTCTACGTCACCAGCCTGGTGGAACGCCAGAACGGCGGCGAGGATTCGCGGCTGGTCGAGAACATCGACGACTCGCTGGAGGCGATCGAGGAGATCCTCGGCGCGCTGCTGGACATTTCACGGCTCGACGCCGGCGCCATGACGCCGTCGATCTCGAGCTTCAAGATGGGCGACCTGATGCGCTCGCTCGAGATCGAATTCGCGCCGATCGCCCGCGCCAAGGGGCTGGAGCTCACCTTCGTGCCGAGCTCGCTGCCGGTGCGAATCCGACCGCTCGCTGCTGCGGCGGCTGCTGCAGAACTTCATTTCCAACGCCATCAAATACACCCCGCGCGGGCGGGTGCTGGTCGGATGCCGTCGCCGCGGCCAGAGCTTGCAGATCGGCGTCTACGATACCGGCGTCGGCATTCCCGTGATCAAGCGCGGCGAGATCTTCAAGGAGTTCCACCGGCTCGAACAGGGCGCGCGGATCGCGCGCGGCCTCGGCCTCGGGCTGTCGATCGTCGAGCGCCTCGCCCGCGTCCTCAACCACGGCATCGCGCTCGACTCCAATACCGGCGGCGGCTCGTTCTTTTCGGTGACGGTGCCGATCGCAGAAGGGATCAATCACACCGCGGCGGTCACGTCAGCGACACCGCTGTCGCGAACCCCGATGAGCGGCTCGCTGATCGTCTGCATCGAGAACGATCCGGCGATCCTGGACGGGATGAAAACCCTGCTGACGGCGTGGGACGCCGAGGTAATCGCGGTCGCCGATCCCGACATCGCGATCGAGGCGATCGAGGCCGCCGGCGGACGCGTCACCGGCCTTCTGGTCGACTACCATCTCGACCGCGGCAACGGCGTCGCCGCGATCCGCGACATCCGCCGCCGCTTCGGCGAAAATATCCCGGCGATCCTGATCACCGCCGACCGCAGCCCGCATGTGCGCGCCGCGGCGCGCGAGGAAAACATCGCGGTGCTCAACAAGCCGGTCAAGCCGGCGTCCTTGCGGGCGCTGCTCGGGCAGTGGCGCACCCAGCAGATGGTGGCGGCGGAGTAGGATGGTGTCCCGCTGGCGGGGCGATCCCGTGACTACGGCAGGACGCCGGACGAAGCGCCGCTGCCGTTCAATGCTGTCCGGCTTTCCAGTCGCGCTTGATCTTCCTGGCCAGCGACCATTTGTGGACTTCGGTCGGACCATCATAGATTCGGAAGGCGCGGATTTCGCGAAAGGCCTGCTCGACGATCGTCTCGGACGAGACGCCGGTTCCTCCCATCACCTGCACGCAGCGATCGGCGACCCGCATCAGCGCTTCCGACACCGCCACCTTGGCCATCGAACTCTCGGCCGTCCCGAGCGAGCCGGTGTCGAGCACACCTGCGCACCAGTCGATCATCAGTTCCGACTGTTTGAGATCGATCAGGTTCTCGGCCAGCATGAAGCCGACGCCTTCGTGATCGACCAGCGGCTTTCCGAACGCGTGGCGGCGGCAGGCATAATCGGTGGCAATCTCGTTGGCGCGGATCGCCAGGCCCAGCCAGCGCATGCAGTGCGACAGACGCGCCGGGCTGAGGCGGATCTGCGCATATTTGAAACCGTCGCCGGACGCGCCGAGCATCTGGTCGGCGGATACACGAAGGTTCTCGATCTCGATCTCGGCATGTCCGCCCGGCATCGAACTGTCGATCGTATCCAGCACACGCAGCGTGCGGATCGCCGGATCCGGCAGATCGACGAGGAACATGCAGGCGCCGTCGTCCGACTTCGCCATGACGATCCCGACCCGGGCGCCTTCAGCTCCGGTGATGAACTTCTTTCGCCCGTTGATGACCCAGTGATTGCCGTCCAGCCGGCACGTGGTCTGCATCATCGACGGGTCTGATCCTGCACCGCCCACATCCGCCGGCTCTGTCATGAAAAACGCCGAGCGCGCCTTGCCCGACACCAGCGGCTCCAGGAAGCGCGCCTTCTGCTCCTTGCTTCCGACCTTGCCGAGCAGATACATGTTGCCCTCGTCGGGCGCCATCGTGTTGCAGGCCAGCGGCCCCAAGGGCGAGAGACCGGATTTGATCAGGGCCTTCGCGGTCTCGCGCTGCGTGAGATGCGATCCGTCCGGCAGAATGTGCGGCGTCAGGACGCCGGCCTTGCGGGCCCTGGCGCGCAGTTCCTGCACCAGTTCGTCGCTTGGGCCGTGCGGACCTAACCGCGGATCCCTCTCGTAGGGGATCACGTCGGCGCGGATAAAGGCCTCGATAGCAGCGGCAATGGCGTCGGCTTGATCAGTCATGGATGGGGTGCTCCGGTCGATCGCCTCGCCCGCGTGCGCCTAGTTGTCGAAACCGACGAACACCGAAGCTTCGCCGACGGACTTTCGTTCAGACACGACCGCATTTGCCGGGAAGCTTTCATCGGGCCAGCCGAGCGCGATACTTTTCATGATGACCTGATCGTCAGCTATACCGGCGTGCTCACGCACCACCGGTGATTGCATGATACCCTGGCTGTTGATCACCGCGCCCAGCCCGCGAGACCAGGCGGCGTTGACCAGGGCGTTCGCCACAGCCCCGCAGTCGAACGGCGTATCGTCGCTGCCGTCCAGCACGCGGTCATAGGTCACGATCACGCATACAGGCGCGTCGAATTGACGGAAGCCGCGCAGTACCCAGTCCTGGCGCTTATCCTTGTCATCGCGCGCGATCCCCATTGCGGAGAACAATTGCTTGGCGACGCCGACCTGCCTGTCGCGATGCTGACCTGCAAAGGGCTGACCGGTGCGGAACTCGCGCGACTGCGGTACGCCTGCCACCATCCGCTCGGTATTGCCTGCGCGGATTCGATCCAGCGGCTCGCCGGTGATGATGTAGAAATTCCAGGGCTGGGTGTTCATCGACGACGGAGCGCGCATCGCCAAACCGATGATTTCCTCAATCAACTCCCTGGGTACCGGATCGGGTTTGTAACCGCGGATGCTTCGGCGACCGAGGATAACGTCATCAAATCGCATTTCTTTGGGATTCTCCCGGATTACTTCAGCGCGTCATGCGCTGGGACGCCACTGGCCGCCGGAAATCTTTGCCGCGGCGATCACGGCCTGGGTCCGGCTCTCGACGCCGAGCTTCTGCAGGATCGCGGAGACATGCGCCTTGATGGTGGCTTCCGACACGCTGAGCTCATAGGCGATCTGCTTGTTGAGCAGGCCTTCCGACAGCATCATCAGCACCCTGACCTGCTGCGGCGTCAGCGTCACCAGCCGGTCGCGCAGGCGCACCATGTCGGGATCGGACGTGGAGGTGAGGTCGGTATCGGGCGGCACCCAGACGTCACCCTCCATCACCCTCATGATGGCGTCGCGCAAGGTCTCGACCCCGAACCGCTTCGGGATGAATCCGGAGGCGCCGAAATCCAGCGAACGGCGGATGGTGCCGCCATCGTCGCTGGCCGACACGATCACCACCGGGATCGCCGGATATTGCGCCCGCAGGTAAATCAGCCCGGAGAAGCCGCTGATTCCCGGCATCGTCAGGTCGAGCAGGACCAGATCGACATCGGAATCCCGCTCCAGCAGCGCGGTCAATTCATCGAACGAGCCGGCCTCGTCGATGACAGCCGAGGCGACGACGCTTGCGACCGCTTGCCGCAGCGCATCCCGAAACAGCGGATGATCGTCGGCAATAACGAGGTGGGTGCTGGCTGCGGCGGTCATTGATTTCCGGTGGAAGCGTTACGGCAGGCCCCTGACCGCCTTGTCGTCTGGTGAGGCCTGCCAAGCGAGTTGCCACGCCAATTGTCCACTGACCGGAGGCGTCTTGCAAGGCAACAATCCCGGCTTAGGCCAAGGCGGTTAATGCGGCCAGCAGCGCCTTCGATTGTGCAGTGCAAAATCCGATGCGAAGCGCCCACGGAAATGTGCGCCGGGCAAATGAGTATCAATCCTTGAACAGCAGGTCGCGGGTCAGCTCATCGATGGCGACGACCGCCTTGAGCGCGGCGCGCAATCGGTCACGGTCGCGGGCAGATAATCGCTTCACCAGGACGGCGTTGGTGGGCGAAATTCCGTGGGCGATATCCTCAATCTGTTGCGACAGGATCAGATCGAGAAACACGCCTTGCGCCTCGCCGAGCGCATCGAGATCGCTCGCGCCGACCTGAACGCGCGCCTTCACGCCGGCGAGACGCGCCGGTGTTGAGCGCTCCATCACATGGTGGCGGATCGCGAGGGCGCGAGCCACGGCGACGAGGCCGAACAGCCCGGCCGCCTTGAGGTCGATGCGGCCGGCTTGCGTGCGAATGCCCCCGAAAAACGTCAGGCTGGAGGGAACCCTGATGCCGTCGGCCAGAAGCTTGGCGAAGGCGACCTGGCCCTCGGCCGCATCGAAGGCAGCCTGCCTCACCGCGAGCGCAAGGCGGCCGTCCCCATGGACGGCCCGCAGGTCAAAGAAAATATCGACGGACAAGAGGTCCCCGGGGTTGGAACGCAGGATCCAGTGGTCGACCCGGTTTCGCCACGTCGCGACCGAGCCACGCCAGGGCGCGTTGCTGGCCATGACGCCGCCCTTGCAATAGGGCACACCGACCTCATGCAGGATGTCCGCGACGTGGGTCCCGAGCGCCGCGAACCAGCGATCCTCCTCGCCGTCCGGCTCGCCTTGCTCGAAGATCACGGCATTGTCCTGGTCCATCGCCAGCAGGCTTTCGCCGCGGCCGGCCGATCCGAGCACGATCATGGCATAGCCGCATGGCGGATCGCCCTGGCCACGCTCCTTCATGATCCGCTCGGCGATGACGGCGGCTTGCCGGGTGATCGCGCCGAGTTCGCGGGAAATCACTTCGGCAATGTCGCGGCCGGACAGCCCTTCCGCCAGCAGGGATTCGGCGACCCGCGGCAGCTTCGCCCAGGCGACCGCCAGGGCGTGCGCGTCCGCTGCATCGTCGATCTCGTCGCCGAGCGATATGGCCTCCCCGGCACGCAGCCGCAGCAGGTCGCGCGCGGACAATGCGCCGATCACGCGGCCGGCTTCATCGACGACGCCGAGGTGACGGGTCTTGAGACGATTCATCCGGCCGATCGCGCGATAGACGAAAGCGTCGGCCGGAACCGCCGCGAGCGGGCGGCTCATGATCTGCCCGACCGGCATATCGAGCGCGGCGGCGCCGAACCGGGCGATCGTACGGAGCAGATCCCGTTCGGTGACGATGCCCGCCTCCGCCGCCCTGACGCCGCCGGACACGGCTGGCCCGACATAAACCGCCGAAATCTTCTCGGCCATCAGCAGCGCGAGCACGTCGCGGACCGAGCGTGCCGGACTCCACGAAGACCGCGAGGCACCCGCATGATGTCGCGAGCGCGATGCCGATAGGCGTAGCTGTCGAAGCGTTTCAGGGTTGCTTCCGCATCGGTACGCGCCGGAGCCTCGACGGCCTCGATCCAGCCGCTGCGCGCCTGATCTTCGAGTACCGAGGTGAGGGCAAGGCAGGCCCGCTCGGCTTCGGCAACGGTCCGGATACCGTGGCCGCGCAGCCTGGGCACCAGCGCCAGAAACACGCGCGCGGTCGTTGTCGCATCACCGAGGGCGGAATGCCGGTCGGCGACCTCGACCCCCAGCCAGGCGGCGAGCTTTTCCAGCGTATAGCCGGCCAGTTCCGGCGCGGCGATCTGCGCCAGCAGCCTTGTGTCGAGCGAGCGCGGCCGCATCCATGGCAGGCCGGCGAGATCGCATTCGCGCTTCAGCACTGCAAGGTCGAACCCGACCGTGTGCCCGATCACCACGGCCTGGCCGAGAAACGCGCCGAAGCCCGGCCAGACAGCCGCGAACAGCGGCGATTGCGCGACCATGGCGTCGTCGATGCCGTGGATCCGCGTCGTCTCGGCCGGGATCTATTCACCGGCCGGCCGCAGCAACTGGCGAAACGAGCCGTCGTCCGCCAGCTTTCCACCGGAAAGGCGCACGCCGGCGAGTTCGATCACCCGCGCCTTGCGTGGATCGAGCCCGGTGGTCTCGGTATCGATGACAACGGCGTCCAGCGACAAAAGCGGTGACGCCGCCACTCGTCCTGTCCATCGCCCCTCCCTGACGCCGAGCGCGGCGGCCTTATGCCGCGGCAACCGCGAGCAATGCCCGTTCCAGCGCGGCCCGGTCCATGCGCGCGATCAATTCGTCGTGGATGTTGCAGAGGCTGACACGGAGATAGTTGCGGGTGGTCTGGAAATCCCGTCCGCGCAGCTTTTCGTGGATCGGCATCATGGCGAAATAGGTTTCCGCCAGCGGATCGGGAATGTCCATCACGCGCTTGGGCGCATGCCCTCCGGCCAGATCGAGCCGGTGCGCCAGCTCGTGACGCGCCTCGAGCCAGGCGGCGTCCCCGATCGAGGGAGGGACCGGATAGCGGTCGAACACCGAAAGAACGACGAGGATCAGCTGGTCGAGAATTTGCCGGCGCTGCATCCCGTCGGCCTGGGAGGCCAGCACACCATTGACCATTTCGCCCACCATCGCCAGGCCGAGCGGAAAGGCCTGCCAGCGCGCGTGCTCGACGGATTGTTGCAAATCCTTCTTCGGCGAAACAGAACCTTGGCGTAGTGGCCGGCGCGCGCGCGGGAGTATTCGTAGATTCCCTTTTGCACGATGAAGGCCGATTGCGCGTCGATGAAGTCGGCAAGCGCCTCCCGGTCGCGAATCGGCGGGCGGGGGCGAAACAATTTTTCGAAAAGCTTCATCACAGCCTGATCCTGCCAGATCGAACTCGGGTTACCTGGAGCGCTACCTCATCCGGCGCCTGCCAAGTTCAATGTTCTCAAGGCGCCGCACCGTTCGCAGCTGCAACAATTTCTTATCCCCCGAAAGTATAATAAGGCCGGAACCGTTCGTGGTGTTAGCATTCATTGTTCCCAAACCGGCACAAGACCGGTTGGAGCAGCGGCACGGGGGGCGCCGCACGGAAGGGATTTGCATTCCCCTCGATCATTCAATCCGGCGCAATGATGCCCGGTGTTTTGAGGAGGATTTGCAGCCCATGCCTAACTCCGCATCCATGAAAGAGAAAGAAGAAGCCCATTGGCGCAAGACGTCGCGCCTGATGTTCACACATCTCGGGGTCTGGTTCTTCTTCGGCTTCATCATCCACATGTTCGTGATGCCGCTCAACGCCATCACCATTCCGATCCTCAACTTTCCGCTCGGCTTCTACATGGCCGCGCAGGGATCGCTCATCGTGTTCGTCGTCATGCTGTTCATGTTCGCAAAACAGCAGGACAAGATCGACCGTGAATTCGGCTTTGCCGAGGAAGATTGAGGGAGGAAGAGACCATGGCCACAGAAGCCTCTGCCAGCAGCTCGGACTTCATCAAGAACCTGGGCAAGATGTATGGCACCTATACCGGCGGATTCATTGCATTCATCATTCTGCTCGCGATTCTGGAGCAGATGGGCGTTCCGAACAAGATTCTCGGCTACCTGTTCGTGTTCTTCACGCTTGCCGTTTACGCCATCATCGGCGTGATGACGCGAACCGCGGAAGTGTCGGAGTACTACGTGGCTGGACGGCGCGTTCCGGCTTTCTACAACGGCATGGCGACCGGCGCGGACTGGATGTCGGCGGCATCGTTCGTCGGCATGGCCGGCACCTTGTTCCTGCTCGGCTATGACGGTCTTGCGTGGGTGCTCGGATGGACCGGCGGTTTCGTGCTGGTGTCGATCCTGATCGGGCCGTACCTGCGCAAGTTCGGCGCCTATACCGTGCCCGACTTCCTGTCGTTCCGGTATGGCGGCAACTTCGCGCGCGCGCTCGGTGTGATCGTGCTGGTCGCCTGCTCCTTCACCTATGTGACGGCGCAGATTTACGGCACCGGCCTGATTGCCTCGCGATTCCTCGGGATGCAGTTCGAACTCGCGGTGTTCGCGGGCCTGGTCGGCATCCTGCTCTGCGCCATGCTCGGTGGCATGCGGGCGGTGACCTGGACGCAGATCGCACAATACGTCGTGCTGATCATCGCCTATCTCACGCCGATCGTGATCCTGTCCACCAAGAAATACGGAATTCCGATTCCGGAACTCACCTATGGACAGGCGATCGCGGAGATCACGGCGCGCGAGCAGCAGATGATAGCGAGCGGCCTGGCGACCGTTGCGGGCCTGAAGCCGCATATCCAGCCGTTTATCAACTACACCCCGCTGAACTTCTTCGCGATCATCATGTGCATGATGGTCGGCACCGCATCGTTGCCGCATATCTTGATGCGCTACTTCACCACCCCCTCGGTGCGCGAGGCGCGTCAGTCGGTCGCCTGGTCCCTGCTGTTCATCTTCCTGCTGTACTTCTCGGCGCCGGCCTACGCGGCGTTCTCGAAGCTGGAAGTCTACACCAACATCATCGGACGGGATCTGACGGCCATTCGCCCATGGTTGTTCAATTGGGGCGAACTCGGACTGATCCAGATCTGCGGCAAGAACGCGGTCAACATCGATGCCATCGTAGCGGCCTGCAAGGCGATTGCCGGACATCCCGGCGTGGTCAGGCTGCAGGACTTCGTGATCAACACCGACGTGATCGTGCTCTCCACCCCCGAGATCGCGGGGCTTCCCTATGTGATCTCGGGTCTGGTCGCCGCCGGCGGTCTTGCCGCCGCGCTGTCCACCGCTGACGGGCTGCTGCTCGCCATCGCCAACGCGTTGTCGCACGACGTCTACTACAAGATGATCGATCCCAACGCACCGACCATGCGCCGCCTCACCGTGGCGCGCGGCCTGCTGGTCGTCGTCGCCGTGATTGCGGCCGCGACTGCTGCAACCAAGCCCGCGGATATCCTGGCCATGGTCGGCTGGGCGTTCTCGCTGGCCATGGCCGGCAACTTCCCGGCGCTGGTGATGGGCGTCTGGTGGAAGCGCACGACGGCGACGGGAGCAATCTGCGGCATCATTGCCGGCTTCGGATTGTGCCTTTTCTACCTGGTCACGACCCGGTACTTCCCGGGCGCCGGCGTGCAGTATTTCGGCATGACCTCGTTGCTAAACCCGATGACGGGAGCGCCGGTGGTCGACATCGCGAAGGCCATGGCGCTGCCAAACGCCATGGAAGCCTTCCCGACGCTCGCCCACCCGCTGGCCAACAAGGTCGGCTGGTTCAACCTCACCAACATCGCCTGCGGGTTGTTGGGGGCACCGCTCGGCTTTGCGGTCATCTACGTCGTCAGCCTGCTCGGCAAGGAACCGTCGAAGGAGATGCAGGCCTATGTCGACGATATCCGCAAGCCGCGGGGCAGGACGGTGCTCGAGGAGAGAACCACCTAGAAGCACTGCGTCGCATCTCGACAAACGGGGCCTTTCGGGGCCCCGTTTTGCTTTTCGATGACCTCGCGTCTGCCCTTGCCGGGAGAGTCGGCGCTTGCCATTGTCGTGCGGGGTCATGATCCTGCCGCACATCCCGGTTCGTCGATCGCTGCTTGCGGTACTGGAGGAGAATCGGACTTTGGATACATGCAACTTCATTCGCCACTTACTGGTACTTCCATCTGCCGAATTTCATCCTGGCGGCGGTGATGTACACGATGCTCGGCCGTGTGTTGCTCGGCCTGATGGTCGATGCCGATTCGCCAAATTACATCTGGCGATTTTTTTGCCGGATCACCGATCCTGTCGTCGCGCTGGTCGCGGTTGTGACGCCGAAGGCGGCGCCTCCGGTATTGCTCTGGCTGTTCGGGTTCGTCTGGCTGTTCTGGCTCCGCGTCCTGCTCCACTACACCTTGTTGTTGCTGAACCTCGCCCCCAAGCTCGGCGGAGCGGCGTCATGAACCGCAATTTCTATTTCATCGGGATTGCCTTCTTCGGCATGATCAATGGCATCTTCAACCAGCTCTGGCTGATCTTCGCGCTGCTCTACGTCCAGATACTCGCCGGGCCTCTGCTGTTCGGCAGCCTCTCTTTGACGTTGATGCTCGCGTCCCTGATGGTCTCGACCGCCACGGTCATTCTTGGCGGGATTCCGGCCGCCATCTACGAGCGGGTCGCCGGCGCGTCGGAATCAAACAGCAAATCGCTCTGGATCTGGCTTGCCGGAACCGGGATTTTGACACTGCCCGCCGCCGGTAATTTTCTCAAAATCGGCATCTGAGCGCCCCGCGCCGGGTTGAGAGCGCGGAACCTTGACGCTACGCTCGGCCTCGTGCTCGAGGGAGAGTGGCGGATCATGGACGAGATGCGCCGTATTGCCTATGAAACGGTGCTGCGCGCCTGCGGATTCGCATCGCTTGCCATCTTCTGCGTGATGATCGGGCTGTCGTTCCTCCCGCGCTCCGCCTTTCAGGCCGGAGGTTTCCTGACACTGGCGATGACGCTTGTCCTCGTCCTGAAGGCCCATGAAGCCCGCACCAAGGATCACCGCCGGACCGAGATGTGGCTCTATCTCCCCAAGGAAAGCCGTCCACCCCAGGCCTCCGCGCAGAAGTTGATTTCAACGCTGATGCGCGAGACCTATCTGCTGTTCGCGCGCTGGACCGCGATCATCTCGATCACGATGTGGAGTATCGCGCTGTTCTTCTCCGCTATTGGACTTTAGTCCGATACGGCGCCAATCGTCGGTGGGTTCCCCCGCGCAGCAAGGGATACAACTTTCTGCCTACTGATTTGCTGATGTTAACGCGAGTGGAAGCCTTTTCGAAGACTCTGGCCTCGGTCGCGAAGGTCATTTGCCTCCGTAAAATTACTGCTGTTTGCCGATTGCGACGCTGCATTCGTACAAACGCAGCGGACAAGCAGATTTTACACGCACGAATCGATGCCAGCCGAAAGTACTATTGGGGCATTCGGACCGAGCATGTAGGGAGGGCCTAATCAATTGCGCGACCATCCGACGCAATGCACATGTTCGTGAATTCAATAAAACAGCGGGAGCGATCGAGAATGTCCACACTGGCTGCAACGGAAAAAGTCAAGACAACGGGGATGACGAAGGACGAACGTTTCGTCATTCTCGCCTCTTCCCTTGGTACCGTCTTCGAATGGTATGATTTCTACCTGTTCGGTTCGCTGGCCAGCGTGATCGGCGCCCAGTTCTTCGGCGTCATCGATCCCGTCACCAAGTTGCCGATGTTCAACCAGGCGACCCGCGACATCTTCGCGCTGCTCGCCTTCGCCGCCGGCTTCATCGTGCGTCCGTTCGGCGCCATCGTGTTCGGCCGCGTCGGCGACATCGTCGGACGCAAATACACCTTCCTCGTCACCATTCTGATCATGGGTCTGTCGACCTTCATCGTCGGCCTGCTGCCCAGCGCGGCGACCATCGGCATTGCGGCGCCGATCATCCTGATCGGACTGCGGCTGCTGCAGGGTCTGGCGCTCGGCGGTGAATATGGCGGAGCGGCGACCTATGTGGCCGAACATGCGCCGATGGGCAAACGCGGTTACTACACCTCGTTCATCCAGACCACGGCAACACTCGGCCTGTTCCTGTCGCTGCTGGTGATCCTGTTCACCCGCTCCGCACTCGGCGAACCCGAATTCGCGGCCTGGGGCTGGCGCATTCCGTTCCTGGTTTCGGTGGTGCTGCTCGGCATCTCGGTCTGGATCCGGCTGCGGCTCAACGAATCGCCGGTGTTCCAGAAGATGAAGGACGAGGGCAAGACCTCGAAAGCCCCGCTGACCGAAGCCTTCGCCAACTGGAGCAACGCCAAGATCGTGCTGATTGCGCTGCTCGGCGGCGTGATGGGCCAGGGCGTGGTCTGGTACACTGGCCAGTTCTACGCGCTGTTCTTCATGCAATCGATTCTCAAGGTCGACGGCTATACCGCCAACCTGCTGATTGCATGGTCGCTGCTGCTCGGCACCGGCTTCTTCATCGTGTTCGGCGCGCTGTCCGACAAGATCGGCCGCAAGCCGATCATCCTGGCGGGCTGCCTGATCGCGGCGCTGACCTTCTTCCCGATCTTCAAGATGATCACCACCAATGCCAATCCGGCGCTGGAAAAGGCGATCGAAACCGTGAAGGTCGAGGTCGTCTCCGACAAGGCGCTCTGCGGCGACCTGTTCAACCCGGTCGGCACCCGCGTCTTCACCGCACCTTGCGACACCGCTCGTGCGTACCTGGCCCAGCAATCGGTCAAGTACACCACCAGCTATGGTGCGACGGGCTCGGGCGTGAAGGTCGTCGTCAACGGCAAGGACGTGCCCTACACGGCGGCGGCGGCGTCGAACCCGGCGGTGCTCGCTGCGGTGCAGGCTGCCGGCTATCCGAAGGCCGGCGACGCCCAGATCGTGAAGATGTCGCATCCATTCGACATCTTCAAGCCGCAGGTCGCGGCGGTCATCGGGCTGCTGTTCATCCTGGTGCTCTTCGTCACCATGGTGTACGGGCCGATCGCGGCGATGCTGGTCGAACTGTTCCCGACCAAGATCCGCTATACCTCGATGTCGCTGCCCTATCACATCGGCAACGGCTGGTTCGGCGGACTGCTGCCGGCGACCTCGTTCGCGATCGTGGCCTCGACCGGCGATATCTACGCCGGCCTCTGGTACCCGATCATTTTCGCGAGCATCACCGCGGTAGTCGGCTTCTTCCTGCTGCCGGAAACCAAGGACGTCGACATCACCAAGTAAATCGATATGATCCGGCGGGATCCGCCGGATATCAACGAAGCCTGCAACCGGCCGCGGATCACTCCGCGGCCGGTTCATGTCAGGGGTCTCTTCCGGACTCCTTTGGCCAGCCCTCTGGGATTGCAATCCGACATCGATGACGACCATTGGCGATAGCACCCGGATTTTGCCGGCGCGCAGAACCGGCCTTGCCTGGGTCTGGATCGCCGCAATCGCCATCCCGTTGCTGCTGATCTCGCCGGCGCTGTGGAACGGCTATCCGCTGCTGCAATACGACACCGGCGGCTATCTCGCGCGCTGGTACGAGGGCTATCTGGTCCCCAGCCGCTCCACCGCCTACGGCATCTACCTGCATCTGGGTGAAACGTCGCATTTCTGGATCAACCTCGGAGTCCAGGCGCTTGCGGTGATGTGGATCGTTCAGGCGACGCTGCGTGTCGTCGGGATCGTGCGCCCCCTCCAGGTTCTCGCCGTGACGCTCGGCCTGTGCGCCACGACGCGCTGCCCGTGCTCACCAGCCTTTTGCTGACCGACATCTTCGCCGGCCTGTCGGTGCTGACGCTGTTTCTTCTCGTGGTCCATGGCGACCGGTTCTCGAAGCCGGAAAATCTCCTGCTGTTCCTGTTCACTTCATTTGCGGCCTCGACCCACAGCGCAACGCTGGGGGTCCTGTTCGGCCTGTGCTGTGCCGGCTGGATCCTGCGTCCCTGGCTGGGGATGGCGGTACGACGGCTGATCCACGGCAGCCTCACCATCGTGTCGGGCGCCTTGATGCTTCTGGCATGCAACTTCGCGCTGTCGGGCGAAGTGGCGTGGACGCCGGGCGGTTCGGGCGTTGCGTTCGGACGCATGCTGCAGGACGGGTTGGTCAAGCGCTATCTCGACGATCATTGCGCGACGGAAAAACTCAAACTGTGCCCCTACCGGAATTCATTGCCGCAAACCGCTGATGGCTTCCTGTGGGGCACGAGCGTGTTCAATCAACTCGGCCGGTTCAAGGGCATGGGTGACGAGATGGCCCATATCGCCTGGCATTCCCTGCTCGCCTATCCGGCCGCCCAGTCGGAGGCCGCCCTCAAGGCCGCCGCGACGCAGCTTGTTTCGGTCGCCACCGGTGAAGGCTCCAATAACTGGCTGGGCCACACCTACGGAATCATCGAGCGCTATCTGCCCCAGGAATTGGCGGCCGTACGAAAAGCTCACCAACAGCGTTGGGAATTCGACTTCACGGCGATCAACCGGATTCATGTGCCGGTCGCCCTGCTTTCCATGGCGTTGCTGGCGAGCATGATGATCAGCGCGGCAGGCGCCGCAAGCTCGACGATGTCGCGCTGCTGGCGGGGACAATATCGCTGGCACTGCTCGGCAATGCCCTGCTGTGCGGCGTGCTCTCGGGCCCGCACGACCGCTATGGCGCGAGGATGGTGTGGCTTGCGACCTTTGCTATCGTCATTGCCGGCGTTTGCTGGCACCGAAGTCGCGCCGCAGCCGAACATGGCCGCGACACGCGGCGAACCTGACGGCCATTCCTGCGGCGTCAAACCGGCACCGCGGCTCAGCCGACGGCCCCGATGAACTGCAGCACGACCTCGCGGCGATGCGGCGCACGGCGATGCTCGATCAGATAGATCGCCTGCCAGGTTCCGAGCGCGAGCCTGCCATTCAACACCGGGACCTGCAGCGACGTCGCCGTGAGCATGGTCTTTACGTGGGCAGGCATGTCGTCGGGGCCCTCGGCATCATGGGTCCACCCGGCATGTTCGGGCGCCGCGCGCTCGAGCGCGGTCAGGAGATCGTCGAGCACCGAGGGGTCGGCATTTTCCTGGATCGTCAGCGACGCCGAGGTGTGGCGGATGAACAGCATCACCGCGCCCTCGCGCGCGCCGGCGTCGTGGATGAATTTTGCGATCTCACCAGTGAGGTCGGTGAAGCCGGCGCCGGAGGTTTGCACCGTGAGCTGCGAGGAGACGATGGCGGTGCTGCTGACAGTGGAGGGTGCGGTGCGCGATTTCATCAAGGGCCTGTGGAGTGGGCAAAGGCGCACTTGCGCCGTGCCCACCATTTCATTCGTCAAGTAGTTGGTGGGCACGCTTCGCTTTGCCCACCCTGCGGATTCCGAAATTTCAAATCCTTCCCGAAACGTCTTTCTGCACCCGGTTGGCCATCTCCATCAGCCGCTTCCAGGCCTGCTCCAGGAAGCTCATCATGCGATCCATGTCGCGGTCGCTCGGCAGCGGAATTTCTATTTTGCGCTCGCGATCGGCCAGTTTCGGCTCCGGCTTCTTCAGCGAGTTCGTCTTCGGCAGGGCCTCGTCGATCTTGCCGGTGACGGTCGGCTCGCGTGCCGCCAGTTCGGCCTTCAGTCTTTCATTGTCGGCCTGCAGCCGGCCGATTTCCGCATCCATCGCCGTGCGTTCGTCGGGCACCGCATAGCAGGCCCAGCCGGTGCCTGAATTGGTGCAGGTCGAGACCGCGCCGGTCCTGGTGTCGAGCCGGATCACGGCATCGCCGGCCGGCGACAGCGCGTAGCGGC
The DNA here is from genome assembly GCA_963706975.1 of uncultured Alphaproteobacteria bacterium. Taxonomy (GTDB): domain Bacteria; phylum Pseudomonadota; class Alphaproteobacteria; order Rhizobiales; family Xanthobacteraceae; genus Bradyrhizobium. The sequence goes on from CAVPOL010000034.1 coordinate 47,688, forward strand.
CGTTCTCGGCGTCGGGCTTCGATTGCGCCACTGCGGCATCGCCAGGCGAAAAAATCACGCAACCCGTCAACGCCATCGCTGCGATGGCTGTGGAAAATCTCGAGCGCGATATCGCTGTGCCCATGGGGATCGCTCCGCCTTAAAACCGATGCGCCGACCGTGCCCCCGAAACTGATCCTACACCTGCGAACGATACGGCGCACGGCTCGATTTCAACGGCTCCGCGAGCAAATCGACCGGGGCAGCGCAAGATCGGTCACGACAGGGGTTGGCTATTGCACCGCGGCGACGGCCCGCGACAAGATTTCCGCCGCGCGAATAAACCCATGCAAATCAACGCACTAACTGGTTACGACGCAATCTTGACTTGATCAGGTGCGCTCAGTATGGTCCGCGCGGCTTTTGAGGGTGACGAGGCGTCATTTCCATCAACGCAGCAGCGTTTCGGGTCTCCACAGCATGGCTGAAGGCACGAACGACAGCGGACCCGGGAATCGCGATCAATCCTCCGACGAAGCCGCGCTTTCCGCAAGGCTCGGAAGTCTGGATCACCGGTTGTCCGAAATTCGGGACAGCCGTAAAATCGAGACTGATCCGTCCGGAAGCGAGCAGGACAAGGCCCAGGCCAAGGCATCCGCCATGGCGATGGGGCTTCGCCTCTCCTCCGAACTGGTTGCCGGAGTTCTTGTCGGGGCGGGTCTCGGCTGGGGTTTCGATCGCCTGCTGTCGACTTCGCCCTGGGGCCTTATCGTATTCCTGCTGCTCGGCTTCATCGCCGGCGTGATGAATGTGATGCGGACGGCGGGCGTGATGGCGAAGCAGTCCGAGCGGCTCTGACGCGGGCATTGCAGGGCGCCGCCGAACGTTCGATACGATCCGCGAGCGATCGCGAAACCGATAGACAGCGATAGACTGAGAAACGAATGGCCGCCGATCCAATCCATCAGTTCCAGATCACCAAGCTCTTCACCATCGGTCACATTGGCGGGCAGGAAATCGCTTTCACCAATTCGTCGGCCTACATGTTCCTGTCGGTGGCGGTGATCTCGCTCTTGATGCTGGGTACCGGCCGGCAGCTGATCCCGGGCCGCATGCAGTCGGTGGCCGAAATCAGCTACGAATTCGTGGCCAGCATGATGCGAAGCAGCGCCGGCTCGGAAGGCATGAAGTTCTTCCCGCTGGTGTTCTCGCTGTTCATGTTCATCGCGGTCTCGAACCTGATCGGGATCATTCCCTACACCTTCACCGTATCCAGCCACCTGATCGTCACCGTGGCGCTGGCGCTGCTGGTGTTCTTCATCGTGCTGTTTTACGGCTTCTACAAGAACGGCCTGAAATTCTTCAAGCTGTTCGTGCCGTCGGGCGTGCCGATCTACATCCTGCCGCTGGTGGTGTTCATCGAGATCATCTCGTTCTTCCTGAAGCCGGTTTCGCACTCGGTACGACTGTTCGCCAACATGCTGGCGGGCCACATCGCGCTGAAGGTGTTCGCGAGCTTCATCGGCATGCTCGGCGCCATTGGCTTCGTCGGCTGGATCGGCGCGATCATGCCGCTCGGTCTGACCATCGCGCTGACCGCGCTCGAGCTCCTGGTCGCGTTCCTGCAGGCCTATGTCTTCGCCATCCTCACCTGCATCTACCTCAACGATGCTATCCATCCGGGCCACTGATCCGGCCTCACTACAAACCTCAAGAAGGAGTTCGTTACATGGATCCGATTGCCGCGAAATACATTGGCGCTGGTATTGCCTGCATTGGCATGGGTGGCGCGGGCGCCGGCGTGGGCATCATCTTCGGCAACTATCTCGCCGCAGCTGTCCGCAATCCCTCGGCGGCCCAGGGCCAGTTCGGCAACCTGATCTTCGGCTTCGCCGTGACCGAAGCGCTCGGCATCTTCTCGCTGCTGATCGCCCTGTTGCTGCTGTTCGCTCTCTGATCCTTTCATCGATCCGGCCCGCAAGGTCCGTGACGCGGACCTTGATCGGCCGCAGAGGAGAAGCCCGTGGCTGAGAGTCATGGCAGCGCCAAGGGCGCGACGGCCCACACTGCGGCGGAAGGCGGCCACAAGGCCCCGTTTCCGCCGTTCCAGAAGTGAGACATTCGCTTCGCAGCTGGTGTCGCTGCTGATTGCGTTCGTCGCGCTCTATCTGATCGTGTCGCGCATCGCCCTGCCGCGCGTCGGCAAGACGATCGACGACCGTCAGGCCGCGATCGAGGGCGATCTGGCGGCCGCGCAGAAGCTGAAGGACGAGTCCGACAACGCGCTGAAAGCCTATGAGAGCGAACTGGCCGCGGCCCGTTCGCGCGCGCAGGCGATCGGCGCCGAGACCCGCGAAAAGCTGAACGCGGCATCGGAAGCCGAGCGCAAGCGGCTGGAGGACGCGCTGTCGGTCAAGCTCGCCGAGGCCGAGAAAACCATCGCCAGTCGACCCGCGAGAGCGCGATGAGCAACGTCCGCGGCATCGCCGCGGAGGCGGCTTCCGCGATCGTGCAGCGGCTGACCGGCGTGCTGCCCGACGGCAAGGCCGTCGACCACGGCGGTTGACGCGTCGTTGAAGGGATAGACCTGATGTTCTCCGCACCGGAAATCTGGGTTGCCATAGCCTTCGTCATCCTGATGGCGCTGTTCGCCTGGCTCGGCGTCCACCGCACGGTGCTGAAGGCGCTCGACAACCGCGCCGACGCGCATCAAGGCCGAGCTCGACGACGCCCGCCGGCTGAAGGACGAGGCGGCCAAACTGCTGGCGGAATACAAGGCCCGCCACGCCAAGGCGGAAGCCGAGGCGCAGGACATTATCGCCTCCGCCAAGGCCGAAGCCGAACGCATCGCGGTCCGAAGCCAAGGCCAAGATGGAAGATTTTGTCGCCCGGCGCACCAAGACCGCCGAGAGCAAGATTGCGCTGGCCGAAGCCCAGGCGCTCGCCGACGTCCGCGCCGCGGCCGCCAATGCCGCGGTGGCGGCGGCCTCCACCATCCTGTCGCAGTCGGTCAAGGGCGCGGTCGCCGACGACCTGCTCGCCAAAGGCATCGCCGAAGTCCGCGCCAAGCTGAACTGACGGATTCCGATTCACTGCAAAAAGCCGGCGCGAGATGATCGCGCCGGCTTTTTGCATGCGGCGAACCAATGCCCGGGAATCGCAGGGTGGGCAAAGGCGCGCTTGCGCCGTGCCCACCGTCTGCAACGTCGCGGAAACAAAACGGTGGGCACGCTTCGCTTTGCCCACCCTACGATTGCTGGCCGCGGCAAATCCCTACTTCTTCTTCGTCGCCTTCGGCTCCGGCTTCAGCGCCTGCGGATCGAAGCCGATGTAGAACACGTAGGTGTCGCCGACCGCGCCTGACGGCGCCGGATAAAGCAGGCCCTCGGCGACCAGCGTGAACGGTACACTGCCGCTCTCGTCCATCGTCACCGTGGTCCGGTACGCCTTGGTGGCGATGGTCTTTTCCTGCACGCCGGACTGCACCACGGCGACGCGCAACGGGACTTCGACGCTGGCCGGCGCCCCGGCCGGGCCGGCGATGACGCGGCCCTGGATGCCAATCCGCGCGGTGATCTCGCCGCTGTTGTAGCTGCATTCGCGCGCGGTGCGGGTGATGGTCGCCTGGAAGCGCAGATCGTTGCCGACCGGCTGCTTGCCGGGCGCCGCGACCTGATAGGTGGACGCTCCGGCGCGGATGGTGACGGGGGGACAGGTCAGGTCGCTCGGCGGCTCATCCGCCTTGCGCGGCGGCGCCCCCTGCGGCGGGCGCCTCCTCCGACTTGCCGCCGAACAGGCTCTTGAAGCGGTCGGTGATCGACTGTGCCGAGGCCGGCGGACCAGCATGGCGCAGCCGATGGCGAATGCGACGGCGCCGCAAACCGCGATACGGCGAGACCTGCCCAAGCGGCGCGGCCGTCATGATCCCACGTTTATCATCCATTGGACGTCCCTGGCAACTTCCGTGTCTTAACCGTCGCCCGTATAGCAGGGCAATGGCGGCGAACCAAAGGCGCTCAAAACAGCGCAATTGACTATAGCAAAACAGGGTCAGCCACGGAAATCCTCATGCAGCAGGCCGAACAGCAGGTGGTCCTGCCAGACGCCGTTGATGCAGAGATAGCGCCGCGCCAGGCCCTCGCGGGCAAAGCCGCATTTCTCCAGCACCCGGATCGACGGCGTATTGGAGGGAATGCAGGCGGCCTCGATGCGGTGCAGGTTGAGTTCGCCGAACAGCGACGGCAGCAGCACCCGCAGCGCCGCCGTCATGTAGCCGCGATGCGCATAGGGCTGGCCGACCCAGTAGCCGATGGTGCCGGCCTGCACGATGCCGCGGCGGACATTGGCCAGCGTGACGCCGCCGATCATGGCGCCGTCGGATTCGCGGAACACGATGAAGGGATAGGAGCGGTCGGCGGCGATGTCTTCGGCGTAGCGGCGCAGCCGTCGCCGGAAGCCCGAACGGGTCAGGTCGTCGGACGGCCAGATCGGCTCCCATGGCGTGAGGTAGGCCCGGCTCGATTCGCGCAGCTGCGACCATTGCAGAAAATCGGCCATTTGCGGCGCGCGCAGCAACAGCCCATGGCCGCGCGGGGCAAGCGCGGCCGGTCCGCTGGATGGCAAACGAAACAGGGCCATGCCTGAAACTCCCCTGCCCGAACCGGACGCGCACGCCAAGCCGCCTCTAATGCAGCAGCGTCTTGGCCTTCGACCGGGTCAAACCTTCCGCGAAAGCCACCGCCGTGTCCAGACCCCTGCCGCTGCCGAGCGCCACCACCGCCGGGCGGCTGCGCGACAGCAGGCCGCGCGCGGCATTCCGCGTCGATTCCACGCTCACCGCGTCGATCCGGGTCACCAGTTCCGCGACCGTCAGCGGGCGGCCATAGGCCAGCATATGACGCGCCAGCTGTTCAGCGCGCGACGAGCAGCTTTCCAGCGCCATCAGCAGCCCCGCCTTCATCTGCGCCTTGGCGCGCGCGATCTCGGCTTCGGTCAGCGTTTCGACGGCGTCGCTGATGACGTCGACGATCACCTCCATCATTTCGGGCGCGTCGGCCGGGTCGGTGCCGGTATAGAGCCCGAAAAATCCGGTGTCGGCATAGGGCGCATGGAAGGTGTAGATCGAGTAGCACAGGCCGCGCTTCTCGCGCACTTCCTGGAACAGCCGCGACGACATTCCGCCGCCGAGCGTGTTGGTGAACACCTGCAGCGAGAACAGCGACAGGTCGGTCTGCGGTACGCCCTCCAGCGCCAGCGTCAGATGCGCCTGCTCGAGGTCGCGATGCACCACGCGGGAGCCGCCCTTGCCGAACATCGCCGGCCTGCGGTTTTGGCGCCGGCGGTCCCCTCGAAACTCGCGAACCGGTTTTTCCACCTCGGCGACCACGCGCTTGTGGTCGACTGCGCCGGCGGCCGCCACCACCATGTCCGGACCGCGATAATGCGTGGAGAGATAGCCGCGCAGCATGTCGCGGTCGAATCTCTTCAGGGTCTTTGCCGTGCCCAGCAGCGAGCGGCCCATCGGCTGGTCCGGAAAGCACAATTCGTTGAGATGCTCGAACACGACGTCGTCGGGTGTGTCCTGCGCCGCACCGATCTCCTGCACGATGACGCCCTTTTCGCGCTCCAGTTCTTCCGGCACGAAGGAGGGATTGGCGAGGATGTCGGACAGCACGTCGAGCGCCAGCGGCACGTCGGCCTTCAGCACCCTCGCATAATAGGCGGTGGTCTCGGTCGAGGTGCCGGCATTGAGATCGCCGCCGACCGCCTCGATTTCCTCGACGATCTCGCGGGACGAACGCCTCGTGGTGCCCTTGAATGCCATGTGTTCGAGCAGATGCGAGATGCCGTGCTCGTTCGGCTTTTCGTCGCGGCCGCCGACGCCGGCCCAGACTCCGAGTGCTGCGGTTTCCAGATGCGGCATGGAATCGGTGACCACGGTGAGGCCGGAGGGAAGCTTGGTGACATCGACGCTCATCCGGCAACTCCCTGCTTCGCCGCTCGGCTGACCGAGCGCACGAATCGTTCGACCTCGACCCTGGTCGTTCTTCATGACCTTGATGTGTTCAGGCTTCGTCATCAAACCCTCGAGCCAGGCCGGCAGGCCCGGCCGGACGCCACAGGCCGCTTCCACCGCATCGGGAAATTTCGCGGCATGCGCGGTCGACAGCACGATGTTGGGGATTTTCGAATCCGGGGTGTCGCGGTCGGCCACCGCCAGCGCCACCGCGGTATGGGGATCGACCAGGTCGCCGGCCTCGCGCCAGGCGGCGCGGATCGCGGCCGCAGTTTCGGTCTCGTCGGCGCGGCCGGCGTCGAACTCGCTGCGGATCGCGGCCAGCGTCGCATCGGGCAGCACGAAACGTCCGGACTGCTTTAGCGATGCCATCAGCCGGCGCACGCTGGCGGCATCACGGCCGCTGGCCTCGAACAGCAGCCGCTCGAAATTCGAGGAGACCTGGATGTCCATCGACGGCGAAGCCGATGCGTGTACCTCGCGCACTTCATAAATGCCGGTCTTCAGCGTGCGCGCCAGAATGTCGTTGACGTTGGCGGCGATCCGCAGCCAGCGCACCGGCAGGCCCATTTTCTTGGCGACGTAGCCCGCAAAAATGTCGCCGAAGTTTCCGGTCGGCACCGTGAAAGTCCACCGTTCGCGCCGGGGCGCCGAGCGCGACCGCCGAGGTGAAGTAATACACCACCTGCGCCACGATCCGCGCCCAGTTGATCGAGTTGACGCCGGACAGCGCGACCTCGTCGCGAAAGCCGTGGTGATTGAACAGGCCCTTTACGATCGCCTGGCAATCATCAAAATGGCCTTCGATCGCCAGCGCATGGACGTTGGCAGCGCCCGACGTCGTCATCATCCGCCGCTGCACGTCGGAGATGCGGCCGTGCGGGAACAGCACGATCAGATCGACATTGTCGAGGCCGGCGAAGGCATCGACCGCCGCACCCCCCGTATCGCCTGAGGTCGCGACCACGATGGTGGTGCGCTGCGCGCGTTTTGCCAGCACATGGTCCATCAGCCGCGAGATCAGCTGCATCGCGACGTCCTTGAACGCCAGCGTCGGGCCGTGAAACAGCTCCAGCATGAACTGATTGGGGCCGGTCTGGTCCAGCGGCACCACCGCGGGATGGCGGAAGGTGGCGTAGGCCTCGTTGGCCATGCGGCCGAGATCGGCATCGGAAATCTCGCCGCCGACAAAGGGGCGGATCACCTCGACCGCGACTTCCCAATAGGGCCGGCCGAAGAATCCGGCGATGGTTTCGGGCGACAATTGCGGCCAGGTTTCGGGCACGTAGAGGCCGCCGTCGCGGGCAAGCCCGGTCAGCATGACATCGCAGAAACCCAGCGTCGGGGCCTCGCCCCGGGTCGAAACATACCGCGTCAAATCACCCTCCAAAGGCGCAAGTCTATCGCCAAGCCTTTGATATATCTTAGTTATCAAACTCTGCCGGTGACCAAGTCGAGCGGCACCATAAAGTGTTTTGGGCGGAAGTGGAAACCGGGAATGTGCCCTCAAACCAAGTGGCCGTAACTCAGGCCCGTAGTATCTCGCCCTCCGGCGTCATGCCGCACCGGCCCGCGTTCGTTAATGGCCGCCAACATCCACATCAATGTCAGACGCCTTCAGTTCAGCGATGGTCGAAGCCAGATGAGACCGATCCCTGGTTTCGATCACGACCTCGAGCAGAACCGCCTTGGCGGGCAGATCGGTGAAGATGCGCTGATGCGACACCTCAACGATGTTGGCGCCTGTCCTGCTCAGGACGGCGAGGACGGCGGCGAGTTGGCCGGGGCGATCGACGATGTCGAACCTCAGTTGCGACAGGCGGCCCTCCCTTGCCAGCTGACGGGTAAGCACGCTGGACAGAAGCCGCGTGTCGACGTTGCCGCCGCTCAGCACGAGGCCAAGCGTGCGGCCCCTGAAGCGCTCCTTATCGGCGAGAACCGCGGCGAGGCCGGCAGCGCCTGCGCCCTCCGTGACGGTCTTCTCGATGGTGATAAGCAGACTCACCGCCTGCTCGATCTGTGCTTCGGTCACCAGCACGATGTCGTCGACCAGCGCTCGCACGATCTCCGATGTGATACGGCCCGGTGCCTTGACCGCGATTCCCTCTGCGAGAGTGTCACCGCGCATCGGAAGACCTTGCCCTTTGACGAGGTTGTACATCGAGGGATAGAGAGCGGCCTGCACACCGACGATCTCGATCCCGGGCTTCAGCGTCCTGGCGGCTACAGCCATGCCGGATATCAGGCCACCTCCCCCGATCGGCACCAGCAGGACGTCCAAGTCGGGCACCGCAGCAAGCATTTCGAGCGCGATGGTCCCCTGACCGGCAATGATCAGGGGATCGTCATAGGGATGGACGAATGTCAAACACTCCCGGCGGCCGTGGTCTACGGCCAGGCTGGCGGCCTGCTCAAGGGTTGCGCCGCCTTCGATCACGATCGCGCCATGCCGGCGCGTATTCTCGATCTTCACGGTTGGCGTTCCCTCAGGCACGAAAATGGTCGCCGGTATCGAAAGCCGGGCTGCGTGATAGGCCACGCCCTGCGCATGGTTGCCGGCCGAGGCGGCGATCACACCTCGCCGGCGCTCATCGGCGGACAAGGCCGACAGCCGATTGAGCGCCCCCCGCTCCTTGAATGTCGCGGTGAACTGCAGGTTTTCGAATTTGAGCCATACGCTCGCCCCCGATATGTCGGACAGCGTGCGGCTGCGCTCGAAGCTCGTGCGTCTCACGAAGCCGTCGAGCACGTCCGCCGCCGCCTCGACGTCGCGGAGAGTAACCGGCAGGCGTGCCAGGGAAGCCATCAACTTTGCACTTGCCGTCATCGCCGCTCCAATCGTTCATCCGTTTGAGTCAGCTCCGCCTTTGCGCCCGCCACCACACCGCAAACGCGATCGCCATGACGGCCGCAAGGCCGAACCAAGTGATGGCATACTGCAGATGGTTGTCCTTGAGATGGACCGCGAGCGCGGCCGGTTTCGGGATGCCGTTTTGCGGCACCGGGGTTTCCAGATCGATGTAGAACGGCGCGACCTCTTTCCAGTCGAGCTTGCGCGCCATCGCCAGATGGTCGCGGGTGAACCACAGCCGTTTTGCGATATTTTCCGACGGCGTCAGCGGGCCGGAATTTTCGGGAAAGCGGATATAGCCGGTCAACGTCACCGGACTGTTGCCGTACAACCGCGCCACCGCGCGATCCTCCACCGCGCGATCCTGCATCGTGTTCGGCACGAAGCCGGCATTGATCACGACGGCTTCGCCGTTCGGCAGCGTTGCGCCGGCAGGAACGCCCAGGTACCCGGACCGGAAATATCCGCGCGAACTGCGGAGCCGGCGCTGTAGACCATCGCATCCGGACGGGAGGCGTAGGTGGCGGCAAAACTGACGCGGCGGAATTCGTCCTTTTCGGGTGTCAGCGCGCTCCACTGCGACGGCGGTGGTAGCGCCGCGGGTGCTGCGGCGAGCCGTTCGGTCAGGGCGGCGATCAGCGCGTGCTTCTCGACCCGGCGCTGCAACTGCCACAGCCCCAGCCCAACGCACACAGCCACCATGGCGAGCGTGAAAATGCCCAAGCCGGCGACGCCTCGGCTTGATGCGGAGGGCGCGATCATTTCGGCTCGCGGTCGATCAAACGGCCTTCCGCGGCCTTGTGATGGTACTGCAGCGCGATCAGCAGCGATTTCATCGAGCGCATCGGCAGCAGCGTGGTCGCGAGAATCAGCGGCAGCCACAGCGCCGCATGCAGCCAGAACGGCGGCTGGTATTTTATCTCGACGATCAGGGCGCTGCCGACCACGATGGCGCCAGCGATCATGATCAGGAAAATCGCCGGCCCATCGCCGGAATCGATGAAGGCGTAGTCGAGCCCGCAGGACTCACACTTCGGCCGCAGGTCGAGGAAGCCCGCATATAATTTGCCCTTGCCGCAGCGCGGGCATTTGCAGGCGAGCCCGCGCATCGCGCTCTTGGTGACGGTGGGGAGTGCGTCGTTCATCGGCTCGCTTTGCAAAACGAAAAGGGCGGCCCTGCGGCCGCCCTCTTCTATCATAGCCGATTGAGGTCAGTGCGCAAGCTGCAGCGTTTCGGCGCCGCGGCCCCAGACATAGATGCAGATGAACAGGAACAACCACACCACGTCGACGAAATGCCAGTACCAGGCAGCGAATTCGAAGCCGAGGTGCTGGGTCGGGGTGAAGTGCCCGGCCATCGGCGCGGAACAGGCAGACGATCAGGAAGATGGTGCCGACCAGCACATGGAAGCCATGGAAGCCGGTCGCCATGAAGAAGGTGGCGCCGTAGATGTTGCCGGCGAAGGAGAACGCGGCGTGGCCATATTCATAGGCCTGCACGCAGGTGAAGGCGGCGCCGAGCACGATGGTAAGGATCAGGCCGTATTTCAGGCCCTGGCGGTCGTTCTCCAGCAGCGCGTGATGCGCCCAGGTCACCGTGGTGCCGGAGGTCAGCAGGATCAGGGTGTTCAATAGCGGCAGGTGCCAGGGATCGAAGGTCTCGATGCCCTTCGGCGGCCAGATGCCGGGCACGCTGCAGGCGCCCGCGGCGGTTCCAGCGCCACACCGAACAGCGCGTCTCGCGTGGCGTGAACCGGGTCGGCGGGGAACAATGCCGAGTTGAAGAAGGCCCAGAACCAGGCGACGAAGAACATCACTTCGGAGGCGATGAACAGGATCATGCCGTAGCGGTGGCTGATCTGCACCACGCGGGTGTGGTCGCCCTTGTACTGGGCTTCGCTGATCACGTCCGCCCACCAGCCCGCCATGGTGTAGAGCACGCCAATGGTGCCGACGCCGAAGATGATCGGGGCGGCGGAGATCATATGGTGCATCCAGAGGACGGCGCCGACCGCCATGATGAAGGCCGACACCGCGCCGACGATCGGCCACGGCGAGGGATCGACGAGGTGGTAGTCGTGGTGCTTGACTTGCGCCGTAGCCATTGCGGTCTCTCCGTTAGCGGTGCCGTGCCGTCGGCACGTATTCGTCTCAAAAATCAAATCCCGGGATGGTCCCCGAAGCCTGGGTATCCCGGCGATCAGAGGTTGCCCTTGCGTTTGTCCGGCTCGCTGGCCGCCAGCGGCTTCGGCGACGGGTCGCGCACGGGGTAGAAGGTATAGGAAAGGGTGATGGAGTTCAGCCCGTCATTATCGCTGTCCGCGGCCAGCGCCGGATCGACATAGAACACTACGGGCATTTCGCGCTTTTCGCCCGGCGCCAGAGTCTGGTCGGTGAAGCAGAAGCAGTTGAGCTTCTGGAAATAGGCCCCGACCGTCAGCGGCGCCACATTGTAGGCGGCCTGCCCGGTGGTCGGCGCGCGCCGCCTGGTTGGTGACATGATAGAACACGGTGACGACGTCGCCGATCCTGACCTCGATTTCGGTCTGCTCCGGCTCGAACTTCCATGGCAGCCCGGGCCCGACATTGGCGTCGAACCGCACCGCGATCTTGCGCGCCAGCGGCGCGCCTGACGGGCTCGAGGTCGCAACCTGGGTGGTGCCGTTGAAACCGGTGGCGCGGCAGAACCAGTTGTAGAACGGCACCGCCGCATAGGACGCGCCGACCATCAAGCACCACCACGAAGCCGCAGATCGATGCCACCAGCGCATCGCGGCCGAGCCGCGTACTCCTTGCGCGGGCTCGCCTTGCTGCTGTCGGTCGGCACTTGCGGCATCGTGGGCTTGATCTCCATCTCGATTACATCGGGCGCACTAGCACGCCCGGCCCCTTGACCATGGTGACTGCGAAAAACAGCGCGACCAGCACGCCGAGCGCCAGCGCGATGGCGATCGACCGCTGGCGACGGCTCTTCTTCTGCGCCTCGGTGAGGACGATTCCGTCTGGCTTTTGCTTTTCATCCATTCGCGTCCCATGCGCCCCCTACCCGATCAGGGGCAAAATGGCGCGGACGACGACCTCGAGCCCCAGGGTCGCGAACAGCGCGAACAGATAAAGGATGGAGAAGGCGAACAGCTTTCTCGTGGCGCGCAGCGCCTGGCTTCCGGTGCGGCGGCGATAGACCTGGATCGCCAGCGCCAGCATGCCGGCGCCGAGCACCAGCGAGGTCACGCCATAGATGGCGTCGAAATAGCCGAGCGGCCAGGGCGCTGCCGCGACCGCGACCAGCACGATGGTATAGAGCAGGATCTGCAGCCGCGTCGCATCGGGACCGGCGACGACGGGAAGCATCGGCACGCCGGCGCGGGCGTAATCGTCGCTGCGGAACAGCGCCAGCGCCCAGAAATGCGGCGGGGTCCAGAAGAAGATGATCAGGAACAGCAGCAGCGGCTCGATCGACAGCGAGCCGGTCGCCGCCGCCCACGCCACCACCGGCGGCAGCGCGCCCGCGGCACCGCCGATCACGATGTTCTGCGCGGTCCAGCGCTTCAGCCCCATGGTGTAGACCACGACATAGAAGAAGATGGTGAAGGCCAGCAGCCCGCCGGCGAACCAGTTGACGAGGGTGCCGAGCGTCATCACCGAGAAGAACGCCAGCGTCGAGCCGAATGCCAGCGCCTCGCCCTGGGTGATGCGTCCGCGCGGGATCGGCCGGTTGGCGGTGCGCGACATCAGCGCGTCGATATCGCCCTCATAGGCCATGTTCAGCGCGCCGGAGGCGCCGGCGCCGACCGCGATGCACAGGATCGAGGTGAAGGCCAGCACCGGGTGGACATGGCCCGGCGCGATCATCAGGCCGACCAGCGCGGTGAAGATCACCAGCGACATCACCCGCGGTTTCAGCAGCGCGATGTAGTCGGCGACATCGGCCTCGGAAATCCGGGGCGACAGCTCGATGGCGTTGTGATCGACAACCGACAAGATGGATCTCGCTTCTCTCAAACAGGCGCGGCGCCTTGATGCGCCGCGCAGTAACGCTTACTGCACCCGCGGCAGCACTTCGAACTGGTGGAACGGCGGCGGCGACGGCAGCGTCCATTCCAGCGTGGTGGCGCCGACGCCCCACGGATTGTCGGCGGCCTGCTCCTTCTTCACGAAGGCCAGGATCACGCCGTAGATGAAGATCAGCACGCCGAAGCCGGAAATGTAGGAGCCGAGCGAGGACACCAGGTTCCAGCCGGCAAAGGCGTCGGGATAGTCGACATAGCGGCGCGGCATGCCGGACAGGCCGAGGAAGTGCTGCGGGAAGAACACCAGATTGACGCCGACGAAGGTGAACCAGAAGTGCAGCTTGCCGATGGTTTCCGAATACATGTAGCCGGACATTTTCGGGAACCAGTAGTACCAGCCCGCGAAGATCGCGAACACCGCGCCGAGCGACAGCACGTAGTGGAAGTGCGCGACCACGTAATAGGTTTCCTGCAGCACGCGGTCGACGCCGGCATTGGCCAGCACCACGCCGGTGACGCCGCCGACCGTGAACAGGAAGATGAAGCCGATCGCCCACAGCATCGGGGTCTTGAACTCGATCGAGCCGCCCCACATCGTGGCGATCCAGGAGAACATTTTGACGCCGGTCGGCACCGCGATCACCATGGTGGCGGCGACGAAATAGGCCTGCGTCGCCGACGACATGCCGACGGTGTACATGTGGTGCGCCCACACCACGAAGCCGATGCCGCCGATCGCGACCATCGCATAGGCCATGCCGAGATAGCCGAACACCGGCTTCTTCGAGAAGGTCGAGATGATCTGGCTGACCATGCCGAAGCCCGGCAGGATCAGGATGTAGACCTCGGGGTGGCCGAAGAACCAGAACAGATGCTGGAACAGCACCGGATCGCCGCCGCCGTCGGCGGAGAAGAAGGTGGTGCCGAAATTGCGGTCGGTGAGCAGCATGGTGATGGCGCCGGCCAGCACCGGCAGCGACAGCAAGAGCAGGAACACCGTCACCAGGATCGACCACACGAACAGCGGCATCTTGTGCAGGGTCATGCCCGGCGCCCGCATGTTGAAGATGGTGGTGATGAAGTTGATGGCGCCGAGGATCGAGGAGGCGCCGGCCAGATGCAGCGACAGAATCGCGAAATCCACCGCCGGGCCCGGATGGCCCGAGGTCGACAGCGGCGCGTAGATGGTCCAGCCCGCGCCGACGCCGTTGGCGCCCGGCTCACCCTCCACGAAGGTGGAGATCAGCAGCAGCGCGAACGAGGCCGGCAGCAGCCAGAACGAGATGTTGTTCATGCGCGGGAACGCCATGTCGGGCGCCCCGATCATCAGCGGCACGAACCAGTTGCCGAAGCCGCCGATCATCGCCGGCATCACCATGAAGAAGATCATGATCAGGCCGTGCGAGGTCACGAACACGTTGTAGGTATGGGTTTCGTGGAACAGCTGGACGCCCGGATACATCAGCTCGATGCGGATCGCGACCGACATCGCGGCGCCGATCACGCCGGCGATGATCGCAAACACCAGGTACATCGTGCCGATGTCCTTGTGGTTGGTCGAATAGACGAAGCGCCGCCATCCGGTCGGATGGGCGTGCGCATGATCGTCATGAGCGTGATCGTGGTGGGTCGCTGCGGTCGTTGCCATGTTCAATCCTGCCTTGCAGTCTTTTTGCGGACCCTACGGTCCCGTCGCCCTTGTCCCGTGAAGCGGAGCCTGAAGCCGAAAGGCCTATTGCGCCGCCGCGGCCGCCGAGGCGAACGAATTCGCCGGGTTGGTCGCAAACTTCTTCTTCGCCGTCTCAACCCAGGCGGCGAATTCCTGATCGCTCACGACACGGATCGCGATCGGCATGAAGGCGTGGTCCTTGCCGCACAGTTCCGAGCACTGGCCGTAGAACATGCCGGTCTTGTTGGCCTTGAACCAGGTCTCGTTGAGACGGCCGGGAATGGCATCGATCTTGACGCCGAAGGCCGGCATCGCGAAGGCGTGGATGACGTCGGCGCCGGTGGTCTGGATCCGGACCACCTTGTTGACCGGCACCACCATCTCGTTGTCGACGCCGAGCAGGCGTGGCTTCTTTTCCTGCGACATCAGCGAGTCGAACTCGAACTTGCCGTTGTCGGGATAGGCGTAGGTCCAGTACCACTGCTTGCCGGTCGCCTTGATGGTGAGGTCGGCCTTCGGGATGTCGAGCTGGAGGAACAACAGCCGGAACGACGGCACCGCGATGGCGACCAGGATCAGCACCGGGATCAGCGTCCACGCCACCTCGATCAGGGTGTTGTGGGTGGTTTTTGAGGGGATCGGGTTGGCCTTGGCGTTGAACTTGACCACGATCGCGATCAGGAGGCCCAGCACGAACAGGGTGATGATGGTGATGATCCAGACCAGCAGGGTATGGAACGAGGCGATCTGGTCCATCACGTGGCTCGCCGATTCCTGCAGCGTCCATTCCCACGGTGCGGGCTGGCCCAATTCGGCGAACGCCGTCCCGCCGGCCAACAGTGCAATGCCTGCCACCGCACATCCCAGCAACCGCCGGCCAATCTGGCCCTTCGACATCTTCATGCCGCTCGCGCTCCCTTGATAAATCCCCAAAGCATTCCGCCGGATGGCTGAAAATGCTGCACGATCCGCCCCGACAAACGGCCTTTTGCAGCACCCATCCGAGTACCACGGCCAGATCGCTAGAACGCGTCGAAATCCAGCCTCTCAAACCATAATTCTCAGGGTCTCGCAATGCAGTAGTGGGGCCTGGTGCGGCGCCTCACAGGCTATTCGCCCGATCCCACATTTTCCCGTGAAATCAGGCCAAAGCGCCGGTTTTGCGCGCCGGCGGCGCTTGACAGCCGGATTGCCCGATGTAGGCACAGGCGGGATGGTCCCGGGCAGGCTGATTCGCCTGACGAGCAGCCTGTCCCGGCGCAAGGCTTGCTTGCCGGATCGCCTTCAAGGCGCCGTCATTGCGGTATCAGTCGATGGTTCCGGCCGAACGTTTCAGGGAATTTTTGGGAGATTGACCTGGATGGGGCTTTCGAAACACAGGGGACGCGCGGTGCGGCGCAGCCACGGCTTCAAGGCTTGCTTCAAGGCTTCCCTGGCCGCCTGCTGGCGTCGCCGGCTGGCCACGGCCCTCGCCGCCCTCGGCCTCACTTTCGCGCTGCTGCCGTGCCTCACGACCACGGCCCACGCCCAGGGCGCGGTGCGCTCGGTCCATGGCGACTGGCAGATCCGCTGCGAGGCCTTGCCCGGCGCCCAGAATGAGCAATGCGCCCTGATCCAGAGCGTGCTGGCGGAGGACGTCTCCAATGCCGGCCTCAGCGTCATTATCCTCAAGACCGCCGACCAGAAGAAAAGGCTGCTGCGGGTATTGGCCCCACTCGGCGTGCTGCTGCCGATGGGACTGGGGCTAAAACTCGACAACCAGGACGTCGGCCGCATCGGCTTTGCCCGCTGCCTGCCCAACGGCTGCGTCGCCGAGGTCGAAATGGACGACAAGCTGCTCGGCCAGCTGCGCACCGCCAAGACCGCCGTCTTCATCATCTTCCAGACCCCCGAAGAGGGGATTGGATTTCCGCTGAGCCTGGGCGGGCTGGCGGAGGGGTATGACAAGCTGCCGTAGGCCGGCTCTCGTCATTGCGAGCGCAACGAAGTAATCGATACTTGCTTTGTGGCCCGATGGATTGCTGCTCGCAATGACGCTGATGGAGATCGCCTGAAACTGAGATTTCGGTCGAACCGCAGCTTCATGTCGAGGCAGTGACAAGCCTTCTCTCACGGTCCGCGACCGCAATCCGCATGTGACGGACGCATGGACGGCCGCCACGCTTGCGCGGCTCGATCGAAATAACGTGTTCGTAGTCCATGACAAGAAACCAACATCATTCTCGGCATAACGCAGTAACCGTTTCGTTGGCAGGGAGCCTTTTCGCCCCCTCGCGGAACGGCCGCAAAGCAACTATCTTGGATTCCATCACCCGCAACGGAAGCCCCCCATGACCCCTACAACCTCCCTGCTCGACCGCGCCCATCTCGACCGTGACGAGGTGCGCCATCAGCTGGCGCGCGGGCTTTCCGGGGCCGACGACGGGGAACTGTTCCTGGAATACAGCCAGTCCGAGGCGCTGGCGTTCGACAATGGGCGGCTGAAGCAGGCGACCTATGACACCAGCCAGGGGTTCGGGCTGCGCGCCGTAAAAGACGATGCGGTCGGCTATGCGCATTCCTCCGACGTGTCGCTGCCGGCGCTGATCCGCGCCGCGGATGCGGTGGCGGCGGTGCGCGGCGGCTATAGCGGAAAATTCGCGGCGGCGCCGGCGCACAGCAATGTGCGGCTCTATGGCGACGACAATCCGCTGGAGGCGCCGGGATTCGAGACCAAGGTCAAGCTGCTGGCCGAGATCGACGCCTATGTCAGGGACAAGGATCCGCGGGTGCGGCAGGTGTCGGTCAGCCTGTATGCTACCTGGCAGGTGGTGGAGATCGTCCGTCCGGACGGCGAGAACTATCGCGACATCCGCCCGCTGGTGCGGCTCAATGTTTCCGTGGTTGCGGGCCAAGGCGACCGGCAGGAGAGCGGCAGCAAGGGTTTTGGGGGCCGCGAACCTTACCAACGCTTCATCGAGACCAAATCGTGGCGCGAGATCGCCGACGGCGCGTTGCGCGAAGCCGTGGTCAATCTGGAATCGGTGCCGGCGCCGGCCGGCGAGATGGACGTGGTGCTCGGCGCCGGCTGGCCCGGCGTGATGCTGCACGAGGCGGTCGGCCACGGCCTCGAAGGCGATTTCAATCGCAAGAAGACTTCTGCATTTGCCGGCCTGATGGGCCAGCAGGTCGCGGCAAAAGGCGTCACCGTGGTCGATGACGGCACCATGGCTTCAAGGCGCGGCTCGCTGTCGATCGACGACGAGGGCACGCCGACCAGCCGCACCGTGCTGATCGAGGACGGCATTCTGGTCGGCTACATGCAGGATCGCCAGAACGCCCGATTGATGAACATGAAGCCGACCGGCAACGGCCGCCGCCAGGGCTATGCCCATGTGCCGATGCCGCGCATGACCAACACCTACATGCTGTCGGGTGGCCGCGACCCCGCGGAAATTCTGGCTTCCGTGAAGAACGGCATCTACGCCGCCAATTTCGGCGGCGGCCAGGTCGACATCACCTCGGGCAAATATGTGTTCCAGTGCACCGAGGCCTACAAAATCGAAAACGGCAAACTCGGCGCGCCGCTGAAGGGCGCGATGCTGATCGGCAACGGGCCGACCGACCTGCACCGCATCACCATGGTCGGCAACGACCTCGCGCTGGATACCGGCATCGGCACCTGCGGCAAGAACGGCCAGGGCGTGCCGGTCGGCGTCGGCCAGCCGACGCTGCGGATGGAGAAGATCACGGTGGGAGGAACCGGCGCATGAGCACCGAGAAGGAAACCGAAGGCGCAGCCAAAACACCGAAGCCGACCACCTGGCGCGGCCAGGCGATGCAGCTCGTCGCGATCGTCGCCGTGGTGTTCGTCGCCAAGGGCGCGCTGGCCGAGCCGTTTTACGTGCCCTCAGGCTCGATGGAGCCGACGCTCCTGATCGGCGACGCGCTGCTGGCCTCGAAATTCGCCTATGGCTACGGCACCTCGTCGATGCCGATCCAGATCAATTTGCCCGAGACCGGACGCGTCTTTGCGGGCACGCCGAAGCACGGCGATGTGGTGGTGTTTCGCTATCCCGGCGACCGCAGCCAGGCCTGGGTCAAGCGCGTGGTCGGCCTGCCCGGCGACCGCATCCAGTTGCGGCAAGGCCAGCTCTTCATCAACGACCGAGCCGCGCAGTTGAAGCCGGACGGCATGGGATCGTCGGAAGACGAATCCGGCGGCGGCGAGCCGGCTTACCGCTATATCGAGACGCTGCCAGGCGGCGTCAGCCACTTGATCTTCAAGATGCGCGACAACCGGCTCGACAACACGCCTGAAGTGACCGTGCCGCCGGACCGGCTGTTCGTGCTCGGCGACAACAGGGACAATTCCGCCGACAGCCGCGTCGCCGTGCGCGACGGCGGCGTCGGGCTGTTGCCGATGGACAATCTGGTCGGCCGCGCCGATGCCGTGGTCGGCTCCTGGGACCTCGGCATGCGCAAGCAGCCGGTCTGGACCTGGCTGTCCGGTTTCCGCGTCGCGCGGTTTTTTACAGCGGTGCAGTAGTCGAGACCCGCGCAAGAGCGCGGCCCCCGGAGCGCGGGTTTCCGTCATTGCGAGCGAAGCGAAGCAATCCATCGATCACCGCAACGAATTTGAAAATGGATTGCTTCGTCGCGAGTGCTCCTCGCAATGACGTTGATAGAGCATGAACCAGTCCGAATTCCTCGCCGCCACCCTTCGCAATCCCGTCAATGCTGCGATATCTGAAAAGCTGTTCCGTCTCGCGCTGCCGGATGCCTGGCTGGTGTCGGGGTGCCTGGTGCAATCCGTCTGGAACGGGCTGACCAACCGCGCGCGCGACTACGGCATCGCCGATACGATGTGTTCTATTTCGATCCGGACACCTCGTGGGCGGCGGAGGATGCCGTGATCCGCAAGCTGCAGGGCGCGTTCGCGCACCTCGGAGTTGCGCTCGAGGCGCGCAACCAGGCGCGGGTCCATCTCTGGTATCCCGAAAAGCACGGCCTGCCCTACCCGGCGCTGCAAAATTCGCGCGAAGGCATCGAGCGTTTTCTGACCAAAACCACCCGCGTCGGAATTCGCCGTACGCAAGACGGTTACGACGTCCATGCGCCCGATGGTCTTGACGATATCGCTGGCATGATCGTGCGGCCCAATCCGGGGCCGAATTTTTCGGCGGAGAAATACGCGGCGAAGGCGGCGCGCTGGAAAGCGCTGTGGCCGGAGATCACGGTGCTGCCGGTGGATGCGGATTGACGCCGTCGCATCCTCGTCATTGCGGAGCGCAGCGAAGCAATCCATCCCGCCGCACAAAGAAAGAATGGATTGATCTTCCCCCAAAAAAGTGGACAGGGTTCAAGCCGATTTTAGCTCCATCTCGATCGGGCTGATATAGCCGATGGCCGAGTGACGCCGGGTTTGGTTGTAGAAGCCTTCGATGTAGGCAAAAATGTCTCGCTCGGCCTGATTTCGGGTTTCAAACTGCCGGTGATGGACGAGTTCGGTTTTCAGCGTGTGGAAGAAGCTTTCCATCGGGGCGTTGTCGTAGCAATCGGCCCTGCGGCTCATCGAGGCCCGGAAGCCGGCGGCCTGCAGGATCTGTCGGTACTCTGCGGAGGCATATTGAACGCCGCGATCGGAATGATGGATCAGGCCCGCGCCCGGGCGCTGTTGCTTGATCGCCATCCGCAAGGCAGCCAATGGCAATTCAGCGCGCAGATGATCGGCCATTGCCCAGCCCACGATGCGGCGGCTGTAAAGGTCGATGACAGCCGCCAGATACAACCATCCCTGACCGGTCTCGATATAGGTGATGTCGGCGAGCCAGATTTGATTGCGCGCGGCGGCCGAGAATTTGCGGTCAAGCAAATTCGGGGCGATGGGAAAGCCATGGCCGCTATCGGTGGTGCGGCAGCGCCTGGGCTTGACCATGATGGCCCGAATGCCATGGTAGCGCATCTGTCGTTCGATCCGGCCGCGGCTTGCGCCATGCCCTTTCGTTCTGAGCTCGGCGTGAATGCGCGGGCTGCCATAGCGGCCATGGCTGTCGCGATGAACCCGCTTGATGTTCGCCAGCAACTCGCGATTGGCAACCGATCTTGAGCTTTCCGGACGTGAACGCCAGGCGTAGTAGCCGGCCGGCGAGACCTCGAGCACACGGCACATGACCCTCACCGGATAATCGGCACGGCGATCTTCGATGAAGCGGAATTCATGTCCGGGGTCCAGCGAAGATCGCGATCGACTTTTTTAAAATGTCGCGCTCCATGCGCAACTGCTCGTTTTCCCGCTGCAACCGCGCAATCGCGTCAGCCTGGTCCGCCGACGGCAGCGCCGCCTGCGATGTGGGAGCCGCGGCGCTGCCGTCGGCTCGCGCCGCATTCCTATCCGCTACCCATCGGCTCAGTACAGAGCCGTCAAGTCCGAGTTCCTTGGCTACCGATTTCGCCGAGCGACCGCTGGAGAAAACAAGATCAACCGCGCGCCGCTTGTAGTCGTCCGAATAGGACCGCCGTGGCCGTTTAGACATTTGACACCTCCTGGCCGTTCAAGCCTACTACAGGTGTCCACCGACTTGGGGGAGGTCCAGGATTGCTTCGCTGCGCTCCCACTGACGGCGTGGGGAGGCACGATTTGCGCCCTACCGCACCACGCCCGAAATGAATCCCGCCTTGCGCCGCGGCGGCTTGATGTCCTTTTTCAGGAAACAGTGCGCTTCCTTGCCGGCATAGCCAGGACGGGCATAGGTCCAGGCGCGGCATTTGCTGTCGGCGGTGCAGGCGGCCTTGCATTCGTCGTCGCCTTCGCTGCCGGCCTTGACGTCGAAATTGCGGTAGTCGCCGCCAAACCGGTCGATCGAGGTTTCCACCGCGGTGTTTTTGGGCTCGACCACGCCGGCGCCGCGCACGCCGGAGACGCAGCAATTACTGGCGACCCGCGCCGGCACGTTGCTCTTCAGCCAGCACACCGCGCCGCCGGCCGCATCGGTCGGGTAATTGAAACTCCAGGAACGGCAGCGCCGGTCGCGCTCGCAGGTCAGCGCGCAATCCGCCGGATCGCCCGAGCGGACCGGCGAGCTCAAATAGTCGCCGCCCGGACGGTCGAAATTGGCCTGGGCCTGCGCCGGTCGCGGGGATGCGACGGCCGCCAACAACAAGGCGAACACCATCACACACGCCCTGAGCACGCGGCTTGTCCCCATAGGCAGACGCTTCCGACTGGACCTTGATCCCGCGAGACTTCGCGGCGGCCCATTTGAGCGCCGGCAACCTGTACGGGCGATGAACGCCCCTCAACCGTCTGATCTAGAACGCGTATTCCTCGTAGGCCGGCTCCACCGAGCGGTTCCAGGGGCCGTTGAATTTCTCCAATATCTCCTCGGCGGGGCTGCATCCGGAGTCGATAATCCGGTCCAGCGGCTCGAGATGGCGGCTCTCGTCACGGCCAAGATGATCGATGCGGCCGCGCCGCCTGAGGCCCGCATGCGCCAGCGCGAGACACTCCCTGGCGATTTCGAACAAATAGCGGTCCTTGATCCGGGCCTTGAAGCCGAGGCGCGGGACATCGTCGCGCAGCGCCTGGCGCTCGCCGGCATTCCAGTGCTTTACCAGATCCCAGGCGGCATCGAGGCTGGTATCGTCGTAGAGCAGTCCGACCCAGAACGCCGGCAGCGCCGGCAGCCGTCCCCACGGCACACCATCGGCGCCGCGCATTTCGAGGTACCGCTTCAGCCGCACCTCCGGAAAGATCGTCGACAGATGGTTGGCCCAATCCGACAGCGTCGGACGCTCGCCGGGCAGCGAATTGTTCCTGCCGTCGAAGAAAGCCCGGAACGAGGAGCCGGCGACGTCGATATAGCTGTCGCCGCGTTTCACAAAATACATGGGAACGTCGAGCGCGTAATCGACCCAACGCTCGAAGCCCATACCGTCCTCGAACGCCCAGGGGATCATGCCGGCGCGCGCATTGTCGGTATCGCGCCAGATCTCGGAGCGGAACGACAGGAAGCCGTTGGGCGCGCCTTCCGTGAACGGCGAATTGGCGAACAGGGCGGTGGCGACCGGCTGCAGCGCCACCGACACCCGGAGTTTTTTCACCATGTCGGCTTCGGAGGAGAAGTCGAGATTGGTCTGCACCGTGCAGGTCCGGTACATCATGTCGATGCCGTACCGGCCGACCTTCGGCATGTAGTTGGTCATGATCTTGTAGCGGCCCTTGGGCATCATGGGGATTTGCGCCCGCGACCATGACGGTGTCATGCCGAGGCCGAGGAAGCCGATGCCGAGCGGTGTTGCGATCTCGCGCACCTGCGCCAGATGCGCCATCAGTTCGGACTGGGTCTGGTGCACGGTCTCGACCGGCGCGCCGGACAGTTCGAATTGTCCGCCGGGCTCCAGCGAGATCGCGCCGCCGCCAGTGACATCGTAGAGCCCGATGATGTTGCCGCGCTCCATGATCGGCTCCCAGCCGAGCAGCAGCTGCATGCCCTCCAGCAGCGCGCCGATGCCGCGCGCGCCTTCGTAGGCGACGGGATGATGGCCCTCCAGCGTGAACGGGGTTTTTTCGTGCTCGGTGCCGATCCGGAAATCGGACGGAGGCTTTACGCCGGCCGCCAGCCACGCCACCAATTCGTCGCGTGACTGCAGCGGCGTCATATCGATCTGATCACGCGCCATGAAGATTCCGGAGGTGGGGCGTTGCGATCGAACGCGCGAGGTGGCGGGGGCATCCCCGGACCGACCGGTCCGGGGAGGCTTGTGTTGAAATAGACATCATCGGGCGGGAGCGCCATCTCTGGCGGCGAGCAGCTGCGCCTCGCCGCAGGCACAGCCCAGCCGGTCGAGCAGGCCGCAGAGTTTTGCGGCATCGGCGTCGGACAGTTTCGAGCCGACATGCTTTTCGATCGCCGCCGAATACGCCGCCCACATCCGCTTCTGCATCTCGCGGCCGGCTTCGGTGATCTCGACGAACTGGCCGCGCTTGTCGATCTTGCATTCGCGCCGCGCGGCAAGCCCTTCGTCGACCAGACGGTCGATCAGCCGCGAGGTGGAATATTGCGGGATCAGCATCTGCTTTTCCAGTTCGACCGGGCGCAACTCGCCCGACGGCGCGCGCGACAGTTCGAGCAGCGCGTCATACCAGGCCAGCGGCGGAAAGCCCGCCTTCTTCAGATCCTGCTCGACGGCATCGAGCACCCGGCTCTGCACCCGCATCAGGCGGATCCAGGCGGCGGTCGCCTCGGTCGATGGTTTGCGCTTCATGGGGCTGGTCCATAGATGATCACGGATCAGTGTAGCGCACTAAATGCAGCTGCATCAATCTTGACTATTCCATGCAGATGCATTTAGTCACGTCCACAATAATTCAAAGGGAAGGAAATTCCGATGAAACTGTACTATTCCCCCGGCGCCTGCTCGCTGTCCCCCCATATCGCATTGCTGGAAGCCGGTCTCCCCTACGATCTGGTCAAGGTCGACCTGCGCGCCAAAAAACTCGAAAACGGCGACGACTATCTCGCCGTCAACCCGAAGGGCCAGGTGCCGGCGCTGGCGCTGGACTCGGGCGAACTCGTCACCGAAGGCCCGGTCATCGTGCAGATGATCGCCGACAAGGCAGCGGCCAAAAACCTCGCGCCCGCCCGCGACAGCGCCGAGCGCTACAAGCTGCAGGAATGGCTCGCCTACATCAACGGCGAATTGCACAAGAATATCGGCCCGCTGTTCAACCCGGCGCTCTCGGACGACGCCAAGACCGTCTTCAAGGACCGCGCGACCGGCAAGTTCAGGTATGTCGACGGCCAGCTCGCCGGCAAGGACTACCTGATGGGCAAGCAGTTCACGGTCGCCGACGGCTATCTGTTCGTGATGCTGTCCTGGGCCGACCGGATGAAGTTCGACCTCTCCGCGCTGCCGAACCTGAAAGCCTACCAGGCCCGCGTCGGCGCGCGGCCGATGGTACAGGAAGCGCTGACAAAAGAAGGCCTGATGAAGGCGGCGGCGTAGGCCGATAAAGCGAAGGGCCGGATCGATGATCCGGCCCTTTTCTCTTCGTCATTCCGGGGCGATGCGAAGCATCGAACCTGGAATCTCGAGATTCCGGGTCTGGTCCTTCGGACCATCCCGGAATGACAACTTAATCTTACGCCGCCTTCTCCGCCAGTTTCTTCGGCGGGAAGCGGCCATAGAAGGTCTCGCCCTTGGCGGCCATCTCGATCAGCAATTTCGGCGGCGTGAAGCGGGAGCCGTATTTGGCCTCGAGCTTGTGGCAAAGCTCGACGAACTTTTTTGTCCCCATGAAATCGATATAGGACAGCGTGCCGCCGGTGAACGGCGCAAATCCAAAACCGAGGATCGAGCCGACATCGGCCTCGCGCATGTCGGTGATGACGTGATCTTCGACGGTGCGCGCGGCTTCCACCGCCTGCACCACCAGAAACCGCTGCTTCATCTCCTCGATGTCGAGCGTGTCAGGATCGAGATGCTTTGACTGCAGCCCGGCAAGCTCGGTCCACAGGCTCTTCTGGCCCTTGCCCTTTTCGGGATAATCATAAAATCCCTTGCCGTTCTTGCGGCCGAAACGGCCCTGCTTCTCGACCATTTCGACCAAAAGCTTCTTCTGGCTCTGGTCGATGGCGTTGGCGCCGAGGTCGGCTTCGGTCGCCTTCATGATCTTGAGCACGAGGTCGAGCGCGACTTCGTCGGACAGCGACAGCGGCCCGACCGGCATGCCGGCCATCTTCGCGGTGTTCTCGATCATCGCCGGGGGCACGCCTTCCATCAGCATCTCAAGGCCCTCGGCCGTGAAGCGCAGCACGCAGCGGTTGGCGAAGAAGCCGCGGAGAGTCATTCACCACGATCGGGGTCTTGCCGATGACGCGGACGTAATCCAGCGCGGTGGCGAGCGCGACATCGTTGGTGTTCTTGCCGACGATGATTTCCACCAGCATCATCTTCTCGACCGGCGAGAAGAAATGAATGCCGATGAATTTTCCCTGGTCCTTGAATTCTTCTGCCAGCGAGTTGATGGGAAGCGTCGACGTGTTGGAGGCGAAGATCGCATCGCTCTTCAGGAGCGGCTGTGCCTTGGCGTAGGTTTCCGCCTTGACCTTGCGATCCTCGAACACGGCCTCGATGATGAGATCGCAATCCTTCAACACGTTATAGTCGGCGGTGGCGCTGATGCGGCCCAAAATGGTGTCGCGGTCGGCTTCCTTGGCGCGGCCCTTCTTGATCAGGTCGTCGATCACAGCCTTGGCGTGGCCCTTGCCCTTGTCGGCGCTTTCCTGGTCGCGGTCGATCAGGACAACGTCGATACCCGCGCGCGCCGAGACGTAGCCGACGCTGGCGCCCATGAAGCCGGCGCCGATCACGGCGAGCTTTTTGACTTTGGTCGGCGGCACGTTTTGGGGACGGCGCGCGCCCTTGTTCAGTTCCTGCATTGACAGGAACAGGCTGCGGATCATGGCCGCGGCTTCCTTGCTGCGCAGGATTTTGGTGAAGTAGCGCGATTCGACCCGAAGGGCGGCGTCGATCGGCAACTGCAGGCCTTCATAGACGCAGCTCATGATGGCGCGCGCCGCCGGATAATTGTCAAAGGTCTCGCGGCGATAGATCGCGTTGCCGGCCGGGAACATCTGCATGCCGGCCTTGGAGAACACCGGACCGCCGGGGAGTTTAAAACCCTTTTCGTCCCAGGGGGCGATCGCCTTGCCGCCACCCTTGATCCAGTCCTTGGCAGCAGTGATGAGGTCGGCCGCAGGCACGATGGCATGGATCAGGTTCAGCGCTTTTGCCTTGTCGAGATTGATGGCTTCGCCCTTGAGCAGGAGCTGCATCGCATCCTGCGGCGAGACGATGCGCGGCACGCGCTGGGTGCCGCCGGCGCCGGGGAACAGGCCGACCTTCACTTCGGGCAGCCCGAGACGGGTTTTGGGATTGGCCGCGGCCACGCGATAGTGGCAGGACAGCGTCAGCTCAAAGCCGCCGCCGAGCGCCAGGCCATTGATGGCGGCGACCCACGGCTTGCCGGAGGTTTCGATACCGCGAAACACCAGCGAGAAGCGGCGGCTCTGGTCGAACAGCATCTGGTTGGCGGCCTCGTCGCCCTTGGCCTTCAGCAATTCGGCATATTGGTGAGCCATGCCTTCGAGCATCGACAGATCGGCGCCGGCGCACAAAGCTTCCTTGCCCGAGGTGATGACGACGCCCTTCACCGCGGCGTCGGCCGAGGTCTGCTTGACGATTTCCTCGAGTTCGTTGATCGAGGTTTCGTCGAGCACGTTCATGGAACGGCCCGGCGTGTCCCAAGTCACCAGGACAATGCCGTCGGCGTCGGTTTCCAGCTTGAAATTCTTGAAGGCCATGGTGTTGCTCCCAGTTCGGTTCCGTCATCCTGAGGTGGCCTCGCCCTTGCGAGGCCCTCGAAGGATGAGCCAATGAATGCTCCATCATCCTTCGAGGCTCGGGCTGCGCCCTCGCACCTCAGGATGACGCCGTCACCTTAGAACTCTTTCAATAATCGTCGCGGTGCCCATGCCGCCGCCGATGCACAGCGTCACCAGGGCGGTCGACTTGTTGGTGCGCTCAAGCTCGTCGAGCACGGTGCCCAGGATCATCGCGCCGGTGGCGCCGAGCGGATGGCCGAGCGCGATGGCGCCGCCATTGACGTTGATTTTGCCTGGATCGATGTCGAACGCCTGCATGTAGCGCAGCACCACGGAGGCGAACGCTTCGTTCAGCTCGAACAGATCGATGTCCGACTTCTTCATGCCGGAGCGCTCGAACAGTTTTTCGGTGACGTCGACCGGGCCGGTCAGCATCATCGCCGGCTCCGAGCCGATATTGGCGAAGGCGCGAATCTTTGCACGCGGCTTGAGCCCGTGTTTCGCGCCGGCCTCCTTGCTGCCGAGCAAAACGGCGCCGGCGCCGTCGACGATGCCGGACGAATTGCCTGCGTGGTGCACGTAATTGATGCGCTCGATCTCCGGATGCGACTGGATCGCCACCGCATCGAAACCGCCCATCATGCCGACCGCCGCGAACGAGGCCTGCAGCTGCCCGAGCGACTGCATGGTCGTGGTCGGACGCATGTGCTCGTCCTTGGCGAGGATGGTGAGGCCGTTGATGTCCTTGACCGGCACCACCGAATTCTTGAAGCGGCCTTCCTCCCAGGATTTTGCGGCGCGCTGCTGGCTCTGCACCGCATAGGCGTCGACGTCGTCGCGGGAAAATCCATACTTTGTCGCGATCAGGTCTGCCGACACGCCCTGCGGCATGAAATAGGCCGGCACCGCCATCGACGGATCCATCGGCCAGGCGCCGCCGGAAGCGCCGATCCCAACGCAACTCATCGATTCGGCGCCGCCGCCGATCACGAGGTCATGCTGGCCGCTCATGATCTGGGCCGCGGCGAAATTCACCGCATCGAGGCCGGAGGCGCAGAACCGGCTGATCTGGACGCCGGGGACGGCCTCGCCGAGGCCGGCGTTCAGCGCCGCGAAACGTGCAAGGTCGGAGCCGGCTTCGCCGACTGGATCGACCACACCGAGAATGACGTCGTCGACGACGTCTTCGCCGAGGTTGTTGCGCTCCTTCAGCGCCTTCAGCGGTACCGTCGCCAGCGCCAGCGCGGTGACTTCATGCAGCGCGCCTTCGGCCTTGCCGCGGCCGCGCGGCGTACGAACGTGATCGTAGATAAATGCCTCAGGCATGACGCCCTCCTGGTATGAGGATCATAATATATAGGCGAATTCGGAGATGTCGCGAACCCAATCGGGCGCCGCGACAGGAAATCTCCAATCAGAACGCTTCCGCCGCCAATTCCATGGTGGTGGCGCATCCGGTCTGGATGCGCGCGAGATGGACCGACGTTTCCGGCAGCATCCGCTCCATGAAGAAGCGGCCGGTCACGAGCTTGGTGGTCAAATAGGACGTTGAGCCGCCGGCCGCAATCTTGTCCTGGGCGACTTTGGCCATCCGCGCCCACATATAGGCGAAGGTGACGAGGCCGAACAATTGCATGTAGTCGGTGGCGGCAGCACCCGCATTGTCGGGCTTCATCATCGCGTTCTGCATCAGCCAGGTCGTGGCCTGCTGCAGATGGCCCAGGGCTGTGCTCAATGGTGCGACATAGGGCTTCATGGCTTCGTCGGCGCCATGGTCCTTGGCGAAGGCGGCGACCTCGCCGAAGAAGGCCATCGTGGCGCGGCCGCCGTCGCGCGGCAGTTTGCGGCCGACGAGGTCGAGCGCCTGGATACCGTTGGCGCCTTCATAGAGCATGGCGATGCGGGCATCGCGCACGAACTGCTCCATGCCGTGTTCGGCGATGTAACCGTGGCCGCCATACATCTGCTGCGCCAGCACCGCATTGGAGAAGCCGACGTCGGTCATGACGCCCTTCATGATCGGCGTCATCAGGCCCATGTGATCGTCGGCCTCCTGGCGGTCCTTGGGATCGCTGGAGCGGTGGGCGACGTCGCTCTTCAGCGCGGTCCACACCACCATGGCGCGCGCCGCCTCGTTGAAGGCGCGGATCGTCAGCAGCGTGCGGCGCACGTCGGGATGCACGATGATCGGATCGGCCGGCTTTTCCGGCGCCTTCGGCCCCGACAGCGAGCGGCCCTGCAGGCGCTCGCGGGCATAAGTGACGGCGTTCTGATAGGCGACCTCGGATTGCGCCAGCCCCTGCACCGCGACGCCGAGACGCGCCTCGTTCATCATCACGAACATGCCCTGCATGCCCTTGTTTTCCTCGCCGATCAGCCAGCCGGTCGCACCGTCGTAATTCATCACGCAGGTGGAATTGCCGTGAATGCCCATCTTGTGTTCGATCGACCCACAGGTGACGCCGTTGCGCGCGCCCAGCGAGCCGTCGGCATTGACCAGGATCTTGGGCACCACGAATAGCGATACGCCCTTGATGCCGGCGGGCGCGCCCTCAATTCGCGCCAGCACCAGATGGATGATGTTTTCGGTCAGATCGTGCTCGCCGGACGAGATGAAGATCTTGGTGCCCGTAATTTTGTAGCTGCCGTCGGCCTGCTTCACCGCCTTGGAGCGCAGCAGGCCCAGATCGGTGCCGCACTGCGGCTCGGTGAGGTTCATGGTGCCGGTCCACTCGCCCGCCACCATCTTCGGCAGGAACATCGCCTTCTGTTCCGGCTTGCCATGCACGAGCAGCGCCGCGGCGGCGCCCATGGTGAGACCGCCATACATCGAAAACGCCATGTTCGCCGAACTCTGGAATTCAGTCACTGTCTGGCTCAGCGTCACCGGCAGGCCCTGGCCGCCATATTCGGCCGGCGCCGACAGCCCGAGCCAGCCGCCTTCGGCGACCTGCTTGAAGGCTTCCTTGAAACCTTTTGGCGTAGTGACGCTGCCGTCGTCGTGACGAACACAGCCTTCGAGATCACCGACACGGTTGAGCGGCTGCAACACCTTTTCCGCGAACTTGGCGGCCTCGTCGAGGATGGCCTCCCGCACATCGGCGGAGGCGTCGCTAAAGCCCGGCAGATTGTCGTAGCGGTCGATCTGGAACACGTCGTTGAGCAGGAAATTGACGTCTTCCAGGGGGGCTTTGTAGGTCGGCATGTTGTTCTCCCGGCAGGGCGGACAAGGTTTGGTTGGTGGAGCGATCAGGGGTTATTGCGCGGCAATGGCGGGCTTGAGGAAATGAACCTTATCCGGTTCCGCAAGCCAGATGCAGCACCATTCGGGATCAACTTTGCGACGTTGCGGCGCAGGCGTCATCCGGTCGCCGCGGCCAATTGCTCGCCCATCAGGCGGTGCAGCAGGTTGATGGCCTTGAGCGGACGTACCATCACCTTGAAATGCGTGATGCGGCCATCGTCGGCGAAGGTGATGATGTCGACGCCGTTGAGCTTGATGCCCTCGATGACGTTCTCGAATTCGAGCACCGCGCCGTTCTGGCTGCGCCATTCGCCAGTATAGGCGAAGCCCGGGCCGCCCAGCACCTTGTCGGCGCTCGCCAGATATTTGAACGTGATGTCGCGCCCGCGCTGCGGCGTGTGCACCACGGGGCTTTCGAACACCGCATCGGGATGCAGCAGTTCCCACAGCGCGGCGCGGTCGTGGGATTTGATGTAGCTGTACCACTTGTCGAGACCGGTCATCGTCATCGGACGTCTCCTGAAGCGTGATAGAGCATTGCGAATGCGAGCCAGGTGGGCGCGCCAAGTCGGCCAAAAGCCTGGTGGCTATCATATGCACATTGACGCATATGCAACTTTGTGCATAATGTCAAGGAACTCAGAAGGGATGTTGCTTGGCGCTTGGTGACGCAATCCTTGCTTGCCTGACCGAACGTCCGATGACGGGCTATGAGCTCGCCAAGACGTTCGACGCCTCGATCGGCTTCTACTGGAAAGCCAACCATCAGCAGATCTATCGCGAGCTGACAAAACTCCGGGATCGCGGCCATATTCAGGGCAGCGAGGTGGTTCAGTCCGGCAAGCCCAACAAGCTGGTCTATGCCCTGACCCCGGAGGGCAGAGCCGCGCTCCGGCACTGGGCGGCCCGGCCAAGCACCCCGGCTTCGATCAAGGACGATCTGCTGGTCCGGCTGTATGCGCTCGACAGCGTCGATATCGATCCGTTGCGCACCGACCTCATGGCGCGGCTGGAACACCACCGCGACCGCTGTGCCCGCTATGAGCGGATCCTCAGCAAGCGGTTCCCTCAGGGAACCGCCGAGCCCGCGGACCTCGGCAAGCTGCTGGCACTTCGTCTCGGCGTTCGGCACGAGCGTGCCGTGGTGGAATGGTGCGAAGAGGCGCTCGAGGTCCTGCCCGCTGGCGTTAGCAATGAGAAGATCACGCCGGATCTGGGCGGCCGCAAGGACAACGGCTGACCGTCACGACGGGGCTGCGACAGCGTTTTCAGGCCGCCTCGGCCGCAATTTCGCCTAATCGGTAACTTTCGGGGCCCGTCGGCCCATTCCTTAACCCGTTATTTACCGTAACGCGAAAAAGTCGGGTTCTGAGGCAGACGACCTGTGCGCAATTCGATCGTTTCCTGTGGAGGGACGCGCGGGGAGGCTGAAGGCGCAGGTGTCGCGCCGGAGTCGGAACCGGACGAAAGCATGAATTCGCGCGTATCGTGGAGTGTTGAAGGCATCGATCCGTCCGTCCGCGAGAGGGCCGAGGCCGCCGCGCGCCGCGCCGGCATGTCGCTGGACGACTGGCTCAATTCCAGCCTCGGCGTTCCCGCCCAGCCCGATTTCCGCGCGCCTTACGATCAGCCGCAGCAGGCCTACGGCACCGAGCACCGCGCCGTCGACGATATCCACCAGCGGCTGGATTCCATCACCCGGCAGATCGAACAGATCGCACGTCCCGCACCGCGCCCCGAGGCGCCCCGGGGCGAGGCCCCGCGCGCCGCTGAGCCAGCGGTCGCACGCCAACTCAACGACGCGATCTCGCGCCTCGACGCGCGGCTGTCGCAGATCTCGAACCCGGCGCCGCGGCAAGCCCAGATCCAGGACAGGCAGCGCCAGGCCGAACTGGTCGAGCGCGCGGCAGCCCAGGTCTATCGGCCCTCGCCGTCGCTGAGCCCAGCGTCGCTCGATTTTGCGATCGCCGAAATCAGCGCGCGCCAGAACGAACTCGATGCTCCGCGGTCGATGCCGCCGCGCAGCGCGCCGTCCAGATCACCCGCGATGCCGCCTGTCATGGCCCCTGCCATGGCCCCCGCGATGCATTCCGCGCCCCCGCCACAGCCGGCGGCGCCGGCGGGTCCGGATTTTTCCTCGCTGGAACGGCATCTGATCAAGATCACCGGCCAGATCGATGCGCTGCAGCGCCCCGACGGGGTCGAGCAATCGATCGTCGCGTTCCGCTCCGAACTTGCGGAAATTCGCGCCGCCATCACCGAGGCGATGCCGCGCCGCGCGATCGAATTGATCGAGAACGAAATCCGCTCGCTGACCCGTCGCATCGACGACACCCGCCAGAGCGGCAGCGACGACAAGGCGCTGGTCGGGATCGAACGCGCGCTGCTCGAGATCCGCGAATCGCTGCACTCGCTCACGCCCGCCGAACAGCTCGCAGGCTATGACGAGGCGATCCGCAATCTCGGCGCCAAGCTCGACCTGATCCTGCGCAGTAATGACGACCCCTCCACCGTGCGGCAGCTCGAAGGCGCCATCTCGGCGCTGCGCGCCATCGTCTCCAATGTCGCCTCCAACGACGCACTGGCGCGGCTTGCCGACGACGTGCACACGCTGTCGTCGAAGGTCGACCAGCTGGCGCGCAGCGAAGGCCGCGGCGATTCCTTTGCGGTCCTCGAACAGCGCATCGCCGCGCTGACCTCGTCGCTGGAAAGCCGCGAGCGGCCGGCCGCCAGCGACCATTCCGAATATCTCGAAAGCGCGCTGCGGGCCTTGTCCGACCGCATCGACCGCATGCCGGTCGGCAACGACAACGCTTCCGCCTTCGCCCATCTCGAACAGCGCGTGTCCTATCTGCTGGAACGGCTGGAAAGCTCCCCCGGTCCCGGCGCCGCCAACCTCGGCCGGGTCGAGGGTGCGCTGCAGGACATCCTGACCCACCTCGAAGCCCAGCATGCGAATTTTGCGGCGCTGGCCGAGAACAGCCGAAATGTCCCGACGCAAGCGTCGGCGCCGGCCGCTGTCGACAGCGGCCTGATGGACGTGGTCAAGCGCGAACTGTCCGACATCCGCTTCAGCCAGTCGGAAGCCGGCCGCCACACCCAGGATTCGCTGGAAGCCGTTCACAGCACGCTCGGCCATGTGGTCGACCGGCTGGCGATGATCGAGGGTGATCTGCGCGCGGTTCGCACTCAGCCCGTCGCGCCACCGCCGGTCGCTCCGCAGCCCGAACCGACACCGGCGCCGAAACCCGCTCCGCCGCAGGCCGCCGCGCCATACATCGCGCCGCAACCGAAGCCCGAATTACCAAATCCCGCCGCGGACGAAGTGCATTTCGCCACCGCCCCGCGCGAATTCCAGGCTGCGCCGGCACCGGCCGCGATCGCAACACCGCGCGCCATCAGTGAAATTCTCGGGCCGCACGCGGCGCAGCCGCGCCCGGCGATCGAGCCGGAACTGCCGCCGGATCACCCGCTCGAGCCGGGAACGCGCCCGGCAGGGCGGGTGGCGACGCCATCGGAGCGCATTGCCGCCTCCGAAAACGCGATCAGCGGAATTCCCGCGACTCCCCGCGAGCCGGTCAGTTCATCGAGCTTCATTGCCGCCGCGCGCCGCGCCGCACAGGCCGCCGCTGCCGCACCGGCCGGCGACAAGGCTTCCCCTCGCGGCTCGGCGAAGGCTGGCGCCAAGGACCCCAACAAGGAGCCGTCGACGATCACCTCCAAGATCCGCTCGCTGCTGGTCGGCGCCAGCGTGGTTGTGATCGTGCTCGGCACCTTCAAGATGGCGATGACGCTGCTCGACAGCGGCCCGGTCCCCTCGATACCCTCGTTCGAGAATTCGAGCGATCAAGCGCCTGCGGCCCAGCCGCCGGTGGCCGAGAGCGCCAGGCCCGCGCCCGCGATGCCTTCGATCACCTCGCCGACCCCGATCGGCAAGCAATCGCTCAACAACCCCGCCCCCGCCGCCGTCGAGGGTGGCGCGTCGGTGGCAATTCCGCAGGCGGCGGCGCTGCCGGCGCCGACCGCGATATCGCCGAGCGACATCACCGGCGCCATTCCAACCCCGCCAGCTACCCAGCCGGTTGCCGCTGCCAGTCGCCAGTTGATGCAGGTCCAGGTGCCGCCGACCGAACGGCTGCCCGACGCGATCGGCGGGCCGGTGTTGCGCGCGGCGGCGCTGAAGGGCGATGCCAGTGCGGCCTATGAGATCGGCGTGCGCTTTGCCGAAGGCAGGGGCGTGGCGGCGAATTATGACGAAGCCGCGAAATGGTACGACCGCGCGGCGCAGGCCGGCGTGGTGCCGGCGATCTTCCGGCTCGGGACCCTCTATGAAAAGGGTCTCAGCGTGAAGAAGGACGTCGAGATCGCACGGCGCTATTACCTGCAGGCCGCCGAGCGCGGCAATGGCAAGGCGATGCATAATCTGGCCGTGCTCGACGCCGACGGCGGCGGCAAGGGCGCCAACTACCGGAACGCGTCGCAATGGTTCCGCAAGGCCGCCGATCGCGGCGTCGCCGACAGCCAGTTCAATCTCGGCATCCTCTATGCCCGCGGCATCGGCGTCGAACAGAATCTTGCCGAATCCTTCAAGTGGTTCAGCCTGGCCGCGGCGCAGGGCGACGCGGATTCCGTGCACAAGCGCGACGACATCGCCAAGCGGCTCGACCCCCAGTCGCTGGCCGCGGCAAAACTCGCGATCCAGACGTTTACGCCGGAACCGCAGCCCGACGATGCCATCAACGTGGCGAGCCCGGCCGGCGGCTGGGACTCAGGCCCGGTGCAGGCCACCACCGCGAAGCCCGCGGCGAAGCCGGCCCTGACCAAGCGCGCCGCCGCCGCCGCGCGTTAATCCTGATTTTTCACCACATCGGAAATTCCGACCGGCGCGGGCGGCAAAAAAGCCGCCTGTCGCGGAATCTTTAGTCCCGCCCCTGATCGATTTCGGTTATGCAGGGACGCGGTCGTCGATTCCGCGCACCCAGCAAGCCATGCCGTGAGCCGGTTTTCAGCCGGCCGCCCGGCCAAAATCCGAAGTATCGCGCGTGCAGCTCTACCTTCCGATCGCCGACATTCCGGTCAACATCTTCCTCATCCTGGCGATGGGCGCGGCGGTCGGCTTCGTGTCCGGCATGTTCGGGATCGGTGGCGGATTCCTGATGACGCCGCTGCTGATCTTCGTCGGCATCGCGCCGGCGGTGGCGGTCGCTTCGGTCGCCAGCCACATCGCCGCCTCGTCGTTTTCCGGCGCGCTGTCGTACTGGCGCCGCCGCGCCATCGATCCGGCGCTGGCGACCGTGCTGTTATGCGGCGGCATCCTCGGCACCGCGCTCGGAGTCTGGACCTTCACGCTGCTGCGCTCGCTCGGCCAGCTCGATCTGATGATCGCGCTGTCCTACGTCATCCTGCTGTCCACCGTCGGCGCCCTGATGTTCTGGGAAGGCGTGCGCGCGATCTTGCGGACCAGGCGCGGCGTGGCGCCGCTGGCGCGGCGCTCGGGCAGCCATGGCTGGATCCACGGACTGCCGCTGAAGATGCGCTTCAAGCGCTCCAAGATCTATCTGTCCGTCATCCCGGTGGCGGTCGTCGGCCTCGTGATCGGATTCATCGGCGCCATCATGGGCATCGGCGGCGGCTTTATCCTGATCCCGATCATGATCTACCTGTTGCGGGTGCCGACCTCGACCGTGATCGGCACCTCGATGGTGCTGACGCTGGTCACCATGGTGGTCGCCACCATGCTTCACGCGGTCACCAACCATCTGGTCGACGCGGTGCTGGCGCTGATCCTGATGGTCGGCGGCGTCACCGGCGCGCAGTTCGGCGCCCGCGCCGGCCAGAAGATCCGCGGCGAACATCTGCGGCTGTTGCTCGGCCTGCTGATCCTCGCGGTCGGAATCCGCTTTGCCATTGAACTGGCGATCCGCCCCGACGACCTCTTCACCGTCCGCGAGACCGGAGGCGCCGGATGATCGCGCGCGCCCCGCTTGCCGCTATCGCCCTCGCGCTGGTGCTGAGCGCGGTGCCGGCGCGCGCCGAACGGCTGATCGTGTCGGTCTCCAACCACCGCGTCACCGTGACGCCGAATTATGCCGGCGAGGAGCTGGTGCTGTTCGGCTCGGTCGAAAAGGACCCCTCGACGCCGGCGAGCCGCACCGCCTACGATCTCGTCGTCACCGTCTCCGGCCCGCGCGCCGACATGGTAACGCGGCGCAAGGAAAGGAAATTCGGCATCTGGATCAACACCAACTCCCGGCAATTCCTCAAGGTGCCGACCTATCTGGCGCTGTTTTCCAACCGGCCGTTCGAGACCATCGCCTCGAGCGAGGTGCAGCGGCGCCAGCAGCTCGGCCTCAACAATGTGCTGCTGACCCAGAGGGTCGGCCCCGATTACGCCGACGTGGTTCCGGAGGATGCGTTCCGCAGCGCCTTCGTGCGGCTGCGCTCCCGGCATGGCCTCTACCGCGAGAACACTTCGGCGGTGACGTTCCTGACGCCGACGCTGTTCCGCACCGGCATTCCGCTGCCGGGCGAAGTGCCGATCGGCACCTATGATGTCGAGATCAAGCTGTTTTCCGACGGCGCGCTGGTGACCAAAACCGATACCGCCTTCGAGATCGTCAAGGTCGGCTTCGAGCAGTTCGTCGCCACCAGCGCGCGGCAGAACGGTTTTGTCTATGGCCTCGTCACCGCCTTCATGGCGCTGATGACCGGCTGGATGGCGTCGATCGTGTTCCGGAAGGACTGACCACCTCATTTCCTGGAAGATCGGCGTGAAGAACGCGGCCGAACGGGTTCGCCGCGTCTTCAGCGAGAACCTGTATTCCTGAGCGACTTGCTTCAGCACCGGCATTGCGAGCCAACGGGTCGGCGCGAAGCGCCGCCCGATGACAGGCTCCGCGAAGCAATCCATTGCCGCAACAGAAAGAAAGATGGATTGCTTCGCTGCGCTCGCATTGACGTTGATAGATCCGCACATGACTCCTCCACACATGACTTTTACTCTCGCGGCGCGTTGCGTCCGAGGGTTTGCATCGGTTTCACCCTCCTCGAGAACAGAGGGTGCAGGGAAAGCCGGGCGCCGATCGCACCCGCGGTCATGCGCACAAAACGCACGAGTAGACCACGAGGCAACCGGATCATCCGGCTTTCCCCGCGCAACGGTTTACGGCTTATTTCGCGCTCACCCCGGTGAGACCATGCTCTGTTGCCACCGTCGCCTTGCGGGTGGCAGACGCATCCAAAACCCGGTTGGGCGGACGCATCTCCACAAGACTTGACGCCAGCATCGGGGCGTCAGGCCGACACGACTTCGCCGTCCGCGCCTGTCTCGCCAAAGCTCTGGCCGGACCTCGTACCTATCCGGCCAGTTTCAACGAAGACAGTTTTAAGCGCCGTTCGTTCGCGCGCCGGTTGATCGCTCACGGAGTTGATCCCGCCCTGCCATCCCTTGCGCGCCCGACGCTTCGCGTCCATCGCATCCCGTGCCCTACGTCCGTGACGTCCGCGAAACGCCCCCCTGAGTTGGGACGGGATGGGGTGGGATATAGACTGATTTGTCGATTCTGAAAATCAGAATATTGTGATTGACGGGGACTTGACGGAGTTTTGGCTGATTTGCCCGTCGGGTCAGATGGGGCTGTCTTCACCCTCCCCTGAAGGGGAGGGTGAAGTGCGTCACGCTCGATTTCTAGTTCTCGCAGATTGCGTCGAGCGGCGCATCGATGGTGCAGACGAGGCCTGTCGGCTCATAATTCATCCTGACCTGTCCGGAAAGCTGATCAGCGAGCAAGCGCTCGATCAGGCGCGAGCCGAAGCCGGTTTGTTTGGGAACGGCAACGGCCGGCCCGCCTCGTTCCTGCCAGATCCAGCGAAATTGACCTTGTTCGACCGACCAGGCGATCTCGACCTGCCCCTGTTCAACTGAAAGCGCGCCGTATTTCGTTGCGTTGGTGCACAACTCGTGGACGGCCATGGCGCCGCCTTGGGGCCCAACCGCAGGATCGGGCCCTGCATTGCAAACCGCTCGTTCTCCGGCGTTCGATGCGGACCGACGGCGACCACGATGATCTCGTGGAGATCGGCGCTATCCCAGCTCCGTTGGGTCAGAACCGCATGCACATTGCTCAGCGAAACCAGGCGTGCCGCAAAAATTTCCGTGGCCGAGGAATCGAGGCCGGAATTTCGAAAAGTCTGATCGGCGATCGACTGCACCAGCGTCAGCGTATTCTTTATCCGGTGCTCCAGCTCCTTGATCAGGAGATCGCGCTGCGCCTCCGCATGGCGACGGTCCGTGATATCGCGAAACACCACGCCGATGCCGTCACCGAGCGGAAACAGCCGGTAAGCCAGCCAATGCCCCCTGAAAATCACCGACTCGGTTTCGGAGCGGACGGTTTCGCGGCTCTGCATCGTCGTCAGGAAGAGCTGACCCAGGCCGGTTTCGCGCGCGCGCGGAAACATCTCCCACAGATTGCGGCCAAGCACCTCTTCGGGCGTGCGGCGAAAATGTCTTGCGGCCTCGTCGTTGAACAGGATGATGCGCCAATCGCGATCGACGGCGTAAAAGCCTTCCCCAATGCCATTTAAAATCGTCTGCAGACCCTCTTCGGTGCAAAGAGCGGCCAGCTGATCGGCAATGATGGATTTGTCGTCTGAGTTATTCAAAATGCACCAAACGCCCGTTTGACAAACTAGCTCCAAACTGAGGTTCGTGGCAAATCGGTTGCTGCCTGGTGGTCGTCATGCCCGGGCTTGCCCCGGGCATCCACGTCTTCGTTCCGTTCGAGCAAGAAAGACCTGGATGGCCGGGACGAAGCCCGGCGATGACGAAAAATAAATCATTTCTCTCAATAACACCGCGACGCGGCGATGGTGTGCAGCCTGGCATCGCCGAGCACATGCGCCATGAAACCGCCGCTCTGAAAGATCTTCGTGAACGCCGCATCGCGGATGCTGAGACCGCCGGTATAGGCGCCGAACGCCGGCATCACCGCGCGCTCGCCGTCGGAGGCAAAACAGCGCCGCTCCGTCGAGCGGCCGCGCATCGACACCCTCGCCTTGGGATGCAGATGGCCGGCGATTTCGCCGGAGCCGCCGGTTGGCTCGTGGCGGAATGCGATCGGTCCGATCGCGACTTCCTGGGCGACCACGCCGCCGAGATCGGACGGAATGGCCGGATCGTGATTGCCTGAAATCCAGATCCAGTCGCGCCGCTGCTGGAACGCGGCGAGGATGTCGCGGTTCGGCGCCGACAGCCGTTCATGGGCGCTGCGGTCGTGAAAACTGTCGCCGAGCGCGATCACCATGTGCGGGTCGTGCCGCGCGATGACGGCCCCGAGGCGGCCGAGCGTCGCTGCGGTGTCCCAGGGCGGCAGCAGCACGCCGCGGGTGGCAAAGCTGGAACCCTTTTCCAGATGCAGGTCGGAGACGACGAGCAGGCTCTGCTCTTCCCAGAACAACGCACCGGAGAGGTCGGCGATGAGGGTCACGCCCGCGACAGTAACTGAAGAAGTGGAGTTGATGTTGAACGCCGCACTCGTCATGGCCGGGCTTGTCCCGGCCATCCACGTCTTCCCTTCACAACGGAAGAAAAGAAAGACGTGGATGCCCGGGACAAGCCCGGGCATGACGGTGTTGGTGCATGGGGGCGTAACAGGTGCATTTTACTTCGACGACATCGCCTCTTTGACCAGTTGCTCGGCGGCCTCCGCCAAAAGTTCGTCGGAGGCTTCGCCATAAACCGCTTCGCGGCCGATTTCCAGCATCACCGGCACTGCGAGCGGTGAAATCCTCAAGAGTTCCCGGTGGGTGATTCGGCCCTTGATGCGGGCGAGCATATCACCGAGCCGGCGAATATCGAGCAGCCCGGTGGCGGCGTCGGCGCGCGCGGCGCGCAGCAGCACGTGGTCGGCCTGGTGTTTTCTGAGCACGTCGTAGATCAGGTCGGTCGAGAACAGCACCTGGCGCCGAGTTTTTTCCTCGCCGGTAAAACGGCGCGCGATCAGGCCGGAGATGATGGCGCAGGTGCGAAACGTGCGCTTCATCAGCGCGGATTCGGCGAGCCATGCCTCGAGATCGTCGCCCAGCATGTCCGGATCGAACAGCGCGGCAAGGTCAAGCTTGCCTTGCCTTATCATGAACGACATGTCGCCGAGACCCCACACGGCCAGCGCATATTCGTTGGCGACGAAGCCGAGTGGGCGGACGCGGGCGCGCTCCAGCCGCCGCGTCAAGAGCATGCCGAGCGTCTGGTGCGCCAGCCTGCCCTCGAAGGGATAGCAGACGAGGTAATGCTTGTCGGCGCGCGGAAAGGTTTCCACCACCAGTTCGCGCGCGCCCGGCACGCGCGAATAGTGCGCCTGCAGCGACAGCCAGTCGCGCACCTGGTCGGGCAGCGCGCCCCAGGCGCGCTTGTCAGCCAGCAAATTGCGGACCCGTTCGGCGAGATAGGTCGAAAGCGGAAACTTGCCGCCCATATAGGACGGCACCTTTGCATCCTTGTCGTTGGCGCGGGAGACGTAGACCTGGTCTTCCATCAGCGCCTCGTAGCGCACCACCTCGCCGCCGAACACAAAGGTGTCGCCGACCACGAGACCCTCGATAAAATACTCCTCGATCTCGCCGAGCATGCGGCCGCCGCGCCCGAGCGCGCCGGTCGAGCCTGTCCCGCCGCCGCGCGAGCGCACCAGCCGCACCTTCAGCATGGACTCTTCCACGATGGTGCCGACGTTGAGGCGATAACTCTGCCGCACCCGGGGATTGGTGACGCGCCAGCGGCCGGCCTTGTCCTGCTTGATGCGCGCAAAGCGCTCGTAGGTTTTCAGGGCGTAACCGCCGGTGGCGACGAAATCGACCACGTCGTCGAAATCGCTGCGCGACAGGCCGGAATAGGGCGCCGACGTCAGCACCTCTTCGTAAAGTTCATCGGACAGGAACGGCTCGCCGCAGGCGCGGCCGAGCACATGCTGCGCCATCACATCGAGCGCGCCTGATCGCAGCGGCGGCGTGTCCTGGGCATTTTCGGCGACGGCGTCGATCGCCACCGCGCATTCCAGCACCTCAAAACGGTTGGCCGGCACCAGCACGGCACGGGAGGCTTCG
The DNA here is from genome assembly GCA_963706975.1 of uncultured Alphaproteobacteria bacterium. Taxonomy (GTDB): domain Bacteria; phylum Pseudomonadota; class Alphaproteobacteria; order Rhizobiales; family Xanthobacteraceae; genus Bradyrhizobium. Next base: position 88,925 of record CAVPOL010000034.1, read on the forward strand.
TCGATGCGGTGGTTGGCGCGGCCGATCCGCTGCATCAGGCGCGAGGCGCCCTTTGGGGCGCCGATATTGATGACGAGATCGACATCGCCCCAGTCGACGCCGAGATCGAGCGAGGAGGTGCAGACCACGCCGCGCAGCTTTCCGGCCGCCATCGCGTCCTCGACCTTGCGGCGCTGGGCGACGTCGAGCGAGCCGTGGTGCAGCGCGATCGCAAGGCCATCGTCGTTCATCCGCCACAGGTCCTGGAACAGCATCTCGGCCTGGCTGCGGGTGTTGACGAACACCAGCGTGGTCCTGTTGGCTCTTTATCAGGTCGTAGACCTCATTGAGCGCGTGGCGCGCGCTGTGGCCGGCCCATGGCAAGCGCTCCCTGGTGTCGAGCATCTCGACGATGGGCGCTGCCGCCCCGCCCGCGACGACGATGTCGGCGGCCTCGCTTTTGCGGTCGCGCTGCGGCACCAGGAACCGGGCCAGCGATTCCGGTTCCGCGACGGTTGCGGACAGTCCGATCGCGCGCAGCTGCGGCGCGAGTTGCCACAGCCGCGCGAGGCCGAGTGACAACAGGTCGCCGCGCTTGGAGGTCACCAGCGCATGCAATTCGTCGAGCACGATGCGCCTGAGTTGCGAAAACAGGAACGGCGCGTCGTCGGACGACAGCAGCAGCGCCAGCTGCTCGGGGGTGGTGAGCAAAATATCCGGCGGATAGCGCCGCTGCCGCTGCCGCCGCGACACCGGCGTATCGCCGGTGCGGGTCTCGACTTTTATCGGCAGCCCCATCTCGGCGATCGGCGTCTCCAGATTGCGCGCGATGTCGACGGCGAGCGCTTTGAGCGGCGAGATGTAGAGCGTGTGCAGGCCGCGCGATCGCAGCACGCCGCGGCCGGAAGAGATGAGGCCGGCTTGCGACAGCGACGCGGCGCGCTCTTGCTTCTCCCCTCCCCCCGCGCGCGCAGCGCGTGGTGGGGTCCGAGGCGAGCGAAGCTCGCTCTCGAGGTCGGGGGTGGGGGGAGCATCAGCAAATTCGCTGGCAGTCGTACGCGCGGAGACACCCCCCACCCCCGACCCCTCCCCACCGCTGCGCCCGCCTTCGCCAAGCGGCTTCGGCGGACGCAGCGGGAGGAGGGGGGAAGGGCGCAGCGGCGATGTTGAACCAGAAGCAGACAATTCCACCAGCGTCGGCAAGAATCCCGCCAGCGTCTTGCCGGCGCCGGTCGGTGCGATCAGCAGCGCGGAGCGGTTTTCGCGGGCCTTCGCCAGCAACGCGAGCTGATGCTCGCGCGGCGACCAACCGCGGCCTGCGAACCATGTTTTGAAATGGTCGGGCAGCAGCGCGTCGTCGGGCAATTCGAGCAGGGTCTTGGGCGGCACGCACCAACAGGTAAGCGGTCGCATTGGCTTCGTCGAGGGTATCTTCTCCCCTCCTTCCACGCGCGCAGCGCGTGGTGGGGTCCGAGGCGAGCGAAGCTCGCTCTCGGGGTCGGGGGTGGGGGGTGCTTCAGAAAATTCGCTACCAGTCGTACGCGTTGATAGACCCCCACCCCTGACCCCTCCCCACCGCTGCGCGGGGGGAGGGGAAAAAAGAAACTACTCCGTCACCGGCTTGTCGGAAATGTCCCAGTCCTTGCCGTTGAACTGCGAGATGAAGAGCGTCTTCATCGGCGTGTAGTCATCGGGGGTGTAGCTGAAATTGATGCCATCGAGGAAATAGGGCGAGTGGAAGCCGGCCAGCGTGGTGGCCTGTTTCAGCACGTTGGCGCGGGTCAGATCGTCGCCGCAGCGGCGCAGGATTTCCGCCATCGACGCCACCTGGCCGTAGCCGGCAAAGGCGATGGTGTTGTCGGGATCGACGGTCGGCAGATATTTCTTGCGCAGTTCCTCGAACGCCATCACGTCGGGATCCTTCTCCCAGCGCGGCACGCCGACTTCCTTGGCGTAGCGGATGGCGACGATGCCGGCGGCGTTCTCGAGACCGGCCGCGCTGAGGATCGAGCGGCCGGTCGATCCCGCGGAGAGCAGGTGCAGCGGCTTCCAGCCGAGTTCGGCGACCTTTCGGATCGACTGCGAAGACGCCTTGCCGGTGGAGATATTGTAGAAAACGTCCGCACCCGATTTCGACAGATTGATCAACTGGGAATCGATGGTCGGCTCGGTTAGATCATAGGTCTGCTCCATGATCACCTTGGCGGTGCCGCCGGCGTCCGCCAGCACCTTCTTGAACGGGGCGAGAAAATCGCGACCGAAATCGTCGTTCTGGTAGAGAATGCCGACCTTGCCGTCCGGTTTTGTGTTGACGACGTGTCTGGCGAGAATGCGCGCCTCGGTCGGGTACAGCGGCAGGCCCGCCATGGTCCATTTGAAGTTCTTGGGATCGTTCCATTTCGATGCGCCGGTGTTGAGCAGAAGCTGCGGCACGCCCTTGGAGTTGAGATATTTGTGCACGGCGGTCTGCGGTGCCGTGCCGAGCGAGCCGAACAGCGCCAAGACCTCTTCCTGCTCGACCAGCCGCCGCGTCGCCTCGACGCATTTCGGCGCGCTGTAGGCGTCGTCCATGGTGAAGAATTTCACCTTGCGGCCGTTGATGCCGCCCTTCTCGTTCAGCATCTGGAAATAGGCTTCGCCGACCCGGCCCAGCACGCCGTAGAGCGAGCCCGGGCCTGAGTGCGGCACGGTCTGGCCGAGCTTGATCTCGGTGTCGGTGGCGCCCGGATCGTATTTCTTCGCCTGGGCGAGAACGTAAGGCGCTGGAAGCACGGAGGCGGCGATGGCGGCCAGCGCCGTGGTGCCGAACTGGCGGCGGGTCTGTTTGTTTTTCATTGTTGTTTCTCCCTTGATGGTTGTTGTTATTCAGTTTGTGCGGATCGAAACTGGCTTCGACTTGCGCTGTACTCGTCTCGACCTGCCCGTGGGTCAGGATTCCGGCTGCGCATTTCCTTCCACCAGTGCCCGAACTTCGTCGAATGCCGAATGGACATGCTTTTTTACCAGCGCCATCGCGCGGGTATCGTCCCTGTCGGCAATGGCGGCAACGAACGCCTGATGATCTGCCAGTGAACGGCGGCGAATGAGGGGCGACGAGAAGTATTTCCGTCGCCACTGAAAGCTCATCAGGTACAACGGCGTGAGCGTTCGAACGATGATGGCATTCTGGCTGGCCGCAGCCATCGCCAGGTGAAATTCGACATCTTCATCGGCGACATCGAGTTCGGCCTGCACCCGGCTGGCATATTTGGCGACCAGCTCGCGTAACCTGTCGAGATCCGCATCCGTCCTGCGCGCGCAGGCGAGGCCGATCGCATGCGTTTCAAATATGACCCTGGCCTCGCTCACATCGCGCATGGTGCGCTCGTCGAACGGCAAATCCAGATTGGCCTGGACGACCAGGGAATCGAGCCCGCTGTCTTCCAGCGCGTTGCGCAGGAAAATGCCGGACTTCGGCCGGCGCTCCGTCAGCCGCAGCGCATCAAGAACCGCCAACGCTTCGCGCACCGAGCCGCGGGTGACGCCGAAACGATCCGACAGCTCGCGCTCCGAGGGCAGCCGGTCGCCCTTCTGCAAACGGTGATGGCGGATGAATTCGATGGTCCGCTTGACCGCTCTCGATCCTTCGCTTGCTTGTGGGAGCGCCGTCATCTGATCCTACCAATCTGGTAGGTCCAGATTGCTATATCAAACTGAGCTTGTCCATACCCGAGCCTGAGACCTCGGCCGCGGTCAGCCGGGCTCGTCAGAGCTTTCCGCGACCACGACCAACCCCGGCACCGGGGTGTTGTCCTCGTCGCGGGCCGACAAATCGTCCAGCCGCGACAGCGCAAGACCGGCCTCGCCGATCGACCCGCGGACATATTCGGCGCTGTGGGCATAGCGCAGACCTTCGCCGAGGATGACGCCTTCGCTGCGATGGGTTTCGACGGTGAAGGCCAGCAGCCCGCCCGCGACCAGCACGCGTTTGGCCTCGCGCAGGACAGGCACGATATCCGCGACATAGACCATCGCGTCGGCGGCAAGAATCAGTTCCGCGCTGCCGTCCGGCCGGTCGCGCAGGCCCTCCAGCATGTCGGCGACCTCGAGTTCGGCATAGAGCCCGGTGGCGCGGGCGCGCTCGATCATGCGCGGCGACAGATCGATGCCGGTAAAATGATCGACTTGCGCGGCGAAGGCGGTGGCGGCCAGCCCGGTGCCGCAGCCGAGATCGATCGCGCTCCTGAACAGCGCGGGTTTTCTGACCGCGGCGCGGGCGGCCAGCACCGCGCTGAACAGCAGTCTGGGCCCGCGATAGCCGAGATCGCCGACCAGGGCGGACTCGAACTTCGGCGCGTATTGATCGAACAGCGTCCGCACATAGGCCTGCGGCATGCCGGACAGCGGTTGGGCGCCTGACAGCATCAGCCGCAGGCCGGCGCCGTGGCGGTCGTCGGGATCGGCCGCGAGCGCCTTGCGAAACGCCGCGATCGCCGCGTCGCCCTCGCCAAGCTGCTCGCGGATGCCGCCCAGCGTGAACCAGGCCGATGCAAAGCCTGGCGCAAGCTCGGTGGCCTGCAGGAGCAGGTCGGCGGCGGCGGCAAGATCGCCCTTGAGCTGCAGATCGCGCGCGAAATCGAACCGGCGGTCGGCCATCAGATCGCCGGAGGACAGGAACAGGCGCGTGGGCATGGGCTTTGTGTTTGACCCGAGCTTCACCTCTCCCCGTTGGGGAGAGGTCGGTGAGACGCGAAGCGTCGCACCGGGTGAGGGGCTGGGCTCTCGGCAAATCAAGACCCCTCACCCGCCACGCCATCGCTGCGCTTCGGCGCGGCGACCTCTCCCCGATGGGGAGAGGTAAAAAACGCCGCAACACGTCCTATATAACCGAGATGCGCCCGCAAGACATCCTGCTGCCAACTCCCGCCGGATTATGCTGCAAGCCCGGCGGTTTCCATATCGACCCGGTGCGGCCGGTGGGCGCGGGCGTGATCACCCATGGCCATTCCGACCATGCCCGGCCGGGCCATGGCGCGGTGCTGGCGACGCAGGAAACGCTCGACATGATGCGGCTGCGCTATGGCGACAATTTTGCCGGCAGCACCCAGGCGGTCGCCTATGGCGAGGAAATCAGGCTCGGCGACGTCAGGATAAAATTTCATCCGGCCGGCCATGTGCTGGGCTCGGCCCAGATCGCGGTGACCTGCAAGGATACCTGCATCGTCGCCTCCGGCGACTACAAGGATGCGCCCGATCCCACCTGCGCGCCGTTCGAGGTGGTGCCCTGCGACGTCTTCATCACCGAGGCCACCTTTGGTTTGCCGGTGTTTCGTCACGGCGATGCGGCGGATGAGGTGAAGAAGCTGCTGGCGTCGGTGGCGCTGTTTCCGGAGCGCGCGCATCTGGTCGGCGCCTATTCGCTCGGCAAGGCGCAGCGCGTGATCGCGCTGCTTCGCGCCGCCGGCTACGACGCGCCGATCTATTTGCACGGCGCGATGGAAGCGATCACGCATTATTACCAGAGCCGCGGCATCGCGCTCGGCGACTTGGTCCGGTCAAGGGCATGACGAAGGCCGAGCTCGCCGGCACCATCACGCTGGCGCCGCCATCGGCGACATCGGATATCTGGACGCGGCGGTTTCCCGACCCGGTCACCGCGTTCGCCTCGGGCTGGATGCGGGTGCGCGCCCGCGCCCGCCAGCGCGGCGTCGAATTGCCGCTGGTGATTTCCGACCATGCCGACTGGGACGGACTGACCGCGACCATCATGGCGACCGGCGCCGGCGAGATCTGGGTCACCCACGGCCAGGAGGACGCGCTGGTGCATTGGTGCAAGACCAAGGGCCTTGCCGCGCGGCCGCTCGATCTGGTCGGCTATGGCGACGAGGAAGAGAGCGAAGCGGTTGCCACGGGGGACGCCGGGGCATGAACCGTTTTGCCGAACTGCTCGACCGCCTCGCCTATGAGCCCGGCCGCAACAACAAGCTGCGGCTGGTCACGGCGTATTTTCGCGAGGTCGGCGATCCCGACCGCGGCTATGCGCTGGCGGCGCTGACCGGCGCGCTGTCGTTCAAGCACGCAAAACCCGGCCTGATCCGCGACCTCATCACCGATCGCACCGATCCGGTGCTGTTCGCCCTTTCGTACGACTACGTCGGCGATCTCTCGGAAACGGTGGCCCTGATGTGGCCGCGCTCGCAATCGGGGTCGCAGTCCTCTTCTCCCCTCCCCCCGCGAAGCGGTGGGGAGGGGTCGGGGGTGGGGGGTCTATCCGCGCGTACAACTGTCAGCGAGTTTGCTGAGACACCCCCCACCCCCGACCCCTCCCCGCCACGCGCTGCGCGCGTGGAGGGAGGGGAGAAGATTCTTGGCCACAACAACCCGCCCCCGCCCTCCCTCTCCGAGGTCGTCACCACGCTGCGCACGCTCGGCAAGACCGAGCTGCCAAAACAGCTTTCGCGCTGGCTCGACGAACTCGACGAGACCGGCCGCTGGGCGCTGTTGAAACTGGTCACCGGCGCGATGCGGATCGGGGTTTCGGCGCGGCTGGCGAAGACCGCCGCCGCCTCCCTCGGCAACAAGGACCCGCACGAACTCGAACTGATGTGGCCCGGGCTCGCCCCGCCCTATCTCGACCTGTTCGCATGGCTGGAAGGCCGCAGCGAAAAGCCGGAAAATCTCGACCCGACGCCGTTCCGGCCGGTGATGCTGGCGCATGCGATCGAGGATGCGGACTTTGCCAATCTGCAGCCGTCCGATTTCATCGCGGAGTGGAAATGGGACGGCATTCGCGTGCAGGCGGTGAGCGGCCGCGACGGGCGCGGCCATCTGCAGGCGCGACTTTATTCGCGCACAGGCGAGGACATCACAAAAAGCTTTCCGGACCTCGTGCCGTCGCTGCGCCTGCCCGGCGCCATCGACGGCGAACTCCTGGTGCTGCGCGACGGCCGGGTGCAGACTTTCAATGTGCTGCAGCAGCGCCTGAACCGGAAAGTGGTCTCGCCGAAGCTGACGAAGGAATATCCGATCCACCTGCGCGCCTATGACCTGCTCGGCGATGACGAAAGCGATCTGCGCGAGCTGCCGTTCGAGGTGCGGCGCAAGCGGCTGGAAGCGTTCATTGCAAGGCTCGACGACCCGCGCATCGATCTTTCACCGACGATCGCCTTCGACAGCTGGGAAGCACTCGACCCACCCGCGCCAATCCCGCCAGTGCCGCGCGGCGAAGATGCCGAGGCGGTCGAGGGCGTGATGCTGAAGCGCCGCGACGCGCTTTATCTGCCGGGCCGCCCGAAGGGGCAATGGTGGAAATGGAAGCGCGATCCGCATCTGATCGACGCCGTGCTGATGTATGCGCAGCGCGGCCACGGCAAGCGCTCGTCGTATTATTCCGACTACACGTTCGGGGTCTGGACCGCGGGCGAAGGCGGCGACGAACTGGTGCCGGTCGGAAAGGCCTATTTCGGTTTTACCGACGAGGAACTGCTGCAGATCGACCGTTTTGTCAGGCGCAACACCACCGAGAAATTCGGCCCGGTCCGGCATGTGGTGCACGAGCCGGATCAGGGGCTGGTGCTGGAGGTCGCCTTCGAGGGGCTGGCGCGCTCGCCGCGGCACAAATCCGGCGTGGCGATGCGGTTTCCGCGCATCAGCCGGCTGCGCTGGGACAAGCCGCCGCGCGAGGCCGACCGGCTGGAAACGCTGGAACGGATGCTGAAAGCGGAGGCAAATCAGGCCGTGGCTGCGGCCGGCGGCCATTGACGCCGACCGGCGGGTTCCCCATGTCAGGGCGACCAGACTATACTGTGCGGGCGAATCCGCGCCGGAGACGATCAATGCCCGACGACACCAGAGAATTGCCGGCTGCCCAGGACGGCCTCTACCGCTTTCTCGGCGGTTCGCCGCTGACGGTGGCGGTGCGGCTGGCGCTGCTGTCGGTGCTGGTCGGCGTGGTGCTCTCCGCCATCGGCTTCGATCCCTGGAATATCCTTTCCAGCATCCGAAAACTGTTCGACTGGATCTACAATCTCGGCTTCGACGCCATCAACTGGGCGTGGCGCTACTTCCTGCTCGGCGCCGTGATCGTGATCCCGATCTGGCTGCTGTCGCGGCTGTTCGGCGCGCCGCGCGGGCGATAGATCACGGCATCCGGGTTGCTGGTTCCCCCAACGAAGGTCACCACCGCGCAGGTCTTCGCCATCGCAGGTCCTGCGATGGTGGCGAACCTGACCACGCCGCTGATCGGCATCGTCTCGACGATTGCGATCGGACGGCTCGGCGATGCGACCCTGCTCGGCGGCGTGGCGATCGCCTCGGTCATCTTCGACTGCCTGTTCTGGCTGTTCGCGTTCCTGCGCATGAGCACGCTGGCGTTCACCGCGCAGGCGCTCGGCGCCGGCCAACCTCAGGAAATGCGCGCATCGCTGCTGCGGGGCCTGGCGGGCGCCGCCCTGATCGGCACGGCGCTGGTCGTCCTGCAGGTGCCGCTGGCCGCGCTGCTGCTCGAATTGATGGGCGGCAGCGAAGCCGTGACGCGCGCGGCCAAAACCTATTTCAATGTCCGGATCTGGTCGGCGCCGCTGGTGCTGGCCAACTATGTCGTGCTCGGCTGGCTGATCGGACAGGCCCGCGCCAGACTGGCGCTGAGCGTGCAGATCGCGGTCAACCTGATCAATGCGGCGGCAACGGTGTTGCTGGTGCTGGTGTTCGACGCCGGCATCGCGGGCGCCGCGGCCGCCGCCGTGATCGCCGAAGCGACCGGGCTGGTGCTCGGTCTGCTGAACGCGCGGCGTCTGTCGCGTGGACAGCTTGCGATCCCCCTCGCAGAGCTGCTCGACCGGACAAAACTGATGCGGATGCTGACGGTCAACCGCGACATCATGATCCGCACCGCTTCGCTGATATCGGTGTGGCTGTTCTTCACCGCGCAGGGCGCCCGCTCCGGCGACGTGACGCTCGCCGCCAACGCGGTGCTCAACAATTTTCTTCTGATCAGCGCCTTCTTCCTCGACGGCCTCGCCAACGCCGCCGAGCAACTCTGCGGCCGCGCCTATGGCGCGCGCGACCGGACCGCGTTTTCCAGCGCGGTGCGGCTGGTGATCCTGTGGGGCGCCGGTTTTGCGCTGGCGGTCACCGCGACCTTTGCGCTGTTCGGTCCGGCACTGGTCGACGTCATGACGGCGAGCGGGGATGTCCGCCGCGGCGCGCGCGATTACCTCGCCTTCGTGGTGGTCTCGCCGGTCCTCGCCGTCTTCGCCTTCGCCTATGACGGCATTTTTATCGGCGCGACCTGGGCGCGCGACATGCGCAATTTGATGGTGCTGTCGCTGCTGATCTTCCTCGCCGCCTGGCTGGCGCTGCGCGGCTTCGGCAATGCCGGACTGTGGGGCGCGCTATTGGTGCATTATGCCGCGCGCGGCGGCCTGCAGGCGCTGCGCTATCCGGCGCTGCTGCGGGCGTCGTTCGGGCCGAAGCACGTCTGAACCTGGGGGAACGACCGATGCAATTGCGATTTGTCGGCTGTGGCGATGCGCTCGGCTCCGGCGGCCGCGCCAACACCTGCTTTCATGTCACAGGCAGCCACGTCAATTTCCTGATCGATTGCGGCGCTTCCTCGCTGCCGGCCCTGAAGCGGCAGGGAGTTGCGCGCGACGACATCGACCTCATCCTGATCACGCATTTTCACGGCGATCATTTTGCCGGGCTGCCGTTCCTGCTGCTCGACGCGCAGTTTTCGCGCCGCGGCCGGCCGCTTGTGATCGCCGGGCCGCAAGGAATCGAGATGCGGCTGACCCAGGTGATGGAAGCGCTGTTCGAAAATTCATCGAAGACAAAACCGAAATTCGAGCTGTCGGTGGTCGCGCTGAAACCGGAGGAAAAGCGCAGCTTTGGTGCGGTCGATGTCACGCCCTACCCGGTCGTGCACGGCGAGTCCGGCGGGCCATTCCTGGCCTACCGGATCGAGGCCGAAGGCCGCGTCATCGCCTACAGCGCCGACACCGAATGGACGGAGACGCTGATTCCGCTGGCGCGCGACGCCGATCTGTTCATCGCCGAGGCCTATTATTACGAAAGGATCGTGAAGAACCACCTCAGCCTGAAAACGCTGGAGCCGCATCTGCCCGGGATCCGGCCGAAGCGGCTGGTGCTGACGCATATGAGCGACGACATGCTGGGGCGGGTGGGGACGCTCGAGTACGAGACGGCGAGCGACGGGATGATCGTGGAATTGTGAGTTCGCTTTCAAAGGCGACGGATTGAAGGAGAACGGAAAACGGTGCGCCCCCTCTCCCTTTGGGAGAGGGTTGGGGTGAGGGGTTACGGTCTATCGTTGGACCTTCACCCCTCACCCGGCGCTGCGCGCCGACCTCTCCCAAAGGGAGAGGTGAAGAAAGTGCCCGACCGAGAGCACAAAACTAAGCCGGCCAGTCCTCGGCCGTAATCGTCGCGGCATCGGCGCCGACGATTTCGGTCAGCGAGTCGCGGCCGGTGCGCAGCAGCGTCGAGGAAAGATCGTTCTTGATGCCGTCGACGAGGCCAAGGCCCTTGTAGATCAGCGACGAATAAAGCTGGATCAGGCTGGCGCCGGCGCGGATTTTTGTCAGTGCGGCGCCGCCAGAGTCGATGCCGCCGGCGCCGATGAGCGGAAACGCGCCCTCGGCGCGCACATAGGTTTCCGCCACCATCCGGGTCGACAACCGGAACAGCGGCCGGCCCGACAATCCGCCCTGCTCCTTGGCGCGGTTCTGCTCGCGCAAGGTGGCGGATCGCGCCAGCGTGGTGTTGGCCACGATCATGCCGTCGACGCGGCGCGAGCGGGCGATATGCACGACATCGTCGAGTTCGATCAGCGACAGGTCCGGCGCGATCTTGAGCAGCACCGGCGAATCGCCGGCGTGTTGCCGCACCCGTTCGCGCGCATCGATCACCTTTGCCAGCAGATCGTCCAGCGCCGCCGCCTGCTGCAGATTGCGCAGGCCCGGCGTGTTCGGCGAAGAAACGTTGACGGTAAAATAGCTCGCCACCGGCGCGAAGGTCTCGATCAGCCGGACATAGTCGGCGACGCGATCGTCCGAATCCTTGTTGGCGCCGACATTGACGCCGACGATGCCGCCGTGATGGGCGCGCGCCGCCAGCCGCCGCAGCACCGCCTGCTCGCCGTCATTGTTGAACCCCATGCGGTTGATAACGGCTTCGTCGCGCTGCAGCCGGAACAGCCGCGGCCGCGGATTGCCGCCCTGCGGCTTCGGCGTCACGGTGCCGATCTCGACAAAGCCGAAGCCGAGCCGCAGCAGCGCGTCGGGTGCCTCCGCGCTCTTGTCGAAACCGGCGGCCATGCCGACCGGATTGGGAAAATTCAGCCCAAAGGCCCGTACCGCCAGCTTCGGATCGTCCGGCCGCGGCCGGATCGGCGGCAGCAGCCGCAACCCCTGGATCGCCAGGCGATGCGCGTCCTCCGGATCGAACCAGCGCAGCAGCGGCAGCGAAAAGGCATCGAAGGCGCGGATCACGGGGCAAGCTCCGGGATGTCGTGAAATCCGTCGGACCGCGCATGCAGTTCGAACACGCCGGTGACCGCGCCGAGATCGAGTTCGCCGTAGAGATGCGGGAACAATTCGTCGTTGCGCGAAGGCTCCAGGCGCAGCGCGTCGTCCAGCGCGCCGGCATCGACCGCTATCAGGAACAGCCCGGTCTGGCCGGCGAAATGTTTTCGCGCGGTGCCCTCGACCTGGGCGGCGGTGGAGAAATGGATGAAACCGTCGCGGATATCGTCGGCGCTGCCGCGGTATACGCCCTGGCGCTCGGCCTCGCGCCAGGCCGAAGCCGGGCAGATTTTGTAGATCGTGCGCACGGGGCCGAAAGTCCTGCTGTGAGGCCCTGCCTGGGCTTGAATCGCCTGATTTTTTTCCGGAATCTCCGGGCCGCGCCGACCGTATCGGCGCACCCGGCGCACTTCAAGGGCCCGGTTCGTTCTCTTGCGCGAGGGGCCGCAAATCGGCTACTTAAGGTAATAATTCCTATAACGGGCACACCCCTGTCATGGCCAAACATCCGAAAGCGGCGCGCATGCTGACCCACGAGCAGGTGTGGTCCGCGCTGGACCGGCTGGCCCAGCGCGCCGGCCTCACCACCTCGGCACTGGCCAAGCGCGCCGGCCTCGATCCCACTACCTTCAACAAGTCCAAGCGGATTACCCCGGAGGGCCGCGAACGCTGGCCCTCTACCGAATTGGTGGCAAAATCGCTGGCCGCCACCAACACCTCGATCGACAGCTTCGTGCAGTTGATCGGCGACGGCCCGCGGGCGGTGCAGTCGGTGCCGCTGCTCGGTTTCGCGCAAGCAGGCAGCGGCGGCAATTTCGACGATGGCGGCTTTCCGGCCGGCAAGGGCTGGGATGAGTTCGGGCTGCCCGGCGTCAGCGACGAACACGCCTACGCGCTGGAAATATCAGGCGATTCGATGAAGCCCGCCTATCGCGATGGCGACGTCATCGTGGTGTCGCCGGGCACGCCGATCCGCCGGGGCGACCGCGTGGTGGTGAAAACCAGCGGCGGCGAGGTGATGGTGAAAGAACTGAAACGCCGGACCGCGAAGACGCTGGAACTGGCCTCGCTGAATCCAAGCCACGTCGACCGCACGCTGGCGGCGGGCGATGTGGAGTGGATCGCACGGATTGTTTGGGCGAGCCAGTAACACTGCCTCATGGTGATGTCTGTATCGTTCGGAGACCGCACCCCCACTCCCTCATGGTGAGGAGCACGTTGGCGGCGCCTTTGCGCTGCCGGCGTGCGTCTCGAACCATCTGGCACATCGCCTGCCGCCATCCTTCGAGACGCCGCGCGAAGTGCGCGCGGCTCCTCAGGATGAGGTCCGGTGCCTACTCCGCGTAGTCCGGCTCCTTGCGGTCCAGCATGCGCCTCAGGGCATCGAAATGCCGCTGCGCCGCGCTTGGGCCTTCGAACATGCTGCTGCCGCTGTAGTCGCGTTTGGTCTTCTCGACCACGGGCGCAGGAAGCTGTTTTAGCGGCTGCCCGGTCCACATCGCATAGATCTGCACCTGTGCGGCGCGTTCGGTGTAGTAGAGCCGGTCATAGGCGTCGGCGACGCACTCGCCGACCGTCGAGATGCCGTGGTTGGCCATGAACAGCACCGATTTGTCGCCGATCACGCGCGCGAGACGCGCGCCTTCGGCCGGATCGAGCGCGGGGCCGGTGTATTCGTCGTCATAGGCGATCTCGCCCGACAGCCCGACCTCGGTCTGGCCGATCTCCTTGATGCGCGGATCTTCGAGACGGGTCAGTGCGCTGGCATAGGGCATGTGGGTGTGAAACACCGCCTTGGCCTGCGGCAGCGCCTTGTGGATCGGCGCATGGATGCAGTAGCAGGAGCGCTCGACGTCGCCCTCGCCGCGCTTGACCTCGCCGTCGTCGATGCCGACTTCCATGAAGGACGAGGCGGTGACTTCCGACCAGTGCATCCCGAACGGGATCTGGTAGTAGCGGTCGGTGCGGCCCGGCACCGTGAGGGTCAGGTGGTTAAAAATGCCCTCGCTAAAACCCTGGTTGAAGGCCAGCCGGTGCGCGGCGGCGAGATCGACCCGCGCCTGCCATTCCTCGGTCGAGTAGTTTTCCAGCGATTTCGGCGAAGCCCTGAACTGCATGAGTATGCTCCCTGCTGTTTGTTGTTATGTGGCGGGCACTATAGCGCGATTTTGAGCTCTCGTCATGGCCGGGCTTGTCCCGGCAATCCATCAAACCGCGAAAAACTTCTCGTGAAGCGGGATGGATGCGCGGGTCAAGCCCGCGCATGACGAATATTCACTGTCGTCCCTGCGAACGCACTAGGGTTTCTACACATCTTGCGCGGCAAATTGACTCGGGTGTCATGATGTTGTGCCGTCTTTGCGGCTTGTATGATTTTGTTTCTGACGCTTTGATTCGAAGGAGCGTCGTAGATGCAGCGAGAGCCGGATTTGTCACTGGGCGAGTTTGGCGACGTTCGCCTCGATAAAAGGGGGCGACGCTTCTGCGGGCTATGCTTTGTACGCGCAGCGTCTGCTTGCGCCAGATGGCGCGGGGAGACTGGGCCGCGTACATGGCGTACTGGCGGTTCGTGAACAATCCGCAGGTCACCACCGATCAACTGATTGAAGGCTGGAGCAGGCAGACGGCGACCGTGGTCGGCGGGCGTCATGTGCTGGCGATCCAGGACACCAGCGAGGTCAAGTTCCAGACGCGGCAGGGACATCGGCGTGGACTGGGTGAAGTCGGCAAAGGCAATGCCCGCGGCGTGTTGCTGCATGCCATGATGGCGGTCGATGCCGACAGCGGAGCCTGTCTCGGCCTCACCGGCGGCAAGGTATGGACGCGTAGGGGCAAGGTCAAGATCCCTCACGACCAGCGGGATTTGGCCCACAAGGAGTTGGCGCGCTGGGTGACGACGGCCGAGCAGGGATGCGAGGTTCTGGCTGCGGCACGCATGATCACCGTCGTCAATGACCGCGAGGGGGAGTTCTTTGCGCATTGGGCGTTGACACCCGGCGACAACGTCCATCTGCTGACGCGGGCCATGCATGATCACGCGCTGGCCGACGGCAGAACACTTTATCAAGCAGTTGAGCGAGCCCGCTTCTGCGACAAGGCGGTGATCGATCTGCCGCAGCGGATGGATCGTCGTGGCCGCCAGGCTCATCTGTCCATGCGCTACGGAACCGTCCTGCTTAAGCGGCCGGCACGACCCGGCGTGAAGGACCTGCCGGAGCGCGTCGCAGTCAGCTTCGTGGAAGTCGTCGAGTTGCACCCTCCGAAGGGGGCCGAGCCCATTCATTGGCTGCTCTTGACCACTCATTCGATCGCCAATGCGGCCGATGCCTGGCGGATCGTCTCTTGGTACAAGCAGCGCTGGATCATCGAACAGCTCTTTCGCTCGCTGAAGAACCAGGGTCTGCGTATCGAGGAAAGTCAGCTGGAAAGCGCCGAAGCTCTGATCAAGCTCGTGGCGATCGCCACTAAAGCGGCATGTATCGTCATTCAGCTCGTTCAAGCCCGCAATGGCGGTAAACAATTGCCAGTCAAATGCGCCTTCACCCCGGAAGAAATCGAAGCACTTGCCGCCATCAACAAAACCATGAAAGGCAGGACTGAGCTTCAGAACAACCCGCATCGGGCCTACACCCTGCAGTGGGCGGCATGGATCATCGCCAAGCTCGGCGGATGGACAGGCTACGCCTCGCATCGGCCACCCGGACCAATCACCTTCCACAACGGAGTGGCTCGTTTCCAAATCATCGTCGCTGGCAGAGCCTTCGAAAATGTGTAGAAACCCTAGTGCGTTCGCAGGGAAGACGAGGGATGGCGCTACGCGCTCCTCGCCAGCGCGCCGTCGATCATTCCGACCGCATTGGCGAGGCCGTAGACCGCGACGAAGGAGCCGAAGCGCGGGCCCTTTTCCTGGCCGAGCAGCACCTGGTAGAGCATGTTGAACCAGTCCAGCGAGACGCCGGGCCGGCCGTCCTTGCCCTTTTTCACCGCATCCAGGAACGGCTCGCGGCGGCCGATCTCGTAGACCACGTTCTGGATGTCCTCGGCCGAGGAGTCCTGCGGCATGTTGGACAGCGCATCGCGCAAATCCTGCAACGCCACGCGCTCGCCATCGCTCGGCTCACGAAACTTTTTGGTCGGCGCCACAAAATCGCGATAGTAGTTGATGGCGTAGCCGACCATCGCGTCCAGCTTTGGATGGGTCTGCGGCGTGACGCCGGGACGATAGCGGCCGATGAAACCCCAGAGCGTGGCAGCGTTCTCCGCGTTCGACGACGACACCAGCGTCAGCAACAGCTGGAACGTAACCGGCATGTCGGAGACCGGCGGATGGCCGGCATGGATGTGCCACACCGGATTTTGCAGCTGCTGCTTGCCATCCTGCCGCGAAAAACCGTCGAGGAACTGCTGGTAGTCGTCGACGTTGCGCGGGATGACGTCGAAATACAGCCGCTTGGCCGCCTTCGGCTCGCGGTACATGAACAACGACAGCGATTCCGGCGAGGCATAGCGCAGCCACTCGTCGATGGTGAGACCATTGCCCTTCGACTTCGAAATCTTCTGGCCCTTGTCGTCGAGGAAAAGTTCGTAATTGAAACCTTCCGGCGGCAGGCCGCCGAGTGCCGCGCAGATCTTGCCCGACAGCTTTACGGAATCGATCAGGTCCTTGCCGGCCATTTCATAGTCGACGCCGAGCGCGTACCAGCGCATCGCCCAGTCCGGCTTCCACTGCAGCTTGCAATGGCCCCCTGTCACCGGAACCGTGACGCGCTCCCTGGTCTCGGGATCGTCGTAGGAAACCGTGCCGCCCTTCACGTCGTGCTCGACGATTGGCACATACAGCACCAGCCCGGTGCGGGGGCAGATCGGGAGGAACGGCGAATAGGTCGCCGCGCGCTCCTCGCGCAGGCTCGGCAGCATCACCGCCATGACCGCGTCGAACCGTTCCAGCATGCGCAGCAATGCCGTGTCGAACTTGCCGGAGGTGTAATAATCGGTGGAGCTGGCGAACTCGTAGTCGAACCCGAAGGTGTCGAGAAAGGCGCGCAGCCGCGCATTGTTATGCGCGCCGAACGACGGATACTCGTTGGAGAACGGATCGGGTATCCGCGACAGCGGCCGGCCGATATGCCGTTCCAGCATCTCCTTGTTCGGCACGTTGTCCGGCACCTTGCGCAGGCCGTCCATGTCGTCGGAGAATGCCAGCAGCCGGGTCTTGATCCTGTCCTCGGTTAACACGCGAAAAGCGTGGCGCACCATGGTGGTGCGCGCGACCTCCCCAAAAGTGCCGATATGCGGCAGGCCGGACGGACCATAGCCGGTCTCGAACAGCACCTCGTCCTTCGGCTTTTTCTTCAGCCGGGCTACGATCGCCTTGGCCTGCTCAAATGGCCAGGCATTGGATTGTTCGGCGAGCGCGCGCAGGTCGCTGGGGCTTGCGGCAAGATCGATAGTGGACATCTAAAGAGACTTACTCAGAGGCCGGAAAACCGGCTGCAATTCATGCGTTATAACCGTCATTCCGCGGGCGAAGCGAAGCAATCCAATGTGGAACTAGAGCAACGGGTCGATTGCTGCGCGCGCTCCCGCAATGACGAGGTTGTCAAAACGGACTGACCGAAAAATACCGCAGCCACAGATCGGTGTACTGGCCTTTTTCCCAGACCCGGAACAGCGCCCAGTTCAGCGATTGCCGCAGCAGTCGTTGCCCTTGCGCACGGCGATGCCGATGCCCTCGCCGAAATAGCGGCTCTCGGTGAACGGCCCGCCCGAGAAGGCGCAGCAATCGGCCGAATCGGTGCCGTTGATCCAGAACGCCAGCGCGATGGCGTCGCCGAAGATGAAATCGACCTCGCCGCGGCGCAGCGCCTGCCGCAGCGCGTCGTCGTTGGGATAGGCTGCAATTCGGCGTCGGTGAACATCGCCTTCAGATAGGCCTCATGCGAGGAGCCGGCGATCACGCCGACCTTCTTCCCCTCGAGATATTCCGGGCGGACTTCCGGCAGCACGGCTTCGCGCCGCGACACGAACCGCGCCGGCGCCCGGTAGTAGGGATCGGTGAAGTCGACCCGGGCGCGCAGTTGCGGCGTCAGCGCCATCGAGGCGATCACCGCGTCGCCGCGGTTGCTGGCGATGCGCATCCAGCAGCGTCTCGAAGCGCCGCATCTGGATCGTGCAGGTGACCTTGATCTCGGCGCACAGCAGCCGCGCGAAATCGACGTTGAAGCCGGCCGGATTGCCGTCGGGGCCGGTAAAATTGAACGGCGGATAGTCGGTTTCGGTCAGGAAGCGGATCACGGTGATGCGCGACAGATCGGGCCGGTCGGGCCGCCGCCGCGGATCCCAGAAGCCGGGCACCGCCTGCGGCGCGGCCACGGCGGCGCCACGGCCGGGCGTTTGCGGCAGGAGCTGGGCCGCGGCAGCGCCAGCAGCCAGCAGCGCCACGCGCCACTCAGCCAGGGCAAGCGCAGACGGTTGAAGCCGTCTTACCAGCATGAACGGACTCTGCGGCTGCATACGGCGATACGGATTGCGAGCGGCCTTATAGACCATCCGGCCGCGATGCGAACGCCGTTTATCGCGCTTGCGAGTCCGCCGGCTAGGACAACCGGCTGCTCACAGATACCGCTTCAAATCCGCGGCGGCTTCTTCCGGCCGGCGCTTGATGTTGAACGGGGCCACGAACTGTCCGTCGCGATCCATCAGGTAGATCAGCGCGGTGTGGTCCATGGTGTAGTCGCCGTCCTTCAGCGGGACCTTCTTGGCGTAGACGCGGTAGCCCGAGAGAATTTCGGCTGCGGCCTCGGGGCTGCCGGTGAGGCCCTTCAGGTTGGGATCGAAGCTCGACAGATAATCCTTCATGATCGCGGGCGTGTCGCGCTCGGGATCGACCGAGACGAAGAACGCGTTGACCCGTTTGGCATCCTTCCCCATCGCCTTCAGGATTTCCGACATCTCGAACAGCGCGGTCGGGCAGACATCGGGGCAATGGGTGAAGCCGAAGAAGATGATGTCGGTTTGCCCTTGAGGTTCTTGTCGGTCACCGGCTGGCCGGCCTGGTCGACCAGCTGAAACGGCCCGCCGATGGCGGCAGACGCCGTGACCGCGCGCGGTCCGCCGAGCAGCCACAGCGTCAGGGCGAGCCCGATCGCGAGGCTCGCGGCAAAGGCGGCCACGATGATGAGCGGGCGGGACAGGCGGTCGGTCATGTCGATTCCTACGTCTCAGAAACACGCGGCGATGCCGGCGGCAATCATCTCGAAGAAGACGGTCGTTCCGTATGGAACCCAGAGCAGCCAGCGCGGCGACCAGCGAGCACGGCGCGCCGAGCGCCAGCGCAGCGCCGAGCGAGCGAGCGCCGCGCGGGCGGCACCAGGCCGGACGCGGGCATGTCGTGTTGCGTGGCAACGGCTGAGCCAGGGACCCGATCTTGAACGGCGCACTGGCGTCTGGCCGGCCAAGCGGCCGGCTCGCCTGCAGTCCGTTCAGATAGGCCGTCGCGCCAAAACCGGGCAAGCGCCGCTGATCAGCGTCGATCCCGTAACGCTGACCGAAGGCGCGATCGCCGGTTGCGGATCAGTTGCGGCCGCGCGACGAAGCCTGGGCGTCCATGTAGCAGGGGCGGTACATGCTCGCGAGCTGGCGGCCCGAGAGGAAGATCATCCGCGCCTTCAGCCCGCCGCGCTGGTTGATCCAGCGGCGGATGTTGGCGCGGATACATCGAAAACAGCATCCGCGTGGCTTCCGGATTGGTCACCGCCTGGCCGCGTGCACCGAAATCCCATGCGGCGTGGAAGCCGAGATTGGCGCGCTGGGTGACGCAAATCCGGTCCGGCGAGACGGCGCCGAGCACGATGGTGCAGGCCGACGCGCACAGGCCGTCGATCATGATTTCGTTGGAACTGCGCAGGCCTTGGTACTTGTCGATGTAGGTGCCGATCCGGCCGCCGCGGTCGTCGGCGATGCGCACGATCGCGTGGCTCGAAGCCACGCCTGCCAGAAGGAGAACCGCCGCGAGCAACCCCGTTACGATCTTCATGTCCTGCCCCTGTGCTGCGAACCCGATTTCGTGATGTCCGTATGCGGGGCGCTCGTCGAACTTCTTCGACTCCTGAATTTGTCCAGATCAAGCATATCGCTCCAAACAAATTCAAATCCAGTGTTGCGCGGAAGATGCACATCCGCGCCAGTTTCCCGATTTGGCACGATCCGGCCAACGCCGAATGTGACCCGGCTCATAGTGCCGGCCGGCTAACCCTGCCCTTGACCGCATTCATGCACCCGGCGCTTAATTCGAGCGAGCCGGGGGAAATGCAATGTCACACGATACCGACGTCATCGTCGTGGGCGCGGGCCTTGCCGGCCTCGTCGCCGCAACCGAAATCGCCGACTCTGGAAAACGCGTCATCGTTCTTGATCAGGAAGGCGAGCAAAATTTAGGCGGCCAGGCATTTTGGTCGTTCGGCGGATTGTTCCTGGTGAACTCGCCGGAACAGCGCCGCCTCCGCATCAAGGACTCTTTCGAACTCGCGCTGCAGGATTGGTACGGTGCCGCGGGTTTCGACCGCGACGAAGATCATTGGCCGAAGCGCTGGGCGGAAGCCTATGTGGCCTTTGCCGCCGGCGAAAAACGCAGCTGGCTGCGCGCGATGGGCCACCGGATTTTCCCGGTGGTCGGCTGGGCCGAGCGCGGCGGCTACGATGCGCTGGGCCATGGCAATTCGGTGCCGCGCTTTCATGTCAGCTGGGGAACCGGCCCCGGCGTGGTCGAGCCGTTCGAACGGCGCGCGCGGGAAGCGGAGGCGCGCGGACTGCTCACCTTCAAGTTCCGCCACCGGGTCGATGCGCTTAGCATTACCAACGGCGCCGTCGACGGCGTCAGCGGTTCCATTCTCGAGCCTGTCAGCGCAGCGCGGCGTCAGTTCCTCGCGCAAGGTGATCGGCGACTTCAGCCTGCGCGCCCAGGCCGTCATCGTCGCCTCCGGCGGCATCGGCGGCAACCACGAGCTGGTCCGGCAGAACTGGCCGAAGCGTCTCGGCGAGCCGCCGAAGCACATGGTGGCCGGCGTGCCGGCGCATGTGGACGGGCGCATGATCGGCATCACCGAGAAGGCCGGCGCGCGGCTGATCAATCGCGACCGCATGTGGCACTATGTCGAGGGCTGCACAACTGGAACCCGATCTGGCCCGGCCACGGCATCCGCATCCTGCCCGGACCGTCGTCGATGTGGTTCGACGCGACCGGCAAGCGCCTGCCCTCGCCGCTCTATCCCGGCTACGACACGCTCGGCCAGCTGGAGCACATCATGGCGACCGGCTACGACTATTCCTGGTTCGTGCTGACCCAGAGCATCATCAAGAAGGAATTCGCGCTGTCGGGTTCCGAGCAGAACCCGGACCTCACCTCGAAAAGCTGGCGCATGACGGCGCAAGCGCGCGACCAACAAGGGCGCGCCGGCGCCGGTCGAGGCTTTCAAGACCCAGGGCGCCGACTTCATCGTCCGCGACAATCTCGCCGATCTGGTCGAGGCGATGAACGTGCTGGCCGGCAACAAGCTGCTCAAGCTCGACGACATCCAGCGCCAGATCGAGGCGCGCGACCGCGAGATCGACAACCCTTACGCCAAGGACACGCAGGTGATGGGCATCCACAACGCCCGTCGCTACATCGGCGACCGGCTGATCCGCACGGCAAAGCCGCACGCATTCTCGATCCCGCGCACGGCCCGCTGATCGCGGTGAAGCTGAACATCCTGACGCGCAAGACGCTGGGCGGCTTCGAGACCGATCTCGACGCGCGCGTGTTCGGCGTCGACGGCGCAGATCATGCCGGGCCTCTACGCAGCCGGCGAAGCCGCCGGGTTCGGCGGCGGCGGCATGCACGGCTATCGCTCGCTGGAAGGCACATTCCTCGGCGGCTGCCTGTTCTCCGGCCGCAATGCCGGGCGCGCGGCGGCGAAGGCCGTGGCGTGAAAGCTTCAAGCACCCTCACTTTACTAACTCGTCGTGGCCGGGCTTTGCCAATGGCCGCGCCCGCGCGTAAGTAGTCGGCCCCACCTTCAGGAGAACCCTATGACCATCCAGCGTTTCGATACCGGCCCGCGCATGAGCCAGGTCGTCGTCCACGGCGACACCATCTATCTCGCCGGCGTCGTCGCCAGCAATGCGGCCGGCGAGAGCGTCACCAAGCAGACGCAGGACGTGCTCGCGACCATCGACAGCCATCTCAAGAAGGCCGGAAGCGACAAGTCGAAGCTGCTGTCGGCGACGATCTATATCACCGACATGAAGACCTTCCCCGAGATGAACGCGGTGTGGGACGGCTGGGTCTCGGCGGGCAATACCCCGGCGCGCGCCACCGTCGAGGCCAAGCTGGCGTCGCCGCAGTACAACGTCGAGATCATGGTGGTCGCGGCCAAGTAACTTTGCTGCGGACAGAGCCAGCCCAGAGCCAGGCCGGGACGCGCATCCCGGCCTGGGGCGAACCCATCGATTTTTCCGGGAACCTATTTGGCTTTGCCGCATCCAACCGTCAGCAGTAACCTGTCGACGGATCGAGCAAAGTCACCATGCGCCACGCATCCATTCCGCAAATTAAGCAACCGGGGCCGCCGACGCCGAGCTGGTCGCACGCGCGCTCGCCCGCGACGAAGCCGCCATTCGCAGCATCATGCAGGCGAACAACCGCAGGCTCTACCGGCTCGCGCGCGGCATCCTGCGCAACGACGCCGAGGCCGAGGATGTGGTGCAGGAAACCTATGTCCGGGCCTTCACCCATCTCGACGGTTTTCGCGGCGACTCCGCCTCGCGACCTGGCTCGCGCGCATCGCTATGAATGAGGCGCTGGGCCGGCTGCGCCGCCAGCGCGCCAGCGTCGACCTGGACACCCTGGCGCCGGGCGTGCTGGAGGCGCAGATCATCCAGTTTCCCGCTCTCGGCGCCGTCAGAGGATCCGGAAAAATCCATGGCACAACGTGAAATCCAGGCGGTGGTCGAGCACGCGATCGACGAACTGCCCGAAGCCTTCCGCATCGTCTTCATCACCCGCGTGATCGAGGGCATGAACGTCGAGGAAACCGCCGAGATCCTCGGACTGAAGCCGGAGACCGTGAAGACGAGGCTGCACCGCGCCCGCACGATGCTGCGCGACAATGTCGAAAAGAAGATCGGCCCCGTGGTGATGGAGGCGTTTCCGTTCGCCGGCCGGCGCTGCGAACGCCTGACCGACGCCGTGCTGAAGCGGCTCGGCCTGGCGCCTGATTTTTCGGGAACGTTTTCCGCCCGCGCCATCCAACCCCTGTGATCAACCACGCGCCGGGCTCAACGCCCGGCGCCACAGGAGGTAAAACCATGTTCGTTCGATTGAGCGCGGCGATCGCCGCGGTGAGCCTGCTCGGCAGTCCGGCTTTTGCGCAAGGCGCGCGAAACCGACCGATCCGCAGATCGCGCATATCGCCTACACCGCGGTGTGATCGATATCCCGCGGCGAAGCAGGCGATGACCAAGGCCAGCCACAAGGACGTCAAGGCCTTCGCCGCCGACATGCTGCGCGACCATGAGGCGGTCAACAAGCAGGCGCTGGACCTGGTGAAGAAGCTCAAGGTCACGCCCGAGGACAACGACACCAGCAAGGCGCTGTCAAAGCAGGCCGCCGACAAGCACGCCGAACTCGAAAAGCTGAAGGGCGCGGAATTCGACAAGGCCTATGCCGCCAATGAAGTCGCCTATCACAAGGCGGTCAACGGCGCGCTGGAGACGCTGCTGATCCGAACGCCAGCAATGCGGAACTGAAGAGCCTGCTGCAGACCGGCCTGAAGATCTTCCAGGGCCACCAGCAGCATGCCGAGCACGTCGCCGCGGCGCTGAAGTAGGGAGCCGCCCATGAAGCCGGGATGGATTTTTCCGATCGCAGCCAGCCTGATGGCGGGCAATCTCCGTCCCGGCAGCAGGCGGCGACGCTTCAGATCACCATGGATAACCTCGTGATTCGCCGGCCGAGGCCTCGGCCAAAGTCGGCGACACCATCGAATGGATCAACAAGGACGTCTTCGTCCATACCGCGACGGCGCGAAACGGCGACTTCGACGTCGACATGCCGGCGAAGAAGACCGTCACGTCGGTTCTGAAGAAGGCGGGCACGATCGAATATTACTGCCGCTTCCATCCCAACATGAAGGCGAAGCTGACGGTCGCGCCGTAAGCCGGCGCGGCCGTAGGCTTCGTCGAAACCATGACCTCGGAGGTAATCGATTTGGCCGCGCGAACCTTCGATAGCGGGTCAGCCGAATCAATCCGGCGCTATCGAAGGAGAGAGACCATGACCGACGTCAAGGCCATTGCGAGCAGCTATATCGATCTGTGGAACGAGCGATCGCCGAACCGCCGGCGCGAGATGCTCGCGGCCAACTGGACCAGCGATGCCAGATATGTCGACCCGCTGATGTCGGGCGACGGTCATGACGGCGTCGACGCGCTGATATCGGGCGTGCAGCAGCGATTTCCGGATTTCCGCTTCAGGCTGATCGGCGAGCCCAACGGCTTCGGCGATCATGTCCGCTTCTCCTGGGGCCTCGGCCCCGACGGCGCCGACAGCCCGATCAAGGGCACGGATTTCGCCGTGCTGCAGCGACGGACGCATCCGGAGCATCACCGGATTTCTCGATCAGGTGCCGCGGGCGCCTGACCGGCGAACGCGATGGCCCGGGGAGCCGGGGCGTCGCGCCCGCAACGCCGTCGCAGCCCGACCGCGACGCAGGCCTGCCAGACCGGAAAGAGCACCGAGGTCAAATCGAGACCGAGCGCATTGTCAGCGCCAGCAAGGCGCCGGTAACGGTGCCTGATATCAGCATCGGCAACCCCGCCATGAAGCGCGCGGGCCCGCGGGCAGCAAGGCGGCCCCCAGCGCCATGATGCCGGCGCCGACCAAACCGCCGGTCAATCCGGACAGCATATTCCGCGACATCCTCGCCGGCATCAGCGGCCTGTCCGTCGACGAAGACGCGCGTTCACCGCGGCAGACGAAGGCGATCAGGTAAGATGGCGGCGGTCAGCGCCGCCCGCCACGGATTGGCAGAGCGCCGCCGCACCACAGCGAACACCAGCACGGCGAACGGGACCCCTACTAGCGCGATCCGGAAGTGTCCGGGCGACCCGCCAGCCTGTCGATCACGGGCACAGCAGCGGCGTCAGGAGACCGGTCAGCGACGCCGCCGGCCGCGACCTTCGCAGGTCGTTGCGGGTTCGGTCGGAAGCAACGATCTGCCTCGGTCAACGCGCACCTCCCGTTACAGCATCCGCCACCCTCTAGCACGGCGACGGCCGGCAATCGAAGTCGACGCGCTCAGCGCGACTCACCCCACAAATTAAAGCCGCGCCAGCCCGAAGGCTGACGCGGCGATGGCCGTTCTGTTGCTAGGTGGACCAACCCCGAACGGTTACGCCGCGAGGCGCACTTCGTTCAATGCAACGTTATCGTTTGCATTTAGGTTTTTGACCCGATAACGGCGGTATCATGCCGAGCACAATTCAGAGCTTCTTCGCAGCCATCGATCCTGTTTCGCCCCCGCCGTAGCAGCCCTTGCCGATTGCCTTTCCGGCAAAATCAAGCTGCTAGGGTGGAGGCGCCGGGTACTGCCCCCGGGTCTGCCTGCAGTCCGCTCAGAGTTTCAGCGCCATCGTCTTGCGACCTCCCAAATATAGGCGCGATCGGGGGCGAAAACTAGGCTGCAGGCCAGGCTCCAGACCGAAGGAACCAACCACCTTCCGGCATCAGCCGGCAAAAGCCTTGTCGAGATCGGCGATGACGATCTTGCGCATCTTCATCATCGCCTGCTGCGCGCTCGGCGCTAGTGCGATCGGGGTCGCCAAATACGGCCGAGCGCGGGGCATGACCTGCCAGCACAGGCCGAACTTGTCCTTGAGCCAGCCGCACATCGAGTCCTCGCCGCCGCCCGAGATGAGCTTGCTCCAGTAGTAGTCGACCTGTTCCTGGGTATCGACGCTGATGAAGAACGAGATCGCCTCGTTGAACTTGAATCTCGGGCCGCCATTGAGCGCGTTGAACCTCTGACCCTCAATTTCGAAGCTCGCCATGAAGTCGTTCACGGTCTCGACCTTGGCATTGGGAAAAACCGATTTGTAGAAGTCGACGGCCTCCGGGACGTTGTTGT
>CAVPOL010000035.1:0-33273 GCA_963706975.1 uncultured Alphaproteobacteria bacterium
CACCAAAGATGTCGTGCAGCTCATTTGCGGGCTAGAGCCAATGCGCGTTCCGGGTCAAAATGGGAAGTCGCAGCCTTGCGGCGGGATGTCTGGTTTACCCCGATGATCGGACATCATCAGACTGTCTCGGCACGACCGAAAAGTGCCAAGAGCGCGGCGCAACAAATTACATCTCTATTCGATCACCTCGTCCGCGCGAAGGAGCAACGAGGGCGGGACACCGAGCGGAACGCCCACCCGCGAACGGCGTTGTCTGTTGCCACTAAGGAGGACAGCGCGTGGCAAAAATGCCACCGGTGCCGCCCGCCAACCGCAGCCCGAAAGGGCCGGGCGATGACAACAACGAGCCGAAGGACGATGCAAAGCTGCATGAGAAGCGCGAGCAGAACATCGAGCAGCAGGGCGACCGCGCCAACGTCAAGCAGAACACTACCCCGCAGATCCGGCAGCCAGACCGGTGAGCCGGTAGTGGCTGCTTGATGAACCTGCCACGGCGTTGCGGGGTCATGAGGACAGCCGCTTCTGTAACCGGATCACTGTCTCTGCCGACCACGGCTTGCCGCGTAGTGTCGGCACGTTGCGTTCGTTGAGAACCCTTTGGCGATGGCGCGGGCCGACAGGTTTGAAGTTCAAACATAACCGGACGCAATTGTTCGGCACGTTCGTCGGCGGCTTCCATTCGCCAGCTTGGGGTCGTAGACCTCCCAACTTCTTGCCATGGGCCTTCAGGACTGTGCAGCGCGTCCTTGGTGCGCTGTCCGATAAGCCGTCGCTCCTTCTCGGCGACGGCGGCGTAGATGTGCAGCATGAACGGATCGACGTCGGTGCCCAGCTCCGGCGTCCGATGCACCATTAGGCCGGAGATGAAATGGACATCGCGGCTCAAGCGGTCCAGCTCATGGGATGACAGGTTCAGCGTGCAGTGAGACCTGCCTCTCCAAGTATCCACTATCTTTCGACCGGGAGCGATTGACACAACTGCCGCGACAGCGGCGAATGAGATATTCAGGGGGCGCGGGTTCATGAAATCGATGCGGGTGCTGGGGCCAGTTCTTTTGACTTTGTTGGTTTTTGTCGTTCCTGCTTCCGCCCAGTTGGACCACGACCAAGCGAGAAAGCTCTGTCGTAAAACGGTCGGTAAGCCAATGGTCACTGCATGCATGCGTAACGGTGGCAGTCGTGAAACCTGCCGTGATATCGCCAGACCCAAGGTCCGGGCGTGCGTTACTTCCCACCGTATGAATACAGGTTGCCCGCCGCACAAAAGATTTTCGGGAGAACCATGCTATTGATGAACTATGGGCGAAGCACTGGGCGGCGAGCCGACACCGCTCGCCGGGCCTCTTCCTCCCAATGGAAATTTCCCCGGACATCCGCGCCGCGCTTGCCGCAGGCTTTGCAGATGAACCGGTTCTCGATGTCGGACAGCCGGACATGATCGGGCCAGCCGTCGGCGCTCATCGCGATCGAGTGGCTGCACCGGTAGTCGGCGCAATAGATCAGCAGCCCGTGAACGCCGGATGCGCGCAGTTGGCCGAAGGTGATCTTCTGCGGGCGGGTGGTCATGATCTGCCGCCACCAAGCACCGCTTCCGCCGCAACCCGCCAGCGTCGCAGGTAGGGGTTAGATCGAAGCTCGGGCATCAGATCGGTCTGCCGCATGAACCACCCGGTCAAACCATCCCAACTATTGGCTTCACCTGGCTGGTGTAATGTCCAGCCAAGTTCCTCAAGCGTGAAATTTGCCTTCGCGGCGTTCAGCAGCATCGAGGTCGAGATCCAGTTGTCTTCGCGATCCAGCCCGCCACGCGACACCGGCACCACATGGTCAATAGTGGGGAACAACTCCCAGAATGCGAAATGACACGCATCGGTTTTCCAATTCGGATGGAAGGGAAACTCTTGCGGCAGGAGCAGTGAAAGCAGGCGAAGCGTTGCCGGAAAAACCAGCCGACGACCAGAATAACGGTCGATAAAGCCGTCCCGAACGAACACCTTCATACACCGGCTTGGACTGTATTTACGCCCTGCATTGGTCGCTGGCGTGAATGGATAGTCGGTGGCGAGAATGGTCGACGCCTGTCCGAGGCGCTGCTTTTCCACGGCTTCGCAGGCCCGAGCCAATATGTCTGATCTGTCGTCCATGCCATCCGCCGATCCGATCATTAGTACCCGGAATCAGAGCTGAGTGATACGGCGGCTCTTTCCCCGAAGGGCGACTTCACTTGCTTCGAGCGTCATCCCAGCCATGAATTGCGACTCACCTTCTAGCA
Organism: uncultured Alphaproteobacteria bacterium; assembly: GCA_963706975.1. GTDB lineage: Bacteria > Pseudomonadota > Alphaproteobacteria > Rhizobiales > Xanthobacteraceae > Bradyrhizobium. The sequence continues at coordinate 2,273 of CAVPOL010000035.1, forward strand.
AAAGGGGGTATTAGCGTTCGATTGACCCCAGCATTTGGTCGAGCAATTCGTGATCAACGCGGCTGCGGCCGAGCTGAGCCGTTCCCCGACACTGCTGCTGGCGCTGGTAGCGCCGGCGGAGCTTCTTGCCCAGTTGCTAGCACTACTTTGGCAGATTATTGCGATTGATCGGCGAAACTGGAATTTCCGAATCAGATTTTCAATAATTCATGGGTGGTCGGCTTTTGGAGGGCCGACCATGGTGGACACGACGTCGAGGTGGGAAGACGAGCTTGGACGCTGGCTTAAGCCATTCCTGGATCGCTTGGGTCACAAGGCGCGGCGGCGGATGTGTCCGCTTTATATCGCGGGATTGATTGGACCGGGCAATCGCAAGAGCGTCCAGCCGATGGCGGCACGGCTGGCACGGTCATGGTGGCATTACGTCTCTTCGTTCCCGAGAGCTGGACGAGCAATCCGGTGCGTTTGAAGCGTGCGGGCGTTCCCGTCGAGCACCGCGCGGCGCGGACCAAGCCGGAGATCGCCTTGGCTGAGATCGATCGCGTCATCGCCTCCGGTGTGCGTTTCAGCTGTGTGCTTGCCAAATTCAGGGTACGGCTCCAGCGGGCCTTTCCGTCAGGCTTTGAGCGAGCGCGGTCTGCTGTGGGCGGTGGGTCTGTCGCGGCGCCAGAACGTCTATCCCGCCGACATTGCCCGATCTTCCCAATCGCAAAGACCGGAAAGCCCCGCAAATACCACGTCCCTGATCAGCCACCGGTCTCTGCTGAAGCGTTATTGGCCGAAGGCAAATGGCAAAGGGTCAGTTGGCGGCGGGGCACCAAAGGTCGGCTGACCTGTCTCTTCACAGCTCGCCGTGTCTGCGTTGCGGATGGCCATAAGCACCGGATGCTCAATAACCGTATGCAGTGCATGCCTGGTGACGAGGTCTGGCTCGTCGGCGAGCGGCGGTCGACCGGGGAACAAAAATACTATGTGTCGAACCTGCCGGCCGATGCCACCATCAAGACGCTCGCTGCCACGATCAAGGCCAGGTGGGTCTGTGAACAGGCCCACCAGCAGCTCAAGGAGGAGCTTGGGCTCGACCACTTCGAAGGTAGATCCTGGACGGGATTACATCGACACGCGCTGATGACGATGATCGCCTACGCCTTCCTCCAATCCCGCCGCCTCAAAGCAGCGGGACGGAAAAAAAAGAATTCTCAGGACCGCCACCACAACCAAGCATGCCGGCCATCAGGCAAGCGATCCTCGACCTCTTCGCACGACCTCCGCCCCGACAATGTCCTCACTGTGACATGTTCCTTGCAGATATCGCCAAGCCTAAAGTGCCAAAGTAGTGCTAGGCGCTGTCGCATTTCAGCCCCAGCTTGACCAGGCTTCGCAGCGTCGGCCCGCGCGCGCGATGGCGGCGCAATTCGGTGTCGTCTGCCGATGGCTTCACGTCGTCCGGCTCCAGGTATTTCACCCCGTCCACCAACTCGGCCACATAGGGCAGGCTCACCCAGATATGGGCAACCCCGCCGCCGGTTGCCAACACGCTTATCGAGCGCATGGGTGCGCAGCGTGGTCCTGGCGATGCGCGATGACAGGTGGACAAAGCTAAAACGTCGTTTCCCCCACGCGTCCCCCACGTCCCCCAAGTATCAAACGCTTCAAACGGTTAGGGGCCGATGCCGTTAACGTTAAATTAACTACGAGCTATCGGATCGCTGCTGGCCTGCTAGGGTCCACTCGCTCTGGTTCGCCGGTCTTCTCCAAGGGGCCGGCGGGTTGGTACACGGGCGGCGTCAAACAGTTTGGTCGTCGCGCGGGGAGGGGTGGGGATGTCACCTTAGGACCCCGGCGCGAGCAAGATCAGCACGATGAGGGAGGGTGTTCTCAGCACCCTCCCTTTTCCTTGTCGTTTGACACGTTGCGGCGAGGCTTCACTTGCACCGTGCGGCCAAGCCGCCTATTGGGGCGCTATCGCTCACTTGAGCTGCCCTCTTCAGGTCCTAAAGCCCTTGGAATCCCCGCCAGAATTGCCGCACGCCAGCCGGCGCGAACCGATCCTGACGCTGCCCGGCGCGCTGACCGCCTATGTGCTGCTGTTGGCGGTGATTCACCTGCGCGTACTGCTGCCGCCGGAACTGGAATACTGGACCATCGAGGTGTTCGGATTCATCCCGAAGCGCTACAATTCCACGCTGCTGGCGATCGCTTATCCCGGCGGCGCCGGCGCCAACGTCTGGAGCTTCGTCAGCTATTCGCTGCTGCACGCCAATCTCAGCCATCTCGGATTCAACGTGCTGTGGCTGCTGCCGTTCGGCAGCGCGCTGGCGCGACGCTTCGGCGCGACGAGGTTCTTCGTGTTCATGGCGGTGACCGCCGCGGCCGGCGCGCTCGCGCATCTCGTCACCCATGAACACGCGATCGCGCCGATGATCGGCGCTTCGGCGTCGGTGTCCGGCGCGATGGCGGCCGCGATCCGCTTTGCCTTCGTGCAGGGCAGTTTTCTGTCGTTCAGCCGCGGCGACGCCGACGAGGCCGCGCGGGTGCCGGCGCTGTCGCTGATGCGCGCGTTCCGCAATCCGCGCGTGCTGGGTTTTCTCGCGGTCTGGTTCGGCGTCAACATCATTTTCGGCGTCGGATCGATCGCGATCGGCGCAGAAGGCGCCAGCGTCGCCTGGCAGGCCCATATCGGCGGATTTCTCGCAGGGTTGGTGCTGTTTTCGCTGTTCGATCCGGTGCCGCGCGCCTCCGCCGGTGTTGCAGATGCGTCATCCGCGGATGGTTCGGATCGCGGCTGATCGTCGCTTGCGGTGCCACGCGATTTCCTCCACAATTGCAACCCTGCGAAGCAGGGCCCAAGCCCGTGAACGTGCTTGAAGACCGGTGCTTACCCCATGCGCCTGCAACGAATTCGGCGCTGAGCTGTTGATTGAAGACTCGGGTGAATAAAGACCGCGCTCGCTCGAGGGCGCGATCCAAATTCAGGGAGACGACAATGACGGTACGATCAATTCTCGATTCCAAGGGCCATCAGATCCAGAGCGTCGATCCGGACGACAAGCTCTCGGCTGCGATCAGGATGCTGGCAGAACGGAAGATCGGCGCCGTGCTGGTGATGAGCAAGGGCCGGATCGAAGGCATTCTGTCGGAGCGCGACATCGTGCGCGTGCTCGGCGAACGCGGCGCCGCGGTGCTGGATGAGCCGGTCAGCGCGGTCATGACCCGCAAGGTCGTCAGTTGCCGTCAGGCCGATACGGTCTCCGCCATCATGGAAATGATGACGCTGGGAAAGTTCAGGCATCTACCCGTTGTCGAGGACGGCAAGGTGGTCGGCCTGATCTCGATCGGCGACATCGTCAAATGGCGGGTGCGCGAATACGAGACCGAGCAGGAAGCGCTGCGCGACTATATCAAGACCGCCTGAGGCAGGCCGCCAGGATGAGAACTGCCCGGGCAAGTCTTGGAATCAGGGAGCCTTTTCCGCGGCGCCCGGCTCGCCCGGCACCGGCGCCAGGATGTGGATCGCTTCCTGGATGGAATCGATGGCGCGCTCGGCGGCGCGCGCGCCGAATGCGATCAGATCGTCGGCGCGGTGGAAATCGAACCAGCCGATCTGACCGACGCGGGGCGTGATCAGCATATCCGGCGGATCGCCGGCCAGCCGGGCACGGGTGATGCGGTCCTGCATGATGTTGAAGGCATCGACCATGATCGAGGAGATGCCCGGCCGTCCGCCGCTGCCGAAAAATTCCCGCTTGATGGTGCGTTCGGGAGAGAAGAACTTGCCGAAGCCGCGTTTCGTAGGCGCGGGCTCGACCGCATCGCCGACCGACAGCTCGGCCGGCGCGCCGTGGGAGTAGATGGTGGTGGCGTGGGTGAACACGTCGCTGGAGAGATTGGCGGCAATCACGATTTCCGCCCCCAGCGCGCGCGCCGCCGACACCGGCACCGGATTGACCAGCGCGCCGTCGACCAGCCAGCGGTTGCCGACCAGCACCGGCGAGAAGATCCCGGGCAGCGCATAGGAGGCGCGCATGGCCTCGACCATGCGGCCGTGGGTCAGCCAGATTTCGTGGCCGGTGCGCACTTCGGTCGCCACGGTGGCGAATTTCAGCGGCAGGTCCTCGATCAGGGTCGGGCCGATCGCCGCCTCGAGTTGCGCGGCCAGTCTGTCGCCGCCGATCAAGCCCGAACCGTTGAGGCGGATGTCGAGATAAGAGAGGAGGCTGCGGGGTTGCAGGCTGCGCGCCCAATCCTCCAGCCTGTCGAGATGCCCGGCCGCATAGGCGCCGCCGATCACGGCGCCGATCGAGGTGCCGACCACCACGTTGGGCACGATGCCGTGAGCGAGCAGCGTCTTGAGAATGCCGATATGGGCAAATCCGCGCGCGGCGCCGCCGCCGAGCGCCAGCCCGATCACCGGCCGCCGGATGCTGCCGAGCCCCACCTTGGATTGGCCGTCGGAATCCAGGCCCTCGGAGCCATCCTGGCCGCGTCCGATCAAACTCTTCAGCACCTGACAACTCCTTGCCGGACAGGCCGTTCGCTACAGCGTCAGCCCGTATTGACCTGTTCCAGGCATGCTTCGTGCCGCCAACCGGCCTAGCCAAGGATTGTGACGTCACCACGACCCCATGGCCCAACGGTTCCGCGGCACTTGCTTAACTCCGGGCTCCTTGCGGGTTCCATTGGCGGAACATCCTGGGAACGGTTTGTCGCAGGCTTGAATTTGCCGCGTTTTCAGTGAAAAGCATGCCCATGACATCAGGGGGTAAAGCGAGTCTTGGATCCGGGTGGGCCGGAGGCCCGCTTCGGGCGCTTGCGCTTGCGGCGATGCTCGCTTCGCCGACGATGCCGGCTTCGGCGCAGATGTTCAGCGACCGGCCGCCGCCGGTACCGCCGGCTGCGGTTCCGGACGTGCCTTCCGGACCTGCGATCAATCTTGCCCCGCCTTCCGGTCCGGCTTCAACTCCCAGCCCGCCCGCGCCGTTGACGCAGCCATCAATAGCAGCGGTGCCGCCGGTGGTCCCGCCGCCGGGCGCATCGACCGCGGGCCAGGCCGTGCTGTCACTGACGGCGCGCTACGGCAAGGACGGGCCGGTCATCAACAACGGGCTGGTGTGGCGGGTATTCGCCGACAAGCCCGACGAGACCGGCATCTTCAAAATGATCCGCGAGGACCGTGGTGCTACGCCCAACATCGTGCTGCCGCCGGGCGGCTACGTCGTCCATGTCACCATGGGCCTGGTCAGCGCGGTCAAACCGGTGACCCTGAAGGCCGAGACCGACCGCCAATCCTTCGTGCTGCCGGCAGGAGGTCTGCGCATCGAGGGCCGTGTCGGCGGCAGCCGGATTCCGCCGAACCAGATTTCCTTCGCGATCTACAAGGGCAGCCAGTTCGAGGCCGGCGACCGCGCCTCGCTGGTGCCCAACGTCGCCGCCGGCGACGTCGCGCTGTTGCCGGAAGGCACCTACTACATCATTTCGAACTACGGCGACGCCAATTCCGTGGTGCGTTCGGATATCCGCGTGCAGACCGGCAAACTGACCGACGTCGTCATCACCCACCGTGCCGCGGTCATCACGCTGAAGCTGGTCGGCGACAAGGGCGGCGAGGCGCTGGCCAACACCGCCTGGTCGGTGATCACGCCGGGCGGCGACGTCATCAAGGAATTGATCGGCGCCTTCCCGCGCGTCGTGCTGTCGGAAGGCGAATACCGCGCCATCGCCAAGAACGAGGGCAAGGTGTTCGAGCGCCCCTTCAACGTCGTCAACGGCGTCGACGGCGAGGTCGAGGTGGTCGCGCGGTAGCGCAACAAGCGTCTTTTTGAAAAGTGATGGAATTGCCGGGTCAAGCCCGGCAATGGCGACGGTTGCGCAGCATCAAAACCGCGTCACGATATCGGCGAGCGCCGGGCGCGGCCGGTCTTCGCTCGGTTTGGTCGGCGTGCCGATATGGATGAAGCCGGCGAGCCGTTCGTCCGGCTTCAATCCGAAACCGTCGAGCACGTCGCGATCGAACGCGAACCAGCCGGTCAGCCAGTTGGCGCCGTAGCCGAGCGCGGTCGCGGCGGTGACGATGTTCATGGCGCTGGCGCCCGCGGACAATTCCTGCTCCCAGGCCGGCACCTTGGGGTGCGGCCTCGTGAAACTGACCACGGCAATCACCAGCGGGGCATCCATCAGCCGGCGCTTTTCGATCTCGATTTCGGCTGCCGGCGCCTGCGGGTTGTTGCGCGCAAAAACCCGCGCGATGATCTCGCCGGCGCGAAGCCTTGCGTCGCCCTCGAAAATGATAAATCGCCACGGCGTCAGCTTGCCATGATCGGGCACCCGCGCGCCGATGGTGAGAATGGTATCGAGCTCGGCCGGCGAGGGGCCGGGCCCGCTCATCTCGCGCGGTTTTACGGAGCGGCGGATCTTCAACAGGTCGAGGGCGTCGGGCATCGAGATTCCAGTGCTTAGGGGTGGCAGCAGATATCTGTATCCACGAGGCGATAGCAAGCGGCAGGGCGTCTAAAAGACCTCAAGGCCGGCAACGATCGCAGCTCCGCCAATTCGCGCGAAGCACCGGGATCGTTGATCCTGGTCAATTAGGACAAGAGAAACACCTGTATCATGCAGGTTGGTTCCCTTTCTCGGGGCCTGCCCATGCCGGAATCGAAGAAGACCGAACAGGAGGCGACCGTGGTTCATCCGGCGGACCGAAATCCTGTCAGTGCGGTGAAACTCCCCGCGGTTCTCACCGCGAGAATCGATGCCTGGGCGAGCGCGCATTCAACCAATCGTGGCGAGGCCATTCGGCGGTTGCTCGAATTGGGCCTGACGACTTGGCCGACGTCCAGCGCCAGGCCCGTTTCGCGCCGCGCGGCGATTGCCGTTGAGGAACTGGCGGCGCACCAGCTCGGTCAAATCATCGATCCGGCCACCCCTCCGGAAGAACGCGATCGGCGCATTCACCGGCTCACCGAGGGGCCGCCGGAATTCGTCGATCTGCGGATCGATCTGCCGAAGCGAGGACAATAGGGCGCGCCTGAGGCAGCTGCCTTCGCGGGACGCTGGCGCGCCCGCGGACGGTTCGATGGTGTGTGTCGCCCATTCGTCCTTCATCTCGGAATGTTGCGCACCGGATTGCGCGATAGGCCCCGGCGACGAATTTATTGACGCGAGTCTGGGCGGGATTGTGAAGGGCCTCACACGCGTCGCGTGGATTCGTGGTAATGAGATTTATCCTGGCCGTCCGGCCGCTTTAGCCTAATCGTGGGAAACAAGATGTCGAGCCCGTTTGTCGGTCAGATCATGTTGTTCGCCGGCAATTTCGCGCCGGAGGGATGGGCGATTTGCGACGGCCGATTGTTGCCGGCCGAGGAGAACCAGGCGCTCTTCAACGTCATCGGCACCACCTATGGCGGCGACCATTCCATGTTCGCGCTTCCCGACCTGCGCGGCCGGGTGCCGATCGGCCAGGGGCAAGGGGCGGGGGCTGTCGCCCTATCAAATCGGCCAGACCGTCGGTGCCGAAAGCGTTCACGTGACGACCGCGCAGCTGCCACCGCATGGTCACGTCGTCAGCGCCGCCGACGGGCCCGGCAACAGCAATATTCCCGCTGACAATACCGTGCTGTCCGGTCTCGGCGGGCAGGCCGCGTCGGGTCAATTCGAGACCCCGGGCTACGCGCCGCCAGGCAACGAGACCGCGCTTCATCCGAGATCAGTCGGCATGAGCGGTGGCAGCCAGGGGCACGGTAATGTGCAGCCTTATTTGACTTTCAACTTCTGCATCGCGCTGTCAGGCGCCAATCCATAAAGCGACACGAGTCGCCACAGGCGCACAGGGACACACATGGCTCCTTACATCGGACAGATCGCCATCTTCGGATTCAACTACGCCCCTGCCGGCTGGGCTCCCTGCCAGGGCCAGATGATGTCGATCGGACAGAACCCGCAGCTGTTTTCAATCATTGGCAACAGTTATGGCGGCAACGGCCAGGTCACCTTCGCGCTGCCCAATCTGCAAGGCGTTCCCGTCGGCGCCGGGCAGGGTCCGGGACTCAGCGATTACACCCTCGGTCAGGCCGGCGGCGAGATGACCGTGACGCTGACGCCGCAGCAGATGCCGATCCACAACCATCCCTTCAACGCCGTGAACAGCCAGGCGACCAGCGCCACTCCCGAAGGCAACCAGCTGGCGAGAGCGTGGCGGGCGCTGGAGCACACCGACGCCGTCGTCAATTTCTACAGCAACCATCCCGGCAATACCCCGCTGGCGCCGAATGCCATCGTCGCCAGCGGATCGGGCCAGCCGCACAACAATCTGCAGCCGTTTCTGGCGGTGAACTTTTGCATTGCGACAGAGGGCATCATGCCGTCGCCGGAAGGGGCGCCGGCACCGGTACGGCAGGCCTATTGTGGTGAACTGGCGATCTGTGCTTTCGGAAGTGCACCGGCGGGTTGGGCGCTTTGCAACGGACAGCTGCTGCGGGTCGCGGAAAATCAGGAACTGTATTCCTGATCGGCCCGATGTACGGCGGCGACGGCATCAGGAATTTCGCGTTGCCGGATTTGCGCGGCAGGGTGCCCCACAATGTTTTCGGCGAGTACTTCACGCTCGGCCAAATGGGCGGCCAGGAGGCGCACGCGCTGTCAGCGGCAGAAATGCCTTCGCACAGCCACGCGCTGATGGCCGATGCAACATCCACCAGCGTCGGCAACATACCTTCGCCGGCGATGATGCTGGGCAGGTCGCTTGGCGCCGTAGTGCCGGGCAACACGCCGTTCACCGCCGATCTCTACAACACCGCTTCTGGCGACGCGAACCTTGCCGGACAGTCGCTCGGCACCACTGGCGGCGGCCAGCCACATCTCAACATGATGCCGTCGCTGGCACTGAATTTCTGTATCTGCCTGAGCGGCCCGTATCCAAGCCGGTGACGAACGGCGAAAACTGGAAGTGACGCCGCAGGCGACGAACCAGCTACAAACGGAGTCTATTGCTTGCGCGCCGCCGGCGGAGCAGGGACCGCAACCGGAGCCGGCAAGCAGTTGATGGTGCCGATGATGTTGGCGCCATACTGAACAAAGCCGGTGGACGTGGTCGGCGAGTGAGGCGCCGAGATCGCAGATAGACGTAGCAGGTCGTGCCATCGACCGGATCGCGCAGCCGCTGTATCACGGTATCCTGCAACGGGCCGGCGAACTGCCGTTCCAGGATCATCTTCGGCAGCCTGCCCCATTCGGCCGATTGCTGGAATTGCTGCGGCGGGGCCTGCGCGGGCTTTGCTGTGCATGCGAAGGCGTTGCGGTTAACATGAATACCGCAAACAGGATGGTTCGGTTTACGTGAAGGCGGGGCGATCGACGCATTTGCAGCTTCTAGCCTGATTGGAATTCGCCCGCCATACCCGCGTCAAGTCAGACGTCAGTTCAGCGTAATCGATCCCGACACGGTGCCGCCGACACTGCCCTGGCTCGGCACCCCCGATACAGATGCATTGAAGCGCAGCCTGTTGGTCGCCGCATATCCCAATCCGAGCGCGAGCCCCAGACTCGCCCTTGAAGTTTCCGAACGCGCCGGCCAGCGAAAGCTTGCCGGGGCGGTCGTCATAGCGAAGGCCGGAAGCCGCCAGCGCCAGTGCGACGCCACCGCGCGCCTCCGTGCGGGTGTCGTTGATCTGGGTCTGCAGGCTTCCCAGTTGCGACTGGAATCCTGCGGCGACCGATTGCAACTGCGCCGACATTGACCGCGTCGGTCTGGCTGATGCCGGCGGCAACATTGGTCAGGCGGCGCTCGTTGCCGGCGGAGCCGAACGAGACGGTGTTGGCGACGGTATTGGTGGAGCCCGAGCCGATCGCGACCGAATTGGCGGCGGTGGCCGACGCGTTCGGGCCGACCGCGGTCGAGAGCGAGCCGGTGGCCACCGCGCCATCGCCGTAAGGCTGCGCCGCCATTGGCTGCCGATGCGCCGGCGCCGATTGCTACCGAGCCGGTCGCGGTCGCGCCGGTGCCGATGGCGATCGAATTGGTGCCGGTCGACGAGGAGTTGAAGCCGACGGCGATCGATCCGGTCTGCGTCGCCTGCGCACCGGTTCCGAACGCGATGGAATTGTGGCCGCTGGAAGAAGATCCGGAACCGATAGCGGTGGCGTTGGTGCCGGTTGCGGAGGCGCCGGGACCGATACCGTTGACGCGGACATAGGTGCTGCCGCCGACAATCGAACTGAGCGCGGTGTCGAGTGCGTTCACCGCGCCCCCGACATTGTTGAACGCGGTGCCCTGAACGGTGTAGCTCGGCGCGGTCAATTGACCACTGCCGTCGCAGCCCCGCGCCTCCGCCGAATGCCGCTGCGATCCGCTGGTTGGCGGTGTAGAGCTGGCCGCCATTGATCGCGTCGGTACTGCCGGCAGCGACTGTCCCGGCAAGCACGCCGGTGAGGGTGCGATCGCCGGCGGTCCCGTTCACCGTCACCTGGGTGCCGTCGGTGGCGAAGCCGACCCTAATCGGTTGGCCCGGACCAGCCTGTTGCACCAGTGACGACCCGCCGCCGACCATGCAGGACAAATAGCCCTGGGCATCGGTCGCAAGGCCGGCGCCGCAGCCGGACAGGCCTTCGAAGCGTATCGTTCCCGGTGGTGTGCAGTTGTGCGGTCGGCGACGAGGTCCCGAAGCCGACAAACCCGTTGGACGCGATGATCGATGCTGCTGGTCGGCGCGCCCGGCCGGATGCGGAACGGCAATCTGCTGCCGCCGGTCAGATCGCGGATAAAGAAGTTGGCTTCGTTGCCGGCGATGTCCCACGTCTGCGCGGTGAAGCCGCCGCGCGTTGGTTTGCTCCAGCCGGATGCCGGGCGTGTCAGCTGCTTCGTCAAATGCAGCTTGAGCAGCGGGTTTTCCGTGCCGAGACCGACATTGCCGAGACTGTTGACCCAGAGCGACGCCGAGGGCGCCCGGCGGACACGCCGAAAATCATCCGGCCCGCCGTCGTGTCCTCGATGCCAAAGAAATTTCGACCTCCGGAAGATGATGTCGTTTGCAACCAGCGTCCAATCATTGCCAGGGAATCCGGGGTTGGCACTGGTGTCCTGAAATTTGATGCGGGTGTTGTTCTCTTTCAGCCGCAGGGTGTCAAAGCCAAAACTTTCGTTGTCGACGCAATCGAGGCCGATGCACATCGAGCCCTGAACGATCAAATCATCCGGGATCACCTGATCAGCGAAGGCTGGCGAGCCGGTCGGCAACCAAATGCCGCGGCAGAGGTAAAAACACCAAAGCAAATTTTGCCCTCGCAATGCTGCGATTGCAGGTCAGTTCAAGTTTCATTTTATGCCCATTCCAAGCCCGCAGCGATGTTGCATGAAACGTGGCGTGCTGGCTGTGGCCTGATCGCCACAGAGACGGCGAATCCACGCTGGGCGTGCACAGGACGAGGTGTTCAGTTGCACGGGCTCCAATTCCCAGAACAGTCTGACGATTTATCTCAGGTTGGGTCCGGCCGGCAGGCATCCTCGCCGCGCGCTCCAGCAGATCCTTGCCAGATCTTCCAGGATCTGCCGGGTTGCCAGGAACAGGCTGTGTCCCTGTTCGGTTTCGATCGCCAGCGCCACCACGGTCGGCTGATTGGGGTCCGGGATCAGCTGGTAAGCCCGGATCGGATAGGCCGGCAGTTCCTGTTCCTCGCTCGCCGATCCCCGGCCATCAGGCTGCCAGCCTCGCTCGCTTCACGTCGGGCGGGGTCGCCTCCTCGACCAGCGCGGCCAGCGCTTCGGCGGTCGGCATCACCGTCTGCCCTTCGCTGCCCAGCCGCCGGATCGAGACCGAATGGGTTTCGGCTTCCTTCTTGCCGACCACCAGCAGCGCCGGGATTTTCGCCAGCGAATGTTCGCGGACCTTGTAGTTGATCTTCTCGTTGCGCAGATCGATCTCGACGCGCAGGCCGGCGCGCCGCGCCGCAGCCGCGACCACCTTGGCGTATTCATCGCCTTCGGATGTGATGGTGGTGACGACGGCCTGGATCGGCGCCAGCCAGAGCGGGAAATTACCGGCGAAATGCTCGATCAGGATGCCGATGAAACGTTCCATCGAGCCGCAGATCGCCCGATGCACCATGACCGGCGCCTTCTTCGAGCCGTCGGCGTCGATGTAGAACGCGCCGAACCGTTCCGGCAGGTTGAAGTCGACCTGCGTGGTGCCGCACTGCCAGTCGCGGCCGATGGCGTCGCGCAGCACATATTCGAATTTCGGCCCGTAAAACGCGCCTTCGCCGGGATTGATCGCGGTCTTGATGCGGTTGTGGCCCTGGGCCTGTATCTCCGACAGCACGGTGGCCATCACGCGCTCGGCATGATCCCACATCTCGTCGGTGCCGACGCGTTTTTCGGGCCGGGTCGAAAGCTTGACCGTGAGTTCGCCCTCGAAGCCGAAATCCGCATAGGTCGACAGGATCAGGTCGTTGATCTTGAGGCACTCGTCGGCGAGCTGCTGCTTCGGTGCAGAACACATGCGCGTCGTCCTGGGTAAAGCCGCGCACCCGCATCAGCCCGTGCATCGCGCCCGACGGCTCGTAGCGATGCACCACGCCGAATTCGGCGAGCCGCAGCGGCAGGTCGCGGTAGCTCTTCAAGCCGTGCTTGAAGATCTGCACATGGCCGGGACAGTTCATCGGTTTCAGCGCGAACCAGCGCTTGTCCTCGGCTTCGTCGCCCGCGGACTGCGCCGCGAACATGTTCTCGCGGTACCAGTCCCAATGGCCCGAGGTCTCCCACAGCACCTTGTCGAGGATCTGCGGCGCGTTGACCTCGCTGTAGTCGCCGGCCAGCCGCCGCCGCATATAGGCGATCACCGCCTGGAACACGGTCCAGCCCTTGGCGTGCCAGAACACCACGCCGGGGCCTTCCTCCTGGAAGTGGAACAGGTCGAGCTCGCGGCCGAGCTTGCGGTGGTCGCGCTTCTCGGCCTCCTCGATCTGCTTCAGGTAGGCGTCGAGTTCTTCCTGCTTCGCAAATGCCGTGCCGTAGATCCGCGTCAGCATCGGGTTGTTGGAATCGCCGCGCCAGTAGGCGCCCGCCACCTTCATCAGCTTGAAGGCGTTGCCGATCTTGCCGGTCGAGGTCATGTGCGGGCCGCGGCACAGATCGAACCAGTCGCCCTGGTAGTAGATCTTGATCGGTTCGTTGCCGGGAATGGTGTCGACCAGTTCGACCTTGAAGGCCTCGCCCTTGTCGCGGAACACCTGTTTTGTCTTCTCGCGGTCCCAAACGTCTTTCGTAAAGGGTTTGTCGCGCGCAATGATCTCGCGCATCTTCTTCTCGATCGCGGCAAAATCTTCCGGCGTGAACGGCTCGTTGCGGAAGAAGTCGTAGTAGAAACCGTTCTCGATCACCGGGCCGATGGTGACCTGGGTGCCCGGCCACAGCGCCTGCACCGCTTCGGCCAGCACATGCGCCGCGTCATGCCGGATCAGCTCCAGCGCGCGCGCATCGTCGCGGGCGATGAACTCGATTTTGGCGTCATGCTCGATCGGGTCGCCGAGGTCGGAGACCACGCCATCGAGCGCCATCGCCACCGTGCGCTTTGCCAGCGACGGCGAGATGCCCCTGGCAATATCGAGGCCGGTCGTGCTCCTGGGGAATTCGCGGGTCGCGCCATCGGGGAAGGTGACGGCGACTTTCATGACGGGCTCGACCGGTTTCAGGTTGCTGAGGCTGAACTGGAATCCGGACGCGGGCTTTTCTGGTCGGGCATTTTTCTCTCCTTGTGCTCACTCCTGCGAACGAGCGCAGGTAAGCGGGAATGGCGGTATAGCAGGGGATTCGGCTGTTGCAATCGATGTTTACATGGGAAAATGGCAGCCGTTGGCCGAATGGTTGCTGACCCCGTTGCGTGGCCTTCGTGACGTCCCTGCCGGGTAGCGGGGAATTCTTTTTCGTGGCGGGGCATCAGGGTTTTTCGAGCTGCGAATGGTCGAATCTCTGGTCCCACGGCAGCCTTGGCGGTAGCCGCGCAAACTTGATACAACCGGACGCCTGCCATCGGTCCCAGTCGCTTGATCCAATCTCCCATGCCATTGCGGTCTCCTGTTGTCGCCATCCTGATCTTGCTCTGCGGTCAGGCGGTGGCGGCTCCTGCCGTAACGCCTGCCGGCGCACCTGCCGCCAGATCGCACCTTCAGGAAATCGCCATCGGGGCCGATGGTGTTCTACGTCGTCAAGGGCGCGCCCGACGCCTGTGGCCGCGGCTGCGATACCTGGATCGCCGCCGAAGGACAGGTCGACGCCGCTGCAGCGCTCCGTTTCAAGAAATTCTGGGCAAGCGTCCGCGACCGCCATTTGCCGATCTATTTCTCCTCGCCCGGCGGCAATCTCGACCAGGCGCTGGCAATGGGCGCGATGCTTCGGGAACGGCCTGTGATCGCCAGGGTGGCGCGGACAGTGGTTCAGGAATGCGGCTTCGAAGCCCAGAACGGCGAGGCCTGCCTCAAGGTCAAGCAATCCGGCCGCGAACTCCATGGCGCTCTCTGGACCCGCAACGCGATGTGCAACTCCGCCTGTCCCGTATCTCCTCCTCGGCGCTGCCACCCGCGAGATCGCGCCGGATGCGTTGCTGGCGGTTCATTCGCCAAAGGTGGTGCCTCGTTTCCACGGCGGAGTGCCGACTCCGGAGATGCGGGCCGCAGCAAGCGAACGCGGGTCTTGCGCGCGCCGATCGCATGCTGCGGGAGTATCTTGCCAAAATGGGTGCGGAGCTGGGATTGCTGGCGCTGGCGAGCACGATCAAATACGAAGACATGCACGTGCTTACCCGTGAGCAGATCGACCGCTTCGGCATCGACCGCCGCGAAGTCGTGGAGACGCCCTGGACGTTCGAGAACTCGGCCGCAGCGTGGTGCACAAGACCGCGCTTCAGAAGGTTGCAGGCGACGGATCGTTCCGTTCGGCGCAGTGGCGGCTGTTCTGCATCAATGCCGACCAATTCGAACTGGATTTGCAGCGCCAGACCATGGCCCAGACGTTCTTTCCCACGGCATCGATTTCGAGTGGCGGTTCAAAACCACTTTACTTCCGGTCCGCAACGACCAAGCTCCCGGGATTCGACCTCTGGGCGATGCGGATGTCCAGGGCATCCCTGCAGTCATTGTCCGATCTTCCCCAATTCGATCTGACCGAAACTTCGCAGGCGCCGGACGGGCGCAGGCTCGCCCGCTCGGCGAAATTTTCCAGCGAAGGACTGGCTGGCGGGCTGGGTCGTTTGTTCGCCACCTGTCCGGGGCCAAGGAATCCAGCTCCGTTGCAAACCATGGGATCGAACGACAGCGCCGTGAAATAGCTTCTCTCGCCCATTGAGGGCTTTGCGCAATTGAGATCGCGTGATTCTCTAAAGCTTGGCTGATTCTGGCGAGGGGCACCATGGTTGAGCGCAATGTGGGGCAGATGAGCTTGGCGGACGGTCTGGTTCAGGCGCGGCGAAGCAGCATCCTAGATGAGGTCGAAGCCGTCGTGGATTGGGGACCGTTACGGTCCTTGCTCGGCAAGCGGGGCGGCACCGGCGCCGGCAACAGTAGCTATCCGGCGGAAGTGTTGCTTCGCTGCTTGCTGGCGGGGATATGGCACAATCTGTCTGATCCCGCTCTGGAAGCCGCCATTGCCGATCGACTGTCGTTCCGCCGCTTTGTTGGTCTGAGCCTGCACGATCAGACCCCGGATCACACGACGTTGTGGCGGTTTCGGCAGGAACTCGCCAAGGACGGGCTGTTGAGAAGATTTTCGCTGAGATCAACCGGCAGCTGGAAGCCAGGAAGCTGATCCTCAAGCAAGGCACGCTCGTTGACGCTTCGTTGATCCCGGCACGGGCCAATCCACCACGCAAACCGCGCAAGGGTGCGGAGGACACGCCGCCCAAACCATCTGCGGATCCTGATGCCCGGTGGGGCCGTAAGGGCAAAAAGAGTATATTCGGCTACAAGGTCCACACGGGTGTAGATGCAGGCCACACCATCATTCGCCGCGTCCATGTGACGGATGCCTCGATCACTGACACCGAGCCGGCGGATCGTTTGTTCTGTGGTGACGAGAAAGCGGTTTATGGCGATCAGGCCTATTACACGCATGCCCGGCACGCGCGTCTGACCGAAGCCGGTATCAAGGATCGCCTGATGCATCGACCGAACAAGCATCACCCGGAACTGCCGCCGCGACAGAAGCAGCGCAACAAGCTAATCGCCAAGGTGCGCGCAGCCGTCGAGCGTCCGTACGCCGTGATCAAAGAGAACTACGGCCTACGACGATTGCGCTTCTTCAGCTTCGAGCGCAACCACGTGCTCATCGTGCTGGCCTGCTGCGCCTACAACTTGCGTCGCGCAGCAGGCGCATTGGCAGCATCACGCACGGAGTCCGCCTGCGCCTGAATACTGGGGATAACAGGCAATGAAATGAGCCAAATGTCGCCACCTCGGCAGGCTCATGTCAAAAAAAGATCGCTGCAGACCTCAAAAAATAGTTCAGACGTTTGCGCAAAGCCCTCCCATTGGTTGGCAAATGCAGCGTTTGATCCGCCGTGCATGTTCAATTGCTGAGAGGCTACGATTTCGTCCCCGGCACGCGTTCCGAGCGGGCCAGGACAAACAGCAGTTCGTCTTTGGTTTTATGATCGAGATCGCAGGTGGCGGCGCATTCCCGTCCGTCCCGGCGAGAGGCCGCGCGCGCCCGGCTATGCAGCGGCGGGCTTTGTCGGGCTGGCGTTGGTCATGGTGTGGCTGACCAGACCGCGGCCAGCAGCGGCGCGGTCGACATAGGCCTGCCTCAATCGCGGGGATATTTCGGCGGCAACCGCGATGGCGCTTGGCAAGGCAGGGATCAGCGGGCAAAGTCCTGGCGGGGCTGGGTCAAGTCGCGTCGGCCCCGGCCCGGATTGAGTTGCCTTGCATCAACCGAAACCCGAAGTGAAGTGACATGAGAAAAGTACTCACGCTCGCCCTGGTGCTTTGTTCAGGCGCTGCATTTGCGCAAGACAAGCCGCCGCCGACCGTCGGAGGCAAGCCGCTGGTCCAGGTGAAGCCGAAGGACGCGCGCCGAGGCTGCGCAAAGAGGCCGCGCCGAAGGGCAAGCCGAAATCGATCGCGCAGCGGTTGCAGGCGTGTCTCGAAGATCGACGACGAGACCAAGGAGCGGCTGAATTGCTACGACGGCGTATTCCCGCCGAAACCGAAGCCCAAGGCGCCGGCGCTCAAGGGCGTGAACGATTGTGCCGCCTTCAAGGAAGAAGACGAGCGGCTGAAATGCTTCAACGGTTTCACCGAGAAGATTCCAAAACTGCCGCGATAGCGATTGTAGCCGACGCAGCAGCGCTGGCTTTCGAAGAATGATGAGACGTTGACTTGATACGACGGCGCGCGAGCGCGCCGTTCACCGGCTCGCGGTTGCAGAAGCGGCCGGGCTCGCCGCCACCCGCGTCAGCGCCGGCGTTGCCGCCATCTTGATCAGCACGTCCTTGATGGGATGCTCGGTCCAGGCGCGGGTGACGTAGCGCGATGCGTCACGCCCTCGGGCGTCTCGAGGAACACCACGCTGCCGGGCCGCAGCGGTCCGTCGATGTCATCCGATATGGCGATGCCTTTTTCCTTGAGCATCGCCATCAGTTCATGCTCGTGCCGCCGGGTGGAACGCGTATACGCGCTGACGAAGAAGCCGGATGCGGTTGTTGACGATCCAGGACGCGAACTTGTCGAGTTCGCCATACACCGCGTCGAGCAGGAACACGCCGCGCACGCGATTGCCGAGCCCGCCGACTTCCAGGCTCCAGGCCGCCGGCATGAAGCCGCCGCTGTAGCCGACGATGATGACGGGCATGTTGGCGAAGGTCTTGGCGGCTGCGCGGATCGCCATAGAGGCGGGCGAGGTGATCGGCCGACTCCGCGACGAAGCGCTTGAGGCCGTCCGGGCTGCCAGAATTTGCCGGCGCTGGAATCGGCGGCGTCGACCGCAAGCTGCGGCGCCAGCAGCACCGCATTGACGCCGGAATCCGAAATCTGGCTGCGGCACCAGCTGGCGGTCGCGCACGTCGCGTTCCAGCGTCGCGCCGTTGCCGTGGAAGAACACCACGATGACGCCGGGCTTTTTGGCGTCGAAATGTCTCGGGCACGTGCATCAGCACGCGGTTGTCGTTGTAGGTCTCGTCCTGCCAGTAGACCCGGCCGCCATAACTGCGGTGGCCGCGGCGCTCGCCTTTGGAGATGTTCAGGAACGGCTCTTCGGTGCGCGGATTGTTGCCGAGATAGGGAAAGGCCGAGGATTTCAGGCCGATCAGCGTGGTCTGCTCTTCCCTGGGCGGGACGCTGGTACGGCAGCGTCGGCGCCAGCGACGCCACGCGATAGGGCGCGGGTTCTGCCTGCGCGGTGCGTCCGCGCGGTGCGGCGGGCGGTTGCCGCGGCGCCAGGCTCTCGCTGGCCGTCGGAAAGCGGTCGCTGAAGCTCGGCGCCGGAAACCGGTCTTCGAACGTATCTGCCCGCCGAGGCGTGGGCATTGGCGGCGAGCATGCCGGCGCTCGGCGCCTTGCCGCATTGAACCAGCAGGAAGGACAGCGGCACGAACACGAAGAGCAGGGCGACCCAGCGCCATCGACCAAGGGCGGGTGAGCGGCGCCAATGGCGCCTTGCTCGGTGAAATCACCCGGCCCGCGCGATCGTGTCCTGAATTTCGGATCCGCTCCGACCATCCACCCACTTGCCCCAATATCCGACCTGTGTCGGCGTATGCCAGCTCGCGTTGAGGTGACGTTAAGCTTCCGGGAAAATTCCCCATCCCCGGATGCTCAAAGAGAACACGAAATCGTGTCGCGATTGTGGGAAGGCGGGCCTGCCGCAATTGCGCGGAACGGAGGTTTCAGGAGATCGTCTAGGTATTTTAATACCATAATTCGGCCAATGATTTAAATCATTGTTAACACTGCTTGAATTGACAGGGACCAGCCTGCACGATGAGGAAAATCAGGGGCGGCGGGCCCAGGGGCGTGGACCGAGATGGCGTCATCAAAGACGGGAAGCGCGGCATGGCCTGGCCGGCTACCCGGCTAGCGGTTCGACCGTTTCGGTGCTGGTGGCGACCGCCATCGTGGTGGCCGACATGGTCGGCGTCGGGGTCTTCACCAGCCTCGGCTTTCAGGTCAAGGACATCCCGTCGGGCTTTTCGATCCTGCTGCTGTGGGCTGTCGGCGGCGTCGTGGCGCTGTGCGGGGTGTTTGCCTACAGCGAACTCGGCGCGATGTTTCCGCGCTCGAGCGGTGAATACAATTTCCTGACCCGCGCGTACCATCCGGCGTTCGGATTTCTGGCGGGCTGGGTGTCGGCGACGGTCGGTTTCGCAGCCCCGGTGGCGCTGGCCGCGATGGCGTTCGGCGAATACGGCAAATCGGTGCTGCCGGATGCCCCGCCGCTGGCGCTGGCCATCGGCGTGGTCTGGCTGGTGTCGCTGGTGCAACTCGGCGGGGTCAGGCACTCCAGCACCTTTCAATTGATCGCGACCATTCTGAAAGTGGTGCTGATCGTGGCGTTCCTGGTGGCCGGATTTGTCATCGGCAACGCCGCAGCCGATCTCGTTCACGCCTGCGGTTTCCGACTTCGCCCATATCGCCAGCGCGCCGTTCGCGATCGGGCTGGTGTTCGTGATGTATTCGTTTTCGGGCTGGAATGCCGCGACCTACATCATCGGCGAGATGCGCGACGCCCGAGCAGAATCTGCCGCGCGCGATGCTGGCGGGGACGCTGATCGTGCTGGTGCTGTATGTCGCGCTGAATGCGGTGTTTCTCCATACCGCGCCGATCGACAACTCGCCGGCCAGCTCGATGTCGCCCGCATCTCCGGCAGCTACATCTTCGGCGAATTCGGCGGCCGGATCGTCGGCGGCATGATCTGCTTCGGGCTGATATCCTCGATCAGCGCGATGATGTGGATCGGTCCGCGCGTCATGATGACGATGGGCGAGGACATTCCGGCGTTGCGCGTGTTCGCCCGCAAATCGAGCAATGGCGCGCCGGCCTATGCCATCCTGTTTCAGCTCGCGGTCGCCAGCCTGATGCTGTTTACCCGCAGTTTCGAGGCCGTGCTCGATTTCATCCAGTTCAGCCTGTTGTTCTGCTCGTTCTTCACGGTGCTCGGCGTCATCAAGCTGCGCATCACGCGGCCGGATCTGCCGCGGCCCTACCGCGCCTGGGGATACCCGGTCACCCCGGTGGTTTTCCTGCTCGTGACCGGCTTCATGATGTACTATCTTCTGACCGAGCGGCCGCTGCAGTCGTTGCTGGGTGTCTTGATCATGATTTCCGGCCTGCTGATTTACGCCGTTTTCCGCAAGCAGGCCGACCGCGGCGCCGACATCTCCAACGCGCGAGTAGCGATGCTCGGATCCGCAAAAATCGCGGCCTGCCGCCGCCATGTTCCTCGCGGCGGCGACTGCCGGCGCCTGCCGCCGATACCGTGACCGCCGACGACACCGCGCGTTTCCTCGCCGGCATGCCGCCCTCAGCCGACTCGCCGCTGACGCCGCTGACCAGGGATCCAGCCTGGCAACGGCACGCCAAATTCTTCGATAGCGCCTTCGGCCAGCTCGAGCAGCGCCAGCTTGCGAAAATCCGGAGCTGGGGTGACATCCATCTGGCGGCGCCGCGGCCAACCATGTTCTACATGTTCAGCGGTCCGGACTTCCTCTACGCGGACGCGTTTTATTCCAAGGCTACGACCTATGTGCTGAGCGCGCTGGAGCCGGCCGGCTCGGTGCCGGACCTGACGCAAATTGCCGCGCGGCGGCGTCGGCGCGGCGCTGCACAATGTCGAGCGTTCGCTGGGCTCGATCCTGAGCTTCAGCTTCTTCATCACCAAGCAGATGAAGACCGATCTGCAGCGCCGGGCAGACTCAGCGGTACCTTGCCGGTTCTGTACGTTTTCCTTGCCCGCTCCGGAAAAACCATTCGCGACGTCAGTCCGATCGCGCTCGACGACAAGGGGGCCGCGTATTTCGGCAATGAAAATCCGGGCCCGAACGCCGTGCGCGGCGTCCGCATCATGTTCGCCGGCAGCGACGGCGTGGAGAAGACGCTGTATTATTTCTCGACCGATCTTTCGAACAGCGGCGTCAAGGTCACGGGCTTCCTGAAGTTCTGCGCAGCCCTCGCTCCCGGCAACAGTCTGATCAAGAGCGCGTCCTATCTCCTGCACTCCGGCAACTTCACCACCGTGCGCGACTTCATCCTCGCCAACAGCGCCACCATCATCCAGGACGATTCCGGGGTGCCGCTGGCCTATTACGATCCGAAAAAGTGGCGGTTGTTTCCGTTCGGCCGTTACGCCGGACCGATCGGAGAATTTCCGGGGCGGTATCAGCCGATTCCTATGCCGAGTTGTTCCGGCGCGGCGCAGCCGATCGATTTCGGCATCGGCTATCGCTGGCGCACGCATGAAACGAATCTGCTGCTGTCGGTCAAGCTGCCGACGGATGGTTCGGCGCCGGTCGAGACCACGTCATCGACCGAGCCGCTGAAGCCGCTGCCGCCGCGCCCGAAGCGGCCGCGTCCGCCTGAACCGGTTCCGCCGCCGCGTGGTGGCTTCCCCTGGTTCTGGCGCTAGCTAGGCTTAGGGCGCATTGACGCCGCGCCAGCGGCCGAACCGCCACGGCAGGTACCAGCGCGCGCCCGGCGGCCGTGTCAGGGGCACATGGTCGATCCCCGAGGTGCCCCAGGGATGGCAACGCAACACCCGCGCCAGCGTCATCCAGCCGCCGGCCCACAAGCCGAATCGCTCGATCGCCTCGTCGCCATAGGCCGAGCAGGTCGGCAGGTGTCGGCAATTGTAGCCGACCAACAGCGACAGCGTGTGCCGGTAAACCCAGATCATGGCGCGCCCCGCCTTGCGTGGCAGGCGCAGCACCGTGCCGGCGCAGTCGGGACAGTGCGGATATTTCATAGGCGCAGTGCCTGTTGTTGAGCGCTCATTTGCCCGGTTCCCGCGCAGGGAACCGGTGGAGTATATGCATTTGAGGCACACCGGCAGAAATTTACATGGTTTTGGGGGCGGCGCAGCATTTGTTAACTGGACGGTGATGTGACGCACGGTTAAATTTTGTACAACGCCGATGTGACGGAATCAGAGGCGTTGAACTGGGGCCGTTGCCACTGCTCGATCGGGAGCGCGGGGGAAGGAACCAAATTGAGGCTCGTGGGGTCGCTTGATTTTCGCGGCTGGGCGCTGGTCGGCGCCGCCGCCCTTTGCATCGCATTGCCCGGCGTGGTCGCTATGCCCGGTGGTTCGGCGCATGCCGGCACGACGCTCGAAGAACGTAAACTGCCGATGAGGTTCAATTGGGTCGCCTGCCAGCCGAATTGCCGCGGCTGGGTGAGCGCCGTCGGCATTGTCACCGCCGATAGTCCCCGGGAGTTCGACGAATTCGCGCGCGGACGCCAGCTCGGCGGCGTCACCATCGTGCTGGATTCCAGCGGCGGCTCGGTCAACAATTCCATCAAGCTTGGACGGCGCTGGCGCAATCTCGGGGCAATGACCACCGTCGGCAGCAGCATCCAGACCCGGACCCTGCAGGGCGAACGCGCCGCCGTCGCGCCCGAGGCATTCTGCGAATCGATGTGCGTGTTCCTGCTGTTGTCCGGCAAGACGCGCTACGTGCCGGAGGCGGCGCATATCCGGGTGCACCAGATCTGGATGGGCGACCGCGCCGACGACGCCAGGGCCGCGACTTACAGCGCGCAGGACCTGATGATCGTGGAACGCGACATCGGGCGTCTGGCCAAATACACCTTTGACATGGGCGGCACCGGCGATCTGCTGTCGCTGGCGCTCAGCGTGCCGCCGTGGGAGGATCTGCACGAACTGTCGAGAGCCGAATTGCGGCTCACCAATCTCGTCACCACGGATGCGGTGGCCGACGTGCTGCCGCATCTGGACAGCGCCAGCGTACCGGTGGCCGAGGGCCCGGCAAAGCCGACGCAGGATCGCTTCGTCAGCACTGCGGTGGATGGCGAAGCCCATCCGCAACCTGCGAAGCCGACCAAGACTGCCGAAGCCACGGTTCCGACCGGCGGTGTCGTGCCGGTTGTCCCGGCCAAGTAGCCGCCCCCACCTTCATAGCTGCCGTCGTGCGCCACCGGGTCGGCGCAGCGTGCCGCCCGGACGAGGTGCGTCCGGAGGGTTTCGACGGCCTGCTGCACGAACAAGAGGCGAGCGCGTGGTTAACGGGACCACCTCTGGTGGTTCGCGCAGGCGTGGACTCCTACCTGAGAACGCGGCTAAGCTGCAGACCGCCGGCCCCTCTGCCTGATTGAAACCGCCATGGAAGCATTCGACGAGGAACAGCGAGCGTTCAACAAGAGCCCGCTCGACGACGAGAATCTCCTGAGCGGACAGTTCTGGGGTGAACTGCGGGTCTTTCTCGCCGTGGCCAAGACCAAGTCGTTCAACCGCGCCGCCGAGATCACCAACACCAGCCAGCCGACAGTAAGCCGGCAGGTCAAGCGGCTGCAGGACGTGGTCGGCTCCCAGCTTTTCATTGCCACCGCTCGTGGGGTCAAGCTGACCCAAAAGGGAGAGGCGCTCGCGCAAGCCCTGTGCCGGCTGGATCACACACTTTATTCGATCACCAGTGACCTGAAGGCGGAGACCAACCAGGCAGAAGGCACTGTGCGTGTCAGCATTACCGACGGGCTGAACGTGGTGTTCGCCGCGCCGGCCCTCGAGCAATTTTCCGCTCAGTATCCAAAAATCCAGCTGCATATGAAGAGCCCGGTCAATCTCCTGAATCTGCGGGAGAACCAGACCGACATGATGATCGGGTTCCGCCCGACCGAATCATCGGACATCCGGTTTCGAAAGCTCGGGCAGCTTCATTTCGTTCCCGTCGTCGCCAAGGACTACATCCGGAAGCACGGCCTGCCGACGCACAACAATCTGGAACAGCATGTTTTCCTGCAGTCGGAATATTACCTTGCCAAGACCGGGCTGTGGGACGGTTGGCAGCAGGCCGTGGCGCGCGGACGCATCGCGCATTACTGCGACAATTCCTTCGCCTACGGCATGCTGGTCAAGTCGGGGCAGGGAATTGGGCTGCTGGGCAGCTACACGCTGGTGGAGCCGTGTTTCGTGCCGCTCGAAATCGACTTGAGGATTTCGGTTCCGCTTTACCTGATTGCGGCCACCGACCGCCTGAACGCCAGACCGGTCCGTCTCGTCTTCGATTGGCTGAGCGGGGTTTTCGGCGGCAACAATCCCTGGTTCAGCGACGAGTTCAAATTGAACAATCCGCCGAGCGTGTACGATGCCGGATTCAGGAAGATGTTCAATCTTGCAGGGAATGCTGAGACAGAAACGTTTCGTTGATCCGTTCCGAAATTTGCAGGTAGGTCCTGGCGGCGTCGTGGAACAGTTCGGCCAGGTCCGGGTTTGCGGCCGCATCCTCGTCGAACAGGAGCTTTTCGAACATCGCCTGGTGGATCGCGACCACCTGCTTCATGTAGGTCCGGGAGAAGTCCGTCATGCTGCTCGTCTTTTTTGCGGTTCTTGACTGCTGAAGACATCCTCGGCCGATACCGAGGATGATTATGCGGCTTATGCGACCGCCTCGTACTCCGACGGCGCATCCCAGAAGCCCTCGGTCCGGAACAGAATGGTCGCGTCGGTGCTTGCCGAGATTGCATTGAGCGGAGGGGTGAGCTCCTTGACGAGTTCGATGTACGGCTCCGGGTGGCCGTCGAAGTAGACCGGCACCTTGCCTTCGGCATTCTTGAATCCGAGGATGATTCTCCAAAGCCGCGCGTATTTCGGCTGGGCGTGAGTGATGACCTTGTCGTATCCCTTGCGGGCCACGTGGTCGAACACGAAATACGCAAACGTCTTCAGGACGTGCGTATTGCGATAGGCCTCGCGAAAGGCCGTGCGCTCCAGCTTGGCGAAATCCTTGAACCATCGAATGCGCAGGGCGCCGATCGGCTCGTCGCCGGCATAGACGATCATGTGGGTGGCCTGATAGTCGTTGCCGTCGAAGGCCTGCTGCGCCTTGACGCCGTGCTCTTCCATGAAGCAGATGCTGCGGATGGCGTAGGCGTGAAGCAGTTGCTGGTACGTCGTCACGACCTCCGTGCGGATCTGATTGTGGCTTGGGGCGATGGTCCGCACGTTATTCTGCATAATCCCGTTTCCTTACTGCCTTGCAAAGTGTGAAGTAGAGCGACCGGGCCGGCGATGCGGAAGACCGCAAGACTTACCACCGTTCTACACCAGCGTTGAACTGACCGGGCGTCGCGGCCCCGCGGGCCGCTCCGCGTCCTGCAATCCGACTGTGGGATTTGTCCGGGAATCTGCAGGAAAATACACGCGGCAAGGGAATTCTCAAGGCCACTGGCCACGCTGTTCCATCTACAAAACAGCAGAACGGAATCGACAGGAACGTATCTAGAATTGCACTTGGTGAGTCATCCTCTCAAGGTAGTGCAATCGATATGAAGAAGAAAACCCGGCGGCCGAATTCTTCGGACATCCAGATCGGACAATCCCTCCGCGCTCATCGACTGATCGTGGGCATGTCGCAGAGCGACCTCGCCCGCAGGCTCGGTGTCTCGTTCCAGCAGATACAGAAATATGAAAAGGGCATGAACCGGGTCGGCGCCGGGCGGCTTCCCCTGATCGCCAAGATATTCGGAATCCCGATCAGCGCGCTGTTCGAGGCCAATGCCGACACGTCCCAGGGCAAGAGCAACGGTACCGCTCCGGCCAAGCTCATTCCCGACCGCAACACGCTCAAACTGCTGACCGCGTTCGGGGGCATCGAGCATCGCAAGGTCCGTCACTCCCTCGTCGACCTGGTCGATGCGATCGCAAGAGCGACGCCGAAGACGCTCAGACAGTGAGCGCACCGCAAGCCTGAGTCCGGCTCCGCCGGGCATCGCGAACCGGACGATGCCGAGCCGGTCGCCAGGCGCGTTGGCGCGACCCGCTGGCATCGCCGCCGGAAAGCTGCATCGCGTCCGGACACGAGACGCATTGCTTCACCTCGCTGAGGATGTGGCGATCAGGCCGACGCCGGCTGTTTCGCCCGGGCCTCGATCTGCCCGATCGCATCGACCACGGCATCGAAGGTCAGCATGGTCGAGGCATGGCGCGCCTTGTAGTCGCGCACCGGTTCCAGCAACCCGATATCGGCCCACTTGCCTTCCGGGGGCCTGCCGTTTTCCTTCAGCATCCTGCGCACGGTCTCGCGCAGTTCGCGCAACTCGCTTGCGGTCGAGCCGACCACGTGGCTTGCCATGATCGAGGACGAGGCCTGGCCGAGCGCGCAGGCCTTTACGTCATGGGCGAAATCGGTGACCACCGGTCCGTCCATCTTGAGGTCGATCTTGACGGTCGAGCCGCACAGCTTGGAATGCGCGGTGGCGCTGGCGTCCGGATCGGCGAGGCGGCCGAGCCGGGGGATGTTGCCGGCCAGCTCGATGATGCGCTTGTTGTAGATGTCGTTCAGCATAAGATCGGGGGCCCCGGGCTCGCAGGCGCTGCTGCCCTTGGCGACAGCTAGCCGTAGCCCTATATATGGGGGGAACAGCCGGAAATACAGTCCGGCCGTTTCGGACCGACGGGGCCGAAATAGAAATCAATTCGGTCCGCACGGTGCTAGAATTGCAGGGACTCAGGCGTCCGGCGGCAAGGCCGCCCCGTCTGCCGGTGACACTCCGGTCCCAGGGACCGGTCGAACGGAGTTGACATGGACGCCTTGATCAAATCCCTCCGCCCAGGCAAGCCTTCCGATTTGAAGCCTTCAGACCTGAAGCCTTCGGACGTCAAGGGTCCGGACGTCCGCCCGGCCGAACTCGATCCCGCCGAATTTTTGGCCGCCGCCGTCCGCGCCGACCAGCCGCGGCCGTCGCGCGCGGAGGCCGAAGCGGCGGTGCAGACCCTGCTCGGCTATATCGGCGAAAACCCCGACCGCGAAGGCCTGATCGATACCCCGCGCCGGGTGGTCGAAGCCTTCGACGAGCTCTACCAGGGCTACCATCAGTGTCCGGCCGAAGTGCTCGACCGCACCTTTGGCGAAACCGCCGGCTATGACGACTTCGTGCTGATCCGCGACATCGAATTCACCTCGCAATGCGAGCATCACATGATGCCGTTCTACGGCAGGGCGCATATTGCCTATACGCCGGTCGAGCGGGTGGTGGGCCTGTCGAAGCTGGCGCGGCTGACCGATATTTTTGCCCGGCGCCTCCAGACGCAGGAGCATCTCACTGCCCAGATCGCAGCCGCGATCGACGAGGTGTTGAAACCGCGCGGCGTTGCGGTGGTGATCGAGGCGGAGCATACCTGCATGTCGGTGCGCGGCGTCGCCAAGCATGGCGCGATGACGTTCACCAGCCGCTATACCGGCATGTTCCGCGACAATCCGGCGGAGCAGGCGCGTTTCCTGTCCATGGTGCGAGGGGCCCAGCGCTGACCTCGCCTGAACTTGCGAGGGCTGCCCGTGTCCACTTCAGCAGATATCGATGACCGTGAAGCAGGGCTGGCGTTCCAGCCCAAATTCGACGCGTCCGGTCTTGTCACCTGTGTCGCGACCGATGCTGCGACCGGCGACGTGCTGATGGTCGCGCACATGAACGGCGAGGCCCTGCGCAGGACCATCGATAGCGGCGAGGCCTGGTATTACAGCCGCTCCCGCGACGCGCTGTGGCGGAAGGGCGAGACCTCCGGCCACACCCAGCGCGTGGTCGAGATGCGGCTGGACTGCGATCAGGACGCGGTCTGGATCCGGGTCGAGCAATCCGGTGCGGCGTGCCATACCGGCCGGCGGTCGTGCTTCTACCGCGCGGTGACCAGGGGCGACGGCGACACGCGATTGTCATTCGTGGATGCGGACAGGCTGTTCGATCCCGCAGAAGTCTATCGGAAATGATCGGCATTCCCTGCAACCGTGCCGCATTAACGCGCCCTTAACCATAACCGCCGCAGGCTACCGGCGGTCTGAGCGCCTGTCGCGCTTGCATGACCGAGAGGTCGTTTCGCGAGGGGCGGGGCACCAGCACATGTCGGTCGACGCTTCCAACGCCACGGCAACGGCAGGCATCGATCCCTCGCGGCTGCGAATTGCCGGCGCGATCAAGCAGGCCGCTGAACTCGACCGGCACCAGCTTCGAATACATGGTCGCCACCGCCAAAATGGAGTCCAACTTCAATCCGAAGGCCGCCGCCACGACCTCGTCGGCGCGCGGGCTCTTTCAATTCATCGACCAGACCTGGCTCGGCACCGTGAAGGAAGCCGGCGCCCGGTTCGGCTACGGCCGATACGCCGACGCCATCACCAAAACCCCGTCCGGCGGCTATGCGGTCAGCGATCCCGCCACCCGAATCGCCATCATGAAGCTGCGCGACGATCCCGCCGCGGCCTCCTCGATGGCGGCGGTATTCGCCCAATCCAACAGCTTCCAGCTCACCGGCAGGATCGGGCGCCGCCCGACCGACGGCGAACTCTATATCGCGCATTTCATGGGCGTCGGCGGCGCCGGCAGGCTGATCAGCAATGCCGAGAACAATCCGAACGCGTCCGGGCCGCGGCTGTTTCCCAACGCCGCCGAGGCCAACCGGCCGATCTTCTACGACAAAACAGGGCGCGCGCGCAGCGTCTCCGAAGTCTATTCGGTACTGACCTCGCGCTACGCCAGCGCCGTCAACTCGCAGGCCACCCGCACCGCGATGGCCGCGGTCGGCGGCAATACACCGAGCCGCGTCGCGGTCGCGAGTGCAGCGCCCGCCAGCATGGCATTCGCGCCGGCGCCGGTCGACAACGCCGCCTATCTCTCGAGCTTTCCGGGCCAGCGCGCCGTCACGCCGGTGGCTGCAACCTCGCAGCCGGCGCTGCAGACCGCCTCATTGCCGCCGGCCGATCCGATCTTCCGCTCGCTGTTCCAGGCCGGCGAGCGGTCGCAGCCGGTCTCGCCAGCTGTTCATGAATTGTGGGGCCGATCTTCGGCCACGGCGGATGCGAGTACGGCGCTGGCGCAGAAGCCCGAGATTCGCGTCCCAGGCCGGCTCGACCTCTTCAGCGACCGCGCCGGCACGTTCAGCAGCTAGCCAACGGCCCCTGCCAAAAAATCGAAAACGAGCCCATGCAAAGTAAAGCGGGGCAGCCCCCAAGATTTTTCCTTGTGATCCGACTGGCCTGCCGCCGGTCCCGCAGCCTTAACAAAACGTCAATAAAACCAGCCGTTTATGGTGAACCCTTTGTTAAGTGGGATGGTTTATTTTGTCTTGCAGTGGCATCGCGTCATGGTGTCGTCACGGGTTGCGTAGGCCGGCAGGGTCATGATCGTTCGGCAGTTTATCAGTTGGATACGCACCGCGCCGGCAGGCGAGCGGGCAGAGGCAACGCGATCGCTGGCGCGGGCCTGGCTGATTTCGGATCTTACCGAGGACGACCGCGCCGCCGCCGAAGGCGCGCTGCTGATGCTGCTCGACGATGCATCCCCGCTGGTTCGCCAGGCCATGGCCGAGGTCTTTGCACGCAGCAACGATGCGCCCGCAGCCATCGTGCAGGCGCTGTCGCTCGACCAGCCATCGGTCGCGCTTCCAGTGCTGGAACATTCCCCGCTTCTGATCGATGCCGATCTGGTCGACATCATCGCGACCGGCAATGGCGAGATGCAATGCGCCATCGCCCGCCGCAACAACCTGCCGGCCTCGGTTTGCGCGGCGATCGCCGAAGTCGGCACTGCCGCGGCAGCGCTCGAACTGATCGAGAACGCCGGTGCCGAACTGGCGTCGTTTTCGTGGGACCGCATCGTCGACCGCCACGGCCATCTCGCCGCGATCCGGGAATCGATGCTGGTGCTGGAAGATCTGCCGGCCGCCACAAGGGTGGCGCTGGTTGCAAAACTGTCGGATACGCTGACGCAGTTCGTGGTGGCCCGCAACTGGCTGAGCGCCGACCGGGCGGGCCGGATCGCCAGCGAGGCCCTCGAGCGTTCGACCGTCAATATCGCGGCGCGTTCGCGCGGCGACGACATGCGCGGCCTGGTGCAGCACCTGCGCGCCACCGGCCAGCTGACTGCCGGACTGATCCTGCGCTCGCTGCTGTCGGGCAATCTCGAACTGTTCGACGCGGCACTTTCGGAATTGAGCGGGCTGCCGCCGGCACGGGTCTCCGCGCTGCTGAACGACCGCGGCGGCGCCAGCCTGCAGGCGCTGCTGATGCGCGCGGGATTGCCGCCATCGACCTTCGCGGCGTTCCGGGTCGCGCTCGAAGTCTGCCAGGAGACGGGCTTCGTCGACACCGCCGGCGGCGCCATGCGGCTGCGGCGGCGCATGGTCGAGCGGGTGCTGACGCATTGCGCGACCGATCGGCAAGCCGCCGAGCCGCTTCTGATCCTGTTGCGCCGCTTTGCGACCAAGTCGGCGCGGGAAGAGGCCCGCATGTTCTGCGACGAACTGATCGCGGAAGAGGCGATCGCGCAGCACGAGCTGGTCGCGGCGTAGCTTTTTCGGAAATCGTAGGGTGGGCAAAGCGCAAGCGTGCCCACCACCCTTTTTGTCCAACATCGGAAATTTGTTATGGTGGGCACGGCGCAAGAGCGCCTTTTGCCCACCCTACACAGTTCGCGCCATCCTTACTCCACCGGCGCGATGCTCGGTGCCATGATCGCTTCGAGATGTTCCGGCCGGTCGCGGTTGGCCTGCATGAGATACTCGTCGGCGATGCCGCGCAATTGCCGGCTCAATTCGCCGGCCGTGGCGACGGTGTCGAGCTTGGTGCGCTGGCGCACGATGGCCTGGATGGCATTGATGTGGTGCGCAATCAGGTTGGAGGGCACCTCGTCGAGATCGGGCGCATGCTCGATGATCCGGCACAGGCTTTCGGCGGCGGCGGCGGCGGAGGGAAATCCGAACGTGGCGGCGTCGCCCTTGATGTCATGGGCGGCGCGAAACAGCTCTTCGCGGCAGTCGTCGGTAAAACCGTTCCTGAGAATGGTGGCGTGCGCGGCCGAAAGC
>CAVPOL010000036.1:0-35630 GCA_963706975.1 uncultured Alphaproteobacteria bacterium
GACCACCAGGTTTCGGAGCGTAGGGTGGGCAAAGCGAAGCGTGCCCACCATTCGTCAACGTCCCCGGATGGATGGTGGGCACGGCGCTGGCGCGCCTTTGCCCACCCTGTACCCTTTTTCTACGGAATGTCTTTACCGCCACGGCTCGACGATGATTTTGGTATGCCGCTCCGGATTGGCGAGGTCGGCGAATGCCTTGGCGACGCCATCGATGCCGACCTGCCGGTGACCAGCGAGGCGGCGTCGACCTTGCCTTCCGCGATCAGGCGCAGCGATGGCGAACTCTTCCGGCGTATAGCCCAGCACGTATTGGACGTTCAGCTCCTTCATGATGCCGAGCATCGGCTCGGAGCGGTCGGTTTCCATGCAGACGCCGACCACGACGATGCGTGCGTCGCGCGGCGCGCCTTCGAAAATCTGCTGGATCACGCCGGGGACGCCGACGCATTCGAAGATCAGCGCCGGTTTCAGCGCCGGCAGCAAGGCCTGCACCGGCGGCCGCGCGGCCTTTTGCTCCGGCGTCATCGCGGCGTGCTCGGCCCAGGTCGCATAGGGCTGCGTGCGCGCGGGATCGACCACGATGTCGGCGCCGAGCTTTTCGGCCAGCGCGCGCCGCGCCGGCGAATAGTCGGCCGCGACGATCGGGTGCAGGCCCTTCAGCTTCAGCGCCGCGATCACGGCGAGCCCGACCGGGCCGCAGCCGATCACCAGCGGCACCTCGTCGCCGCTGATATTGGCTTTGGCGACCGCGTGGACGCCGACCGCGAGCGGCTCGGTCAGCGCCGCATGCTCGGCCGCAAGGCCGTTCGGCACTTCCAGCAGCAGCGCCTCGCTGAGCAGCATGCGCTCGGCATAGCCGCCGACATTGTCGTTGGAATAGCCGATGCCTTGCGGTCCCTCCGCGCGTCAGCAGCGCCGGCATCGAGCAGACGCGGGTGCCCGGCTTTAAGCTTGCTCGCGTGCCGGGCCCGTAGTCGAGCACCTCGCAGCAGAATTCATGGCCGAACACGACGTCGCGGGCGAGGTCCATCGGCTTGCGGCCGGGAAAATGTCTTGCAAGTTCGACCATGCGATGGGCGTGCTTGCGGGCGTGCAGGTCGGAGCCGCAGATGCCGCAGGCCAGCGTCTTGACCAGCACCTGGCCCGCCGCCGGCGCCGGCTCGGGCAGCGTGTCGACGACGATCTCGCCGTTCCTGAAGATGGCAGCGCGCATCGGCTTCCCTTCGCGGGTTATGATTATCCGCTCTCATAGCACGGGAATTACCAGGCGTAACGCGCCACGCCCTTGCCGGCGTAGGACCGCGTGACGCCGGAGAACTCGCCCTCGAAGGTGGCGGCGAGCGGAAAGCCGTTCAGCCATTTCATCTCGGCGGAGCCGGTGACCAGCGCGGCAGTCGCGCGCCTGCGCCGCGCCGTTGACGACGAAGGCCGCGCCCGGCAGCGTCTGGAAGATCGGCGGTGATGCTGCGGTCGGTGTTGAAATTGTGCGCCCAGGCGGCGCGGCCGCGCAGCGTCAGGATCGCGTTCTGCATCGCGAACGAGTTGTCGGCGCGGAGGCCGAGTTCGCTGCGCGAGGCGGTGACGTCCTTGGCGGCGTAGTTCAGCGCGAAGGTGTTCACGCCCGACGACCACCTGCTCGGCATAGGCCGGCAGATTGAAGGTGGTGAACTGGCCGGCGGCATAGGGCGTGACGCCAATGCCACCGGCGTGACGAAGCGATAGCCGCCTTCGACGCGGCCGGACCAGGCATTGGCGTTGAACTGCGCGCGCAGCTGGTCGATGCCGGCGACGGTCACGGTGCGTCCGTCGTGACGTCCTGCCAGCCATAGGCGAGCGCCGCCGTCACATAGGCCGGGCCGACATTGTGGCGCACGAAGGCGCCGGCCTGGAACAGGTCGGAGCGGCCGGAGCCGAGACCGTTGACGCGAGAAATTGGTGCCGCCGCCGGCCAGCGCAAAGCCGGCCAGCGTGTTCGGCGAGATCCGGTAGTCGGCGCCGGCGGCGAAGCCGATAGATGCGCGCTGGTCGCGGTGTTCGATCCCAGCGCCGCATTGCCGTCGGTGGTGCTGCGCGCCGCCGATAGCCTGCGCCCCACACGCTCCAGCGCCGGTCGAACGGATCTGCGCGCGGCGGCGCCTTGGTCGGGAATTTGGCGCAAGGCATCGCGTCGCGGACGGCCTGCCGCTTCGCGGCATAGGCCAGGCGCTCTCATCGGCGAATGCCGTCGCGCCGGCGCTGCCGCCAGGACCGTCGCCGCGGCCGGCGACGAACGGATCGGTCATCAGGCCCATGAACATGTCCATCGCGTCGAACGTGGCCTGCTGCGTGCCGGTCGGCGGTCTCGCCGGAAACCTGCGTCAGGCCCGCCGGCGTCAGCGCCGCCGAACACCAGCGGAATGCCGCCAGTGCGTGTTGAAGAAGCCGACGCAGCGCGTTGCCGACGTTCTGCTGGTTGACGCTGAGGCCGCCGGTCGGCGGCGGCATGAAGTTCAGCGTCAGATTGAGATAGGCGTTGTTGGCATCGTAGCTCAGGCTCGACTGAAGTTCGCCGGCAGGTTGGTGTTGACAAGCGCGTTGAACGTGCCGCTGCACGCCGCCGGCGGCGTTGAGGATGGTGTATTGCCTGGCGACGTAGCTGCCCGGCGCGAAGTGCGCATTGACGGTTGCGCCGCCGAGCGTCGCCGTGCCGGTGACATTGGTGCGGTCGGCATTTGCCGGCGATGACCTCGACCAGGTAGCTCGCCGCCGCCGTGAACACGAGATTGCCCTGCACGGTCAGCGTGCCGATCGAGTTGCCGGGCGCCAGCGTGCCGCCGTTGATGCGTGGTGTTGCCGACGGTGCCGTTGCCGCCGAGCGTGCCGCCGGCATTCACGGTGACGCCGCTCGATGATGCGATGATCGAGCCGTTGACGCAGGGTGCCGCCATTCACCGTTGTCGCACCGGTGTAGGTGTTGGTGCCCGACAGAATCAGGTTGCCGGTGCCGACCTTCTCAAGCGACCCGGGCCCGGCCGGACCGCAGCCGCAGGGATCGAAATCGGCAATCACGCCGCTGACCTCGGTCGACCGATTGTTGCCGCCGGCGACCAGCGTATTACCGGCGCCGATGAAATAGGTGCCGGCGCCGCCAACCGAGCCGGCGTTGATGCGCCTGTCGCCGTTCGGCCCCCGGCTGCCGGAGAAGTCGACGATACTGCCGGCTTCCGTCTCGAAGCGCGCGGTTCCGCCGTCGCTGCGGTCGAAGAAGAAGGTAAAGCTGTTGTTTTTGGTGGTGATGAAGGCATTGCCGGCGGTGCTCTGGTTCAGAAATGCCATGCCGATCGAACTGCTGTTGATGATCGTGGCATCTCCCGGCCGTGCTGCGGTTGGCGAAATCCAGTACGCCGGAACCATTGTTGTGGATCGTGGCGCTGCCGGCGGTGCTGCGATCGAGGAAATGCACCTGACCGAAATCATTGTTGGTGATCGAGGCGAGCGCGGTGCCGGCGCTGCTCTGCGAATTGAGCAAGACAAATCCGTCGTCGTTGTTGACGATCTTGGCATTCTCGAGCGTCGTGCGGTCATTGAAGACGACAAAACCGAAGCCCGCATTGTTGATTGTCGCGGTGCCGCCGCGGCTGAAATTGTTGAATTCGATGACGGCAGCGCCGAACCCGCCGCTGAGATTGTTGATGGTCGCGTTGCCGGCGGTGCTGTTGTTGAAGAAGGTCGTACCGGTGCCGACGGCGTTGTTGATCGTCGCGTTGGCGGCCGAAGACGTCCCGCGGAATTCGACCGAGCCGCCGGTGACGTTGTCGATTGTCATGGTGCCGGCACCGGTCGAACCGCTGAAGGTCGTCACGCCGCCGAATTGATTGGTGATCGATGTAATACCCGAGGTGTTGGCATTGACGATGTCGAAAAAGCCTTCGTTGGTGACGCCGCCGAGGATGCTGGCGGTGTGCGTGGCATCGCCGAGCTGCAGGGTCGAACAGACGCAGATGAAGGTACCTCCGCCGTAAGTATTGGTGCCGAGAAGCACGACGGCGCTGTTGGTGGCTGTCGAGTCCAGCGTTTCGAGCTGGCCGGGACCGTTGATATTTCCGGCGATCGTCAGCCGGCCGCCGTTGGCATCGAGGAAACCGCCGGCAAAACCGCCAAGGCTGATTGTATTGGCGAGCGTGATGTTGTTGTTCAGCGTGACATCGGTGCCATTGGTCTGGATGGTCCCCCAATCCAGCGTGATCGCGCCGGTACCCAGCGAATTGACACTGGTCACCTGCACCGTGGTGGCGAGGATGGCCGATCCGCCGGAGTAGGTATTGTTGCCGGAGAGGACGGTGGTGCCGCCAAAGCCGCTGCCGCCGGTAAACGTCAGCAGGCCCGGGGTCGCGCTGCCGTTTGTGATATCTCCCGAGAGGGTCAGGATTGTCAGGTTGTTGTCGATGGTACCGCCCGGCGTATTGACCGTGAAGTTGTTGGTGAAGGTTAGGTCGTTGAAACCATCGGCCTGGAACGTGCCACCGTCCATATACACCCTTCCGGAGCCGATCGAGCTGCCATTGGTCACCTGCAGGATGCCGGCCGAAATCACCGTGCCGCCGGAATAGGTGTTTATCCCGTCCAGCACCAGCGTGCCCGCCCCGACCTTCTGGACCGCGCCGAACGGTGGCGGCGCGATCACATCGCTGATGACGCCGGCGGCAACGGCGATATTGCCGGTGGCGACGTCGAAATTCGAAACGCCGGCGACCGTGATGTTGTTGTTCAGCGTAAAGCTGCCATGGAGCCCAAACGTCGTGCCCGGGCCGAGCTCAAGCAGGCCGGTGCCGATGGCGTCGCCGTTGGTGATGCTGAGCGTGCCGGTGGTGACGGCGGTGCCGCCGGTATAGGTGTTGTTGCCGCTCAGAAGGACCGCGCCGGGTCCGATCAACGATACCTTGCCGGCAGAACCGCCGTCGTCCGAAATGTTGCCGGCGAAGACGTAGGGACTGGATGCGCTGTCGGATCGGTTGAAGGTGAGCGTGCCGCCGTTGACGACATCGCCCACGATCGAGCCGGTCGTGCCGCCGTTCCCGATCTGCAGCGTGCCGCTCGAGATTGTAATGTTGGCGGCCGGATTCGAACTCGTGTCGGTGGTGACGGTGCCGGTAAAGATCACCGTGCCGGCTGCCGCGCCCTGAATGGTCATAAAGCCGTTGTTGGCAATCGAGCCGCTGACGGTGATGTTCGTTGTGGAGTTGTCGAAGATCAGGTTGGAAGCGATGCCCACATAGATGTCGCCGCCCGCCGCTGACCCGGCCGATCCCGCCGGCCCTCCGCCGGCGCCGCCCGAAGCGACATTGTCGCCGCTGAAGTCGGTTCCGCCGCGGATGGTGGTCGTGTTGCCATTGCCGACAAACAGCGCACCGCCCAGGCCTGCGCCGCCGGTGCCGCCTTGACCGGAGAGCCCGCCAGCACCGCCGCCATTATTGCCGGGGGCTGCGACGACGGCTCCGGTTGAGCCGCCCCCACCTCCGCCGCCATATCCGCCGGCGGTACCATCGCCAGCGCCCACTGCACCGGTCCCGCCGCCGGTGCCTGCTGGCGCCGTATTGGGACCGGCGTTGCCGTTGTAGCCGCCGCCATTGCCGCCATTGGCCGACACGCCGTCGCCACTACCGCCCGCGCCGCCTTGTGCGACGTTTGCGGTGAAGGTCACATTTTGAATCCCGATCGCCCCGGCATTGGGGTCCACGTAGATGGCGCCACCCATGCCGGCGCCGCCTCCGCCACCACCATTTCCATCGCCTCCGGCCTGGCCTTGCGCAAGACCGTTGGCGATCGTCAGGTTCTGAAAGTCGACGTTGCCGGAATTGACCGTAAACGCCTGAAAGTTGTTGCCGTTGATAGTTGTCCCGCCGCCGATGATGGTGACCGGCGCAGCAGCCGAAATCCCGTACATGGAGCCGGTCAGCGTCAGCGTCGTGGCACCGCCGTTCAGGTTGAAGCTGATCGTCCCGCCAGTGGCGTTGGCCTGCAGGATGGCGTTGGAAAGAGTGCCCGCGGTGGCGCCGGTACCGTCGTCCGTGGTCTCGGTCACGACATATTGGGCGTGAGCCGAAGATGTTGGCATCAGGCTCGCGATAACGACGACCGCGCCAATGCACGACGCGACCGCGCAACTTCGCAGCCGGTCTCGTACCCGCGGTGGCAATTGAAAACGCAACGCCAACCCCTAGCCTGTCGTCCAGCGCTCTGCGGCGCGGCCTGATCAAGCTAGCATGACCCAGGTCCCGTAGTTTTACCGACCGCCCTAAATCCCTTGATCTGTCATCGAAAAAGGACGTTTTCCGGGCCACTGTGGCACGCGCGCAACGTTCGCGGACCGGTTGGCCTATGTGCCGTGTCGTTTTGCAGCCTGTGATTAGGCGTTGGGAGACGACTCGCCCGCAACCGCCAAAAGCTGCGAGCGCCGCACCCGCTCGCGATGCGCGGTATAGAGGCCGCTGGCGACGATGAAGGCCGCGCCGGTCACGGTCCAGACGTCAGGGACTTCGCCGAAGACGAAGAAGCCGAGGATGCTGACCCATAGCAACTGGGTATAGGAAAACGGCGCCAGCACCGAGGCGTCGGCATAGCGGAAGGCGAGCACGACGATCCATTGTCCGGCGGTCGAGGCGACGCCGATGAAGACGCCGAAGGCGATGTCGTGCCAGCTCGGCGTGACCCAGACGAACGGCACCAGCAGCGAGAGCACGCAGACGCCCGCGATCGACGAATAGGTCATGGTGGTGATGGCGCGCTCGGTGCCGCTCATCATCCGCGTCATGATCAGGGTGCAGGCCCATGCCAGCGCCGAGACGATCGGGAAAAACGCTGCGGGATGAAACGCACCGGAGCCCGGCCGCAGGACGATCAGCACGCCAATCAGGCCGACCGCGGTCGCCATCCAGCGGCGCACGCCGACGGTCTCGCCGAGAAAGAAGATCGACAGCGCGGTGACGAACAGCGGCGCGACGAAGCCCGTGGCGGAGGCTTCCGCGATCGGCAGGAACCGCAGTCCGGAAATGAAGAACAACGAGGAGAACAACAGCGCGCAGCCGCGCATCAGGTGCAGGCCGAGGCGATCGGTCCGCAACGCGAACAGGGGCGAGCCCGGCAGCATCGCCGGCACCATGATCAGCGCGAACGACAGGAACCTGATCCACGCGATCTCGATCGAGGGCAGTGTCGCCGACAGATATTTCGCGGTCACGTCGGAGGTACCGAGAAATACCGTCGACAGCAGGATCAGCGCGATGCCCTTGAACGGATGATCGGCGCGCGCCGGCGCTGTTGGCGCGGCAGGCTTGTCCTGGGGCAACGGTAAGGGAGCGCTGTCGAGCCTGGCGGCTACGGCGGGAGGCGGGGTCACGGCTTAAAAACTCGTAGGAAATTTCGAATCGGGCGAGTGCCCAAAAGACGACATTTGGCCCGCAACGACAAGGTCCGAAAACAGGACGCCGATATGCGCGATTGCGCGCGGCGGCTCGCCACTCCCTGAAACACTTTGTTAAGAACCGTGTTCGCTACAGCATCGGCAGTCCGCGCGGTTTTGGCCCACGCGGAAACGCGGCGTCCAGCGCAGAAATTTCGCTCTGATCAAGCGTCCATGTTCCGGCCGCCGCGTTGTCAGCCGCATGTTCCGCCGACGACGCCTTCGGAATCGCCAGCACCGAACCCGGCGCGTGAGAAACGCCAGCGCGACCTGGCGCGGTGAAGCGCCATGCGCATCGGCGATGCCCTGCAGCACATCGCCCGCCTTGCTGCGCGGCGTCGGAAACTCGTTGTGGCCGAACGGCGAATACGCCACCACGGCGACGCCATGCTTCTCGCACCACGGGATCACGGCGTGTTCGATCGCGCGCTCCAGCAGATGATAGAGCACCTGGTTGCAGGCGATCCTGCCTTTGCCGGCCACCGCCAGCAGTTCATTGAGATCGTCGGTGTCGAAATTGCTGACGCCCCACGAGCGGATTTTTCCGGCTGCTATCAGCTCGTCGAACGCAGCGACGGTGTCCTCCAGCGGATGGGAGCCGCGCCAGTGCAGCAGATAGCAATCCAGCGTATCGACCTTGAGCCGCTTCAGCGACCGCTCGCAGGCGGCAACGGTGCCGCGGCGCGAGGCGTTGCTCGGCAATACCTTTGAAACCAGAAAGATCCGTCGCGCTTGCCGGCAACGGCTTCTGCAATCACCAGTTCGGCGTCGCCGTACATTTCGGCGGTGTCGATGTGGGTCATGCCGAGCTCGATGCCGCGGCGGAGTGCGGCGACCGCAGCCTTGCGATCGCCGCGGTCGATATACCAGGTGCCCTGCCCGATCGCGGACACCGCGGGGAGGTTGCTGCCGAATTTTTTCGTTCGCAAGATCGCCTCGTTCGAACAAGTCGTGGGACCTTAGACGAACGCGCCAACGATGTCCCCGTGGAACATGCGGTGCTGAAGGGCAATCGGGGCCGCAGGATTGACGCGGCCTCATTGCGCGCGCGTGAACTATTCCGGGCACATTGACTTAAATCAATATCGCCCGCTGTCTAAGTGCATTGGATGTTGTGCCGACGTCGGGGAAGTTCCAATGCGCACTTTAGCGGCTTTGACGATTTTGACGATGAGTATAGCCCTAGCAGACGGGCAAGCCCGGGCTCAGACGTATGCTCCCATTTACGGCCCCTGGGCTTATGAGAGCGCACCGAGTAGCTACTGCCTGCAAGGGCGCGTATGGGGCTATCCGGGCAATTGCCAATTCTCCAGCTACGCCCAATGCATGGCCACCGCGAGCGGTACTGACGCTGGTTGCGGGATCAATCCCCACTACGCGTTCGCGCGCCAGCAGCGCGGCGACAATCGGCCCCGCCGACAGCGTTAGGATGTCCGACCTTAAGGCCTAACCCACGGCCATCACTTTATCCTTCTCCCGGACCGGAGCTGTTGCTCCGGTCTCTGCGATCAGCCGTTTCATCTCCGGGATGCACGAACCGCAATTGGTGCCGGCCTTCAACTGCGCGCCGATCGCGGCCGGCGTGCCCGCCCCGGCCGCGATCGCCGCGCAGATCGTGGTGCGGCCGACGCCGAAGCAGGCGCAGACGATCGGACCGGCGCTGGCAAGGCCGTCGACCGAGTGGCCCGACAGCAGCATGCGGCGCTGCTCGCCGCTGAGCGCTTCGGCCGCGAACAGCTGCTTGACGACGTTCCAGTCGCCCGCATCGTGGGCGGGGCCCATGAAAAGGCAGGTCTCGATGCGATCGCCGGCAAACGCCGCCACACGATAAACCCCGCCGCCAAAATCCTTGTATTCGGCGAGATCATCGCCAGCCAGCGACCGCAACCAGGCTTGCCATCCCGCAAGATCGGCATTGTCGGCCAGGAGATAACCATGGCCGCCGGGAACCGCGACGCGGGCCCACCAGGCATGGTCTGGCAGAGCGAGCGGAGTTCGCGACAGCGCAAAACCGCGGAACACATATTCGTAAGGCGTGATCGACGCCGGGGTCGCCTTGTTCTCGGGCTGGCCGGAAAACGCATCGGTAAACGGCGCCACCAGCGCGCCGACGCGCGAAGCGGTCGCGGTGGCTTCGCTCCAGTGGATCGGCGC
This sequence comes from uncultured Alphaproteobacteria bacterium, assembly GCA_963706975.1. Taxonomy (GTDB): domain Bacteria; phylum Pseudomonadota; class Alphaproteobacteria; order Rhizobiales; family Xanthobacteraceae; genus Bradyrhizobium. The sequence continues at coordinate 9,593 of CAVPOL010000036.1, forward strand.
GAACAGCATGCCGCGCTGCTGCCGCCCGCTGACCACGACCTTGAGCAGGCATTGCCCGTAGTCGGTGGTGACTCGCGCAAAACTGTCGTCGACCACGCCGTAGCGCAGCGCGTCATCGGGATGTATTTCAACGAAGGGTTCCGGCAGATGCTGGCCGAGCCGCGGGCTCATGCCGCTGCGGGTCATGGTGTGCCATTGGTCGCGGATCCGCCCGGTATTGAGCCGCAGCGGCCGGCCGGCCGTGGTTTCGGTGCGCAGCGCCGGAATCTCCGGTGCGATGAAGCGCGCCTTGCGGTCGCTTGAAAAGAATTCGCCTTCGGCGAAGAAGCGCCGCCCGATTCGAGGTCGCCGATGCGCAGCGGCCACTGCAACGGCGCCATCTGGTCGAACGCCTCATCCGAAACCGATTGCAGCGCGCCGATATCGAAATCGCGGCCGCCGCTGTTCTCGAAGGCCGACAACGCCGCATGTTCGCGGAACACGTCCGCCACCGACTTGTAATCGAACGCCGCGGCAAAGCCGAGCCGTTTTGCAATTTCGCTGACGATCCACCAATCCGGCCTGGCCTCTCCCGCCGGCTCGAGGAACGCGCGCTGCCGCGAGATACGGCGTTCCGAATTGGTCACCGTCCCGGACTTCTCGCCCCAGGCCTGCGCCGGCAGCAGCACATGCGGGCCTGCCTTGACGGTGTCGTTGGAGCGCACATTCTCCGAGACCACGAACAGTTCCAGTTTCTTCAGCGCGGCGCGGGCGGCGTCGGCGTCAGGCAGCGACACCGCCGGATTGGTGCCGATCACCCACAGCGCCTTGATCTCGCCGCGCGCGATCGCCTCGAACATCTGGACCGCCTTCAGTCCCTCATGGGTGGCGATCCGCGACGCCTTCCAGAACCGGCGCACGCGGTCGATGTCGGGCGGGGTAAAACCCATATGGGCGGCAAGCTGGTTGGCAAGCCCGCCGACTTCGCGTCCCCCCATCGCATTGGGCTGCCCGGTCAGCGAGAACGGCGACGCGCCTGATTTGCCGATCCGTCCCGTGGCGAGGTGGCAGTTGATGATGGCATTGACCTTGTCGGTACCCTGCGCCGACTGGTTGACGCCCTGCGAATACAGCGTGACCACGCGCGGCGTGGCGGCGTAGATCCGGAAGAAGGTCGCGACATCCGGTTCGGCAAGGCCGGTCGCGAGCGCGGTGGCGCCGACGCTGCCGGCGATCTGGCGCGCCCGCGCCAGCGCTTCATCGAACCCGCCGGTGTAGCGTTCGATGTAATCGGCATCGAGTGCGCCGTTGTCGGCCAGATGCACCAGAAGCCCCGAGAACAAGGCGGTGTCGGTGCCGGGCTTCAGGCCCAGAAACAGCTCGGCCTCTCCCGCCGTATCGGTCCGGCGCGGGTCGATCACGACGATGCGGGCGCCGCGCTTCTGCTTGTTGGCGAGCATGCGCTGGTACAGCACCGGGTGGCACCACGCCGCATTGGAGCCGACCAGCACCAGAAGGTCGGCCTCGTCGAGGTCGTCATAGCAGCCGGGCACGGTGTCGGCGCCGAAGGCGCGGCGGTGGCCGGCGACCGAGGAGGCCATGCACAATCGCGAATTGGTGTCGACATTGGCGCTGCCGAGGAATCCCTTCATCAGCTTGTTGGCGACGTAGTAATCCTCGGTCAGAAGCTGTCCGGAGAGATAGAACGCCACCGCACCCGGGCCGTCGCGCTTGACGATATGCGCGAAGCGATGCGCCACATGGTCGAGCGCGTCGCTCCAGGCCACCCGTTCCATGGTGCCCTTGCTGCAGCGGATCATCGGATAGAGCAGCCGGTCCTCGAGGCCGAGGGTCTCGCCGAGCGCCGAACCTTTTGAGCACAGCCGGCCGAAATTGGCGGGGTGCTCCACATCGCCCGCGATCGCCGCACCGCCGGCGCCATCAGGCGTCGCGATGATGCCGCAGCCGACGCCGCAATAGGCACAAGTGGTGCGGGTGACAGCGGGCGCAAGCTCCGTCATGTCAGCCATCCCGTCATGCCGCCTCCGCCAGGCCGGCCAGCGAACGGCCGAACATCATGCGGTCGCGAATCCCGGCGATCGGCCTGCGATTTCTGATCAATTCGAGATACCACAGCGCATCCTGGACATCGCCGACCAGCACCGCGCCGGTCAGCCGTCCGGCCGATACCACCAGCTTCTTGTAGGTGCCGTGGCTGACGTCGCTGAGCACGAGATTTTCGCTGCCCTCCGCGCCCATGAAGTCGCCGGCGGAAAACACGCTGACGCCGGAAACTTTAAGATTGGTCGCGACCACGCTGCCATTGTAGGCGGCTGGCGCGCCCGCCAGATGCCGTGCCAGCACGCGCGCCTGCTCATAGGCCGGCTCGACCAGGCCATAGCAGGTGCCGCGATGCTCGGCGCATTCGCCGAGCGCGAAAATCCCGGGCGCGCCGGTCTGCAGGCAATCGTCGACCACGATGCCGCGATTGACGGCAATGCCGGCCTCCTTCGCCAGCGCGACGTTGGGGCGTATGCCGGCCGCAAAAATCACCGCATCGGCGTCGATGCGCCGGCCATCGACCAGTTCCACCGCTTCGATGCCCGTCTCGCCGTGGAAGCGGGCGGTGTTGGCGTTGAGCAGGATCTCGATGCCCTTGCGCTCGACCAGCGACTTCAGGAGTTCGGCGGCCGGCGCATCGAGCTGGCGCTCCATCAGCCGGTCCATCAGATGAAGCAGCGTGACCGAGGCCCCGGCCTTGGCGAGGCCATAGGCCGCCTCCAGGCCGAGCAAACCGCCGCCGATCACCACGACGCGCTTCTTTTGCGCGGCCAGCGTCAGCAACAGGTCGACATCCCGGCTGTCGCGAAACGTATGCACGCCGGCCAATTCGGCGCCGGGCACGTTGAGCCGCAGCGGCGATGAGCCGGTGGCCAGCACCAGCTTCGAGAAGCTGACGCTCTCGTGCGAGGCGATCTTGAGTTCGCGACGGCCGACATCGATCTCGGTGGCACGGCAACCATATTTCAGGGTGACGCCGCGCTGCTGCCACCACGCAGCAGGCTTGAGCTCGATGTCGTGCGAGGCGGTCTCGCCCGCCAGCACCGACGACAGCAGCACCCTGTTATAGGCAAGCCGCGGTTCGTCGCCGATCACGGCGATGGCGTAGCGCCCGAGCGCCAGCTTTGCCAGTTCGTCGACCAGACGTGCGGCGGCCATTCCATTGCCAACGATGACCAGCGGTTCGCTCACGCCCGTTCCCCTACTCCGCGGCCTGCGCGGCGCCATAGGCTTCGGAAATCATGTAGCCGGACAGCGTGCCATAGACCGCGGTCCAGGCTTCCGCGAGCTCGGGATTCCAGGCCTCGCCCAGTCCCTTTTCCAGCGTCCACAGCAAGGCGCCGCCGACCACCGGATAATGCGCCGGCTTGGCGCCGTAGCCGACGTGGCGCTTTGCCAGTGCGCTTGCCGCCGGCAGGATCGAATTCGAGATTGCCGAGCCCGTTCACGACAGTGGCCAGCATCTTCATCAGCTTCTTGCGCTGCTCGGTCATGTCGGCCGGAAACATCGCCTTCACCGGTGGCGCGATCTCGAACAGGCGGCCGTAGAACAGTTCAGCCGCAGTTTCCGAAATCGGCGCCACCTTGGCGAAACTTTCCTGAACCAGTTTGATTTGTGTCGGATTCATTGCAACTCTCCTCGGGCGTCAATGCCAAGTCAGTTGGTCGCCAGGCAGCAGCACCGGTTCAGGACCAAAGGTCGCACCGCTCACGCCGCCTCCACAAAACGGTGCCGCTCGTACAGGAATTCAAGCACGCGCTGGCGGCATTTCAGGTAGCCGGCGTTGGTGGCGAGTTCGAGCCGCTTGCGCGGCCGCGCCAGCGGCACCTCGAGCACTTCGCCGATCCGCGCGCTCGGCCCGTTGGTCATCATCACGATGCGGTCCGACAGCAGCACCGCCTCGTCGACATCATGGGTGATCATCAGGATGGTGTTGCCGAGCTTCTGATGCAGCGCCATCACCGAGTCCTGCAGATGCGCGCGGGTCAGCGCGTCGAGCGCGCCAAAGGGCTCGTCGAGCAGCAGCACTTTCGGCTCCATCGCCAGCGCGCGGGCAATGCCGACGCGCTGCTTCATGCCGCCGGAGATTTCCGCCGGCCGCTTGTCCTTGGCATGCGCCATCTGCACAAGGTTGAGATTGTGCATGACCCAGGCGTGACGCTCCGCCCGCGTCTTGCTGGAGGCGAACACCTTGTCGACGCCGAGCCTGACGTTCTCGTAGACCGTGAGCCAGGGCAGCAGGCTGTGGTTCTGGAACACCACCGCGCGATCCGGACCCGGCGAGTTGACCTCGCGGTTTTCCAGCAGCACGCAGCCCATCGTGGTGGTGGTGAGCCCCGCCACGATGTTGAGCAACGTGGACTTGCCGCAGCCGGAATGGCCGATGATCGAGACGTACTCGCCCTTGTCGATGGAGAGATTGATGTCCTTCAGCACCTCGGTGGAGGCATTGCCGCGGGTGAAGACCTTGTCGATGTGGTCGAGTTTCAGATAAGGGTGCATGACACGTTCCTTCAGTTCAGCGCGGTGCCGCGGGTCACGAACTTCGCCATTCCCGCGATGATGCGGTCGAGCACGAAGCCGATGATGCCGACGTAGAACAGCGCCAGGATGATTTCGCTGATGTGCGAGGAATTCCAGGCATCCCAGATGAAGAAGCCGATGCCGACGCCGCCGATCAGCATTTCCGCCGCCACGATCGCGAGCCAGGACAGGCCGATGCCGATGCGCAAACCCGTAAAGATGTAGGGCGCCGCCGCCGGGATCATGATCTTCCAGAAAAATTCCAGCGGATTGAGCTGCACCACCGCGGCGACGTTGCGGTAATCCTGCGGGATGTTGCGGATGCCGACCGCGGTGTTGATGATGATCGGCCAGATCGAGGTGATGAAGATCACGAAGATCGCCGACGGCTGGCCGTCGCGGAAGGCGGCCAGCGACAGCGGCAGCCAGGCCAGCGGCGGAATGGTGCGCAACACCTGGAAGATCGGATCGAGGCCGCGCATCGCCCAGACCGACTGGCCGACCAGGGTGCCGAGCGCGATGCCGGCGACCGCCGCCAGCGAATAGCCGAGCGCGACGCGCTGCAGGCTGGCGGACAGATGCCAGAACAGGCCCTTGTCGATGCCGCCGCGGTCGAAGAACGGATCGAAGATCAGTTCCTTGGTTTCCTTGAAGACCCGCGAGGGCGGCGGCAGCGTGGAGCCGGCGCGCTGGCAGACCAGTTCCCAGAACAGCATGCCGAGCGCCAGCACGATCAGCGGCGGCACCACGCGCACCGCGGTCTCCTTCGCCCATCTTGGCGTATTTCTCGGCGCGCGGCGGCCGCTTCGGCGTCAGCGCGACGACGGGCGCCGCGGTGGCCGCAACCACCACCGCTTCCACCACCGCATCGGGTTCGGTCTTCAGGGCCTGCATTTTCATCGGGAGTATGTCTCCGTGTTTCGATGGAGCGGACCGCACGCGAGCGTGCGGTCCTGCTGGATCAGACGTCGGCACGCTTGATGGACAGGGACTTCAGGTACGCCGCGGGATTTTCCGGATCGAACACCTTGCCGTCGAAGAAGGTCTCCTTGCCGCGCGATTTCGAGGCCGGGATGTCGGAAGCGGCGACGCCGAGTTCCTTCGCCGCATCCTTCCAGAGGTCTTCGCGGTTGACCTTGGCAATCAGCGCCTTCGAATCGAAGCCGGGCTCGTATTTGCCCCAGCGGATATCCTCGGTCATGAACCAGAGGTCGTGGCTCTGGAACGGATAGGACGCATGATCGCGCCCAGAACCGCATGATGTGCGGCGAATTCTCCACCACCTTGCCGGTGCCGTAGTCGAACTTGCCCTTGACGCGATCGGTGACGTCGTCAACCGGACAGTTGATCCATTGCCGCTTGGCGCAGATCGCCGCGACTTCGTCGCGGTTTTCTCGGCTTCTCGCACCACTGCTGGGCTTCCATCACGGCCATCAGCAGCGCCTTGGCGGCCTTCGGATATTTATCGACGTAAGCGGCGCGCATGCCGAACGATTTTTCCGGATGCTTGCCCCAGAGTTCGCCGGTCGTGATCGCGGTGTAGCCGATGTTCTGATGGATCAACTGCAGGTTCCACGGCTCGCACACGCAGAAACAATCCATGGTGCCGACCTTCATGTTGGCAACCATCTGCGGCGGCGGCACCGTGATCGTTTCGATGTCCTTGTCGGGATCGATGCCGCCTGCGGCGAGCCAGTAACGGATCCACAGATCGTGGGTACCGCCCGGAAACGTCATCGCAGCCTTGACAGCCTTGCCGGACGCCTTCTTCTTCTCCAGCGCAACCTTGAACGGCGCGGTGTCGACGCCGACCTTGATGTCGCTGTATTCCTTGGCGACCGAAATGCACTGGCCGTTCAGATTGAGCCGCGCCAGGATGTACATCGGCGTCGGCACGTTGTTCTGGGTCACCTTGCCGGAAGAGATCAGGTAAGGCATCGGGGTGAGGATATGCGCGCCGTCGATGCCGTTGCCTTCCGATCCGAGCACGAGATTGTCGCGGGTGGTGCCCCAGGAGGCCTGCTTCTGCACTTCGACGTCGGGCATGCCATATTTGGCGAAGATGCCCTTCTCCTTGGCGACGAACAGCGGCGCCGCGTCGGTGAGCGCGATGAAACCGAGTTTGGCGGCCTTCACTTCGGGACCCGCGCCCTGCGCGAACGCGCCGGCGGGGAAATTCAGCCTGGCGGCGGCGAGCAGCGCCGCCGTTCCGGCGGTGGCCTTCAGGAGCTGGCGGCGGCTGATGCCGCTGCGCGGGGTCTGGTCGGTCGGCTTCGTCATGGGCTGCTGGCGTCCTTTGCGTGTTTGGCCGTCCGTCCGGTGTCACCGCGCGGGCCCATGGAGGCACGCTCTGGGGAGGCCCCAGTCCGGCGGTTTCACACTTCGGATGATTGGTCTCGAGGGACGGCTTCAATGGCGTCGGCACAAACTATTCAAGCTTTGTGCCAAGCAGCAAAATCTCTAAAACGTATATTTATCAGTCAGATAAATGGTGTGCATAATTTTTGTGCATGCCTAATATTGCATCCAAAATTTGCGGGAGGCACATTTCTTGTGCGCCGCACAAGAAATGTGCAGGCATTTTCAACCGGCGTTTTCACGCGTCCTCGGTCACCGCCATCATCGGCTTCGGGGCGGTTCCCTTGCCCGGCTTCATGCGGAATTCATAGGTCATCAGATGCCAGGGCGCGGGCGCCGGCTTGCCGTCGGGCATCAGGGGATCGGTGCGCTTTTCGATCTTGGCGATCAGTTCGTTCTTCACCCCGAACACCACGTCGGAATCCAGATATTTGTCGCCGTCGATGAAGACATGGGTGATCAGCGGCTCGTGGCCGGGTGCGGCGACAAGGAAATGTATATGTGCCGGCCGCATCGCGGTGGCGGCGGACCTGCCGGATCATCTCGCCGACCGGGCCATCGACGGGAATGGGATAGCTGCACGGCAGGATCGTGCGAAAGAAAAACCGGCCATCGGCATCGGTGATGAACCGCGCCCGCGACGACGGACCCGTCACTTCGTAGTCCGGCTTCTGCGAATCGTAGAAGCCGTCATCGTCGGCATGCCAGATATCGACCGGGACGCCGGCCAGCGGCTTGCCTTCGAGGTCGCTGACGCGGCTCTGCACGAACATCCGTTCGCCCGTCAGATTGTTGGGGGAAACATCTGACCCGTGGGGCATCGCCTTGTGCTCGCCGACATAGAACGGTCCCAGCACCGTGGTCTCGGTGGCGCCATCGCGCTCACGATGGTTGACGGCGTCGACCAGCATGGAGACCCCGAGCACGTCGGACAGCAGGATGAATTCCTGCCGGCTCGCCGTGCATTTCTGGCCGGTGCGGGTCAGAAAATCGATCGCATAGCCCCATTCGTCGAAGGTCAGGTCGGTCTTGCGCACATATTCGTGCAGCGACTTCACCAGTTCTTCCATCAGGAATTTGACCCGCGGATCCGGCGTCTGCTCAAAACTCTTGATCACGGCGGCGGTCAGTTCGGTGTCGTTGAATTGGGGCATTTTGGCTGTCCTGCGGCGGTACGCGAATATGGCGGCAGCCTACACCAGCCGCCAGCGCGGGGTAAGCATGCGGCGGTTGGAACGGGGCACACTTTTCGGCTATCAAGGCGGACCTCGATCCCCTGCCGGAGATAGCCCGATGTTAGCCCCGACCCCCGCCTCGCCCGAAGCCGCCGGCATGTCCCAAGGCCGCCCTCGACCGCGTCGAGGCGCATCTCAAGAACCCGCTATATCGATGCCGGCCGCTTTCCGGGGACGCAGCTTCTGGTCTACCGCCGCGGCAAGGTGGTCCATTCGGCGGTGCAGGGCTTTGCCGACATCGAGCGCAAGGTGCCGGTCAAGGACGACACCATCTACCGCATCTATTCGATGACCAAGCCCCTCACCTCGGTCGCCTTCATGATGCTGGTCGAGGAAGGCCGCGTCGCGCTCGACGAACCCGTCCACAAATACATTCCGGAATGGAAAAACCTCGGCGTATTCGTGGCCGGCACCGCGCCTTCGTTCCTCACCAGACCGCCGTCGCGGCCGATGCTGATCGTCGACCTGTTGCGGCACACTTCCGGCCTCACCTATGGCTTCCAGCAGCGCTCCAATGTCGATGCCGCCTATCGCGAAAACAAGATCGGCGAAGTGGAGAAAGTCGGAACGCTGCAGAGCATGATCGAGGATCTGGCCAAAATTCCGCTGGAATTTTCACCGGGCGAAGCCTGGAACTATTCCGTTGCCACCGACGTCATCGGCTATCTCGTGGGCCTGATCAGCGGCATGCCGTTCGAACAGTTTTTGAAACTGCGGATCCTCGATCCGCTCGGCATGAGCGACACCGACTTCCACGTGCCCGCCGACAAGGCGCATCGTTTCGCGGCCTGCTACTCGGCCGATCCGCACGGCGGCATGACCTTCCATGCCGGGCAACAACGAGGCGGCCTGACGCTGCACGACGACCCGGCCACGAGTTCGTTCCTGTCGCCGCCGTCGTTCATTTCCGGCGGCGGCGGGCTGTGCTCCACGATGGCCGATTACCTCACCTTCTGCCGCGCCTTGCTCAATCGCGGCGAACTCGGCGGCGTCAGATTGATCGGACCGAAGACGCTGGCGCTGATGACGTCCAATCATCTGCCCGGCGGGCTGGATCTGCCGGGACTGTCGCGGTCGCTGTTCTCGGAGGCGACCTATAACGACATCGGTTTCGGCCTCGGCTTCTCCGTCACCATGAACCCGGCGCTGACGCTGATTCCCGGCAGCGCCGGCGAGTATTCCTGGGGCGGTGCTGCGACGACGTCGTTCTGGATCGATCCTGCGGAAGAACTGATCACCATCTTCATGACCCAGGTGCTGCCGTCGAGCGCCTATCCGCTGCGGCGCGAACTGCGCACCATGGTTTATTCGGCCATTACCGACAGCAACATCTGACTGATGTCGGGTTCCACGGTATGCCCATGCGCACCGCGGAACCCGACCAAATTGCTTGGCGAATATCAGACACTTCTCCTATGCTCCCGGCCATTCGGCGTCTCCGCGCCGGATGCCTTGCGCCGGGAGCTTCGTGCCAAAGCCTTCACTGCCAGTGCGTCTTGCCCTTCTGGTGGCGGGAACCACGCTGCCGCTGATTGTTTTCGCGGTCGGCATCATTCTGAACAACTACGAACAGGACCGCCGGGATGCCTCGCAGCGCGTGGTCGAGACCGTGCGCAGCATTCGCCTCGTGATCGACGCCGAGGTACAGCGGATGACCGGCGGACTGCAGGTGCTTGCGCTGACCAACTCGCTGCGGAACCGCGATTTCGACGGCTTCCGCCGCATCGCCGCCGGCTTTCTCGACCAGTATGGCAGGGACGGCGTGGTGGTGGTCGCCGACCGCGGCGGCCGTCAGGTGTTCTCCTCGATCGCCACGGACACCGCAAACCTGCCGCCGCGCAACAATCGCGAGATCGTGGAGAAGGTGTTCGCGACCAGGAGCCCGCACTATTCCAACCTGTTCATGGGTGCGGTGAAGCAGCAGCTGATCGTGAGCGTCGAGGTGCCGGTGGTTCACGACGGCGAAGTCATTTATGGCATTTCGTTCAGCCCGCCGATCGGGATTTTCCAGGACATCGTCGAAAAGCAGCGCCCGAGCGGGGACTGGACGATCTCGATCTTCGATCGCGACGGCATCAACTTCGCGCGGGTGCCGAACCCGCAGGACACCATCGGCAAGCGCGCCTCGCCGACGCTGTTTGCGGCGATGTTCCGCACCCCGGAAGCCACCCTGCCGACGGTGTCGCTCGAAGGCGTGCCCTTGATCACCAGTTTTGCGCGCTCGTCGCTGACCGGCTGGACCGTGGCCGCCGGCATTTCCGAGACTTCGCTGGTCGGACCGTTGTGGCGCAACCTTGCCATCACCAGCGCGATCGGCGGCGTGCTGTTGCTGGTCGGCCTCGCCTTCGCGGTGCGGATGGCTACCACGATCGCCCGCGGCGAGATGCTGCACGATCTCCTGATCGAGGAGCTCAATCACCGCGTCAAGAATACGCTGGCGATCCTGCAGGCGATCGCGACGCAAACCTTCCGCAGCGCCAGCAGGACCGAGCGCGCCAAATTCGAGGGCCGGCTCGGCGCGCTGGCGGAAGCTCACAATTTGTTGAGCCGGGAGAGGTGGCAGGGCTCCGAACTGTACGACCTGATCGGACGGGTAATGCAACCCTATCTGCTCAACGCCCCGGACCGGCTGCGAATGTCCGGACCGCGCGTGCCGCTGTCGCCGCGGCTGGCGGTGGTGCTGGCGATGATGGTGGACGAGATTGCCACCAACGCCGCCAAGTATGGCGCGCTGTCCAACGACACCGGCAAGGTCACGCTGGACTGGGAAGTGATCAGCGATAATGCAACATCGAAACTGCGGCTGGTCTGGACCGAGTCCGGCGGTCCGCATGTCAGCGCACCGATCCAGCGCGGCTTCGGATCGCGGCTGATCGAGCGCAGCGCGCGCGACCAACTCGGCGGCGAGGCCACGGTCGATTTCCTGCCCCACGGCGTGGTCTACACGGTGACCTGCAGGCTGGAAGACCATGGCTAGACTAGGGTAGTTTCCATCCAACTTGAGCCAGTGAAATGTATCTTCTCCCCTCCACCCGCGAAGCGGTGGGGAAGGGTCGGGGGTGGGGGGTCTATCGGCAGGGACCGCTACATGGGTGAATGCCGCGCTACCCCCCACCCCCCACCCCCGACCCCTCCCCGCCACGCGCAAGAGCGCGTGGGTGGAGGGGAGAAGAGCATCACCAGGCGATGCGCCGGACTTCAGTTCTGGAGATCTTCCGCATCTTCGGCATCGGCCAGCATGCTGCCGAGCAGCGCCTCCGCCCTTTGATGCAACGGCCCGGCGCCGCACTCGGCTGCAATGGCGATCGCGGCCTGCAAACAGCGGATGATCGTGGCCTTGTTGGCCTCGCTGGTGGGTGGCATGACCATGGCCTCGCACAGCAATGCCTCGGCCTCGAGACCGCTGAACCCCTGCTGCCGGGCGGTATTGCGCGCGCTGCGCAGGAGGTTCAGCGCGCCATGCGCGTCCCCAGCCAGGCCGAGCGCGCGCGCGAGATAGATCGCGGCGCGCAGCTCGATCGATTTGTAGCCAACCGTTTCGGCGGTCTCCCGTGCCTTGCCAAGGAGCTCGCGTGCCACTCCGATACTGCCCAGTTCCAGATAGGCCAGTCCACGATAGCAGGCGGTGATCGGGACGAAGATCCGTACCCCATGCTCCTCCGCCAGCGCGAAGGCCTCATCGAGAACGACTGCCGCTCCGGCCGGATTGTCCCGCGCCAGCATCAAATTGCCACCGCTATACGCCGCCGCGATGCGATCGAACGGGCGGTTGCTTTCGTCGGCAATCTGCTGGGCTCTAAGCTGAAACTGCTCCGCTATGTCCAGTTCCCCCAGCGTCGCATGGGTAATGCTCTTCATCATGCAGCACATCAGCAGCAGGTATTGTGCCGTGGTGCCGATCGGAGCACTGGGTTCCGGTCCCATCAATTGGGTGCAGGCTCTTCCAACCATCTGTTCCGCTTCACGATAGCGGCCGGCGATGTGGTAGGCTTGGCCGAGACCATATTCGGCGAGGCTGATCCAGCCCGGATTGCCCCACTCCTGTGCCAGAGCAACGACCTCTTCACCGATGGCAATCACCTCCAGCGGCGTGCCATAGAAGTTTTGCGCCGCCGACCTGACCGTCATGGCGGCGACCTTGCGCCCGATGTCATCGATCGTGCCGGCGCGCCGTTCGGCTTCCTTGCCGAGATCCAGCCACTCGGCGACCTTGCCCGACCCCATGAAGGCCATGCGCGCCTCGATCCTGAGATCGATGGCTTCGACTTCACGCTCGCCGGAAATCGGGGTCCTGTCGAGCGCGTCCATGGCGGTTTCGAAGTAGGACGTCGCATCGGCGAACGCCGACCGCGCGACGCATTTGCGTGCCACGCTTCTGCCGTAGGTGAACGCCTTGGCCCAGTCCTTGGCACGGGTCGCGTGGTAGCAGAGCTTGTCGGCCTCATCACGCCGGCCTTCGCTGCTTTCCAGCGCGGAGAGGATACGCGCATGCACCCTTTCGCGGGTCCGCACCACCATCGAATTGTAGGTGACCTGACGAACCATTTCGTGGGGAAATTCGAACGACTCCTCGGTCACGCCGCCGACACTGACCAGCAATTCGGCCCGGTCGAGCGCCTCAAGGGCGCGTTGCAGCAAGGCTTCTGGCAGCGCGGCCACCTCGCGCAGCGTGGTCACCGTCGAGCGCGGGCCGAGTGCGGCGGCCACCTGCATCAGGGCGCGTTCATCCCTCGACAGGCGGTCCAGCCTTGCGGCGATCACCCCTTGAAGACTGTCGGGGATTCCGAGTTCGTCGACCGGCTGGCTGAGGCTGAGGTCGCCCCATTGCCCGCGAAGGATGTCAGTCTCTTTCAGGCGGCGGCATACCTCCTCGACGAAGAGCGGCACGTTGGCGGTATGGCGAATGATCCGGCTCTTCAAGTCAAAGGTCGTCGAGGAGACCCCCAGAATGGAATCCAGCATCGCCCGGCCCGAAACCTCATCGAGCGGCCGCAAGGCGAAGCTTTCCGCGCTGCATTGATGGACCCAATCCGGCACGCCGTTGGGCCTGCTGGTGAGGATGACAAACAGGGAAGGAGATTTCAGCGATGCCAGCGCAGCCAACACCGTGTCGCTGGCGCGATCGACCCAGTGCAGATCCTCAATCAGAAGCACCGTGCGTTGCTGTCGGGCCAGCTTCTCCATGATCGCGCAGCAGGCCTCCGAAATGGCGCGGCCGCGCGCCTGAGGCTCCAGACTATCCCACAGCCCGTCATCCGATAGCGGCCGGTCCAGCACCGCGTCGACGGCCGACTGCAGGATTTGCGGCAGGCCCAGCCGCGGGTCCGGCCGATCCTGCGCCGTCGCCGGGTCGAGCGTTGAGCGCAGTAACCCCTTGAGCGCGGCAAAGGGCGAGCCCTGTGAATTTGCACTGCACTCGGCGTCGATCAACTGCCAGCCGTCAGTCTCGAGCTCCTGGACGAATTCATGCACCAGTCGTGATTTGCCGATGCCGGGGTCGCCGGTCAGGCAGACGGTTTGACCGCCGGTGCTGGTTTCCTCGACGAGCTGTCGCAATAGCGCCGTCTCGTCGGAGCGATTGACAAATCGGGAGACACTGCGCGTCTTGCGTACCTGCCAGCTTGTCAGTTTACCCACGCCGGTCACGGAATAAACCGGCACCGGCTCGGGGAAACCCCGCAGCGGCTTGCGACCCAGAAAGTCGAATTGAACATGTCCCTCGGCCAGTTTCTGGCAGGCCTCGGATGCGAAGATCTGACCTGACTCCGCGGCCCCCTCCAGTCGGGCCGCCAGATGCTGCGCCGCGCCGCCGATTTCGTAGACCCTGGAAAACTCGCTGGCGACCACATAGGCGACGACGAAGCCGGAATGCAGGCCGACCCGGACCTGGAGACCGGGATCGCCCAGGCTGGTTACCCGTCGAACAAGTTCGATGGCGGCGTGGCAGGCCATCGGCGCATGGTTGTCATCCGCCATCGGGGCGCCAAAGACCGCCGTCAGGCCATCACCCAATTCCTTGCTGACGATGCCTCCGAACTGACGCACGGCGGCCCGCATCGCCGTCAGCGCGGGCTCGAGACGCGACACCGCCTGCTCGGGTTCCAGTTCGGCAATGAGGTCCGTGGACTGAACCAGGTCCGCGCGAAGGATCGTGACGAACTTCCGCTCGCTGTCGGGATCCATGCTTTGTTGCGCTGCGGCACCGCACTTGGCGCACCATCGGTCGCCCGCGTCCATCTTCGATTGACACGCGAAACAATGCATTTTCCGGGCTCTCGTCGGCTGATCTCGAACGAAGCACTCCGCGGGCAGTCCTGCGCAAGCGAACTGTTTCGATTGTGGCGCAGCGCGACCGACTGGACAAGTCGTCCTTCGGGTTGTCTCTGGACGCGGCGCAGCCCTGAATGCTAGCTTTGACATCGGAATCGGAAGTTCCGGCCGCGCCAGTGCATTAGCGCTACCCAATCGCGGCCGAACGCCCGAATCCAGCATGGATTTGCCGGCTCGGCATCGTTTTTAATTTTTTTGAAGGGGGCTCGATTATGCTGCAGATGATGATGGGTGGAAGTATCTACGAAACCGACAAGTTCAAGCAGGCCATGGATAGCAATTACTATCCCCTGGACAACATGAAGAAGAGTGTCGCGACACTCCAGAACTCCAACAACATCGATGTCGCGACGATGGAGTTCGGTCAGTATCAACCGATCGTGGCGCCGACCGAAATAAATCCAAGCGGCCCCAAATTCTGGCTGAAGAACGTGGGCAATGCCCGCGTCCAGTTGACCGCTCAGGCCAATACCAAGCCGTTGTCCAGGGATCAGCCGGACGTCGTCCCATTGACAAAATGCGCGCTGCTGGATGCCAGCGTCCGCAAGTGCTTCAATTCGGACCCGCCGATTTGCATGCAGGTCAATGTCACGCAGAAGGCGAAGGATGCTCCCGACCCATCTCTGCATGACATCCTGCTGGAGTGGGAGTACGGGGCGGGAAGCAACGTTCCAACGCTTCTGAACTTGACGATGGTGTGTCCCTACGTTGCCAGCAGAACCTGATTGACCGGGAGCCTGATGAATTCAGGCTCGGGGTTCTGCGATACGGGTTCGCCTCTTCCGCGCGCGGGCGAGGCGCAAGGTTTGACGCGAGCCGATCAACCAGAGTTCACCAGTCCTTGGCAGGACTGGGGGAGCCGCGCTCAGCCCCATCGCAATCTGGCAATCGCCGCGTCGAACTTTTGGCGATCGAGCTGCTTGATGGCCTCGATCTCCGCGGGCGGAAGATCGAAGGCGCGCCCGATCGCCTCCGGATCGGCGAACAGCCGGTCGCACAAATGCTGATCCAGCAGCGCCCTGCTGAGCAATTCCGTCAAATTCCGGCTCGGCGCGAGCCTGATGGCGGGATCCAATTTGCTATCCTGCAATGCAGTTTATCCCAATATCCTCTATCCCCGAGCACGCTGGCGGCGTTCCGCCAGCGAAGCGCCGAGGCGAACCGCTTCCGCCGCATCGACAGACTTCACACTTGGTATCGTTCCGCCGGAAAATGCCAGCAAGGAGTTGAGCATATCGCCACCGATGGCGCTGCGCAGTACAGCCATCAGCCGGTCCGGAGTTCGGTCGGCGAAGAATATGCTCCCGGCAAGCTTCAGCAGCCGGGCTCGTTCCCTGTTTCGCGATCAGTCCCGCTGCCGAAATCCGTTCCATCCAGTATTCGAGGTCGACGATCGGCACCGTGATCGGCTTGAAGTCGAACGGCGAATAAACCAGCGCGACATCGGAGTCGCGCCGAACGGCGCTCCGCCGGAAGTATTGGTAAACCCAGCCGACACCGATCATTCCGGATCGGTCGAGTTCGGATGCGCGCAGCGCTCCCATGCTCGAGGCGCCGATGACGGTTTTTCCATTGGCAAGCACGGCCAGGATTTCCTTTGGAGTCACCGACAGGTTCTGTCCGAATTCTCCGTCGATGATGACGAAGACGTCGTACTCGCTGGCGCCAGCCAGGTCACCGCGCTTGACCGGAGGCGCATGGGTGCAGGCGGCAAGTCGGTGCACCTCCGCCTCGGCGATCGATGGGCCGGAGAATACGATCGTCTTCATCGGCGCCCGCTCGTCGGTCGTCGGGGATGAAATCACCACCTGGATTCACCTGACCTGTTGCAACGCCCGAGGTCCCATGCTTGCGCGACCGCCACCCGAAAAATAAAGCGTCCAGATCTCCGATCGCGGCACGATGACCCGCACGACGGGGATTCCGACGTCCTGCCGCGTGATGTCGACGACGACGGCTTGCTCGAAGCCGGATTGCTGCATCCGCTCGATGATGAATTCGACATCGTCGTTGACGGACGGATGCTGATAGGACGCGATATCGTCGAAACTGATGGTGTGGCCATGGCCTTGCTGCGGCTCCGCCGGCGGAGCCCCCTTGGCCGGGACGAAATCCGGCAGATCCTCCCTGCCGCCCTGGATGCAGGTCAAGCGGGATTGTGCGGCCTCGGTCAACGCGCGGGTGAGCGCGATACGTGCATCCGGGTGAGTCCCGCATCCGCTGAAAGCATTCATGACGTTGGGCGGTCCCTGCGGTTCGCTGATGCTGCAGGCGATGGTCGCGATGCCGGTGGCCGATGTCAGGTCGAGCAGTTCCACTTCGAGCCCGGCCTGCTGCAGCTTGCGAACCAGCACCGCTGCGGGGCGGGGCAATCCGCGCAGCGATATCAGCGGCGCCTTGCCGGGCTCGGCCGGCGATTCGCCGCCAAATCCCATCTCCGCCAGCAATGCCGCAACCGCGGGCCTGACATCTGCCCTTGCCATGGCAAGCCCGGTCGCATCGCGCTCGATCACTTCGCACAGCGCGTGGCAAACGGCGTCGACCCTGGTATTGCCCGACGCCAGACCGTTGGTGCTGGTGTCGAACAGGCCCATGCCGGAATCGGAATTGTAGGGCGCCACCACGCAGTTCAGCGGCGCGTAAGTCGGCCGGCGCGTCATCAGATCGAACCCCAGCACCCATTCCAGCATCAGGTGTTCGCTGTATCTGCGGACCATCGGGACGTGAATTTCGAGCGGGTCGATACAGGCGTGGTCGCTGCGCAGATTGTAGTGGGACGAGACGATGACCGGGCCGTCATAGCGCTCGCCGGCATGGCGTTCGATCGCCTCCATCAGGGCGCCCGCATGGGCCGCCGCGCGCGTAATTCCCTTGCCGTTGTAATAGGAGATGCCCGGACCGAGATCGTGCGGCCGCACCGTCATGAAATTCGGAATCCCGACCCGGTCGAGGTCGGTCACGTCGGCAACCTTGGTGACGCCGATGATATCGAGGACCTTGCTGGCGCGTCGGATCGTGTCGGCCGGCCTGACGGAGCGTTCGACGCCTGAACTGCTGTATTTCAACTCCCTGGGGCCAAGCCAATATTCATAGCTGCAGGGGTCGGCACTCATGGACATCCTTTTTTCAACGCGGCAGCGGCATTATCCTGCATTTTCGCGCCGATGGAAGCGCGACGTGGACGGCGGGAGCCGCTTCTCAGCCGCGCTCCCGAACGGAACGGCAGCTCGCGCTAGCCAAAACTCTGCAGGGCCGGAAACGTCTCCAACAGCCAGATGCTGGCGCTGGTGATCGCGCCGGTGAGAAAGCCGATGCCGGTGATGACCAGCAGCACGCCCATCGCCCGCTCGACATTGGCGAGATACCGCTTCATCCGCGCAAACAGCGCCGAAAACTGCTCGACCATGAACGCCGCGATCAGGAAGGGAATCCCGAGCCCCGCGGAATACACCGCGAGCAGGCCCGCCCCCTTGGTGACCGTCGCCTCGGCGGCGGCGACCGACAGGATCGCTGCCAGGATCGGGCCGATGCAGGGGGTCCAGCCGAACGCGAAGGCGAGCCCCATCGCATAGGCGCCCCACAGCCCGACCGGCTTCGGAATCGGCAGCCGCCCTTCCCGCATCAAAAAGCCGATCCGGGTCAGCCCGAGGAAGTGCAGGCCCATGATGATGATGACGATGCCGGCGACGATCGAAAGCTCCGCCGACCAGGCGCGGATCAGGCTGCCGACCAGGGAGGCGCTGGCGCCGAGCGCCACGAACACGGTGGAAAAGCCCAGCACGAACATGCCGGCCGACATCATCACGGCGCGCTTCGAGGCCGATTCCGTCTCGTCATTGGCGACAAGTTCGATGGTGGCGCCGGTGAGATAGACCAGATAGGGCGGCACCAGCGGCAGCACGCAGGGCGACAGAAAGCTGACCAGGCCGGCGATCAGCGCCGCGGGAATCGAGACATCGTAAATCATGCTGATATCGCTAGCGTGTTTGGGCTGTTACGGCGAGAACATCCGAACCTTTTCCGGCTGCCGCGCCGGCGGTGCCGGTCCCCGCGGGTTCCAGCCAAAACCCGTGGAATCCAGCCGTGATCGCCAAATCCCCGCGACACCGCCCCGCACGCTTGTCCTGGCCCATTTGTTGCTCGAATGTTGCTGAATCCGACACAGCGGAGAGCCCGTCATGTCGACCGTCACAGCGACTTCAGTAGGCCTCCGAAAACCGCTCTGCCACTCACTTTTCGTTCAGGTCCTGGCGGCGCTGCTGCTGCCGCTCGGATCGTGCCCGGCACGGCCGCGCCCGATTTTGCGGTGTCTCAATATCTTTCAGCTACGCCTTCCTGAAGCTGATCCCGATGATTCGTGTCGGTCAATGCGCTGAAATAAATTCGAAAACCATTCGTCCCCGCGTCTTTTGATCGCGAAATCCACTGGATCGGATCTTCTGCAAGACTTTCCGCTGCCGGGACGCGACGCAGCATGAGTGCCGCGACGAGGCACTTTTCTTTGCATGGGCTCGTTTTCGCGATTCTTGGTGTGGCCCTGCGACAGCAGCTGCAGCGTGTCCGACGGCCGGCTGATCGCCGCGGCAGCGCGGACGCGCACTAGGCCCGCGTTCTGTTCATCCGCCGCAGCCTGCCGCGGCCGGAAATTCTCGATCAGCCGCAGCAGCACGCGGGCGCCGGCATCGGCGTCGGCGATCGACATGCTCGTCCGGATGATGGCTGATGCCGCCGCGGCAGCGCACGAACAGCATGGCGACATCGGCAATGTCGATCATCGCCATCCCGTCATGGCCGGCCCCGCTCGGCAGCTCGAAGACGCGGAAACCTTCGGCCGCGACGGCGTCGGCCAACTGGCTCTTCAGCCAGGGCGCGCAGGGCACGGTGCGGTTCTCGTGGGTGACGTCGAGCTGCAGCGCAAGCTTGCGGCGCTTGGCGATGGTTTCGATGCGGCGGACGATGTCGGCGACCGCGAGCTTGCGGTGCGCGTCGGTGGGCGCGCGGATATCGAGGGTGAAGGATACCTGCCCCGGAATCACATTGGTCGCGCCGGGCATGGCATGGATATAGCCGACGGTGCCGACCAGCCCGTCCTCGTCGGTCCGGCAAAACTCCTCGATCTCGACGATGCATTCCGCCGCCCCCGCCAGCGCGTCGCGCCGCAACGGCATCGGCACCGTGCCGGCATGGCCGGCCATCCCGGTAAGGCTCGCCGCGAGCCGCGTCGCGCCCGCGATCGCGGTCACGACGCCGACCGGCAATTTGAGGGCTTCCAGCACCGGACCCTGCTCGATGTGGAGTTCGACATAGGCCAGCAATTCGCCGCGGGCCCGGGCCGCCGCGCCGATGTGGTCGGGGTCGAGGCCGAATTTTGTCAGCGCATCGCGCATCGTCACGCCGGCGCCGTCTTTTACCCCGAGCACGCTCTCGTCAAACGTTCCGGCGATCGCGCGGCTGCCCAGCAGGGTGGACGCGAACCGAACCCCTTCCTCATCGGCAAAGCCTGTCACCTCGATCGCGAACGGCAATCTCTTGCCGCGCCGGTTGAGGTCGGCGACGCAGGAAATCGCGGTGATCAGCCCGAGCGGCCCATCCCATTTGCCGGCGTCGCGCACGGTGTCGTAATGCGATCCCAGCATCAGGCAGGGCAAACCCGGTCGTTCGCCTTCGTAACGGCCGCAGACATTACCGATCGCGTCGAGATGCGCCGTCATGCCGGCATCCTGCATCCACGACAGCAGCAGATCGGCCGCGGCGCGGTGCTCGGGGCTGAGAAATATCCGAGTCAGATGATCCGGTTGTCGGAAATTGCACCCAGCGCCTCGATCCCGCGGACGATTTCCCGTCCTAGCTCGCTGGTTGAAGCGCCAGGCCCCATCACGACGATCCGATGTCAGGTGCGCCATCGGCGAGATGCGCCAGATTGGCGTGCCAGTGCTGCGCGATCTGCCGCCGGGTCGGCACCCAGACCTTATCGTGGCTTGCAACATAGTCGAGAAAGCGCAGCAGCGACGCCGCCCTGCCCGGCCGGCCGGCGATCCTGCAGCGCAGGCCCACCGACATCATCTTCGGCGAGGTGGCGCCTTCGGCGTAGAGCACGTCAAAACTGTCCTTGAGGTAGCTGAAGAACTGGTCGCCGTTGGAAAACCCCTGGGCGTTGACGAAGCGCATATCGTTGGCGTCGAGGCTGTAGGGAATCACGAGATGCGGTCCAGCCGCGCCGTTGATCCAGTAGGGCAGATCATCGGCGTAAGAATCACAGGAATAAAGAAAACCGCCGGCCTCCATCACCAGCCGCAGCGTGTTGATCGAGGACCGTCCGGTGTACCAGCCGAGCGGCCGCTGCCCGGTGACCTCGGTGTGAATGCGGATCGCTTCCTCAATGGTGGCACGCTCCTCCGCTTCCGACATATCCCGGTGCTCGACCCATTTCAGGCTGTGGCTCGCGATGTCCCAGCCGGCCTCGTCGATGGCCGCGACAATATCCGGATTGCGCTGCAGCGCGGTCGCAACCCCGAACACGGCGGCAGCGCCGATCTGGTCGGCGAAACGCGCCACAGCCGCCAGAAACCGCGCGCCAGCCGGATCGAATATTGATTTTAATGTCGCGTGGCGTTGCCCCGGCCACGGCTGGGCACCCAGCACGTCCGACAGAAAGGCTTCCGAGGCCGGATCGCCGTGCAGGATATTGTTCTCGCCGCCCTCTTCGAAATTGACCACGAACTGCACGGCGATCCGCGCGCCATCGGGCCATTGCGGATCGGGCGGGTGGCGGCCATAGCCGCCGAGGGGGGTTCGCGGGGGTATTTGGCGTCCGTCATTCAAGCCGCCTCGAACCGGACCTTCTGCGCGCCCTTCCAGAGCACGGTCTTGCCGAGCTCCGCCAGCCGGTCGAAGACCGAGGTCAGCGTGATGAAGTGGTTTCCGGCGAGCTGGCCCATTTTGCTGGCGAAGTGCACCCCGCCATAGGCCAGCAGAATTTCGGTCTCGCTGATGCCGCCGGGATAAAGGATGATCTGGCCCGGCGCGGGATAGCTGGTGTGGTTTTCATAGCCGACGCCGAAATCGAGATCGCCGAGCGGGAGCCAGACCGCCTCACCGCTCCAGCGGACATGGACCGCCTGACTTTCGAACGGCATCGCACGGCGGAAGGCGGCGCAGGTCTTCGCGCCAATTGGTCTTCGAAGTGTGTGTTAAACGTGAAATCGCCGGCGCGAACGATAAGTTGGCTCATTCGATGGGCCCTTGTTCCTCAAACTGAGGATCACAAGATTGCAGCCACCGCGCCATCAAGCAAGATTATTTTCCTATCGCTGGAATTGCGAATAAAGCTCGGCCGGATCGGCCAATTTTTACTCGTCGCGGCCAATCCGGCATCTTCGCGAAAGGGGGCAGCTATGCTTAATACTTGACCAGCTTCAGCACGGCGCGTTTTCGCGGGGCTCCGGGAGGCGTTCGGATCGCTCGATCGTTCCCCCGCCCCGTGCTCCGGTGGTGTCATCGCATCACAGAGCGCCTTCAGATCCGAATCGGAATTTTGCTTGAGGTCGACCAAGGCTTGAGTAATGGCCAGCGACACCAGCTTGGCGGTCTCCGGGCGGGCCTCTCTTCGATCAGCGCCACCCGGCACTGCTTCGAGAGTTGCAAGAACCGACTGCAATCGTGCTTCTGAATTAGCCACCAGCGTTCTTTCCGTTACCGAGCTTGCGAGATAGAGTGGAGGCGATCCAGTCGGATGTTTCATATACGTCTCCATAAAGTACCGATGTTCGCGATGCAGCCCGGTTAACTTCGTCCGAAAGCACGTCGGTTTTTTTTTTTTTTTTTTTTTTTAAAAAAAAAAAAAAAAAAAAAAAAAAAAAAAAAAAAAAAAAAAAAAAAAAAAAAAAAAAAAAAAAAAAAAAATATGTTGACGCCACGGCTTTCGTTGCGCCGACGCGGCAAACGGTTCGAAAGAATAACACGACGGGCCCGCTGGTTCGAATACCATTTCGTTGTCTCAGTATTACGCATCCCCCGATCGGGCGCACGGACCCATTTGCGCGGTTTCGCTGGAGAAGGACCAACTTTCGGATGAATGCTTCCGGCAATCCGTCCCGGCGCACATGATAAAAAACTTTTCGAAAAATATCCAGCGCGCGGTCGATCCCGGAGGTCGTCGGCAGCCGCGGCTTCGCCGTGATATTCCTGCTCCATGCCCACAAAACCGGCGATCGGGACACAGGAGGAATCCCCGAACTTCCGAAGGCTTACAACTAACGCCACTTGGCTGCCCCTTTTCGAGCCGGAACAGGCATCGGGCGACAGCCCGAAATTCCGGGTGGGCTGGGCCCGCGGGTTCTAGCCGCAGGTAAGCATAACGATTGGAATCCCCAGCCCCCGGACCCCCCAATGGTTGTAGTCTTCACCACATTCTGCCAAGTTTAACTGGCAGAAAGGACTCTGTATGCCCTTCGTCGTGGAAAGGGGCGTTCCGCAGGAGGAACGCCAAAAGGTCACCGTCGGTAGTTTGACGGACTGGGACGCCGCGCGGGTTTTCCTGGAAGTGGTGCGTTGCGGCAGTTTCAGGTCCGCGGCCGAGCGGCTGGGCCTGTCGATCAACAACGTGCGCCGGCGAATTGACGATTTCGAGCGACAGATCGGCGCCACCCTGTTCACGCGCGACGTCCATGGCACGCGACTGACCGACGAAGGCTCGCAGGTGGTCTGCGGCGGGGAATGCATGGAGGCCGCTTCGTTCGACTTGCTGCGCGCCAGCAACTCCGTCGCCAATACGCTCTCCGGCGAAGTCCGGGTGGCCGTCACCGAGGGCCTTGGGGACATTCTGGCTGGCCCGGCGCCTCGTCGAGTTCCAGCAGGCGCTCCCCAACATTCTGGTCGACCTGCACTGCGCGATGCGCTCCGCCGACGTGCTCCGCGGCACGAGGCCGACATCGCGATCCATTTGTCGCGGCCCGCGGCACTCGACGTCAAACTCGTCCGGCTCGGCCGCATGCATCTGATGTTTTTTGCCAGCGAGAAATACATCGAGACTTACGGCGCGCCGAAGTCGACGGAAGATCTGGTCAAGCATCGGATGGTGATGCAGATCGCCGATGAGATCGCCGCCAAGGAAACGTTCGACAGCTGGTTTCCAGGTTATTCGCAGCGCGATTTGCTGGTGATGAAAACCAACGTCAGCAGCGCCCATTACTGGGCCATCGCCAACGGCGCCGGCATCGGCGTGTTACCGACTTACGGATGGGCGCTCGGCGGTAAGATCGTGCCGCTCGATATTTCGTTGCGCCAGCCGTTCGATATTTGGCTTTCCTATCATGCCGGGTAGCGGCCGCATCCCGAGGGTGCGGCACATGATCGACTGGCTGGTGGAAGCTTTCCGAAGCTGGAACTGGTTCAAGGACGAATTCGTCCATCCAAGCGAATTATAAAGCGGTGTATAAGGGTGAATCCCTGACCCATCTATTCGGGGGCTTCTCTACTGAAGGACGGCAAAAGGCAGAATGATGAAAGCAGCAGCGAAAAAGATGAAGCAGCGCAGTGCCGGAAAACCCGACATTGAATTGGGTAAGCGGATCCGGTTGCGGCGCGTAGAACAGAAGATCTCGCAGGCGGAGCTCGGCGACAAACTCGGCGTCAGCTTCCAGCAGGTGCAGAAGTACGAGAAGGGCGTCAACCGCGTCGGCGCAGCTCGTCTTCAGTCAATCGCTACCGCGCTCGATGTGCCCGTCACGTTCTTCTATGACGGCGACGGCAAGGCTCGGGAAGTCGATAGCTTGCCGTTCCTCGACAGCGCCTCCAGCCTGGCCATCTGCTCTTGCTGGAATACAGCAAGATCAAGGCTACCGTTCAGCGTCAGCTGGTGTCCTTCGATGGAATTGATCGCCGCGAACGAAGACGAGCGCTTGGCGGCATCAGGTCGCAGTGCTCGCGGACATGACCGATCGGAGATCGGCCGCAGCCTGCCACGGCGCCAGCGCATCTGCTGGTCCAGGCACGATGGAACGAGCAGCTGCCACAGAAAATGGCAGTTTGGGGCTGTTCGACGTCGGGCATCATCGGCAGTATATGCCGGTCGGCCGTTGCTGCAGCCTCTGGATCGAAGCTCGACCTGACAAGTCAGGCCCTGGTGCCGTGGCGCGATGGTGCATGGGCACTCGTCATTCCAGTTCGGCCCCTGACGCCTTGACGATGGCAGCCCAACGATCGATCTCGGTCCTGACATAGGCCGCGAAATTCTCCGGCGTCGAACCCGGCAGCGGCTCCACTCCGATCGCATTCAGCTTGTCACGCGTGGCGGGATCGGCAACCAGTTTGCCGATCTCACCCGCCAGCTGGTCGGCGATCGCCCGTGGCAGACCTGCGGGCGCCACCACGCCCTGCCATGCCACCAGTTCGAATCCGGCCAGTCCCGACTTCGGCCAGCGTCGGAATCTCCGGGCGCAGCTGCGACCCGCTTCGGCGTGGTCATGCCAAGGCATCGCACCTTGCCCTCGCGGATCGGTTTCAGCGCCGGCTGCAGGTCCATCACCATGAACGGAACGTGTCCCGCGATAACGTCGAGCATCGCCGGCACGCTGCCGCGATAGGGTACGTGGCGGATGTCTGATTCCGGCGGCGGCCTTCAGCATCTCGGCGCCGAGATGCTGCGGACTGCCGATGCCGGCCGAACCATAGGTCAGTCCCGGCTTCGATTTGGCATAGGCGATGAATTCGGCCAGCGTCTTCGCCGGAATCATGCGGGTTGACGATCAGCGCGAACGGCACGCCGGCGACCAGCGCGATCGGGGTGAAATCCTTCACCGGATCGTAGGGCAGCTTCCGGTAGAGCGTCTTGTTGATGGCCAGCGTGGTCGAGGTCGCCATCAACAGCGTGTGGCCGTCCGGATCGGACCTTGCTACCAGGCTCGGCGCCGAGCGCGGTCGCGCCTCCCGGCCGGTTCTCGACCTCGACGGTGACGCCGAGAGCGCCCTTGAGCCGATCGGCAATCAGGCGGCCGAGAAAATCGGTGGTGCCGTCCGCAGGATAAGGCACGATCATCCGTGATGGTCCGGCTGGGATAGGCCGCCTGTGCCAAGCGCCGGCACTCCCGCCATCAAGGCCAGCCCGCCGCCGCATCCGGCCATCGCTTCGCGGCGCGTCAACAACATCGGGTTCTCCTGCTCATCGTGCGAACCACAATAGCTGACGCGACGACATATCAAAGCGTACATAAGTCCAACGGCGCCGCCCTCGATTTTGCGGCACCGCAACCGCCGCACCATCAGCCTGTTCGAGAACACAACGTCATGGACGACATATCGGGGTCTCAGCCCGCCGCTCGACTGCTGACCGATCCGTTCGACCGAAAAACGGCGAAGCGCGGCCGGCCGGCGATCCCCCGCAGAGGAAAAATTCAACCAGGGCGAGCATGGGGCGCACGACGATCTGATGCACCCGCGCCCTGTGATCAGGACCAGGCATCACCTTTCCCGCCTGCGGGGGGAGCATCGGCCGCCTTCGCGGCCCCCGCAAGCGGGAGTGCGATCAGGAGAGGTAGCGCCCTGCCGTTGCCGA
>CAVPOL010000037.1:0-67718 GCA_963706975.1 uncultured Alphaproteobacteria bacterium
CCGGCTTTGACCGCAAAGCGGACATGGGCTGGCCGAAAGGCAGCCTGTCATGCTTTGATTGGCCGGGCAGAGTTTCGGCATTTTGGGGCTATTTGACAGGCGAGCGGGTAGAACGGCGATTGGCGGCAGTGCTGGCGGCGGATGTCGCCGGCTATAGCCGCCTCATGGGTGCAGACGAGGAAGGCACGCTGGCCCGGCTAAGGCTGTCAGAAAGACCCTAGTTGATCCTACCATCGCCGCCCATCGCGGGCACATCGTCAAGACCACCGGCGACGGCATGCTTGTCGAATTCGCCAGCGCCGTCGATGCCGTTCGCTGCTGCGGTCGAAGTCCAGCGCGTCATGGCGAGCAAAATGGTGACGGCGCAAGAGTCAGAATCGAATTCCGGATCGGTATTCATGTCGGCGACATCATCATCGATGAAAACGATATCTTCGGCGACGGCGTTAACATTGCCGCACGGTTGGAGGGCATTGCAGAGCCGGGTGGCGTTTGCATATCCGATGACGCCTATCGGCAGATTCGGGGAAAGGTCGAGATCGCCTGGGAAGACCTTGGGCCGCAGAGCCTCAAGAATATCGCCGAGCCCATGCAAGCGTGGCGGGTTCAGCTTGGCAAGCCAAGGCGCTTTGAAGGCGCAACTGGTTCGCCTCGAGGCAAGCGCCGCGCTCGCTCTTCCCGACAAGCCTTCGATCGCGGTGCTGCCATTCCAGAATATGTCCGGCGATCCGGAGCAGGAATACTTCGCCGATGGTATGGTGGAAGACATCATCACCGCGCTGTCGCGCTTCAAATCGCTTTTCGTGATCGCGCGAAATTCGAGCTTCACCTACAAGGGCAAGGCATCGATATTAGGCAGGTCGGTCGCGAGCTGGGCGTGCGCTATGTGCTCGAAGGTCAGCGTACGCAAGGCCACTGGCCGGGTACGCATTACCGGACAGCTGATCGAAGTTGCCACCGGCACGCATTTATGGGCGGACAGGATCGACGCGCGCTGGAGGACGTCTTCGCACTGCAAGACAAGGTGACCAGCGCGTCGTCGGCGCAATCGAGCCCTCAATCACCACTGCCGAGATAAATCGTGCCAAGGTGAAGTCGACGTCGAACCTGGACGCGTATGATCTGAAGGGCGCTGTCGGTCCACTACTGGCAAACTCATGCCGACGTTGATGAAGCCATTGGCTTGCTCGAACAGGCCATCACTCTGACCCGGGCTATGCTTGGGCGAAAGCCTTTGCTGCGTATGTGATAATGTTGCGAGGGATCCAAGGCCGGGCTTCGTCGGAAGACGCAGCAAGGCAAGGACGCTGGCTGCGAAGCCATCCAATCCAGCCGCGATGAACCAAATACAATCGGATACGCTGCGCACGCGTTGCGCTTGGCACACGCATGAGTATGACTTTTCGCTCGCAGTCATGGACGTGCAATCCACCTAAACCCGAACTCGTTCCACATTTGATGAGGAGTGGTTGCTCGAACGTGGATTGCCGAGGTAGGAACCCGGCAATCGATCATTGTTATGCGATCGATCCGCTAAACCCAGTCGATCCACAGCTGGGCTTTGCTTACGGCGGGCTCGCCTATGCGTACATTATCAAGGGTGACTACGAAAAAGCCTTAGAATACGGGCGCCGTACGGCTCACGAGATGCCGCGATATTTAACGAGCTGGACGACAGTCGCCATAGCGGCTGCATTTCTCGGCAATCAGCAGGAAGCGCACGAAGCAAAGTTAGAATCCTCGAGATCATGCCGGATATTCCTGGCAACCCGCTCCAGGCTGAGCACTTTCCGGGACCAGTGGGTCGAGGAGAGAGTGGTGCACGGTCTGCGTCTTGCCGGCCTGCCGGAACGCTGACTGTCGCCGTCGTCAATTCGTAACTGTGCTACTGGCCGATAGCTGACCTTCCGGCCGAACGTAGCCATGTCCGCTTGTGGTACCGATTGTGTTGAAAAAACTCGAAAATCGCAGGGCTTGAAAATCCAGCAAATGTAGCGCGTTAGCGATTTCTGCCGCTGCAAGGCGCTGTAGAATCGTTACGAAGGCCAGCGATCGTTTTTGCAGCAATGGATGTGGTCCCTCACATCGCAGCGAGAGAGACGCACCAGCGGCCCTGAGAATTTTCAGTCATAAGCGAAAAAGGAGTTTTTCAACACAATCGGACCCAAAGCGGACGTCAAAGCTCATCGCAAAATTTGCGGGTGCAATGTCCGATTTCACCGTTGGCGTCATGTCCGATTGGTCATGGACCTCGATTTGATCGCCTGGATTTGATCACATAGAGGCCGATCGCCAGAACAACCACGACGCTCGACAGAGCGCCGTAACCATAGCTCTCCGCCACCAGCGGGAAAACAACCAGGCCGATTCGCCGAGAACCGTGCCGACGACCTTCTGCGGGATTGGTCGCCCCATGTACGACTGGTAGGCGCAGAAGGTTGCGAGCCCCAAGATGGGAAAGAAGAACACAAGATCGACGCGAATGTTGCAGTTCGCATCGCACAGGACGCCGGTCGCCACCAGACGCTCGTAGACGGCGTAGAGCAGCCATAGGAAGCCCGAAACGATCACGGCCAGACGCGGTCGCTGCCATCCCGCCACCAAGTGGATCACGGTCATCATTCCGGCGGCGATCGCGAATACGTTCATCGCGCTTCTCCCAATTACCCCTTCGGGACATATCGTCCATCGAGTGGAAGCAACGTCTCGCCGAAACAATACGCTGGCATGGCATGTGCATTCGCTTCTACTATACCGCATATGTCGCTTATTGGCATCTCGCGGACATGTCGATCCGCCCGTCGGATGTCTGCCTTCGGGGGTAGACCGGTCATGGCGAAGTAAACGCCGCTTCCGCTAGTTGACCACGGCCTGAAATTTTCGAACCCGGTCGGCCCGCCCGGCGTTCGAAAATTGCCGGCATGCAACAAATTCCGCCACCCGTGAACATAAAGCATTTGACGCGCTGAATTTTCTCTGCGCTTAGTATACTTGTCGTGGGTGAAATTGCCCGCACTCTTGAGGACCGAAATGCGCAACGCACGCACACCCATCGCAGACACTGCCGCCCACGTCCGGCCGCTTGTTCGGCCGGCCGATTGGTCGTGCATGTCCGTGATGACACGGGGTCCGAATTCTCAGCTCGAAACGGGGCTGATCCGCAAGGCAAGAGTGTAACTCCCGGCGCAGGGCCGCTCCCTCCGCCGAACCGGCAGGAGGGCACGATGAACGCCCGCAACGACGTCAAGAGACCATCCAATCGGAGCCTGGACGCGAGGCTTGTGCTGGCAGCGGCTCAAACGCGATTTGCCGCGCTGGTTGATTTGCTCGTGGCTCACTGGCTCGAGCGCTGCGCCGCGAACGTGGAAGCCGCACAACGGTTGTTCAAGACCGATCCGAAGCCCACACGTGATTTCGGGATGGGCGTGAGGCTTGTCGCTTCATCTCCACGTTGGGATGAGTCCCCATGACGGGGCAGACGGCGGATGAGGCTGGCATCGAGGCCGGAGAGAGGCTGCCCCACACGGCAGCCTCCCTTACTCTATTGCAGATCACCAGTCGTGACCTGATGCTTCCCCAAAGCAAGGCTCTTCCTCGAACACGCGGGCTTCGCGCGGGGATTCGCGAAGGGCTCAATCCGGCCCACGCTGAGCGGTTGTGACCTGCGCAATAGTCAACGCTGTGTGACAAGCTATGTGACTACCCGACGGGCAAATCAGTGCCCTGCCGATTTTGTGTCAAGCCCGCCCTGAAAAAATATTCTGCTTTTCCGAAATGACAAATCAGACTATATTCCTTGCCATCCCGTTCCAATTCGGAGGGGCGTTTCGCGAACGTCACGAACGTGGGATGGGCTGTGGTGGGGCGAGCGGCGCGCGAGACGGGCGTGTTTGTTGCGGACGGCCAAGTCGTGTGGACCTGACATCTCGACGCTGGTGTCAAGCTTGCGGTCATTCCCGCAAGTGACGGTGGCAAAAGAGCCCGATCGCCGGGGTGAGCACGAAGCAGCTGTATAAACCATTGCGCGGGGAATGCCGGGCGGTCCGGTGTGACCGCGGCGCACTACTCGTGATTTTTGCCGCGGCGCATCGGCGCCCGGCCATTCCCCGCGCCCTCTGATTGGAGGGTTTGAGGAAAAATTGACAAAACCTCGGGCGGATGGCGCCGCGAGATCGTGAAGCCGTATTTGTAGAATCCTCTCAACGTCGTCCCTGCGAACGCACTAGGGTTTCTACACATTTTCGAAGGCTCTGCCAGCGACGATGATTTGGAAACGAGCCATCCGTTGTGGAAGGTGATTGGTCCGGGTGGCCGATGCGAGGCGTAGCCTGTCCATCCGCCGAGCTTGGCGATGATCCATGCCGCCCACTGCAGGGTGTAGGCCCGATGCGGGTTGTTCTGAAGCTCAGTCCTGCCTTTCATGGTTTTGTTGATGGCGGCAAGTGCTTCGATTTCTTCCGGGGTGAAGGCGCATTTGACTGGCAATTGTTTACCGCCATTGCGGGCTTGAACGAGCTGAATGACGATACATGCCGCTTTAGTGGCGATCGCCACGAGCTTGATCAGAGCTTCGGCGCTTTCCAGCTGACTTTCCTCGATACGCAGACCCTGGTTCTTCAGCGAGCGAAAGAGCTGTTCGATGATCCAGCGCTGCTTGTACCAAGAGACGATCCGCCAGGCATCGGCCGCATTGGCGATCGAATGAGTGGTCAAGAGCAGCCAATGAATGGGCTCGGCCCCCTTCGGAGGGTGCAACTCGACGACTTCCACGAAGCTGACTGCGACGCGCTCCGGCAGGTCCTTCACGCCGGGTCGTGCCGGCCGCTTAAGCAGGACGGTTCCGTAGCGCATGGACAGATGAGCCTGGCGGCCACGACGATCCATCCGCTGCGGCAGATCGATCACCGCCTTGTCGCAGAAGCGGGCTCGCTCAACTGCTTGATAAAGTGTTCTGCCGTCGGCCAGCGCGTGATCATGCATGGCCCGCGTCAGCAGATGGACGTTGTCGCCGGGTGTCAACGCCCAATGCGCAAAGAACTCCCCCTCGCGGTCATTGACGACGGTGATCATGCGTGCCGCAGCCAGAACCTCGCATCCCTGCTCGGCCGTCGTCACCCAGCGCGCCAACTCCTTGTGGGCCAAATCCCGCTGGTCGTGAGGGATCTTGACCTTGCCCCTACGCGTCCATACCTTGCCGCCGGTGAGGCCGAGACAGGCTCCGCTGTCGGCATCGACCGCCATCATGGCATGCAGCAACACGCCGCGGGCATTGCCTTTGCCGACTTCACCCAGTCCACGCCGATGTCCCTGCCGCGTCTGGAACTTGACCTCGCTGGTGTCCTGGATCGCCAGCACATGACGCCCGCCGACCACGGTCGCCGTCTGCCTGCTCCAGCCTTCAATCAGTTGATCGGTGGTGACCTGCGGATTGTTCACGAACCGCCAGTACGCCATGTACGCGGCCCAGTCTCCCCGCGCCATCTGGCGCAAGCAGACGCTGCGCGTACAAAGCATAGCCCGCAGAAGCGTCGCCCCCTTTTATCGAGGCGAACGTCGCCAAACTCGCCCAGTGACAAATCCGGCTCTCGCTGCATCTACGACGCTCCTTCAAATCAAAGCGTCAGAAACAGAATCATACAAGCCGCAAAGACGGCACAACATCATGACACCCGAGTCAATTTGCCGCGCAAGATGTGTAGAAACCCTAGTGCGTTCGCAGGGACGACGTTGAGAAATAACGCGCTACACCCTGCACCCATATGCTCAACATGACGACTTTTTGCTCATCTTCACCCGCTTGATTGTGATCCCTTCTGCCCCAAATCCCGTGTAACATTGCGTCCAATCAGGATCCGACCCGCCTCATGAGCAGCAACGCGTTCTTTTCCGATCTTTTGTCCTCGATTTCAGAGCGCGGCCGCACGCTGCTTCGGCGCGGCGGGCCGCCTGACGCGCGGCAGGACAGCTCCGAGCTGGCCGAACTCTGCGAGGCGCTGCTGTCCGGCCGCGGCGAAGCTTCCGGCACCGCGATGGCGCGCGAGGTGCTCGACCGCTACCGGCATCTCGACGAGAACGGCCGGCGATTGTTTTTCGAAACCCTGGCGCGCGACTACGGTCCGGACCGCGAGCGGCTGGCGCAGGCGATCGAGGCCTGGCGCACGCGACCTTCCGACGAGGACGCCAGCGACCTGCATTTTGCCTCCGAGCCGCGCCGCCAGGAACTGATCCGGCGGCTCAACCGCGCGCCGGGCGGCACCAGCGAACTGGTGGCGCTGCGCGCCGATCTGCTCGGCGTCATGAACGGAAGCGGTCACACCGACCTCGCGGCGCTCGACCGCGACTTCGTGCATCTTTTGTCTTCGTGGTTCAACAGGGGATTTCTCGTGCTGCGCAGGATCGATTGGCAGACGCCAGCGAACATTCTGGAACAAATCATCCGCTACGAGGCGGTGCACGAGATCCGCGACTGGGACGATCTGCGCCGCCGCATCGATCCCGTAGACCGGCGCTGCTACGCCTTCTTCCATCCAGCACTGGTCGACGAGCCCCTGATCTTCGTCGAGGTGGCGCTGACCGAAACCATTCCCGCCGCCATCGCGCCGCTGCTCGCCAAGGACCGCGCGCCGGTGCCGGTCGAGCGCGCCCGCACCGCGGTGTTCTATTCGATCTCCAACACCCAGCGCGGCCTCGGCGGCATTTCCTTCGGCAGTTTTCTGATCAAGCAGGTGGTCGAGGAATTGCGGCGCGAACTGCCAAAACTGGAAAATTTCGTCACGCTGTCGCCGGTGCCGGGTTTTGTCAGCTGGCTGAAGCAGGCGGGCGACGTGCCGGTAACGGACGAAGAGCGCTTGCTGCTGGAAAATCTCGAAAAGCCCGACTGGTTCGAGGATGCGGAGCTCGCGACAAAACTGCGCGCGGTGCTGGAGCCGCTCGCGGCCTACTACTTCCTCAAGGCCCGCACCGCAAAAGGCCGGATGATCGATTCGGTGGCGCGCTTCCATCTCGGCAACGGCGCGCGGCTGGAACGGATCGACTGGCTCGGCGACCTCTCGCCGAAGGGCCTGCGCGAGTCCGCCGGCATCATGGTCAATTATCTCTACCGCCTCGACGACATCGAGAAGAACCACGAAGCCTACGCCAATGACGGTGAGGTGGTCGCTTCCAGCGCGGTGAAGAAACTGCTGAAGGGCGAGGGACGCAGGCTGCTGGATATGCGGCTGTCGTAGCGGGCTATCCGATATGCTCGCCACGACGGCAGTGAGCCCCCTCTCCCCTTGTGGGAGAGGGTTGGGGTGAGGGGTTCAGGTCTATCGATAGTCCGTAACCCCTCACCCGGATCGCATCTACGATGCGATCCGACCTCTCCCACAAGGAGAGGTGAAGCGAGCAAGCCGCACGCTCCCGTACCATGACGAGTCAGGAAGCCAGCGCCTTCATCTCCTTGTAGAGATCCGACTTGCCCTCGAACCCGATGCCCGGCAGATCCGGCATCACGATATGCCCGCTCTCGACGCGGACGCCGTCCGGAAAGCCGCCATAGGGCTGGAACAGGTCGGGATAGCTCTCATTGCCGCCGAGTCCAAGGCCGGCGGCGATGTTGAGCGACATCTGATGGCCGCCATGGGGAATGCAGCGGCCCGGCGACCAGCCGCAGGTCTTCAGCACCTCGAGCGTGCGCTGGTATTCGCACAGGCCATAGGACAGCGCGCAGTCGAATTGCAGCCAGTCGCGGTCGGGCCGCATACCGCCGTAACGCAACAGGTTGCGCGCGTCCTGATGGCTGAACAGGTTCTCGCCGGTCGCCATCGGCCCCGGATAGAACTCGGCCATTGCCGCCTGCAACTGGAAATCGAGGGGATCGCCGATCTCCTCGTACCAGAACAAGGGATAGTCACGCAGCATTTTGGCGTAGGCGATCGCGGTCTCCAGATCGAAGCGGCCATTGGCGTCGACCGCGAGCTGCGCCTCGCTGCCGATTTCCTTGAGCACGGCCTCGATGCGGACGCGATCCTCCGCGATCGGCGCGCCGCCGATCTTCATCTTGACGACATTGTAGCCGCGGTCGAGATAGCCGCGCATCTCGCCGCGCAGCGCCGACAGGTCCTTGCCGGGATAATAGTAGCCGCCGGCGGCATAGACGAACACGCGCGGATCGGCCTCGCGGCCGTGACGCTCGGCCAGCAGCCGGAACAGCGGTTTTCCCGCGATCTTGGCCACCGCATCCCACACCGCCATGTCGATGGTGCCGACCGCGACCGAGCGCTCGCCATGGCCGCCGGGCTTCTCGTTCGACATCATCGCCGCCCAGACCTTGTCCGGATCGAGATTGCTGCCCTCCTCGTCGAGCAACGTCTTCGGATCGGCCTCCTTGAGCCGCGGCGCAAAGCGCTCGCGGATCAGCCCGCCCTGCCCGTAGCGGCCGTTGGAATTGAAGCCGTAGCCGACCACCGGCCGGCCGTCGCGCACCACATCGGTGACGACGGCGACGAGGCTCGTCGTCATCTTGCTGAAATCGATAAAGGCGTTGCGGATCGGCGAGGAGATCGGTTTTGTGATTTCGCGGACGTCGACGATGCGGACGGACATGGGGGAGCTTTCAAACGACCGGGTGAAGAACGCAATGACCAACACCGTCATTGCGAGCGAAGCGAAGCAATCCATGCCTGCAGCGCAAGGAAAGAAGATGGATTGCTTCGCTTCGCTTCCTCGCAATGACGAAAAGGTATCGTTCACGGCTCCGTCTTGTCCCGAAAATACGGCTCGACCGGGCCGTGCACCTTGATGGTCAGGGGATTCCCAAAACGGTCCTTGGCGTTGCCGGCGGTGACGCGGATCCAGCCTTCGCTGATGCAGTATTCCTCGACATTGGTCTTCTCGGCGCCCTTGAAGCGGATACCGATGTCGCGCGACAGCAATTCCTCATTGTAGTAAGGGCTCTTCGGATTGGTGGAGAGCCGGTCCGGAAACTGGTCGCTCGTGGTTTCGTTGTTCTCGTTCATAGCAGCGCCTCGATTTCTTTCTTCAATCCTTCCGGCCTCGCGGTCGGCGCATGCCGCGCCACCACCCTGCCGGAACGATCGATCAGGAATTTGGTGAAATTCCACTTGATCGACGAACCCAGCAGTCCGGACTTCTGCTTCTTCAGATACGCAAACAACGGGTGTTCGTTGCCGCCATTGACGTCGATCTTGGCGAACATCGGAAAGCTGACGGCGTAATTGCCGGCGCAGAATTCCTCGATTTCCGCGGCGTCGCCGGGCTCCTGGCCGCCGAACTGGTTGCACGGAAATCCGAGCACCGCAAAGCCGCGCGGGCCGAGCGACTGGTACAGGGCTTCGAGGCCCTTGTACTGCGGCGTGAACCCGCACTTGCTCGCGGTGTTGACGATCAGGAGCACCTGACCGTCGAACCGCCTCAGCGGAATGTCCTCGCCGGCAAGCGACTTTGCCGTGAAATCGTGAACGCCAGCCATCACCTTCCCTTTGTCCGGACCCCGCACATCAACCCGCGGGATCGATCGCCGCCGACGGGGTTCCGCCGGCCTCGATCGCCTCGCCCGCGGCGAGGCACAGATCCTCGCGAAAACGGCCGGAGACGATCTGGACGCCGACGGGAATGCGGCCCACCAGGCCGGTGGAAACCGTTAGCCCGGGAAGCCCCATGAAGGGAATGGCGATCTGCGGCATCTGCGCGTGCCAGACCCGCGCAAAGGACGCATCGTCCTTGCGGTCGAGATGATCGGGGAACGGCAGTTCGCCGGACACCGGCATCACCACCACGGCATATTTCTCGAAGAATGCCAGCCATTCGCGCGCCAGCGTGGCGCGCCGTGTCAGCGCCTTGGAGAATGCCGCCGCATCGAACGGAAACACCTTTGAGCGGTTGCCGCGCAGGCAGGCCAGCGCGCCGGGGTCGCCCTCGCGCTCGGCGGTCTCGAGTTGGGCTTCATAATTGTCGCCGAGCCAGAGTTTGGTCTGCCATTCCATGGCCTCGCGCAGCGGCGGCGTGGTGACAATCTCCTCGACGGTCCAGCCGGCGCGTTGCAGCCGCTTCCCGGCGTCGGCGACCGCGGCCTTCACTTCGGCAACCGGATCGAGCCCGTCGGGATTGACGCATATTGCGGCGCGCTTCGGTTTGGACGGTCCTTCCAGCGGCGCCGGCACCCACCAAGGATCGCGCGCGTCAAAGCCTGACATCGCCGCCAGCGCAATCCTGAGATCGCCGATGGTGCGCGCCAGCGGACCCGATACCGCCGATATCTGCGGCCCGATGGCGCGTTCCGGCAGCGAAGCGTTGAAGGCCGCGATGCGCCCGACCGTCGGACGCAGGCCGTGCACACCGCAGGCATAGGCGGGATAACGGATCGAGCCCGCGATATCGGTGCCGTGCGCGATATGGCCGATGCCCGCCGCCACCGCAGCACCAGCCCCGCCGGAGGAGCCGCCCGGGGTAATGCCGGGATCGCGCGGATTCCTGGTGTCGCCATGCACCAGATTGGTGGTGAACCAGCGGTATGAAAACGCCGGGCAATTGGTGCGGCCGAGAATGACGGCGCCGGCCTTGCGCAGATTGTCGATCACCGGGCTGTTGGACTTCGCGATCACGTCGCGCTGCAGCTTGAGGCCGTTGGTGGTGGCAAAGCCGTCCTGATCGATATTGACTTTGACCGTGACCGGCACACCGCCCAGCGCGCCGGCGTCTTCGCCACGCGCGATCATGGCATCTACGCCTGCGGCCTGCGCCAGCACATCCTCCGGCCGATGGTCGACGACGGCGTTGATTTTGGGATTGACCGCGTCGAGCCGGGCCAGCGCCGCCGAGGCTGCCTGCTTCGCCGATATTTTCTTCGACCTGATCAGGGCAGCGATGTCTACTGCCGACAGACGCCAGAGATCTTCCACGGATACCTCCATTCGAAAGGCCGTCTTGTAGCGCCGCCGGCTCCGCGACGCCATTGAGATTCCGGCTATTTTGCGCGCCGTCCGGCGCCCTGCGCAACGATTCCCGCGCCCGGACGATTTTGGCACCCATACGTGATGCTGCCCCGGCTCGGGCGCCCCGGTCCGAGACCGACATCCGGCACACTTCACAAGCAGCGTTGCGCAAGGCTAAGTAGCCGTCGGCGATCAACCGAGCGAAACAGAAGTGCGGTCACTCTTGAAAGTCACCGGCGGGTTTGCAGTCCTCATGATCACTTACTGGGGGACGCTGCGGTTCATCGGCTCTCCGGGATACGAGAACAACCAGCTTCGCGCCTCGCACGCCAGGCTGCTGGCGGAGGCACTGGAAAAATATCGCCAGGCGCGGGGCATGTACCCGATCCTGCAGGACAATCCCGTCGACGATCTCAAGCCAGCGTTGGTCGACGGCAAGTTCCTGGACGCGATCCCCAGCGATCCTGCGCGGGAAACGACCGGCCGGCAATATCGCTATGCCGGCGGCGGCAGGGCGTACGGCTTGCTGATCACGCTCGAGCCCGAACCGGCCATGGCCAACGTCGGCAAGGCCAGGCCAGCGACCATGACCTGCGCCACCGGCGTGAATGTCAGGGGATCGGGCGCATGGGACGATCCGCCCGCATGTCCGTTCTAGACGGAAGCGAGCGGCCGCTCAGCGCACCCGGGCGAGGAAATAGGCGAGATCGGCAATCTGGTCGGCGGTGACCGGCCCCATCACGTCCGCCATCGAGCCGTCATAGCCATGGCGGCTGTTGTCCTTGTATTCGGCCAGCGTCTTGGCGAGATAGTCCTCGCGCTGGTTGGCGATGCGCGGGACATTTTCCTTGCCGGAGAAATCCGGGTTGTGGCAGCTGTTGCAGCGGTGCTGCTGCGCGAGGGCCTGGCCCCGCTGCATCCTGTGGGGATCGCCGGCATCGGCCGGCGGCGCGGGCTTCGGCAAGGTGGCGAGAAAATCGGAAAAGGTGCGCAGATCGTTGTCGGTCAGGCCCTTCGCCATCTCGTTCATTGGCTCGAAGGCACGCAGCTTCTCGCGAAACATGAATAGCTGGATCAGCGCATAAGGCGCCTGCTGCGCGCCCAGCGACGGCGTGTTCTCGGTTTCGGACTGCCCCTTTTCGCCGTGGCAGGCCAGGCACGGCGCGAGGCGCTGCTCGAAGGTTTCGGCGCCGGCGGATGACATCAAGACGAGAAGCGCCAGGACGGCAACGAGACGGCGCATCGAATGATCTCACTTCTCGTCATGGCCGGGCATAGCGGTCAGAAGGACGGCGTCGCTTCGCTCGCCAATGTCCCGGCCATCCACGTCTTCTGGACCTAAGCCCATCAAGGGCGTAGATGCCCGGCACAAAGCCGGGCATGACTTCTCTCGAGAAGGCCCTACTGCCCGGCCACCTTCTGCTTGCCGTAGGTGACGCGGTACACGGCGCCGTTCCAGTCGTCCGAGACCAGCAGCGAGCCGTCCTTCATCTGCATCACATCGACCGGCCGGCCGATGTACTTGTTGTCCTCCAGGAAGCCCGTGATGAAGGGTTCGGTGGATTTCACCGTACCGTCCTTGTTCAGCTTGACGACGAGGACATCGCCGCCGACCTTCTTGGACCGGTTCCACGAGCCGCGGCGGGCGACGATGATGGCGTTCTTGTAGGCTTTCGGGAACATGTTGCCGGTATAGAAGCGCATGCCGAGCGAAGCCGAATGCGGGCCCAGCAGGCCGACCGGTGCGGTGTAGTCGCTGCAGGATTTGCCCCAGCCGAATTCGGGGTCGACGATATTGCCCTGCAGGCAATAGGGCGCCCCAAAATGCTCGCCAACCTTGGTGATGCGATTGAGTTCATCTTCAGGCACGTCTTCCGACATCCAGTCGCGGCCATTGTCGGTGAAGTAGAGCTGCTTGGTTTCCGGATGCCAGTCGAAGCCGACGGTGTTGCGGACGCCACGCGCAATCACTTCGGCGCCGCTGCCGTCGAGGTTCATCCGCCTGATCAGACCGTGATCATCGTCATTCAGCACGTTGTTGCCGGGCTGTCCGACCGGAACATAGAGCTTGTTGTCGGGACCGATGCCGATGAACTTCCAGCCATGCGCCTCGTCCTTGGGCAGCTTGTCGTAGATCATCGTCAGCTTCGCGGGGCTGTCGAGATTATCCTCGACCTTGTCGACCCTGGAGACCTTGGAGAGTTCTGCTATGTACAGCGTGCCGTCCTTGAACGCGACGCCGTTCGGCCGATGGAGCCCCGAGGCCAGGGTCTTGACCGAGCGCTTGCCGTCCTTGTTGGCGATGGCATAGACGTTGCCGACCAGGCGGGTACCGACGAACACCGTGCCCTTGTCTCCAAGGGTCAGCGAACGGGCATTCGCCATGCCGGC
This sequence comes from uncultured Alphaproteobacteria bacterium, assembly GCA_963706975.1. Taxonomy (GTDB): domain Bacteria; phylum Pseudomonadota; class Alphaproteobacteria; order Rhizobiales; family Xanthobacteraceae; genus Bradyrhizobium. The sequence goes on from CAVPOL010000037.1 coordinate 13,326, forward strand.
GGCGTAAACCTCGATGTTGAAACCGGCCGGCACCTTGAGTTTGGCAAGCGGCAGCTTGTCCGGGGCCGCCGCGATCGGCGGCGATGCGATCGGGGCAAGTTTGGCGGCAGCCTCGTTATCCGCCGGGCGCCCGATCAGGGGAGAACCCGGTGGAAGCGGTGCGGCGGCGGCAGGCGCTGCTGGGGCTGGCGGAGTGGCGGGCTGCTGCGCGGCAGCGCCGAATGTGAAAACACCTACCAACGCGCCCGCGAGCAACAGGCTGCGCGGCGCGGATGAGCCGATCGTCATGACATCCTCCCTCTGTGGAGGCCTTATCCTTGCGCGGGCAAACGGGATGCCGGCGCCGGCGTGGGCGGCAGTTGTCCAAATTTTTTTGCCGGCGCGCAATCGAAATCATTTGGAAGCGGGCGGGACAAGAAACGGAATAGATCGGACAGCAGGGTGTACGGTTCGCCAGCACCGCGTGCGAATTGGGTTGGAATGAAAAGGGCCAGTCACCCCGGAATGACTGCAGGCATCAATGCCTTGTCACGGATTCGCCGGGCTCGTCGAGGATCGCCTCGGTAAACGGAAATTCCAGCACGACCTCGCCCTGATCGTCCGTCACCTCCAGGATCGCATGCAACAGGCCGCCCTCGGCGCCCTCGATCTTGAGCAACTCCCGGATCATGGTCCGCGCCATTTCCCAGGCACGGTCGGGATCCCTGAGTTCTTCGCCCTCGGGATCCCTGACCAACTCGTCGCCGATGCGTGCGTTGAAAAAATACCGGGGCATGGGGCCAGGCTACTTTCCGTTGCGGGCTCCAGCCGAAACCCGGGAGGTTCTCAAGAGTTCTTTGTTCCAAGGGATGCCCTGGCCTCAATCCACATCTAGGTCGCAGCGCGCGACTTTGAACCCATTGATCCCGCGTTGTTTTGACACTTCATCGCACAAAAAGGTGATTTTCTTTTGCGATGCAGCAAAATAGCGCAAGGGTTGTATTACCAAAAATTTAAGTGGCGAACTTTCCGTTCCGAAGTAGCTTATCCCGTGAGGGCGGAATGCGTCCGGTATGACAAGGAGAGCCAAATGGCCTGGAAAACCCCCAAGATCGTCGAAGTGCCGGTCGGCATGGAAATCAACATGTATGCATGCGCCGCCCGCAAGTAAGCGGCGTTTGTATCGTTTGGCTTAAGGTGGACGTTTCGGGCATGGCGCGTTCCTGATTTCGGGAGCGGGGTTTGTCCGGTGTCCACCTTTTGAGTTTCCGGATTTTGGTTCGGATATCAAAGCACTTGGAAGCTCCGGGAGACGAATCATGCTTCGCGTCGTCGTCCTGGGCGCCGCAGCCGGTGGCGGCGTTCCGCAGTGGAACTGCGGCTGTCAGGTTTGCCGGAGAGCGCGAAACGGACATCCCGAATTGCAGAGCACCCAGGCCTCGATCGCGGTCAGCGCCGACGGCTCGCACTGGTTTCTGATCAACGCCTCTCCCGACCTGCGCCAGCAACTCACCGCCACCCCCCAGCTTCACCCCAGGGCCGGAGAACTCCGCCACAGTCCGATCTCGGGCGTGATCCTGACCAATGGCGAAATCGACGCTGTGGCGGGCCTGCTGTCGATGCGCGAGGGCTCGCCGTTCACGATCTACGCCCACAGCAAGGTGCTTGCGATCCTGAAGTCCAACAGCATCTTCAACGTGCTGAACGACAAGAACGTGCGGCGCCAGCCGATCGATCAGGACCAGGCATTCGAACCGATATTGCCCGACGGCTCGCCGTCCGGCATCGAGGTCCTGCCATTTGCGGTTCCCGGCAAGGGCGCCTGGTATCTGGAAGGCAAGACCCATCCGGCTGGCGACGGGGTGGGCGACACGCTGGGGCTTCGCATTGAAGAAAAGGCGAGCGGCAATTATTTCTACTTCCTCGCCGCCTGCGCCGAGATGACCGACGATCTCAAATCAAGACTTGCCGGCGCGCCGCTGATTTTCTTCGATGGTACGGTGTGGCGCGACGACGAGCTGATCGCGCTGGGCCTCGGCAGCAAGACCGGGCGAGGCATGGGACATATCGCCATGTCGGGCGATGCCGGCGCGATTGACGTGCTGGCCGGACTCGACATCGGCCGAAAAGTGTTTCTGCATATCAACAATTCCAACCCGGCGTGGCTGCACAATTCCGCCGAGCGCAAGATCGCCGAGCGCGCCGGCTGGCAGATCCCCGCCGATGGAACGGAGATTACGCTGTGAACGTGATGAACCCAAGCGGGATGACGGCCTACTCGCTCGCCGGCAGCGCGCCGCTCAACAATGCCGAGGAACTGGAAGCGGCGCTGCGTCATATCGGCGCCACCCGCTACCACAATCTGCATCCGTTTCACCGGCTGCTGCACGGCGGCAAGTTGAACAAGGGCCAGGTCCAGGCCTGGGCGCTGAACCGCTACTTCTACCAGAGCACGATTCCGATCAAGGACGCAGTGGTGATCTCGCGCTTCCGCGACCGCGGCATCCGGCTGGAATGGCGGCACCGGATCGAGGACCATGACGGCGACCTCGGCGCCGAGGGCGGCATCGAGCGCTGGCTGAAGCTCACCGAAGGACTTGGGCTGGACACGGCCTATGTCGAATCCACCGAGGGCATCCTTCCCGCCACCCGTTTCGCGGTCGAGGCCTATGTGCATTTCGTCCGCGACAAGAGCCCGCTGGAGGCGATCGCCTCGTCGCTGACGGAACTGTTCGCGCCGAACCTGCATGAAGAGCGCATCTCCGGCATGCTGGCGCATTACGATTTCGTCAACCCCGACATCATGAGTTATTTCAGCCGCCGCCTGACCCAGGCGCCGCGCGACGCCGGCTTCGCACTGGAATACGTCAAGCAACATGCCGGCACGCCGGCGGAGCGCGAAGCGGTCTGCAATGCGCTGATCTTCAAGACCAATGTGCTTTGGGTTCAGCTCGACGCGCTGTACCATGCCTATGTCGACGGTCACATACCGCCGGGCGCGTTCGTGCCCAGACCCGGCTAGAGGCGAAGCGATGGCCAGCCGCAATATCAGCGTCAGCGAGACCAGCCGGCCGGTGCTGCCGCGCCACGCCAAACTCAAGTACGACGAGACCCGGCAGGTCTGGGTGATCCTGGCGCCGGAGCGGGTGCTGGCGCCGGACGAGATTGCGGTCGAAGTGCTGCAGCTCTGCGACGGCGTGCGCAGCGTCGCCGACATGGTCGACCTGCTCGCCGTCAAATACGCCGCCGAACGCGAGGCGATTCTGGGCGACGTCATTGCCATGCTGCAGGACCTCGCCGACAAGGGATTTTTGACGCAAGCCCGCGAGAAGACGTCATGAGCCCGACCTTGACCGATGCGCATGTTGCGGCCAGCGATCCCACTGACGGGCTCGCGGTGCTGGAGAGCCGCGGCTCGACCGCGGAAACCTTCGGGATTCCCCTGGCGGTGCTGGCGGAGCTGACGCACCGCTGTCCGCTGCAGTGCCCCTATTGCTCCAACCCGGTCGAGCTCGATCGCGGCAGCACCGAGCTCACGACCGAGGAATGGAAGAAGGTTTTGACCGAGCTTGCCGAAATCGGCGTGCTGCAAATTCACTTCTCCGGCGGCGAGCCGACCGCGCGCAAGGATCTGGTCGAACTGGTGCAGCATGCCAGCGACGTCGGGCTGTACTCAAATCTCATCACTTCGGCCGTGTTGCTGACCCGCGAAAAGCTTGCCGCACTGGCCGATGCCGGGCTCTGCCACGTCCAGATCAGCTTTCAGGGCAACGAGCCCACTGTCGCCGACCGCGTCGCCGGGCTGAAGCAGTCGCATGAGAAGAAGCTGCAGGTCGCAAAATGGACCCGCGAACTGGACCTGCCGCTGACGGTCAATGCGGTGATGCACCGGCAAAACCTGCATCAATTGTCCGACATCATCCAGATGGCGGTCGATCTCGACGCCGACCGGCTCGAGGTCGCCAATGTGCAGTATTACGGCTGGGCACTGAAAAACCGCGCGGCGCTGATGCCGACCCTGGAACAGATGGAGGAGACCAGCCGCATCGTCGAGGAAGCCCAGGTCCGGCTCAAGGGCATTTTGGCCATCGACTTTGTGGTGCCGGATTATTACGCGCTGCGGCCGAAGAAATGCATGGGCGGCTGGGGCCGGCAGTTCTTCAACATCTCGCCGGCGGGCAAGGTGCTGCCCTGTCACGCCGCCGAGATCCATCACGGGGCTCCAATTCGAAAGCGTGCGCTCCAACCATTCGATCGCCTGGATCTGGCAGAATTCCGAAGCCTTCAATCGCTATCGCGGCACCGGCTGGATGAAGGAGCCGTGCAAGAGCTGCGAGTTCAGGGAGATCGATTTCGGCGGCTGCCGCTGCCAGGCGTTTGCGCTGACCGGCGATGCCGGCAATACCGATCCGGCCTGCACGCTGTCGCCGGTGCACGAGCAGATCTTCAAGATGGCCGCATCAGAAGCCGCGGCCGACAACAACCGTTTCATCTATCGCAATTTCGCCGGGGGAACGCCCGAGACCGGCGGCGACCATGGCGCCTGACGCCGATGCGGGCAAAGCCAGAGGCCACCGCTCCGATCCCTTCGCACCGCTGACCTCCGAGCTGCTGCCGGTCGGCGACGGCCACGAGGTCTATGTCGAAACCGTCGGCCGCGCCGACGGCATCCCCGCGGTCTATCTGCACGGCGGTCCCGGCAGCGGCTGCCAGCCCGATCATCGCCGCCTGTTCGATCCCGAGCGCTTTCACGCGGTGCTGTTCGACCAGCGTGGCGCCGGCCGCAGCCGGCCCAAGGGGAGACGCGAACACAACACGCTGCCGCGTCTGATCGCGGACATGGAAACGACCCGCGAGAAATTCGGTATTCAGCGCTGGATGATTGTCGGCGGTTCCTGGGGCGCGACGCTGGCGCTGGCCTATGCGCAGGCACATCCCGGCCGCGTCACCGGCATCGTGCTGCGCGCGACTTTCCTCGGCACCCGCCAGGAAATCGAAGGTGGGTTCCTGGGCGTGCTGCCGCAATTCCATCCCGGCCTCTCCGAGGATTTCCTCGGCGTGTTGCCCCCGGAGGAACGCGGAAACCCGATGGATGCCTACTTCAGCCGGATTCTCGATGCCGACCCCGCCGTGCACGGCCCGGCGGCGCGGGCCTGGGGCGAGACCGAGCGCATTCTTTCCGAACATGCGCCGAACCGCGTCCGGCTCGATCTGGCGTCGCTTAATTCGACGCGAGCCCTGCCCGCGACGCCGTTCATGGAAGCGCATTATTTCCAGAACGATTGCTTCATGAAACCGGATCAGCTGTTGGGCGAAGCCCACAGGCTCAAAGCCATTCCCGGCATCATCGTGCAAGGCCGTTACGATCTGCTCTGTCCGCCGGCGACGTCGCATGCGCTCGCCGCGGCGTGGGGTTCGGCCGAGGTTCGCGTCGTCGAGGGCGCCGGCCATTCGCTGTACGATCCCGGCGTCAGGGACGCCGTGATGAAGGCGATCGCGGATATGGCTTCCAGAATTACCCGATAGGAAACTCCCAACATGCCGCTCGCCGGAAAGGGAATGCTGCTGACCTCGATGGATATCGATGCCGCGGATGAGCCGGAGTTCAACCGCTGGTACGACCGCGAGCATCTCGAGGAACGCGTCGCGATTCCCGGCTTCCTCGAAGCCCGGCGCTATGTTGCCCATGACGGTGCGCCGAAATATCTCAGCCTCTATTCGACCGAGACCTTCGAGGTGCTCGACAGCCCGGCCTATCGCACTGCGCTGGCCAACCAGACCGACTGGTCGAAGGCCAATATCACGCGCTTCAAAAACATGATCCGCAGCGTCGCGCGCATCACGATCAGCCGCGGACAAGGCCGCGGCGCCGCGCTCTGCATCATCCGCCTGCGCCCGACCGGCGGGATCGACAGGCTGCGCAGCGCGCTGCAGGAGCAACTCGATCCGCAAAATCTCGACGGCATCATCTCCATGCACCTGATCGAGAGCGATCCGGCACTGTCGCGGCCCATCACCGACGATCCCTCGGCTCCCAATCCCGGCGCCGGCGACTGGTTCATCCTGATCGACGCCACACATGTCGATGCGGTGTCCGCGGTCGCGGCCCGCTTCACCGGTAATGCCGCACTCAAACCGCTGGTGATCTCCAACGGCGTTTACAATCTGATGTGGGATCTCGCGAGAAGCGAAGTTCCCGGCTGCTGAACAGCAAGCAGCGCTGCGCTGCACATGCTGCACCGCGAAATAACGTTCTGCTGACGTTAACGTTATGGGTCGCTGCCCACGAAAACTGGAGATGAGACAAATTGGCCTTTGTAGAGGCTCTGGAATGCCTCTAATAAGGTAAGCCTATGATCCAATTCAAAAACCAGAAGAACGCCACCTGAGCGTTCGCAGGCAGAGATAAGGCCGCGTCTTCCCTTTAAGTCGCGCGGACAAGGTAGGAATGAAACCGACTGATATTTCGGCGCCCGACTACTTTCACAAAGTGGTCGATTGCCAGTGGGCCTGTCCCGCGCATACGCCCGTTCCAGAATATATCCGCTTGATTGCCGAAGGCCGCTACAGCGACGCCTACATGATCAACTGGCGATCGAACGTGTTTCCCGGGATTCTCGGGCGCACCTGCGACCGTCCGTGCGAGCCGGCCTGCCGCCGCGGCCGCGTCGAGGATACCCCGGTCGCGATCTGCCGGCTGAAGCGCGTCGCCGCCGACTTCAAGGACGACGTCAAGCACCGCATGCCGAAACCAGCGGCGAAGAACGGCAAGCGCATTGCAATCGTCGGCGGCGGCCCCGCCTCGCTGACGGTGGCGCGCGACCTCGCGCCGCTCGGCTATCGCTGCACCGTGTTCGATGCCGACCCCAAGGCCGGCGGCATGATGCGGACGCAAATTCCGAAATTCCGCTTGCCCGACACTGTCATCGACGAGGAAACCGATTACATCCTCGACCTCGGCATCGAGTTCAAGGGCGGCCAGCGCATCGACAGCCTGAAGCAGCTGCTGACCGAGAATTTCGATGCGGTGTTCGTCGGCTCCGGCGCGCCGCGCGGCCGCGAGCTCGACATTCCCGGACGCAAGGAAGCAGCCGGCAATATTCACATCGGCATCGAATGGCTGGCCTCTGTCTCGTTCGAACATGTCAGCAAGATCGGCAAGCGCGTCATCGTGCTCGGCGGCGGCAACACCGCGATGGATTGCTGCCGAACCGCCCGCCGGCTTGGCGGCGAAGACGTCAAGGTGATCGTGCGTTCCGGTTTTGAGGAAATGAAGGCCTCGCCCTGGGAGAAGGAAGACGCCCTGCACGAGGACATTCCGATCCTCAACTTCATGGTGCCGGTCGCCTTCACCCATGACAATGGCAAGCTCACCGGCGTCACCTTCCAGAAGGTGAAGGCCGAATACGACGCCAGGGGACGGCGCAACCTGGTGCCGTCAGGCGAACCCAACCAGACCATCGAATGCGACGACGTGCTGGTGGCGGTCGGCCAGGAGAACGCCTTCCCCTGGATCGAGCGCGACTGCGGCGTCGAGTTCGACAAGTGGAACATGCCCGTGGTCGACCCCAAGACCATGGGCTCGACCAATCCAAAGGTGTTTTTCGGCGGCGACGCCGCCTTCGGCCCCAAGAACATCATCTGGGCGGTGGCGCACGGCCATGACGCCGCGCTCTCGATCCACAAGCTGTTGTCCGGCGAGGACATCACCGAGCGTCCACTGCCAGAGGTGCACGTCTCCTCGCAGAAGATGGGCATCCACGAGTGGAGCTATGACAACGACGTTTCTTCCGACAAGCGCTACAAGGTACCGCATCGCGACAAGGTGATCGCGTTGAAGGACATCCGCGCCGAAGTCGAACTCGGCTATGACGTCAAGCTCGCGCTCGGCGAGGCCCAGCGCTGCCTGAACTGCGACATCCAGACCGTGTTCGCCGCCCCCTTGTGCATCGAATGCGACGCCTGCGTCGACATCTGCCCGATGGACTGCATCACCTTCACCGAAAACGGCGAGGAAGAGGATCTGCGGTCGCGGCTGAAGGCGCCCTCGCCGCACCTCGACCAGGCCCTCTATGTCGCCGACGGCCTCAAGACCGGCCGTGTCATGGTCAAGGACGAAGACGTCTGCCTGCATTGCGGGCTGTGCGCCGAACGCTGTCCCACCGGCGCCTGGGACATGCAGAAATACCTCATCGATATGACCCACGCAGGAACAACATGTCCGTCCAAAGCCCGATCAGCAGCGTAAACGACTTCGTCGTCCGCTTCGCCAACGTCAACGGCTCGGGTTCGGCCAGCGCCAACGAGATGTTCGCGCGCTCGATCCTGCGCCACGGCGTGCCGGTGTCGCCGCGCAACGTGTTCCCGTCCAACATCCAGGGCCTGCCGACATGGTACGAGGTGCGGGTGACCGAGGACGGTCATCTCGGCGCCCGCGGCGGCGTCGACATGATGGTGGCGATGAACCCGCAGACCTGGGACAAGGACATCGCCTCGATCGAGCCCGGCGGCTATCTGTTCTACGATTCGACCAAGCCGATGCCGGCGTCGAAATTCCGGCCCGATATCACCGTGATCGGGGTGCCGCTGACCGCGATCACCAACTCGACCTATACCGACCCGCGGCAGCGCCAGCTGTTCAAGAACATCATCTATCTCGGCGCGATGTGCGCCCTGCTCGAGATGGATCCGAAGATCGTCGAGCAGCTGATCGGCGAGCAGTACAAGGGCAAGGAAAAGCTCTTGTCCTCGAACGTGCATGCGCTGCATCTGGGCCGCGACTGGGCGCTGCAGAACCTGAAATGCCCGATCGGGCTGCGCATCAAGAAGGCCGACAAGGTCGGCGACCGCATTTTCATCGAGGGCAACAGCGCAGCAGCCCTCGGCGCGGTCTATGGCGGCGCCACGGTGTGCGCCTGGTATCCGATCACGCCATCCTCGTCGGTTGCCGACGCCTTCACCAGCCATTGCAGGAAACTGCGGCACGACCCGGAAACCGGCAAGGCCAAATACGCGATCATCCAGGGCGAGGACGAACTGGCCTCGATCGGCATCGTGGTCGGCGCATCCTGGAACGGGGCCCGCGCCTTCACCGCCACCTCCGGCCCCGGCATCTCGCTGATGCAGGAGTTCATCGGCCTGTCCTATTTCGCCGAGATTCCGGCCGTGATCATGAACGTGCAGCGCGCAGGTCCGTCGACCGGCATGCCGACGCGGACCCAGCAATGCGACATCACCGCCTGCGCCTATGCTTCGCATGGCGACACCAAGCATGTGCTGCTGTTTCCGGAAGACCCGGCCGAGGCGTTCGAATTTGCCGCCACGGCTTTCGATCTGGCCGAACGGCTGCAGACCACGATTTTCCTCATGCTCGATCTCGATATCGGCATGAACCACCGGCTGTGCCGCCCGCTGCGCTGGGACGATGCCCGGCAATACGACCGCGGCAAGGTGATGACGGCGGAGATGCTGGAGGAAGGCCGCGACTTCGGGCGCTATCTCGACGTCGACGGCGACGGCATCCCGTTCCGCACCCTTCCCGGCACCCACCCGACCAAGGGTTCCTACTTCACCCGTGGCACCTCGCGCGACCGTTACGCGCGCTATTCCGAGGAAGGCTCGGTTTACGCCGACAACATGCAGCGGCTGGTGCGCAAATTCGAGACCGCCCAGGATCTGGTGCCACGGCCGCTGCAGGCCAACGCCGCCAAGCCGACCAAATACGGCGTGATCTATTTCGGCTCGACGTCGCCTGCGATGGACGAGGCGATCGGGCTATTGGAAGCGCGCGGGCACCAGCTCGACCGCCTGCGGATCCGCGCCTTCCCGTTCCATTCGAGTGTCGCGAGCTTCATGGCGGACCATGATTTCGTGTATGTGGTCGAGCAGAATCGCGATGCCCAGTTGCGCTCGCTCATCGTCAACGAAAACGGCATCGACCCCGTGCGGCTGATTCCGATCCTGCATTTTGACGGCACGCCGATCACCGCCCGCTTCATCGCCGGCGCCATCGGCGAACATCAGGATCAGCTCACAGTGGCCCCGCTGCGCAAGGTGAAGTCATGACCTACATTGCCAAACCGAAATTCCATCATCCGGGGCTGCCCAGGAACGATCTCGGCTTCACCCACCGCGATTACGAGGGCAAGGTCTCGACGCTGTGCGCGGGCTGCGGGCATGATTCGATCACGGCATCGATCATCGAGGCCTGTTTCGAGCTGTCGATCGAGCCGCATCGTGTCGCCAAGATTTCCGGGATCGGCTGCTCCTCGAAGACCCCGGACTATTTCCTCGGCAATTCGCACGGCTTCAACACCGTGCACGGCCGCATGCCCTCGGTCTTGACCGGCGCCAACCTCGCCAACCGCGACTTGATCTATCTCGGCGTCTCCGGCGACGGCGACTCGGCCTCGATCGGCTTCGGCCAGTTCGCGCATTCGATCCGGCGCGGCGTCAACATGACCTATATCGTCGAGAACAACGGCGTTTACGGCCTGACCAAGGGCCAGTTCTCCGCCACCGCCGACCGCGGCTCGAAGTCCAAGAAGGGCGTGATGAACACCGACAACGCCATCGACCTGGTCGCGATCGCGCTGCAGCTCGGCGCCAGCTTCGTGGCGCGCAGTTTTTCAGGCGACAAGGCCCAGCTGGTGCCGCTGATCGCGGCCGCTATCCAGCACAAGGGCGCTGCCTTCATCGACGTCATCAGCCCCTGTGTCGCCTTCAACAACCATGCCGGCTCGACCAAGAGTTTCGATTATGTACGCGAGCACAATGATGCGGTGAACCGGCTCGACGTCATCACCGGCCGCGACCCGATCGCGGTGGATTATGCGCCGGGCACCGTCCAGGTGGTCGAACAGCATGACGGCAGCAGGATCGCGCTGCGCAAGATCGACGCCGACTATGACGCGCACGACCGCATCGGAGCGATGTCGTTTCTGCAGAAGCACGCTGCCAAGGGCCAGATCGTCACCGGGTTGCTGTACGTCGATCCGGAGTCGGACGACCTGCACAGCCACCTCGACACCGTGCAGGCGCCACTCAACACGCTGGAAGCCAGGGAGCTCTGCCCCGGTTCTGCGGCGCTCGACAAGATCAACGCGAGCCTGCGCTAGACCGCAACAGCCCGGTCCACCCTTTCTCGAGGCGTCCGTTCGCATCGGCAAGCGGCGGCACCGAAAGACGTCCGCCGGTCTCGCCAAGGAGATCGAGGTCCTTCAACCGCGCCAGCGCCTCGTCGATCCCGAATTCGGCCTCGACGCCGAACCGCTGCGACAGCAGTTCCTCCATGCGCGCTTCCAGCAACTCGCGCGTCAGGGGTTCGGTGGCCGTCAGCAGGCCGTAATAGGCGAGCAGCGCCTCTTTCCACTCCTGTTCCTCGGCCTCGCCGATCAGATAACTGAAAATGCCGGAGTTATTGTTGATGTTGCGATAGTAGATATTGTCGGTCAGCTGCTTCTGATGAATCAGGGACTGGCGATGGAAATTGCCCCATTGCCGCAGCATGAAAGCGCCAAGCGCGAACAGGCCGCTGAGCGCGGCCAGCGCCTGCTCGAGATCGTTGTCGCCGATCGTTCCGGTGACGCCGAGATAGAAGCCGGCGACCAGAAACAGGATCACCAGGGTCGAGGCAAGCTTGATCAGGATCGGGATGCCGCCGAAAATCGCCGGTACGCCCAGCATCAGCTGGTCGTACAGGCTCATCACCACCTGCACATTGGGAAACAGCGCCTCGAGATCGGCGCGGGCGACGTTCCGGAAATACTTGAACAACACCGCGCCGCCGCGGATTTTTGACCGTATCCGCCGCACGCCCCATAATGTCCTGCGGACCTTGGCCGGCGTATCGCCGCCCGGCCGCGTCGCAACCATCATCACCACGTCGTCGAACACCTCGATCTCGTGCGAACGCTTGCGCAAACCCCGCCAGACCGGAATGTCGATGGTTTCCTGGTGGCTGCCACGGCGGAACATGCGGACGTCGCGATACTCCTCGATCGGAGCCTTGAGCTTGACTCGAACCAAAGCATGCTCGGCAAAGGCGCTGATGATTTCGTCATGCGTGATTTCGATGAAATTGGCCTCGGTGAGGACACGGGCCACCTCCTCGCTCAGCCGGCGATAGGCCGCCTCGAGATCCTGCTGAACTCCGCCGGCCCGCGGGTCGACCTCGGGGTCGAAGTGAAAATACGCCTCGCGCAGCAGGTCGAGCTGTTCGAAATACCGATAGTGAAACAGGGCGCCGAGTTGACGGGCGAATTGCCTGAACCTCAACTGCTCCGCATCGTCGAGGTGGCCCGCGGCCACGAGACCGTCGATCAGATCCGACTTCCGCAGCGGAATGAAGCGCTCCCGCCGCGCCGGCAGCGCCGCTTCGCCGGGAATATCGTTCACAAAACCATCGCGTACGCTGGATTGGCCATCGCGGGAATTATCCCGCAAACCCCGGCGAAAACAATAGCCGTGTTCGGATCAGCTGGACCGCGGGCCGCGTTCCGCCGGCCGCGTTGCCGGTGCAACCGTTTTGCCGTAGGTTTTGCGCAACAGGAAACAGGGAGAGCTTGCCGATGGACATCGTCCCGCTGGGTCCGGGGTTCGCTGCCGAACTGCGCGGCGTGACGCTGGCCGATATCGCTTCCGACGATGCCGCCTATGCGGCCGCGCGCGCGGCGTTCGAGGAACATTCCGTGCTGGTGTTTCGCGACCAGGAGGTGACCGACGAAATTCAACTGGCTTTTTCTCGCCGCTTCGGCCCGCCCGAGGTGACCAAGGTCGGCTCCCAGGGCACCGGATCGCATTTCGTCATTCTCTCGACCATCGGCCCGGACGGCAAGGTGGTTCCGCCGGATCACCGGCAGGCGATGCGCGCCAAGGCCAACCAGCTCTGGCATACCGACAGCTCCTTCAAATCGGTACCGGCGCTGACCTCGGTGCTTTCGGCGCGTATCATTCCGGCGCGCGGCGGCGAGACCGAATATGTCTCCACGCGTCTTGCCTTCGAGCGGCTCGACGCCGGCACCCGCGAAAGACTGGAAAATTCCTTCGCCTGGCACGATTACGCGCATTCGCGCAGCAAGGTCGCGCCGGATCTCGCCAGTCCCGAGGAACGCGCGGCGCTGCCGCCGCAATGCTGGCGCATGGTGTGGAAGAACCCGGTCAACGGCCGCGGCGCGATCTATCTCGCCTCGCACGCCTATGCGGTCGAAGGCATGGAGCCTGCGGCGGGAAAGCAGCTGATCGACGAATTGACGGAGGCCGCGACCGCGCCCGGCGTCAGCTATCTGCACCCATGGCGCAAGGGCGATGTCGTGATGTGGGACAACCGCGCCACCATGCATCGCGGCCGGCCCTGGCCGGCGCCGGAACCGCGCCTGATGATCCGCACCACGATCTCGGCGACGGACGCCGATGGCGTCGGCAGCATGCGGATGCCGTCGTCGCAGGCGGCGGAATAGCGGGCGCCGCCAGACTGACCTCAAACGAGGTGCAAGCAACATGAAAAAGGCCGCAACGACCAAAAGCGAATCCCCTTCCCGGCTGATCGACGCGAGAATCAGGGAATTGGGCGACTGGAGGGGCAAGATGCTCGCCCATGTCCGCGCGCTGATCAAACAGGCTGTGCCCGAGGTGGTCGAGGAGTGGAAGTGGCGAGGCGTTCCGGTCTGGGAGCACAATGGAATCATCTGCACCGGCGAGACCTACAAGAGCGTCGTCAAGCTGACATTCGCCAAAGGCGCGCGGCTTGGGGATCCCAAGGGACTGTTCAATTCGAGCCTCGAAGGCAACGTCAGGCGCGCGATCGATCTCCATGAGGGTGATGAAATAGATGAGGCGGCCTTCAAGAAGCTGATACGCGCCGCGGCAGCCCTCAACAAGTCATAGTTCCCGATCGCTGCTCGCGCCGAGGAGTCGGCGCCAGCGCGCCGGCTTTCGGGTGGCAAACGATCGCGGTCAGATACCGCGTCCCCAATAACCGCACCAGCGGTGGACATTCCATTCGATGTTGGCTTCGTAGCCGGCGAGTGTGCCGTGCTGCGGCAGCCGCACCTCTTTCACCGCCGGGTCGAAGCATTTGCCGGCATCGGAGGCCTTTTTCACTTCCGCCGACAGGTCGGTCATGAAGGCAAGCTGCTTCTCCATGTCCTCGCGGGTGCCGAGCCGGCCGCCGGGACCGGGATGGCCGGGAATCTGGCGATCCCATTTCAGCTCCAGCGTGCGCTTGAGCGAGGCCTCCCATTCGACCGGATAGGAATCATTGACCGCGAGCCGCGACGGCACCGCGCTCAGCGAATTGAAGTCGACGGCGAAGATGATCTTCTCCTTGGGCAGGAACATCACCAGCGAGGAATCGGAATGGTTGCGCCCGGTATCGACCAGCTCCAGCGTGGTGCCGCCCAGCTTGATGGTGCGCTTGCCGTTCACGATCTCGTCGGGAATCACGACATCGAGGCCTTTCAGGACCATCAGCCGTTCCTTGGCGCGCTTGTGGGCGATCACGACGGCGCCGGCGTCCTTGAACGGCTTGCCGCCGGCGATGTGATCGTAATGGTGGTGGCTGTAGATCAGGTATTTGACCGGCGCCTTGGTGATCTTGCCGATTTCCTCGAGATAGGTTTTCGCCGCCTGCGGCCGGCCATAGCTGATCGGGTCGGTGGCAATCACGCCCGCCGGCGTCACAATGAACATCGCCTGGTGGTTCTGGTAGCGAAAGACATAGACGTTCTCCGTACCCTCAACCTTGGTGGTGGCGAAAAGTGGCGGCGCGGCGGGTGCCGCTGCGGGCGCCGGTGCCGTTGCCGGCGTCTGGGCCAGCGCGACGCCAGCGGAGCAAGCGCCGATGGCCGCCATCAAGATCGTGATGAGATATCTGGTGTGCATGTTGCGTTCCTCCCTGCGCGGGATAACCCCGCGTGCCCGCCGGCATTCCCTTATGTCCCTCGGGGGCATTGAACGTCCCCCGCGCTTGCTGCGACCAAAGCATTGACCCGGCATGCCCGGAACGCAACGTCTCGCGCTGCGTCAA
This sequence comes from uncultured Alphaproteobacteria bacterium, assembly GCA_963706975.1. Taxonomy (GTDB): domain Bacteria; phylum Pseudomonadota; class Alphaproteobacteria; order Rhizobiales; family Xanthobacteraceae; genus Bradyrhizobium. The sequence goes on from CAVPOL010000037.1 coordinate 28,330, forward strand.
AATGGCTGGCCGTGCGACGATGGACGGTTCGGTATGGCCCCTGACATCATGAAGCGCTTCCTCGTCGGTACGCTCGCCCTCGCCGCAGGCATGGCTGTGCTGCCGACCATCGGCCACGCCGAGGAGGGAGGCATCGACAAGGCCAGGGCCGAGGCGTTCGATGCAAGAATATTCACCAAGCCGCCCGGCAAGAAGGCCTATGCCTGCTTCGTGCGCCGTTACGATGCCGAGCATCTGGCGCGGCACCCGCAGCAGAAAGTCAGCGCGATGAAGCTCTTGATGACCGCGGAAATCCCCTCGGACGAGAACACCCTGAACTATTCGTTCCGCCTTGGCGTCAAATTCCGCCACCGGTCCGGCGACTTCGATTCCAGCGGCAGTTGCGGCCACGTCATTGCCGAGGATTCCGGCCACGAGATACGGTTCGGCTGCGGCGTCGATTGTGACGGCGGCGGCATCGGGGTGGCGTTGTCGAAGGACGACAAATCCGCGATCGTCCGGCTGGAGCGGGTGCGTATCTGGCAGAACAGCAGGCCCGACGAGGAAGCCGGTGATTCGCTGGTCGCCGGCGCCGACGACAAGGTGTTCCGGCTCGACCGCATCGCGGCGCGCGAATGCACTTCCCTGGTGACCGACCGCAAGGAACTGGCGGCTCTCAGGCGCAAATAGCCGGCGTACCGGAGGCGCCCGCGCGACGTTCAAGATGGAGGATCTCATGCACCGACGCAGCCTGTTGTGGGGAGCGGTCTCTGCCCTGGGCGCGGCCTTCGCCGCCTCGCGCGCCAACGCCGCCACCGAACCGGCTCCCGCCAAATTGAAAGTGGTCTATCACCTCTGCGACCTCGACAAGGTCTCGTTCGTGCTCGGCAACATCGAGAACCATCTCGACGGCGTCGGCGGCCCCGACCACGTCACCATCGCCCTCGTCATCCACGGCCAGGCGTTGCGGGCGTTTCACGCGGCTTCCGCGAACCCCGATCTCAAGGGGCGCGTCGGCCGGTTCTCCAAAGCCGGCCTTGAACTGGCGGCCTGCGGCAACTCCATGCAATCGCAGAAGGTCGAGCTGAAGGACCTGCTGCCGGGCTTTGTCAGCGCCGACCGCGGCGGCGTGGTCCGGATCGCGGAATTGCAGTCGCAGGGCTATCTCTATTTGCGGCCCTGAGCCGGCATCTCGCTGCCGTCACAAAATCGCGCCGGTCAGCCGAATAGGCTGTTGCACCGGATCGATATGATGTGAGTGGCGTTATCCCTCCGGAATACGCATATTCCGCGTCAGCATCTCGCAACGACGTGTTGACAAAATTCGGCTTCCCGCCTGAAAAGGTTCCCGGAACCCGAAATGGCCTCAAAAACAGAACAAGGCATCATGAATCCCGTCAAAGCACTCGAAAACCACGGCCAGGCGATCTGGCTGGATTTCCTGGCCCGCGGCTTCGTCGCCAGGGGCGACCTGAAAAAGCTGATCGATACCGACGGGGTCAAGGGCGTCACGTCCAACCCGTCGATTTTCGAGAAGGCGATCGGCAGTTCGGACGAATATGACGGCGCGATCGGCGCTGCCCTGAAAAAGGGCGATCGCCCGGTCGCCGAGCTGTTCGAGCATGTGGCGATCGAGGATATCCAGAACGCGGCGGACGTGCTGCGCCCGGTCTATGACGAATTGAAGGGCAGTGACGGTTTTGTCAGCCTGGAAGTATCGCCCTATCTGGCGATGGATACCAAAGGCACCGTCGCAGAGGCCGAGCACCTCTGGAAGAACGTCGGTCGCAGGAATCTGATGGTCAAGGTGCCGGCGACGCCGGAGGGACTGCCCGCGATCCAGCACCTGATCGGCGAGGGCATCAGCATCAACATCACGCTGCTGTTCTCGCAGGCTGTCTATGTCGAGGTCGCCGAAGCCTATCTCGCGGGGCTGGAAAAATACGTCAAGGCTGGCGGCGATCCCTCCCATATCGCCAGCGTCGCCAGCTTCTTCGTCAGCCGGATCGACAGCGCGGTAGACAAGGAACTCGATGAGAAGATCGCCAGGGCCAACGACCCGACCGAAAAAGAGCGCCTGGCTGCGCTGAAGGGCAAGGTCGCCATCGCCAACGCCAAAATGGCCTACCAGGAATACAAGCGGCTGTTTTCCGGCGCGCGCTGGGACAAGCTCGCCGCCAAGGGGGCGAGGCCGCAAAGACTGCTGTGGGCCTCGACCGGCACCAAGAACAAGGACTACAGCGACGTGCTCTATGTCGAGGAGTTGATCGGTCCCAACACCGTCAACACGGTGCCACCGGCAACCCTCGACGCCTTCCGTGACCACGGCACGCCGCGCGACAGTCTCGAGGAAAACGTCGACGACGCCAGGCGTGTGCTGTCAGATCTCGAAAAATCCGGCATCTCGCTCGATGCGATCACGGCCGAACTGGTCAGGGACGGCGTAAAGCTGTTCGCCGACGCTGCCGACAAGCTGTATGGCGCCGTCGCCCACAAGCGCGCCACCGTGCTCGGCGGCGGGATCGACAAACAACAGTTTAAGCTCGGCAGCAACCTCGGCAAGGCGGTCGAGAAGGCCACCGAGGAATGGCGCGCGTCCGCCAAAATCCGACGTCTCTGGCAGCACGACAATTCGATCTGGAGTGTGACCGACGAACAGAAATGGCTGGGCTGGCTCAACAGCGCCGCCGCGGCCGACATCGCCGACTACGAGGACTATGCGCATCGCGTCAAAGGGCAGAATTTCAGCGACGCCGTAGTGCTCGGCATGGGCGGATCGAGCCTGGGTCCGGAAGTGCTCGCCGAAACCTTTACGAAGCAACCGGGCTTTCCGAAGCTGCATGTGCTGGATTCGACCGACCCGGCGCAGGTCCGCACCCTGCAGGCTTCGGTCAATCTCGCCAACACCGTCTTCATCGTTTCCAGCAAATCCGGCGGCACCACCGAGCCGAATGCGATGAAGGACTATTTCTTCGCCCGGGTTGCCGAGACCATCGGCGCCGACAAGGCGGGCCACCGATTTATCGCGGTGACCGATCCCGGCTCATCGCTGGAAAAGGCCGCAACCAAACAGGGCTTTGCCCGCATTTTTCACGGCGATCCCGACCATCGGCGGTCGCTACTCGGTGCTGTCGCCATTCGGGCTGGTGCCGGCAGCGACCGCGGGTATCGATGTTCGCACCCTCATCCAGAACGCGCTGGCGATGGTGCGCTCCTGCGGGCCGGACGTACCGCCGCACGAAAATCCGGGTGTGCAGCTTGGCCTCGCCATGGGACTGGCCGGTCTCGAAGGCCGCGACAAGGTCACCATCCTGTCATCCCCAAAAGTCGCCGATTTCGGCGCCTGGGCCGAACAATTGATCGCGGAATCCACCGGCAAGGAAGGCAAGGGCCTGATCCCGATCGACGGCGAACCGCTCGGCGAACCCGCTCTTTACGGCCAGGATCGTTTTTTCATCGACATCCGCACCGAAGGCGAAGACGATTCCGCGCATGACGACCGGCTGGCTGCGCTGGAGGCAGCCGGTCATCCCGTGGTCCGCATCGTCATGAAATCGATCCTGCATATCGGCCAGGAGTTTTTCCGCTTCGAAATGGCCACCGCGGTGGCGGGTGCGGTGCTCGGGATCAACCCGTTCAACCAGCCCGACGTCGAGGACGCCAAGATCAAGACAAGCGAATTGACGGCGGCGTTCGAGAAGACAGGGAAATTGCCTTCCGAAAAGCCTGTCATGTCCATGGCCGAGGCCGATCTCTTCACCGACGACGCCAATGCCGCCGCGCTGCGCAAGGCCGGCGCCGACGGCGACCTCGGCTCGTGGCTGAAGGCGCATCTCGGCCGCTCCGGCGCGGGGGACTATGTCGCGCTGCTCGGCTACATCGAACGAAACACCGCGCATATCGACGCGCTGCAGGCGATGCGGCTCGCGGTGCGCGACAAGCGCCATCTCGCCACCTGCGCCGAATTCGGTCCACGCTTCCTGCATTCGACAGGGCAAGCCTACAAGGGCGGGCCCGACAGCGGCGTCTTCCTGCAGGTCACCGCCGAAGACGAGCGGGATCTCGCGGTGCCCGGCCAGAAGGCCAGTTTCGGGATCATCAAGGCAGCGCAGGCCCGTGGCGATTTCGACGTGCTGACCGACCGCGGCCGGCGCGCGCTGCGCGTTCATCTCAAGGGCGATCTGGCATCAGGATTGCAGATGCTGAAGGCTGCGATTGCAGAGGCTTTGAATTAACGCATGCAGCACAGCGGAAATGGAGCGTGTGGCTCGATCACCTCTCCCATTGGGAGAGGTCGGCGCGAAGCGCCGGGTGAGGGGTTACGCCCTAACGATAGACCGTACCCCCTCACCCCAACCCTCTCCCCATGGGAGAGGGGCTCACCTTCACTGCTGAAACATTGACGCCACACTTCGAGAAGGTCTGAATCGAATTCCAGGGAAACTCAAAATGCAACTCGGCATGATCGGCCTGGGGCGGATGGGCGGCAACATCGTCCGCCGGCTGATGAAGCGCGGACACTCCGCGGTCGTCTACGACAAGGATTCCAGGGCAGTCGCGACGCTTGCGGCCGAGGGCGCAGCGGGCGGCGGTTCGCTGGAAGAATTTGTCAACAAGCTGGAGAAACCGCGCACCGCCTGGGTGATGCTGCCCGCCGGCAAGATCACCGAAGCGACCATCGACGCGCTGGCAAACCTGATGGAGGCCGGCGACGTCATCATCGATGGCGGCAACACGTTTTGGCAGGACGACGTCCGCCGCGGCAAGACGCTCGGGGAACGCGGCATCGATTATGTCGACGTCGGCACCTCCGGCGGGGTCTGGGGCATCGAGCGCGGCTATTGCATGATGATCGGCGGCGACAAGACGGTGGTCGACCGGCTCGACCCGATCTTTGCCGCACTCGCGCCGGGGATCGGCGACATCCCTCGCACCGGCGGGCGCAACGGCCGCGATCCCCGCATCGAGCAGGGCTACATTCACGCCGGTCCCGTCGGGGCCGGACATTTTGTCAAGATGATCCATAACGGCATCGAATACGGCCTGATGCAGGCCTATGCCGAGGGTTTTGATATCCTGAAGAATGCCAATATCGACGCCCTGCCCGCCGAGCATCGCTTCGACCTGGATATCGCCGACATCGCAGAGGTCTGGCGACGCGGCAGCGTGATCCCGTCCTGGCTGCTCGATCTCACCTCGTCCGCGCTGGCCGAGAACGATACCCTCGATAATTATTCCGGCTTCGTGGAAGACTTCGGCGAAGGCCGCTGGACCGTCAATGCGGCGATCGACGAGGCGGTGCCGGCCGAAGTGCTGACCGCCGCGCTGTACGCACGCTTTCGCTCGCGCAAGCAGCATACTTTTGCGGAAAAGATACTTTCCGCCATGCGCGCCAGTTTCGGCGGCCATAGAGAACCGCCGAAGCCGAAGGCCTGAAATACATGACCGTCAATCATGCGAAGCAGAAAAGGCCCGATCCCTGCTCGTTCGTGATTTTCGGGGTCACCGGCGACCTCGCGCACCGGCTGGTGGTCCCGGCGCTCTATAACCTCGCGGCCAATGACCTGTTGCCGGACAATTTCTGCATAGTCGGCATCGCGCGCAAGGGCATGTCGAGCGAGCAATTGAGCGACAGCCTGATGAAAGGCCTGCACCAGTTTGCCACCCGAAAGGTGGACGACACGCTCGCCAGGCGGCTGTTGGCCTGCGTCACCTGCATCGAAGCCGATCCGAAGGATCCGGCGTCGTTCGACGCCATGCGCGATCGGCTCGACAGGCTGGAGACCGAACGGAAGACCGGGGGCAATCGTCTGTTTTATCTGGCAACCCCGCCAAGCGGCTTCCTGCCGATCAGCCAGCAGCTCGGCCGCACCGGCATGCTGACCGAGGATCGCTCATGGCGCCGGCTGGTGGTCGAAAAGCCATTCGGGACCGACCTCGCCTCGGCCAAGGCCCTGAACGATGAGCTGCTAAAACTCGTCACCGAGCACCAGATTTACCGGATCGATCACTACCTCGGCAAGGAGACGGTGCAGAACATCCTGGTGCTGCGCTTTGCCAACGGCATGTTCGAGCCGATCTGGAACCGGAATTACATCGACCACATCCAGATCACCGTCGACGAGAAGCTCGGCGTCGGCCATCGCGGCAGCTTTTATGACGCCACCGGCGCGCTGCGTGACATGGTGCCGAACCATCTTTTCCAGCTGCTGTCGCTGGTGGCGATGGAGCCTCCGACCAAATTTGACGCCCATTCGGTGCGCTCGGAAAAGGCCAACGTGCTGGCGGCGATCCAGACCCAGACCGAAGCGGAGGCGCTGCAGAATTCGGTGCGGGGGCAATACCGGGCCGGCAAGGTCGGCGATGTCGAGATCGACGACTATCGCAAGACCGCGGACGTCAGGCCGGCCAGCACCACGGAAACCTACGCCGCGCTGAAACTGACCATCGACAACTGGCGCTGGGCCGGCGTTCCCTTCTACCTGCGCACCGGCAAGGCGCTCGGCGTCAAGCGCACGGAGATTGCCATCAAGTTCAAGCAGGCGCCGTTCGCGATGTTCCGCGACACCCCGGTGGACCGGCTGTCGCAGAATTTTCTGATCATCTCGACCGAACCGACCGAAGGCATCGCGCTGCAGTTCAATACCAAGGTGCCGGGCCCTGCGATCGAGATCGACGGCGTCGAGATGAAGTTTTTGTACAAGGACTACTTCAAGGCGGAGCCCTCTACCGGCTATGAAACGCTGATCTACGACTGCATGATCGGCGACAACATCCTGTTCCAGCGCGCCGACAGCGTCGAGGCCGGCTGGCGCGCGGTGCAGCCGTTTCTGGATGCCTGGAAGAACGCCGGCGGCAAGGGATTGAAGATCTATGAGCCCGGCAGCGAGGGCCCCGAGGAGGCCAACGACCTGATGGAGCGCGATGGCCGCAGCTGGCGGAAGCTCGGCTAGATGACCAACGACAATCGCCAAGTGATCGCGGTTGCCGATCCGGCCGAACTGGCGAAGATTGCCGCGGACCGCCTGATCGCGCGGATCGCGGCCAATGCCGGCCGCGCCGCAATTTGCCTGACCGGCGGTTCGAGCCCAAAACAGCTTTATCAACTGCTTGCGACCGAACCCTGCCGCGACAAAATCCCTTGGGATCGCGTGCACTGGTTCATCGGTGACGAACGATTTGTGCCGGCGGACGATCCGCTCAACAATATGAGCATGGCGCGGCGGACCTTTCTGGATCGATGCGCGCCTGCATCAAATATTCATCCGATTCCGACCGAAACCGCCCATCCCGACAACCCCGATGAAGGCGCGGAGCGTTACGAGCGCGAACTGAAGTCGTTCTATGGCGCAGAAGCATTGGATCCGGCCCGCCCCTTGTTCGATCTGGTGCTGATGGGCGTCGGTCACGACGGCCATACCGCCTCGCTGTTTCCCGGCTATCCTGCCGTGGAAGAGACTGCGCGCTGGGTGGTCGGCGTGCCCAGGGCCAATGTCGAGCCGTTCGTGCCGCGAGTGACGCTGACCCTGCCGGCGCTCGGCTCCTGCCACGAAATGCTGTTCGAGGTCGCCGGCGCCGACAAGCGCGCGCTCCTGACGCGGGTATTCGACGGCGAGGACCTGCCGGCGAACCGCGCCTGTGCCACGGGCGAAACCGTATGGCTGGTCGATCAAGCAGCACTCCCGGAGCATGTTCGTGGCCGGTGAAACCAGCGAAACACCCTGTGCGCTCATCGTGATGGGCGTGTCCGGCTCGGGCAAGAGCACCATCGCCGACAAACTGGCCGAACGCCTGGGCTGGACCTTTGAAGATGGCGACCGCTTTCACCCCGCCAGCAACGTCGCCAAGATGAGCGCCGGGCATCCCCTCACCGACGAAGACCGCTGGCCGTGGCTGCGCGCAATTGCCGACGAGATCGACCGGGTGTGCCGGGCCGGCGAGCATGCGGTGATCGCCTGCTCGGCGCTGAAGCGCGCCTATCGCGATGTTCTCGTTCATGGACGCAACGATGTCCGCATTGTCTTCCTCAGCGGCACGCAGCCCCTGATCGCAGGCCGGTTGGCCGCGCGAAAAGGCCATTTCATGCCGCCGGGATTGCTGGACAGCCAGTTCAGGACGTTGGAGCCGCCGCAGGCCGATGAACAGCCTTTGACGGTATCGATCGATGCATCGGTCGATGCCATCGTCGATGACATCGTCCACCAACTCGGACTGGATCCTTCATGAACCGCATCAGGCTCGTCGTCTCCGACGTCGACGGCACGTTGGTGACAAGAGACAAGATCCTGACCGAAGCCGCCAGGGACGGGGTACGGCGGTTGAAGGAAGCCGGCATCGGCTTCACCATCGTCTCCAGCCGTCCGACGCTCGGCATGCATTTTTTGATCGAACCCCTGGCCCTTACCCTGCCGTTCGGATCGTTCAACGGCAGTTCGATCGTCGATCCCGCGCTGAATCCGATCGAACAGCATGTGATTTCAGCCGCGACGGCCCAAGGCAGCATCGACGTGCTGAACGAATTCGGCGTCGATATCTGGCTGTTCACCAGGGACAAATGGCTGACGCGTAACCCGGACGGTGAATATGTCCCGCACGAGCAACGTGCGATCAAACATGCACCTGATATCGTCGATGATTTCGCGCCCTATTTGAGCAGCGCCTGCAAGATCGTCGGCGCCAGTTCCGACGCCGCCCTGCTGCAGCGCTGCGAAGCCGCGATTAAGCAAGTCGTGGGCGGGCAGGCCACCGCGGTGCGCTCGCAGAGCTACTATCTCGACGTCACGCCGCCCGGCCACGACAAGGGCACCTTTGTGGAGTCGATGGCAAGGCGCCTCGGCATTCCGGCGGCTGAGGTTGCGACCATCGGTGACATGCAGAACGATCTGCCGATGTTTTCAACGAGCGGCATTTCTTTCGCGATGGGCAACGCCACCGACGACGTCAAGCGGCGCGCGACGCATGTTACCGCGTCGAATGAGGATGATGGTTTTGCCAAGGCGATGGAATACGTGTTGAAAAATTCCGGCGGCGTCCTCGCTGAGATATGAGCCTCAGGAGGTCGCCGCCTCTTGAATTGAATCGTCGGTATCAAATCGTGCGCCGACGCCCGGCCACCATTCCGTACACAACCAGCACGACGATGGCGCCGACGACCGCACCGATCAGGCCGGCGCCCTCATTGGCGCTGTACCAACCCAGCGCTTGCCCGAGGAAGGTCGCCACGAACGCGCCGACGATTCCCAGGATCGCAGTGAGAATGAAACCTGACGGTTCATTGTCGCCCGGCATGATGAATTTTGCGATCACGCCCGCCACGAAGCCGATGATAATCGTCCAGAGAATGCTCATTTGGTTGATTCCTTGTTGAAAGGCAGACTGCGAAACCCGGATTGATCTAGGCGGCGCCCGGCAGACGACCGCCCGGCGTGTACTTGTCGATGGCGGTCGGCAATTCACGGGAAAGCCTGGCCAGAAGTTCCTCTTGGGAGAGCCCGGTTTGCTGCTCCAGAGCCGCCAGAACATCCGGCCCGATGGCCCGCTTCAGTTGCGGCGGAGAGACTTCCTTGTTGGGGCCGTCGTTGACCCAGGATTGGGCGGTGTCGCCCTCGCCGTTCTGCTTGAACTTCTCGAGCAGTTCACCGATGCCACCGCTGAGCAAGCCGCCGGCGCCTGCGCCGCCCAGCATGCCTCCGAGATTGCCAAGCAGGCCCCCTAGTCCGGGCTGCGTGCCCGCACCCGAGGCATTCTTGGCACCAGCGCCACCCAGCAACTCGGCCAGTTTGTCGCGGTTCTGGTATCCCGCAATTGCGAGCAGTCCCAACAGCGCAGTCATCGATGGCATTCCGCGGCTCATGGTCACCTCCATTGAATAGCCGCCGGTAACGTTCGTCACGCACGTTCGGTTCCGTGGCGCATCGCCAGATCGCTCAACTCTTCCGGTCACCTTGCGGCTGATCGACGAACACCACCGGCGTGCCCTTCCTGATATTGGTGCCCAGCAAACCGGCGTCCCAGTTGGTCAGGCGCACACAGCCGTGGGATTCCGACTTGCTGACCTTGGAAGGGTCCGGCGTACCGTGGATGCCAATTCCCTCCGCCGACAGGCCGATCCAGTGGGATCCCACCGGATTGTTCGGCCCGGGCTTGATGGTGAAGGCAGACTTCGTTTTTACGCTCTTGAATTTATAGTCGGGATTGTAGCGGTAGACCGGGTTCGCATCGGAGGAGACGACCTTCAGACTGCCGTTGGGCGTCGGTTTCTCTTCGCTGCCGACGGTGGCCGGAAAAAACCCGACAAGTTCGCCTTTGGAGCCGAACGCCTTGACGGTCTGGCGCGACTTGTCGACCTCGACCCGGCCGATGGTCAATTTCGGTTGCCCGGTGAGGACATTGGTGACGAGAAGGGTCTCGCCGGCCCGATCGAACTTCTTTTTGGGGTTGAGAGCTTCCAGCAGCGCCTCGCTCATGTGAAATTTCTCGGCGATGGCCTCGCGGGGGCTGGTGTACCCCACCGCCTTGAGTTTCTTGAGGTCCTCCATTTTTTTCGGCAGCTTTTCCAGGAACGGCCCCTTTACGTCGCTGTCGTCGATCCTGTACTCGACGACGGCGGCGTCCGCGTTGCCGGCGACAAGTGCCTTCCAGACATCCTCGTTGAGCGCATTGGCCGGTTTAAGACCCTTGGCCTCGGCAAAGGCTTTCAGCGCCTTTTCCGCGTTCTCGCCGAACTTGCCGTCGATCTCTCCGGGAGAAAATCGTGCCCGGTCGAGAAGGACCTGAATCCTGATGGCGGCCGGTTCAATGCTGTCGGTTGAAAGCTTTGCGCTGTATTCAGCGTTGTTGATGGCTGCCGCATCGAGGCGGGCGGCCAGCGCCGGAACTACCAGACAGCTGGAAACAACGGTCGCAATGAAGACGCGGAGCATCCGGCAACCCCGGAAAGTTGGTTGAGAACCTGATACCAACAGGCATCGGACTCGCAAGTTCCGTCGCCGCGAAAAAACACCCGCTTATGCCAAACAAGCCGTTACTTCGACCGCTGCACCGCCGGCTTGTCTTCTGCCTTCTTCGCATCGCTGAGATTGTGCGCGGTATTGATCAGCGCGATATGCGTCAGCGCCTGCGGGAAATTGCCGGTCTGGCGGCCTGCGCCGGAATCATACTCCTCCGCCAATAGCCCGAGATCGTTCGCCACCGCCACCACGCGGTCGAACATCGCCTGCGCCTTGGCGATCTCGCCGGCCAACACATAGGCGTCGGCAAGCCAGAGGCTGCAGGCGAGGAAGGCGCCTTCGACCGGCTGCTGTTCGTCAGAGACCTCGCGGGGGTCGTGCCGGAGCACAAAACCGTCGCGCATCATGTATTTTTCGATCGCCGCGATAGTGCCGCGCACGCGGGGATCGGAAGCGGGCAGGAATCCCACCGCGGGTAGCATCAGGATGCTCGCATCGAGCATCCGCGATCCGTAGGATTCGACGAACGTGTTTTGCGCGGCATCAAATCCCTTGTCGCAGACATCGCGGCAGATGGCATCGCGCAGGATCCGCCAGCGCTCGAGCGGCGCTTCAAAGCCGAATTTTTCCGCGCTCTTGATGCCGCGATCGAACGCAACCCAGGTCATCACTTTCGAGGAAACGTAATGCCTGCCCTCGCCGCGCCGCTCCCAGATGCCGTGATCCGGCCGGTCCCATACTTCTGCCAGATGTTCCAGCACCGTGCATTCCAGTGCCCAGGAGCCTTCGTCGAGCTCAAGATCGGCCATGCGCCACTGATGGAAGGCGTCGATCAGTTCGCCATAGACGTCGAGCTGCAGCTGCGCATGCGCGGCATTTCCGACCCGGACCGGCCGGGCGCCTTCATAGCCCGCCAGCCATGATGCCTCCCATTCCAGCAGGCGGCGCTGGCCCATGATGCCGTACATGATCTGCATGTTAGCCGGGGAGCCGGCCACCGCGCGCAGCAGCCAGTTGTGCCAGCAGGATGCTTCCCCGGTATAGCCGGAGTTCATCAGCGCCAGCAGGGTAAAGGTGGCGTCGCGCAGCCAGCAGAAGCGGTAATCCCAGTTTCTGGCGCCGCCGAGCTTTTCCGGCAGCGACGTGGTGGGGGCCGCGACAATGCCGCCGGTCGGCCGATAGGTCAGCGCCTTCAGCGTGATCAGCGACCGCATCACCAGATCGCGGTGGTCGCCCTCATAGGTGCAATGGCTTGACCATTCGGTCCAGAAATCTTCCGTATCCTGCAGGGCTTCGGCCGGATTGATCGGCTCAGGTACCGGCAAATGCGAAGGACCGTAGGTGAGAACAAAAGGGACGGTCTCACCTTCGCTGACCCAGAAATCGGCCACCGTGGTCAGGCCCTCGCCGCGGGTCTCGACCGGCGTCCGCAGCACCGTCATGTCCTGTCCTGCAATCGCCAGCAGTCCCGAACCATCCAGGTTTTTCTTCACCCAGGGAACATCGGCGCCGAATCCGAACCGGAGCACCAGCTCCATCCGCAGCCTGACCCGGCCGCTGACGCCGCGCACCAGCCGAACCACGTCGGAGGCATTGCCGCGCGGCGGCATGAAATCGATCAGCGCGACGGTGCCCTCCGTGGTCTCAAACCGCGTCTCCAGGATCAGCGTATTGTCCCAGTAGCGCCGCGAGGTTTTTGTCACTTCGCCAGCCGGCGCGATCCGCCATCGCCCGTTCATGGACGTGCCCAATAGCGCGGCAAAACATGCATCGGAATCGAACGCCGGCCAGCACAGCCAGTCGATCGAGCCGTCGCGGCCGACCAGTGCGGCGGTCTCGCAATCACCAATCAGGCCGTAGTCTTCGATCCGGCAGGCCAAGTTTCTATCACCGATGAACGATCTCTGTCAGGGCGCGGCGCGGGCGCGTGTCCTTGTCGCCGCCTTCAGCGAGGGAAGATTGATCGCCGCGGCCATCGCGTCGAGCGCAACCGGCAGCCGCTGCCGCCAGTTCGGATGCTCGTCGATGGTGCCGGGAATATTCGGCTGGTCGACCACGCCCAGCAGATCCTCCAGTGAGATCGCCAGCAGCCGGGATTTGGTTCGCGCCAGAAAGCCTACGACGGCATAGAGATCGTGATCGTCGATGGCATGGTGACGCAGCACGTCGCTCAGCATGGTCAGGGCGTGCCAGCGCGCGTCGTCGCTCTCTCCAGGATCGATCCCGATCGAACGCTTCAGCTTGAGGTCGCCGAACGAGCGCCAGCCGGCATAGGTCGACAGGTCGTGGGTGTTGAAGGTGACCAGCGCATTGGCCGCATAATGGTCGATGCCGCGAAAGGAACCATTGTCGTCGCGCTCGAACATCATCACGAGGTACGACCAGATGCCCCAATCGGCCATCTTTTCGCGAAAACCTTCCGGAACGGTGCCGAGGTCTTCGCCGATCACCACGCAGCGGTGCTTCATGCTCTCCTGCGCGGTCGCCGCCAGCAGCGCCTCGAACGGCATCTGCACATAGACGCCTTCGGCCGCGCTGAACCCGTGCGGCACCAGATAGAGCCGCTTCAGGCCCAGCACATGGTCGAGCCGGATCGCGCCGGCATGGCGCATCGACGCCCGCAGCATCTCGCGATACGGCTCGAAGGACTGCAGTTCGAGGCCGGCGGCGTTGAAGCCGGCGAGGCCCCAGTTCTGGCCGGCGGTATTGAGCGCGTCGGGCGGCGCACCGACCGAAAGCTGCCGGGAAATCGCCGCCTGTTCGTTCCAGGCATCGAACCCGTCGCATTGCACGCCGACGGCGACGTCCAGATAGAGCCCGACCTTCATGCCGAGCCGGGTCGCCAGTTGCTTGCAGGCGGCCAGTTGCCGATCGGCAATCCATTGCACGAATTCGACGAATTCGATTTCGGCGGCGTCCGGTCCCTCGCGCAGGGAAGCGCATTTGGCTTGATCCGGTTGCCGCCATGGCTCCGGCCATTCCCACCATGGTCCTTCGAATTTGTGCCGCAGCGTCTCGAAACAGGCGAAGCGCGACAGCAGCGGCGCGCGTTCGGCGCGAAAGCGGTCGAATTCCAGCTTCGGCGCCTTGTCGGCATCGGTCCTGAAGGCATCGTAGGCCAACCGCAGCGCCCGCCATTTCAGCCGGGCCACGGCGGCGTAATCGACGATGTCGCTATCGCGAAGGCGAGCAATCTCGACGTCGTCGCCGGCAATCGAAGCGCCCTTCAGTTTCGCAACGTCGACATAGAGCGCATTGAGAAACAGCCGGCTGTTCGGCGAATAGGGGCTGCAATCGCCCGGGCGGTCGTCGAACAGCGCATGCAGCGGGTTCAGGCCGACCCCGTCGGCGCCCAATTGGCTGGCCAGTCTGATTAGCCCCTCGAGATCGGTGAAGTCGCCGATCCCCCAATTGCGTGCCGAACGGATCCCGTAGAGCTGCACGGCCATCAGCCAGCCGCGGTCGAAATCCCCGCCAAAGCCCCTTGGCGGCGCGACGATCAGCGGCACCTGCTCGGTGAAGCCGGAGGCATCGGTCAGATGCAGACGGTAAGTGCCTTCCGGCAAATCCTCCGGCCAGCCGATGACACGGTCACGGGCCTCGCCCTCGGCGATAACCTTAACTCCCGCAACGATTTTCCAGCGCAGCGGGAACGTGGCAGCCTCGCTGAGTTCGGTTTGCGAGGCCCGTCCCGACCGCACCACAACCGCCTGGCTCAGCAACCGCGGCGGGGTGCTCAAAGGCAGGGCATCGAGGATAATTTCAAGCGCAGCTGCATCCGTCACATGGCGGTGGCCCTGACCATCCACATATTCGGTCTGGATTCCCCGGCTTTTCGCTTTGGTAATAAGATCCATTCGGCATGCCGTTTGCACGCAACGGTAAGGTACGTCGCGAAATTCATGTGATGAGATAAGAGGATAGCCGTGTTTAACTCTATGGCGTCCCCGGCGTTCCCCGGGAACCAATGCCCGGCTGGCGGTTTGGTATATATGTTCGAAACGTCTCCTGTTCCGCAACCGAAACGGGACGCCTTTTCCATGTCATCGGCATCACCGTGAACAAAACAGCGCAAACTGTCGAGACCGCCGCGGCCGGCGGGTCCTTCCATATCGAGGATGTTTATCCCTCGATCGATGGCGGCCGCTTTCCGGTGAAGCGCATTGTCGGCGAGCGCGTCGATGTCTGGGCGGATATCTATCGCGACGGACACGATGTCGCAGCAGCGGCACTGGTCTGGCGCATGGAGCAGGACCGGGAGTGGCGCCGCGAGCCGATGATCCGCCACAGCAACGATCGCTGGAGCGGCTCGTTCGTACCTGATCAGCCCGGACGCTATGTCTATGCGATCGAGGCCTGGACCGATGAATTCGCCACCTGGCGCCACGGTTTTGAGTTGAACCTGAAGGCCGGGGCCGATCCCACCCTCGACGCCATCGAAGGCGCGGGCATGCTGACAAAAGCGCAAGCCGGCAGCCAGGCCGCAGCAGCGGTGATCCTGCGGCAATGCGAGGATTTTTTGCAGACCGGCGAGCCCGGGCCACTGCTGACCGACGAGTTGAAGGACGCCATGGCCGAGAGCCAGTTGCGGCCGGATATGACGCGGTCGCAGCTGTTTTCATTGGTAGCCGACCGGCCTCGGGCGCGTCACGGCGCGTGGTACGAGATGGTGCCGCGAAGCCAAGGCAGGATTCCGGGCCAGCACGGCACTTTCCAGGATTGCATCGCGCGGCTGCCCGATGTCGCGGCAATGGGTTTCGACGTGCTCTATTTCACGCCGATCCACCCGATCGGCACCACCAACCGCAAGGGCCGCAACAACGCGGTCACCGCTTCCGAGGGCGATCCCGGCAGCCCGTATGCCATTGGCGGCGCCGAAGGCGGCCACGATGCGGTGCATCCGGAATTGGGCACGCTGGAGGATTTCCGCGCTTTGGTTGCGGCGTGCAAGACGTTCGACATGGAAGTCGCGCTCGATTTCGCCGTGCAGTGCTCGCCCGATCATCCCTGGCTCAAGCAGCACCCGCAATGGTTCAGGCGGCGGCCGGACGGCTCGATGCGCTATGCGGAAAATCCGCCGAAGAAATACGAGGACATCGTCAATCCCGATTTCGCCTCCGAGGATGCCGGCGCGCTGTGGAACGCGCTGCGCGACGTGGTGCTGTTCTGGATCGACCAGGGCGTGAAGATCTTTCGCGTCGACAATCCCCACACAAAGCCGTTCCGGTTCTGGGAATGGCTGATCCATGAAGTCCAGTTGCTTCATCCCGACGTGATCTTCCTCGCCGAAGCGTTCACGCGGCCGAAGCTGATGAAGGGTCTCGCAAAACTCGGCTTCACGCAGTCCTATACCTACTTCACCTGGCGCACCCAGAAATGGGAGCTGGAGCAGTATCTGATCGAACTGACCGCGTATCCCGAGCGCGATTACTATCGCCCGAATTTCTTCGTCAACACGCCCGACATCCTGCCCTGGCATCTGCAGAGCGGCGAGGCCTGGATGTACAAATCCCGCGCGGCGCTGGCCGCCACGCTGTCGAGCACCTATGGCGTCTACAACGGATTCGAACTGCTCGAACATGAGCCGGTTCCGGGCAAGGAGGAATATCTCGATTCCGAGAAATACGAGATCAAGGTCCGGGACTGGAACCGGCCGGGCAATATCAAGCCCTATCTCGGCGATCTCAACCGCGCGCGCCGGCAGAACGCGGCACTGCAGCAGACCGGCAACCTTCGCTTCCTGGGCGTCGACGACGGCAACGTGATCGCCTTCGTCAAGGAATCGGTCAACCAGACCAACAGCGTCATCGCCGCTATCGCGCTGTCGCGCGATGTGCATGAATTCTGGCTGTCGCTCGGCGATGTCCAGGTCGGGATGGCCGACGATCGCCGCAATGTCGCCGCGCTGGAAAACATCTTCACCGGCGAGCGCTACCCGCTCGAATGGGGCGGCATCCGGCTGCGGATCGATCCGGTGCGCGATCCCGCTCTGCTGTTTCGCTGCCTGGCCTAAGGGGACGCATAAATCGCCTGCCATCCATCGACGCAACGGAATTGCCTGCCACCGCGCTCGACGGCGACGAGCTCTGGTACAAGGACGCCATTATCTATCAGTTGCATGTCAAGGCCTTCGCCGACAGCAACAATGACGGCATCGGCGACTTTGCGGGACTGACCGAAAAGCTCGGCTATCTCCACGAACTGGGCGTCACGACGCTGTGGCTGCTGCCGTTCTACCCGTCGCCCGGCCGCGACGACGGCTACGACATCGCCGACTACGGCGCCATCAATCCCGATTTCGGCACCATGAAGGATTTCAGGCGCTTCATCGCCGAAGCCAAGGCGCGGGGCCTGCGCGTCATCACCGAACTCGTCATCAACCACACCTCCGACCAGCATGACTGGTTCAAGCGCGCCCGCCGCAGCGATCCCAAGTCCAGCGCACGCAACTGGTATGTCTGGAGCGACACCGACCAGAAGTACCAGGGCACGCGGATCATCTTCACCGATACCGAAAAATCCAACTGGACCTGGGATCCGGAAGCCGGCCAGTTTTACTGGCACCGCTTCTTCTCGCACCAGCCAGACCTCAATTTCGACAATCCGCGCGTGGTCAGCGCGCTGACGCAGGTGATGAAGCGCTGGCTCGACACCGGCGTCGATGGCTTCCGTCTCGACGCCATCCCCTATCTGTGCGAGCGCGACGGCACCAACAACGAGAACCTACCCGAGACCCATGCCATCATCAAGAAGCTTCGCGGCGAGCTCGACGCCTATGCCAGGGGCAAGGTGCTGCTGGCCGAGGCCAATCAGTGGCCGGAGGACGTGCAGGAATATTTCGGCAGCGGCGACGAATGCCACATGGCCTACCATTTTCCGCTGATGCCGCGGATCTACATGGCGATCGCCCAGGAAGACCGCTTTCCGATCACCGATATCCTGCGGCAGACGCCGGACATCCCGACCAATTGCCAGTGGGCGCTGTTCCTGCGCAACCACGACGAATTGACGTTGGAAATGGTCACCGACGTCGAGCGCGACTACCTGTGGTCGACCTACGCCAACGACCCGCGCGCGCGCATCAATGTCGGTATCCGCCGGCGGCTGGCGCCGCTGATGGACAACGACCGGCGCAAGATCGAGCTGATGAACTCGCTGCTGTTGTCGTTTCCGGGCACGCCGATCATCTATTACGGCGACGAAATCGGCATGGGCGACAACATCTATCTCGGCGACCGCAACGGCGTGCGCACCCCGATGCAGTGGTCGCCGGACCGCAATGGCGGTTTTTCCCGCGCCGACCCGGCGCGGCTTTACGCGCCCACCATCATGGACCCGGTCTACGGCTACGAGTCCGTCAATGTCGAAGCGCAGTCGCGCAGCCTGTCGTCGCTGCTCAGCGCCACCAAGCGGCTGATCGCGGTGCGCAAGTCGACCCTGGCGTTCGGCCGCGGCACCATGAGTTTTATCCGCCCGGTCAACCGCTCGGTGTTGTGCTACATCAGGCATTATCAGGACGAGGTCATTCTCTGCGTCGCCAATCTGTCGCGATCGGCGCAGGCCACCGAACTCGATCTTTCGGCCTGGAAGGATCGCATTCCGCTGGAAATGCTCGGCCGCACCCGCTTCCCGCCGATCGGCGAACTGCCCTACATGATCACGCTGGCGCCGTATGGCTTCTACTGGTTCCAGCTCAAGGAGCGCGACAAGTCGGAACACGTCGAGCCGACGGTCGTGCCGGAGTTCGAGACCCTGGTGGTGCCGCTGGGCGCCACCTGGATGTCGCTGGCGCGCACCCGCGGCGTGTTCGAGCGTGACGTGTTGCCGACCTATCTGGCGCGAACCCGCTGGTATCCGGAGCGTTCGGCACGCGAGATCCGTCCGAACGTGACCTCGGCGGTGCCGTTCTGCGAACTCGGCGACAACCGGCCATGGCTGGCTTTCTTCGAAGCCACCACCGAGCAGGGCGAGACTTCGCGCTACGTTTTGCCGATGCAGATCGAGTGGGTGCGTTTCGATCGGGAGCGCTACAATCCGCACGCCTTCGCCGCGGTGCGCCAGGGTGCGCGCGAAGGCACCCTGCTCGACGTCGCCACCGACCAGATCTTCATCGCGCTGCTGCTGCGCAATCTCCGGGAAACCCTGACGGTTGAGGAAGAAGAAGGCGTGCGGCTCGAATTCAGGCCGACCGCAAGACTTCTGGAACAGCCGTTCAAGCCGCCGGTGCACATCCGCGCCGTTGAGACCGAGCAATCCAACAGTACGGCCCTGGTCGACAATGATTACGTCGTCAAGATCTATCGAAAACTCGTGCCCGGCATCAATCCCGAGATCGAGACCGGCCGCTTCCTGACCGAGGTGGCGGGCTTCGCCAACACCCCGGCCCTGCTCGGCAGCGTCGAACTGGTGGAAGGCGACAGGGCCAGCGCGATCGCCATCGTCCATGCCTTCGTGCAGAACCAGGGCGACGCCTGGACCGTGACCTCGGCCTATCTCGACCGCTTCGTCGAGGAACAGCGCCTCCTGCCGGCGAGCGAGCATCCCGGCGAAAGCGAGGAGCAGGTCCCGTATCTCCGCTACATGTCGCAAACCGGAAAGCGCGTTGCCGAGATGCATCTGGCGCTGGCCGGCAACGACGATCTGCCCGATTTCAAGCCGGAGCCGATCCAGCCCAAGGACGTGAAGCTCTGGATCAAGGATGCGATGATCCGTATCGAACGGGTCTGCGACGCGCTGAAACAACGTCGCGCCGCGGTCCGCGACTCCGATCGTGTCCTGATCGATCAATTGCTGGCTGAGCGCGCCAACCTGCAGGACCGCGTCAATGCGCTGCTGCCGCCGGACATCGGCGGCCTCAATATCCGCCACCATGGCGATTTCCATCTGGGGCAGATGCTGATCGTCAAGGACGATATCTTCATCATCGACTTCGAGGGCGAGCCGCGCCGGTCTTTGGCGGAACGCCGGCGCAAGGCGCCCGCCGCGCGCGATGTCGCAGCGTTGATCCGCTCGATCGACTATTCGGCCACCGCTGCCCTTGATCGGGTGCTCAGGGTCGCGCCGGACGAACAGGGCAAGCTTGCCGCAGCGCTGTCGGAATGGCGCGATCGGGCCATCGCGGCGTTCCTTGCCGCCTATCGCGAGACCATGACCGATGCGCGGCTGTGGCCCGCCAGTCCTGCTGCAGCCGAGCAGATGCTGAACTTCTTTCTGCTTGAGAAAGCTATCTACGAGATCGAATACGAACTGGCCCACCGGCCGGATTGGCTGCGCGTGCCCTTGACCGGCGCGCTGCAAATCCTGTCCCAGCAACCCAACGAGGCCTGATGACGAAATTATCTCCCGAGGCCTATGCGATCGTCGAAGGCCGTCACGCCGATCCCTTCCATTATCTCGGC
Organism: uncultured Alphaproteobacteria bacterium; assembly: GCA_963706975.1. GTDB lineage: Bacteria > Pseudomonadota > Alphaproteobacteria > Rhizobiales > Xanthobacteraceae > Bradyrhizobium. The sequence continues at coordinate 48,656 of CAVPOL010000037.1, forward strand.
CTGCACACCGAGGGCGGCAGCCACGTCGTGCGCGCCTTCCTGCCCGAAGCCTCCAATGTCGAGGCGGTGGGCGAGCATGGCGAGACGGCCGAGCTCTCGCGCATCCATGACGCCGGCCTGTTCGTCGGCGCGCTGCCGAACGGCTCGAAGCGTTACCAGTTGCGCGCCCGTTTCGGCCAGACCGTGGTCGATCTCGACGACCCCTACCGCTTTCCGCCCGTGCTCAGCGACTTCGATCTCTATCTGCTCGGCGAAGGCACCCATCAGCGGATCTACGACAAGCTCGGCGCGCATCCGATGACCCTCGATGGCGTTCCCGGCGTCGGTTTCGTGGTGCTCGCCCCCAACGCGAAGCGCGTCAGCGTGGTCGGCGACTTCAACTACTGGAATCCGCGCCGCCACCCGATGCGGGTGCGCGGTATCGGCTATTGGGAGCTGTTCGTGCCCCATGCTACCGCCGGCGACCACTACAAATTCGACATCATCGGCCCGCAGGGCCAGCATTTGCCGCTGAAATCCGATCCGATGGCGTTTGCCGCGGAAATGCGCCCGAGCACCGCTTCGCATCGTGCTCGACGAAACCAGGCTGCCACATCCGCGTCCGGCGCCGGATGGCATCAACGCGCTGGGCGCGCCGATGTCGATCTACGAGGTGCATCTCGGCTCCTGGCGGCGCAAGGGCAGCAATGAGTGGCTGACCTATCGCGAACTCGCCGAGCAGCTTCCACGCTATGTCCGCGACCTCGGCTTTACCCATGTCGAATTCCTGCCGATCAACGAGCATCCGTTCGACGGCTCGTGGGGCTATCAGCCGACCGGCATGTATGCGCCGACCAGCCGGTTCGGCAGCCCGGAGGATTTTGCCGGACTGATCGACGCCTTCCATCGCGAAGGCATCGCCGTGCTGCTGGACTGGGTGCCCGGGCATTTTCCCGACGATCCGCACGGGCTCGGCAATTTCGACGGCACCGCGCTCTATGAGCACGCCAACCCGTTGCAGGGCCGCCATCTTGACTGGGGCACCCTGATCTACAATTACGGCCGCACCGAAGTGGTGAATTTTCTGGTCTCGAACGCACTGTTCTGGCTGGAGCGCTATGCGGTCGACGGCCTGCGGGTCGATGCCGTGGCTTCCATGCTCTATCTCGACTACAGCCGGCCCGCCGGCGGCTGGATCCCGAACAAATATGGCGGCCGCGAGAATCTCGAAGCGATCGATTTCCTCCGCCGCTTCAATACCGAGGTTTACGCAAAGTTTCCGCAGGCCACCACGGCAGCGGAGGAATCCACCGCCTGGCCGCAGGTGTCGCGGCCGGTCGAATATGGCGGGCTCGGCTTCGGCTACAAATGGAACATGGGCTGGATGCACGACACGCTGAACTACATTGCGAAGGATCCGATCCACCGCAAGCACCATCACGGCGACATCCTGTTCGGCCTGCACTATGCCTTCTCGGAAAATTTCATCCTTCCGCTGTCGCACGATGAAGTTGTCCACGGCAAGCGCTCGATCCTCGGGCGGATGCCCGGCGATGACTGGCAGCGCTTTGCCAATCTGCGCGCCTATTACAGCTTCATGTTCGCCCATCCCGGCAAGAAGCTGATGTTCATGGGCTGCGAATTCGGCCAGGAGCGCGAATGGAATCACGACCGCGCGCTGGACTGGCACCTGCTCGACCAGCAAAACCACGCCGGCATCCACAGCCTGATCCGCGACCTCAACAAGCTCTATTCGTCGCTGCCGGCGCTGCATCAACTCGACTGCGACCCGGCCGGCTTCGAATGGATCGTGACCGACGATGCCGGCGGCAACGTGTTCGGCTTCATCCGCAAGGGCAACGAGGCCCGTGCCCGCTGCCTTGTCGTCATCAATTTCTCGCCGAACGTCTACTACAACTACCGCGTCCGCGTGCCGTTCGCCGGCAAATGGCGTGAGGTGTTGAATTCGGACTCCGCCCATTATGGCGGCAGCAACGTCGGAAATATCGGCGAAGTCCGGACCTCGGAAGCCCTCGTGCCCGAACTCGACTTGACCATTCCCCCGCTGGCAGCGATATTTCTGGTACCGGAAAGTTGACGCATGCGCCTGACCGCCGGAACGTCCTCACGCCTCGGTGCAAGCTGGGACGGCCGGGGTACCAATTTTGCGCTGTTCTCAGCCAACGCGCAAAAGGTGGAGCTTTGCCTGTTCGACGGCCAGGGGCGACGCGAACTCGAGCGCGTCGAACTGCCCGAGCGCACCGAGGACGTCTGGCACGGCTATCTCAACGACGTATCGCCCGGCCAGCTCTACGGCTACCGCGTGCACGGGCCCTATGAGCCGGAGCACGGCCACCGCTTCAACGCCAACAAGCTGCTGATCGACCCCTATGCCAGGCGCACCGCCGGGCGGCTGGTATGGAGCGATGCGCATTTCGCCTATCGCACCGGCAGCGCCCGCGAGGATCTCTCGTTCGACCGGCGCGACAATGCGCGCGGCATGCCCAAGGCGGTCGTGGTCGACGAGACCTTCAACTGGGGACGGCTCGAGATGCGCCCCAATATCCGCTGGGAAGACACCATCATCTATGAGGCCCACGTCAAGGGCCTGACCCAGAAGCGCGACGATGTCCCGCCTGCCCTGCGCGGCACCTATGGCGGCCTGTCGTCGCCGGCGATGATTGCGCATCTCAAGCGGCTTGGCGTCACCACCGTCGAGTTGCTGCCGATCCATGGCTTGATAGACGACCGGACGCTGGTGGAAAAAAAGCTGGTCAACTATTGGGGCTACAACACGCTTTCCTTCTTCGCGCCGGAGGCGCGCTATGCGCAGGACAACCCGCTCGATGCTTTCCGCACCACGGTAGCCCGGCTGCACGACGCCGGCATCGAGGTGATGCTCGACGTCGTCTACAACCACACAGCCGAGGGCAACCATATGGGCCCGACGCTGTCGTTCCGCGGCATCGACAACGCCTCCTATTACTGGCTGCAGCCGGAAAATCCCCGATTCTACGACGACTTCACCGGCTGCGGCAGCTCGGTCAACCTTACCCATCCACGCGTGCTGCAGATGGTGATGGATTCGCTGCGCTACTGGGTGGAGGTCTGCCATGTCGACGGCTTCCGCTTCGACCTCGCCACCACGCTGGCGCGCGGGCCGAAGGGATTCGAGCGCAACAGCTCCTTCCTCGCCGCAGTCCGGCAGGACCCGGTGCTGGCCTCCGTAAAACTGGTGGCGGAGCCGTGGGACCTCGGCATGGGCGGCTATCAGGTCGGCGCCTTCCCCTCGCAATGGTCGGAATGGAACGACCGCTATCGCAGCGCGATGCGGCGCTACTGGAGCGGCGAAGGCAGCCTGATCGGCGAAGTCTCCAGCCGCATGACCGGCTCGTCCGACCTGTTCAACCATGACGGCCGCACCCAGCGCGCCGGCGTCAATCACATCACCGTCCATGACGGTTTCACGCTGGCGGACCTGTTCAGCTACAACGAAAAGCACAATGAGGCCAACGGCGAGGACAACCGCGACGGCTCCAGCGACAATCACAGCAACAATTGCGGCCATGAAGGCCCAACCGACGATGTGGCGATAACCGCGCTGCGCCGCCAGTTGCGCAAGAATCAGCTGGCCTGCCTGCTGCTGGCACAGGGCGTGCCGCTGATCCTGGCCGGCGACGAAGTCGGCAACACCCAGAACGGCAACAACAACGCCTATTGCCAGGACAACGAGGTCGGCTGGGTCGGCTGGGAAAACCTCGGCCACGAAGGCGAGGACCTCACCGATTTCATCGGCCACATGACCGAATTGCGCCGGCGCTTTCCGCAGATCCGCTCGCACCGCTGGCTCGACGGCAGGCGCGCGGACGGATCCTACGGCGTGCTGTGGCTGACGCCCTCCGCCGACGAGATGAAGCAGGAGGACTGGATTTTTCCCGATGGCCGCTTCCTCGCCTACATGCTGGGGCCGGCCGAGCCGGGCCAGCAACCGATCTTCATCGTGCTCAACGCCGCCCCCGAAGCGATCAGGTTCAGGCTGCCGAAGGTGACCGAATACAAGGGCTGGCAGCAACTCTTGAACACTGCGGACGTTAAGCAGGAGGTCGCGGATTTCGCGTCGGGTGGCGAACTGACGGCGCCTCCCCGCTCGGTCCTCGCTTTCGCGGGTTCGGCATGAATGGGCAGCAATTCGGCGCACGACTGACAGCTGATGGCGCGACGTTTCGGTTATGGGCGCCGGCGGCCAAGCGAGTCGAGGTCCTGCTGGAAAAGCGTCACGCCATGCGACGCGGCGATGATGGCTGGTTTTCCGCCGATATCGCCGGCGTGAAAGCCGGCGCGCGCTACAGATTCCGGATCGACGACGAGGTCGATGTGCCGGATCCAGCCTCCGCCTTTCAGCCGGACGACATCCCGGGGCCGAGCGAGGTGATCGATCATTCCAACTACCGATGGCGGGCGCCGGACTGGCGCGGTCGGCCGTGGCATGAAACCGTACTGATCGAAACCCATGTCGGCACCTTCATGGCGGACGGCAGCTACCGCGCCATGATCGAAAGACTCGATCATCTCGCCGCCACCGGAATCACCGCTCTGGAATTGATGCCGCTGGCGGATTTTTCGGGATCGCGCAACTGGGGCTATGACGGCGTGCTGTGGTACGCGCCCGACAGCGCCTATGGCCGCCCCCACGATCTGAAAACCCTGATCGACGCGGCGCATCTGCGCGGAATGATGGTGTTCCTCGACGTGGTCTACAATCACTTCGGTCCCGAGGGGAATTACCTCGGCCGCTATGCGCCAACGTTCTTTACCGAGGCGCAGACGCCGTGGGGCAGCGCGATCGATTACCGCGTGCCGCAGGTGCGCGCCTTCGCGATCGAAAACGCGCTGTACTGGCTGCGCGAGTACCGTTTTGACGGGCTGCGGCTGGATGCGGTGCATGCCATTCCCGAACAGGGCGAGATCTCGATGCTGCACGATCTCAGCCGCGCCGTCGGCAATCTCGCGGCCGAAACCGGCCGGCACATCCATCTGGTGCTGGAAAACGACGACAACCGCGCGGCCGTGCTCGATGCGAACGAAGATCCGCCGCAGGGCAGGTATCGCGCGCAGTGGAACGATGACTACCATCACGCCTGGCACGTCTTCCTGACCGGAGAAAACCACGGCTATTATCCGCGACTATGCGACATCGTCGTCGCGCGACATCGCGCGCGCATTGGCCTCGGGCTTCGTCTATCAGGGCGAAGCTTCCGCACATCGCGACGGCAAGCCGCGCGGCGAGCCGAGCGGCGAGCTCGCCCCGACGGCGTTCGTCAACTTCCTGCAAAATCACGACCAGATCGGCAACCGCGCGCTCGGCGACCGGCTGGAAAGCGGCGTGGCGGCGAAAGCGATCGAGGCCGCGCTGGCGATCACGCTGCTGGCGCCCATGGTCCCGATGCTGTTCATGGGCGAGGAATGGGGCTCGAAGGCGCCGTTCCCGTTCTTCTGCGATTTCCAGGGCGATCTCGCCGAGGCCGTACGGCAGGGCCGACGCAGGGAATTTGCGGGCGCCTATGCCAAATATGGCGACGGCATTCCCGACCCATTGGACGAATCGACTTTCCAATCCGCGATGCTGGATTGGGACTCTGCGCGACAGGCCGCCGGGACAGCAGCGGCTGGCGCTGGTGCAGGAGTTGCTGGCGATTCGCCGCCGCGAAATCATTCCGCGGCTGGCGGGCACGGCGTTCGGCGAGGCCGGTACGGCGGACAGCGGTTTGCTGACGGCGAACTGGCGCATGGGCGATGGGGCCACGCTGTCGCTGCTCGCTAATTTGTCGGACCGCATCGCCCAGACGGCCGCTGCGAGCGAGGGAACCCTGATCTGGGGTCAGGAGTTGAACGGCGGCATCCTGCCGTGGTCCGTGTTCTGGCGCATCGGATAGCAAATGTCGTCCGCCATTCCGATCGCGACCTACCGTCTGCAGCTCACCGCGGATTTCAATTTCGATGCCGCCGCTGCCGTCGTTCCCTATCTGAAGGCGCTCGGCATTACCCATCTCTATGCCTCACCATTCATGAAGGCGCGGCAGGGCTCTACCCATGGCTATGACATCGTCGACCACACGAAATTCAATCCCGAACTCGGCGGTGAAGCCGGTTTCGCGCGATTGAGCGCGGCGCTGAAGCAGCACGGTCTCGGCCTGATCCTCGATTTCGTGCCCAACCATGTCGGCGTGCATTTTGCCGACAATCCCTGGTGGCTCGACGTACTGGAATGGGGACCGGCCTCGCCGCACGCCGCTTCGTTCGACATTGATTGGGACATCCTGCCGTTTCGCGCGCGTGCCGGCGTGCTGCTGCCGATCATCGGTTCGTCCTACGGGCAGGCGCTGGAAAAGGGCGATATCGAACTCCGCTACGAGCCTGAGGAAGGCAGCTTTTCCGCCTGGTATTTTGAGCATCGCCTGCCGATCGCGCCGGAGCGCTACAGCGAGATCCTGCGCGCGATCGTGAGGCAGGCCGGCGCTGAAGACAGCGCACCCGGCAAGGCCATTCTCGCGCTCGCGGCGCGCGACAGGGGATTGCGCCATCCCAATCGCAAGGAAGCGCCCGGCTTCAAGGCGGAGTTGAAAGCCATCGAAGGCGGTGCCGGGGTGGTCGCGCGCGGGCTCGATGCCTATCGCGCGGGACCGGATCGTCCTGCGCAGGTCTCGGCCCTGCATCACCTGCTGGAACGCCAGCATTACAAGCTCGGGCACTGGCGGCTGGCTTCCAGCGACATCAATTACCGGCGATTTTTCGACGTCAACGCGCTGGCGGGATTGCGCGTCGAGGACGCCGGCACTTTTGAGGCCATCCATCGCCTCGTGAAACGACTGGTCGCGGACGGCAGGCTGCAGGGCCTGCGGCTCGATCACATCGACGGCCTGCGCGATCCCGCGCAATATTTTCAGCGGCTGCGCCGCCTGATCCGCGACGCGCAGGGCAAGAACGCTGCGCCGTTCTACCTGGTGATCGAGAAGATTCTGGGCGAGGACGAAAAGCTTCACGCCTTCAGCGGCGTGCACGGCACCACCGGTTATGAATGGATGAACGTCATCAGCCAGGTGCTGGTCGACGGCAACGGCCTCGAGCCGCTCGACGAGATCTGGCGCCAGATCAGCAATACCTCGCCAAAACTCGAGCCGGTGCTGAAGCAGGCCAAGCGGCGGGTGCTCGAAACTCTGCTGACCAGTGAATTCACCGTGCTGACGCGGCTCTTGGCGCGGATCGCCGGTGGACACTACTCCACCCGCGACTATTCCGCCGACAGTTTGCGGCAGGCGCTCGAACTCTACGTGCTGCATTTTCCGGTCTACCGCACCTATCTGACGACGGCCGAAGCCTCGGCCCACGACCGTACCCTGATCTCGGAGACGATCGAAAAGGCGCGCGCGGACTGGTTCGCCGCCGACGACGGCATTTTCGACTTTCTGCGCGATGCCCTGACCATGGACCTGATCAAGCCGGGCGGGCCCGCCCTCAGCGTACCGCGCCTGCGCCGGTTTGCGCTCAAGGTGCAGCAGTTCACCGGCCCCGTGATGGCAAAATCGCTAGAGGACACCGCGTTCTACCGCTACCACCGCCTGCTCGCGCTCAACGAGGTCGGCGGCGATCCTTCGGCAACTGCGCTTTCCATCGATGCCTTTCACGGGACGATGCAAGTCCGCGCCAGCGAGTGGCCGCACGGCATGACGGCGACCGCAACCCATGACACCAAGCGTGGCGAGGACGCCCGCGCGCGGATACTGGCGCTGGGGGAGATTCCCGGCGAATGGGCCAGTGCGGTGGCGCGCTGGAAAATCCTCAACGCGCGGCATCTCGTCATCGAAGGCGAAATGCGCGCACCATCGGCCACGTTCGAATACATGCTCTATCAGGCGCTGCTCGGCGCCTGGCCGGCAGGTGGGCCCGACGAGTTCCTTGTCGGGCGGATGCAGGCCTATGCGCTGAAGGCGGCGCGCGAGGGCAAGCAGGAAACCAGCTGGCTCAATCCCAACCAGGCCTATGAGGCCGGATTGCATGGCTTCATCGCGCGGATTCTGGATCGCGCCGTCTCGGCTGATTTCCTGAATTCGATCGCGACCCTGGCGCAGCGCGTATCGCTGCTGGGAGCGCTGAATTCGCTGAGCCAGATCACCCTGAAAGCCACCATGCCCGGCGTGCCCGATTTCTACCAGGGCACGGAATTCTGGGACCTGTCGCTGGTTGATCCCGATAACCGCCGGCCGGTGGATTTTGCCGCGCGTGCCGCCGCGCTGGCGTCGATGGAAACGCCGGATTGGGAGAGGCTTGCCCGGCAGTGGCCGGACGGACAAATCAAGCTCGCCTGGACAAGGCACCTGCTCGGGCTTCGCAACCAACTGGCCGATGTGTTTGCGCATGGCGACTACCAGCCGCTGGAAGTAACCGGTCCGCACCGCGACCATGTCATCGCCTTCGCGCGCCGTCGCGGCCGCGAGGCCGCAATCGTTGCGGTCACAAAATCGTTCGCTCCGTTCTCGCAGGGCGGCCGGGCCTGGCCGCGCGGCGATGCTTTTGACGGCGCGTTGAGCCTGAAAGGGCTTTCGCTGCGGGGCGTCAACCGGGGCGCCGCGGAGCTGCGCCTGTCCGAGATGTTCCGGCAGCTGCCAGTCGCGGTATTTCAAGGCAAATTTGAAGGTGCGCTGAAGCCGGCGCGAAAGCGGGTTCGCTCGCACGGCACCTGAAATGCGGAAGGCCGCCCGGGATCGAACGGCCGGACGGCCTTGCGGATGTCGTGCCGACCAAGAGGTCGGTTCCCTTTCCCCGCTGGTGTCGATGCTCCCCAAAACTGGTTAACGAGAAGCTAACAAGCGCGGCAGCCGCCAGGTTTTTCGATGTTGCAACGCCACATCTATTGCATTGCACTCAGCCCTTTTTGTCGAGCAACAGCTGGCCGCGCTTCTTGATGGCGGCTTGCGCCACTTCCGCAAATTTCTGCAGCAGCCAGGGCAGCGAGACTTCAACCCGGACGTGATCGTCCGCCACGTCGACATGACCTGACGCCGCCTGACCGAGTGCGCGCACGCGAAAAATCATGCGGTTGTCATCCCATCGCTCCTCATCGACCTTCAACACCGGCACGCTGGATGCGGCGCGCGTCAAGCCGGCCTTGAGGCGGCGCACCGCCTCCTCGCGGCCAAGGCGATGTGGAATCGAAACGACGAGAGGTGCGGACATTTTTGAAATCCTCAAGCTGCCACAAGCATGTAATCGCACTTCGTTCGAAGGAAAGGGCCGCCCGAATTTTATGGTTTCAAATCGGGAACCATCCGGGTTCCCGTTCGTTTTTTCGGCATATGGCAGTAAACAGGAGCCTCACTGCCGGGCTGAGGAGAGATTTGATGTCAATCGGCACCATCATTCTGATCATTCTCATCATCGCCCTGCTCGGCGGTTTCAGCGGCATTGGCGGCGGACCGTTTTACGGAACCGGTTACTATGGCGGCGGCGGTCTCGGTCTGGTCATCGTGATCCTGTTGATCCTCTTGCTGCTCGGGAAACTGTAACCCCACCTGTCATTCCGGGGCGCGAGTGAAACTCGCGAACCCGGAATTCAGAGATTGTCAGCGCCAGATTCCGGGTTCGCGCTTCGCGCGCCCCGGAATGACGACTGTTAGATCTTCCCCGCCAGTTTATTCATCGCGGCCTTGATCGACGCGGCCGCATCATCATAGCCCTCCCACGCCTTGGTCTTCGCGAGCAGTGCCGGCACCGTGCGCACCGTAAAGCGCTTCGGATCAAGATCGCCGCGTACCTGCGTCCACGTCAGCGGCATCGAAACCGTGGCGCCCGCGCGCGCCCGCGGCGACAGCACCGCAACCGCGGTGGCCATGCGGTCGTTGCGGAGATAATCGAGGAAGATCTTTCCCTTGCGCAGCTTCTTGGACATGTTGAGCAGATAGCGCTCGGGATCCTCGTTGGCCATCCACTGGCAGACGCCTTGCGCGAAGGCTTTTGCCTCCTTCCAGGTGACCTTGTCTTTTGTGCCGTGAGCCAGCGGCGTCACCACATGGAGCCCCTTGCCGCCGGTGGTCTTGCAGAAACTCTCCAGCCCCAGCGCCGTCAATTTCTGCCGCATGTCTTTGGCCGCCTCGATGACATCGGCAAATTCCACTTCCGGCGCCGGATCGAGATCGAACACCAGCCGCCCCGGCACATCGGGCGCGTCGGGCGCGCAATTCCAGGGATGCAGCTCGAGCCCGCCGCTCTGCGCCACCGCCGCCAATCCCTCGACCCGGTCGATCTGGATGTAAGGCTTGCGATCGCCGGAAACCTTTACCAGTTCGAGCAGTTTTGAACTTCCCGGCATGGCGTGACGCTGAAAAAACGTCTCGCCGCCGATGCCGTCAGGCGCGCGAACCACGGAGCACGGCCGCCCCTTCAGATGGCCGATCATCCACTCGCCGACCGCCTCGAAATAGCGCGCAAGATCGCGTTTTGTAACGCCCTCGCCGTCGCCGGCGGCGGGCCACAATTCCTTGTCGGGTTTTGAGATCACGACGCCCATCACCTCGGCGGACTTGTTCGCCGAGGGCCTGGCGTTTTTCGCGACCACAGGCTTTGCAACCTTCGCCCTGGACGGCATCTCCGCCTCCACTTCGTTGGCCGGCTTGTCCTGCCGCAGCCCCTTGAACGCGGCCTGCCGGATGTTGCCGCCGTCGGTCCAGCCCGCGAATTCGATCTCGGCGACCAGTTCGGGTTTCAGCCAGTGCACGTCGCGGGTCTTCTTCGGCGCGTCCTTGCCGCCGAACGGGCTCTTGTCGGCGGCGGCCGACTTCAGCGCCGGCATGATGCGGCGAACCTTGTCCTGCCCAAAGCCGGTGCCGACCATTCCGACAAAGGCCAGATGATCGCCGCGATAGACGCCCGCCATCAGCGAACGGAATTTTCCGTGGGTGGTTTTCCAGCCGCCGAGCACGACTTCATGCCCGGCGCGAACCTTGGCCTTGGTCCAGTTCTCGGAGCGGCCGGAGCGGTAGGGTGATCCGAGCTTCTTCGAAATGATGCCTTCCAGCGACAGCTGTTTCGCCGACGCCAGCACCGCTTCGCCGTCTTGCTCGAAATGCTCGACATAGCGGATCGGCCCGGCCTTGCCTTTCCGCGCTTTCAACAACTGCTGCAGACGCGTCTTGCGCTCGCTGAGCGGAAGCCTGCGAAGGTCTTCGCCATCGGCAAACAGCAGATCGAAGGCGAAGAACACGAGATCATCGGTCTTGCCGTCGGAAATCGCCGCCTGCAGCGCGGAGAAATCCGGCAGGCCCTCGGAATTGACAGCGACGATCTCGCCGTCGATCAACGCGTCGGGCAGCGCGCTGCCTGCCCTGGCGATGGCCGGAAATTTTTCGGTCCAGTCCAGCCCCTTGCGGGTCTTCAGCGCCGCGTCGCCATCCTCGACACGCAACTGCACCCGGTAGCCGTCGAATTTTATTTCGTGGCACCAGCCATCGCCGGTCGGAGGATTTTCGACCGAGGCGCAGAGCTGCGGCGCGACGAAGTCCGGCATCGCGGCGGCCTTTTTGGCCTTCGAGGCCTTGGCGACGGGAGCTTTCGATGCTGCCTTGCCCTTCGCGCGCGCCTCGGCAGCGTCACCCCGGTTTGAATTCCACACCGCGTCGGCCTTGCCTGACTTTGCCAGCATGAAAGGCTTTGGCGCCTTGCCCTTGCCGGCGGCAATCTGCTCCATCGATCGCCCGGACGCGACCGACTGGTCCTCATCCAGGATGTTGTTGGCCTTGCCCTCCCTGGCAAAGTCGTCGCGGTGCTTGATCAGCAGCCAGTTGGTGCGCTTGCCGCCGTTGCGGTCGTGGCGCATCCGCACCAGCACCCAGCTGCCATGCAGCTTGTCGCCTTGCAGGGTGAATTTGAGATCGCCCTTCCTGAAGCCGCGTTCGGGATCGTCGGATTCCCAATAGCCGCGGTCCCACAGCTGCACCGTGCCGCCGCCATACTGGCCTTCCGGAATGGTGCCTTCGAAATCGCCGTAATCGAGCGGATGATCCTCCACCTCCACCGCCAGCCGCTTGTCGTGCGGATCGAGCGAAGGGCCCTTTGTCACCGCCCAGGACTTGAACACGCCGTCAAATTCGAGCCGGAGATCATAATGCAGCCTTGTGGCGTCATGCTTCTGGATGACAAAACGCCGGCGTTTCGAGGGAGCTACTTTGGCGTCGCCCGAGGGCTCCGAGGTCTTTTCGAAATCGCGCTTCTTCCGGTAGGTCGACAGATTTCGCAATGACACAATCAAATCCCGTGAGCGAGAGAGAGGCGCGGCGGCGGCCAGGAGACCTTAGGGCCTGGAACCAAAACCCTCAATTCCCGTTGAAGTTCCGAATACGTCCGCATCGGATTTTCTCGAAAATATAAAGGGTTGGAGGATTAGATGGCCCCACGCGCCTACTGGAAGGGCTCCCTGAAACTGTCGCTCGTCTCCTGCCCCGTCGTGCTGTACCCGGCTTCGACCTCGGCCGAGAAAACCCGTTTCCACATGATCAACAGGGAGACCGGCAACCGGCTGAAGCAGCAGATGGTCGATGCCGAGACCGGCGACGTCGTCGAGAGCGACCAGAAGGGCCGCGGCTATGAGCTGAAAAAGGGCGAGTATGTCGAGATCGAAAAGGATGAGCTCGAAGCGGTCCAGATCGAAAGCAACCACACCATCGACATCGACAGTTTCGTGCCGAAGGACGAGATCGACAAGCGCTATCTCAACAACCCCTATTACATCGCTCCCGACGGCAAGGCCGGCCTCGACGCCTTCGCGGTGATCCGCGACGCCATGAAGGATCAGGACCGTGTCGCGCTGGCGCGCATCGTGCTGACCAGCCGCGAGCACATCATCGCCCTTGAGCCGCTCGGCAAGGGCCTGCTCGGCACCACGTTGCGATATCCATACGAACTGCGTGACGAGGAGGCTTATTTCGACGACATCAAGTCTCCGAAAATATCGAAGGACATGATCGAACTCGCCAGCCACATCCTCGACAGCAAGGCGGCGCATTTCGATCCCACAAAATTCAAGGACCAATACGAGAATGCGCTGAAGACGCTGGTCAGGCGCAAGGCCGCCGGCAAGCCGGTCAAGGCCGAGGCGCGCCAGGAAAAAGCTGACAATGTCATCAGCCTGATGGATGCGCTGCAGCAGAGCCTGAAAGGCGGCAAGGGAGGCGCCAAGCGGGGCCGTCATGCGCCGAGCCGCCGGGCCGCACCGCGCCGCGCGGCAAAAAAAGCCCATCGCTCGGCGGCGCGGGCGCGCAAGGCGGGGTGAGATTCTGACACCGGTAGATTGCGGCGCAGCGAGACTGATTCCGACTTGGAATGGATTGCGTCGCTGCGTCGCATGACCGAATTCACCTTTTCAAACAGCTGATGTGCGTCTGCGTTCTCGCGGCACGACCTGCCCGAGGTTTTCATTTCGTTGTCCCCCTCAAGAATGAGGGAGCAGGGAATGCCGGATGCGCGCCGCACCCGCGGTCTCGTGTGCAATGGGTAGAAGATTGCGCACACGAGCATACAGGGCAGCGGAGAACATCCGGCATCCCTGCGCAATGGTCGACGGCTTATAACGCGCTCACCCCGGGGTGTCGGCCTTTCCTGCCCCCGTCGCCTCACGGTAACTGGCACTCCGGCCCGGTTGGGCCTTCGCGCCTCCGCAAGACTTGACGCCAAGCACTGAGGCGTCAGATCCACACGTCTTTGCCGTACGCTTCGACACCGCTCGTCAGCACGTTCTCAAGACCGCTCACGGAGTTGATCCCGCCCTGCAATCCATCGCGCGCACGATGCCGTCACGTCCACCGCAACTCCCGTCCCAACGTTCGGTAACGATGGCCAACGTCCCTTCCAAGGGGACAGGATGGCGTATAGTCTTAATGGTGATTTGCCCTTCGGGAAAAGCGAAATTTTGCCCGACGGGCTAATTTGTCGCAGCCCATTCTGAATTGCCGGGTACGGCCAGGTCTATCAACGTCATGACGCGAAGCATCCATTCTTTCCTCCGCTGTAAGATGGATTGCTCGCTGCGCTCGCAATGACGTGCCGCTACTTCTTCGCCTTGCGCTTTTTTGCGGTCTTCTTCGCCGCTTTCCTCGGGACCTTCTTGCCCTCCGCCCTCGCCTCGGACAGCCCGATCGCGATCGCCTGTTTGCGGCTGGTGACCTTCTTGCCGGAGCGGCCGCTCCTCAGCGTCCCGGCCTTGCGCTTCTTCATCGCGCGGCCGACCTTGGCGGATGCTTTCTTCGAGTATTTCCGTGCCATGATGGTTCTCCCGCTTGCGGGAAAACAATCTTGGGCCCCGGAGATGGTTCCCGCAGTTCGCTCGGCACAGCTCCCCCCTTCGGGCCGTCACAAAACCGGAAATGTCGTCGAATTCTTCAATGGATTGCATGGCCGGTCGGCGATTTTGCGAGACCCGCGCGGCATCAGGTGAGATAATCGTCCCGTTTCGCCAAGGCCTCCCCGGGGGATATGATGAATTCGAGTACTGCAGACCAGTCGGGAATATTGAACCGCATCCTCGACACCGCCGCCGACAATCTCCAAATCGCAAAGGTTCTGGCGCAGCTGGGGCTCGACCCCAACAACGTGACCTGGGAAGCACTGTTAAACCGCCTGCTGGAGATCGTGCTGGCGAACATCAACCTGGCGAACACGTTCGCGCTGATCGGCGTCATCTTCTTTGTCGCCACCCTGCTGATGCAAACGATGGTGCCGCTGCGCGTCGCAAACATGATCGGTTGCGCATTCTTCGCCCTGTTCGGCGCGCTCACTGGAGCCGTCGCAACCTTCCTGTTGTATCTCGTGATGGTTCCCATCAATGCGTATCGCCTCCGTCAAATGCTCGTTCTCGTAAAGAAGGCCCGCAGCGCAACCAAGGGCGATACCTCGATGGAATGGCTCAAGCCGTTCATGACCGAGCGAAAATATCGCAAAGGCGATATTCTGTTCAAAAAGGACGATGCCGCCGATGAAATGCTGCTGACCGTCACCGGAAAATTCCTGGTGAAGGAAATCAGCGTCGAACTTCCGCCGGGACGTTTGATGGGCGAATTTGGCTTCCTCACGCCCGATAACCGCCGCACGGCGACGATCGAATGCATCGAGGACGGGCACGTGCTGACCATCACTTACGAGAAGCTGCTGGAGATCTATTCCAGAACCCGCAATTCGGCTATTACTTCCTGGTCCTGACCAGCCAGCGCCTGCTGGAAAACATTGCGCGGCTCGAGGGAATTGTCGCGCAAAACAAACTGGCGGCGCAGCAGGCCGCCGCGGGAAGCACGAACTGAGCGGCGCGCGGCTACTCCGCCGCAGCGGCCTGAACCCCGACGCGTTCGGCCTTGACCGCGCAGAACTTGAATTCCGGGATCTTGCCGAACGGATCGAGCGCCGGATTGGTCAAGAGGTTGGCCGCCGCCTCCGCGTAGCAGAACGGCATGAACACCATGTTTTCCGGCACGTCGCGATCGGTGCGCACCTTGACCTCGACCGCGCCGCGGCGGGTTTGCAGCCGGACGAAATCGCCCGGCCAAACCTTCATCCTCCGCATGTCCTTCGGCGACATGAACGCCACCGCCTCCGGCTCGATCTGGTCGAGCACGCTGGAGCGCCGCGTCATCGAGCCGGTGTGCCAGTGTTCGAGCACGCGGCCGGTCGACAGCACCATCGGATATTCGTCATCGGGCACTTCATCCGGCGGGATCACATGCGCCGGCACGATCTTGCCGCGGCCGCTGGCGGTCGGGTATCCCGTGGTGAAGATGATTTCGTTGCCGGGTTTTGCGGATCGTCGACCGGATAGGTCACCGCACCCTCGCGCACCAGCCGTTCCCAGCTGATGTTTTTCAGGGACGGCATCACCTGCGTCATCTCGGTGAACACGTCGGCCGGGCCGGCGTAGTTCCAGTCGAGCCCCATGCGCTTGGCGATTTCCTGGATGATCCACAGATCCTGCCGCGCATCGCCGGGCGGCCTGATCACCTCGCGCGCCAACTGGACGCGGCGGTCGGTATTGGTGAAGGTGCCGGACTTTTCCGCGAACGCCGAGGCCGGCAGGATCACGTCGGCATGGAACGCGGTTTCGGTGACGAACAGGTCCTGCACCACCAGATGATCGAGTTTTGCCAGCGCCTCGCGCGCGTGCTGCAGATCAGGATCCGACATCGCGGGATTTTCGCCCTCGATATACATGCCGGTGATGTCGCCGGCATGGATCGCGTTCATGATCTCGACCACGGTAAGACCGCGAACGGGATCGATGTCCTGGTGCCAGAGCTTTTCGAACGGCTCGCGCAGATCGGTGCGGCCGACCGGCTGGTAGTCCGGCAGGAACATCGGGATCAGGCCGGCGTCGGAGGCGCCCTGCACGTTGTTCTGGCCGCGCAGCGGATGCAGGCCGGTGCCGGGACGGCCGATCTGCCCGGTGATCAGCGCCAGCGCGATCAGGCAGCGCGCATTGTCGGTGCCGTGGATGTGCTGGCTGATGCCCATGCCCCAGAAGATGATCGAGGCGCGCGAGCGCGCATACATGCGCGCGACTTCGCGCAGCGTCTCGGCCGGAATGCCGCAGATCGCTTCCATCTTCTCCGGCGGGAAATCCTTGATGCGCTCTTCCAGCTCGTCAAAGCCTTCGGTGTAGCCGGCGATGTATTGCTGGTCGGTCAGGCCTTCGGTGATGATGGTGTGCAGCATCGCATTCAGCATCGCGACGTCGCTGCCCGGCTTGAACGCGAGATGCTTGTGGCGTGACGCGACAACGACTGCCGGCGCGGATCCATCACGATCAGCTTGGCGCCGCGCTGGGCGGCGTTCTTGATGTAGGTCGCGGCGACCGGATGGTTCACGGTCGGATTGGCGCCGATCACGATGATGACTTCGGCGTCCATGGCGGCGGCAAACGGCGCCGACACCGCGCCGGAGTTGAGCCCCTCCATCAGCGCCGCCACCGACGACGCATGGCACAGCCGCGTGCAGTGATCGACATTGTTGGAGCCGAAACCGGTGCGCACCAGCTTCTGGAACAGATAGGCCTCCTCGTTGGAGCCCTTGGCCGAACCGAAGCCGGCGAGCGCCTTGACGCCCTTGCTCGTCGCGGATTTTCACGAGGCCCTTCGCAGCGAGATCCAGCGCCTCGTCCCACGACGCTTCGCGGAAATGCGTGAAGGGATTGGCCGGGTCGACCTGGTCGTTGGCATCCTTCTTCGCATTCGGAAGCCGCACCAGCGGCTTTGTGAGGCGATGCGGGTGATGGATGTAGTCGAAACCAAAGCGGCCCTTGACGCAGAGCCGGTTGTGATTGGCGGGGCCGTCGCGGCCCTCGGCATAGATGACCTTCTCGTCCTTGACCTGATAGGTGACCTGGCAGCCGACGCCGCAGAACGGGCACAGCGAGTTCACCTTCCGGTCGGCATAGGTGACGCGGGTCTGGTTCTCGTCCAGCATCACCGACGGCATCAGCGCGCCGGTCGGGCAGGCCTGCACGCATTCGCCGCAGGCGACGCAGGTCGATTTCCCCATCGGGTCGTCGAAGTCGAACACGATCTTGGAGCCGTGGCTGCGATAGGCCATGCCGATGACGTCGTTGACCTGCACCTCGCGGCAGGCGCGCACGCACAGGCCGCACTGGATGCAGGCGTCGAGATTGACGCGCATCGCCGGATGGCTGGCTATCGCCTTGCCAGCGCTCGGCCGCCGGGAAACGGCTTTCGGTGACCTCGACCTTGTCCGCCCAGTTCCAGAATTTCGAATTCGGGATCGTGCGAGGTTGCGCGCGCCGGCTGGTCGGCGACCAGCAACTCAATCACCATCTTCTGCGCCGCGACCGCGCGCGCGCTCTCCGACTTCACCTTCATGCCGACGCTCGGCGTGCGCTTGCAGGACGCCGCCAGCACGCGCTCGCCCTCGATCTCGACCATGCAGGCGCGGCAATTGCCGTCGGGGCGGTAGTCCGGCTCCGGCGGGTAGCACAGATGCGGGATGTCGCGGCCCTGGCGTTTGGCGACCTGCCAGATGGTCTCGCCGTTACGGCCTCGACCTGCTTGCCGTCGAGCTCGAACTGGATCTTCGTCATTCCGCCGCTTCCTTGAACGCGTCGGGGAAATATTTCATCACCGAGGTGAGCGGATTGGAGGCCGCCTGGCCGAGGCCGCAGATCGAGGCATCGCGCATCGCCTGGCTCAGTTCGTCGAGCAGTTGCCGGTCCCACACCGGCTTCGCATCAACAGCGCGGCCTTCTGGGTGCCGACCCGGCAGGGCGTGCACTGTCCGCAGCTCTCGTCCTCGAAGAAGCGCATCAGGTTCAGCGCCGCGTCCTTGACGCTGTCCTGCTCGGACAGGACGATGACCGCGGCCGAACCGATGAAGCAGCCGTATTTCTCCAGCGTGCCGAAATCGAGCGGAATGTCGTCCATCGACGCCGGCAGGATGCCGCCGGACGCGCCGCCCGGCAGGTAGGCGTGGAAGGTGTGGCCGTCGGCCATGCCGCCGCAGAACTCGTCGATCAGTTCGCGCACCGTGATGCCGGCCGGCGCGAGCTTCATGCCCGGATTTTTCACGCGGCCCGACACCGAGTAGCTGCGCAGGCCGTGGCGGCCGTTGCGGCCGTGGAATTCCACCAGTCCGCGCCCTTCTCGACGATGTCGCGCACCCAGCACAGCGTCTCGATATTGTTGATCAGCGTCGGCAGGCCGAACAGCCCGACCTGGAACGGATAAGGCGGCTTGTGCCGCGGCAGGCCGCGCTTGCCCTCGATGCTTTCAAGCAGCGAGGATTCCTCGCCGCAGATATAGGCGCCGGCGCCGCGGCGAAGATGCAAGGTGGGGCCGCCCGTCGGCAGCTTGGCGATTTCGCGGCAGAATCTTCCGCGCGGCCGGATATTCGTCGCGCAGGTAGATGTAGACGTCGGACGCATCGACGACATGGGCGCCGATCAGCGTGCCCTCGATGAAGCGGTGCGGATCGCGCAGCAGGTAGTAGCGATCCTTGAAGGTGCCGGGCTCGCCTTCGTCGCCATTGACCACCATCAGCCGCGGCCCGG
>CAVPOL010000038.1:0-239909 GCA_963706975.1 uncultured Alphaproteobacteria bacterium
CACATCGGCGCCGAAGACGGCCGCTTCCCGACCGATCACGGCTTCGACGAATGGTACGGGCCGCTGCGCACCTACGACGAATGCATGTGGCTCGACCGATCCGCATTATGTGCGCGGAGCGTGACGGCTTTTCGCACATGCACGAAGGCTTCAAGGGCAAGGGATGCGGGCCGCTGCTGGACGCAGCAGCTCACCATGGAGACCAAGAAGACCTGCGATCTCGAATACCAGAAGCGGGCCCTCAAGTTCATGGAGAAGGCGGTCAAGGACGACAAGCCGTTCTATTGCTACTTCAACCACTCGCTGATGCACTTCCCGATGAGCCCGCGCGACGAGTTCGTCGGCAAGAGCGACAACGGCGACTGGGGCGACTGCCTGTTGATGCTCGACCACGACTTCGGCGTGCTGCTCGACAAGCTCGACGAGCTCGGCGTTGCCGACAACACCATCGTCGTGATGTGCGGCGACAACGGCGCCGAGGATCACCTCGCCGGCCGCGGCACCGGCGGCTTCTTCGACGGCTCCTATTTCTCGTCGGCGGAAGGCGGCATCCGCACGCCGTGCCTGATTCGCTGGCCCAACCACATCAAGGCCGGCACCGAAAGCAACGAAATGGTTCATGTCACCGACATGTTCACGACCTTGCTGAGCTTCGCCGGCTGCAAGCCGCCGGGCGACCGTCTGATCGACGGCGTCGACCAGAGCGCGTTCTTGCTCGGACAAGCAGGAAACCTCGAACCGCGAGTCCTGCATCGTCTGGCTCAAGGACGAACTGCATGCGGTGAAGTGGAAGGACTTCAAGATCAACTTCAAGCGGCAGCAGCATTTCCACGATCCGGAACTGGATCTCGGCTTCGCCCGCATCACGCACCTGAAGGAAGACCCGAAGGAGCGCGAGGCGGTCAACCAGCGCTACGTGCGCTGGTGGGTGATGCAGCACGCCCAGCGCATCATCCGGGATTTCGAGAACAGCGAGAAGAAGGAGGAGCTGATCCCGCCGGGAGCGCCGCTCGACTTCGTGCCGAAGAAGTACGCGAAAGCCTGAAGAGTCGATGGCCTGTAGCGAATACAGATGCGCCGGCGCGCGGCCGGCAAAGACCCGGAGCGGGCTTCGCTCCGATCCGCGGCGGTCCAGCGGCCGGCCGCGCGCGCGACGATGCGTCGACCGGGAATCCATGGTCTGGATTCCCGGCGGCGATTTTCGATGGGTTCGAACAGCATTCTATCGCGAGGAGCGGCCGGCCCGCCGCGAAAGCGTCGACGGATTCTGGATCGACCGCGAGCCGGTGACCAATGCCGATTTTGCCGCATTCGTGCGAGGCGACCGGTTATCGTCACCTACCTCCGAGCGCCCGCCCGATCCCGCCATGTATCCGGACGCCGATCCCGTGCTGCTGGTGCCGGGCTCGTCGGTCTTCACCAAGCCCGCCGGCCCGGTCGGCCTGCGCGATCACCAGGCGTGGTGGGCCTACGTGCCCGGCGCGAACTGGCGGCATCCCGAAGGGCCCGAAAGCTCATTCGATGACCGGGCCGATCACCCGGTCGTTCACGTCGCCTATGAAGATGTCTGCGGCCTATGCCGCCTGGGCCGGCAAGGCGATTGCCGACCGAGGCCGAATGGGAATTCGCGGCGCGCGGCGGGCTCGACGACGCGGCCTATGCGTGGGGCGAGGACTTCGCGCCGGATGGCCGGCTCATGGCGAACACCTGGCAGGGCCGTTTCCCGTTCGAGAATCTCGCGCGAGGACGGCTACGAGGGCACCTCGCCGGTCGATGCGTTTCCGGCCAAACGGCTACGGCCTCTACGACATGATCGGCAATGTCTGGGAGTGGACGGCCAGCGCCTTCGATTCGCCGCGCGCCGGCGCCGAGAAACAATCCTGCTGCCAGTCGCGAGCGAGCAGCGATCACGCGGCGCGCGCCGGGTGGTGAAGGGCGGTTCGCATCTCTGCGCGCCGAATTACTGCCTGCGCTACCGTCCGGCGGCGCGTCAAAGCCAGTCGCTCGATACCTCGACCATGCCATATCGGATTTCGCTGCGTCGTGCGCGGCGCCGCGAACTGACGTCTTCACTGTCGGAGCCGTTTTACATGACGATCACCACCGACTTCAGAGCCGAGGCGGACTTCTTCAAGGACGCGATTTCCGGTTACCGAGGCGCTCCGCTCACCTCTCCGTGCTGGATTCGCGCGCGAGATGCTCGCCGGCGCTGGTGACGGCGCTGGCGTTGATCCCGGAAGTGATCTCGTTCTCGTTCATCTCCGGCGTCGATCCGAAGGTCGCGCTGATCGCGTCCGTCGTGCTGGGCCTCGTGATGTCGGTGCTCGGCGGGCGGCCCGCGATGGTCACGGCGGCTGCCGGCTCGATCGCGCTCGTGGTCGGGCCGATGGTGAAGGACCACGGGGTCGGATACATCCTGCCGACCATCATCCTGGCCGGCGCCATCCAGATCGCCTTCGGCGTCGCCGGCCTTGCGCGGCTGATGCGGTTCATCCCGCGCTCGGTGATGATCGGCTTCGTCAATGCGCTCGGCATCCTGATCTTCTGCGCGCAGGTGCCGCATGTCCTCAACGTGCCCTGGGTGGTCTATCCGCTGTTCGCGCTGACCGTCGCGATCGTTCTGGTGATGCCGCGCGTCACCGAAGCGGTGCCGGCGCCGCTGGTGGCGATCGTCGTCGTCACCGCGATCGTGATGATCGGGCACCTCGCGGTGCCGAATGTCGGCGGCGAGGGCGACGATGGCGCCGGGATTGCCCGGCATCACGCCGGTGCTGGTTCCGCTCAATCTCGACAACCCTGCAGATCATCTGGCCGACGGCGCTCAGCGTCGCGTTCGTCGGGCTGCTGGAAACGCTGCTGACCGCCAAGCTGGTCGACGATCTCACCGACACCCGCTCGAACAAGGGCCGGGAATCCTGGGCGCTCGGCGTCGCCAACATCGCCGCCGGCTTTTACGGCGGCATCGCCGGCTGCGCCATGATCGGCCAGACCGTCGTCAACGTGAAGATCGGCCGGGCCCGCACCCGCATCTCGACCGATCGTCGCGGCGCTCGTGCTGCTCGTGCTCGTCACCGCGCTCAGCGACCTGATGGCGCAGATCCCGATGGTTGCGCTGGCCGCCGTGATGATGATCGTCGCGCTCAAGACCATCAACTGGCACAGCATCGCGCCGGCGACGCTGAAGCGGATGCCGGGCCCGGAGACCATCGTCATGGTCGTCACCGTCGCGATCACGGTCGCCACCGGCAACCTGGCGCTCGGCGTCATCGCCGGCGTGCTGCTCGCGATGGTGCTGTTCGCGCGCCGGGTGGCGCATGTCATCCGCGGCCGAGCGCACGCTCAGCGCCGACGGCGGCTCGGTGCGCTACGCCGTGCACGGGCCGCTGTTCTTCGGCAGCAGCAACGACCTGGTCGAACGGTTCTCCTACGGCGATCGATCCCAGCCACGTCGCGATCGACCTCACCCAATCCCAGATCTGGGATGCCTCGACCGTCGCCGCGCTGGACTCGATCGAAACCAAGTATCGCGACCGCGGCGCCACCGTCATCTTTACCGGGCTCGACCAGCGCAGCTCGGCGTTTCACCAGCGCCTGACCGGCCAACTTCCGGCTTGATGGGATTTGCACGATGCGAGGAGCAACGCATGCGTAGATCTCTCGGAACCGCATTGGTCCAATTCCTGCGGCGCATGATGCCGGCGCGCCTGACCAACCGCTACCGCCCCGAACTGCACTACATGCGCGGGCCGGGCCCGAAATCTCAAGGTCAGGGCGGCCAGCTTGCGGTCGACGGCCAGAGGATGGGGACTTCGCTCAGCAATTGCGGCAGATCGCCAGAGAATTGAACAAGCCTCCGGCCAGGCCGCATCACAGCCCCGGCAGCGCCGAGAGGTAGACGTTCATCACGCCGTCGGCTTCCGCGATCACGCGCAGCGTCTTTGAATCGAAGGCGATCTCGGCGAGCCGCAGGCTGGTGATTTCGGCGGACACCCGGATGCCGTCCTCGTTCTTCTGAAAATCCGCGATGACGGCCGCGATCTTCTTCTGCGCATTGCTGGCGAACGGTTTCAGGTCGATGGTGGCCTTGTCGGCCAGCGCCCGCTGCAGATGCGGCATCGCCGCGCGGGCCGCGGCGCCCAACAGCCCGAATGCGGCTTCGGATTCCACCGCGAGTTCGATATTGGTCAGCCGCAGCGTCTGCTGCGCCTGATCGAGCACCGGCCTGCCCCAGATATGCACATTGGCCTCGCCGCCGAATCCGAAGATAGCTCTTCTTCTCCTTGGCGTTGACCAGCAGCGAGATCAGCAGCCGGTCGCCGGAGGCCGCCACGCTGGCGCGCTTGACGGTGACGTCGACCGAGCCCGAACCGTCCTCGGGAAAGGTCTTGCCGGCGAACTGCGCCCCACGATCTTGTTGATCTCGGTGAAGGGCATGTCGATCGGCACGCCGATGCTGACCCGCCCGGGGTCGCCGGGATGATGGCGATGGTGGCCGGGAACGGGCAGTTCGGCTTGGTCTGCACCGGCGTGATGCGGGTCTCGGCCTCGATGCCGAGCGTCAGCGTCACCGCCGAGGCATCGACCCTCGGCTGGGCCGCGATCGCGCGGGTCGGCCGCAGTTCCAGCCACAGCGCCGGCAGCGACGAGGTGGCGCCGGTGCCCTGCAGCGGAATCGAGCGGCAGGCCTTGGCCCATTGGATCCGCGCGTTCTGCTCCAGCGCGGGATCGTTCTTCATCCGCGCCTGCGCCACCGCGATCTGCTCGGCGACGTTCTTGTCGATCAGCGGCTTGACCTGCGCCGGCACGTTGACGCGCGCGCCCGCCACGACAGGCCGGTGTCGCCGAGATTGACCTGTGCGGCGAGATTGGGCTCGATGCGCCAGGCGGCGGCGAGTTTCGGCCGCGAGGTGATGACGACGTTGCCCTTGATCTCGGCATTGGCGTTGAGGTTCTTGATGTTGATGCTGCCGATGTGCTTGGCCGACATCGCCGCCGAGCAGGCCGCCGATCGCGTCGCCGACCGCGCCGGTCGCCTTCGCCGACAGCGAGCCGGTGACGTTCAGCGTTCCCGTCAGCGGGGTCGTCAGCGACATCACGTCCTGGCGCGCCGGTGGCGGCGATCGGCCCGCGCGAGGCGGTCCAGCCGATATCGGCATTCTGCAGGATCTGCGACACCGGATTGTCGGCCTTGCCGTTGAAGGTGCGCGGCGTGCCGCGATCGGCGGCGTCGCGGATCGCCGACAGCGCGATCGCGACCGGGGCAATGATGCTGCGAAGCGCGCGGGGCCGGCGGCAGCGGCGGCAATTCGACCAGCACCGGCGCGCCGCCGCCGCGCGGCGCCAGCCAGTCCATCGCTTTCAGGCTGACCAAAAACGAAACCGCGACCACCGCGATCGCGATCAGGATCGTTTTGAGACATTCTCCATCGTTGCAGACGGCATCGTCCCCCCGGACCTGAATTCGACAGGGATGAGTTTACAGGCCGGGGAGGGGGCGCCAGTCAGCGCAATAGCGGCGAGCTGTTGCCACACAAAACAAAATGGCGCCGCAAGCGGCGCCATTTTGCATGCTGGAATTGAGATGGATCAGCGGATGGCGTTGCCGAGATCGGCGCGGCGGTCCATCGGCAGCACGATCACCTTGGTGCCGACCTGACGCGGCGAATAGAGGTCGATGACGTCTTCATTGGTCAGGCGCAGGCAGCCGGAGGAGACGCGGGTGCCGATGGTGTCGCGGCGCGTTGGTGCCGTGGATGCGATAGATGGTGCTGCCGAGATACATGGCGCGCGCGCCGAGCGGGTTGCCGGGGCCGCCGGCCATGTGGCGCGGCAGATAGGGCTGGCGCGCGATCATTTCCGGCGGCGGGGTCCAATCCGGCCATTCCGCCTTCTTGGTGATGGTCTGCGTGCCCGACCAGGTAAAGCCTTCGCGGCCGACGCCGATGCCGTAGCGCATCGCCTGGCCGCCGCCGAGCACGAAATAGAGATAGGTGTTGGGCGTATCGATGATGATGGTGCCGGGCGCTTCGCGGGTCGGATAGTTGACGACCTGGCGCTTCAGACGGGCCGGCAGCTGGAACGGCGCGTCTTCGTCATCGGACGGGCGGCCTGGACCCGGGGGAGCCGCCTGCGTCGGCTGCGAGAAGAAGGGAAACAGCTGTACCGGCGCGGCCGCGGCGGAAGAGGAAAAGGCAATGCGCCGACCGTCAGCGCGCCCAAGGCAGCGGCAACAAGGCGTGAATTCAGCCTGGCTGAGTTGAACATGATCGTCCCCTGTTTTGCGCCCGCACGCCGGTGTCCCCCGGCGTGTCGTTGGGAAAATCAGTAACGGTCAAGCGTTTCAGGACGTTTGCACAAAACCGCCAAAATGGTTTCGTCGCATTAAGGAATTGTTTCGTGCGAAGGCCGCGCGACGAACAATAGGCCAGTCCCGGCATGGCTTTCAGTGAGCTACCGCACGTCCCTTTGCTTCTTTCCCCTTGGCGGGGGGAACGGCAGGCGCCTGCCGCCGCGGCAATTGCAAGGCGGGCCGGCCCGAAAGTCCCGGCCGTTGCAGGCCGGGTGACAAGGCACGGGTGCACCGGGAACGCCGCCTTGGCGGAATTGTCCGCCGCCTTGCGGCGGCAGTGGCGGTTGCCCTGGTTGCTGACCGGGCTGCAGTTGGCGGAGCCGGCCGCTGGCCCGGCGGTTGAGCCGGCATGGCCTGGCGGCCGACCTGGCAGGCCCGGCGTCCCGAAGCTGCGGCGGCGCCGCGCGCCGGCCGGGCGTGGCGGCAAGCCCGGTTGTCCGGGCTGGCCGGCACGCCGGTCTGTTGCGGTTGCCCCGGCCGTGGCGGCAGTCCCGGTTGCTGCTGTCCGCGCCGGTCTTGCAGGGCGGGCAACGGCGGCTGGCCGGGCTGACCCGGCAGCGGCCGCGGTCCGGTCTGGCTGGGCTGACCCGGCCGCTGCAATTGTCCGCCCTGCTGCGGCGAACCCGGCCGCTGTGCAAGCCCTGCCGGTCCGGCGCGCCCCGGTTGCTGCTGGCCCGGCCGCAATCCCGGTTGCTGCGTTGTCCCGGCCGGTTCTGTCCGCGGCTGCTGCTGACCGGGCAGGCCGTTTCGCCTGAACTGACCGGGCTGTTGCCCGGGCTGGCGCATCGGCCGGTTCGGATTAACAAAGCCCGGATTGGCGCGGCGGAAGGCGCGCTGCTCGTCGAACACGCGGCGGCCGACCAGTTGCATCGAATGCACCTGCCGCACAAATCCCGTGTCGCGCGCGATCATCTGCGGCGTGATAGTATCGGCACCGCGGCAAAGCGCACGCCGCCCGCGCCTGGGCGAATCGCAAAGCCGCTCGAGCCCTGCGTCAGAAAACCGAGCTGCGCGCCGGCGCGATCGTTGACCTCGATGCGGCCGACCCGGCCGTCCGCATCCGGATAGAGCTTTACGTTGACGTTGTTCGTGGTGGCGGCGGAGGCGCCTGCCGGCACCTCGACAAGGCCTGACGTGCCGCGGATGCCGAGCGTCGCCGTCGGCGTCGTGATCTTCATGTCGCCGGTTTTTGCAACCGCCGCGGCGACAAAGGCCACCGTGCCCTTGGCGACGTCGAACACGCCGGCATTCTGCTTGCCGCCGTCCTCATAAACAAAGGTGTCGATGGTGATCTGCGCGTTGGCCTTGAGGTTGAAGGTGGTGCCGTCGCTGAAGGTGATGCCGAGCGACGAATTCGCCGCGGTCTGCACCAAATCGTTCAGGTAGATGTCGTCCTTCACCTTGAGCGGAATTGTCTTGTCGTCGCGCGTCACCGTCGCCTTGCCGGTGACGGTCGCGACGCTGCCGATCGGCTCTTCCGGCGCGGCATCGGCGCCGGCGCGGCAGGATCAGGCGCAGGTGTCGCAGGGGCTTGCGTCGCGGGCGCGGGGCTGCAGGCGTTCCGGCGCCGCTGCAGGTGCTGCGCGGGTTGCGCCTGCGCCAGTTGCGTCAGATCGGGCGCCGATTCGCAAAGCCGGCCGGCATCAGGCCGGCCATCAGCAGAAGCGCGAATAAAAGCCGGCGCCGCATCAAGGGAGAATTCCAGACTCGACAGGAAGAAGAATGAGGCGGGATGATTATTTCAGTCTTCTCCGGCTGAATGCCGGATGAATGAGAGCCGTTGTTGTCACGGCCGGGCAAAACGATCAAGCGCCACGTCCCCGATCATGGGACATGGCGCCTGGCCGGCCTGAGTAAACTGTTTTATCCGCGCTTGATGCGGGGTGATCTGAGCGGCTTCGACGGCTTGCCGACGGTGCATAATTCGCCGGGGTGGCCGGTGCCGCGGGCTCCTTGCGGAACACCGCCTGCAGCCGTCGCTGAGCTGCGCCTGATTCGGATCATGCAGGCGGTGACGCGGTCGACGTCGGGGATATCCGGAACCGCAAAGCCGCATCGCGTCGCCAGTGCAGAGCTGCTCCTGTTCCGGCGTGTAGGCCACGAAGCCGTCGTCAGCAGGCCAAGCGTCAGTGCACTCGCGACCAGCAGTTTGCCGCCGCGAAAAATCGAACCGGAAAAAGTCATTGAGTGTCCCCTTAAGTCGCGATGTTGAGTTGCGCGCCAAGCAAGCGCCGTGTCGGCGTCTTCGTTGCCAACAGAGATACTGGACTTCCGTTTCCGGATTTTTTCGTCGATGACGCGAAACGGTTTCGTCGCCGCGGAGAAATGTTTCGTCGCGCGCGGCGTTAACGAATGCTTAACCAATTGCGCGCGTTAGCCGTCTGGCTAACTTTCATTGACACCCGCTTGGGTCTCCATTATAGTTAGCTTTATGGCTAACAAATCAATGCAACTCGACCACGTTTTTGGCGCCCGTCCGACGCGCACCGTTCGTGCGATCGTCATGCGACTATGTAATGGCGAGGCATCCGTCGGAGAGCTGGCGGAGCCGTTCGAACGGCGCTGCCGAGCCTGATGAAACACATCCGCATTCTGGAGAGCAGCGGCCTCGTTGCGTCCGAGAAGACCGGTCGCGTCAGAATGTGCTCATTGCAGACGGAAGCTCTCGCAACCGTCGAGGTTTGGTTGGCCGCCCAAAGGGAGATCTGGGAGCAACGACTGGATCGACTGGAAATGTACGTTGAGAAACTGAAGAAAGAGGAGAAGTCCAATGCCCGCAAACGCAAGTCAAAATGAAACGCCCCTGTCCACTTGGGCGCTCGATCGAGATATCGTGCTCTCGCGCGTGATCAACGCGCCACGAGATTTGGTTTTCTCCGCCTGGGCTGATCCGCGCCATCTCCCCCAATGGTTTGGTCCGGCCGGTTTCAGGATCGAAACAAGGTCAATGGATATTCGCGTCAACGGTGAATGGCGGTTCGATATGATTGCTCCCGACGGCAAGCGATATACGAATCGGATGCAATTCCGGCGCATCGAGAGGCCGCACCTGATCGAGATCGATCATGGCGCCGACAAAGACAACGATCCTGGTATATTCCGCACCACCATCACGTTCGATGAGCAGAGCGACGGCAAGACCGTCATCACTTTGCGGCAGTTGCATCCGACGAAGGCTCAGCGCGACGCGGGGATCGGATTTGGCGCGGTCGAATTCGGTCATCAGACCCTCGAGAAACTGGCGCAGCACGTCGAACGCAGTCACGCTGCTTAACGAATACGAACAAGTCTCTGGTACGCGTTGTCCGCTTCCGGTGGCCCGGACGACACCGCTCCACGCCCTAATTCAGCAGAGCCGAAAAAAAGCCCCGCGGAAAAATCCGCAGGGCGCGCGCGGGAAGCGCGTGTGTTCACAGCACCGGTAACGGTTAGCTCACGCGCTTCCAGGTCTGGCCGCCGCAGAACATGCCGCCGAAGGCGCAGCCCTGCACGCGGAGCGAGTTGGTTCCCTTCATCGCGATCGTCGAGTCGTCGTTGCGGCCGGAGTCGGGATCGTAGATCTTGCCGGTCCATTTGGAGTCCTGCGGCTTCATGTTGATCAAAATCTTTTCGCCGGTCTTCACGGCGTAGCCGCAGAGATTGGGGCCGCACTGCTCGATGCGGACATTGCCCTTGTTCTCTTCGGTGGCCCAGATGCCGAGCGGTGAGGTCGCGGCCGGAACTGCGGCGACCGGGGCCGGGGCGGGGGCCGCCGGTCGGGGCAGCAACCGGAGCCGGAGCCGGAGCGGCGCGGGCGCAGGGGCGACGGGCGCGGCGGAGCAACGTCATTGGTGACGGGCGCGGGCGTGGCGGTCGCAACATTGGTCGTGGCGGCGCGGCGACGGAAGCGGTGCGGGGGCGGAGCAGCGGTCGGGTGGCCGGCGCCGGCGCGGGCTTCGAGCGGCGACGTCATCGTCGTCATTCTTGGACTTGCCGAAGCCGCCGAACTTCGAACCGGAGAGGCTCGGCGCGGTGACCTTGATGCAGTCGAGCGAAGAGCAGTTGCGCGGCGCTTCGATGCGGATGCGGTGGCCCTCGATCTGGAACGAGATCGTATTGCCGCCGGCATGGGCGGAAGTGGTCGCCAGCAGCAGTGCGGCGGCGAGGTAAAGTTTCTTCATGGAAGCCTCCGGGTGGCGTGTGAACATGGCGCCAACCTAGGCCGGCCGGACGGCGCGTTCTGTGATCGACCTCACAGGAACCCGTCAACTCACGGGGGTGACTCAAATCACATTCAATTGACCGCCCGGAGCCTAGCGTTTCCCCATGAGGTGGAGGCTCCCATGAAACGACTTTACAGCCTTGTCGCGCTGATGCTGCTGACGACGTCCGCTGATGCCGGCCAGATTTCGTTCTCCGTCGGAGGACACCGCGTTCGCATCGAGGCGCCGCGCCACTGCCGTTCGACGTCCTGCGCTTCCGTCTCCGTCTCCGGAATCTACAACTCGCGCCGCCGCGGCCGCGACGATGCCGAACGCGACGTCACGCCGCCACCGCCCGCACCCGAACCGCCCAGCTCCGGCACAGGTTTCGCCGCCGCCCGTTTCGCCGCCACAGAACAAGCCCGTCATTGCCGCCGCTCCGCCGCCGCCCCGCGGCCGCTCCGCCGATTACATCCACCCCGGCCGTGGGATTTGCGACGGCGGCTGCCTCGACCAGGGTGTTGCCGCCATTGCCGCCCTTGCCGCCAGTGCCACCGCCGCCGGTTCAGCAGGCCGCAGTGAGCCGCAGCCCGCCGTGGCGCCGCCGGCTCAGAAGCCGCTTGAAGCATCGCCTCCGCCCGCGCCGGTCATCAAGGCGCTGCATGAAGAAGACGCCGATACGCCGCTCGGCGACTGGCAGACCGAAAACAAGGGCGTCGTCCGCATCGCGCAATGCGGCAAGGCGTTGTGCGGCTACACGCTCAATCCTTCGTCGGACGACAAGGGCGAGGCGGTGCTGATCAACATGAAGCCGAAGACCGAACGCGCTGGACCGGTAACGTCTATTCAAAGGACAGCGGCGACACTTACTACGGCACGGTGGATTTGAAGGGACCGAACACGCTGCACGTCGAAGCCTGCGCGTTCGGCCGCTTCTACTGCTCGGGCAACAACTGGATCCGGATATCGGCAAAACCCATGATGACGTCGCGGCAGACGTCGTCGCAGCCGCGCAGCTAGCGCATGGTCCGGTAGCGTCTGCTGCACTTGTATCCACGCGCCGGGATAGGGCACCGTCGACACCCCGCCAATGCCGCCGGGGAGGACAAGTGACCGATCGAAATCGATCCGATGACCCTGACTTTCCGTTGCCCGGCCGAACTTGGAGGGGCTGCTGCCGCCGCCGGTGCCGGCTGCGCTCGGTCTTCCCGACTGGCTGAAGGCGATGCCGTCGCAGGCTTTCAACGCGATCAATGGCCGGGATCAGGACACCGTCAAACGCTGTCCGCCCTTTGTCGATGCCATGACCTCCGGCTTTCTGATCCCGCTGATGTGCGACATCCGGGTCGAAAACGGCGAGATTCACCTGGGACAACGATTTGCCGCCGGGCGGAGGGGTTCGTTTCGGGCGCTCGCCGGTCAGTTTCCACGACAGCGAGCCAGGTGGCCGGCACGCCGCTGTTCGAGCCCGACCGCTTCGTGATCAAGTTTCATAACCTCTGGACCATCGAGGCGCCCGAGGGCTACGCGGTGCTGTTCACGCATCCGGCTCAACCGCTTCGATCTGCCGTTCACCACGTTGACCGGCCTCGTCGATTGCGACCGCTATCACGACAACTGGGTTCATTTCCCGGCGCATTGGCACGACTCCGAATTTCAGCGGCGTACTGCCGAAGGGAACGCCGGTCGCGCAATGCATGCCGGTAAAGCGGGAAAACTGGGTGGCGCGCAACCGCAGACCTTCACGCCGGAAGAGACGCAGCGCGTCGCACGACCTCACAACGGCGATCAACCGCGAGCCCGGGCTCTATCGCCGGCAATTCCGGTCTGAAGGGCGTGCGCTCAGACCTGCAGGAATTTCACCGCCGCGCTCGGCCAAAGGAAGAAGCGGCCGTGCGAAGCGCTTGCAAGCGAGGTAACGGCCCGGCCGAACATGTCCGGTCTGCCGCGCGTTGCATCGCCGAAGGCTCGCTCTCTCCGCCTCGCGCTCCCCCATTTCGAGCAGGCACACGGCGTAGATTGGCACGCGTCATGGCGTCGTCGGGCTGCAATCCGAGCGCGCGCCGATAGAGATCGGCGGCCGCGGCATATTCGCCGTCCAGCAGCAGAACACGTGCGAGTTCGCCGAGAATGTCGTGCCGGCCCGGCGCGGCGTCGTGCGCTTTCGTCAGGATGGCGCGGGCGGCAACCCGATCGTTGCGGCCGATGTGCAGACGAGCGAGCGCAAGCTGCAAATCGATTACGGCGGGCATGAGAACGGTCGCGCCTTCGAGGGCCGCGAGCGCCTCGCTGGTCTGTCCGCTTGCATCGAGCTGGCCGGCCTGTTCGAGGAAGGCTGGTGCAAATGGCGGACGCCGCGCCATGGTTTGGCCGAGCTGAGCCAGGGCCTCCTTCCTGCGGCCGGTTCTGCCGAGCGCCGCCGCGAGCAGCGTTTCGGCGGCCGGATCGCCGCTGCGGCGCGCCGCAGCTTGCAACGGAGCGACAGCTTCTTCCGAGCGGTTCATCAGCAGCAAAGCGTGACCCATCAGGACCGCCGCTTTCAAATTGCGCCGGTCGGCCGCCAGCACGCCCGAGGTCAACCGAACGGTCTCGCCGGGATTTTGCATCAGGACAAACGCCGCACGTTGCAGCGTCTCGTCATGAGCATTGGACCGCGGAGGTTTGGAAAATGAGGGAGGCTTGGGCAAAGGTATGTGCTGAAATGTATGGTCTGAAATCGTAATTCCAGCCGCAGCCTGCACGTCGGCGCGCCTGAAGTCCATTTACCGAAATGCAGACCCCTCCCATAAAAACGCCCGGCGGTTGGTGGACCGCCGGGCCATCAAGTCCAAATCTGCTGTCCAGATCGGACAGGGAATGCCTTAAGAACACGCCGAGCACGATGGCTCCGACGAAGGCGAATGCGACATAGGCGGTAACAACGCTCAGTCTGCTCACGATAGGACTTACGAAAGCCATTGGAGTGCTCCCTTGGTTTACGTCGCTGCCCGCATCTAACGCCGAAGCTAGCAAGGCGTTCCCGGCGAAAAAAGTCAGCTTTCCTGTCTATCCGAGATGTCCACAGGGCGGGAACCCGGGCCAACGTGGTTAAAGAGTTCGTGAAATCAACGTGTTGAAGAGTCTTTAAATAAATTAGCGCCAAGTTGCGGGGATGACGCGTGGAGTTCGTTTGTATCTCGTCGGCTCCTTCGTCCTTGTATCGTTGGCGGGCTGCGGCCGCGGATTTTTCCAATCCGCCGAGCGCGAGCCGTGGCGGGCCGAGGCCGAGGTCGCATGCCTGAAATCGGGTGCGGTGAAGGAACGGCTGACCTGGTCCGGGTCGAGCCGATTTCCGGCCCCGGCGCCTGCGGCGCGCAATATCCGCTCAAGGTCGCGGCGCTCGGCGAAGGCATCGGCAGTTTTGGTTTTGCCGACGACCTGAGGCCACCGGGAGTATCGGCAACCAGCCGCGCTGGCCGGTGCAGCCGCCGCAGGCGCCGCCGCCGCCAACCTATCCGAACAACAAGTATTCAAGCGGCGCGGTGCGCCAGCCCGGTTATGGCGCGCCGTCCTCCGGGCCGATCTCGCTGTCGGCGCCCGGCGTGCAGCAGGATGACGAGATCGACCTGCCGGCCGAGGGCACGCCCGACTACGGGCCGCCCGCGAACCGCACGCCTTATGCGGGCGCGCCGTCCTATCCTCCGCGCGACCGCTATCCCGCGCCATACTCCGCACGGCAGACCGCCGCCGCCACAGCAAAGCGAGTTACCGAGGCTCGGGCCTTCGCGCGGCAATCCCGTGACGTCGGTCGGGCCGGTCGCGATCAAGCCGACGGCGACGCTGGCGTGCCCGATCGTGTCGATGCTCGACCGCTGGTTCGCCGATTCCGTGCAGCCGGCAGCGCAGCGCTGGTTCGGCGCAGCGCGTCGCCGAGATCAAGCAGATCTCCGCCTATTCCTGCCGCGGCATGAACGGCAATCCGCACGCCCATATTTCCGAGCACGCCTTCGGCAACGCGCTCGACATATCGGCCTTCGTGCTCGCCGATGGCCGCCGCATCACCGTGAAGAACGGCTGGAACGGCATGCCGGAAGAGCAGGGTTTTCTGCGCGACATCCAGGGCGGCGGCCTGCCAGCTTTTCAATACCGTGCTGGCGCCGGGCTCCAACTCCCATCATGCCGATCATTTTCATGTCGACCTGATGCGCCGCTCCTCCGGCCGCGTCATCTGCCAGCCGCCGCCGCCTCCGGCGACGCCGTCGCCTCGCGCGCCGGCGGCCGCAATCCCTACGCCTCGTCACGCGAACCCTATGTCACCGGTTCCCTTGGCGGCCGCAAATCCGTCTCGCATCGCCACAATGCGAACGAGAAGATCAACGAGGAAGACGAGTTCGAGGACGATTGAGGAGGGCGGACGCGGCCCGCGTCGTTCCGCTCATCAAGCCGCCGAAAGCCGCACGTGAAATCGGCTGCCTGTGGCGTCTGCATAGCGCAGGAGCGTTTTGGTGCTCGGCAGCGTCTGACCGCTTTCCAGTCGGGCAATCGCGGATTGACTGGTCCCCATGCGGGCGGCGAGTTCTGCCTGGGACAACCCGGCTCGCAAACGTGCCCTCAACAGTTCGGCGGAAATCTCGAACTCTGGTGCAAGCGCGTCATACTCGGCCTTGACCTTGGGATTGGCCAACAGCCGAGCCTTGAGCTTTTCAGAAGGGGATCGTCATGTGATGTCCTTTGCTCGCCGCAGTGCAAGTTTGATCTCGGTGGATCGGCGTTTTCTGCGTCTTTATTAACGAATGCGCGGACCACGACCACTCTCCGGCCGATCGCCGTGACATAGAGGGCGCGGGCAATTCTGTCGCGGCCCGTCAGCCGGCGGACTTCCCACAGCTTTCCTTCCAGATGCTTTACATGCGGCTCGCCGAGACTTTCCAGACCCGCCTGGACGATGCGTTCAGAAAGCCGAAGAAACCGCGCCTGCATGTCCGCCGGAAGCGCGGCAATTTCAGCGGCGACGATCTCGTTCAGGACTTCAACGCGCCAGGTCACATCCGCTTATATCTCAATTTTGAGATATAAGGAAGAGGCTTCAACGGTTGGTGATTTGTTCCTGTCTAAGAAAATTTTCCGTCCCGGCCCAACAGAACCAATCTATAATTCCCGCTGTCCGTTCTCGCTAACCGCATCGCGATGGGAGGCCGCAGCCAAAATGCCTTCGGATTCGAGTGCGACGTGGCGCGTACGAATAGCCTTCCTGTGCTTGTTCGCAGTTTTTGCAGCCGGGGCCTGGTTCGTGGCCGACCTTGGCAGGCTGCGGGATAACGTCTCGACGCGGGAAAGCCGGGCGACGCTGCAGGGCATCACCGATCCCGGGCAGATCGAGGAGACGTTCAGAAAATATCCCTCCAGCAAATTCCTGCAGATGGCGGCGATGGCGACCCGGGCTGCGTACGAAACCACCGCTGCCGCCGAGAAACTGTCGAATGAAGTCGGGCCCCCGTCGGTTTCGAAGGATGTCAATTTTGCCGCGGCGAGCCGGGCCGATCTCGATGCGCTGCAGCGCGATCTGAAAATCGCGCAGGCCAATGCGGAGGCGTTCATGCCACGCTTCACCGCGCTGCTGAAGAGCGAGCGAGACAATGTGAGAAGGTACGCGCTCTCGCTCCGGATCAATGACGAGACGATCGCCGGCTTGCTTGAAAACATCGACAGGCGGCACGCCGACATGACGGCCGTCACTTCCAAGATTTTGCCGGCACGCGCCGATTTCTATCGCGCCTACGAAAACTACGTCGTGTTCATGGCCGGCGAGGTCGGCAAGTACAAGGTGGTGAACGGCCAGTTCATTTTTCCGGGTCAGCGCACGGTGGACCGTTACAATGTCGCGGCCAATGCCATGACGGCTGCGACAAAGCGGGTCACCGAACTGCAAGAGGAGCGAGGGAAGCTGATGAAGGCGGCACAGGAGCGGTGGGTGCAGTTCGTCAGGGGGCCGTGAGGAAAGCGGACATCGGGCAGGCACTCGTAGGGTGGGCAAAGCGGGGCGACCGCCCACCGCTCCAAAGATGGTGGGAGGCGCTGTCGCTTTGCCCACCCTACGAATTGTCCGTTACTCCGCCAGCCGCTCCAGCAGATCCCGCACCAGGCCCTGCAGCAGATCGAGCTTGTAGCCGGTCATCGGCAGCGGCTTTGCGCCGGCGGTCGCCTGCTTTGCGGCGGCATCCGCCGTGGCTGCGGTCGCGGCCGCGCCTGTCGCGCGCGCGCTCGACGCCGTCAGCCGCAGCGGCACGGGCGCGATGCCGCCGGCTGCCACGTAGACCGCCTCGAATTTTCCGCCCGACACCACCGCGCGCACGACCAGCTCGACCAGCGGCCATTCGGCATACGTGCGGCTGATGGCGCGCTTGTAGAACGCGCGCTCGCCCGCGAGCGGCGGCGGCAGCTGGATGCTCTTGATGACCTCGCCCGGCTGCAGCGCATGATCGCTCGACGCGTTGTTGCCGTCGCCCAGCAATTCGCCGATCGAAAGGCCGCTGCGCTTGTCGGTCGCGACCGTCGCGTCATAGGCGAGCAGCGCCGCCGCCAGCGTGGACGGATGCGGCGCGACGCAGGGGCCGAGATCGAAGGCGACGCCGTAGAGATGATTGCCGGCGCGCGACGGACAGTCCGATGCCGCCTTTCTTGAAGCAGTCGAAATGCGGATTGCGGAAATACCAGCAGCGCGAGCGCTGCGCGAGATTGCCGCCGACCGTCGCGAGATGCCGGATCTGCGGCGTCGCAAGCCCGCCGGCGGCGGCCGCAAGTCCCGGATAGGCGCGCGCGATCTGCGCATCGGCCGCGACCGCGGCGATGCTGGTGGAGGCGCCGATGCGGGCGGCGCCGTCCGCGCCCCAGGTCGATGCCGGTCGTCTCGGCCGACGGCGACCAGATCGACGATCGGCCCGCGCGAGACGCCGGTGCGGCGGCGTTCGGAGAGATCGGTGCCGGCGGCGCGGAATTCAGCGTCATTGCGGTTGACGTGCTCATGCTGCGGCCCTCCCCTTCAAGAGCTCGAGCAGGCGATCGGGCCGGATCGGCAACTCCATGCGGCCGCACGCCGATGGCGTTGCGGATCGCGTTGGCGAGCGCCGGCGACAGGTCGGCACGGTCGCGACCTCGCCGATGCCGACGCTGCCGCCCATGACGTGGCCGAAGCCGCCTTCGTCGAAATGCACGTCGATCAGCGGCGTGTCGGCGATGCCGGGAATGCGATAATCCTCGAGGCCCACGGTGAGAATGTTGCCGCTCACGCGGATCGACCTCGCGCGCCTCATAGAGCGCATAGCCGATGCCCTGCACCACCGAGCCCGCCGCCTGGCTGCGCGCAAGCTCGGGCGACGCGAGCTTGCCGACGGCGATGCCGGTGTGGACCTTCAGCACCTTGACGTGGCCGAGCCAGGTATCGACCTCGACCTCGATCACCTGCACCGAGCTCGGCACGCCGGCGCCGACCGCGATGTTGGAGAACCAGCGCAACATCAAGCCGAAGAGGAAGCCCATGAAGCCCGCGTCCCTCAGCGGCGAGCGCACGCCGGGCGCCGTCGTGCTTGCCGTCCTCGCCGCGCACGGCGGAGACGCGGATGTCGGGCGAGGCCGCGATCAGGTCGCGCCACGGCGCGTTCGAGCCGGCGGCCGGGTGCGCGCTTGGCCTTGCCTCGGATCTCGGCCTTCAGCTTCTCGATCGCCATCAGCGTCGGCGGCACCACCGAGGCCGTGGTGCGGCTGCCGCCCGACGCCGGGTCCTTCCGGCAGAGCGGAATCGCCGATGCGCACCTCGACCTCATGCGGCTCGAGATCGAATGCTCGCGCAACCGTGTTGGCGAGCACGGTGCGGCTGCCCTGGCCGATGTCCTGGATCGGCGACACTGCGACCAGCCGATGCTCTTCGATCGCGAGCTCCACCTTCGAGCTGCGGCTGCCAGAGATAGAGCCAGTAGCCGGTCGCGACGCCGATGCCGTAGCGGTAGCGCCCGCTCTGCGGGCCGCGCGTCTTCGGTTCCTCCAGACATCGAGCTCCAGCGCCCAGTCGTACAGCCGCTGCCGGTTCGGATTGGTATCCCATCTCTTGCGCAACGCGATCGGATCGACCTTCAGCCGCATGCGCGGCTTCATCGACCGCCTGCTCCAGCGCGAACGCCATCGGCGGCCCGCCGGGGCCGCGGAACGGCGCGCCCGGCGGCAGATTGGAGATGACGTCGAAGTCGGCGAGGTGCTTGGCCTCCGCCGGATAGATCAGCCGCGCGAGGCCGGCGATGCGTGGAGTTGATCGCGGCGCCGGTGTCGGCACTGGCGTTGAACGTCACCGCCTTCAGCGCGCCGTCGCTCGACGGCAGCAGCGCGATCTTCATTTCGGCGGCCGGCCGATAGCCGGTGACGGAGAGTTCTTCATGCCGGTCGAAGGCGACCCGCACCGGCGCTTTCGCCGCGCGCGCGAGCTCGATCGCCGCGACCGTCTCGTTGCCGAGCGCGGCCTTCGAGCCAAAACCGCCGCCGACATGCTCGGCGATGACGCGGATCTTGTCGAGGTCGAGCTTGAAGCGCTTGGCGATCAGTTCCTTCAGGTGAAACACGGCCTGCGTCGAGACATGCACGGTGAGCTGGTCGCCATCGAAGCGCGCGATCGCGACATGCGGCTCGAGGCAGGTGTGCTGTTGCGTGCCGGTGCGGAACACGCCCTCGACCAGCAGCGGATCGTCCGCCGCGCGCGCATCGCCGACCCAGCTTCGCGCCTTCTTGGCCTTGTGCGAGAACGCCGCTCGGGGCCGCGCACATTGCCGTTCCACGGCGCCGGACCGCCCGCGCCTTCCGAGACGTTGCCGGCATTCTTGCGGCTCGCCTGGGAACACGACCGGCGCATCCGGTTTGCGCGCGGCGTCGAGCCCGATCGCCGACGGCAACGTCTCGCTGGATGAATCTGATCGCATCGAGCGCTGCCAACGCCGTCTTGCGATCGATCGCCGCCACGGCCGCGATCGGCTCGCCGACGAAGCGGACGATCTTGTCCTCGCCGAGCAGCGAGACCGCCGCTTTGACGCCAGGGATAGCGAGCGCCGGCGCGAGGTCGAGGTCGCCGATCGTCGCATGCGCCGATCTGCGAGCGCAGGATCAGCGCCTTCGAGCTGGCCCTCATGCCTGATGTCGAGGGTGTATTTCGCCGCGCCCGTCACCTTGTCGCGCGCCTCGACGCGCGGCGGACAACCGACTCGCGCCGTCGAACCGGCCGGCGCAGGCATCGGCCACCGCGCGGAAGATGTTCTCATAGGCGCCGCAGCGGCAGAGGTGGCCCGACAGCGCCGCGCCGATCTCCTCGCGCGACGGCACCGCCGTGCCTTTCGTCTTGCGCCAGCGTCGTGGAAGGCCGCGGCCTCGACGATAAAGCCCGGCGTGCAGAAACCGCACTGCAGGGCGTCGAGCGCCATGAACGCCTTCTGCACCGGATGCAGCGCATCTGCGCCGATGCCCTCGACGGTGGTGATCGACCGTCCGGCGACGGCTCTCGCCGGCGTCAGGCAGCTGACGATCGGCACGCCGTCGAGCAGCACCGTGCATGCGCCGCAGACGCCGGCGCCGCAGACGAGCTTCGTGCCGGTGAGCGCAAGATCGTCGCGCAAGACGTCGGCCAGAAGCGCATCTGGATCGTCTGGCAAGTCGGCTGGACGGCCGTTGATGGTGACGTGCTCATTTGCGATCTCCAGAGTCTGTGAGGAGTTTAACGGAATTTTGGGCGGACGGATTTTTTCGCCGGCGGTTTTGCCGGGCGGGATTTCGGCGCTGACGCGATCGCGCCGGTGACGAGGGTGCGCACCATGATGTCGAGATCGCGCAAAAACGCCGCGGGCGGCTGCATGCCGGGATTGGCGGCCTTGGCGCCGTTCATCGCCATCTCGACGCAGCGCGCCAGTTCGCTCGCGCTCATGCCGCGCACCAGTGCGAATTTTTGCCGGCGGCAGACGCGCTCGATCGTCGCCTTGCCCTGGGCCAGGTAACGCGCGGCATATTTCTGGTAGAGATCGCGCGCCTGCAGCAGGTGTTCGGAGAACAACTCCTCGACATGCGGCGAGCCCTCGAACGAGGCGATGAAATCCTTCAGCCGCGCCGTCAGCCCCGCGATCAGGATGTCGGCAAGCCCGGCGCCTGCCTTCTCCGCCGCGGCCACCGCCGCGGTCTCGGCCGCCAGCGCGCTCTCATGCACGTGCTCGATCACGGCGCGGAACAGCGCTTCCTTGGACTTGAAATGATGATACAGCGCCTGCCGCGTCAGGCCGGCGGCCTCCGCGGCCTGCTCGATCGACGAGCGCCGGAAGCCGTGCCGGCGAAACACGGTCATGGCGGCATCGAGGATGCGGTCGCGTGGCTTCATTTGACGATTTTGACAAAGTTGAAAGAAGTGTCAAATAACGGATCTGTGTTTTGCCCGCCCAACGAGAAGGCCCCGCAGCGGCGGGGCCTTCGGCCGAAAACAGATATGTGTCAGCGTATTACGCGGCCTGCGCCGTCTCGGCGTGCTGGTTGACTTCGGATTCCGCGAGCTGGGTCAACGCGCTGTCGGTGTTCTTTTCTTCCTTCAAGGTCGCATCGAGCAGTTTCACGGCGTCCTTGTAGCCGAGTTCGGCGGCCCAGGTCTTCAGCGTGCCGTAGCGGGAAATCTCGTAGTGCTCGACCGCCTGCGCCGCGGCGAGCAGGCCGGCATCGAGCGCGGGCATGCCCTTGTACTCGTCCATGATCTCCTTGCCCTCGTCGAGGATGCCCATGATGGCGTCGCAGGTCTTGCCCTTCGGCGTTTCGTCGATCAAAGCGAATACCTGTTCGAGGCGCTCGACCTGGCCGTCGGTTTCGCCGAGGTGCTTCTCGAACGCCGCCTTCAGCTTCGGCGACTGCGCCGCCTTGGCCATCTTCGGCAAGGCCGAGAGGATCTTCTTCTCGGCGAAGTAGATGTCCTTCAATGTGTCGAGGAACAGGTCTTTCAGTTCTTTTTCTTTGGCCATGATGGTCTCCTCCGGGTGGGTTGATATGCGGAGTGAACGGACCGATCCGGAGGTTGTTCCTAGGCGTCGCGAGATGCGGCAAGCGGCTTAGACTAAAGTGAGAGCTGCTGCACCGATGAGGTCTCCCGCGAGAAATATTGTCGGCGAAACGGAACCGGGTGCCGCCGGCCGGCTTGAGTCGTCATGCGCGGGAGGCGTGCATGCCAGCAGCCAGCAAGTCAGCGAATGTGCCCTATGGTGCGGACCAGACCGTCTATCTTGTCGTCGACAGTTTTGGGTCGAGGAATGCGGTCTACCGTGAAGCCGAATTCGAGCGCGCCGATCCGGATACCGCTATCGGCGATCTGCTGTCCGGCCAGTTCAACAATCCGGTCCGGGTGATCGCCTACAACACGCTGGAGCACTGGACCGAGGACGTCTCGGCGCAGATCGCGGCCGAAATCCAGTCGCGCAGCGACATCGACGGCCAGCCCGTGCCGGAGCATCTGAAGGATTTTG
Source organism: uncultured Alphaproteobacteria bacterium (assembly GCA_963706975.1). Lineage (GTDB taxonomy): Bacteria > Pseudomonadota > Alphaproteobacteria > Rhizobiales > Xanthobacteraceae > Bradyrhizobium. The sequence continues at coordinate 22,029 of CAVPOL010000038.1, forward strand.
TCGCCTGCCACGGCGCCTTGCCCTGGCAAAGGGCGCTGCGGTTCGCCTGAGGCCCGGTGCGGATCGCCTCCGGCCGGGGGAAGCGACCATCGACACGCCCGAATTTCCGTTTAAGGTCAATTCGAAACCTTCCACGGGACCCGAAAATTCCACATGCTATTCTGCCGGCAGGCCCTCATCCCCGCACTGATCCTGCTTGCAACGCCGGCCGCCGCCGAAAAGCAGCAGGACTACGACATCGACCTGATCGTGACGATGTCGGGACGCTGCTCCACGCTGAAGATCGCCGGCCGCGATCTCGCCTGCCGTGCCGTCAAATATTTCCACAGCCGGGCGGGGCGGGGCTATTTCACCATCGCCATCGACGACGCCACCGACAGCGGCCACATCGTGTCGTTCTCCGGCGAGAACGCCAGGCGCGAAGGCGACAACGTGTTCGAACTGAGCATCGACCAGATGCTGCTCAATTCAAAGGACCGGCCGAAAGTGGACGGCCTGCGCGTGCCGCTGGTCGAGGCTTCCACCGGCACCTGCCGGCAGATCGGCATCCTTGCGAGCGGAAAGATTTCAAAAATCTCCTGCGCCGCCGTGGACAAGAACGGCAAGAAGTATGAACTGCAATTCGACTCCGACAACAGGCCGGCGTTGATGCAACGGATCAGCACGGGGCCGCTGGTGCCGGAAAAGCGCCGCGCGCGGCTGCGCGACCTGCTCGAATGCCGCCGCAAGGCGGTAGCGGCCAACGTGCTGCCGCGCGACTCCGCCTCGCATATCATCCAGTGCCTCGAGGAGAGCGGCCACAAGCCCGCCGCGGACGACCAGCAATAGGCAGAATTGCCGGCGTTGGTCCGACCTCTCCGAAGCGCGCTCCGTCGCGCGTTCAACTTCGGGTGAATTGTTGACTGCTTCACAACTCGCGCGCCGGGATCGCTGTAAGCGTGGCGCGGGGCAGTTTGTCGGGAGTTGTTCTCGCCGCTTGTCCCTCACATGGAGAGACATCATGACCATATTCCATCGCGCCCCCGCAGGGCTGGTCGCGTCAGGCGTGTTCATCCTCGGGCTGTTCTGCGCCGCCGGCAGCTCCGTCACCAACGCCACCCCGGTCAACAGCCCGGTGATGCTGGTCAACGCCAAGACCGGCAAGTGCCTGACGATCGCCGGCGGCGAGAGCACCGCCAACAACGTCGACACCGTGCAGTTCGATTGCGACAGCCATCCGTCGCGCAGCTGGATGCTGAACGAGATGAGCGGCGGCGTCTATCAGATCCGCAACGTGCGGACCGGCAAGTGCCTGACGATCTCGGGCGGCGTCAGCGACGCCAACAACCTGCCGGCGCTGCAGTTCGACTGCGACAGCCATCCCTCGCGCACCTGGCGGATCAACGACGTCACCGGCAGCGGCATCAACCAGATCAGCAACGTGCAGACCGGCAAGTGCGTCACGATCGCGGGCGGCACGCTCGCTACCAACAATATCCCGGGCGTCCAGTTCACCTGCGACGGCGACCTGTCGCGGCGCTGGACCATCCGGCTGAAGCTGTAGTCCGGGCGCAGGCCGCAGCGGCGGATGAACGAAAGCGTGATCCGCCCTGCGATCCCGGAAGCGGCGTTGAACCAAATGACTACGATTTTTTACCAATGATTAAGTTGCCCGGAGGGGCGATGACACGCTTTGTACCGGCATGGAAAAGACGCCCGATATGGCCCACCAGCGTTGCGGCAAGTGCGGCAGAACGCTGCGGCTGATCACCAGCATGCTGGAACCGAAATCCGGCAAGACGTTTCACATGCTGTTGTGTGAATGCGGTGAAAAATCCTGGACCGCGGAAGTAGAAGCGATAGCCGCCGTTGCACTGGCACCGGAAGGATCAGGTGTTGCGCCGGACGAATTTGCCGATCTGCCTTTCTCCCTGCCAAAGCTCGATAGCGTGACCATCGGCCAGTTGGCTGGCGTATTCCTTTGCCGTGTCGTCATCGGGGCAAACCAGTTGCACCGATCTCACCACGGTTCCGTCCTCGTTGACCAGGCACGCCCGGTACTCCGGCATCCTTCGGCTCCTCAGCAATCCCGAAGATAGAACGGCCGGCCGCTGACCCGCGTTCCCGTCGCAAAACGCCATCCACCGGGAACAATCGGCCAGTCATGCGCGTTTTGGGTGAAGCCGGGGCCGCATCCGGCGATGATAAATCCCCCGTTAAACCTGCGGGTCCCGGAGCCGCATCCGGGCCCCGCTTTTTTCCGCAACGAAAAGTCCGCACCGCCGTCGCGCGCGATCTGCGTGAGCGCCGTTGCATTCCCAATGGCAGGAACGGAAGCGCCTGCAGCGGCGTTGCTTCTGCATGGATGAGCCGCTTCCGATCCTGATGGAAAACTCGATGATGATCGCCTGGGACTACCTGGAGCGAACGGGCGAACTCGGCGATCCCGATGTCGCCAGCCGGGTTTTGCTGGATTCGATCGAAGACCTGATCCGGCACGGCGAGCGAAGGAAGCTCATGCTCTCGAACAAGGCGATCGCCGCCTATCAGCGACACCGGAGCGATCGCCATCTGTCTCTGGTGTCATAGAGGGCAATTCGCAAACGAGACGATCAAACCAAAGGCAGAGGGAGGTGTAGATGGACAATCTGAACAAGCGCGCGGAGCCGGACCGCTCCAAGATCAACATGCACGAAGCCTATGAGGTGAAATACTGGACTCACCAACTCGGCGTCACCCGGGAGCAATTGCAAAAGGCGGTCGACAAGGTCGGCAACAGCGCCGCCGCGGTGCGCAAGCAGCTGGCGGTCTAGCCGGGACTTGCGTTTTTGACCGGGATCCAATCCCGCTGCGTGCCCTGATTATCAACCCCGTGCCACAGCCATGCACCGGCGCGATTGGTTCATGGATGTGCCCACGTCCGCGACAGTTCTGATGAGGCCGCCCAAGCCTGCAGCAGTTGGTCGCAAATGACAGTTGGACATGCTAATCCCAACGTTGAGCGCTTTGACCAACACGGTTTGGGATTTCGGTCATGAAATCGACGCCGCTGCGGGACGCGACGGACAGGCCCGAGCCATCTTCCAATCAGGTCAGGACCATCAACCTGGCGCTGCAGGGCGGCGGCGCGCATGGCGCCTTTACCTGGGGTGTGCTCGACCGGCTGCTGGACGAAAAACACCTCGGCTTCGAGGGGGTGAGCGCGACCAGCGCAGGTGCGATGAATGCCGCTGCCTTTGCCTACGGGCTTGCGCTCGACGGCCGCGACGGCGCGCGCAAGGCGCTCGAAGGCTATTGGAAGCGCGTCAGCGATGCGGCGCGGCTCGGCCCGCTGCAGCCAACTCCGGTGGACCGCATGTTGGCCGATCACAAATTGGCGTGGTCGCCGATGTTTGCCCTGATCGGTTTCGTGACGCGCGTGCTGTCGCCCTATCAGTTCAACCCCGCGAACTACAACCCGCTCCGCGATGTGGTCGAGCAATCCATTGATTTCGACGTGCTGCGGCGGCCGGACTGTCCGATAAAACTGTTCCTGTCGGCGACCAATGTCCGCACCGGCAAGGTGAAGATTTTTGCCGGCAAGGAAATCTCAGTGGATGCCGTGATGGCGTCGGCGTGCCTGCCGACGATGTTTCACGCCGTCGAGATCGACGGCGAGGCCTATTGGGACGGCGGCTATATGGGAAACCCCGCGATTTTCCCGCTGATCTACAACTGCGAGAGCGCGGACATCGTCATCGTTCACATCAACCCGCTGTTCCGCGCGGACGTGCCTCGCACCGCGGAGGATATTTTGAACCGCATCAACGAGATCAGCTTCAATTCGTCGCTGATGCGGGAAATGCGGGCGGTCAGTTTCGTCACCGGGCTCGTCACGCAAAAGCGCGTCGTCGATGGCGAGGTGAAGCACGTGCTGGTCCACAGCATCGCGGACGACGGATTCATGGGCGCGCTCAGCCCCACCAGCAAATACAACGCCGACTGGGATTTTCTGATTTACCTTCGCGACGAGGGCCGGAAATGCGCGGGCGAGTGGCTGGCACAGAATTTCGCCAAGCTCGGGGTCGAGTCGTCGGTGGATGCGGAGAAGGTGTATCTCTGATCGAGTCTGTAGGGCGAATTAGGGCGTGGACTCATAAGCGCGGAGCCACAGCCTGATTGACGCAAGCTGCACGAAGGCAAGGTAGCTGGCAGCCAGCTTGTCGTAGCGCGTAGCAACCCGGCGGCATTGCTTGATCCGGTTGAAGAAGCGCTCTGCTCACTTTGAGTTTTGTCGTTCGTGACCCCGAGCGGACATTCGCACATCCCCTGACGGGCTATGTCTCCGCTACGGTCGGCCGTCAGCATGCCAGCGGGACAAGACCACGTCAAACCAACTTGATTTGCTTTGCAAACGCGCCGTTCCCGGGCGATTTGGCGTCGTCTCAACGAACGAGGGGGTATTCATGGCCAATCCTACACCGACGAATGCCGCTGATGACGCCGATCCGGAGCGGGCGGCTCCGAAACATCTGGGACACGACACCCGAAAACCAGGCGCCGACCTTCCGCAACCAGGACCAGGTCTGGCCGGTGCGCGTCATCCGGCGCGGCGACGCGGTGCGGCCGCTCCCGCCGCACGCCCGTTCGCTCGCGGACCTGACCTTTGAGGTGGGCGGGGTGCGCCTCGGCCTCAGCGACTACATGGCCCGCCGCCGCACGGCCGGGCTGCTGATCCTGAAGCACGGCGAGATCGCGCTGGAGCGCTACGGCATGGGCAACGGCCCGGAGAGCCGGTGGACCAGCTTCTCGACCGCGAAGTCGATCACCGCGACGCTCGTCGGGGCTGCGCTCCACGATGGCGCGATCGGCAGCCTTGACGATCGCTGCGAGCAATACCTGCCGCGGCTGCGCGGCTCGGCTTACGAGGGCGTCACGATTCGTAATCTCCTGCGGATGTGCTCCGGTGTGGCCTGGCGCGAGGACAACGATGCAGACGGACGGTCAGAAGTCCTATCGCCTGGGCAAGGCCATGGTGAGCCGACGGCCAGGCTCCATCCTGGACCTGCTGTGCAAACTGCCGAGCGCTCAGCCGCAGGGCGCCGTCTTCAACTATTCGACCGGCGAGAGTTGCCTGATCGGCGCGCTGGTCGTGGCCGCTACGGGCCGGCCCTTGGCCGACTACTGCGCCGAGAAGATCTGGGGACCTGCCGGCATGGAGGCCGACGGGTATTGGCAACTCGAATCCGATGACGGCCTGGAGCTGGGCGGGCTTGGCGTCAGTGCGCGCCTGCGCGACTTCGGCCGCTTCGGCCAGCTGGTGCTGGAGGATGGCGAAGCGTTCAGTGGCCGACGGGTGCTACCGCCCGGCTGGCGCGATCTCGCCGGACAGCCCGACAGCGCGCCCACCGGCTTCGGTCGGCTCATGCCCGGTTCGCCGATGGGATACGGCTACCACTGGTGGGTGCCGCCGCCCTTGCCGGGCGGCGTCAACAGCGGTGCCTTTTCGGCGAATGGCGCCTTCGGCCAGATTCATCTTCGTCAATCCGACCGAGCAGGTGGTCGTTGCAATCCAGAGCGCGTGGCGTCAGCCTCAGGACAGCGACGCCGCGGTCGAAAACGTCGCGATGATCAGAGCTGCGGTGCGCGCGCTGCGAACGGAGCCAGCGTCGTAGGCCCCGGAGCGGCGACTTCCCTCGCTACCCTGGCCGACTGGTGGAAACATCACTCCGCGGCGCCGGACCGTAAGCCGTGTCCGGTCGAATTAGCACCGGAGTCGAGCCTGGCGCCGCGAGAACGCAAACGTACGTTCCCATGTCGTCCCTGCGGAAGCAGGGACCCATACGCCGCGGCGGAAATTGTGAGAACAAGATGGTCGACGGCTGTGCTTCAACAACAACCGGCTGTGGTTATGGGTCCCTACTTTCGCAGGGACGACGGAAGAAGGTGCTCAACTCACTTCGCCCGATACGCCGCCAGAAATATCCGCGTCGCGCTGTCGACCACTTCGCCGGCGCGTTCGGGGGAAGGGGCGGGGGCGACCTGGAACACGAACGGCAGGAACAGCGAGGCCTGGCACATCAGGATGAATTGCGATGCCGCGAGCTGGCAGTCGTCGATGTCGAGATCGCCGGGCTTCACGTGAACGGCGAGATAGTCGGCGAGGCGGCTGATGGTCTTTTGCAGCACATGTTCATAGAAGCGGCGGCCGACCTCCGGCATCCGCTCGGCGATCGCCATCACGGTGCGGACCGCGGAGCCGCCGCTCGGCCGGCACAGGATCTGGATATAGGCGCGACCGAATTCGCGCAGCGTGGTCTCGACGTCGCGCGCGGGATCGAAGTTGAAGGCGATGTTGCCTTGCTCGGTCTGCTCTTCCTCGACGATCGCCTCGAACAGGCGGTTCTTGTCGGCGAAATAGACATAGAGCGTGCCCTTGGAGACGCCGGCGGAGCGGGCGATCTCGCCCATGCTGGCGCCGTCGAAGCCGAGATCCATGAATACTTTTCGCGCGCCGGCCAGGATCTGGCGGCGCTTCGAAGAATCCTCTTCGCCGGCGGGTCTGAGCGTGTCGGAAGTCGCTGCAACCATTGGTTTATCTTCGCGAGCAATTCTCAAGGCGCCGAAGGCCTTTGAGGGGTTTTTGGCCCTATGGTCGGGCTGGCAGGAATATATGTTGACCGAACGGTTCGGTCAATGATATTTGTTGGAAGACGGGGGCGGCGTGGCCGAACGGCTGCGCATGTCCGCGCGATGGAAATGAGGAAGCCACCATGGCCGCAGCGAGAGACCAGGCCGCCCGATTTGTTCGTTCCGGGGCGGACGCGGAAGGCGAGGCTGGCGCGCCGCAAGCCCGGCGGAGCAGCTTCGCACTCACGTTGCGGAAGACCAAGCGCCAGGCGCCGGAAGCGCCTCGCCCGGCGCCAATCGCGCCGATGCCCGCCGCGCCACGGTTGACGCCGCCGCGCCAAAAGGCGGCCGCAAAAAGTTCGTCATGATGGGCGTGTTCGCTCTGCTCGCGCTCGCCGCGGCCAGCTACGCCGTCCATTACGTCTTCGTCGGCCGCTTCTATGTCTCGACCGACGACGCCTATGTCCGCGCCAACAACACCATGCTGGGTGCGCGCGTCGCCGGCCATGTCGCGGCGATCGTGCCCGGCGACAATGTCGATGGTCCGCAAGGGCGATACCGTCTTCCGCATCGACGACGGCGACTATCGCATCGCGGTGGATGCCGCGCGCACGCAAAATCGCCACCCAGCAGGCCACCGATCGACCGCATCGGCCGCCAGATCACGGCGCAGGAGAGCGCGGTCGAACAGTCGAAGGCGCAGCTCGTCTCCGCCGAGGCGGCGCTGAAGCGCGCCGGACTCGATTTCGAGCGCCAGCAGGCGCTGTCCACCAAGGGCTTTGCCTCGCGCGCCACCTATGAAGTCTCCGAAGCCGGCCGCGATCAGGGCGTTGCCGCGGTGAAGTCGGCGCAGGCCGCCTTCGACGCCGCGCGCGACAATGTCGAGGTGACGCGGGCGCAGCAGGCCGAGGCCCGCGCGCAGCTTGCGGAATTGCAGACCGTTCTCGCAAAAGCCGAGCGCGATCTCGACTTCACCTTCGTGCGCGCGCCGATCGATGGCACCTTTTCCAACCGCCTCGTCAATGTCGGCGACATGATCCAGGCCGGCCAGCGGCTCGGCAATCTCGTGCCGCTCAACGAGGTTTTTATCGACGCCAATTACAAGGAAACCCAGTTGAAGCGCATCCGTCCCGGCCAGCCGGTGACGATCAAGGTCGATGCCTACGGTTTCCGGAAATTCAACGGCGTGGTCGACAGCATCTCGCCCGCGGCGGGTTCGGTGTTCACGCTGCTGCCGCCCGACAACGCCACCGGCAATTTCACCAAAATCGTGCAGCGCCTGCCGGTGCGCATCCGCGTGCCGAAGGACGTCGCGAAGCAAAACCTGCTGCGCGCCGGGCATGTCGGTCTACACCACCGTCGATACGCGCGAAGGCGCGCACGACGCCGACAACGAATCCGATCTCGATGCGCCCGAGTGACTCACTCCAAGTAACCTTCGCGAAGTGATTTTGGCGTCGGGCGACGCCCGATGCATCCGAGTAACCATGGCCGACGCCACCACCGCTCCGCCCTCGATGAGACCCCGCCGCCGCGGATGCCGAACGGATTCCGCCAAAGCGGCTGTTCGCGTTCCTCATCATGGTGTTCGGGATGTTCATGTCGATCCTGGACATCCAGATCGTCTCGGCATCGCTGGCCGAGATCCAGGCGGGCCTGTCGGCCAGCTCGAGCGAAGTCTCCTGGGTGCAGACCGCGTATCTGATCGCCGAAGTGATCGCGATCCCGCTCTCCGGCTTCCTGTCGCGCGCGTTCGGCACGCGCTTGCTGTTTGCGATCTCGGCCTCCGGCTTCACCATCGCGAGCCTGTTCTGCGGCTTTGCCTCCACCATCGAGCAGATGATCTTCTGGCGCGCGCTGCAGGGATTTCTGGGCGCCGGCATGATCCCGACGGTGTTTGCTTCCGCCTACACGGTATTCCCGCGCTCAAAATTCTACATCGTCGGTCCGATCATCGGGCTGGTCGCGACGCTCGCGCCGACCATCGGGCCGACCGTCGGCGGCGTGATCACCGACTGGATGTCGTGGCACTGGCTGTTCTTCATCAACATCGTTCCCGGCATCGGCATCACCGTCGGCGTGCTGGCGCTGGTCGATTTCGACGAGCCGAATTTTGCGCTGCTCGAGCATTTCGACTGGTGGGGCCTGCTGTTCATGGCGGGCTTTCTCGGCTCGCTGGAATATGTGCTCGAGGAGGGCCCGCAGACATGAATGGCTGCAGGACACTTCGGTGGCGGCCTTCGCCGCCATCTGCGCGGTCTCCGGCCGATCGCGTTCTTCTGGCGCGTGTTCACGCGCGAAGGAGCCGATCGTCGACATCACGACCTTTGCCGACCGCAATTTCGGCATCGGCTGCCTGATCTCGTTCTGCGTCGGCATCGGCCTCTACGGCCTGACCTACATGTATCCGCGCTATCTCGCCGAGGTGCGCGGCTACATCGCGCTGATGATCGGCGAGACCATGTTCGTCTCCGGCGTCGCCATGTTCCTGACGGCGCCGATCATCGGCCGGCTGATGGTGAAGGTCGACATGCGTCTGCATGATCGCCTTCGGCCTGGTCATTTTCGCGCACCGGCTCGTACATGATGACGGGGATCACGAAGGACTACGATTTCTAGGAGCTGTTGGTGCCGCAAATCCTGCGCGGCATCGGCATGATGTGCGCGATGGTGCCGGCCAACACCATCGCGCTCGGCACGCTGCCGCCGGAGCTGGTGAAGAACGCCTCGGGGCTGTTCAACCTGACCCGCAACCTTGGCGGCGCAGTCGGGCTGGCCGTCATCAACTCGGTGCTGAACTCACGCACCGACCTGCACATCTTGCGGCTGCAGGAGCGGGTGAACTGGGGCAATGCCACCGCGGTCGAGACGCTCAACAATTTTACCCAGCGCATGCAGGGTAAGGGCGACGCCGCGCTGATGGCGCTGAAGCAACTCTCCCAGATCGTGCACCGCCAGGCCGTGGTGATGGGCTTTGGCGACGCCTTCTTCCTGCTGACGGTGTTCTACTTCGGCCTCACGCTGATGGTGCTGCTGCTGAAGCGACCGCCCGCGCTCGCTGCCGGCGGTGATGCCGCGCACTAGAGGAGGGTTTGTCAGCGGTAGAAATCAATCCGCTTCAAAAGCCTGGCTGTAGTCGAGCTTGAGGCGGGTCCTGCTCGGACTTTTGCATCACGCAATTGCCGACCACCAGCAGATCGATCTCGGTGCCCATGAAGCAGCGGAAGGCGTCCTCCGGCGTGCAGACGATCGGCTCGCCGCGCACGTTGAAGCTGGTGTTGACCAGCACCGGGCAGCCGGTCAGCTGCCTTGAAGCGCGACGAGCAGCGGGTGGAACAGCGGATTGGTGTCGCGCGTGCACGGTCTGGATGCGCGCCGAATAGTCGACATGGGTCACCGCCGGGATGTCCGAGCGCGCGACGTTGAGCTTGTCGATGCCGAACAGCGCCTGCTCGTCCGCGGTCATCGCGCGGCGCCGGTCGTTCGCGCACGTCGGCGACCAGCAGCATGTAGGGGCTGTCGGCATTCGAGCTCGAACCAGTCGGCGACGTCCTCGCGCAGCACCGAGGGCGCGAAGGGCCGGAAGCTCTCGCGGTACTTGATCTTCAGATTGAGGTTCTTCTGCATGCGTGGGCGAGCGCGGGTCGCCCAGGATCGAGCGCGCGCCGAGCGCGCGCGGGCCGAACTCCATGCGGCCCTGGAACCAGCCGACCGCCTGCTGCGCCGGCGAGCGCCTGCGCGGTCGTGCTCGATCATCGCGTCTTCGTCGAGCACGCGTGAAGCGCGCGCCCGCCGCGTTGAGCCGCCGCTCGATCTCGGCCTGCGCGAAGCTCGGGCCGAGGAACGCGCCCGCCATGCCGTCGCCGCCGTTGGTCTTGCGCGGCTGGCCCTTGAAGCATGTGGTACGGCGGCGAGCGCCGCGCCGAGCGCGCCGCCGGCATCGCCCGCGGCCGGCTGGATCCAGATGTTCTCGAACGCGCCGTCGCGCAGCACCTTGCCGTTGGCGACGCAGTTGAGCGCGACGCCGCCGGCGAGGCAGAGGTTCTTCGCACCGGTCTGCTTGGCGAGGCTGCGCGTCAGGCGCAGCACCACCTCCTCCATCACCGCCTGGATCGAGGCCGCGACATCCATGTGGAACTGCGGTGAGCAGCTTGTCCGGGCTGCGCACCGGCTCGCCGAACAGCGCGGCGAACCGGTCGTTGGTCATGGTCAGGCCGGTGCAATAGTCGAAATACGACATGTCGAGCCGGAACGAGCCGTCCGGCTTCAGGTCGATCAGATTGTCGAGGATGAGCTCTTGCGTATTCGGCTCGCCGTAGGGCGCGAGCCCCATCACCTTGTACTCGCCGGAGTTGACCTTGAAGCCGGTGTAGTAGGTGAAGGCCGAATAGAGCAGGCCGAGCGAATGCGGGAAATGGATCTCCTGGAAGATCTCGAGCTTGTTGCCGTCGCCGATCGCGGCCGAGGTCGTGGCCCATTCGCCGACGCCGTCCATGGTCAGCACCGCCGCCTCTCGAACGGCGAGGGAAAGAACGCCGACGCCGCATGGCTCAGATGATGCTCGCAGAACAGCAGCTCGCGTGCCAGTCGAAATCCTCCGACAAGCTGCTTCAGCTCGTCGCCGCAGCAGGTTCTTCTGGAACAGCTTCTCCCGGAGCCAGAGCGGCATCGCCATCCGGAACGAGCGGAAGCCGCGCGGCGCGAACGCGACATAGGTCTCCAGCAGCCGCTCGAACTTCAGGAACGGCTTGTCGTAGAACACGACGTGGTCGACGTCGTCGAGCCGCGATACCGGCCTCGCTCGAGGCAATAGGCGATGGCGTTGTGCGGAAACGCGGATCGTGCTTCTTGCGGGTGAAGCGCTCCTCCTGCGCCGCCGCGACGATCCGGCCGTCCTCGACCAGCGCGGCGGCGCTGTCGTGATAGAAGGCGGAAATGCCGAGGATGCGCATCGAGCCGTCGTCAGAACAGCGTGTAGATGAACGGCGCGACCGCCGAGCCCTTGGTCAGGACGACCAGGCCGCCGAACACCACCATCATGATCAGGATCGGCAGCAGCCAGAATTTCTTGCGCACGCGCATGAAACGCCAAAGCTCAGCCAGAAAATCCATCGCTTCCTCGTCCTTAGAACTGATCCTTCATGGATTGGCGCGGGGCCGGGCGGCTGCCGCGCGATCCAGTAGCTGTCGGCCTCGGGCGTCGCGCTTAAGCCGCAGCAGATCCTTGCCGAGCGCGCGCATCACCAGTCCGGTCGGCAGCACCGTGCCATAGAACACCAGCCCCATGACGATCGGGTTGACCACCTTGTGCAGCAGCAGGCCGAATTTGAACCAGAGCCGGTTGAGCGGGGTGAGCAGCGGCGGATGCAGCAGTGCGGCGGCGAGGAACAGCGACGCCAGCCGCGCCGGTCCATGGCCACGAATGCCCATCGTGCCAGCCATTGAGCAGAAGTGATCACGCGAACCGCGCGCCATCACGAACCCGAACGAGCGGTCGGATCCCACGACGATCTTCTCCTCGCGGGAAAAGACCTCGTGCGTCGTCGATTTCGTCTGGTCTTGACCAGTCATCAAGTCATTCCCGGCTTTTGCCCTTCGGAGCAGGCCGGATTACCCGCCGCCGTCCCTTTCGATCAGGAGGCTTTTATGCTTTGCAGTCGGTCCAGGGAAGTCCCAAACGATGAACTTGTGTGAGCCGGCAGGTATGTCTGAAAGTGCGAAAAAAGGCAGTTGGAGGCGGTATTTCACCGCGCGGCGCACCCTCATCAACACCGGCCTCGTGGCCTACTGCGTGATATTGCTCCTCGCGTTCGATTTCGCCTATTCGAGCCTCACCATGGGCGAGGAGCAGGCGCGTGTGGCGCGGGTCGCAAACCCGGTCTACGACCACGGATTTGCGCCCAATTTCGACGGCTATGACGTCTGGGGTGAGGTCCGCTACCGGCTGGTCACCAACAGCCTCGGCTTCAGGGACTTTTCCGCCCGCAATGTGCCGATGAAGAGCACCGCCCGGCGTATCCTGTTGATCGGCGATTCCTTCGCCGAGGCGATCGGCATGAGCTTTGAGGTATTCCTTCGCCGGCCTGCTCGAACAAGCCGGTCAGGAACGCAGCGACAAGGTCGAGTTCCTCAATGCCGGCGTCGCCTCCTATTCCCCGAGCATCTACTACAAGAAAATCAAATATCTGCTCGACAGCGGGCTGCAGTTCGACGAGGTCGTGCTGTTTTCCGACACATCGGACGTGACGGACGAGGCTAATTCCTATTTCTGCATCGACGACGATCCGAAATACCGCAGTCATTGCACGCCGGCGGAAGGCTCCATGCAGGCGGTAACCGCCGCGCCGAAGAAGCCGAACTTCCTGATCGATCGCTTCGTGATCACGAACCGCGTGCGCATCGCCATCAAGCGGTGGACGCAATCGCTGTCCGGCAACCGGAAGCGCGCGCTCAATACGGATTACTCCAGGATCGGCTGGACCAACCCGAAACTCGACCGCGGCAACAGCTATCAGCCGCTCGGCGTCGACGGCGGCATTGCGAGATCCGTACAGAACATGCGGGCGCTGTCCGATCTGCTGGCGGGTCGAAAAATTCCGCTCACCATCGTCGTCTACCCCTGGGCGCAGCAGATTGCGCAGGGCGATCGCAACAGCCGGCAGGTTTCGCTGTGGCGCGACTTCTGCGCGGGGCGCTGCAAGGCGTTCGTTGACCTGTACCCGGTCTTCTTCGCGGCGGCTGAGGCCGACAAGAACTGGTACGAGCGTCTCTACATCGTGGGAGACGATCATTTTTCCGCCGCCGGCAACCGGATGATGTTCGAGCAGGTGGCCAAGCGCTTGTTCTGACTAACAAGCGTTTGTTCTGACTTGTTTGTGATATTGCAAATCGTGCGTGATGCATTTATAAGCGCCGCATTGTCGCTCGAACCGGGGAGGATTTGCATGATTTCGATGTATTCGCAGATCGTACGCCCGCGTTCGATGCTTTCGCCGGGCGACCGCGCTTCCTGAGCGCTCTTTTCGCCGGTACCGATCGGGCCTGACGTCCCGATCCCCAAGCTTCCCAACGAGTTACCGATTTTCAACGACGCGTGCATGCGCCTTTCGGCGGCCCGCGCGTCCATCAGATGGAGCCGGCGTGCGCGTGAGCGGTGCCGGATAAGGCCATGACCGTTCGATCCAAAAACCGTCCCGCCGCGATTCGCGTGGTGATCCCGTTCGTGTTCCGGCACTGGCTCAATCAGCCGGGCCGCACGGCCATTGTCGCCGGCGGTTTGCTGGGCGCGACCGCGGCCGACCTGTTCATGCCGGTGTTCTCCGGCCATCTGGTCGACGCCCTCACGCGGGGGGCAGACGATCCTGCGGCGCGGCATGCGGCGTTTGTCGCATTCGGCGCCATCGTGGCGCTGGGGCTGGTGTCGATGATCCTGCGGCTGACCGGCTTGCAGGCGATCGTGCCGTTCACGCTGCAAGATCATGTCGGACGTCGCGCGCGACGCCTTCGCGCGCGTGCAGCGTTTCTCGACCGACTGGCACGCCAACTCCTTTGCCGGCTCGACCGTGCGCAAGATCACGCGCGGCATGTGGGCGCTCGACCTGCTCAACGACACTATCCTGATGGCGCTGTTGCCGTCGCTGCTGGTGCTGTTGGGCTCGATGGTCCTGCTCGGCCTGCACTGGCCGTCGCTCGGCGCGGTCATCGCGGTCGGCACGCGTGATCTATGTCTCGATGACGGTGGCGTTCTCGACGCACTACATCGCGCCGGCCGCGCGCGTCTCCAATGCCTGGGACACCAAGGTCGGCGGCACGCTGGCCGACGCGCTGACCTGCAACGCGGTGGTAAAGTCGTTCGGCGCCGAGGCGCGCGAGGATGCGCGGCTGGCCGGCGTCATCAGCCGCTGGCGCGCGCGGGTGCGGCGGACCTGGTACCGCTACAACTACACCTCGACGGCGCAACTCGCGGTGCTGCTGTGCTTTCGCGGCTCGGTGATCGGCGGCGCGGTCCTGCTGTGGATCGCGGGCCGCGCGACGCCGGGCGACGTCACCTATGTGCTGACCAGCTACTACATCATCCACGCTTATCTGCGCGATGTCGGCATGCACATCAACAACCTGCAGCGCTCGGTGAACGACATGGAAGAGCTGGTTGCGATCCATGGCGAGCCGATCGGCATTGCCGATGCGGCCGATGCGAGGCCGATCGACATCCAGGGCGGCCGCATCGTGTTCGACGACGTGACTTTCCATTACGGCGGCACATCGCGCCGCTGTACGACGGCCTGTCGGTGGACATCCGCGCCGGCGAGCGCGTCGGCCTGGTCGGCCGCTCCGGCTCCGGCAAGACCACGTTCGTCAAGCTGGTGCAGCGACTGTACGACGTCTCCGGCGGTCGCATCCTGATCGACGGCCAGGACATCGCCAAGGCGACGCAGCATTCGCTGCGCAGCCAGATCGCGATCGTGCAGCAGGACCCGATCCTGTTTCACCGCTACGCTGGCGGAAAACATCGCCTATGGCCGGCCCGGCGCCAGCATGGCGGCGATCGAACATGCCGCGCGGCTGGCCAATGCGCACGACTTCATCCTGCGGCTGCCAAAGGGTTACGGCACGCTGGTCGGCGAGCGCGGCGTCAAACTCTCGGGCGGCGAACGTCAGCGCGTGGCGCTGGCGCGCGCGTTCCTGGCGGATGCGCCGGTGCTGATTCTGGACGAGGCGACCTCGAGCCTCGATTCGGAATCGGAAGGCCTGATCCAGCAGGCGATGGAGCGGCTGATGAAGGGCCGCACCTCGATCGTGATCGCGCACCGGCTGTCGACGGTGCGCAGCCTCGACCGCATCCTGGTGTTCGATCACGGCAAGATCGTCGAGCAGGGCACCCACGCCACGCTGACCGCGCGTGCCGGCGGTATCTATCGCGGGCTGTTCGAGCGGCAGGCGACCGAGTTCGGCCGCATCTCGGCGGCGGGGTGAATGGCATTGGGCGCGTGGCCACGGATGTCCGAGGCGCGTGCCGGGATGGATTTGAAATGAAAGACCTTACGCAAGGCTCCATCGTGAGCCACATCCTGAACATGGCGCCGCCGATCGTCGCCGGCATGGTCACGATCATGATCTGCCAACTCGTCGATCTGTATTTCGTTGCGGGACTCGGAGAAGCGGCCGTTGCGGGCGTGGCGGCGGCGGGTAATGCCGGATTTCTCATCAACGCGCTGATGCAGGTGCTGGGCGTCGGCACCGTCGCGCTGATTGCGCATGCCGTGGGACGCAAGGACCGGGCCGACGCCAATCTGGTGTTCAACCAGTCGCTCGGCCTGTCAGCCGCATGCGGGCTGCTGACATTGGTTGCAGGATCCACGCTCGCCGGCGGTTATATGCGCATGGTGGCCGCGGACGAAGCCACCATCGAGGCAGGCACGACGTATCTGCTTTGGTTCATGCCGGCACTGGCATTGCAATTCGCCATGCAAGTGATGGGGGCCGCGCTGCGAGGTACCGGAATTGTGCGGCCCACCATGATCGTGCAGGCACTCGCGGTGATCATCAATATCGCGCTGGCGCCGGTCCTGATTACCGGCTGGGGCACCGGCCATGCGCTCGGCGTCGCCGGCGCCGGCCTTGCGAGTTCGATTGCGGTGCTGATCGGCGTGCTGATGCTGTGGATGTATTTCCGCAGGCTGGAGCGTTATGTCGGCGTCGATCTCGCGCAACTGCGTCCGCGGATGCGGCAATGGAAGCGCATCCTCAATGTCGGTCTGCCGGCCGGCGGCGAGTTCGCGATCATCTTCATCTGGATGGGCGTCATCTATTACGTATTGCGCGACTTCGGCGCGGCGGCCCAGGCCGGCTTTGGCATCGGGACGCGCGTGCTCGGCCTCATTCAGATGCCGGCACTGGCGATCGCGCTCGCCGCCGGACCGATCGCCGGGCAGAATTTCGGCGCCGGCAACGCCGCACGCGTGAGGGAAACCTTCACCAGGGCGGCGATGATCAGCACGGTGGTGATGATTGCTTTCACGATCCTTGCGCAATGCTGGCCCGGGCTGTTGCTCGTTGGTTTCGGGAGCGATCCTCAGACCATGGCGGTCGCCACCCTGTTCCTGCAGATGGTCTCGCTGAATCTCGTGGCGCAAGGATTTGCGTTTGTGTGCTCCAGCATGTTCCAGGGACTGGGCAACACCAAGCCGGTGCTGCTGAGTTCAGCGTGCGTTTGATCACCTACGCCTTGCCGGTTATCTGGCTGTCCGCGAGGCCGGGTTTCGGATGGAGTACGTGTGGTACTTGTCGAACCTGTCGACGACGCTGCAGGCCGGCGTTGAGTTTGTGGTTGCTGCACCTGGAGTTCAGGAAACGGCTGACGCCGCTCAAGCCGGCGTTGCCGGCGGAATGACGGCTGACGTCAACTCTCGACCGCGGGCGTGATGCGCCCGCGGGTTCGCGTAGAGATCGCCACCGTCGCGACCACGGCGGCGGCGAACAGCACGATCTGCAGGGTGATGGTCTCGTCGTTGAAGAACGCGGCGAGCGCGAAGGTGATGAACGGCTGCAGCAATTGCACCTGCGACACCCGCGCAATTCCGCCCATCGCCAGCCCGGCATTCCAGGCGAAGAAGCCGATCCATTGCGAGAACAGCGTGACGTAGAGCAGGCCGAGCAGCGGCTTCGCGGAAGTTGCAGGATGTCCGCGGGCATGGTGAGCGCGAGGCAGGTATCGAGATCGGCAGTGCAATCACCAGCACCCAGCTGATGACTTCCCAGCCCGGCATGCTCGGCGGTGAGCCGTCCGGAGAAGGCATAGCCGACGCGGACACCGCGACTGCCGCGAACAACAGGAGGTCGCCGGCCGACATGGCGCCGCCGCCTTGTCGCAAGGCAAACGCGATCACAAGCGCCGCACCCGCCAGCGAAGCGATCCAGAACAGCGGTCGCTGGCCGCTCATGGGTGATGGCGACTGCGACCAGCGCGGTGGCGATCGGCAAGATGCCGAGCACCACGCCGCCATGCGAAGCGTCGACCGTCTGCATGCCGAACGCCATCAGCAGCGGAAACAAGATGCTGACGCAAATCATCGCGATCACGAGCTGTCCCCACAGCGCGCGCGGCGGAAACGGCCGGCGCAGCACAACAAGAAGCACCAGCGAACACAGGCCGGCGATTGCCGTGCGCATCGCGGTCAGCGCGATCGGATCAATGGCGGAAACCGCAAGCCGTGTCGCCGGCAGGGTGCCGCCGAAAATCACCATGCCGACAAAACCCAGCAACAGACCGAGGCGTTCGCGCGAGGAATGCGGAGGACATGGCGCGAATGGTTATCGGGTTTGCCGCCGGCGTATAGCCAATCTCACTCGGTGCACATGGCGGCCATGCGCGCGCTATCTCGGTGCAATACTGCTCCACACCAATCCAAGGCCCGAGAGAAACAACAGGGCGAGCACGATGTCGTAGAAATTCCGCTCGCTCAAAGCCCGATAGATCCACGCGCCGAGCCGCGCGCCGACCAGCGTACCCGGAAGCGCCATCAGCGCGAGCCAGAACAACTTCGCTCGACGAAGCCGCTGGCGATCTGCACGCAGAGGGCGGCGCCAAGCACGGTGCCGTTGAAGATCTGGAAGACGCCGCGGCGCTGATCCTTGGTCCAGCCCCGCACGCTCGCCCACAAGGTCGGCAGCGGACCGGACAGGCCGGCAAGTCCGCCAAGAATGCCGCCGGCAAATCCGACCACGGCGTCCGCCGCCCGGCCGCCGAAGCGAACCGTCATCGGCGTACGGATGAAATACAGCGCGGCGGGAAACACCAGCAGCATCACGCCGACGCTCAGCTTGAACACCTGCGGATCGGCGCGCGCGACCAGCAGCGCCCCGATCGGCATGCCGGCGAGACCGCCGATCACAAAGGGCAATGCCAGCTTGAAGTCCATCAGACGCCACATCGCCGGTAACGTCGAGAGTTGCGAGCTGACCGAGCAGATCAGGACCAGCGGCACGGCGAGGGGAGGCGGCAGGACATAGAGCCATATCCCCAGCGCCATCAGCGCGGTGCCGAATCCGCCAACCCCGACACGAAGCCGCCGGCAAGCGCCCCGAACAGCAAGACGGCGTAGGTGGCGGCGTCCAATTCCTTCTCCTTCATGAGGGAACGACGAGTGGCTGTGGACTTTGCGCGACGTTTACACGACGCGGCGGGCGGGTACTATCGCGGCCGCCAACGAAATAACAGATGGAAACGCCCCAATGAGTTCATCGCCAAAAACATTCCTGGTCTGCCACGGCGCCTGGTCGGCGGGATGGGCGTGGAAGAAGATGCATCCGTTGATGAACAAGGCCGGACATCGCCTCATTACGCCGACCTATACCGGCCTCGGCGAGCGCGCGCATCTGGCCAACCCCTCGATCGATCTGGAAACCCATATCGAGGACATGCTGAACGTCATCAAGTATGAGAATATCAGCGAGTTCGTGCTGATCGGCCACAGCTATGGCGGCATGGTCGCAACCGGCGTTGCCGACCGTGTGCGAGAGAAAGTGAAGCAACTCATCTATGTCGATGCCTTCGTGCCGAAGGACGCCCAATCGCTGCTCGATTTGTACGAGGCGGACCGGCCGCGCCTGCAGGAACTGGTGAAGGCCGGCGATGGCTATCGCGTGCCGCCAAATCCGACGCCGCCGGATACGTCCCCGGAAGATGTCGCATGGTTGAGCGAGCGCCGCGTCCACATGCCGATCAAGTGTTTTGAGACAAAACTCAAGCTTCAGGGCGGCGCGCTGACGCTGCCGCGCAGCTATATCTACGCCACGCGCATCACGCCCGCCGATACGTTTGGGCCGTTCGCGAAAATGGCGAAGAACGATCCGGCCTGGCGCTACTACGAAATCGACGCCAGCCATGCGCCGAACGTGACGGCGCCGGAAGCACTGATGGGGTTGCTGGAGAAGATTGCGGCCTGAAATGGCGAGGGGTCCGGCGTGTTCGCGCCGAACCCCTCATTTGAACGTATCAGCCAGCCTGTAAGCCGGGTTCTGTAGGGCACCGCCTGCTTGCGCAAGCGATACGTGACGGCCATTCCTCTGGGGCCATGTTCGCACATGGCCTCGAGCAACCTACCCGGACAGCGAGCCTGACATTGCCCTGCGGCGTTATCGCTTGCATGGCCGCTTATGGAGTGGCCGAACACCGATTGCCGCTTTCGATCGATCGGAAAATGTTCGGCGACCAGTTCCGGCAATTCCTCCGTCACATAGCTCCACATCCGGTAATTCTGCGCAAACGGCGCTTCCGTCGCATCAACATAGAAGCCGGCGCCCAAACCAAAATCCCAGGACTTGGCGGGATCGCCGGCCACATTCTCGCCGCGCGGACTGGTGTCGGGCGCGACCATGATCAATCCAAGTTCTGCGCAGGCGCCGCGGAATTCGCCCTTCTCGGTGACATTGGCATGGGTGCAGGTCAGGCCTGACAGATACCAGACGACCGGAAGCTTCGCGCCCTCCTGATGCGGCGGAACATAGACCGAGAAGGTCATGTCGGTACCGGTTTCGCGGCTGGCGTGCTTGTAGACGCCCTGGATGCCGCCATGCGATCGATTGCGAGAGACGGTCTGGATCGTCATAGGCTGCTCTCGATCGCCAGCCGCACCAGTTCCGCGGATGTGCGCACGCCGAGCTTCTGGCGCATGATCGAGGCGGTGTTGGCGACGGTCTTGTAGGATGAGTGCACCAGCCACGCGATCTCGGCAAGACTTTTGCCGGCGCTGAGCAGGCGCAATATCTCCATCTCGCGCGAGGTCAGCTTCGATAGCGGGCTCTTCGCCAGCTCGGGTCCTGCGAAGGCGATGCTGCGGGCGATCGCTGGTGGCAGGTAGGTTCCACCCTTGCCGACTTCGCGGACGGCTTCCACGAGGTCGTTGGGATCTCCGGCCTTGGAGACATAGCCCTTGGCGCCGGTTTCGATGGCGCGGGCGGCGAAGATCGGGTCGTCATTCATGCTGAACATGATGATGCGCGCGGCGGGGTCGCGGCCCAGGATGCGCCGCGCCAGTTCAAACCCCGACACCGTCGGCAGGTTGATATCGAGCACGCAGATATCGGGATGCTCGTCGACAAAGGCGCGCTCGCCGGTCTCGGCGCAGTCCGCTTCCAGCACGACGATGGCGGGGTCGTCCGCGAACAGTGCGCGGCACCCCGAAGCGACGATGCGATGGTCGTCAACGATCAGAACACGCATGGGGCAGTCCCGAGCAGCCGGCGTCATCGGTGATGCTGCATCGCATGAGAATCCCCGCTGACGCAGGTGCGGGCGCGATGGTGTTGTTGCCAATCATGCATATGAAGCAGGATTGCTGTACGCTTCAATTAGATAGCCGGCGTTTTTGTCTGTCAACGCCGCTCTTGATGAGGGTCCGCGTGCTGCGCGGAACGGGATGAACCATGTGGCATAAATTGTCTTTGCGCAGTCGGCTGAGCCTGCTGCTGGCCCTCGTTCTCGCGCTCGGCCTCGCCATCAATATCAGTCGCCTGGTACTGGAGGCAGGGCCGCGGGTTCAGGCCGAGGACCAAAGCGTCATCCGGCTGGCGCGGGAATTCATCGAAACCCTGGTGGTGGGTCTCGATGATACGCCAGACGCCGATGCGAGGCTGGAGCGGATCGTGCGCGACCTCAACCGGCTGCGTCACGTCAGCATTATCAGGCAGAATGGTGGCGCCGCCTCCGCCGCGGCGAAAGATCGCAGCGAGCGCGATGCGCGCTCCTTGCCTGAATGGTTCGTTGCGCTGGTCCATCCGGAAAAGACCGCCGTGAGCGTGCCGATTTCCGTCAATGGCAATCCCAAATCGCTTCTGATCGTCTCGCATCCGGACGACGAAATGGCCGAGATCTGGGACGGCATCCTCACCCAGCTCCTGATCGGCTCGGCGATCGCAGCGGTTCTCTTCCTGATCACGATCATGGTGGTGAGCCGGGCGCTGGCGCCGATCGCGACGCTGTCGGAGGCGATGACGAGAATCGAATGCGGCGACTATAACACACGGGTAGAGCCGGGTGGTCCGCCCGAACTTGCAGCGATCTGCGACAAGCTCAATCGTCTCGCGGAGGCATTGGGAGGCGCGGTGGACGACAAGCGGCGGCTGGCGGAGCGGGTGGTCTCGCTGCAGGACGTCGAGCGCAAGGAGATCGCGCGGGAATTGCATGACGAGTTCGGACCGACCCTGTTCGCGCTGCGGGCGCATGCCAGCGCGCTGACACGGGTGGCGGAGGCCGGCGAGCCGAACCTGGATAGCCTGCGCAAGCATGGCGGCGCCATACTGGAGCAGGTCAATGCCTTGCAGCAGTTCAACCGGCGCGTGCTCGAAAAATTGCGGCCGGTGGGACTGAGCGAGCTTGGGCTTTCCGAAGCGCTCGGCGCTCTCATGCGTCTGTGGGGTGAATCGCATCCCGGCGTGGTCATCAGGGCGGCGATTTCGCCGTCGCTCGGGGACACCGGAGAGACCGCCGATCTGACGATCTACCGCACCGTTCAGGAAGCCCTGACCAACGTCTTCCGCCACGCTGCCGCCAGCTCCGTCGACATATCGATCGAGCCCGCCGAACTCGCGTCGGGGGCGACGCGCGGGCGCGGCGCCGCTTTGGTGCGGGTGCGTGACAATGGCAGGGGATTGCCGAGGGAACACCGGCTGGGTCTCGGTCTGACCGGCATGCGCGAGCGGATACTGGCGCTGGGCGGCACACTGGCCGTTGCCTCCGACGAAGGCGGAGTGACGGTCGAAGCCCTGGTTCCCACGGACATGCGGAGCTGATCGGGAATTCTTCCCGATTTATTCGGGAGAAAATGCGTGCGGGGGACCGGACCTTTTGAGGGTGCGCAAATCCAGCGACGTATTAGGATCATCCACGCCTGACCGGCACGGGGGACGAGGCCAGTCAGGATTGGGGTGGGGCCATGCGTACGCGTTCGCTGCTGATCGGGGCACTGTCGATCTGTCTGATTCCCGGGGGTGATGGCGCGCAGGCGCAATCGGCGACCGCATCCGATGCCGCCGAGACCTTGCCGGCGATCGAGGTGGCGCCGCCGGCGACGGCGGCCCAGCCTGGACGCAACCGGGGCGCGACGCGGACCGCGCGGAACGTGCGGCGGGTCTATGTCTATCCGACCGCGCCCACGCCGATAGCGGGAACTGGAATCGAAGTCGACAAGGTGCCGGCCAGCATCAACGCGTTCGGCGTCGGTCAAATCCAGCGCACGGACTCGCTGAACATCGCCGATGCCCTGCAACAGCAGGTGCCGGGCATCCTGGTCGGCGACGTGACCGGCAATCCGTTTCAGCCCGACATCCAGTTTCGCGGCTTCGTGTCGTCACCCGTCGCCGGCACGCCGCAGGGACTTGCGGTGTATCAGAACGGCGTCCGCATCAACGAAGCGTTCGGCGACATGGTCAACTGGGACCTGATCCCGACCACCGCGATAAAATCAGTCACCGTCGTGACCAACAACCCCGCCTTCGGCCTCAATGCGCTGGGCGGCGCGGTCAACGTGCAGATGAAGAATGGTTTCAACTACCAGGGGGCCGAGCTCGACACCATGGCCGGCGCGTACGGCCGCATCCAGAGTTCGGCGCAATGGGGCAAGCAGGTCGACAACTTTTCGGCCTATGGCGCGCTCGAAGGATTGCGCGATGGCGGATTCCGCAATTTCTCGGAGTTCAAAGTTCGCCGCTTCTACGGCGATGTCGGCTACAGGACCGACGTCAGCGAATTTCATCTCAACATGGGTGTCGCCAACAACAAGTTCGGCGCGACTGCCACCGCGCCGGCTGAATTGCTGCAGAATTACTGGGGCGCCACCTACACCACGCCGCAGACCACGAACAACCGGGTTGGCTATCTCAATCTGACGGGAAAGGTCGATGTCACGCCGACCTGGACCATCGAAGGTTTGGCGTATGTGCGCGCGTTCCAGCAGAAGACAGTCGATGGCAATCCGACCGAGACCCAGCCTTGTGCCGCCGATGCGACACTGCTTTGCTTCAATGACGACGATGTCCCGGCCAACGGCCTCAATGGAGTCCAGCTGGCAAATTTCGCGCCCGGTGCCGTCCTGGGCCAGATCGACCGGACTACGACCCGTTCGACCACGACAGGGGGGTCGCTGCAGGCGACCAACACCGACCAGCTGTTCGGACACAACAATCACTTTGTCGCCGGTGCCAGTCTCGACTTCGGCGTGACCCGGTTCGGGGCCAGCGCCGAACTGGGGACCATCGGTTCGAACTACGTCGTCAGCGGCAGTGGCATCTTTCTCGGGCCATCCGGCGACCCCACCGCCATCGGCCCGGTCTCGCTTCGAGCTACCAACCGCTACACCGGGCTCTACGCGCTCGACACGTTCGACGTCACGGACAGGTTTTCGATCACGGGGGGCGGGCGCTTCAACCACGCACGCATCGTGCTCGAGGATCAACTCGGCACCGCACTCAACGGCGATCATACCTTCAGCCGCTTCAATCCGGTCATCGGCGGCACCTACAAGATCACGCCGAATTTGACAGCCTATGCCGGCTATTCCGAGGCCAATCGGGCGCCGACCCCGCTGGAGCTATCCTGCGCCGATCCCGCGCGCCCCTGTCTTATCGCCGCATTCCTCGTCTCCGACCCGCCGCTGCAACAGGTGGTGTCCCGCACCGTGGAAGCAGGTTTTCGCGGCAGCACGGAATTGAACATCGGCACTCTCGGATGGAAGCTTGGCGCATTCCGCGCGACGAACCAGGATGACATTCTCGCCATTCCCAGTCCGGAATTGCAGGGATTTGGCTATTTCCAGAATGTGGGTTCGACCCGTCGTCAGGGCATCGAGGCCCAGGTCAACCTCACCTCGAAGACGTTACAGGCATATGCGAGCTATGCACTGGTG
The DNA here is from genome assembly GCA_963706975.1 of uncultured Alphaproteobacteria bacterium. Lineage (GTDB taxonomy): Bacteria > Pseudomonadota > Alphaproteobacteria > Rhizobiales > Xanthobacteraceae > Bradyrhizobium. The sequence goes on from CAVPOL010000038.1 coordinate 46,517, forward strand.
GATGCGACTTTCCTGAATGCGCTGAAGGTTGGTTCCCCCAGCCCGTTCGCGGATGCCGAAGGCAACATCCAGATTCTGCCGGGCAATCAGATCCCCGGAATCCCCCGCAACCGCATCAAGGCGGGCTTCGACTATTCGATCACCGAGGCGTTCAAGGTCGGCGGCGACGCGCTGTTCGTCGGCAGCCAGTACCTGGTTGGAGATGAATCCAATCAGGGGCAGAAGGTGCCTGCGTATGGAATTGTCGGGCTGCATTCGTCGTATCAGATCAACAAGACGTTCCAGATCTACGCACGCGCGGACAATATCTTCGACCACCGCTTCGCGACCTTTGGATCGTTCTTCGAAACCGATGCCGTGCCGAATTTCGCCAATGGCGGAGCGCCATTCGTGGACCCCCGTTCGCTCAGCCCGGTGCGGCCGCGCTCCCTCTACGCCGGCCTGAGGGCCAAATTCTGAGGCTGCACGTCAGCTCGGGCCCGGCAAGTTCCAGCTGGTCCAATAGGCATGGCTGGTCCACGCCAGCGCGATCGCGCCGGCAAGCCACAGCGCGATGATGAAGATCATCCCGGCCCGGCTGACCGGACGTTGCCCGGCCTCATCCGCCCTGACGCGGCATTCGGCCATGATCTCCGCGGGTATCAGCGACACCACCAGCCAGATGCCCAGCGGCAGGATGATCAACTCGTCGAGGTAGCCGACGACCGGGATAAAATCCGGAATGAGGTCGATCGGTGACAGGGCGTAGCCGGCGACGGCGACCGCGAGCGCCTTCGCATGCCATGGCACGCGCGGATCGCGCGACGCGAGATAGATCGCGTGAGCGTCGCGGCGAAGGGTTCGCGCCCAGATTTTCAGCCGGGAGAGCATGCGATTCTCAAGCCTGGTTGCGCCTGGCGCGGCCCGAGGGGCGGGTGAGGCGAATACGGCGGTGGCTGCGCGGCAGGAACTGGGCGCCGTTGGCGCCGAGGAAGTCGATCATCGACTGCGCCGGCGGCAGCAGCACCTTGTCCTTGCGCGCCAGCACGAACCATTGCCGGACCACGGGCAGGCCCTCGAGGTCGAGCGTCACCAGCCGGCGTTCGTCGAGTTCGGTCGCCACCGTGTGCGCGGAAATGAACGCAATGCCGAGACCGGCGATCACCGCCTGCTTGATGGTCTCGTTGCTGTCCATCGTCATGCCGATTTTCGGGCGAACGGCGGCGGACTCGAACAATTGCTCCATCAACCCGCGCGTTCCAGAGCCGGGCTCGCGGGTCAGAAAGGTTTCCCGGGGAAGGTCGCTCAGCGACAACCGGGCCTTTCGCGCCAGCCGGTGAGCGGTGGGCGCGATGATGACATGGGGATGATCGCCGATCAGATGCACGTTCATGGGAATGTCGACCGGCGGACGGCCCATGATCGCGATATCGAGATCATAGCCGCGCAGCGCGTTGCCGATCTCCTGCCGGTTGCCGATCGAGAGCGTGACATCGATATCCGGATACTTCCTCAGAAATCCGGAGATCGCGAACGGCACGAAATATTTCGCGGTGCTGACCGCGCCGATCGAAATCCGCCCGGCGGTCTTGCCGGCGATCATGTCGAGCGAGGTTTCACACGAGGTGATGGCAGCCTCGATGCGTCCGGAAAGCGCCAGCACTTCGTGTCCGGCCTCGGTCAGCAGCATGCCGTCGCCGGTGCGCTGGATCAGCGGCAGTCCGGCCAGCGCCTGCAGGTTGCGAAGCTGAAGCGTGACCGCGGGCTGCGTCAGGTGCAGCTGCCTGGCCGCGGCGGTCACCGACTTGTTGGCGTGGACCGCCGCCAGCGCGCGCAGCTGCCGGATGGTCATTTCGCGCCGGAACCGGCCCACCATCGGCTGCCACCTTTATAAGAATATCTTTGCCACGACCAAAGATAACAAAATTTTACTAATTCTGCAAACTGCGTTCTCCTTGAGCCGCGGCTTGCCGACCGGCGAACCGCGTGGCGCGCGCCCCAAAGAGGGTGACAAGGAGACGGCCATGGACGAACGCGTGACCCTGCGTTCGCATTTCGATCGCCTGGCACCGCAGATGCCGCATGGCGCTGCGGTCGGCGACGTGGTTTTGGCCATCGCCGCCGCGGCGGTTGAACTCGCAGCGCTGATCGCGGATGGGCCGCTGGCGGGTATCACTGGCGCCAACGGCGCGACCAATCCCGACGGGGACCGGCAGAAGGATATCGACGTCGCCGCCGACCAGATGATGCGCAACGCACTGCGTGGCGCTCCGGTCGCGGCCGTCCTGTCCGAGGAATCAGCACTGCCGGAAACCCTCAATTCCGCGGCACCGCTCTGCGTCGCGATCGATCCGCTGGACGGGTCGGCCAATCTCGAAAACAACATCTCGATCGGCACCATCTTTTCGATCCGGCCGCGAGGAAACGACCTGCTCTCGACCTTTTTCGAGCCCGGCACGGCGCAATGCGCCGCCGGATTTTTCGTCTATGGGCCGCAAACCGTGCTGGTTCTCGCTTTCAATGCCGGCGTCGACATCTTCATTCTCAACCGCCGCACCCAGCAATTCCTGTTGATCGAACGGGGCGTGAAGATCGCGACCGATACGCCGGAATTCGCCATCAACGCCTCCAATCACCGGCACTGGCACGGGCCGGTGCGGGCCTATATCGACGAATGCCTCGCCGGCAGCAGCGGCGACCGCGGCGCCGATTTCAACATGCGCTGGATCGGCTCGCTGGTGGCCGAGGCGCTTCGCATCCTGGTGCGCGGCGGGGTGTTCCTGTATCCGGCCGATGCCCGCCCCGGCTATCGCGAAGGCCGGCTGCGGCTGCTCTATGAAGCTCATCCGATCGCTTTGGTGATGGAGTGGGCGGGAGGTGCTGCGACCACCGGGCGGCGCCGAATCCTGGAATTGGCGGCGAAAACACCGCACCAGCGGGTGCCGCTGATCATGGGGTCGCTGCGCGAAGTTCGCGACGTCACCGTCATTCACGAGGGCACCGAGCCGATGTTCGACCATAGCGACGCGCCGCTGTTTGCGCGGCGCGGCCTGTTTCGCTGAGGCCGGCCACCATGTCGCGCAGCCATCCCATCATTTCGATCACGGGTTCATCGGGCGCCGGCACCACCTCGGTCAAGAAGACGTTCGAAAACATCTTCCGCCGCGAAAAGGTCGCCGCAGCCTATATCGAGGGCGACGCCTTTCATCGCTACAACCGCTTCGAAATGCGCACCAAAATGCTGGAGGAGGCCGAACGCGGCAACAGGCATTTCAGTCATTTCAGCCCCGAGACCAATTTGTTCGAGGAACTGGAGAGGGTGTTTCGCGACTACGGCGAATCCGGCACCGGAACCACCCGGCACTACGTCCATGACGACGACGAGGCCAGGCTCTATGGCGCGGAACCGGGGACGTTCACCGCCTGGGATCCGCTGCCGGAGGCCTCCGATCTCCTGTTCTACGAGGGCCTGCACGGCGCGGTCGTGACCGACAAGGTCAACATCGCGCAGCATGCCGATCTCAGGATCGGCGTGGTGCCGGTGATCAATCTGGAGTGGATCCAGAAACTGCATCGCGACCGCAGCGACCGCGGTTATTCCCAGGAGGCGGTGACCGACACCATCCTGCGGCGGATGCCGGATTACGTGAACTACATCTGCCCGCAATTCGCCGAAACCGACATCAATTTCCAGCGCGTGCCGACCGTGGACACCTCGAATCCGTTCATTGCGCGGTGGATTCCGACCCCGGACGAATCGATGGTGGTGATCCGACTGAGGAACCCGCGCGGCATCGATTTCCCCTATCTGCTGTCGATGATCCCGAACAGTTTTATGTCGCGCGCCAATTCGATCGTGATCCACGGATCGAAGCTCGACCTCGCGATGCAGCTCATTCTCACCCCGCTGATCCTGCAACTGATGGAACGCAAAAGGCGCACGATATGAACGCACCAGCACTCGCCTGCCTGGCAGGCCGCCCCGAAGTCTCGCATGCGGAAATGGCCAATGCGATCCGCTTTCTCGCCGTCGACGCCGTCGAGAAAGCCAGATCGGGGCATCCGGGGATGCCGATGGGCATGGCCGACGTCGCCACCGTGCTATTTTCGCGCTTCCTCAAATTCGATGCAGCCGATCCGGCGTGGCCGGACCGCGATCGCTTCGTGCTCTCGGCCGGACACGGTTCGATGCTGCTGTACGCGCTGCTGCATCTGACTGGCTACGAGGGCATGACGTCGGACGAATTGAAAGCGTTCCGGCAGTGGGGCTCGAAAACACCCGGCCACCCCGAATATGGCCATACGCCGGGTGTCGAGACCACCACCGGCCCGCTCGGGCAGGGCCTCGCCACCGCGGTCGGCATGGCGCTGGCGGAGCGGCTTTTGAATGCGCGCTTCGGCAACGATCTGGTCGATCACCATACCTATGTGATCGCGGGCGACGGTTGCCTGATGGAAGGCCTCAGCCATGAGGCGATCTCGCTGGCCGGGCATCTCGGACTCAGCCGGCTGATCGTGCTGTTCGACGACAATGAAATTTCGATCGATGGCGCGACCTCGCTGTCATGCTCGGACGACCAGATCGCGCGGTTCAGGGCGTCGGGCTGGTCGGCCTGCCGGATCGACGGCCATGATCCCGAAGCGATTGCGGCCGCGATCGAGCGCGCCCGTCACAACGACCGCCCGTCGCTGATCGCCTGCCGCACTGTGATCGGGTTCGGCGCCCCGAGCCGGCAGGGCACCGAAAAGATTCACGGCGCTCCGCTCGGCGCCGAGGAGACCGCCAAAACCCGCGCCGCGCTGGACTGGCCGCATCCGCCGTTCGTGATTCCGGGTTCCGTCGCCGAGCAATGGCGAAGCATCGGGACGCGCGGCCAGGTCGCCCGACACAACTGGATCGAGCGCACCCGGCGGCTCAATGCCGCCCCGCGCTCGCCGTTCCACGATGCGCTCAATCGAAAGCTGCCCTGCGCCTATGCCGAGGCGATGACGCAGCTCCGCGATCGCTTCCTCACCGAACAGCCAGGCATCGCCACCCGGCAGGCCTCGCAACAGGTGATCGACACCATCGCGAAAACCTTGCCGAATTTGCTGGGTGGCTCGGCCGATCTTACGCACTCCAATCTCACCCGCGCCAGTTCGCAGGCGGCGGTGCGCCCTGATTTCCTGGCCGGCAACTACATTCACTATGGCGTCCGCGAACACGCCATGGCCGCGGCGATGAACGGCATCGCGCTGCATGGCGGCTTCATCCCTTATGGCGGCACCTTTCTCGCCTTCGCCGACTACAGCCGCCCGGCGATCAGGCTGGCTGCGCTGATGGGCATCCGGGTGATCCATGTGATGACCCACGATTTCCATCGGGTTGGGCGAGGACGGTCCGACCCATCAGCCGGTCGAGCATCTGGCGTCGTTGCGGGCGATTCCGAACCTGCTGGTATTTCGGCCCGGCGACGCGGTCGAGACCGCCGAGGCCTGGGATTGCGCGCTGCGGGCCGAGGCCAGCCCTTCGGTGCTGTGCCTGTCGCGGCAGGCCTTGCCGGCCTTCCGTGTCGCGGCCGTCGCCGGCAATCTGGTCGCGCGCGGCGCCTATCCGGTGGTCGAACCGCCGGGTGGTCGCGACGTCACCTTGATTGCCACCGGCTCCGAAGTGTCGATCGCGCTCGCGGCGGCAAGGCTTCTGTTGGCGGACAATGTCCGCGCCGCCGTGGTCTCGGCGCCGTGCTTCGATCTGTTCCGCCGGCAGCCGCCCGAGTATCGCGCGCAGGTGCTGGGCAACGCTCCACGAATAGGCGTCGAGGCGGCGCTCGAAGGTGACTGGGCGCGCTGGCTCGGCGACGGCGGAGAGTTCGTCGGCATGACCGGGTTCGGCGCATCCGCGCCGGCGGAGGTGCTGTACCGCGAATTCGGCATCACCGCCGAAGCGGTCGCGACCGCGGCGCTGCGGTGTCTGGCGCGGTCGGCGATGGCGGCGGGCGAAGCATGATGTTGGGAACGAAACGCGCAACGACACGGAGGCCGCGATGGCACGCATTACCCTGAGGCAATTGCTGGACCACGCCGCCGAACATGGCTACGGCGTGCCAGCCTTCAACATCAACAATATGGAGCAGGGGCTTGCGATCATGGAAGCGGCCGCAGCGGTCGATGCGCCCGTCATCATCCAGGCCTCGCGCGGCGCGCGCGCCTACGCCAACGACATCATGCTGTCGAAAATGATCGAGGCGCTGGAAGCGATGTATCCGCAGATCCCGCTCTGCCTGCATCAGGACCATGGCAACGAGGAATCGACCTGCGCCACCGCGATCAAGCACGGATTTACGTCGGTCATGATGGACGGTTCGCTGAAGGCCGACGCCAAAACGCCGGCGGACTTTGATTACAACGTCGATATCACCCGCCGCGTGGTCGAGATGGCGCACTGGATCGGCGCCTCGGTGGAGGGCGAACTCGGCGTGCTCGGCTCACTCGAGCACGGCGGCGGCGAACAGGAGGACGGCCACGGCGTCGAGGGCAAGGTCGGCCGCGACCAGCTGTTGACCGATCCGGACCAGGCGGTCGATTTCGTCCGCGCCACCGGGGTCGATGCGCTGGCGATCGCGATGGGCACCTCGCACGGCGCCTACAAGTTCTCGCGCCAGCCGGACGGTGACATCCTCGCCATGCAGGTGGTCGAGGAAATTCACCGCCGGCTGCCGAACACCCATCTGGTGATGCACGGCTCGTCCTCGGTGCCGCAGCCGCTGCAGGACGTCTTCAACCGGTTCGGCGGCGAGATGCCGCAGACCTGGGGCGTGCCGGTCGAGGAAATCGTGCGCGGCATCAGGCATGGCGTGCGCAAGATCAATATCGACACCGACTGCCGGCTGGCGATGACCGCGGCGTTCCGCAAGGTCGCGACCGAAAACCGGAGCGAATTCGATCCGCGAAAATTTCTCAAGCCCGCGATGGACGCGATGCGCGACCTCTGCCGCGCGCGCTTCGAGCAATTCGGCACGGCGGGCCATGCCTCCGGCATCAAGGTAATCCCGCTCTCCGAGATGGCCAGACGCTATCGCGCGGGAGCACTCGACCCGCGCATCGGCGGCATCGCCGCCGCCGCCGAATGATTTTCAGACTTTCCGCCGGATCCGCCGGACCTGAGGAGAACGAGCATGAATGACCAGTCGATGACCATCCGCGGCAAGGATCGCTACAAATCCGGCGTGATGGAATACAGGAAGATGGGCTATTGGGAGCCCGATTACGAGCCCAGGGATACCGACATCATCGCGCTGTTCCGGGTCACGCCGCAGGACGGCGTCGATCCGATCGAGGCTTGCGCCGCTGTGGCCGGTAAATCCTCGACCGCCACATGGACGGTGGTGTGGACCGACCGGCTGACGGCGGCGGAAAAATACCGCGCCAAATGTTTTCGCGTCGATCCGGTGCCCAATTCACCGGGACAGTATTTTGCCTATATCGCCTACGATCTCGATCTGTTCGAGAACGGGTCGATCGCCAACTTGTCGGCGTCGATCATCGGCAACGTGTTCGGCTTCAAGCCGCTGAAGGCGCTGCGGCTCGAGGACATGCGGCTGCCGGTGGCCTATGTGAAGACCTTTCAGGGTCCGGCGACCGGCATCGTGGTCGAGCGCGAGCGGATGGACAAGTTCGGCCGCCCGCTGCTTGGCGCCACCGTCAAGCCAAAGCTCGGCCTTTCCGGGCGCAATTACGGCCGCGTGGTCTATGAAGCGTTGAAGGGCGGGCTTGATTTCACAAAAGACGACGAGAACATCAACTCGCAGCCGTTCATGCACTGGCGCGAGCGCTTTCTCTATTGCATGGAGGCGGTCAACAAGGCGCAGGCGGCATCCGGCGAGATCAAGGGCACCTATCTCAACGTCACCGCCGGCACCATGGAGGACATGTACGAGCGCGCGGAATTCGCCAGGGAACTCGGCTCGATCATCATCATGATAGATCTCGTGATCGGCTATACCGCGATCCAGTCGATGGCGAAATGGGCGCGCCGCAACGACATGATCCTGCATCTGCACCGGGCAGGGCATTCGACCTATACGCGACAGCGCAACCATGGCGTCTCGTTCCGCGTGATCGCCAAATGGATGCGGCTCGCCGGCGTCGATCACATCCATGCCGGCACGGTGGTCGGCAAGCTGGAAGGCGATCCCGCCACCACGCGCGGCTATTACGATATCTGCCGCGAGGACTTCAACCCGATGCGGCTGGAGCACGGCGTGTTCTTCGACCAGAACTGGGCCAGCCTCAACAAGATGATGCCGGTGGCGTCGGGCGGCATCCACGCCGGCCAGATGCATCAATTGCTCGACCATTTGGGGGAAGATGTGGTGCTGCAGTTCGGCGGCGGCACCATCGGCCATCCCATGGGCATCCAGGCCGGGGCCACCGCCAACCGGGTGGCGCTGGAAGCGATGATCCTCGCCCGCAATGAGGGCCGCGACTATCTGCACGAGGGACCGGAGATACTGGCGAAAGCCGCGCAGACCTGCACGCCGCTGAAATCGGCGCTGGAAGTCTGGAAGGACGTCACCTTCAACTACGAGTCGACCGACATGCCCGACTTTGCGCCCACCGTCAGCGTCTCGATGTAAGGAGATCGATCATGCGCGTCACCCAAGGCTGCTTTTCATTCCTGCCCGATCTCACCGACGAGCAGGTCTCCCGTCAGGTGCAGTATTGCCTGGCCAGAGGCTGGGCGGTGAACATCGAATTCACGGACGATCCGCATCCCCGCAACAATTTCTGGGAGATGTGGGGGCTGCCGATGTTCGATCTGCGCGACGCTGCCGGCGTGATGATGGAGCTGAACGAGTGCCGCAAGGTCTATGGCGACCGCTACATCCGGATGTCGGCCTTCAACTCCAGCCATGGCTGGGAATTGCTGCGGCTGTCGTTCATCGTCAACCGGCCGAAGCAGGAACCCGGCTTCCACCTGGAGCGGCATGAGGTCAGTGGCCGCAACATCCGCTACACCACGAAATCCTATGCCGCCGATCGTCCCGAGGGCGCGCGCTACGGTGACAAATGAATCTGCAAGCCGGAGCGCCATTGGCTGCCGACGCGCCGCCGGTCGAGCGGGTCGATCTGCGCCGTGAATTCGTCGAGGTCGGCATCGGCGAGGTGCTCGACCAGCTCGACCGCGAGCTGATCGGCTTAAAACCGGTCAAGACCCGCATCCGCGAGATCGCATCGCTGCTGCTGATCGAACGGATCCGCAAGCGCATGAACCTGACGTCCGAGGTGCCGACCCTGCACATGTCGTTCACCGGCAATCCCGGCACCGGCAAGACCACGGTAGCGCTGCGGATCGCCAGCATTTTGCACAGGCTCGGCTTCGTGCGCCGCGGTCATGTGGTGTCGGTGACGCGCGATGAGCTGGTCGGGCAATATATCGGCCATACCGCGCCGAAGACGAAAGAGATATTGAAGAAGGCGATGGGCGGCGTGCTGTTCATCGACGAGGCCTATTACCTGCATCGGCCCGACAACGAGCGCGATTACGGCCAGGAAGCGATCGAGATCCTGCTGCAGGTGATGGAATCGCAGCGCGAGGATCTGGTGGTGATCCTCGCCGGCTATGGCGACCGGATGGACAAGTTTTTCGCCAGCAATCCGGGCTTCCGTTCACGGATCGCGCATCACATCGATTTTCCCGATTACTCCGATGAAGAGTTGCTGGCGATCGCCGAATTGATGCTGCAGGACATGAACTACAGGTTCAGCGCCGGGGCGCGCGATGCGTTCGTCCGCTACATCGCGCTGCGCAAGACCCAGCCGCTGTTTTCCAACGCGCGCTCGATCCGCAACGCGCTCGATCGCATGCGGCTGCGTCAGGCCAGCCGCCTGGTCGCCGATCTCGACCGCGTGCTGAGCGCCGACGACATCATGTCGCTGGAGGCGTCCGACGTGCTCGCCAGCCGGGTGTTCGCAAGCGGGATGGCGGTGACCCAGTAACGCTTTCGGATGCGCGGACCGCGCATCCCGATCTTTCAGACATGCACCGCGCTGCGAACGCGGCCGACATTGCCGAACACGCGCAGATAGCGCTGGATTTCGGCGTCGGTGCCGGTGGCCTTTTCCGTATTATCCGAGAGTTTCACGGCCGGCCGGCCGTCGACCGAGGTCACCTTGCAGACGATCGAGATCGGGTCGAGGTTGTCCGAACCGTCAGGCGCGCAGCCGACGAAATCGTTGGTCAGATTGGTGCCCCAGCCGAAACTGACCCGCACCCGGCCGGTGAAATGCCGGTGGGTCTCCTCGATCGATCCGACGTCCATGGCGTCCGAGAAGACCAGGAGCTTTTCGCGGGGATCGCGGCCCTTCTGCTTCCACCATTTGATGATCTCTTCGCCCGCCGCGATTGGCGGCGCGCTGTCAGGGCGAAAGCCGGTCCAGTCCGCTACCCAGTCCGGCGCATCGCGCAGGAACGGCTTTGTGCCAAAGGCGTCGGGCAGCGCGATCAGGAGGTTGCCGCCATAGGTATGACGCCACTGGTCGAGGATCCGGTACGGCGCCCAGCGCAATTCGTCATCGTTATCCGCGAGCGCCGCCGCCACCATCGGCAGTTCGTGCGCATTGGTGCCGATCGCTTCGAGGTCGTTGTCCATCGCCAGCAGCACGTTGGAGGTGCCGGTGAACGACGATCCCAAGCCTTCCTTGACCGCCTCGACGCACCAGCGCTGCCACAGGAAACCGTGCCGCCGCCGGGTCCCGAAATCGGACAGCCGCAGGCCTTCCAGCTTTCTTAAGCGTTCGACCTTGGCCCACAGCTTGGCCTTGGCGCGGGCATAGAGCACGTCGAGCGCGAAGCGGCCCTGGCCCTTCATCACCTGGCGCGAGCGCAATTCGTTGAGGATCGCAAGCGCCGGAATCTCCCACATCGTGGTGTGGGTCCAGGGTCCGTGGAAATGCAATTCGTACTGGCCGTCGACCTTGCGCAGCTCATATTCGGGCAGGCGGAATGCGGCCAGCCAGTTGATGAAGTCGGGCGAGAACATCTGGGTCTTGCCGTAAAAGGTATTGCCGGCGAGCCAGATCAACTCCTTCTTGCTGAAGCGGAGCGAACGGGCATGATCGAGCTGAGAGCGCAATTCGCTCTCGTCAATGATTTCGCCAAGCCGCACCTGCCGGCTGCGGTTGATGACCGAAAAGGTCACCTGCTGCTCCGGATAGAATTCCCGGATCATCTGCAGCATCAACAGCTTGTAGAAATCGGTATCGAGCAGGCTGCGCACGATCGGGTCGAGCCGCCAGCCATGATTGTAGGTTCGGGATGCGATGTCTGTGACTGCCATGCGGGAACCCTAACCCGCCGGGGGCCCTGCAACCAGACCCCTTTCGGCCCCTGCATGGCAGCTCAGCGCGAAATCCGCAGCCGGGCCTGGGCGACGGCCGCCTGCACCTCGGTCCAGGCCGGCTGTTCCGGAGCGAATTGCCGCCGCAGGTAGCTCACGAGCTCGACGATCTGGCCATCGGTCATGCTGTCCCTGAAGCCGGGCATGTAGCCCAGCTCGGTCGAGGCAGGCGTGGTGATACCGTGCAGGATGACCTGGATCAGATTGTCGGGCCTCGTGCTGTGCAGATTGCTGTTCAGCGCCAGCGACGGCCGGCTGCCGAACAGCGGCGCGCCGCCGACCGCGTGGCAGACCGCGCAGGCGCCCTCATAAAGCCGCGCGCCGACAGGAAAGGCCGAGACAACCCTCACGGCGGTCGAGTTTTCCAGCCGCGTCGCCAGCGCCTCCTGCTCCGGCCTGCCGAGCGCCTTGTCATTGAAGGAAGCGAGATAGACCGCCATGGCGCGGATGTCCTGGTCGGGCAGGGCAGCGAGTTCCTTCACGACCGGCGCCATCGGCCCGGCGGCGACGCCGTGAAAACGGGATTCGCCGGTCCGCAAATAGGCGAACAGCTCGTCCTCGTTCCATGGGATCGGCGCGTGCGACAGCGAGGTCAGCGGCGGCGCCTCCCAGCCTTCCGCCACGCCGCCGGCGAGGTAAGCGCCTGATTTTTCCGCCCCCAGCGCGTTGCGCGGCGAATGGCAGGCGCCGCAATGGCCGAGGCCCTCGACCAGGTAGGCGCCGCGATTCCACGTCGCCGATTTTGTCGTATCGGCCTCGAATGCAGTGGGCTGATGGAACAGCGCGTTCCATCCAGCCATCAATGGCCGCAGGTTGAATGGAAACGAAAGCGCGTTCTGCCGGTGTCACGGCGCGCACCGCCGGCTGCGCCATCAGATAAGCATAGAGCGCCTGCAGGTCGGCATCGCTGGCTTTGGCAAAATGCGGATAGGGAAACGCCGGATAGAGATGCCGGCCGTCGCGATGGATGCCCTCGCGCATGGCGCGCTCGAAGGCGGGATAGGACCATGCGCCGATCCCGGTCTCGACATCGGGAGTGATGTTGGTCGCGTAAATGATGCCGAACGGCGTTTCGATGGGGCGGCCGCCGGCATTGACGGCGCCGCCCAAAACCGTATGGCACACCGCGCAGTCGCCGAGCGCGGCCAGTTGCCGGCCTCTTGCAATGGTGGTGGCCGACCAGGTCGAGGCATCCGGCGGCGCGATCGGCGCAATCGCCCGCCACGGCAGTACCGCCGAGGCCATGCCGATCACGGCAACGCATAGCGCCGCGGCCGTTGCGAAAGCACTGCGCCGCGCGGCAATCGGATTTTTCCATCGGCCGGTCGGAGCCGGCGGCCGCGGCGCGGCCAGCGGCATCGGTGTCTCACCTTGCCCGCCGCCCAATCCCGCCAGAATCCGTTCCGGCGTGAACGGCAATTCGCGAAACCGCACACCGGTCGCATCGAAGATCGCGTTGGCAATCGCGGCAGCACTCGGCACAGAAGCGGATTCGCCGACGCCAAGCGGCGGCTGGTCCTGCCGCGGCAGCATCAGCACGTCGATCTTGGGAACATCCGGAAATTTGATGATGGGGTAGGCGCCCCATTCCCGCGCCGTCACGGAAGTGCGGTCGAACGAGACTTCTTCCATCAGCGCGCGGCTGGTCGACTGGATCACATTGCCATGGATCTGATGGCGGACGCCTTCCGGATTGATCATCAGCCCGGAATCCTGGCCGGCCACGACGCGCGTCACGCTGACATCGCCGGTTGCCTTGTTGACGGCGACGTCGGCGATCCAGGCCGACCATGCCGCGCCGTAACCGGGAAACTTGCTGTGGACATAGAGCGCATAGGCAAAGCCGCGGCCGCGCACGACGTCGCCCTCGGCGGCGGGTTCTTTCCAGACCGGGCGAGGCGATCCAGCCGGCGCGCTCGGCCACCGCGTTGACCAGATCGACCGCGCGCTGGTCCTTCAGATAGCGCAGCCGGTATTCGATCGGATCGACGCCGGCTTCGGTTGCGAGTTCGTCGATGTAGAATTCATGCGCAAAGGTGTTGGGCAGCGCCGAGACGCCGCGAAGCCACGACGCCCGCACGATCGGCGGCATATCGTGCGCCACCACGCGCAGATTGTCGTAGTCATAGGGCGGGATCGCGGTGCGGTCGCCCATCTCGAACACGGCAGGGACCGGCGCGACCGCGCCGGTCAGCAGCAGCGCCAGCGTCGGTGCACCGTTCGACGGATAGCGCGTCGCAAAATCGTAACCCGCGACGCTGCCATCGGCGTTCAGCCCGCCATTGACGTCCATCAACTGCGCGGTGCCCTTGGGCTCCCAGGCGTGCTCCTGCTCGCGCGTCAGCTGCACGCGGACGGGGCGGCCGACCGCGCGCGACAATAACAGCGCATCCGCCGTCACATCGTCGGCACAGTTGCGGCCGTAGCAGCCGGCGGCCTCCAGCCGGATCACCTCGATCTCTTCTTCGGGCTTCTGCAGCAGCAGCGCCAGATCACCGCGCAAAATGTGCGGGATTCTGCGTGCCGGACCACACCCGGATGTGGCCGTCCGTGTAATCGGCGACCGCGCAGGATGGGCCGATCGAACCGTGCATCTGGTACGGCCAGATATAGGTCCGTTGCATCGGCTTTGCGGCAGCCGCGATGGCGGCATCGACATTGCCCTTGTCGATCAGAGTGCGTGGCGTCGGATGGATTGGCGCGCAGCGCCGTCTCGATGTCGTCAGATCCGGCAGCGTCGGCGTCGGCTTCCAGCGTCACCTTGAGCCGGGCCGCGGCCTTGATGGCATTTTCCTCGCGCTCGGCGACGACGCCGACGAAATCGCCGATCCGGACCACCGCGACCAGCCCCGGAATATCGCGGACCGAGGCTTCATCGACCGCGATCAGGCTGGTGCCGACGAAATGCGCCGGCATCGACGCCGGCATAGGGCGGGCGCACCACGCGGCCATGCAGCATGCCGGGCACGCGCACGTCGTGAACGTAAACCAGTTCGCCAGTCGCCTTGGCCGGCAGGTCGGTGCGCGGCACCGATTGGCCGACGATGCTGTAGGCGCTGACGACTTTCACCGCAACATCGTCCGCCAGTTCGAGGCGGATGGTCTCGCCCGCGATCAACTCGCCGTAGCTGACGCTGCGGTTGTCGTTGCCGCGGATCAGGCCGTCTTCGATGGAAAGATCGCTCCACCGGCAAGCTCCAGCCGCTCGGCGGCGCGCGCCACCAGAAAATGCCGCGCCTGCGCGGCGGCGTTGCGCAAGCGGCACTGCGGTGATCTGGATGGTTTCGCTGGCGATGGTCGCGCCCTGGTTGGGCACCACGGCGGTATCGCCGAGCACGACGACGACGCGCGCAAAGGACACGTCGAGTTCTTCGGCGACGATCTGCCCGAGCGCGGTGCGGATGCCGGTGCCGAGATCGACATGGCCGTTGTAGGCGGTGACCGAGCCGTCGGCGGTGATCTTGATGAAGGTCTCGAATCTGACGGCTTCGACGGGCGACGCGTGACGAAACACCGACAACGTTCCCTGCGGAACATTCGCGATCGCGGGCGATGCCGGCGCTGTCATCAGGTCGTGCGCCTCGAGGAGATGGCCGGCAGCCCGCATCGCCGCGCGCTTGATTTCTATATGCGCGCCGCAGCGGCACAGATGATGGCGCAGCGCTTCCAGCACCTCGGCTTCGGAAGGATGAGGCGTGCGCAGCAGCAGCGCCTTGGTGCTGATGATCATGCCGTTGAGGCAATAGCCGCATTGCGCGGCCTGCTCGCTGATGAAAGCCTGCTGCACCGGATCGGGATGCTCGCGCGACCCGAGGCCTTCGAGCGTCACAATGTCGCGCCCGACGCAGCCTTCGATCGGGATCGACGCAGGACCGCGCCGCGACGCCGTCGATCAGCACCGCGCAGGCGCCGCATTCGCCGAGCCCGCAGCCGTATTTCGGTCCGTTCAGTTCGAGATCGTTGCGCAGCACGTAGAGCAGGGCGGTGTCCGGGGCGGCGGCGACGTCATGGATCCGGCCGTTGACCGCAGGCGGATCGTGCTCTGCGTCATCTCGGTGGTCCCGCTCGCGGCGGTTGCGCTGCAAACATCGCGTCGAAATGCCGAAGTCGGAAGATACCGTTTGCATACAAACGTGCAAGCGCGACCGGTCCATGCCGTCAAACCGTTGCCCGGTTTATGAACAAGGCGCGCAGGCAAACTGCGGCTTTTGATCGGCAGCGGCGGTTTTCGCTGCCGCGGGCGCTTGACAGCTTTCGGCGGCGCGCGCAACATCGTTCGTATACGAACAAATGCCCGGCGAGAGACACGCGGATGCGCGGCGATCGTTGACATCGCGATTCTGGCCGTCCGACAGTTTGATGCTGGCTTCGAGAGCGTGTTCATGCTGACTGAACACGCCGACGCTGCCGACGACAAGATCCGCTGCGATGCGTGTCCCGTGATGTGCTACATCAAGCCGGGCGCGGCGGGCGCCTGCGACCGCTATGCCAATCACAATGGCGAACTGGTGCGCGTCGATCCGCATATCGTGCTGGAGCGCACGGTGTCGCATGGCGGACGGCTGGTGCCGTTCCAGGCCGGCGGCGACTGGGACGGCAAGATCGTTCACGAGCCCGATGTCTTCGTCACCGCGATCGGCGCCGGCACCACTTATCCCGACTACAAGCCCGCGCCGTTCATCGTCTCCTCGGAGATCGACGGCGTCGACATGGTCACCGTGGTGACCGAAGGCATCTTCAGCTATTGCGGCGTCAAGGTGAAGATCGACACCGACCGCTATCTCGGCCCGGAAACCGCGACCGTTCGCGCGCAGGGCGAGGCGATCGGCCACGTCACCACCAGCGAATACGGCTCGCAGATGCTGTCGCTGGGCGGCGTGCATCATCTCACCGGCGGCTCGAAGAAGGAAGGCCGCGTCACCTGCGACGCGCTGATGGATCTCAGCAACTGCAAGCCGGTGGAACTCACCATCGACGGCGGCGCCACCGTGGTGGTGCAGGCCGGCTATCCGCCGATCGTCAACGGCGTCGCCGGAAGAGCGCATGCGAGTCGGCTGCGGCTCGGCCACCATCGGCATGTTCGCCAAGCAATGGCACGGCAAGGTCGATGAAGTCGTCGTGGTGGACGACCACATCACCGGCGTGCTCAGCGAGCACCAGGCCGGCAAGCTGCTGGATATTCCCGACACCGGGATCAAGATGAAGGGGCGGCGCTCGACGCCGGGCCGTTATTTCCAGGTCGCCGAGCCCGGCACCGGCTGGGGCGGCACCAAAATCTCCGATCCGCTGTCGGTGCTCGGTCCGTTCGACGCCGAAGAAGGCGCGGCCGGGCATGACCATGCTGATGGTGTCGACGACCGGCGAGCATGCCGCCTATTACGAACTCGACGAGGCGCTGAAGCCGGTCGAAAAGCCGATGCCGAGGGAGCTAAAGCTGTCGGTCGAGCGCATTCAGGAGAATTGCGAGCCGGCTTTGTGCACGGTGCTGTTCATGGGCGGGGCAGGCGGATCGCTGCGCGCGGGGGTCACCGACAATCCGGTGCGGCTGACGCGTTCGGTCAAGGACGCGCTGACGCGGGTCACCAGCGGCGGCGCGCCGGTTTATGTCTGGCCCGGCGGCGGCATCACCTTCATGGTCGATGTCACGCGATTGCCGGCCGGCGCGTTCGGCTATGTGCCGACGCCGGCGCTGGTGGCGCCGATCGAGTTTACGCTAAAACTGTCGGACTATGCGGCGCTCGGCGGCCACATGGATCATGTGCGTCCGCTGGCGTCGTTAAAGGATACTGCGGAAACGCCGCAATGCCGTCGCTGCATCCGCCGGGAGCGGCGCGCATGAAGCGGCTCCCGCAAATCAGGTTGCTCGCGGACGGCAAGCGGCTGCATCTGCAGGACGGCCCGATCGACCTGATCGTGGAGGCGCAGCGGCAGCGAGGCGAAGTTCGCGCGGCCTATGACGCCGCGGCGCGACGCTTCACCGGGTTGCTCGACGAACTCTGCGAGCGAATTGCCGCTGCTGCGGCAGCCGGCCGATCCGGCACGTTGCTCGCTGCAAGGCGTCGTCGCGCGCCGCATGCATGCGGCGGTGGCGCCGTTTGCCGCCGACATTTCATCACGCCGATGGCGGCGGTCGCAGGCTCCGTAGCCGAAGAGATTTTGGCTGCGATGACCGCGCGCCGCGCGGCTCGACCGCGCCTATGTCAACAATGGCGGCGACATCGCCCTGCATCTGGCCGGCGGCGAACAGTTTTCCGATCGGCCTGATGGATCGGCCGGACGCCGCGGGATCGTTGCGGACCATGGCGATCGACGCCGATGATCCCTCGCGCGGCGATCGCGACCTCGGGACGCCACGGCCGAAGCTTCTCGCTCGGCATTGCCGATGCGGTCACCGTGCTGGCGCGGACCGCCTCGCAGGCCGACGCTGCCGCCACCATCATCGCCAATGCCGTCGATCTGCCCGGCCATCCCGCGGTCATCCGCTGCCCGGCGCAATGAATTGCAGCCCGACAGCGATCTCGGCGCGCGGCTTGTCACCCGCGACGTCGGCGCATTGTCGGGGGACGAGATCGCGGACGCGCTGGAGGCCGGTGCGGCCGTGCGCGCAGCTGCTGGTGCTGGGATTGATCGACGGCGCGGCATTGCGCCTGCTTGGCGAGACCGTCGTGGTGGCGACAAACGGTCGAACGCGGTGGATCGCAGGCCGTTCACAGAGATGCGCGATAGAAGGGCTTGATGCATGCCTGAGCCGGGAACAGAGGCGGATAACCGATGAGCGCGGTCATTCGCAAGATCGTCACGGTGGTCGAGGAGACCCAGCTGGAAATGGGCCAGACGGTTTCGCCACCGACCCGGCGCGCGGCGGCGATCGCCGTGATCGAAAATCCGTTCGCCGGAAAATATGTCGAAGATCTCTCGCCCGCTGATCGCGATCGGCGAGGAACTCGGCGAGTTGCTGGCGAAGCAAGGGCCGTCGCGGCGCTCGGCATCGACGGCGCCAAGGCGCAGAGCTACGGCAAGGCCGCCGCGGTCGGCGAGAACGGCGAACTCGAACATGCGGCCGCGATCCTGCATCCCAAGATGGGCGCGCCGGTGCGCAAGGTTCTGGGCAAGGGCGCGGCGCTGATCCCGTCGTCGAAAAAGCGCAGCGGGCCGGGCACGACGCTGGATATTCCGCTCGGCCACAAGGACGCGGCCTTCGTGCGCAGCCATTTTGACGGCATGGAAGTGCAGATCAACGACGCGCCGCGCGCCAACGAGATCATGGTCGCGGTCGCGGTCACCGACTCCGGCCGGCCGCTGCCGCGCGTCGGCGGGCTGACGACAGCCGAAGTCAAAGGCGAGGACGGTCTACGGTAATTTTCTTCAACAGTGGAGGGTTAGGGATGCGACGGAGAAGTTATTTTCTGGCGCGGGATTGGCGATCGTGGTCGCGGGCATGGCGAATTCCGCCTTGGCCCAGAGCGGCGAAATCAAGATCGGCGAGATCAACAGCTACTCGCTGTTGCCGGCCTTCACCGAGCCCTATCGCAAGGGCTGGCAGCTCGCGGTCGAGGAAATCAACGCCGCCGGCGGCATCAACGGCAAGAAGCTCGTCGTCGTCTCCAAGGATGACGGCGGCAAGCCCGCCGACGCGCAGACCGCCGCCAACGAACTGGTGTCGAGCGAGAAGGTGGTGATGCTCACCGGCACGTTCCTGTCCAACATCGGCCTGGCCGTCTCCGACTTCGCCAACCAGAAGAAGGTGTTCTTCCTGGCGGCCGAGCCTTTGACCGACGCCATCACCTGGTCGAAGGGCAACCGCTACACCTTCCGCCTGCGTCCTTCCAACTACATGCAGGCGGCGATGCTGGTGGAAGAGGCGGCCAAGCTGCCGGCCAAGCGCTGGGCGACGATTGCGCCGAACTATGAATACGGCCAGTCCGCGGTCGCGGTGTTCAAGAAACTGATGTCGGAGAAGCGTCCCGATATCCAGTGGGTCGACGAGCAGTGGCCGCCGCAGGGCAAGATCGACGCCGGCCCGGTGGTGCAGGCGGTCGCGTCAGCCAATCCGGAAGCGATCCTCAACGTCACCTTCGGCGCCGATCTCGTGAAATTCGTGCGCGAAGGCAACACCCGCGGCCTGTTCAAGGGTCGCGCGGTGGTTTCCTTCCTGACCGGCGAGCCGGAATATCTCGATCCGCTCAAGGAAGAGACGCCCGAAGGCTGGATCGTCACCGGTTATCCCTGGTACGACATCAAGACGCCGGATCACGACAAGTTCGCCAAGGCCTATCAGGCCAAGTTCAACGACTATCCGCGGCTCGGCTCGATCGTCGGCTATCAGACCATCAAGGCGGCCGCGGCGATCCTTGCCAAGGCCAATTCCGACGATCCGGAAAAGCTGATCGCCGCCGCCGAGGGGCTGTCGATGCCGTCGCCATTCGGCGAGATCACCTTCCGCAAGATCGACCACCAGTCGACGCTCGGCGCTTATGTCGGCAAGACCGCGCTGAAGGACGGCAAGGGCGTCATGGTGGATTCGGTCTACCGCAAGGGCGCGCGACTATCTGCCGAGCGACGCCGAAGTCGAGAAGATGCGCCCGAAGGAGTGAGGTCTCGGCCTGCATGCGCGGAGCGCCTGCCGGCGTCGCTGATGCATCGGGCTCTCATGGTTCGAGACGCGCGGCGCTGCCGCGCTCCTCACCATGAGGCTTCGAGCGTCGCAGCAATCTGAGACCTCATCCTGAGGAGCGCGCGAAGCGCCGTCTCGAAGGATGAAAGCCACTACACGAAAGCGCGCGAACCGGACCGCCAATGGCCTTTTACTTCGTCCAGTTCCTGACCGGTCTTGCCAGCGCGGCGTCGCTGTTTCTGGTGGCGTCGGGGCTGTCGATCATCTTCGGCGTGACGCGGATCGTGAATTTCGCCCATGGCGCGTTCTACATGCTCGGCGCCTATGTCGCGTTCACGCTGACCGAGCGTTTTTCCGGCGCGCTCGGTTTCTGGGGCGGCATCGTCGTGGCCGCGCTGGTCGTCGCCGTGGTCGGCGTGCTGGTCGAGATGGTGCTGCTGCGGCGGATCTATCACGCGCCGGAACTGTTTCAGCTGCTGGCGACCTTCGGCCTGACCCTGATGGTCGAGGATCTCGTGGTGCTGATCTGGGGCCCGGACGATCTGCTCGGCCGCCGCGCGCCGGGCTTCAAGGGCGCGGTCGAGTTCTTCGGCCAGAACATTCCGACCTATGACTTGTTCCTGATCGTGCTCGGCCCGGTCGTGCTGGCGATGCTCTGGCTTTTGTTCCAGCGCACCCGCTGGGGCATTCTGGTGCGCGCGGCGACGCAGGACCGCGACATGGTGGCAGCGCTCGGCGTCAATCAGAAATGGCTGTTCACCTCCGTGTTCGCGCTCGGCGTCTTTCTCGCCGCCCTCGGCGGTGCGCTGCAGATCCCGCGCGACGCCGTGCATCACGCGCTGGATCTGCGCATCATCGTCGACGTCTTCGTGGTGGTGGTGATCGGCGGCCTCGGCAGCATCATCGGCGCCTTTGTCGCTGCCGTGCTGGTGTCCGAACTGAACGCCTTCGGCATTCTCATCTTCCCGAAGATTTCCATCATCCTGGTGTTCCTGGTGATGGCGGTGGTGCTGATCGTGCGGCCCTGGGGCCTGTTCGGCAAGCCGGAGGCGCCGGCGCGCCGCACGCCGGGGCTGACCGTCAATCCCTGGCGTCCGCTGACGTCGAACGAACGCGCTTGCCGCGCTTGCCGGCTGGCCGTGGCGGCGATGCTGCCACTGGTCGCCGGCAATTATGCGCTGACCGTCGGCTCGGAAATCGCGATCTTCGTGATCTTTGCCGCCAGCCTGCATTTCCTGATGTCGGTCGGCGGGCTCGCCTCGTTCGGCCACGCCGCCTATTTCGGGCTCGGCGCCTATGGCGTCGCCTTCCTCGCCAAGATGGCGGGCCTGCCGATGATCGTCTGCGCTGCTGCTCGGCCCGCTGCTCGGGCTGCCTGGGGGCCGCGGTGTTCGGCTTCTTCGCGGTGCAGCTGTCCGGCGTCTATTTCGCGATGCTGACGCTGGCGTTTGCGCAGATCGTCTGGTCGATCGCATTCCAGTGGGTGGCGGTGACCGGCGGCGACAACGGCATTTTGGGCGTCTGGCCGGAAAAATGGGCGGCGGGGCCTGCGAGTTTCTACTGGTTGTCGATTGGCGGTCGCCGCGCTCGCGGTCGCAGTCCTTCGCATCATCGTGTTCTCGCCGTTCGGCTATGCGCTGCGGGCCACGCGCGACTTGCTGTTGCGCAGCGAAGCCATCGGCATCGACGCCAAGCGCATCCAATGGACCGCGTTCGTCATCGCGGGCACCGTCGCCGGCGTCGCGGGCGCGCTGTTCGCTTATCTCAAGGGCAGCGTGTTTCCCGACAGCCTCGGCATCTCGCTGTCGGTCGATGCGCTGGTCATGGTGCTGCTCGGCGGCGTCGAGACCGTGTCGGGTGCGGTGATCGGCGCCATCGTCTTCAAGGCGCGTCAGCATCTGGCTGGTCAGCCAGACCGACTTGTCAAAACTGGTGCTGGGCGGCTTCATCGTGCTGATCGTCGTCGCATTTCCCAAGGGCATCGTCGGCATCGTCGAGACCTCCGGCATCGCCGCCGCGCCGCAGCGCCAAAGCCCGCGCTGCTCGCCACCGCCCGATCGAGAGCGCCGAATGAGCACGCGCCCACATTGCTGTCGGTCGAGGGCCTGAGCAAATCCTATGGCGGCGTGCACGCCGTGCGCAACGTTTCGTTCGCGCTGAAGGCCGGCGAAATCCTGGCGCTGATCGGCCCCAACGGCGCGGGAAAAAGCACCTGCTTCGATATGCTCAACGGCCAGACCATGCCCGGACGCCGGCCGCATCCATCTGCTCGGCGAAGATACCACCGGCCAAAAGCCGCGCGAGATCTGGCGGCTCGGCGTCGGCCGCACCTTTCAGATCACCGCGACATTTCCGACCATGACGGTGCGCGAGAATGTCCAGGTCGCGCTGGTGTCGTATGGCCGGCAGTTGTTCAACCTTGCGAAATCGACGCCGAAATTCGCGCGCGAGGAGGCCGGCCGGCTGCTCGAACTGGTCGGCATGAGCGGCTATGCCGAGCGGCCCTGCGGCGAACTCGCCTATGGCGATCTGAAGCGGCTGGAACTGGCGGTCGCGCTCGCCAATCAGCCAAAGCTGCTGTTGATGGACGAGCCGACCGCCGGCATGGCGCCGCGCGAGCGCATCGAGCTGATGCGCCTCACCGCAAGGATCGCGCGGGAAAAATCGATCGGCGTGCTCTTCACCGAGCACGACATGGACGTGGTGTTCGAACATGCCGACCGCATCCTGGTGCTCAACCGCGGCAGCCTGATCGCCGAGGGTTCGCCGGAGGAAGTCCGGCGCAACCCGCAGGTCCGCGCCGTCTATCTCGGCGAGGGCCTCGTCTACGACGCCCGCCACCGCGAGGGAGCGCCGTCATGAAGCTCTCGGTCGAAGGGCTCAACAGCCATTACGGCCCCGCCCACATCCTGTTCGACATCGCGCTCGAGGTCGGCGAGGGCGAGGTGGTCGCGTTGCTCGGGCGCAACGGCGCCGGCAAGTCCACTACCTTCCGCTCCATCGTCGGGCTGGTCGAAAGCCGCACCGGCCGCATCGTGTTCGAGGGCAGGGACGTCTCGAATGAGCCGACCCATGCCATCGTCAGCCGCGGGCTCGGTTACGTGCCGGAAGAGCGGCGCATCTTTACCGATCTCACGGTCGACGAAAATCTCGAAGTCGGCCGTCAGCCGGTGCGCGGCCAACGCGCCGCACTGGACCCGGGAAAAACTGTTCACGCTGTTTCCGAACCTCGCCGAGATGCGCAACCGACCCGGCGGCCGGATGAGCGGCGGCGAGCAGCAGATGCTGACCATCGCGCGCACCCTGATGGGCAATCCGTCGCTGGTGTTGCTCGACGAGCCCTCCGAAGGACTGTCGCCGAAAATCGTCGAGCAGATGGTGGAGGCGATCCGGACCATGAAGCAGGAAGGCGTCAGCATCGTCGTCTCCGAGCAGAACCTGCATTTCGCGCGGTTGATCTCCGACCGCGCCTACATCATCGAGCGCGGCCGGATCTGCTATTCCGGCACCATGGCCGAACTCGACGCGCGGCCGGATATCAGGGACACGCATCTGGCGCTGTGAACAGGGACGGGGAACGCGCATGACCAGAAGTGTTTCGCCGAAACGGAGCGCAAAGCCGGCACGGCCGGCCTACGTGCTCGAGGAGCAGATCGGCTTCATCCTGCGCCAGGTCTGGCAGCGTCACGCCACCATCTTTGCCAGGGAGATCGGCATCAATCTGACGCCGACGCAATGGGCGGCACTGGCAAAACTCACCGAGACCGGGCCGTGCTCGCAGAACCAGCTCGGGCGGCTGACCGCGATGGACGTCGCCACCATCAAGGGCGTGATCGACCGCCTCACCGCGCGCGGCCTCACCGAAACCAGCCCCGATCCCGAAGACGGCCGCCGCCTGCTGGTCAGCCTCACCCGCGCCGGCCAGCAGATGGCGGAGAAGGCGGCGCCCAACGCGCTGGCGATCACGCGGGAAACGCTGGCGCCGCTCGACGCAAAAGAGCGCGAGACGCTGATGGTGCTGCTGGGCAAGCTGCGGTGATTTGCTTTCGTCGGGTTTCCGCGATGTCTGATCTTTGTCCGATCCGCAGTTCGCCACAATTTTCACAAAATGCGTTTGATCCCGGCTTGAATCCCGCCGCCTGTTCCACTCCGGTTCCTTATCTCGGTTCCACGTGGAGAACAGCGTTCTCCTCGCAGTCGCAAATACGGAATGGACAAATCCCGGTGCAGCGATATTGTCGCGAGTGCCATTTATGACATTGGGCGGCGACATGCTTAACAATCAGTCCAGCGGAGTGACACGCGCCGCCCGAGTAGAGTTCCGCCAGCGGAATTACGCGCAGCCGCGTCCAGGACAGCGTGAAAACGATTTCATGGAGCGGCCCCTGCATCTCGCCGATCGGTCGCGCCTGCAGCGCGGGCGTCGCAGCATCGAAAATGACGAGGTTTCCCGCGAGACATTTGCGCTGCCTGTCGAGACGGCACGGCTCAAGGTTCGTGACATTATCGATCGCGCGCCGCAGCGCGGTTATCTCGAAATCGTCGAGGGCTGGCGGCAACGACCCGATGGGTTAATCGAATTCGCAATATGCCGTCTGGCATGCCGGACCGAATAGAGAGCCATTCTTGCGATGATGTAGCGATCAATCAGACGGGCCCAGGCCATGATCGACATTGCCGAGCGCGCCAGGACAATCGTCGTCGAGCAGCTCGTCGTCGATCCCGACGACGTCGTCGATGAGGCGAGATTCATTGATGATCTTGGCGCCGACAGCCTGGACATGGTCGAATTGGCACTCAAATTCGAACGGGAGTTTGGTTTCGAGATTTCCGATGATGCCGTGGAGTGCATCTTGACGGTCGGCGACGCGGTAAAATTCATTGAAGAGAATGCGATGACGTAGAAGGCAGATCCGCCCGCGAAGGCTGGATAGCGAGCGATCAGGGCTGGCGGCGACAACCAGTTCCAGCGACGGCGCGCCGGAAAGCTGCCAATCAAGGCATGACGAGTGTTATGACGCCATCGCCGATGTCGCTGTTGCTGTTGATGCCCTCGCGGGCCATCGACTCGATGACCGGCCATTTCTGCTGAAACAGCGCCGCTGCCTCGACCATGTTCGCGGCTTCTACCTTGACACAACACGCCCGCCGGCCGCCGTCGTTCGCTATCTGAAAGAAGAAGGTGTAGCCACCCGGTTCCCCGTCGCCGTTACTCGGCGTTCGTTTTTGTCGCATTCAGCATCCCCGGATTTGCGTCGATCCGGGGCAGATTGCGTTTTCAATTTGGATATTCGTGCGGCACGACTGTGACGCAGGTAAAATTGGTGCGGAGTGTTGCAAACATCTGACAGTTGGTTTTCCGCACGCCGAAGGTGCCTGCGTGTCAAACGTCTCGGCCGTTCAATGCCCCACGATCTCCGGCACTTTCGTCGCCGGCGGCGTGTTGCGGCTGCGCGTGGTGCGGACGATGCCGTCGATGATGGTCATGCCGATGCCGGGCAGATCGCCGAGCTGCACGCTTTCCAGAATGGTCTTGCCGGGGGAATGCTGTGCGCGGTCCATGATGACGAAATCGGCCGAGCGGCCGACCTCGATCAGGCCACAGTCGAGTTCGCGCATCCGGGCGGTGTTGCCGGTGGCAAAGCAGAACGCGATTTCGGCCGGCACGTCGCCGAGCGACGACAGCAGCGACACCATGCGCAAGATGCCGAGCGGCTGCACGCCGGAGCCGGCCGGCGAATCCGTGCCGAGGATGATGCGGGAGAGGTCGCCCATCTCGCGCGCGGTTCGCAGCGTGAACAGCGCCGAGCGCTCATTGCCGTTGTGAACCAGTTCGAGGCCGCGCTTGCAGCCCTCGCAGATGCAGCGGATCTCGTTGTCGGGCAGCGCGGTGTGGCCGCCATTGATATGGCCGACCACGTCGGTGTCGGCTTCCAGCACCACGTCAGCGCCGATCAGGCCGGAGCCGGGGATCGAGGGGCCGCCGGTGTGGATGGTGCTCTGGATGCCGTATTTGCGCGCCCAGCCCACCATCTTGCGCGCGGTCGGGCCGTCCTTGACGCCGCCGAGCCCGACTTCGCCGAGCAGCTTTACGCCTGCCGCCGCAAGTTCCCTGAAATCCTCCTCGACCATTTCGCATTCGATCACGGGTGCTCCGGCATGCACCTTCACGCCGCCGGGCCGCAGCGTCCAGAATGCGCGCTGTGCGAAGATCGCCATCGCCTTGAGGCCGACCACGTCGCGCGGCCGGCCGGGCATGTGCACCTCGCCGGCCGAGATCATGGTGGTGACCCCGCCATGCAAAAAGCTGTCGATCCAGCCCAACTGGTTCTGCCGCGGCGTCCAGTCGCCGGCGACGGGATGGACATGGCTGTCGATCAGGCCGGGCGCGACGGTCGTGCCCATGGCATCGACTGTCGTGGTGGCGCCCGCGGTGTCGACGTCTTTCGCCTTGCCGATCGCGGTGATCCTGCCGTTTTCGGCGACAATGGTGTCGGCATCCAGGATCGGCTTTTCCATCGCCCCCGACAGCAACAGGCCGATATTGCGGATCACCAGCTTGCTCGGGCCGGTGGCCTGGGGCGCATCGTGGGCCATCGAATTTATCCTTTTTGTTCAATGCGTTCGGGACGCTGACGCGCATCTTGCCTGCGGCCTGCAGCCGGGATCAAGCGGGAATTTTTCTCGGGCAACGGTGGCCTTCATCCTTCGAGACGCGCGCAAGGGCGCGCTCCTCAGGATGAGGACCTCGCTACCCCGCAAAGAAGGCAACTCTCTCCCTCATGGTGAGGAGCGCGCCCTTGCGCGCGTCTCGAACCATGAGTCCCCTCGGGTGAGAGCCAGCTTCGACTGCTCGTGTCACCCCTTTCGCTTCTCCGACAATTTGTAGATCTCCAGCGCGTCGGCGTCCCCGCCGCGCGCGGCCTTCGCCATTCTGAACAACTGCGCGGCCAGCGCCGCCATCGGCACCGGCGTCGAGGTGTCGTGCGCCACCTCGACCACGGTATCGAGGTCCTTCAGGATCGTCGCGATATGGCCGAGCGGCGGCGAGTGAATGCCCTGCGCCATGCGCGGCACGAACAATTGCAGCGGTATTGAATTGGCAAAGCCGCCGGCGAGCGCCTCCGGCAGCCGTGCCGCGTCGATCCCGGCATTGCTGGCGAGCCGCGTCGCTTCCGCCAGCACCGCCATCGCGCAGCCGGAGATGATCTGGTTGCAGAGTTTTGTGGTCTGGCCCGCGCCGGTCGGGCCCATATGCGTGAACCGCCGCGCCATCGCCAGCACATAGGGCCGCGCCCGCTCGATGTCGGCGGCGTCGCCGCCGGCCATCACGGCGAGCGAGCCTTCCTCGGCGCCCTTGGTGCCGCCGGAGACCGGCGCATCGATCCAGCCCATGCCGGTTCGCGGCCTTCAGCCGCGCCGCGATCGAACGCGCCGCATCGGGGTGGATCGAGGAGAAGTCGACGACGAGTTTGGCCGCGCCGCTCAGCCGAAGCAAGCCCGTCGGGACCGAACACGACTTCCTCCACGGCTGCAGCATCGGTCAGGCACATGAAGATGGAATTGCGGCGCTTGCGGCGACATCGCGCGGCGTGGCGGCGAGACTCGCACCGGCCTCGACGAGTCCGGCGGCCTTGCCCGGCGAGCGATTCCAGACCGTGACGTCGTGTCCGGCGCTGAGCAGGCGCCGCGTCATCGGAATTCCCATCAGCCCGAGCCCGAGATAGCCGAGCTTTTCCGCCTGCGGTCCGTCGTTCGTCGCCCAGTCCTGGCCATATGCTGCTTCCTCTTCGCCGTATCGACGATGCCTGGACGGCTTTACCATGGATCCCGGCATTGCCGGCAACGCGCCGCGCCCACGGATTTTCGGTGGCTTGCCTGATCATTTGAACCATGAAAGGCTTGGCGAGGTCAGTTGCGATGGTGCCTGACGGCATCGGAAAAATGGAGTGGGGCGTGATGCGGATACCTTCGAAATGGATTTTGGCGGCCGGCGCGGTGGCTTCCGTTCTGGCCGGCGTCAGCGCCTCCCAGGCGCAGACAGACCATCCGCGTCGGCTGGACCATTCCGGCCGAGGAATCGAAATACTGGATGATGCGCCGGCCCGGCGGAATTCCCCGAATCTCGGCAAGACCTACAAGATCGAATGGACCCAATTCCAGGGCACCTCGCCGATGACGCAGGCGCTGGCCGCCGGCGCGCTGGATTGCGCCACCCAGGCGCCATTGTCGCTGTCGAACGGCGTGGTCGGCGGCGGCCTCAAGGCCTACATCGTGGCCCAGCACGTGTTCGAAAAGCCCGGCGGCTTCTCGGTCTATTGGGCGGTGATGGACGATTCCCCGATCAAGACCATTGCCGATCTCAAGGGCAAGACCGTCGGCATTTCCGTGATCGGCGGCGGCACCTATGGTCCGTTCAGCATGCTGCTGAAGCAGAACGGCGTCGACCCGGAGAAGGACATCAAGCTGGTCGAGGCCGGTTTTGCGGTGTCCGAGGACGCGCTGCGTCAGGGCCGCGTCGATGCCGTCAACATGAACCAGCCGTTCGCGGCGCGCGCCGAGGCCAAGGGCGGCACCCGAAAACTGTTCTCGCTCTCCGAGGCGATGCCGAACATCGTCCACATCCTGGAAGCCTGCCGCGCCGACTTCGTCGACAAGAACCCGGATCTGGTCAAGGCCTATGTCAAGCGACATCACGCCGGCATGAAGAAGGCGCTCGCCAACCGCGAGGAAACGCTGAAGGTGGTCTCCGAGCAGTTGAAGGCGCCGATCCCGGTGCTGGAAACCTATCTGCTCAAGGACAATGATTTCGGCCGCGATCCGGGTGCCGCGCCGAACTTCCCGGCGATCCAGAAGATGTACGACATCTACGCCGAGACCGGGATGCTGCCGAAGATCGACGCCGCGCAGTTCAAGCACCCGACCATCGTCGCCCCGCTGCAGTAGGGTCATGACTTTCGCGGACACGTCGCTTCTTCCCCTCTCCCTTGTGGGAGAGGTGGCGCGATGCGCAGCATCGCGACGGGTGAGGGGTCTGTCTCCGCGGATAGAGACCCCTCATCCGGCGCGACTTTCCGCGCCACCTTCTCCCACAAGGGGAGAAGGGAAGAGGCCGCTTCCCGGACGACATGTGAGAGAGTTGCGCCGCATGAAAAAATTCGCGGTCCCGCGTCACCACCGACGGGCTCGACCGCGCGCCGCACCGCGCCTTCATGCGCGCGATGGGGCTCGACGACGCAGCGATGGCAAAACCGATGATCGGGGTCGTCAGCATGAAGGGCGAGCAGACGCCCTGCAACATGACCCACGATTTCCAGGTCGATGCCGCCAAGGCCGGCATCGCGGAGGCCGGCGGCACGCCGCGCGAATTCGCCACCATTTCCGTCTCCGACGGCATCAGCATGAACCATGAGGGGATGAAGTTCTCGCTGGTTTCGCGCGAGCTGATCGCCGACTTCGATCGAATCCGTGGTGCATGGTCTGGCCTATGACGCCCTGATCGGCTTCGGCGGCTGCGACAAGACGCTGCCCGGCGTGATGATGGGGATGATCCGCTGCAACGTGCCGTCGATCTTCATCTATGGCGGCAGCGCGCTGCCCGGGCGTTTCGCCGGAAAAACCCTCACGGTGCTGGATTCCTACGAGGCGGTCGGCGGCTTCATGACCGGCGAGATCGACGCGGCGACGCTGGAGGGCATCGAGCGGAGTTGCCTTCCGACCATCGGCGCCTGCGCCGGCCAGTTCACCGCCAACACCATGGGCATGGTGTCGGAGGCGATGGGGCTGACCATGCCCAATGTCTCGATGGTGCCCGGCGTCTATGCCGAGCGCGCGCGGATCGCGCGGCAGGCCGGAAGGCTGGTGATGCAGATGTTCGAGCGCGGCGGGCCGCTGCCGCGTGAAATCGTGACGCGAAAGGCGCTGGAAAATGGCGCGGCCATCGTCGCCGCCACCGGCGGATCGACCAACGCCGCGCTGCATCTGCCGGCACTCGCCAACGAAGCCGGCATCGCCTTCTCGCTCGACGATGTCGGTGAGGTGTTTGCGCGTACGCCCCTGATCGGCAATCTGCGCCCGGGCGGCAAATACACGGCAAAAGACGTCTACGACATCGGTGGCACCGCCGTGGTGATCCGCGCGCTGGTCGAAAGCGGCCACATCGACGGCTCCTGCCTGACCATCACCGGCCGCACCATCGCGGAAGAATATGGCGCAGCCAATGCGCCGGATGGCGAGGTCATCTTCAGCGTCGGCAAGCCGATCATGCCGGACGGCGGCGTCGCGGTCCTGAAGGGCAACCTCTGCCCGGATGGCGCGGTGATAAGAGTGGCCGGCCTCAAGAACCTGGTGTTCGAGGGCACCGCGCGGGTGTTCGAGGACGAGGAAGCACTGCGTCGACGCCGTGCGCAACCGCGCCTATGCCGCCGGCGACGTTCTCGTCATCCGCAACGAGGGCCCGGTCGGCGGTCCCGGCATGCGCGAGATGCTGGGCGTCACCGCGCTGATCTACGGGCAGGGCATGGGCGAGAAGGTAGCATTGATCACCGACGGCCGCTTTTCCGGCGCGACGCGCGGCATGTGCATCGGCTATGTCTCGCCGGAAGTCCTTCATCGGCGGTCCGCTGGCGCTGGTGCGCGAAGGCGACCGCATCCGGATCGACGCCGCCGCGCGCCGCATGGACCTCTTGATCGACGACACCGAATTCGCCAGCCGGCGGCAGGCCTGGAAGCCGCGCCCTCCGCGCCATCGCGCCGGCACGCTGGCAAAATATGCGCGGCTGGTCGGCCAGGCGCCCGGCGGCGCCGTCACCCATGACGGTGCGGCGGAGTGGCCGTGGTTCGATTAGCTGGAGCAATTTTTCTGGACTAACGCTTCGAATCTGAGACGCTCGCTGCGACTGGCCGGTCGCCCTCCGTTGCAGCGGCAGCAAGGTTTGCTTTTGGCCAATTGCGGATTACGCTGGGTCACGCATTCCAGCCAATCGGGAGGAGTTGTCCATGAGCACGATACAGACTGATCGACAACCCGGAATGGGCCTTGGGTCGGCCATGGTGCATGCACTGGCGAAGAACTGGTGGTTGCTGTTGTTGCGCGGCATCGCGGCGATCGTCTTCGGCTTGCTGGCTTTTGCCTGGCCCGGTCTGACCATTTTGACGTTGATTCTGTTCTACGGTGCATTTGCTCTCGTGGACGGCGTGCTCGCAGTCGTTGCCGCCATTACCGGCGGTGCGCCGGGGCCGCGCTGGTGGTTGGCCATCGTCGGTCTGCTCGGTATCGCCGCAGGACTTATGACGTTCCTGATGCCGGGTCTCACGCGCGCTGGTGTTGTTGTTTTTCATTGCCGGCTGGGCGATCGCGACCGGGGTGTTCCAGATCATCGGTGCGATCAAGCTGCGCAAGGAGATCGACAACGAGTGGCTGCTGATCCTCGGCGGCATCATCTCGGTGCTGTTCGGCGTCGGCATGATGATGGCTCCGGGCGCGGGCGCGCTGGCGCTGGTCTGGGTCATCGGCGCCTATTCGGTGGTCGACGGGCGTGATCCTGGTTGCGTTGGCGTTCCGGCTGAAGAAGCACGTCCACGCCTGACGGCAGGTTGCAGCCTCGTGAGCCCCGCGCGCGGGATTCGCCTCATTCATTGGCGCCGTGGATGGCGGCGATCACGGCGGCGGTGACTTCCACCGTCCGGGCCTTGCCGCCGAGGTCCGGCGTGTGAAAGCGCTCGTCCGTGGTGACGCGCTCGATCGCCTGCATCAACCGGGTCGCGGCCGCCGGCTCGCCGAGATGCTCCAGCATCATCACCGAAGACCAGAACGTGCCGATCGGATTGGCGATGCCCTTGCCGATGATATCGAACGCAGAACCGTGGATCGGCTCGAACATCGACGGAAAAGTCCGCTCCGGATTGAGGTTCGCGGTCGGCGCGATGCCGAGCGAGCCGGCGAGCGCGGCGGCGAGGTCGGAGAGCACGTCGGCATGCAGGTTGGTGGCGACGACGGTATCGATGGTTTCCGGCTTCATCACCATGCGCATGGTCATGGCATCGACCAGCATCTTGTCCCAGCTGACATCCCTGAATTCGGCGGCGATCTCGGTGGCGATCTCGTCCCACATCACCATGGCATGGCGCTGCGCGTTGGATTTGGTGACGACGGTCAGGAGTTTTCGCGGGCGCGACTGCGCCAGCCTGAAGGCGAACCGCATGATGCGCTCGACGCCGGCGCGCGTCAGGATCGACACGTCGGTCGCGACTTCCAGCGGCAATCCCCGGTGAACGCGCCCGCCGACCCCTGCATATTCGCCTTCCGAATTTTCGCGCACGATGACCCAGTCGAGCTCCTTGCCGTGAACGTTGCGCAGCGGGCTGGTGATGCCGGGCAGGATGCGGGTCGGCCGGACATTGGCATATTGATCGAACGGCTGGCAGATGGCGAGGCGCAGGCCCCACAAGGTGATGTGATCGGGCACGTCGGGCGCGCCGGCCGAGCCGAACAGGATGGCGTCGTGTCCCCTGATCTGGTCGCGGCCGTTCTCCGGCATCATGATGCCGTGTTGCTTGTAATAGGCAGACCCCCAGTCGAAATGGTCGACTTGAAACCTGAAGCTGCCGTCGCGCTGCGCGAGGGCATGCAGGACCTCGACGCCCGCGGCAACCACTTCAGTGCCGATGCCGTCGCCCGGGATGGCTGCTATGGCGTAGGTCTTCATGAAAAGTCTCCGGATGACGAATGGTCTGATGTCGGCGAGGAGGGCGGGGAGTTCAATTTCCCTTCGCCCCGGCGGCCTTGATGACGGCGCCCCAGCGCGGCACTTCGGCGGTCAGATGCGTCTGCAATGCCGTGGGCGTCGCCAGATCGGCCGCCACCGGTTCGGTGCCAAGGCTCGCAAACCGTTCGATGACCTTGGCGTCCTTCAGCGCTGCCTGAAGCGCGGCGACGAGCTTGTCGGTGGCGTCCTTCGGCAATCCCTTCGGTGCCCACATCGCATGCCAGGCCGAGACCTCAAATCCCCTGATGGCGCCGGAATCCAGCGTCGGCAGCTCGGGCAATGACGAGACCCTGGTTTTGGTGGTGACGGCAAAACCCTTGATCTTGCCCTCCTTGATCTGGTTGGTGGTCCCCGTGGTCTGGTCGCACATCAGGTCGAATTGATTGCTGAGCAGGTCGTTCATCGCCGGTCCAGTGCCGCGATAGGGTATTCCGTTCATCTGCAGGCCAAGCTCCTTCATCACCATCAGCATGCAGAGATGCGAGGCGGAACCGACACCGGCGTGCCCGTAGGTGGCTTTTTCGGCGTTGCTGCGCATCCATCCCAGCATTTCGGTCACATTGTTGGCCGGAAGTGTCGAGCGCGCCACGAGGGTCATGGGCACGTCGGTAATGCGGCCGAGGTGATCGAAATCGTTGACGACGTCGTATTTGAGGGAATCGTAGAGCGCGGGAGCGGTCGCGTGCGCGATGTGCCAGATCGCGAGCGTGTAGCCGTCGGCGGCTGCCTTCGATACCCGCGCCATGCCGAGCGTTCCGCCCGCGCCGCCGAGATTCTCGACCAGGATGGTCTGGCCGAGGGTTCTGCCCATGGCTTCGCCGATCAGGCGGGCCACGGTGTCGGTCGGCCCTCCTGCCGCGGCGGGTACGATGATGGTGATCGGTTTTGTCGGAAAGGCAGACTGCGCCGTGGCCGCATGTGAAACCAGGATGGATAATGCAGCGACTGCGCCGGAAAGCATCGCGCGACGGTTGAACCGCATGGGTCACTCCCTCAAAATTTGTTGGCCGGCTGATCCGCCTGCGCGGTCAGGCGCTTTCCGGCAAGCTAGGGGGTGGCGTCACCGGCCTCAATTGGCATGTGATTATACAAATATTTGATATAATCTGCCCCTGGGAGGACAGGGATGGAATTGCACCAGCTTCGCTGTTTCGTTGCCGCGGCCGAGGAACTGCATTTTGGACGCGCCGCCCAGCGGCTCGAAATGCTGCCTTCGGCGCTTGGCCGCTACATCCGGCTGCTCGAAGACGATCTCGGCACACGGCTGATGACTCGCACCACCCGCAGCGTCACGCTGACCGATGACGGTGCCGTGCTGCTGAAGGAGGCCCGCAGCCTGCTGGCGCAGGCGGACAGTCTCGCGGTCAAATTCCGCGCCCGCGGCCGCAGGGAGGCCGCAACCATCCGGGTCGGCGCGATCGACAGCGCTGCGGCGGGATTGCTTCCGATGCTGCTGCACGATTTTCGCATCCGGCGGCCGGACGTCACGGTCAAATTGACCGAGGACAAGACGATCCGCCTGCTGCCGCGGCTGATTTCCGGCCGGCTCGACATGGCCTTGGTTCGCCCTCCCGCAAATCCGGACAGACGGCTCGAATTCCTGTTTCTGCTGCACGAAACGGCCGTCGTCGCGGTATCCGATCGTCATCCGCTGGCATCGAGAAAACGTGTGACCGTCGCCGATCTGGCGGAACAGCCGTTGATCGTGCCCGAGCGGCGCTCGCGTCCGCACAGCCACGACCTCACCATGAAACTGTTTGCCCAGGCGGGCTTGCCGGCGCGGATCGTCCAGCTCGCCGACGAAAAGCAGACCATCGTCAATCTCGTCGCCGCAGAACTCGGCGTTGCCATCGTTCCGCGCTGGACCTCCCGAATGGCGGCGCGCGGCGTTCGCTATATCCCGCTTCAAGCCTCCGATATGAAGGGGCTGCCGCTCGCGGCAGCCTGGACTCGCGGGACACGCGATCCGGTCAGGGATGAAATGCTTGACATGCTCGAGGCTTCGCTGACCCGCTATGCAAGGGAGGCGTGATGCAGGAAAGCCGGCAACGCTCCCGTTGCCTTTGCAGCCCGCTGGTTCCATACATCCAGACATGACCGAGCCGTTACTGGGGCGCAGCCTCGACCGTCTGGAAGACGAGAGATTCTTGCAGGGGCCGCGGGCGCTACATCGCCGATCTCGCGGCGCCCGACGCGCTGCATGGCGTCGTCGTTCGCTCGACCCATGCGCATGCCCGAATTGTCGCCGTCCGCGCCGACGCGGCGCGTCAAATGCCCGGCGTTGCGGCCGTGCTCACGGGGATTGAACTGGCCTCCGACGAATATCGGCCCGCTGCCTTGTGCGGTAACAAGTATCCCGGGGGCGACGCCTCTGATCGTCCCGCCGTATCACGCGCTGGCGCGCGACGTCGTTCGCTATGTCGGCGAGCCCATCGCCTTCGTGGTGGCGGAAAGCGCCGAAAGCGCACGCGATGCTGCCGAGGCCGTCGTCGTCGATTACGAGCCGCTTCACCCGGTCATCTCGATCGCGGATGCGGTTCTGCCTGATGCCCCGTCGATCTGGCCGGAGGCAAAAGACAACATCGCGTTCCAGTTCAACCGCGGCGAGATCGGCCCGGTGGAGGAAGCGATCCGCACGCTGCCCATGTCGTGGAATGCGAGCTGGTCAATAACCGCGTCGTGGCCGCGCCGCTGGAAACGCGCGGCGCGCTCGGCGCGTTCGACGCCGTGAGCGGCCGCCTGCACCTGACCGCCTCGGCCGCCGGCGCGCATTCGATCCGCGACCTGCTCGCCGAATGGCGTATTCCGCATTCCCCGCGAAAATCTGCGCGTCAGCATTCCCGACGTCGGCGGCGGTTTCGGGATGAAGAACGTGCTCTATCCGGAGTATGTGCTGGTGCTGTGGGCGGCGCGCCGCCTCGGCCGGCAGGTGCAGTGGATCGGCGACCGCAGCGAGGATTTCGTCGCCTCCGCGCATGGCCGCGACAGCATCGCCCGGGCCCGGCTTGCGCTCGACCGGGACGGCCGCTTCCTTGCGCTCGAAACCAAACTGCTCGCCAATCTCGGCGCCCATGTCTCGACGGTGGCGCCGGTGGTGCCGACGATGGCGATGGCGAGCGCGATGGGCGGCGTCTACGACATCCCGCTGATCGCGTTTCAGACGAGCGGCGTGTTCACCAACACCACGCCGGTCGATGCCTATCGCGGCGCCGGCAAGCCGGAAGCGAACTACCTGATCGAGCGCTGCATCGATATCGCCGCCGCCGGGCTCGGGATGGATGCGCTGAAACTGCGGCGCAAGAACATCCTGCGGCGCTTTCCCTATCGCAGCGCGATGGGGCTTTCGATCGAGAAGGGCAGCTTTGCGCATGCGATCGATCGTGCGGTCAAGGCCGCGTCGGGATTCGAGGCGCGCCGCAAACGTTCGCGCAAGCGGGGCAGGCTGCGTGGCCTCGGCTATGCCTGTTTTCTCGAAACCGCGCGCGGCACGCCGAATGAAGTGGCGGAGGTCGGTTTCGCGGAGGACGGCTGGATCGAACTCAAGGTCGGCACCCATTCCAACGGCCAGGGCCATGAGACCACCTATGCCCAGATCGCGGCCGACACGCTCGGCCTGCCGCCCGAGCGCTTCCGGTTTCGGCAGGGCGACACCGATGATCTCGACAGCGGTGGCGGGCATGGCGGGGCGCGCTCGATGCATCAGGGCGGTACCGCGGTGCTGCTCGCGGCAGAAGGCATGATCGAGAATGCGCGGCGGCTTGCAGCCCGGCTGCTGCAGGCCAGTGTGGATGCCGTCCGGTACGACGCCGGCATGCTGAGCGTCGCCGCCACTCGACAGGGGGTCAGCCTCGACGAGGTGGCGCGCGCCAGCTGGCAGGCTGCCCGGGGACGATGTCGCGCCCGGCCTCGCGCACAAGGCAACCCACCTCTGCGACCGCTACACCTTTCCCAATGGATGTCATGTCGCAGAAGTCGAGATCGACCCTGCGACCGGCGAGGTGACGCTCGACCGCTATGTCATTTTCGATGACTACGGCCGGCTGCTCGATCCGCGCCTGACGCTTGGGCAGGTGCATGGCGGCGTGGTGCAAGGCATCGGGCAGGCGCTGTTCGAACAGGTGCTGTTCGATGCGGAGTCAGGTCAGATCCTGTCGGGCTCGCTGATGGATTACGCGCTGCCGCGGGCGGCCGACCTTCCCGTGTTCGAGGGCAGCCTGACGCCGGACTTTCCAAGCGGCGCCAACCGGCTCGGCGTCAAGGGCAGCGGGCAGGCCGGTGCCATCGGCGCGCCTGCCACCATCATGAACGCCGTGATGAATGCGCTGACGCCGCTGGGCGTACGGCATCTCGACATGCCCGCCACGCCTGCGCGGATCTGGCACGCGATCCAGGCGGCGCGATCATGATTGCCTTGCGGCGCATTCTCTGAATATTTCCCCATAAAACACAAAAGCGGGTCGAAGCGACGCTTCGGTGGGAGGGCAGTTCGCTGCCAAAGGTCGAACTCCCGGCAGCGAGGCGACGAGCCTGTTCATGGTCTCCCCGCAAGGGCGCAGCGAGGAAGATCGACTCAAAGTGTGACGCGGCGGCCCTCTTCGGCAGCCCAATAGCCGGCGTAGTTGACCTTGATGGTCTCAAATGCCAGCGCGAGATCCGACAGTGGCAGCCTTCCGGTCGCGACGCATTCCATGAAATCCTGGATTTCCTGCAAATAGCCGCGCGTCCATTCTTCCTCGATGCAGACATACTGCCAGCCGGTCTTGCGGTCGACCTTCTCGGTAATATAGATGTCGGCCAGCTTCTGCTCGCTGGTCTGGTAACTCATCATGTGCGTGTTGGGCGTGATGTTGGCGAATAGTGAGCCGCCACTGGTGTAAGTCTCGAGCAAATTGCGCACGCCGCCCGCAATCATGTCGCCGGAAAACACCGTCGCCTTGGTGCCGTCGGAGAAGGTGACCGTAAGCATCCCCCAATCCTCGACGTCGACCGGATTGGACTTTATGACGCCCCGTTCATCCGGGCGCAGGCACGCCGCCACGTTGCCGACGTCGCAGGTTACGCTGGCGACGCCGATCGTCTCGCCGCGCGACTTCGCCTCGACCTGCTTGAGATAGAGTACCGCCGAAAGCGGATGGCATCCCATCCGGATCAGTGAGCCGCCGCCGGTCATCGCCCATTGTGCGGCATGCGCCGCGTGCGAGCCGCTGTGGCTTTCCTCGCCCTTCATGAACAGTATCTTGTCCCTGGTTGCCCTGAGAATCTCCACTGTCTTTGTCACGGCCGGCGCGTAGATCCAGTCTTCGGCGTACATGAAGAGCTTGCCGGTCCGCTCGATCGCCGCGCGGGTTTGTTCCATTTCCTCCAGCACGCGCTGGTACATCAGTGCCTTGGGCACGTGCTTGCCGATCGGCACCCTGTCGTCGTCTCGCCCGAAATAGCCCGCGAACGGCTTTTCGCAGATGACATGCTTGCCCGCCTGCATCGCATCGACGACCATGGCGGCATGCAGATTGGGAGGTGTACAGATGTCGATGACGTCGATCCCGCCGTCGGCGATCAAATCGCGAAAGCTGCGGTACACTGTTGGAATCCGGTGCCGGCGGGCAAAATCGATCACCTGGTCGCCCCTTGCCGCGACAGCCTTGACCTCGACCGCCATTCCGTAGACGCGCCTGTAAGCATGCATGTGCAACTCTGAAACGAAGCCGCAACCTGCCAGACCGATGCTGATTCTCGCCATTGCGGACGCCTCCGATTGCTGTTGGCCAGGACCGCATTATAGCCGGACCGGCTCCAATGTAGCGTGGAGGCGAAGCGATTGCCCACGGTGTCGTTGTCCCTCCCAGGTCCATTGTCGATGACACCGCTGACGCATTCACACCGCGATCTTCGACGACGGCATGCCCGATTTGTTGACTTGCGGCCTTGCGAAACTAAGGTTCGTGCCGCACCGAAGGAATGAATCGCATGACATTGCCGATGAGCTGGAACGAATGGGCTGAGCATGACGGCGTGGCGCTGGCCGCGCGCGTCAGCAAGGGCGAACTGACGGCAAGGGAATTGGCAACGCAGGCGGCGGCGGGCATCGCCAGGGTAAACCCGGCGCTGTCGGGCGTGATCGAGGTGTTTGAAGACGCGATCGAAGATCCCGGCAGGGCCGGCGCCAACCTCGCCGGTCCCTTTGCTGGCCTGCCTTTCCTGATGA
Source organism: uncultured Alphaproteobacteria bacterium (assembly GCA_963706975.1). Lineage (GTDB taxonomy): Bacteria > Pseudomonadota > Alphaproteobacteria > Rhizobiales > Xanthobacteraceae > Bradyrhizobium. Next base: position 85,460 of record CAVPOL010000038.1, read on the forward strand.
AGGATCTGGGCCCGACCATGAAGGGGCGGTTGCAGGAGATGGGCTCGCTGCTGATGCGCGGCAATCGCGCCGCCGCCGACACTTTCCTGACGACGAAAATGCGTCAGGCCGGCCTCAATTTGATCGGACGGACGACCACACCTGAGTTCGGCGTCTGCAGTTCGGCGGACAATCCCGCCGTCTACGTCACCCGCAACCCCTGGAACACCGGCTACACAACCTGCGGATCGTCGGCCGGCAGCGCCGCCATGGTCGCGGCGGGCGCAGTCCCGATCGCGCATGCCACCGACGGCGGAGGATCGATCCGGATTCCCGCCGGGGTCAACGGCAACATCGGGCTGAAGGTTTCGCGCGGCGTGTTTTCGCTCGCCCCGCATCTGTCCGACTTGTCGGGGCTGGTATCGATCCAGGGCTGCCAATCGCGTTCGGTACGCGATACCGCCGTGTTCGTGGACGCCTGCCGGGGTCCCGCGCCCGGCGAATTCATGCCGTTCTGGACCTCGCCGGAGCCCTATGCGGACATGATCAGGCGCGATCCCGCACCGCTCAGGATCGCGCTCTCGCACCAATGGGGCGACTATTCCGCAACGCCGCAGATCGCATCGGAACTCGAGCGAACAGGAAAATTCCTCGAAGGCCTCGGCCATCATGTCGATTACGCATTGCCCGCCATCGACTACAGCGCCGCCTTCGACGCCCAGACCACCTGCTACATCAGCAATTTCGCGGTCGTGATCGGCAACATGCTGGCGGCGCGCGGGCTGGAACGACCGCCGGCCGATCTCGTCGAACCCGTCAATATCCGGATCTGGGAAGCCGGCCGGCACACGACCTTTGCCGAGCGGGCGCGCATGCAGGCGGTCTTCAACACCACTTCGCGCGGCTTCGGAGCATTCTTCGAAGACTGGGATATCATCCTGACGCCGATCACCGCACTTCCGACACCGAAAGTCGGCACCACCGAATATTTGACGATCTCGGACAATCCATCGGTGCTGGACTGGTTCGGCAATCTCTGGCGCAATTTTGCTTTTACGCCGCTCGCCAATCTCTGCGGGATTCCCGCGATCTCGCTGCCGCTGGCGGAGCATGAGCATGGCTTGCCGCTCGGCATCCAGGCTATCGCAAAGCAGGCCAATGACGGGCTGCTGCTGCAACTGGCGGCGCAGATCGAGCGGGCGATCGGCGGGAAATGGAACGCCGGACGGAAGCCGGGGGTGCACGTGACCGGCGGCTGAACGGCACGCCAACTCATGCCTGTGCCGCCGCGACCCGCGGCAGGATGAGGCGAAACGTGGTTCCCTTGCCGGGTTCGCTCTCGAGTCCGAGCCGGCCGCCCAGGCAGTTCGTGACGACCGTGTGGACGATATGCAGGCCAAGCCCCACGCGACCGCGATCGCGCTGGGTCGTGAAGAATGGATCGAAGGCCTTGCGCCTGACGCCGAGAGGCATTCCGCAGCCGTCGTCCGAAACGACGACTTCAACGTGGTCATCGCCGTGCTCCAGGGCCGTGATGTCGATGCTGCCCCTTTTGCCGCCGGGAAACGCATGCTCGACCGAATTGAGGACCAGGTTGGTCAGTACCTGGCCGTACTGTCCGGGATAGCTGTCCAGGATCAGACCAGGCTGACACTCGACCTGGATGGTCAGGCTTTGCTTTCTGAGGCCCGACCGGAGGCTCTTGGCGATCTGTTCGGTGAGGTCGCCGAGGTCGAACATCCGCTGGTTCGAGTAATTCCGATCGGTCGCGACCTGCTTGAACGACTGAATGAGGTCGGCCGCGTGAAACAGATTCTCAACCAGCAGCGACGACGCGTGTCGGCTGGTGCTGACGAATTCGTTCAAACTGGATCGCCTGAGATCGCCCCGCACGACCTCCACCTCGAATTCGGAAATCTTGCGCTCCAGCGCCGAAGCGACGGTCAGGCTGGTGCCTACGGGACTGTTGATCTCGTGCGCGACACCCGCCACCAGCCGTCCGAGCGCGGCGAGCTTTTCGGCTTCGATCAGGGAGTTCTGGGTCTCGGTCAGATGGCGCAGCGCGGCCTCGGCGGCATCCCGGGCCCTTCGGGTCTCGCGTTCGCTGGCCTGCAGCGCGGCTTCGGCGCGCTTGCGCTCCGTGATCTCTTCAGCCGCGACGTTGACGCCGACAATCGTGCCGGCTGCGTCGCGCAGCGGATGCCAGTAGGTGACCCATGCGCGTTCCTCCGATTGATCGGCGCGCTGACCGGCCACCTCGATGCCCGTCACCGGCTCGCCGGTCAGCACGATCGAGGCCACGATGGCCTCGACCGCATCGGCGAGGGCCGGCACGCATTCCCGCACCGAGCGCCCGAGGTGATCTTCGACGGAAATGCCGCAGATCTCGGTGAGACGCTGGTTGATCTGCAGATAGCGGCAATCGCATGACAGGAAGGCGAGGCCAATGGGGGCCGTATCGTAGATCAATTGCAGCGCAGGCTGCTGGGGAAGCGGCATGCCGAAACCCGAAGCTGACCTCGCGGGGGCCGGATCGTCCTTTGCGATGTCTGGCAACGAACCGCCTCCCCCGGCGTTCGACTGACGGTGAATGGTCACCCGACTGAGGACCCCGAATGCAAGTTGGAAATTGCCCCGCCAACCGGGGTCATCCTTGATTCAGATCAACGCCCGGCCGCCCGTAGCCGCATCGAACTCGAACTGGTGTCCTGGGGAGAGCCAGACCACCGGAACGATGGGTCGTAGAATTCCGACGGGATGCGCTATGCCGGCCACTGGAAGTTGTCGAACGTCCCGCACCGACATCTCAGGTCAATCCTCCCGGGAAGTACGGACGTCGAACTCGCGCCGCGCGAGTGCTTGGACCCAAGGCCGGCATTCCGCGCATCGGCGCCGCGAAGGACGCCGGATCCACAATGGGAGCAATTTGCAATGACGTTAGACGCCCTCGGTGACCTGCGCCGCTTGCGAGATGAACGAAGCGACAAGCTGCTCACGGTGCTGACCGGAGTGCTGGTGCTGCTGATTTTCGTCTTCGCCCCGCTGCAGGCAGTCGGCATAACCGCGTTTCATCTGTTTGCCATCGGCCTGTTGCTCGCGATCGTCGCCAGCATGGTGATCATTTCCAACAGCCCCGTATGCCTCGTGTTGATGTCGATTGCCCTTGTTGCCAATATTGTCGTATTCTTCCTGCGGCTCTATTACCCGGTTCCCTTCCACCTTCACATCCTCGCCGGCTCTTGGTTGATCATCGCTTCCACCCTGGGGGTCGTGGTCACCCGGGCCGTATTCAGGGCAGGCCGTGTCACCTATCACCGGATTATCGGTGCGATCCTGCTGTACCTGCTGATCGCGGTGGCCTTTGCAACACTGTTCGCCTTTGTCGGCCTCTCGGATCATGGCGCGATCAAGGGAATAACCTTTGACGACGATCAGTCGCTCGCCAGCGCGCTGTTCTACATGAGCTTCGTCACGCTGACATCGACCGGCTACGGCGATATCATTCCGGTGCATCCGCTGGCGCGAAGCCTGTGCAACGTGGAAAGCGTCATTGGCCAGCTTTTCCCGGCGACGCTGCTGGCAAGGCTGGTTACGCTTGAAATGAGGAGTCCGGGCGATAGCTGAAGAAAATCCCGCTTCACTGGTTCGTCAACATGACCTAGAACGCGGGCATGTCCAGCACAGCGATACCCGGCACGCCGCTGCCGTTCGACCAACTCGCCGAAGCCATCAAGGGCCGCCGCTCGGTCTACGGCCAAATCAGCGGCCTTCGGCTCGACCGCGCCGCCGCTGGCGAGGCCTGGTCGAGCCTGCCGTACCGCCCGGTCTTCGTCGGCGATACCGGGACCGGCGTGCTTCACGGCGGCGTCGTCACCGCGATGCTCGACGAGAGCTGCGGCATGGCGGTCCAGCTCGCGCTCGATGGCGCGCGCGCGATCGCCACGCTCGATCTGCGGATCGACTACCAGAAGCCTGCAACCCCCGGCCTCGACATCAAGGCGCATTCGGTTTGCTACCGCGTCACCCGCTCGATCGCCTTCGTGCGCTCGACCGCCTACCAGGAATCCGAAGACGATCCCGTCGCCACCGCAACGGCCTGCTTCATGATCGGCGCCAACCGCACCAACATGCTGCGGGACCGGTCAATCGAGGGTGGCGCGCTGCCGACGCTCGACGCGCCGGAGGATCCGGCCAGCCCGTTCGCCCAAAGCCCGTTCGCGCGCTGGCTCGGCATCCGCATCGGCGGAGATGGCACGCTGGTGATGCCGTTCTCGCCAAAAATCATCGGCAATCCGATCCTGCCCGCCATCCATGGCGGCATGACCGGCGCCTTCCTCGAAACCACCGCCATCGTCGGCGTGACGCGTGAACTCGGCGTCTCGCCGCCCAAGCCGATCGGCCTGACCATCAACTACCTCCGCTCCGGCCGGGCGCTGGACAGTTTTGCCAGCGTGTCGATCGTCAAGCAGGGCCGCCGCGTCGTCGCTTTCGAGGCGCAGGCGTGGCAGGACGACCGGACAAAACCGATCGCCTCGGCATTCGGCCATTTCATGCTGCGGCTGACGCCGGGCGTAGACGAAGAATAGGTGCGTCAGAGCGATCGGGGCCCTGTAGTATTGCGCGATCACGGGCAGGCTGCGTATCCTCGGTATCTCACAGATCAGGGAGTGTGCCGATGCCCGCTTTCAATACCGTGCGCTTCAAGGTGAAGCCGGGACGCGAACAGGAATTCCTGGATGCGCACACGAAAGTCGGAGCAAGCTGGCCCGGCCTGACGCACGCCAACATCATCAAGACCGGTGACCACACCTACTGCATCATCGCCGAGTGGACGGACATGGACGCCTGCATCAACGCGCGGCCGAACATGATCGCTACCCTCAATTCGTTTCGCGATACGCTCGATGACCTCGGCGGCGGTCTGGGCGTCACCGATCCGGCGGCGGGTCCGGTCGTGCTGGCGCTGAAATAGTTCGCGGCGGTTTTTCGGGCCACCAGGGAGGAGCTGCATCGAAAGTGGTACGGCTATTGCTTCCGGACAGTATGCGTGCGAGGGAGAACGTCACACTATGATCCGCCTGTTTCTCGATCGCCTCTACCTTTTCTCCGGCTATCTCGCCGGGCTTTTCCTCATTGCGATTTTTGTGCTGATGATGGTGCTTTCGGCCGGCCGGCCGCTCGGCATCAATATTCCGGCGGGCGATGATTTCATTTCCTGGTGCATGGCGGCAACGGCCTTCCTCGGGCTCGCGCACACGTTCAGGCACGGCGAGATGATCCGCGTCGGTCTCCTGATCGACCGCCTCAACGACAGCGTCCGCCATTATGTCGAAATCGCTGCGCTGATCGTCGGCACCGGCTTCATCGGCTTCTTTGCCTGGCATGCTTCGGTCATGACGTGGCAATCGCTCAAGTTTTCCGACATTTCGCAGGGCGTCATCGCGGTGCCACTGTGGATTCCACAACTTGGCTACAGCGGCGGCCTCGTGATTCTCTTCATCGCCTTTGTCGATGAACTGGTTCACGTCCTGCGCGGCAACCCGCCTCGCTACGAATTGCCAAAACCGACGAGCGCCGAGGAAATCGTCGAACGCGCCATGCAGAGCGGGGTCTGACATGGAGCTGCTCTCCATCGCAGCTATTCTGCTCGGATTTCTGGCGCTGCTGCTCGGCGCCGGCGTCTGGATCGCCGTCGCCTTGATGGCGACGGGATGGGCCGGCATGCAATTCGCCGGCGGCGGCATTCCGGCGGGCAGCGTGCTGGCGACCACGGTGTGGGGCAGCAGCGCGTCGTGGTCGCTCGCGGCCTTGCCGCTCTTCATCTGGATGGGCGAAATCCTGTTCCGCACCCGGCTGTCGGAGGAGATGTTTCGCGGATTTGCGCCCTGGCTGAACTGGCTGCCGGGCCGGCTCATGCACGTCAATGTGCTCGCCTGCGGCGTGTTCGGCTCGGTATCGGGATCGTCGGCCGCAACCTGCGCCACGGTTGCCAAGATCGCGCTGCCCGAACTGAAGAAGCGCGGCTATGACGAAAATCTGAGCCTCGGCTCGCTGGCCGGTGCCGGCACGCTCGGCATTCTGATCCCGCCGTCGATCACCATGGTGGTCTACGCCGTGCAGGCCAACGTCTCCATCATCCAGGTTTTCCTCGCCGGGTTCCTGCCGGGCATTCTGGTGATGGCGCTCTACTCCGGCTACATCATGGTCTGGTCGCTCGCCAATCCGAACAAGACCCCGCCGGCCGAGCCGTCGATGAGCTTTCGCCAGCGCATCTCGGAATCGCTCAATCTCATTCCCTGCCTGCTGCTGATCGTTTTCGTCTTTCTGTCGTTGCTGATGGGCTGGGCGACGGCGACGGAATGCGCGGCCTGGGGCGTGCTGGGATCGCTGGCGATCGCATGGTGGCAGGGCGCGCTGACCTGGGAGGCCTTCTGGGCGAGCGTGATGGGCGCGACCCGGGTCAATTGCATGATCCTGCTGATCCTGGCGGGCGCCTCCTACATGGGCACCTCGATGGCCTATACCGGCATCCCGCTGGCGCTGGCGAACTGGGTCAACGGCCTGCAGCTCAGTCCCTATGCGCTGATCGCCGCGCTCACCGTCATGTACATCGTGCTCGGCACGGCGCTCGACGGCATTTCCATGATCGTGCTGACCACCGCCATCGTCATTCCGATGGTGAAGCAGGCCGGCTTCGATCTGATCTGGTTCGGCATTTTCCTGGTGCTGGTGGTGGAAATGGCGGAGGTCTCTCCGCCGGTCGGCTTCAATCTGTTCGTGCTGCAGACCATGAGCGGCAAGGATTCCAACACGGTCGCCAAGGCGGCCCTGCCGTTCTTCTTCCTGCTCGTTCTGGCGGTTGCCATTATCAGCGTCTTTCCTGATATTGTGATGGTTCTGCCGCGGATTGCGTTCCCTGGCTAAAAAGAGGTGTTGTCATGTTGAGGCTTGTTAAAACGTGCGCAATGGCTGCCTGCGTCGCGGCGTTTGCCGTTCCCGCAATGGCGCAGACCAAATGGAACCTGCCGGCGGCCTATCCGGCGGACAATCCGCATTCGGTGAATTTGACGGCGTTTGCCAAGGACGTTGGCGACGCCACCGGCGGCAAGCTGCAGATCACCGTGCATGCCGCGGCGTCGCTGTTCAAGGCGCCGGAAATCAAGCGCGCGGTCGCAACCGGGCAGGCGCAGGCGGGTGAGGTTCTGATCTCGCTGCATGAGAACGAGGATCCGCTGTTCGGCATCGACGTCGTCCCGTTCCTGGCGACGAGCTATCCGGCAGCGAAGAAGCTCTGGATGGCATCGAAACCCGCCGTCGAAAAGAAGCTGGCATCGCAGGGGCTGATGCTTCTGTTCGCGGTGCCATGGGGACCTCAGGGCATTTACGCCAAGAAGGACCTCAACACCCTGGAGGACATGAAAGGCCTGAAGTGGCGCGCCTACAATGTCGGCACCTCGCGCATCGCCGAACTCATCGGCGCGCAGCCCGTCACCATCCAGGCGGCGGAATTGCCGCAGGCGCTGGCGACCGGCGTGGTGAACGCGTTCATGACCTCGGGCTCGACCGGCTACGACAGCAAGGCCTGGGAAACCATGACGCACTTCTACGATACGCAGGCCTGGATTCCGAAGAACGTCACCTTCGTGAACAAGGCGGCCTTCGACGCGCTCGACAAGCCGACCCAGGAGGCGATCCTCAAGGCGGCTGTTGTCGCCGAGGAGCGCGGCTGGAAACTCGCGGAAGAAAAGGCGAAGTGGTATCTCGAACAGCTCAAGGCCAACAAGATGCAGGTGCTGCCGCCGCCGGCTGCGTTGAAGGCCGGCCTCGAGAAAATCGGCGAGCAGTTGACGGCCGATTGGTCGAAAAAGGCCGGCGCCGATGGTGAAGCCGTGATCGCCGCCTACAGGAAGTAGGACGAACTATCGCGCTCTCGCGGGGTCCGGCGTTCGCTTGCCGGGCCCTGCGATTTCGTGGGTTAGCCGCGTGCGCCAGGCCCGCTCCATCCTAAAACAGCATCGCCAAGCCCCGCCGGTTTCCGCTATGGTCGGGCCGGTTGCTTTTGCAATGAAACCCGGAAGCTGAGCGGGAATGAAGGTAGTGCCATCGCGGCCGGAAGTTCGGACTGATCCAGCACCGCTGCGCGGGGCGGCGCCGGCCATGATCGAGATCGACCATGTCTCGCAGCTGTTCCGCACCTCCGGCCGTCAGGACCATCTGGCGTTGTCGGATATTTCGCTGACAATCGAGGATGGCGCCTTCGTCTCGATTCTCGGTCCCTCCGGCTGCGGCAAATCCACGCTGCTCTACATCGTCGGCGGATTTGTCAATCCGACCTCGGGCGAGGCGAGGGTGAAGGGCAAGGCGATCACCGGGCCCGGTCCCGATCGCGGGCCGGTGTTTCAGGAGTTCGCGCTGTTTCCCTGGAAGACCGTGATCGGCAACGTCATGTACGGCCCGCGCCAGCAGGGCGTAAAAGCCTGATGAAGCCGAGGCGCAGAGCCGCCGGCTTGATCGAGATGGTCGGCCTCAAGGGCTTTGAGAATTTTTACCCGAAGGAACTGTCCGGCGGCATGAAGCAGCGGGTCGCGCTGGCGCGCACGCTGGCCTATCACCCCGCGGTGCTGTTGATGGACGAGCCGTTCGGCGCGCTGGATGCGCATACCCGCACCAGGCTGCAGAACGATCTGCTCAACATCTGGGAACGCGACCGCAAGACGGTGCTGTTCGTCACCCATTCGGTCGACGAAGCGGTGTTCCTGTCCGACAAGGTCGTGGTGATGACGCGCGCGCCCGGCCGCATCAAGCAGATCGTCGACATCGAGCTGCCGCGCCCGCGCCGGCGCGCGGAACTGCTGCTCGATCCGCGCTACCAGAAATACGTGGTCGAGATCGAGCGCATGATCGACGACACCGGCGCGGACGGGATGCATCCATGATCGCGGCGCGCAATATCGTCTCGCGTCTGGCGCCGCTGCTCGCCTGTCTCGGCCTGCTCGCGATCTGGCAGGTCGCCGCCCTGATCCTCAACAACGACAGCTTTCCGCCCGCGCTGGAGGCGCTGCGCGCCGTCCCCTCGATCCTCGGCGACACGGAATCCCTGATCAATATCGGCGCCTCGCTGCGCCGCATGGCGATCGCCTTCAGCGTCGCGCTGGTGGTGGCCATTCCGCTGGGCTTGATGATGGGCCGCTCGCGCTACGTGGCGGCGTTCTTCAATCCGCTGCTGATGATCACCTATCCGGTGCCGAAGGCGGCGCTGATGCCGATCATCATGCTGTGGCTCGGCGTCGGCGATATCGCCAAGATGCTGGTGATCTTTCTCGGCGTCAGCCTGCCCGTGATCTATCACAGCTTTCAGGGCGCCAAGGCGGTCGAGGAAAAGATGCTGTGGTCGGGCGCCGCGATGGGCCTGTCGGCCGCACAGCGCATGATCCGGATCGTGCTGCCGGCGGCATTGCCGGAAATTCTCACGGGCTGCCGCACCGGCCTCGTGCTGGCGCTGATCACCATGGTGACCTCGGAGATGATCGCGCGGCAGTCGGGCGCCGGCAACATCCTGTTCAACGCGCTCGACATGGGGCAGTACGACACCGTCTACGCCATGATCATCATCATCGGCGCGATGGGCATTGGTCTGGACGCCGCGTTCGAAAAACTGCGCAGCCGGCTGGTGCGGTGGTCGGAGCCCGGCTTCGACATCCCCCTGAGCTTTCGCATGAACGCGCGCGCGCTCACCACGGACGTGCTGCTCGGGATCGTGCCGATCGCGCTCGCGGTCGCGGTGTGGCAGGCGATCTCGTCGTTCGGCTATGCGCCGGTGACGCTGCTGCCGCCGCCCGGTCTGGTGTTCACCCGCCTGGCGCAGCAACTGGTCACCGGCACGTTCCAGCGGGAGATCGCCGCCACGCTGTTCCGCCTGTTCGCGGGATTTTCGATCGCGGTGATTTTGGGCGTCGGCATCGGGCTCGCGGCGTCGGCAAGCCCCGCCATCAACGCCGTGGTGCGCCCGGTCGTGCGGGTGCTGGCGCCGCTGCCCAAGGTAGCGCTCTATCCGGCGCTGCTGCTGCTGCTCGGTTTCGGCCACGGATCCAAGATCACGCTGGTCGCCGCCGACGCGCTGTTTCCGATCCTGCTCTCGACCTATTACGGCGCCTCGATGGTGGAGCAGAAGCTGATCTGGTCGGCGATGGCCGCCGGCACGCCGCGCAGCCAGATCCTGTTCAAGGTGGTGTTGCCGGCGGCGGTGCCGTCGATCCTGACCGGCTGCCGCATCGGGCTTGTGATTTCCTGCATTGTGGTGTTTCTCGCCGAGATGATCACGTCCACAGACGGTCTCGGCCATCATGCTGGTGACGGCAGCGCGGACCTTTCAGGCGGTCGACATGTTCGTGCCCCTGATCACGATCTCGCTGCTGGGGCTGATCCTCAACGGCCTGCTGCAGGGCCTGCGGTCGTGGCTTGTTGCGCGGCTTTCCGGAAGTGTGATGTCAATGTTCGAAGCGCAAACCTTCCGTCATGGCCGGGCTTGACCCGGCCATCCACGTCTTGCTTGCTGGTCATGCAGTAAAGACGTGGATGCCCGGGACAAGCCCGGGCATGACGAGATGAATAAGTGGAGACAGACCATGCTTTCGGATCGCATAGAGGCAAAATGGATCGACGCTTTCTCTGAGATTTTCGAGCGTTGCGCGGTCAAGCCGGGCGACACCGCGGCGATTCTGTCCGAGACCCAGTCGCGGGCGCTCAACGTGCATCTGGCCGAACTCGCGCTGCTGCGGATGGGCGCAAAACCCTTTCACATCGTGGTGCCGACGCCGCGCAACCGCGAGGTGGTTCCGATCCGCTCCACCGGCGCCAGCATCGCGATCCAGAAGCTCGGGCCGGTGGTCGCAGCGCTGCAGCAGGCCGGTTTTGTCGTCGACTGCACCATCGAAGGCCTGATGCACGCGCCGGAAACGCCGGACATCCTGAAAGCCGGCGCGCGCATTCTCAATATCTCCAACGAGCATCCGGAAGCGCTGGAACGCATGGTGCCGGACACCGCACTGGAAAAGCGCGTCCGCGCGGCGGTAAAAATGTTGCGCGGGGCAAAGCGGATGCGCGTGACCTCGAAGGCCGGCACCGACCTCGACGTCGCCATGGAAGGCGCCTCCACCGCCGGCGTCTGGGGCTGGACCGACCGGCCGGGCACGCTGGCGCATTGGCCCGGCGGCATCGTCGTCAGTTTTCCCAAGAGCAAGAGCGTCAACGGCACGCTGGTGATGGCGCCCGGCGACATCAACCTCACCTTCAAGCGCTATCTGGCGACGCCGATCAGGATGACGCTGAAGGACGATTACGTCACCGACCTCGAAGGCGAGGGCGCGGATGCCGCGATGATGCGCTCCTATCTCGCGGCCTGGGGCGACCGCGAGGCCTATGCGGTGTCGCATGTCGGCTGGGGCATGAATCCCGGCGCGCGCTACGAGGCGCTGACCATGTACGACAAGAACGACACCAACGGCACCGAACTGCGCGCCGTTTCCGGCAACTTCCTGTTCTCCACCGGCGCCAACGAATTCGCCGGCCGCTACACGTCAGGGCATTTTGATCTGCCGATGATGGGGACCACGATCGAACTCGACGGCGTCGCGGTGGTGAAAGAAGGCGTGCTGCAGGACGTGTTCGGGTAGGGGCTCCGCTCTGACCCTCCCCGGAGGGGGATGGTCGGCTCGCATCGCCAGATGCGAGACGGAGTGGGGTGGAGATCCTTCACCCAGCGCCGTGAAACGAGATGGCTTACCTCGCCCCGATCGCTACGACGACTTCCTCCTCGCGAGTGTCACAGCACCGGCGGCCGCGCCAGGCCAAAATGCCGGAGCAACTCGACCATCTCGGCCAGCCGCTGCTCGCGGTAGGCGTCGATATCGAGGCCTGAGTAATCGAGAAAGCCGGCGCCGGTGCGCATGCCGATGCGGCCCTCATGCATGTTGCTGGAGATCACCTCGGGCGCGCGGTAGCGGTCGCTGCCGAGCGCGCCTTCGAGATAGCGGCTGGCATAATACAGAATGTCGCCGCCGCCCCAGTCGATGAATTCCAGCAGGCCCAGCACGGCGTAGCGGAAGCCAAAACCGTAGCGGATCGCCTTGTCGATATCCTCGGCGCTGGCGACGCCTTCCTCCACCATCCGCGCCGCCTCGTTCATGGCCAGCGCCTGGATCCGCGGCACGATGAAGCCCGGCGTGGCGGCGCACACCACCGGCTTCTTGCCGATACCCTCGAGCAGCGCCTTCACCCGCGCAATGACATCGGGATCGGTCGCGGCCCCCGGCGAGATCTCGACCAGCGGAATCAGATAGGCCGGATTGAGCCAGTGCACATTGAGAAAGCGCTTTGGGTTTTCCACGGCGCCGGAGAGATCGTCGACCAGGATGGTCGAAGTGGTCGAGGCAATGACGATGTCGGGCCCGACGCATTTGGCCGCCGCCGCCAGCACCTCGCGCTTGAGCTCGACCATCTCGGGTACGCCTTCGAACACCAGGCCTGCGCCGCGCAGCGCGGCGGCCATATCCTGCGCAGGGACGACGGAGACGCGGGCAATGATTGCGGCGGCGTCGGCCTCCGCCAGCAATCCGAACCGCGCGAGACTCGCCAGCGTTTTTCCGACTTCGCCGAGCGCCTCGGCTTCGAGGGTTGAAAATTGCTCCGCCGAACGCGCCTTGACGTCGATCATGACGACGGCATGGCCGGCATAGGCAAACGCCACCGCGATGCCGCGGCCCATGCGGCCGGCGCCGAGACAGGCGATTGTTGGGCGGGCAGCGCTCATCGCTCAAATCCCTCGCGCAGCAAGGTCTGCAACCCGTCGCGGTCGAGGTGGCCGAGACCGAGGCACGCGAGCGTGCGCCCGCCCTCCAGAAAATTCTCGCCGCAGATGGCACCGCCGATGGCGAGAAAAGCAGTTCGCCAGCGGCGTCGCCACGCCGGCCAGTTCCGCAACCGACACCAGCAGCGACAGGCCGAGCCGCAGATCCTCGCGCATGTAGCGGTGCTCCCGCAGCACGATCCGCTCGCGCCAGTCGCCGCTATCGGTCAGGCGGTCGTGCGAGCCGCGGCCATACATCCATTGCTCGCCTTCGCTGGCATAATGATGCGCCAGCGGAAAATGCGGCCCGCCATAACCGAGGGCTTCGCGCACCGCGATGCGTTCGGCATCGAGCGCGTCGGTGACGCGGCGGATCGCGGGCTTGCGTGCCTTCCTTGTGGATGTCCCAGCTCTCGAAATGCTCGATCGGGCCGGCATTCATCACGATCAGCGGCGGATGGATGATCGGCCCGGCATTCATCAGCGCGCCCGACAGCGCGTCGCCGCAGGGCTCGATCACGCCTGGAAAGGCGCGGCCGATCACGTCGAGCGCATGAGCGGCGGTAGCGAGCGGAAACACGCCGACCGGCAGCCGCTTGGCGCGAATGGTGATGGCGACCTCGAACGGCCCGTGCTTTCGCGTCAGCCATGGCAGCGTGCCGGTCTCGGCAAAGCTGACGCGCGCGTCATTGCCTGCCTCGTGCGCCGCCCTGGCGAAGATCATCGAGCCGAAAGTCGCCGGCGGCAGGAACACGACCTGGCCGTCGGCGAGTTGCGGCGCGATCAGCCGGGCGATATCGGGCTGCGCGAAGGCCGGGGCGGGGCACAGGATCAGTTCGGCATCGCGGATGGCTTCGGCGATGTCCGTCGTCACCAGCGCCAGCTGCACGTCGTGCCGGCCGTTGATGTCCTTGACGAGAATGCGCGAGCCCGCCGCGCGATGTTGCGCCACCTGCGTCGCGTCGCGCCGCCACAGCCTGACGTCATGGCCCTGCAAGGCAAAATCGCCCGCGGCCGCGAACGAGCCGTTGCCGCCGCCGAGTACTGCGATACGCATGGTCTACTCCCACTCTGCCGTCATGCCCGGGCTTGTCCCGGGCATCCACGTCCCGCTTATGGCACAAGAGAAGACGTGGATGGCCGGGACAAGCCCGGCCATGACGAGTTTCATTGAACGGGTCACGATCCTGCTCTCTCCGCAAGTCGCCGCAGCATGAAATGCTGCACCTTGCCGAGCGCCGTGCGCGGCAGATCGTCGACGAACACGATATCGCGCGGTACCTTGAAGCGGGCGAGTTGTGTCAGCACATGGGCCTTCAACGCTTCCGCCTCGACCGAAAGCGCCGGCGCGCCGGATCACATAGGCCACCGGCACCTCGTCCCATCTGGCGTCGGGCCGGCCGATCACGCCGCATTCGACGATATCGGGATGTTCCAGCAGCACGCGCTCGACTTCCGCCGGATAGATGTTCTCGCCGCCGGAAATGATCAGATTCTTCTTGCGGTCATGCACGTAAAAATAGCCGTCGGCGTCGCGCAGGCCGATATCGCCGGTGCGATACCAGCCGTCGCTGCAGCGCCTCGCGCGTGGCTTGCTCGTTGCCCCAGTATTCGCAGAACACGTTGGGGCCGCGCACCGCGATTTCGCCCGGCGTGTCCGGCGGCAGCTCGGCGCCGTCGTCGTCGATGATGACGGCCTCGCAAGCCAGCCCGGGCAGGCCGGTCGAACCGGTGCGCGAGAGGTCGCCGCCGAGCCGGGTATAGACCGCGATCGGGCAGGTTTCGGTCGAGCCATAGACCTGCAGCACCGGCACCCCGCGCCCGACAAGACGCTCGATCAGATGCGGCGGCACGATGGTCGATCCGGTCGAGACCGCCTTCAGCGAGGACAGGTCGGTGGTGGCCCAGCCGGGGTGCTCGGTCACCGCCTGGATGATTGCCGGCACCAGCACCGTCAGGGTCGGGCGGTCGCGCGCGAAGGCGGCGAGGGTCGCATCCGGCGTGAAGCGCGGATGGATGGTGACGGTGGCGCCAAGGTGCAGCGCCGGCGTGGTCTGGATGTTGAGGCCGCCGACATGGAAGAACGGCAGCACGTTGAGCACATGATCGTCGGAGGTGAGGCCGTGGATGTGCTGGCTCATCACCCCGTTCCACAGCAGCGCCTCCTGCCGCAGCACCGCGCCCTTGGGCCTTCCGGTGGTGCCCGAGGTGTAGACGATCAGCAGCGGGCAGGAGAGGTCGGTGTGCGGATTGCGGCCGTCGCCCCGCGCGCTGCGTCAGCAGATCGCCGAAAGCGAGGCCCCGCGGAGGCGAAAAATCCAGCCCGACAATGCTCGCTGCGGGCAGGCTGTTCTTCCATCGCGGGAAGAACATCCGCAAACGCCTGCTCCAGCACCAGCACTTTTATGGAAGCATCCGACAGGATGAACAATTGCTCGGCCACCGCCAGCCGCCAGTTCAGCGGCACCAGCATGGCGCCGAGCCGCGCGCAGGCATAGAGCAGCACCAGATAGTCCGGGCGGTTCTGGCTGAGGATAGCGACGCGGTCGCCCCGGCTGACGCCATATTCGGCCTTCAGCGCCCGCGCGGTCTGTTCGATGCGGGCGCTGAACGCCGCATAGCTCAGGACCTCGCCCTCGAAAACCGTCGCGGGCTTGTCCGGCGTGAACGCCGCGTTCCGTTCGATGAGATCGGAAAGGTCCATGGCGAGCTAATCGTCCGTCTCGCCGGTCTCGTACAGCGCCTCGCGGCCGATGCGGTCGAGACAGAGTTCGGCGGTCCATGGCAGCATCAGCGAGCCGCAGCGGCTGTCGCGATAGATCCGCTCCAGGGCCAACGATTTCAGCATCGCCTGGCCGCCGCAGGTGCGGATCGCCAATGTGGCGATCTCGTTGGCGCCTTCCATGACGGAATATTGCGCGGCGTAGGCGCGCAGCGTCTGCTCCTTGGTCGGATTGGCGCGGGCCTCGGTGACCGCCTGAAACCAGATCGCCTTGATCTGCTCGAGCTTGATCTGCATCTGGGCGACCGCGATCTGCTTGGTCGGATACATTCTGCCGCTTCACCGGCGGGGTGCCCGGCATCTCGCCGCGCAGATAGCGCACGGTGAAATCATAGGCGGCTTGCGCCAGTCCCATATAGGTCGGCGACAGCGTCAAAAACATGTGGGGCCAGCGCATCGCGGCCTGAAAGTAGACGCCGCGCGGCATCAGCGCGGCATCCTCGGTGACGAACACATCCTTGAACAGCAGCGTGCGCGATACCGTGCCGCGCATGCCCAGCGGATCCCAGTCGCCGACCACGGAGATGCCGTCGGCCTTCGCAGGCAATGCGAGGTAGAGCGTGTTGCGGCGCGAGGCCTTTTCGCCCTCGGCGATCTCGGTGCACAGCACGCCGTAATAATCGGCATGGCCGGCCAGCGAGGCAAAAATCTTCTTGCCGTTGACGATCCAGCCGCCCTTGACCGGCTTTGCCTCGGTGCCGAACGCGACGCCGCCGGCTGCCGCCGCGCCGCCTTCCGAGAACGGTTGCGAATAAACCGCGCCGTCGTCGACGATGCGCTTGTAATGCACGGCGCGGCGCTGCTCGTGCTCGTCGCGGGTGGCGGCGTCCATGTCGAGATCGTCGGCCAGCGGGCCGGACCACAGCGTCGAGCAGACATGCATGTTCCAGGTCAGCGCGGTGGCGCCGCAATAGCGGCCGATTTCGGCGGCGGCCAGCGCATAGGTCTGGTAGCCGGCGCCGAGCCCGCCGTGCTTTTTGGGGATGGCGATGCCGAGCAGGCCGGCATGGTGCAGATCGCGGTAATTCTCGGTCGGGAATTTCGCCTCGCGGTCATAGGCCGCGGCGCGGCCGGCGAACACCGCCTGGCCGAGCTGGCGCGCCCGCGCGATGATTCCGGCCTGCTCGTCGTTGAGGCGGAACGCGCTGGGGATCGAAGATCGGCGCATCCAGCACGATCCCGTCGATCGCCTTCGCACTCTTGCCAGCCTGTACCGTCATCATGCCGTCACTTCTGTTGCGGCCACACCGGCCTTCAGGAATTGATCCAGCGCAGCGTTGAAGGCCACGGGTCGTTCGAGATTGACGAGGTGTCCGGCGCCTTCGAGCTCGACATATTCTGCCGAGGGAATATAGCTCGCCATTTTCGCCATCATCGGCGCCGGCGCATTGTTGTCCTTCGAGCCCGACAGCACCAGCGTCGGCACCGCGATGTGCTTCAGCGCTGCCGCGCTGGTCGAACCCCATCAGCGCCAGCATGGTGGCGCGATAGGTGGCCTCGGGAACGGCGGCCATGCAGTCGCGAGCGAGCTTCATGCCGCTGGCATCGGGATTGTCGCCGACCAGTTCCTTCACCAAATTCGGCGCCAGCGAAGCCATGGTTTCGCCGCGATCGAGCGGGCCGAGCCGGGCATCGAGGAACGATTTCTGCCAGTCGCCGTCGGGCTTTCCGAATGCCGGGCTGGTCTGCGCCAGCACCACGGCGCCTGCGATCTCGGGCCTTGTCGCCAGCAATTGCTGCACGATCATGCCGCCGATCGAATGCCCGACCAGAACAGGTTTTGCGGCGCCAAGCTGCTGCAGGAAATCGCGTAGCGCCTCGGCCAGCGAGGCGATGCTCACGGAAGGCAATAGTGCCGAACCATTGTAGCCCGGCATATCCCAGGCGATCGCGCGAAAACGGTCGCCAAAATGTTCGAGCTGGCCGCGCCAGGCCCGCGCCGCGCCGCCGATGCCGTGCAGAAACACCAGCGGCGTGCGCGCAGGATCGCCCGCGGCCTCGTAGCCGAAACGGCCATCTTTCGTCGTCATGGGCGCAGCAGCGGGCACGCCGGATCTCCTGACAAGCCAGGCCCATGCATGCTAGCAGGGCTCCGGTGGTTGAACAGCAATAAATTTTACATTTAAAGCAATTTTCGGAAACCCGCGGTTCGATCAGTCATTGGCCTCGGGCGGCAGGAAGTTGACTTCGTGCTCGCCGGAGATGCGGACGATTTCCGCGACGTCGGTCAGATTGTGCAACTGGTTGAACAGCGCTTCGAGCTTTTGCGTCGGCGAAACCCAGAACAGCGCCCGCGCCGGCTTGTCCGACTTGTTGAAATAGCCGTGCGGAATGCCGCGGGGCAGCCGGACCAGATCGCCGGCCTTGGCCTGCACCCAGACGCCGTCGAGCTTCAGGTCCAGCATGCCGTCCTGCACCAGGATGAATTCGTCCTGGGTGGGGTGAATGTGAACCGGCACGAACTGGCCGGGATCGCTGTTGGTCTCGAACGCAAAGGTGGAATCCGTCACCGCCTTGGGGAAGTAGACTTGCCCCAGGATATTCCAGGTCTTGCCGGAATACCCCGTGCCGTTCCGCGTGATGCCCTTTTCAAGCGCCGCCATGATCTCTCATCCTCCGTCCGGGTCGGACGACGCTACCTGCGAGGCGGCATCTGTCAAGCGCGGGTGGGCGAACCGGCGGATTTCTTGCAAAAGCTTGAAGTTTAAAATATACGCGGTGACCACGTCGAAAGCGCATTCGGGAGGCCGCTGATGTCAAGGTTTTCGCATTCCCCGCATGCGCTGGTCACCGGCGGCGGACGCGGCATCGGCCGCGCCATCGCAGCCACGCTGGCGCAAGCGGGGGCAACGGTAACCGTGCTCGGTCGCAACCGTGCAACGCTGGATGAGGCCGTGTCCGCCGGCGCCGCGCATTTTGCGGGCGTGGCCGACGTCGCGGATCAGGCCGCTATCGGCGCCGCGATCGCGGAAGCCGCCAGCCGCCAGCCGATCGATATTCTGGTTGCCAACGCCGGCAGCGCGGAATCCGCGCCGTTCGGCAAATCCGATGCGGCGCTGTTCCGGCGCATGATGGACGTCAATTTCATGGGCGTGGTGCACACCATCCAGGCCGCGCTGCCGTCGATGAAGGGCCGTCCCCACGGCCGCATTGTCGCGGTCGCCTCGACCGCCGGTCTCAAGGGCTATGCCTATGTCAGCGCCTATGCGCAGCAAAGCACGCGGTGGTCGGCCTGGTGCGCTCGCTGGCGCTGGAACTGGCCAGCACCGGCGTGACCGTCAATGCCGTGTGTCCGGGTTTTACCGATACCGACCTCGTGGCCGGCAGCATCGACAACATCATGAAAAAGACCGGCCGCAGCCGCGAGCAGGCCATCGCCGAACTTGTCAAAACACAATCCGCAAGGACGCCTTGTGACGCCGCAAGAAGTAGCCGATACCGTGTTATGGCTGTGCGGCGACGGGGCAAGCGCGATTACCGGGCAGGCGATCGCGGTAGCCGGTGGTGAGAATCTTGACTATCGTCATTGCGAGCGAAGCGAAGCAATCCAGCTTCCTTCTTCGGCAAGCAGAAAGCTGGATTGCTTCGTCGCTTCGCTCCTCGCAATGACGGCAACGAGCCATGAGAGAACAAACAAGGGAAATCCCATGAACCGTCCCGCCAATCCAGTCACGCTACCGCTGTCCGATTATTCGCCAAAACATTTCCTGCTGGGCGTGGTCGACGGCGTCGCCACCGTGACCCTGAACCGTCCCGAGCGCAAAAATCCGCTGACCTTCGAGAGCTACCGCGAACTGACGGATTTCTTCCGCGCCTGCGCGATGGACGAGGATGTGAAAACCATCGTCGTCACCGGCGCCGGCGGCAATTTTTCGTCCGGCGGCGACGTGTTCGAGATCATCGGCCCATTGGTCAAGATGGACACCAAGGGGCTGACCGCCTTCACCCGCATGACCGGCGATCTGGTCAAGGCGATGCGGGCCTGCCCGCAGCCGGTGATTTCGGCGGTCGAGGGCATCTGCGCCGGGGCCGGCGCCATCGTCGCGATGGCGTCGGACCTGCGGTTGGCGGCTGCTGGCGCCAGGGTCGCGTTCCTGTTCAACAAGGTGGGCCTGGCCGGCTGCGACATGGGCGCGTGCGCCATCCTGCCGCGCATCATCGGCCAGTCGCGGGCTTCCGAACTGCTCTATACCGGCCGCTTCATGACCGCGGAGGAGGGCGAGCGCTGGGGTTTTTTCAGCCGGATCGTGTCCCCGAAGGAGGTGCTGCCGCAGGCGCAATTGCTGGCAAAACAGATCACGGAGGGCCCGACCTTCGCCAACACCATGACAAAACGCATGCTGGCGATGGAGTGGGCGATGTCGGTGGAAGAGGCGATCGAGGCCGAGGCAGTGGCGCAGGCGCTGTGCATGACCACGGAGGATTTCGCCAGGGCGTTCGAGGCGTTCGCGAACAAGGCAAGGCCGGTGTTCCGGGGGAATTGAGATACGGTGGTCGCTCATGGTGAGGAGCGCGCCCCTTGGCGCGCGTCTCGAACCATGAGATGGGTGCGGCCATCCTTCGAGACGCGGCCAAGGGGCCGCTCCTCAGGATGAGGGCGGAGCAAGCTGAAAGGCCTTGCCCGGAAATGCTTTAGGTTTAAAATAATCCAACAGTCCCGCTATGCCGGAGGCTTTGATGAAGATCGCGATCATCGGTGGCGGACCGGCCGGCCTCTATGCCGCGATCCTGCTCAAGAAGCAGCGGCCGCAGGCCGAGATCACGGTCCATGAGCGCAACCGCGCCGACGACACCTTCGGGTTCGGCGTGGTGTTTTCGGACGCCACCCTCGACAATTTCGAAAAATACGATCCGCCGAGCTATCGCCGCATCACCGAAAAATTCGCCTATTGGGACGATATCGCCGTGCATTTTCGCGGCACCGTGCACCGGGTCGGCGGCAACGGATTCTGCGGCTGCTCGCGCCGCACGCTGCTCTTGATCCTGCAGGAACGGGCGCGCGAACTCGGCGTCATCCTGAAATTCGAAGCCGACATCGAGGACGAGGCCCGCTTCGCCGATGCCGATCTGGTGGTGCTGGCCGACGGCATCAACAGCCGTTTTCGCGACAAATACATCGAGCATTTCCAGCCCGAGGTGGATCTTCGCTCCAACAAGTTCGCCTGGATGGGCTCGACCCGCCCGCTCGATGCCTTCACCTTCATCTTTCAGGAGACCGAGTGGGGCCCGTTCATCGCCCACGCCTATCAATACGAGGCGGGCCGCTCGACCTGGATCTTCGAGACCGATCCCGAGACCTTTGCAAAGGCCGGGCTTGAGGGCCTGAGCGAACAGCAATCCGCCGACCGGATGGCAGAGATCTTCGGCTGGTTCCTCGAAGGGCATCCGCTGCTGATCAACCGCTCGATGTGGCGCAATTTCCCGATGATCCGCAGCAAGCGCTGGGTCAAGGACAACATGGTGCTCTTGGGCGACGCCAAGGCGACCGCGCATTTCTCGATCGGCTCCGGCACCAAGCTCGCGATGGAAGACGCGATTGCGCTGGCCGACGCCATGCAGCGCGCGCCGACCGTCGAGGCCGCCCTGCAGCAGTACGAACACGGCCGTCGCGAGGAAGTCGAAAAGACCCAGCATGCCGCCGACGTGTCGCTGGTGTGGTTCGAGCATGTCGACCGCTTCTGGGACTTCGATCCCGTGCAATTCGCCTTCGGGGTCATGACCCGCGCCAAGGCGATCACCTACGATAACCTCACGCTGCGTGCGCCCGATTTTGTCAGGGAGGTCGACAAGGCCTTTGCAAAACAGGTTCGCGCCAGCGGATTCGATGTCGATGTCGAAGACCCTGATGTCGCCGATGTTCCAGCCGTTGCGGCTGCGCGAGATGGCGCTCGACAAATCGCGCTGTCGTCTCGCCGATGTGCATGTATTCGGCCAAGGAGGGCGTGCCCGGCGATTTTCATCTCGTGCATTACGGCTCGCGCGCGATCGGCGGCGCCGGGCTGATCTTTACGGAAATGACCTGCGTGTCGCGCGACGCCCGCATCACGCCCGGCTGCGCGGGGCTGTGGACCGACGAGCAGGAGGCGGCGTGGCGGCGCATCGTCGATTTCGTCCATGCCAATTCGGCCGCGAAAATCGCGCTGCAGCTCGGCCATGCCGGCCGCAAGGGCGCCACCAGGCTGATGTGGGACGGCATGGACCGCCCCTTGGCCGAGGGCGGTTGGGATGTCGTATCGGCCTCGCCGCATTCCCTATTTCCCGGACAGCCAGGTGCCGCGCGAACTGGATCGCGCCGCGATGGACCGGGTGAAAGCAGATTTCGTCCAGGCCGCCGAGCGCGGCGAAGCCTGCGGTTTCGACATGCTGGAGCTGCACGCTGCCCATGGCTATCTGCTGGCCAGTTTTATTTCGCCGCTGACCAATCAGCGCGCCGACGAGTATGGCGGCTCGCTGAAAAATCGCCTGCGCTTTCCCTTGGAAGTGTTCGAGGCGCTGCGGGCGGTGTGGCCCTCGCAAAAACCGATGTCGGTGCGCATCTCCGCCACCGACTGGGCCGACGGCGGCATCACCGGCGACGACGCGGTGGCGATCGCGCGCGCCTTTGCCGAGGCCGGCGTCGACCTGATCGATGTCTCGACCGGGCAGACCGTGCGCGATGCCCAGCCGGTCTATGGCCGCATGTTCCAGACGCCCGTTTTCCGAACAGGTCCGCAACGAGGCCCGCGTCGCCACCATGTGCGTCGGCAACATCACGACGCCGGACCAGGTCAATACGATCCTCGCCGCCGGCCGCGCCGATCTGGTGGCGCTGGGGCGGCCGCATCTGATCGATCCGACCTTCACGCTGCGGGCGGCGGCCTGGTACGGCGCCGATATCTCCTGCCCGCCGCAATACCTGCCCGGCAAGGAGCAGATCTTCCGCAACAGCGTGCGCGACCGGCAGGATTTCGACGACCTCAAAATTAAGGCTAAGCCGAAGACCCGGGCCGAGCTGAAGGCGGAGGCGACAAAGCCGCTTGCGGCGGAGTGACCGCCCATGCGAGGTTTGGGGCCTTCGCAAGCCTTTTTGTAGCAGTGGAGTAGGGCGATGAAGGCGATTATCGTCGGCGGCGGTATTGGCGGCCTGACCACCGCGCTGATGCTGCGGGCCCGCGGCATCGGCTGCGAACTGTTCGAGCAATCCGATGCGATCCGCGAGCTCGGCGTCGGCATCAACACGCTGCCGCATGCGATGCGCGAACTCGCCGGCCTCGGCCTGATGCAAGCAGCTCGACGACGTCGCGATCCGCACCCACGAGCTTTATTATCTCAACCGTCACGGCCAGGAAGTCTGGCGCGAGGTCCGCGGCATCGATGCCGGCCATGACGTTCCGCAATTCTCGATCCATCGCGGCCGGCTGCAAAGCGTGATCCATCGCGCCGTCGAGGAACGGCTCGGCCCTGATGCGATCCATACCGGCTGCCGGCTCGGCGCCTTCAGCCAGGACGAGGGCGGCGTCACGGCGTATTTCTTCGATCGCACCGGCGCGCACACCAAAACCGCGCGCGGCGATATCCTGGTCGGCGCCGACGGCATCCATTCGCGGGTGCGCGAAACGCTGTTTCCGGCCGAAGGGCCGCCGTGCTGGAACGGGCTGATGCTGTGGCGCGGCGCGCGCGACTGGCCGGTGTTTCTTGGGCGGCCGCTCGATGATCGTCGCCGGCGGCCTCAATGCCAAGGTCGTGGTCTATCCGATCGCGGAAGGATCGAGCCCGGCCAGCCGCCTGACCAACTGGGCGGTGCTGGTGAAGGTCGGCGAGGGCAATGCGCCGCCGCCGCGCCGCGAGGACTGGTCGCGGCCCGGCAAGCGCGAGGAATTGATGCCGCATGTGGCGCGGTTCACGGTGCCCCATGTCGATGTCCGCAGCCTGATTTCGGCAACGCCCGATTTTTATGAATATCCGACCTGCGACCGCGATCCCTTGCCCTGGTGGTCGAGCGGGCGCGTGACGCTGCTCGGCGACGCCGCCCACCCGATGTACCCGGTCGGCTCCAACGGCGCCTCGCAGGCCATTCTCGACGCGCGCTGCCTCGCCGATGCGCTGGCGCGCTCCGAACATCCGCGCCAGGCGCTGATGGCCTATGAGCAGAAGCGACTGCCGATGACGGCCGAAATCGTCCGCTCCAACCGCCGCGGCGGCCCCGAAGGCGTCATCGACGCGGTCGAGCAACTGGCGCCCGACGGCTTTGACGATGTCGAGAAGGTGCTGAGCTATGCCCAGCGCGAAGCGATCGTGCGCGGTTATGCGAACAAGGCCGGCTTTGCCGCGGTGGGCCTGGCGGCGGTGAGGGCGTAGCTCTCAGCAACTCCACGTCATCCCGAGGTGCGCGCTCTTGCGCGCCTCGAAGGATGGACAGCAAGCACCGTCATGTCATCCTTCGAGGCTCGCCGAAGAGGCTCGCACCGTGACGTTCCCTCACGCCCCCGGCGGCGGGGGCAGGAAGTGGATGTTGAACTCGGCGGCCATCGCCACCACGTCCTCCGGCTTCTGCTCCTTCATGTTGTGGAGGCCCCAGAACAGGTCGTAGAGTTTTTTGGTCGGCGAGACCCAGAACAGCACTTTTGCCACCTGATCCGACTTGTTGAAGATGCCGTGGGGCACGCCCATGCCGAGCCGGATCAGGTCGCCCGCCGTGGCCTGGGCGTCCGCGCCACCCAGCATGAAATCCAGCTTGCCTTCCAGCATGTAGAGATACTCGTCCTGGTCGGGGTGGATATGCGGCGGCACGAAGGTGCCCGGCGGCAGTGTGGCGTGCCACGAGAACGAGTGCTCGGTGCGGTTCTTCGGCACATAGGTCTGGCCCAGAATATTCCAGGAGATGCCCTGGATGCCCTCATTGGCCCGGGTGATGCCGGTGATCTCGCTGGTCATTTTTTCGTTTCCTTCCCTGAAAATTATTGGTTGCCCGGCGTGCAATCCTTGGCGTAGCGGTCGCCGTAATTCTCGAACACCTTTTCGGCGATTTCGGTCTGGAATTTTCCGTCCGGCCGTTTTGCCACCTTGGTGAGATAGAAGTTCTGGATCGGATAGCCGTTGACGTTGAACTTGAAGCCGCCGCGCAGCGAGGTGAAGTCGGCCTTCTTCAGGGCCGCCGAGACGGCTTCCTTGTTGGCAAGGTCGCCCTTCACCGCCTTGACCGCACTGCCGATCAGCATCGCCGCATCATAGGCCTGGAAGGCATAGGTGCCGGGCACGATGTTATAGGCGGCCTCGAAGGCGGCGACGAACTTCTTGTTCGGCGCGTTGTCGAGATTGGGCGCCCAGTTCGAGCCGCCGAACATCCCGACCGCGGCGTCCTGCTGCGCCGGCAGCGTCGACTCGTCGACGGTGAATGCGGAGAGCACCGGAATCTTGTCGGCAAGGCCGGCCTGACGGTACTGCTTCACCAGAGTGACGCCCATGCCGCCCGGCATGAAGGTGAACAAGGCGTCGGGCTTCAGTGACGCGATCTTGGAGATCTCGACCTGGAAATCCAGCGTGCCGAGCGGCACGTAGGATTCCTCGACGATCTCGCCCTTGTAGTCGAGCTTGAAGCCGGCGGCGGAATCCTTGCCGGCCTGATAATTCGGCACCATGACATAGACGCGCTTGTAGCCGCGGTCCTGCGCGACCTTGCCGAGCACCTCGAACACCTGGTCGTTCTGGTAGGAGGTCACGTAGAAGAACGGGCTGCAGTTCTTGCCGGCAAAGCTGGAGGGCCCGGCATTCGGGCTGATCAGAAACGTTTTGGTGTCGGTCACCGGCTTGTGGATCGCCTGCAGGATATTGGAGAAGATCGGGCCGACGACAAAATCGACCTTTTCGCGTTCGAGCAGGCCCTTGACTTTTGTCACCGCGCCGTCCGGCTTCAGTTCGTCGTCGACCACCACCACTTCGACGTCGCGCCCGCCCATCTTGCCGCCGAGATCCTTGACCGCCAGCGCAAAGCCGTCGCGAACCTGCGCCCCGAGTGCCGCCGCCGGTCCCGACAGCGTCACGATCACGCCGATCTTGAGTTTTTCCTGCGCGATCGCCTGGCCGCTGGCGGCGCTCAGGAGCACCGCCATGGCGGTCAGTTTTAACAGTTGCTTCATGGCGGTCTCTCCGGTTACGCCGGCCCGCTTCCGGAGCTTATGGCTCAAGCTTATTCCGATGATGGCGCCCGCTGCAAGCAAGCCGCCAGATGCCGATCGGTTGGCGAGCCCGCATGCAAGCCGCGCGCCAATTGTTTGAACCTTAAAGAAAATAGGACGGCGCCGGCCATAGGCCTTTTGACTTGCGGCCGGCGCCGAATTATTTGAAGGTCGAAACAACAGGCCGACCGATTCAAGGTTGGCGGCACCGGAATATCGTGCCGCCGCGTGGCCCAGCCAGGCAAGATTGCGTCATGATCCTCGATTCCGAGACCAAGGCGGTCGAACTCCCGGACGATCACGGCGACGAATTCCGGCTATGGCTGCGGCTTCTGACCTGCACCACCCTGATCGAGGGCGAGATCCGCAGCCGGCTGCGCGAAAGTTTTGACGTCACGCTGCCGCGCTTCGACCTGATGGCGCAGCTCGACAAGGTGCCGGACGGCATGACGCTGTCGGACGTCTCGAAGCGGATGATGGTGTCGAACGGCAACGTCACCGGCCTGGTCGAACGCCTGGTCGAATCCGGCCATCTCGACCGCCGCACCTCCGACACCGACCGCCGCGTCCAGGTGATCCGGCTGACCAAGGCCGGCCGCGCCGAGTTTCGCCGCATGGCGGCCGAGCACCAGGTCTGGATATCGGACCTGTTTTCGGACCTGACCCCAAAGGATGTCCGCGAACTTGATGCGGCTGCTGGCCAGGACAAAGGGCTCGGCGCGCAAATCCGCGCAGAAGCGGGCGCAGTAGGCCTTGGGCCCGCCTGATCGACTATGAGGTCGAGTACAACAACCGGGCGCGGGTGCCGGAAAATCCCGATCTGATCGCGGGCTGGGCGAGGGACGCGGCGGCCTGGCGCGCGCGGCAGGCGCCGCGCGCTGCTTCGTTACGGTGCCGGCGCCCGCCATGTGATCGATTACTTTCCCGGCCGGGATGACGGGCCGATCGTGGTCTTCATCCATGGCGGTTACTGGCAGGCGCTGGACCATTCGTTCTTCAGCCATCTGGCCGGCGGGCTCAATGCCCACGGCATCGGCGTCGCCATCCCGAGCTATGACCTCTGCCCGGAGGTCACCGTCGAGCGCATCATCGAGGAAATGCGCGAGGCCTGCCGCGAATTGGCGAAACTGGGACAGCTCGCTCGTCGTCAGCGGCCATTCCGCCGGCGGGCATCTGGCCGCCTGCATGCTGGCGACCGACTGGCCGGCATTCGACGCGTCGCTGCCGCGCGATCTCGTGACCTCGGCCTACGCCATTTCGGGCCTGTTCGATCTGGTGCCGCTGGTCGAGACCTCGATCAACCGTGCTTTGCGTCTCGACGGCGCGTCGGCCCGGGCCGCGAGTCCCGTTGTTCTGGTCGCCGCCCGCGGGCAAGAGCCTCGATGCGGTGGTGGGCGAAAACGAAAGCGCGGAATATTTCCGGCAGAGCCGCACCGTCGCTCGAGGTCTGGGGCGCCGCCGGCGTCGCCACCCGTTTCGGCGTCGTTCCCGGCGCCAATCATTTTACCGCGATCGCGCCGCTGGCCGATCCGGCCTCGCCGATGGTGACGCGCCTGAAGCAACTCGCCGGGCGTTAGCTTTCAAAAAGAGCTCGATGCCCCGATTTTCGGCACTTGCCTCGAATTACTTTAAGTATAAAATGTTTTGCAACAGTGCCGCTGCCGGACGGCCTGGAGATCGGTCTTCAAAACCTTTCATCCCGAACATGAGGGGCGATGGAAATGTCAGGTAAAATGCAGGACCTTGGTCCATCGGGCCACGTCGATGATTTTGCACGGCGCAACCTGCCGCCACGAGAGCAATGGCCGGAACTGCTGCTCGACCGGCCGGAGTTTCACTATCCCGACTATCTCAACGCCGCGGTCGAACTGACCGACCGCATGGTCGAGCAGGGGTTCGGCGATCACGTCGCGCTGATCGGCAATGGCCGGCAGCGCACCTACAAGGAATTGACGGACTGGTCGAACCGCCTCGCGCATGCGCTGGTGGAGAACTACGGCGTAAAGCCCGGCAACCGCGTCCTGATCCGTTCCGGCAACAATCCGGCGCTGGTCGCGGCATGGCTGGCGGCAACAAAAGCCGGCGCCGTCGTCGTCAACACCATGCCGATGCTGCGCGCCGGCGAACTGACCAAGATCGTCGACAAGGCCGAGATTGAGCTTGCGCTGACCGACAGCCGCATCGCCGACGAACTGGTGGCCTGCGCCAAGACCAGCCGCTATCTCAAGCAGGTGGTGAATTTCGACGGCACGTCGAACCATGACGCCGAACTCGACCGGGTGGCGCTGAGCAAGCCGGTGCGGTTCGATGCCGTAAAAACCGGCCGCGACGATGTCGCGCTGTTGGGCTTCACCTCCGGCACCACGGGCGAGCCGAAGGCGACCATGCATTTCCACCGCGATCTGCTGATCGTCGCCGACGGCTATGCCAGGGAAGTGCTGCAAGTCACGCCTGACGACGTGTTCGTCGGCTCGCCGCCGCTGGCTTTTACGTTCGGCCTCGGCGGCCTCGCGATCTTCCCGCTGCGGTTCGGCGCCACCGCCACGCTGCTGGAAAACGCGGCACCCGGCGAGATCGTCAAGATCATCGAAACCTACAAGGCGACGATCTGCTTCACCTCGCCGACTGCGTATCGTGCGATGATGGCGGCGATGGACAAGGGCGCCGATCTGTCGTCGCTGCGCATCGCGGTCTCGGCCGGCGAGACCTTGCCGGCGCCGGTGTTCGACAGCTGGACCGGCGGACCGGCAAGACCATTCTGGACGGCATCGGCAGCACCGAATTGCTGCACATCTTCATCACCAACCGGACCGGCGACGCCGTCGCCGGCACCACGGGTCATCCGGTTGCCGGTTACGAAGCCAAAATCGTCGATGCCGACATGAACGAATTGCCTGCCGGCACCGTCGGCAAGCTGGCGGTTCGCGGGCCCACCGGATGCCGCTATCTCGCCGATGACAGGCAATCGAACTATGTCCGCGATGGCTGGAATTTGACCGGCGATACGTTCGTCCGCGACGAGCAGGGCCGCTTTTCCTTCGTCGCCCGCTCCGACGACATGATCGTTTCCTCCGGCTACAACATCGCCGGCCCCGAGGTCGAAGCCGCGTTGCTCGGCCATGCGGCGGTGGCCGAATGCGGCGTCGTCGGCGCGCCCGACGAGGCGCGCGGCATGATCGTCAAGGCCTATGTGGTGCTCGCTCCCGGCGTCGAGGGCGATGCCGCGCTGGCGACTGAATTGCAGGATCACGTCAAGCGCGAGATCGCGCCTTACAAATATCCGCGCGCGATCGAGTTCGTCGCGCAATTGCCGAAGACCGGAACCGGCAAGCTGCAGCGGTTCGCGCTGCGGCAGATGGCGCAGGCCGGGACGGGCGCTGCATCCTCAGGCATGGCCGCGGAATAGATGCATCCGATGGAGAACTGGTTGTGAGCAAGCCAAAAGCGCCCACTCTCGCGGTGCTGCCGACGACGAAGGCCGGGACATCGGCGCGCCCGCAGGTTCTGCAGCCCGGCGGCTGGCCGATGCCGAGGGGCTATGCCAACGGCATGGCGGCCGACGGCCGCATCGTGGTGACCGGCGGCGTGATCGGCTGGGACAACCAGGAGCGGTTAGCCGACGGTTTTGTCGCGCAGGTCCGCCAGACCCTGGAAAACATCGCGGCGATTCTCGCCGAAGGCGGTGCTGCGCCCGAGCATCTCGTCCGCCTCACCTGGTATGTCGTCGACATCGAGGAATATCTTGCCAACCTGAAGGCGCTGGGCCAGGCCTATCGCGAAATCTTCGGCGCGCATTTTCCCGCCATGGCGCTGGTCCAGGTGGTGCGCCTGGTGGAAAAGGCGGCGCGCGTCGAGATCGAGGCTACCGCGGTGGTGCCGCGGTGAAGGCCAGATTGGCGATCCTGCTGTAGGACTTTCATGAGCTCGGTGCAGGCGTTCATCCACCTCGCCCCGCTTGCGGGGAGAGGTCGACGCGCGAAGCGCGTCGGGTGAGGGGGACTCTCCGCAAAGTCCGAATGCGTGGAGAGTTCCCCTCACCCCGACCCTCTCCCCGCAAGCAGGAATCCCGGCTAAATATTCAGCAGCGCCCACGACGCGGGCTGTATTAGACTGACTGAACCCAGTCCCGGGCCGACCTGAGAAAATGCATCTTGCGAGCCAGCCGATGAAGAAACTTGTTCTGGCCCTTGTCCTGATCGCCTCGCCGGCGTGGGCGCAGACGAAATTGACGCCGAAGGCCACCACCGCGCGCGCCGATCCCTGTGCGCCGATCGGCCGCACCGCTGACGGCAAGCTGGTCTATTCGATGAAGTGCGAGATACTCCCGGGGCCGCCGGCGCCGCCACCGGTGGCCGAGGTGGCGCCACCGTCGCCGCCGCCGGAGCCGGAGGTGCAGCGCAGCGGCATTTTCGGCTGGTCCTATGAACGAAAGCGGCCGGAATAGGCCTTCACAAGTAGAGATCGGCAACTCGCCTGCTGCCCATGCTTCGAGACGCTCGCGTTGCTCGCTCCTCAGCATGAGGTTTGTTATGTTTCAACAGGTTAAACCTCATCCTGAGGAGGCCACGAAGTGGCCGTCTCGAAGGATGGGCAGCAATACCGGTTTCTGATTCCAGGTGCTCGAATTGACTGAGAGATGAGGGATCGGCCATCAGCTGGAATGGTCCTTGCTTCCGTTATGTCCGGCTGCAATTGTCGCTGTTGCCATCCCGTCCCATCGAGAGAATTTCGAATGAGCCAATTGCTTGTCCACGTCGGCGACTTCACCTTCCAGGCCCGTTTCGAGGAACAACTCGCGCCCAAAACCGTTGCGGCGTTTCGCAAGGCGATGCCGTTCGAAAGCCAGGCGATCCATGTGCGCTGGAGCGGCGAGGGGGTCTGGATGCCGCTCGGCGATCTCGATTTCGGGGTCTCATACGAGAACCACACCAGCTATCCCGCGCCCGGCCAGATCATCCTCTATCCCGGCGGCATCAGCGAAACCGAGATCCTGCTGGCCTATGGCGGCGTGCATTTTGCCAGCAAGATGGGCCAACTCGCCGGCAATCATTTCGTCACCTTGACCTCGAACCTCGAAAACCTGCCGGCGCTCGGCAAGACCGTGCTGTGGAAGGGCGCGCAAAAAGTCCGCTTCGAGGAAGTGTAAATGGCGGAAGCCCGCTACCCCCGCGACCTCCGCGGCTACGGCCGCACTCCGCCCGATCCGCAATGGCCTGACGGCGCGCGCGTCGCCGTCCAGTTCGTGGTCAATTTCGAGGAGGGCGGCGAGAACAACATCTTGCATGGCGACCGCGCCTCGGAAGCCTTCCTGTCCGACGTGCTGGGCGCGCAGCCCTGGCCCGGGCAGCGCCACGCCAACATCGAATCCATGTTCGAGTACGGTTCGCGCGCCGGTTTTTGGCGGCTGTGGCGGATGTTTTCGGAACGCAAGCTGCCGACCACGGTGTTCGGCGTCGCCACCGCGCTGAAGCGCAATCCTGACGTCGTTGCCGCCATGAAGGAGGCGGGCTGGGACATCGCCAGCCATAGTCTGAAATGGGTCGAGCACAAGGACATGTCGGAAGCCGAGGAACGGCTGGAAATCGCCGAGGCCATCCGCGTGCACACCGAAGCCACCGGGCAACGCCCGCTCGGCTGGTACACCGGCCGGTCCTCGATCAACACCGTGCGGCTGGTGATGGAAGCCGGCGGCTTCCTGTATTCCTGCAACTCCTATGCCGACGATCTGCCGTACTGGATCAAGGGCCCGGCCGGGCCGCATCTGATCATTCCCTACACCCTCGACGCCAACGACATGCGCTTCGTCAATCCGCAGGGTTTTGGCGGCGGCGACGAGTTCTTCACTTACCTGAAGGACAGCTTTGACGTGCTCTATGCCGAGGGCGCGACCTCGCCGAAGATGATGTCGGTCGGGCTGCACTGCCGCGTGGTCGGCCGTCCCGGCCGCGCCGCGTCGCTGGCGCGGTTTCTCGACTACATCATGGGCCATGAGAAGGTCTGGGTGCCGACCCGGCTGCAGATCGCGCAGCACTGGCACGCCAATCTGATGCATCTGGCCGCCAACGCGTTCGATATCGGATGAGCGCCATGGCTCCCAAGACGCTCGTCGAACTCAACACCTGCGGCAAGGATGAGTTCGTCGTGGCGCTGTCAAATATCTTCGAATATTCGCCATGGATCGCCGAGCAGGCTGCGGCGTTGCGTCCGTTCCCCGGCGTGAAGGCCTTGTTCGCCGCGATGAAGGCGGCCGTCGATCACGCAGCGCCGGAGCCGCGGCTGGCGCTGATCAAGGCGCATCCCGATCTCGCCAACAAGACCCAGCGCGCCGCAGGCCTGACCGCGGAATCCTCCGCCGAGCAGAACAGCGTCGGTCTCGACCGGCTGTCGGATGCCGAGTACGAGGCGTTCGAGCGCGTCAACAATGCCTATCGCGCCAAATTCGGTTTCCCCTACATCGTCTGTGTCCGCAGGCACACCAAAGATTCGATTCTGCGCGATTTCGAAAAGCGCCTGCCCAATGATGCCGGGGCCGAGACGCAAACCTCGATCGAGGAAATCTGCCGGATCGCGGCGCTGCGGCTCGACCAACTCGTGGTGTCGGACGACCGCTTGTCCGTGCACGGCCGCCTGTCCACGCACGTGCTCGATACCCACAGCGGCAAACCCGCGGCGGGGATTGCGGTCGAACTGGTCGAACTGTCCGATCTCGGCATGAGCCGCGTGGTGACCCGCGCGATCACCAACAGCGATGGCCGCACCAATGCGCCCCTGATCGGCGGCCGGCCGGTTCCGATCGGCCGTTACGAGTTGACCTTCAGCGTCGCCAGCTACTTTGCCGAACGCAAGGTGCCGATGTCAGACCCGCCGTTCCTCGATTCGATTCCGCTGCGCTTTTCCGTCAGCGACCCCGAAGGCCATCTCCACGTCCCGCTGCTGGTGACGCCCTGGAGCTATGCGACGTATCGGGGGAGTTGAGAGTAGGGAGGCGCGCGCCAACGTACACCACCGTCATTGCGAGCGAAACGAAGCAATCCATCCTTCCTTGTCGGTTACATGGATTGCTTCGTCGCAAGGGCTCCTCGCCGTGACGGGGAGAAACCGTAGGGTGGGCAAACGAAGCGTGCCCACCATCTTCGCAGTCCATGAAATGGTGGGCACGGCGCAAGCGCACCTTTGTCCACCCTACGAATTCACACATGATGCGCCGATGAAGCCGCTTCCGCGGCACCGGCTTCCGCCGCCGCCTTGCTGCCGAGGCCGTTGAAGAACGCATTCAGCATCACGGCCACCAGTGCGGAGAGCAGAATGCCGGACTCCAGCAGCGGATGCAGGCCGTGCGGCAGGTTGCGGAAGAAATTTGGCGCCGCCAGCGGGATCATGCCGAAACCGATGGAGATCGCGACCACGTACAGATTGAATCGGTTGTTCCTGAAATCGACCGCAGTGAGAATCCGCGCGCCGGTCGCCGCCACCATGCCGAACATCACGAGGCCGGCGCCGCCGAGCACCACCACGGGGACCGCTTCCACCAGCGCCGCCATCTTCGGCAGCAGGCCGAGCAGCAGCATCATGCCGCCGCCGGCGATGGTGACCCAGCGCGAGCGCACCCCGGTGACGCTGACCAGCCCGACATTCTGCGAGAACGAGGTGTAGGGAAAGGTGTTGAAGATGCCGCCGAGCAGCGTGCCGACGCCGTCGGCGCGCAGGCCCCTGGTCAGCGCGTCGCGGTCGACGTTCTTGCCTGTGATCTCGCCCAGGGCCAAAAACATGCCGAGCGATTCGATCATCACCACGATCATCACGATGCACATGGTGATGATGGGCACGAGATGGAATTGCGGCATGCCGAAACGAAAGGGGATCACGATCGAAGCCCAGGAGGCCGCCGCGACCTTGTCGAAATGCATGACGCCGAGTGCGCTCGCCAGAAGGGCGCCGGCGACGATGCCGAGCAGCACCGAGACGTTGGCGACGAAACCGGTGCCCCATTTGATCAGGCCGAGAACCACCAGCAGTACGAACAGCGCAATGCCAAGACCCTGCAACTGGCCGTAATTGGGGTTGGGAAACACGCCTGGAATCCCGTCGACCACCTTGGTCAGGGTCGGCAGGCCGCCGCCGGCCCAGTTGATACCCACTCGCATCAGCGAGATGCCGATCACCAGGATAATGGTGCCGGTGACCACCGGCGGAAACAGCGGCAAAAGCCGGCTGATGAAAGGCGCGGCAAGGATGCCGAAGATTCCGGCAGCAATGACAGAACCATAGATGCCGAGCAATCCGATGTCCGGCGCCGCCGCCATCGACAGCATCGGGCCGACCGAGGCAAAGGTGACGCCCATCATGACCGGCAGGCGAATGCCGACCCCGGGAAAGCCGATGCATTGTATCAGGGTGGCGAGGCCGCAGGCGAACAGGTCGGCGCTGATCAGGAAGGCGACGTCCTCCGGCGGCAGTTTCAGGGCCCGGCCGATAATGAGGGGAACCGCGACCGCACCGGCATACATCACCAGCACATGCTGCAGGCCGAGCGCCAGCAGTTTTGGTGTCGGCAGGGTCTGGTCGACCGGATGGATTTCGCTGCTCATGGACGGGTTCCTTCGATGCGGGCCTATCTGGCCCTTCCCGAACGATACAATCCCCGTGCCAGAGGTCTGCTCCGAAAGGTTGCCCAATGGCACGAACGTTGCTCATTATGCATCAAAACCTGACGATCGAACCCCGCTGAACTGGAGGCCTTGACGTGCCGCTGATCAAGAACCGATACGGAAAAGGCCGCGTCCGCGTGATGCGCATCCATCGCGACGGCGAGCGGCACGAGGTCAGCCAGCTCAACGTCAAGGCGATGATCGAAGGCGATTTCGCCCGCGCCTATACCGATCACGACAATTCGACCTCGGTCTCCACCGACACCATCAAGAACGTGGTCAACATCGTCGCCCGGCAAAATACCGGGCTGTGCACGGAAGAATTCTGCCAGGTGCTGGCGCAGAAATATCTCGACACCTATCCGCAGATCGACTCGGTGGCGGTCACCGCGCACGAGACCAAATGGAGTCGGCTCGAGCTTTGGCGGCAAGCCGCATCCGCACAGCTTTGTGCTCGACAGCAACGGCAAGCCAACGGTCGATGTCACCGCCGCGCGCGGCGGCGCGTCGACGCTGGTCTCCGGCATCGACGGTTTTACTTTCATGAAATCGACCCAGTCGGGCTGGGAGAATTACGTGAAAGATCCCTACACCACGATTCCCCCGACCAACGACCGGATGTGCGCGACCTCCATGGTGGCGTCGTGGAAATGGTCGGCGAAGCCGCAAAACTATCCGGCGACCAACGCCAAAGATCCTCGACACCGTGCTGGAAGTGTTCGGCACCACCTACAGCATGAGCGTGCAGGACAGTCTCTATCGGATGGGGGAAGCCGCGCTCGCCGCAGTGCCGGAGATTTCCGAGATCAGCATGGCCTGCCCGAACATGCACTTTCTGCTGATGAATCTGTCGGCGTTCGGGCTCGACAACAACAACGACGTGTTCCTGCCGACCGACGAGCCGCACGGCCAGATCGAATGCACGGTGGGGAGGGGGTAGGTCTCCGCTCTCACACCGTCATTGCGAGCGCAGCGAAGCAATCCATCTTGCCTCGCAAAGGAAGAATGGATTGCCTCGTCGCTACGCTCCTCGCAATGACGGTGGTGAGATACGGGCCCTCTACTCCCCGAACTTCTCCTGCAGCGCCGGCCACAGCCGGTCCGGCTTGAACGGCGTTGCCGTGAAGCGGATGCCGGTGGCATCAGCCAGCGCATTGCCGAGTGCCGCCGCCACCGGATTGTAGGGACTTTCGCTCATCGATTTGGCGCCCATCGGGCCGACGGTATCGAAAGTATCGGCGAAAAAAACCTCGGTGCGCGGGATGTCGGCGAAGGACGGCAGATGGTAGTCGCGGAATTTTGGATTGATCACCCGACCCCGCGCGTCGATCACCATCTCCTCATACAGCGTGGCGCCGAGCGATTGCGCGACGCCGCCCTCGACCTGGCCGCGGCACTGCATGGGATTGGCGACGCGTCCGGCATCGGCGGCCTGCACGCTCTTGAGTATTCTGATCTCGCCGGTGCCCTTGTTCACCGCGACCCGAAAACCCTGAACATTGAACGCCACCGAGCGCGGCGAGCCCGCGGAATTTCCGGTAGCGCTCAGCGTCTGGCCTTGCGCGCGCGCGGCTTCCGCGATCTGCACGAACGAAATTCGCTGCTTGCCGCAAAGCGCGGAATCGCTTTCCAGCGTGCACGCGTCGGGAGTGATCCTTGTCGCGGTTGCGGCAAACACTCTGATGGCGTCGGCGAGACCTTCCGCCGCCGCCTGCGTCGCGCGTCCCGCCACAAACGTGCCGGCGCTGCCATAGGCGCCGGTGTCGTGGCCGCCGTTCGCGGTGTCGGATTGCCGGAGCCGGATGTTGTCGACCGCGGTCGACAGCGCGGTCGCGGCGATCTGGCGATGCACGGTCGCGGTGCCGTTGCCGAATTCGGCGGTGCCGACGGTAAGTTCAAATCCGCCGTCGTCGCGCAGCGCAATGGTGCAGTCGGCGAAGTGGCCGTCCGGCGGCACGGTGTCGATCATGGTCAGGGCGATGCCGTCGCCGGTTAGCCAGTCCGGGGAAAGTTCGATTTTCGGAACCTCGGCCTGCATCGCGCGTTCGACCAGATCGAGGCACTGGTCGAGGCCGTAGCTGCCGTAGCGCACATCGTCATGGGCGGAGCCCGGCGGCGACAGCATCGGATCGCCCGGCTTGATCACGTTGCGGCGGCGCATGTCGTAGGGATTGATGCCGAGTTGCCTCGCCAGTTCGTCGATCGCGGCTTCCACCGCGAACAGCGTCTGCGGCAGGCCGTAACCGCGAAACGCGCCGGACGGCACGGTGTTGGTATAGGCAGCGACGGCATCGACCTTCTTGTTCGCGCAATTATAGATGCTGATGCATTCGCCGACCGAGTGGAACAGCACCGGCCCGGCATGGTTGCCGTAGGCGCCGGTGTTGGAGAGCACGTCGAGCTGCAGCGCCATCAGTCTGCCGTCGCTGTCGGCGCCAGCCTTCACGGTAACGCGCATCGGGTGGCGCGTCGAGGTCGCGATGAACTGCTCCTCTCGCGTCAGTTCGAACTTGACGGGACGTCCCGTCTTCAGCGCGGCCAGCGCCAAAATATCCTCGACGAACATTTCCTGCTTTCCGCCGAAGCCGCCGCCGACGCGTTCGCAGAACACCCTGACGTTTTCCGGCGCGAAGGTCAAAAATCTCGGCCAATGCCCGGCGGGTCAGGAACGGCACCTGGGTGCTGGAGCGGACATTCAGTATTCCGGCCGCATCGACCCACGCGATCCCGCCATGGGTCTCGAGCGCGGCGTGCTGGACCCGCTGGGTCGTGAAGGTGCCTTCATACGTGACCGCAGCCTGTGCCAGTGCCGCGGCGACATCGCCGTACTCGCCATGGGTCTCCGCCACGATGTTGCGCACAGCATTGGCGACGCGATGCTCCGGCGTCTTGTCGGGATGGATCAGGGGTGCGTCCGGCGCAATCGCCAGCGCCGGATCGATCACGTCGGGCAGGATTTGATAT
The DNA here is from genome assembly GCA_963706975.1 of uncultured Alphaproteobacteria bacterium. Lineage (GTDB taxonomy): Bacteria > Pseudomonadota > Alphaproteobacteria > Rhizobiales > Xanthobacteraceae > Bradyrhizobium. Next base: position 122,831 of record CAVPOL010000038.1, read on the forward strand.
TCGACCACGAGGCGCCGGCAGCCTTCCTCGGCGGCGGCCTCGGTCTCCGCGACCACGGCGGCGACCTTCTGGCCGACGAAGCGGACGATATCGTCCAGCACGCGGGTGTCGTCGGGGTCCATCCAGTTCCGCTCATGCCGCGCGGTCGAGAACAGCCGGTCCGGCGCGTCCTCGAAGGTCAGCACCGCATGCACGCCCGGAACAGCCATCGCCGCGGTCCTGTCGATCGAGACGATTTTGGCGTGCGGATAGGGCGAACGCAGCATCTTGATATGCAGCAGGCCTTCGATGGCCGTATCAAAAGTGTAGCGCGCCGCGCCCCGCACCACCTGCGGGCCGGCGGGGGCGGGCAGGCTGCGGCCGAAGGCGGTGCCGGCCGCCGCCTCCTCGATGTTGGTCTTGCCGTCGAGCGCGTCCTCGATGGTGCGATAGCCGGTGCAGCGGCAGATATTGCCTTTCAGCGACGCGCCGAGATCCTGCCGCTGCGCCTGGTTCAGCGAGGCGCAGGTCAGGATCATGCCGGCGGTGCAGAAGCCGCACTGGAAGGCTTGCGCATCGAGAAAAGCCTGCTGCAGCGGGTGGGTGCCGCCCTCGGGCGCAAAACCCTCGATGGTGGTGATGGCATGGCCATCGGCGCGGAAGGCGGGCGTGATGCAGCTATGCACCGGCTCGCCGTCGATCAGCACGGTGCAGGCACCGCAGTCGCCGGCGTCGCAGCCTTTCTTGACGCCGAAATGTCCGGCGTCGCGCAGGAAAGTGCGCAAACACTGTCCGGCGCGCGGGATTTCCGAAATCGTCTTGCCGTTGACCTCAAAGCTCATGGCCGCGGCGCGCCCTGCAATTCGACGCGGATTTCCTCGGCCAGCCGCAGCGTCATGTGCTTGCGCCAGGCCGGCTTGCCGTGGACGTCGTCGTGGTACAGGCCGTCGGGGATGCCGCGCAGGATTGCGTCCTGCAATGCGCCGGCAGAGGGGATGGCGGCAAAGAAGAACTGGACGGGCCGCACGGTTGAGGCCGTCACCGTCAGCGCCAGCGCGCCGTCGCTGCTGACGCTGCCGATCAACAGCGCGGCCGAGCGGCCGACCGGGGTCAGCGAGATCTGGCGAAACGTGGAACGCCGCTTCAGCGCCGCCAGCGGAATCTCGATGCTGCGCAGGAGATCGCCCGATGCCAGCACGTTGCGCTGGTTGCCGGTGACGAACCCGGCCACGCCGACCTTGCGCTCGCTGCCGTCGGCCTTCCAGATCGCGCAGACGCCGTCGAGCGCCGCCGCCAGGGCGATCATCGGCCCCGCCGGCAGCGACATGCAGAGATTGCCGCCGACGGTGGCGCTCTTCCAGATCTTGAAGGAGGCCTGGAAGGCGCGGCAGCATTGGTTGATCAGGGGAGCGGCGAGCCAGTCCGTCGGGCAGGGCAGTGCGTCGAGCTGCGCCACCGTGCAGGTCGCGGCGATCGAGAGCCCACCGGCGGTCACGGTCAGCGCCGGCCATTTGAAGTCGGCGAGGTCGATCAGGCGGGTCAGATGCGTCTGCGGTTCGCTGTACAGCCAGGTCCCGCCCGCCAGCCACGCATCGCCTGCCATCCAATTGGGCAGCTGTTCTCGCGACTGCGGGCGGGCAATTTCGGTGATGGTGTTCAGATCCATGGGCTACCGGCACTCAAGAGGGTTCATCGTCCCGTAGATGATCCTGCAAGACCGAAGCCAGTTCCCGCAACGCTGGGCTGGTCTTTGAATTGCAGGGCTGGCGTGGCAAGTCATGATGACGGTTTTGATACCTCGAAGAAGGTTGGATAATGGACCCCACACAGGCGATCTGGATCAAGGATCCCCTCGGCATCCTCGCCGACGGCGCCGAGCGCGGCATCGTCGTCCAGAACGGCAGGATTGTCGAACTGGTGCCGAAGGGCGGCCAGCCCGCCACGCCGGCGTCGTTCTTCGAGGCCGGCGACCATGTGGTGCTGCCGGGGCTGATCAATACCCATCATCACTTCTACCAGACCCTGACGCGGGCGCTGCCGGCGGCGCTCGACCGCGAATTGTTTCCATGGCTGCAGGCGCTCTATCCGGTCTGGGCGCGGCTGACGCCTGAATCGCTCGACCTCGGCGTGACCGTGGCGATGTCGGAACTGCTGCTGTCCGGCTGCACCACCACTACCGATCATCATTACGTGTTCCCCGCAGGCCTGGAGGACGCCGTCGATATCGAGGTCGCGGTGGCAAAACGTCTCGGTGTCCGCGTGCTGTTGACCCGCGGCTCGATGAACCGCTCGCAGCGCGACGGCGGCTTGCCGCCTGACAGCGTGGTGCAGGACGAGGACACGATACTGGCCGACAGCGAGCGCGTGGTGGCAAAGCATCACCAGCGCGGCGAGGACGCCATGGTGCAGATCGCGCTGGCGCCCTGCTCGCCGTTCTCGGTGACGACCTCGCTGATGAGCGCCACCGCGGCGCTCGCCGAAAGGCTCGATGTCCGCCTGCACACCCATCTGGCGGAAACCGAGGACGAGAACAAATTCTGCGAGCAGATGCATGGCTGCCGGCCGCTGGATTATCTCGAGCAATGCGGCTGGCTCAACGCGCGGACCTGGCTGGCGCACGGCATCTTTTTCAGTCCGGACGAGATGAAGCGGCTGGGCAAGGCCAGGACCAGCATCAGCCATTGCGCCTGCAGCAACCAGATCCTGGCGTCCGGCTGCTGTCCGGTCTGCGAGATGGAGGAGGCCGGCGTCAGCATCGGCCTCGGCGTCGACGGCTCGGCCTCCAACGACGAATCCAATCTGATGCAGGAGGTGCGCGCCGCGTTCCTGTTGCAGCGGGCGCGCTACGGCGTCGGCCGCGTCAGCCACAAGGACGCGCTGCGCTGGGCCACCAGAGGCTCGGCGGCCTGCGTCGGCCGCCCCGAGCTTGGCGAGATCGCGGTCGGCAAGGCGGCGGACCTCGCGCTGTTCAGGCTCGACGAACTGCGTTTTTCCGGCCACGGCGATCCCCTGGCGGCGCTGGTGCTGTGCGGCGCGCATCGCGCCGACCGGGTGATGGTCGCCGGCCGTTGGGTGGTGCGCGACGGCGCCATTCCCGGGCTCGACGTGCCCGACCTGATCCGCCGCCACAGCGACGCGGCGCGGAAGATGCATCGGGGGTGACGTCAGTGCATATTCCTCATGGTGAGGAGCGCGTCTTCGCGCGTCTCGAACCATGAGAGCCCGGCTCTCTCATCCTTCGAGACGCGCGCAAGCGGCGCGCTCCTCAGGATGAGGTCCGGGGGATGATAAAAAAAGGCCCGGACGTTTCCGCCCGGACCCGGTTGTCTCGAAAATGCCCGGCCGTTACTTGCCGGGGATCTTGTCGTCGATGCCCTTGACGTAGAAGTTCATGCCGAGCACCTGGCCGTCGGCCAGCTTGTCGCCGCCCTTGCACTCCACTTCCTTGCCGTCCTGGCCGACGATCGGGCATTTGAAGGGGAACAGCGTGCCGCCGATGATGGCGGCTTCGGTCTCCATCGCCATCTTCTTCACGTCATCGGGCATGTTGGTGTAGGGCGCCATCACCACCATCTTGTCCTTCAGGCCGGCCCAGGTGTCCTCCGATTTCCAGGTGCCGTCGAGCGCCGCCTTGACGCGTTCGACGTAATAGGGCGCCCAGTTGTTGGTGACCGCGGTGAGCTGCGTCTTCGGCCCGAACTTGATCATGTCGGAGTCCTGGCCGAACGCCAGCACGCCGCGCTCGGAGGCGACCTGCATCGCCGCCGGGCTGTCGGTGTGCTGCATGATCACGTCGGCGCCCTGATCGATCAGCGCCTTGGCGGCGTCGGCTTCCTTGCCCGGGTCGAACCAGGTGTTGACCCAGATGATCTTGACCTTGATGTCCGGATTGATCTTCTGCGCCGCCAGCATGGTGGCATTGATGCCCGAGATCACTTCCGGGATCGGGAACGAGCCGATATAGCCCAGCACCCCCTTCTTCGACATTTTTGCGGCGATCTGGCCCTGGATGTAGCGGCCCTCGAAGAACCGGCCGGAATAGGCCGACATGTTCTTGTCGCGCTTGAAGCCGGTGGCGTGTTCGAACATCACGGCGGGATATTTCTTCGCCACCTTCAGCGTCGGATCCATGTAGCCGAACGAGGTCGTGAAGATCAGCTTGTTGCCGGCGCGGGCCAGCTGTTCGATCGAACGCTCGGAGTCCGGGCCTTCGCTGACGTTTTCGAGATAGGTGGTCTCGATCTTGTCGCCGAACTCCTTGACGACGGCCTGGCGGCCGATCTCGTGCTGGTAGGTCCAGCCGAAATCGCCGACCGGTCCGAGATAGACGAATCCGACCTTGAGCTTGTCCGCAGCGGACGCCGCAGAAAGTCCGATGCCGCTCGCGAGCAGCAATCCAAACGCTGCTATCCATTTCTTTTTCATACGCCTCTCCGATCACCAAGGGGAACATTCTCTCGAAAAACGCAGCGCCCCATCTCGTGCGTTTCGAATGGTTTAGCGGTCCGGGACGAACACCGTTCCGAGTGCGGCAGGTCCCGTCGAGCCGCCGGTGCGGGCGCGGGAAATCAGCACCAGCACGATGACGGTGGCGAGATAAGGCATCGCGGACATCAATTGTGAGGGAACGCCGACGCCCCAGCCCTGGGCATGAAGCTGCAGGATGGTGACCGCGCCGAACAGATAGGCGCCGATCATCAGCCGGACCGGCAGCCAGGAGGCAAACACCACCAGCGCCAGCGCGATCCAGCCGCGGCCCGCCGTCATTCCCGGCACGAAGAACGGCGTGTAGGCCAGCGGAAGATAAGCGCCGGCAAGGCCCGCGCAGGCGCCGCCGAACAGCACCGCGAGCATCCGTATCCTGAGCACGGGATATCCCAGCGCATGCGCCGAGACATGATTGTCGCCGACTGCGCGCAGGATCAACCCGGCGCGGGTGCGGTACAGGAACCAGGAAATGCCGGCGATCAGCGCCAGCGAGAAGTAGACGAAGGCATCCTGGCCAAACAGGATCCTGCCGATGAAGGGCAGGGTGGTGAGGCCGGGAATGAACAGACGCGGCGCGGTCGCGATGCGTTCGCCAACGAAGCCCGCGCCGATCAGGCCCGATATCCCGACGCCCAGGATCGTCAGCGCGAGGCCGGTTGCGACTTGGTTGACTGCAAGACCGAGCGTCATCAGCCCGAACACCAGCGACAGCGCCATGCCGGCAAAGATTCCGAACAGCGCGCCGATGAAGGTGGAACCGGTGAGCCATGCCCCGCCGAATCCGCAGGCGGCCCCGACGATCATCATGCCTTCGACGCCGAGATTGAGGACCCCGGCGCGTTCGACCAGCAACTCGCCGCTGGCGGCCAGCAGCAGCGGCGTCGAGGCCGCCAGCACCGCCAGGATGATGGCCTCAAGCAACCCCATCGGTGGCCTTTCGCAGCGGCATGACAAGCTTGATCCGGTAGAGAATCAGGGAATCGCAGGCCAGTACGTAAAACAGCAGGATGCCCTGAAACACCTTGGTCATGTCCTGCGGGATCTTCATCGCGATCTGGGCCTGCTCGCCGCCGATAAAAGTCAGCGCCAGAAAAAGTCCTGCAATTAATATTCCAACCGGATTGAGGCGGCCGAGGAAGGCGACGATGATCGCGGTAAAGCCGTAGCCCGGCGAGATGCTCGGCTGCAGGTGGCCGACCGGCCCTGCGACCTCGATGATCCCGGCGAGCCCGGCCAGCGCGCCCGAGACCGCGAAGGTCAGCAGTACCAGCTGGCTGGAATTGAATCCGCCAAACCGCGCCGCCCGGGGCGCCGCTCCGACCACGCGAATTTCAAAACCCTTGATGGTGCGGCCGAGCAATACCGCGGCGCCGGCCACGATCAGAAGCGCGATCGCGGCCCCCAGATGCAGGCGTCCGCCCTCGATCAGGAGCGGCACGGTGGCGACCGGATCGAACTCGGCGGTGGTCGGGAAATTGAAGCCGTTGGGATCGCGCCAGGGGCCGCGCACGAGATAGTCGAGCAACAGATCGGCGACGTAGACCAGCATCAGGCTGACCAGGATTTCACTGGCGCCGAATTTTACTTTGCAGATTGCCGGGATAAGCGCGTAGAGCGCGCCGGCTGCGGCGCCGAGCAGCAACATCGCGGGCAGCACCCAATGGCCGGCATCCGTGCCTTGGGTCTTCACCGCGAGCCAGCTGCCGGCAACCGCGCCGACCAGAAACTGGCCCTCCGCGCCGATGTTCCAGACATTGGCGAGATAGCACAGCGACAGCCCGATCGCGATCATCACCAGAGGTGCGGCCTTCACCGCGATCTCCTGCAGCGAATAGCTGTCGGTAAGGGGATCGATGAAGTAGACGCGGAGCGCCATCTGCGGGTTCTTGCCGAGAATCGCAAACAGGATGCTCATGGTCACGATCGTCAGCACGATGGCGATCAATGGTGAAACCAGCGCGATCGTGTTGGATCGCTCGGTGCGTCTTTCAAGCACCAACTGCATGCGCCGATTCCTTTGGCTCCAGACTGCTTCCGCCCATCAGCAATCCGATCTTCTCGCGGCTGGCGTCTGCGGTCGCCATCGGCTCCGACAGATGGCCGTGGAACATGACCGCGATCCGGTCGGTGATCTCGGCCAGTTCGTCGAGGTCCTGGCTCGTCACCAGCACGGCGGCGCCGGCCGCGGCGAGGTCGAGCAGGGCCTGGCGGATCACGGCCGCGGCCCCCGCGTCGACGCCCCAGGTCGGCTGGCTGACCACCAGCACTGCCGGATTGCGCAGGATTTCGCGGCCGACGATGAATTTTTGCAAATTGCCGCCGGACAGGCTGGCCGCCTCGGGATCTCGCTTGGCCTTGCGCACGTCAAAGGTCTCGGTGGCGCGGTCGACCGTCGACAAGGTGGCAGCGGTGTTGACGAAACCGTGGCTGACCATCCCGCTGGCGGCATGGCCGGTCAAAAGCGCGTTCTCGGAAAGCTTCATCCTCGGCGCGGTGCCATGGCCCAGCCGCTCTTCCGGCACGAAGGCAGCACCCAGCTTGCGCCGTTGCGTGATCGAAAGGTGGCCGGCGGCGATGCCGTCGATCACCACCGTGCCGGGGTCCTGCGCCAGCCGCTCGCCGGAAAGGGCCGCGAAAAGCTCGTCCTGTCCGTTGCCGGCGACGCCGGCGATGCCCAGGATTTCACCACCCTTGAGTTCAAGCGAGATGTGTTGGAGCCGCACCCCGTGCGGATCGTCCGGCGCGAGGCTGAGATCGTTGACGACAAGGCGCGGGACCGTGGTCTTCCGGCCCGCGGCGGCCTTCACTTCCTTGATGTCGGCGCCGACCATCATGCGCGCCAGGGACGCTGCGGTCTCCGCTTTCGGGTTGCAGGTCGAAATCTTCCTGCCGCCGCGCAGGATGGTGGCGGTGTCGCAAAGCCGTTTTACCTCGTCCAGCTTGTGGCTGATGTAAAGGATGGCGCGGCCCTCGGCCTTGAGCCGGTCCAGCACTACGAACAACTGGTCGGCTTCCTGCGGGGTCAGCACCGCGGTCGGCTCGTCCAGGATCAGGAATTTGGGATTCTGCATCAGGGCGCGAACGATTTCGATGCGCTGCCGCTCGCCGACCGACAGCTGCCAGACCTCGCGTTTGGGATCGAGCGGAAGCCCATAGACATTGGAGACTTCCTCCAGGCGCGCGGACATGTCCTTGAAGGATTCCTTGCCGTCGAGGCCGAGCGCCACGTTTTCGGCGACGGTGAGATTGTCGAACAGCGAAAAATGCTGGAACACCATGCCGATGCCGCGGGCGCGGGCCTCCGAGGGGCCTGAAAGCACCATCTTCTCCCCCTGCCAGCGCATCTCGCCCTCGCTGGACTGGATCAAGCCATAGATGGCTTTGACCAAGGTCGATTTTCCGGCGCCATTCTCGCCGAGCAGCGCGTGGATCTGCCGCGGCCAGATCTCGATGTCGATGCTTTCGTTGGCGACGAAGCTGCCATAGCGCTTGGTCAGGCCGACCGTCTGGAGCAACGGCGTACCGCCGGAATGCAGGCCGCTGGACGTCGAATTTAACATTCACGGTCACGCGTGTGAGGAGATAGCTGCCTCAATAGTGGGCTAGATTGCAGTCCCGCGTAAGTAGAGAAAAAGCGCCAGCCTTTGCTCAACTCTTCGGCACGGCGCCGCGCGGTGATTCTCGGATCCGCATCGCGCCGGTGTTCGCCGCACTCGCCTTCGGGTTGGCAGATATGGACCCGAAACGGCGGGATCGGGCGAGGCAAATGTTGCTGGATTGTCACGATCGAAACCAAATCGAAACGACAGGTCAGCACTGCTGCCAATATAGGCAGGTATCTTTTGACCTTTGACCGATGCCTCGGCCGACAATTCGCGCCGCCCCTGCCTGCGGCGGAGCGTCGCAATTAACCAATGAAACCGGGCATAATTTGAAGTTCAACGGATCTCTGTCCGTCCGGCCTGCGATCCGGCAGATCCGTATTTTTGCGTGCAAGTCGCTGATACGCAGGCACTTCTTGATGAAGACTCCGGCAAGTCGTGCGGAAAGTTGAGGCTTCACCCGTTTTGCGAATGGCGCAACTGTCGCACTCAAGGGCCTCGATCATTTGGGATCGTCAACTTGGGGGTTATCAATATGTCCAGACTACGCACAGCAATGGCAGCAGCGGCGCTGTCGCTTGCCACGCTCGCACCGGCCGGGTTCGCCGGCGCTGCCGACCTGCCGGTCAAGGCCAAGCCGATCATCGACGTCCCGTTCTTCTTCGTGATCGACGACCGGGTCAGCTTCTCCTACATCTTCAATGCCGCCCAGCCCGGCATGTACACGGTCAACGCGGACGGCACCGTCAACGCCAAGACGGCGAAGCAGGTCTATTCGTTCACCCACTTCGATGCGTGGGCCTACGGCACCAACTTCTTCACCATCTCGCTGTTCAAGTCGGGTCACAACGATCCGGCTTCGCCGTGCATCAACGCCGGTGTCAGCGTCAACTTCGCGCCGGCCAACTGCGCGGGTGCGAGCGAGATCTACGGCCTGTTCCGCTCAACCTTCGGCTTCAACGAAATCTTCAACACCAAGGCCTTCAGCATGGGGCCGCTGCGCAACGTGTCGTTCGAGATCGGCATGGACGCCAATGCCGAGAACCGGTTCTTCGGTGCCGCCAAGCGCGACGTCGTCGCCGGTCTGCAGTTCGCCTTCGATCTGCCCTACAAGGGCTACTTCAACGTCGCTCCGCTGGTGTATTGGGAGTTCTCGAACCACAACTCGTTCGCCCAGTGCAACAGCGGCTTTTCCGGCCCGGTTCCGGGCGTGGGCTGCCTGCTCGACGGCAACACCAGCTACAAGCCGACCTGGGCGGTGGAAACCAACTACTACATGGATCTCGGCTTCCTGCCGCCGAGCATGCAGTTCTTCTCGATCAGCGGTCGCATGGGATGGTACGGCAAGAAGGGTAGCGACACCGAGAAGCTGCCCGCGCTCGGAGCCATTAACGGTGTCTACAACACCGCAGTCGAGTTCAACTCGGAGCCGATCCGTCTGACCCTGGATGCCTCGAAGGCAATCTGGGGCCCGAAATACAGCCACTTCGTCGATGTCTGGGTGGCGTACCGTTACTGGCAGAACAAGTTCGGCCTCGACCACGCCGCGCCCTCCGCTGCCTGCTCTGTTACCGTCGCCGGCGTCAACCGTCCGAGCGGCGCCTGCACCGAAGAGTCCGCCTATGCCGGCGTCACGGTGAAGTTCTGACCGCCTGATCCTTCCGCAGGCGAAGAAGCGATGGCGCCGCGATGAACCCCGCGGCGCCATTTTTCTGTTTGGTGGAATGATTTCGGGCCTTGATGGGTAAGGCAGCGTGCCTGATGGTTCGAGACGCAAGTTGGCAGCGCGATGGCGCTGCCAACTTGCGTCGTAGCGAAGCCGGGCGTCTCGAAGGATAGCCGCGAAGTCCGGACGATCATTCGGCGGGTCGGATGCCTCGCGGATCATTACTGGCGGCGGTCCTATTCGGACGACTACAAGCGGCGCGCGGTTGATCTTGTTTTCTCCAGCGGTCGCTCGGCGAAATCGGTAGCCAAGGAACTCGGACTTGACGGCTCTGTACTGAGCCGATGGGTAGCGGATAGGAATGCGGCGCGAGCCGACGGCAGCGCCGCGGCTCCCACATCGCAGGCGGCGCTGCCGTCGGCGGACCAGGCTGACGCGATTGCGCGGTTGCAGCGGGAAAACGAGCAGTTGCGCATGGAGCGCGACATTTTAAAAAAGTCGATCGCGATCTTCGCTGGACCCCGGACATGAGATTCCGCTTCATCGAAGATCGCCGTGCCGATTATCCGGTGAGGGTCATGTGCCGTGTGCTCGAGGTCTCGCCGGCCGGCTACTACGCCTGGCGTTCACGTCCGGAAAGCTCAAGATCGGTTGCCAATCGCGAGTTGCTGGCGAACATCAAGCGGGTTCATCGCGACAGCCATGGCCGCTATGGCAGCCCGCGCATTCACGCCGAGCTCAGAACGAAAGGGCATGGCGCAAGCCGCGGCCGGATCGAACGACAGATGCGCTACCATGGCATTCGGGCCATCATGGTCAAGCCCAGGCGCTGCCGCACCACCGATAGCGGCCATGGCTTTCCCATCGCCCTGAATTTGCTTGACCGCAAATTCTCGGCCGCCGCGCGCAATCAAATCTGGCTCGCCGACATCACCTATATCGAGACCGGTCAGGGATGGTTGTATCTGGCGGCTGTCATCGACCTTTACAGCCGCCGCATCGTGGGCTGGGCAATGGCCGATCATCTGCGCGCTGAATTGCCATTGGCTGCCTTGCGGATGGCGATCAAGCAACAGCGCCCGGGCGCGGGCCTGATCCATCATTCCGATCGCGGCGTTCAATATGCCTCCGCAGAGTACCGAGAGATCCTGCAGGCCGCCGGCTTCCGGGCCTCGATGAGCCGCAGGGCCGATTGCTACGACAACGCCCCGATGGAAAGCTTCTTCCACACGCTGAAAACCGAACTCGTCCATCGCCGGCAGTTTGAAACCCGAAATCAGGCCGAGCGAGACATTTTTGCCTACATCGAAGGCTTCTACAACCAAAACCGGCGTCACTCGGCCATCGGCTATATCAGCCCGATCGAGATGGAGCTAAAATCGGCTTGAACCCTGTCCACTTTTTTGGGGGAAGATCAATACCTCGGTTCGAGGCGAAGTAGTCGATCTCGCCGCGCGTGATACCGATATCCATTAGCTCCCTGTCATTCAGGCCGTACAATTCGGTTCGCAATCTGTCGCGCTTGCGCCATTGCTGAAACGCCTCCCAACAACTCCCGAGAAAGTTGGATACGCGCTGCGTCGATCTGGTCGCTTGCTTCAGTTCTGCTGCACCAAGAGCCGTGTACATGACGGTATCTCCCCGTTTCCAGTCCGAGGAGAGTGCCGGGGCACCAGCGTGCCCGCTTAACAGGCGGCTTACATTTTCCTTACCGGCGGCATATTCTGGGTTGCAACCGATGCGAGTGCCTCGAAGATCGGAGGCCAGCCGAGGGAATGGCAACGTGCGCTATATCTTCGAGACTATGCATTCGACATCCGACCGGCGCGAATTGCATCATGGAGCGGACGTCGTCGCCGTTACCCCACAGGTATTCGACCTCCTCAATTATTTGATCCGCAACCGGGAGCGCGTCGTCAGCAAGGACGACCTCATCAACGCCATCTGGAACGGGCGCAGCGTGTCCGATGCGGCAGTGACGACCCGCCTGAATGCCGCGCGGAGCGCGATCGGTGATTCCGGCGAGGAACAGCGCCTCATCAAAACCTTGCCGCGCAAGGGCTTCCGTTTCGTCGGCGCGGTCCATGAGGGGAATAGGCCATCCGGTACCGCGGCTGGTTTACCCAGCTACGTGGATTCGTCAAAGCCCGAACTTGCGCTCCCCGACAAGCCTTCGATCGCGGTATTGCCGTTTGAGAATATGAGCGGCGATCCCGAGCAGCAATATTTTGCAGACGGAATGGTTGAGGAGATCACCACGGCGCTTTCGCGGTTCAAATGGCTGTTCGTCATCGCAAGAAATTCGAGTTTCACTTTCAAGGGCAGAGCGGTCGATATCAAGGAAGTCGGGCGCAGGCTGGGCGTGCGCTATGTGCTCGAGGGGTCGGTACGCAAGTCGTCGGGTAAGGTTCGCATCGCAGGGCAGTTGATCGATGCGGTTACAGGCGCGCACATCTGGGCCGACAGGTTCGAGCGCGACCTGACAGACGTTTTCGCTCTCCAGGACGAAGTAGCGGTTGCCGTTGTCTCGGCTATTGAGCCGAAATTGCTTCAAACAGAAATTGCGATGGCGACGCGGCGGCGACCGGACAACCTTACGGCATATGATTTATACCTTCGAGCTTTGCCGCATTATTATGTGTTGACACGCGAAGGGCTAGCCGAGGCGATCAGGTTGGCTCATAGCGCCTTGGAACTGGACCCTAGGTTCGGCTTCGTTGCTGCTTTGGCGAGCCTCTGCCACGCGCTCAACGTTACCATGGGCTATGCTGTTGATCCTCAATTCGACCGCAAGGAAGCGATTCGACTTTTTCGGCTGGCACTGAGTATCGATGATAGCGATCCAGGAACTTTGGCAAACGCTGCTGTCGTCTCGGCCTTCATGGTTGGCGATTGCGAAGGCGAGATCGAGATGGCAGACCGGGCGGTCGTACTCAATCCGAATTCATTTGAGGCATGGCACGGCAGAGGCTGGGTGTACAGAATTGCGGGGCTGCCGGAAGAAGCGATCGAGAGCTTTGAACGTGCCATTCGCGTGAGCCCGGTAGATCCGCTACTACACCGGTCGTTCATTGGAATGGCGATGGCCCTTATTGAGCTTGGTCGCTTTGACGAAGCCATCGTGGCAGCAAGGAAAGCTGTTCGTCAGAACTCCTCTTATTCGGCAGCATACCGCTGTCTCGCATGCGCTTTAGCCCATCTCGAGCGCGACACGGAGGCACGCGAAGAGGCGACGCGTGTGCTCGAGCACGATCCCGCTTTTACAATTTCCACCTATATAGCTCGCGGTCTTCCGGGTACAAAGGCGAAGCTGTTGATCGAAGGGCTTCGGAAATCGGGGCTGCCCGAATGAACTGTGCTCGCCGGCGGCGACGAGGTGATCGAAAAAGACCCCTCTTGCGCAGGTCCGAGATGTGCCGATAAGCGGACATTATTACTTGCCCACCGCCAAGCACGTCTAAATCGCGCGGCTCATCCGCCCCCGCGATCTGTCAATTTTCGACCCGCCACTTTGCATCCGGCACGATCCTGTGCATCGACCGTCCGCCGCCAAGCCCCGAAGAGTCTTACCAGCTCGCAAGCGCGGCTGGCGCTCCCGTATGTGGTGGCCATGTTCTTCTTCTCCCGTGCTCGGCACGGGCATCGCCGCCCACCGCACAGGGATTTTCCCGTTGGAGCTGTGCCATTAACTCTGGCGCGCCGGAGTTAGCCGCGGCACCTGCCGCGTATCGGAGAGTCATGGCAGCTATTTCGTCCAAACGCCTTCGTGCACCGCTTCCGCTTCATCCTCCAGCAATGGCCCGACCACCTCGGTCGCTCGCTGGCCGCGCTTGAATACTTCGCGGCAGGGCAGATCGAGCGTCGGGTTTTCCGGGTGGTTGCCGGTTACACCGCGCAAGCGGTGTTCGCTCAGGCCATAGACCAGCCGGCCGATGCCGGCCCAGTAGATCGCACCGGCGCACATCGCGCAGGGCTCGGCCGAGGAGTACATGGTCGCGCCCTTCAGGACGTCCGGGTCCACAGTGGTGCAGGCCTGCGTCGCCAGCAGCCGTTCGGCATGCGCGGTGCCGTCACGCGACGGCATGTAGCCGTTCTCGACCTCCAGCAGCACCTGGCGATCCCGATCGACCAGAATGGCGCCGAACGGGTGATTGCCGTGGGTCATGGCGCGGCGGGCGATATCGAACGAACGGCGCAGGAAATGTTCGTCGATCTCCTGCGCGCCGGCGGTCGAAAGTTCGCCCATCAGTGCCCCGCCATGTGCCGTCCGATTTCCGTCAGGTTAGCCTCGCTGGCCCGGGCTTCATAGACCAACTGGCCGTGGAACATCACGACCAGGCGGTCGGAGAGTTCGAGCAATTCGTCGAGGTCCTCGCTGACCAGCAGCACCGCGGCGCCGCGATTGCGCGCGGCCATGATCTCGGCATGGATCTGCGCCACCGCGGCGAAGTCGAGGCCGAAGCAGGGGTTGGCGGCGATCAGCACCTCGACTTCGCCGCCGAGCTCGCGTGCCAGCACCGCGCGCTGCACGTTGCCGCCGGACAGGGAGGAGATCGGCGTATCCGGCGGTCCGGGTCTTGATCTTGTACAGCCCGATCTTCTTCTCGGCGTCTTCACGGAACGCGGCGCGGTTGAGCCACCAGCCGCCGCTTGCGAACGGCGGCACGGTCGAATTCACGGAACGCGATATTGTCGGCGACGCTCATGCCGCCGACGCAGGCGTTTTTCAGCGGTTCTTCCGGCAGCAGCGACATCTTGTGCCGGCGCATTTCCTCGCGGCTGGCGTGGTAGATGTCGCCGATGACGCGGATTTCACCGGTTTCGGCCTCGCGCTGACCGGCCAGCACCTCGACCAGCTGGCGCTGGCCGTTGCCGGAGACGCCGGCGATGCCGACGATTTCGCCGCCGCGAACGCTAAGCGACACATCGTGGACGGCGACTGCGCCGGCGTCATCGAGCGCGTTGAGTTTTGTCAGTTCCAGCCTGACTGCGCTGACTTGGCCGACCCGCGCCGGCTGAACGGTCAGCTGTTCGGCGCCGATCATCATGCGCGCCATGCTGTCGGGGGTAAGGTCCGAAACCTTGCCACGGCCCGCCAGCTTGCCGCGGCGCAGGATCGTCACCTCGTCGGCGAACGCCATCACCTCGCGGAACTTGTGGGTGATCATCAGGATGGTCAGGCCGTCATTGACGACCATGGCGCGCAGCATGCCCAGCACTTCGTCGGCTTCGCCCGGCGTCAGCACCGAGGTCGGCTCGTCCAGGATCAGGAACCGCCGTTTCAGGTAGAGCTGCTTGAGGATCTCGCACTTTTGTCGCTCGCCGGCGGAGATGTCGGAGACTTTTGCATGGAGCGGCACCTTGAACGGCATCCGCGCCAGGAAGGCTTCGAGCTCCTTCTTCTCCTTCGCCCAGTTGACCACCGCCGGCACGTCGTCGCGCGCCAGCACCAGGTTTTCGGCCACCGTCATCGCCGGCACCAGGGTAAAATGCTGGTAGACCATGCCGAGCCCGAGCGCGTGGGCATCCTTCGGATTGGCGATCGCCTGTTCGCGGCCGCCGACCAGGACGTCGCCCTGGGTGGGGTGGTAATAGCCCATGATGCATTTCACCAGCGTGCTCTTGCCGGCGCCGTTCTCGCCGAGCAGCGCATGGAACGAGCCGGGGCGGACTTTCAGCTCGACATTGTCGAGCGCCAGGAAGTCGCCGAACTTCATGGTCATGGCGACCGCGTCGACGCCGAGCGCGCCTGATGGCAGCGGCGTTTCGCCGATGATCATGACAGCGCTCCGATCATAGCGGCTGATGTCGCGACCGCGCCGAACACGCCGCCCTGCATCTTGATCATTTTCAGCGCGTGGTCGTGGTTGCTCCTGTCGGTGGCCGCACAGCAATCCTCGATCAGCACGCATTCGAAGCCGCGGTCGTTGGCTTCCCGCATGGTGGTGTGGACGCAGACGTCGGTGGTGATGCCGGTGAGCACGATGTTCTCGATGCCGCGCAGCCGCAGCATCAGTTCGAGGTCGGTGGCGCAGAACGAGCCCTTGCCGGGCTTGTCGATGATGGGTTCGCCCGGCAGCGGCGCGAGATCCGGGATGATCTCCCAACCGGCTTCGCCGCGCACCAGCACCCGGCCGCAGGGTCCGGGATCGCCGATCCCGGCGCCGATCTGGCGCGACCGCCACTGCTTGTTGGCGGGCAGGTCGGTCAGGTCAGGGCGGTGACCCTCGCGGGTGTGGATGATGTGAAAACCCTGCGCGCGCATCACCGCCAGCAGTTTTTTGATCGGCTCGATCGGCGCCCGGGTCAGCGACAGGTCGTAGCCCATCTTGTCGACATAGCCGCCGACGCCGCAAAAATCGGTCTGCATGTCGATGATGATGAGCGCGGTGTTTTCGGGGCGCAGGTCGCCATTGTAGGGCCAGGCATAGGGTTCGGATTTGATGAAGCGCTCAGCCATGTCTTGCTCTCGCTAATGCACAGAAATCATCGGGTGATCGACAACTCGGCCGGCGCGCCCGTCAGGTTGCGCTTCGGCGAGCAGGTGATGACCATGATCGCCAAAGTGAGAATGTAGGGCGCGGCGTTGAACAGGTGATAGCCCGAGGTGACGCCGACCGATTGCAGCGCCGGGCCAAGCGCTGCGGCGCCGCCGAAGGCCAGCGAGGCCCACATGCACAACATCGGATCCCATCGCGCAAAAATCACCAGTGCGACCGCGGTGACGCCCTGTCCCGAGGAGAGGCCCTCGTTCCAGCTGCCGGGATAGAAGAGCGAAAGGAACGATCCGCCGATCCCGGCAAGGAAGCCGCCGACCATGGTCGCACGAAAGCGAATCCAGAGCACGGAGTAGCCCATCGCGCGCGCGGCATCCGAACTCTCGCCGGCGGTGCGGATCAAGAGGCCCCAGCGCGTGGTGCGAAAGGCCCAGTAGAGAAGGGGTGCCAGCGCAATGCCGATCAGGAACAGCACATTGATCCGCAGCGCCGCGCGCACCTGCGGCACGTCGCTCCACCAGCCGAAATCGATCGCCGGCAGCCGCGGCGCGCGTCGGCTCGATCAGGGGTTTGCCGAGATAGAACGCGAGCCCGGTTCCGAACAGCATCAGGGCGATGCCGACGGCGATGTCATTGACGCGCGGCAGCGAACAGATGCCGGCATGCAGCGCGCCCAGCAGCGCGCCGGTGATTCCGGCGGCGAGTACGCCGAGCCAGGGCGAGCCGGAGAGATAGGAGATGCCGTAGGCGCTCATCGCGCCCATCACCAGGGTGCCTTCGAGGCCGAGATTGATGCGGCCGGAGCGCTCGGTGATGCACTCGCCGAGACTGACGAACAGGAACGGCGTGGAGACGCGGATGGCGCCGCCGAGCACGGCGAGCGGCACGGTCCAGAGTCCGATGTCCGCCATGTCAGGATTTCCCTTTCAGGAAGCCAATTCGCCCATACAGCGCGTCGCTGGCGAGCACGAAGACAAAGATGATGCCCTGCAGCACCTGCACCGAGGCGTCGGGCAGGCCGAGTCGCCGCTGCAATAGCCCGCCGCTGGCGCTGATGCCGCCGAGCAGGATCGCGACGGGAATGACCGCAAGCGGATTTTGGCGCGCCAGGAAGGCGACGAGGATGCCGGTAAAGCCGTAGCCGGCGGCGAGGTTGGCATTGGTGCGGCCCTGTACGGCGGCGACCTCGATCATCCCCGCGAGGCCGGCGGCGGCGCCGGCGAGAAAACAGACGGTCAGGATCAGCTTGCCGACGCCGAGGCCCACGATCTTGGCGGCGCGAATGTTGCCGCCGGCTACGCGGGCGGCGAAGCCGAACACGGTGTGATAGATCAGGATGTAGCAGGCGATCGCCGCGACGATGCCGAACAGCAGCCCCCAATGAATGTCGGTGCCCGGAATGGTGCCGATCATGTTGGCGGCGCCGATCTCGCGGGTCGACGGCTTGTTGAGGCTGGCCGGATCGCGCATCGCGCCCTCGACCAGGTGGTTGAGGATGGCGAGCGCGATGTAGACCAGCAGCAGGCTGGAAATGGTTTCGTTGACGCCGCGGTATTGGCGCAGGCCGCCGGCCAGCATGATCCAGAGTCCGCCGCCGATCATCCCGGCGGCGGCCATTGCCAACTGCACCGCCAGCGGCGGCGCCGATTGCATCACCAATGCCGCGGAGGTGGCCGCCAGCGCGCCGATCAGGAGCGCGCCTTCGCCGCCGATAATGACCATGCCGAGATGCGCGGGCAGGGCCGTACACAGCGCGGTCAGGATCAGGGGCGCCGCACGGGTCAGCGTGTTCTGCCAGGAGAACCAGGTGCCGAACGCGCCCTGGTACATGTAGAAATAGAGATCGAGCGGGTTCTTGCCGAACATCGCCACGAACAGCCCGAACACCGCGAGCGCACCGATCAGCGCCGCGCCGGGCAGGACGATGTATTCGATGGTGCCGCCGTAGCGCTGGAGGAAGCCGGGAGCGGCGGCCGGGGGTTTCCCGGCCGCCTCCACGGTTTCCGCCGTTTCAGCCGTCACGAAGTGGCTCCGAGCACGCCTTCCACCAGATAGCCCATCTTCTCCAGTTCAGGATCCTTCTGGCCGCGGTCGGTGCCGGCCGCAATCACGGTGTTGCCCTTGTTGTCCATGATCGGGCCCTTGAAGATGGTGTAGCCCTCGGCCGAGAGGAATTTTGCCTTGATGTCGTCGGCATGTTTGCGCGCTTCGGCGGAAACCGCCTCGCCATAGGGCGAGCACTTGACGATCTCTTCCTTGAGACCGCCGCGATAGAAATTCGGGATCGCTTCACCGGCCTTGATCATCTTCACGAACTTCGGATACAGCGCTTCCCAGTTCCATTCGGCGCCGGTCAGATAGGCCTTTGGCGCCAGCGGCGACTGGTTGACGTGGTAGCCGCAGACCATCGCGCCGCGGCGGGCAGCGTTCTCGACCATGGTCTTGGGGCCATCGACGTGACAGGTCAGGACATCGACGCCCTGATCGATCAGGCTGTTGGTGGCTTCGGCTTCCTTGACCGGCATCGACCAGTCCCCCGTAAAGATCACCTGCGTGGTGGCCTTGGGGTTTGCAAGTTTCGCGCCGAGCGTGAAGGCGTTGATGTTGCGCAGCACCTGCGGGATCGGTTTCGCCGCGACGAAGCCGAGCTTGCCGGTCTTCGAGGTGTAGCCGGCGACGATCCCGGAAATATACTGGGCCTCGTCGATATAGCCGAAATAGCTGCCGGCGTTCTTGGGATCCTTCTCGCTCCACAGCCCGCCGCAATGCTCGAAGCGCAGTTTCGGGAACTTGTTCGCCATCTTGATCATGTGCGGGTTGTAGTAACCGAACGAGGTCGGGAAGATCAGCGAGGCGCCGTCGAGGTTGATCATGCGATTCGATGGTCTTCTCGACCGCGTCGGTCTCGGGGACCTTTTCCTCCTCGACCACCTTGAGGCCGGGCATCTTCTTCAGCGCCGCCGCGCCCTGGGCATGGGCCTGGTTGTAGCCATAGTCGTCGCGCGAGCCGACATAGATGAAGCCGATGGTGGTGTCGGCCGCGAACGCCGAACGGGCGCCGAGCGCCGAGCCGAGCGTCAGCGCGGCGCCGCCTTGCAACAGATGCCGTCGTGAAATCCTGCCGAAATCCATGGGTTGCTCCTCTGGCGGATGCACCGCCGCTAATTTCGCGGGCCGCGCCGATCCGGCGGGCTCGGAGGAGATATCGCAATCTTCATGCCACGGTCTTTTGCGCGGGCATCTAGATGTAAGTATTTGAAAAATACACGTAATCTCGAATCTGATCAGCGGTTTAAACTTGTGCAAATTAACTATTGCTCAATTTATGGGCGTGATTTCCGCATTGTATGCAAGGCGGTTAAGCAATCGTTAACCCGGATCGGATGGCGGGAGGCAATCCGCGCGTTGCTTTGCATGGGCTCGTTTTCGCTATTTTGGTCGGAGCGAACCCCGCTTCGGCCAGCGATCACTCCGCCGCCTTGGCGGCCTTCGGCCCGAATATCCGCGTCGGGACCGGAAAACCGCAGGAGGTGCCGTCGGTCATTTTGACCTGGTCTTCCCAAGGCAGGCGGAAGGTGCCGGCCACCATGTCCTGCATGAAGGTGTAGGGACAATCCATCGCGCCGCCCTTCACCGCGACATAGCCGCGGTGCCAGAGCTGGTAGATGTTGTTCTCGACGCCCCAGTGGATCCGCGCCTCGCGCACGAGATCGGGACGCACCTCGGCGGTGATGATCTCGTCGGCGCGGCCGGTGGTGCCGTGCGCAATGATGCTGCCGTCGAAATTCACGATCATGCCTTCGCCCATTGAATCGAACGAACCGTCGGAGCCGCACATGCAGACATTTGCGGTTACCATCAGGTTCTGGAACGCGTTGGCCTGGTTGGTAAAGCGCCAGCTGTCGCGGATCGGCGCGGTGTAGCCGGCGGTGCGGATCATGATCTCGGCGCCCTTGTAGGCGCATTCGCGCGCCATCTCCGGGAACATGCCGTCATGGCAGATGATCAGCGCCAGTTTTGCGCCCTTCGGCCCGTCGATGACGGGAATGCCGATGTCGCCGGGCTCCCACGGTTCGACCGGAATCCAGGGGTGGAATTTGCGATAATAGAGTTTGATCTCGCCGTCATCGTCGATGATCAGCCCGGAATTATAGGGATTGCCGTCCGGGTTGAACTCCATGATGGAGAAGCAGCCCCAGATCCTGTGCTCGATGCAGGCCTGCTTGAAGGCGGCGACTTCCGGGCCGTCGAGCCGGCACATGATATCCGGGTTGGTGTCCATCGACAGGCCGTGCAGCGAATATTCCGGGAAACACCACGAGGTCCATGGTGCCGAGATTGCGCCTGGCCTTGCCGACCATGCTGACGATCCGCTCGGTCTGCCGCGCCAGGTCCGCCTTGGTCACGACAACAGGCAATTGCAATTGCACCAGCCCGATGACGACGCCCTCGGGCGATTTGTTGAGTCCGCCAAGTCCGTTCATGTTGGCTCCTTCGGTCAGTCGTGGTTCGGCGCATCGCTGCGTGAATGTCGGGCGAAGCAAATCGGATTTTTTCGGACAGCAAAAGATCATTTTTCAAGCGCGGCTGGATAGAGAGTGGACAAAGGACGCCATCGCTGCCGCCGCCGCCCCAGCGTCCGTCAACTCTTGTGGCCGGGAAAATGAGCAGCATCAGATCCATCATGTATACAAGATCGTGTCGATGCTATCGGGCGCCGGGACGCGATCGGCCTGCACCAAAACCCGCATTATTCCAGCACAGAACGCCCTGTTTGGAGAAATGAAAGCTCAAAATTTGAGCGATGTGCTGACGGAAGTTTAGTCGGTTAGCCCGAAATTCCCGCATCGTGTGTACAACATTGCGACTTATCGTATTCACGAAAGCCTGCCGTCCTGGCTGGTTTGAGAGAGCCGGATTTTCGGTGGGCAAGAAATCCATCCGCGCCGATTTTGCCTGCAAGGCCCTGCGGCAGGCGATCATCGAGCAGGCGCTTCCGCCGGGCACCCGGCTTCCGGAGGATGAACTCGGCGCGCGGTTCGGCATGAGCCGTACGCTGGTGCGGGCGGCGCTGGCCCAGCTGCAATCGGAAGGCCTTGTCGATGCGCCGTCCCGGCGCACCGCGACCACCGCAAAACCCACTTTGGAAGAGGCGAAGGAAATTTTCGAGGTTCGCCGCTCGCTCGAGCGCGAAGTCGTCCGGCTGGTGATCGCGCGGTGGTGCCCTGAATTCGGCGCCGAACTGGAAGGCCATGTCCGGGAGGAGGAGGCCGCCCGCAAGGCCGGCGACAGCAGGGTTTCGATCCGCCTCGCCGGTGAGTTTCATACCAGGCTCGGCGAGATGTCGGGTAACCGCCTGTTCCGCCGCTACCTCGGCGAAGTGGTGTCGCGCTGCTCGCTGATTCTGGCGCTGTACAGCCGCCCGCATTCCGCCGATTGCGCCGTCAACGAGCATCGCGAGATCGTGGCGGCGCTGCGTGCACGCGACGCCGACGCCGCGGTCGCCCTGATGGAACAGCATCTCGGCTCGGTCGAGCAACGCGCGCTGCCGGAGCACGGCGGCCAAAAGCCGGTCGACCTCGGCGACGTGCTTTCCGGCTATGCCGAGGCTGCCAGCGCCGGCAACGCATCGAAGATCACTCGCCTTCCCAGGCGCAAGGCGCGCGCCGCAAAACCGACCTCGCGGGCGTCCAAATGAGCGAATTGGTGCCACCTCGCGATCGGCTGGAATTGCGCAACATCCGCAAGGCATATCCGGCCGTCGTCGCCAACGACGACATCAGCCTGCGCGTCGCTCCGGGCGAAATCCACGCCGTCGTCGGCGAGAACGGTGCCGGCAAGAGCACGCTGATGAAAATCATCTACGGCATGGTGCAGCCGGATGCCGGCGAGATGCTGTGGAACGGACGCGAGGTCAACATCGGCTCGCCGGCGGAAGCCCAGCGGCTCGGCATCGGCATGGTATTCCAGCATTTTGCCCTGTTCGATACCTTTACGGTGGCCGAAAACATTGCGCTCGCGATGCAGGACGAGCCGTCGATCGAGGAACTGTCGAAGCGGATTGTCACGGTAGCGGCGCGCTACGGACTGGCGTTGTCGCTGGCCGACAATACGCTGTTGACCGCCGATCGCGATGGCGCCGTCGGCTTTGGCATGATCCGGTTCGACAGGACCGCGGCATTCGCCAAGAAATGCATCGCGCATTTCGATGTCCGCTGCTCGGGACCCGACGCCAGGGCGGCCAGCCTGTCCGGCGGCAATCTGCAAAAGTTCATCATTGGCCGCGAGATATTGCAGGACCCGATCGTTCTGATCGTGTCGCAGCCGACCTGGGGCGTCGATGTCGGCGCCGCCATGGTCATTCGACAGGCGCTGCTCGATCTCCGCAGCAAAGGCGCCGCCATCCTGGTCATTTCCGAAGAACTCGACGAACTGTTCGAGATCGCAGACCGCATCGCCGTCATCGCCGGCGGCCGGCTTACCCCGGCAACGCCGACGCGGCTGACCAATCGCGACGAGATCGGCATCGCCATGTCCGGTGCGCAGGCGCGGGTCGAAGCCATCAAGCAGGAAAGCGCCCATGCCGTTGCGCTTTGAGCCGCGCGCTCAACCATCCGCCCTGATGACGTGGCTTTCGCCGGTAATTGCGCTGGCGCTGACGGCGGTTGCGGCGATGATCGTGTTCGCGTCGGCCGGCCTCAATCCGGTGCAATCGCTGGCCACGTTCTTTCTGGCGCCGATTGCGGATTTCTATGGCTTCGGCGAACTGCTGATCAAGGCCGCGCCGCTGGTGCTGATCGGCATCGGATTGTCGGTCGGCTACCGCGCCGGCATCTGGAACATCGGTGCCGAGGGCCAGCTGATCCTCGGGGCGATCTTTGGCGGTTACGTTGCCCTTCAATATGGTCCTGCAGGCGGCATCTGGGTGCTGCCGGCGATGGTGATCGCGAGCGCGGTCGGCGGCATGTTCTGGGCCTCGATTCCGGCGTTGCTGCGCGTGCGCTTCAATGCCAACGAAATTCTCGTCAGCCTGATGATGAACTACATCGCCAGCTCTGGCTGTCCTGGCTGGTGTTCGGACCCTGGCGCGACCCGGCGGGCTTCAATTTCCCGCAGTCCCAGCCGCTGACGCCGAGCGCGCTGTTTCCGATCCTGATTGAGGGGACCAGAGCCAATGCCAGCGTCGTGTTTGCGCCGGTCGCGGTTGGCCTTGGCTGGGTATTCATGAGCCGCAGTTTTGCCGGCTTCCAGCTCCGCGTGACCGGACTTTCCGAAGGCGCGGCCCGCTACGCGGGATTCAGCCTGCGCCGTGCGGTCTGGACCGGACTGCTCGCGGGCGGCGCGACCGCCGGTATCGCGGGGGTCGGCGAGATCGCCGGTCCGCTGGGACAGATTTTTCCGACGGCTTCACCAGGCTACGGCTATGCGGCCATCATCGTCGCGTTTCTCGGCCGTTTGAATCCGATCGGAATTCTGTTCGCCGGGCTGCTGATGGCGCTGATCTATCTCAGCGGCGATCTCGCCCAGATGTCGCTTGGCATGCCGTCGTCGATTACCGGCCTTTTGCAAAGCCTGCTGTTGTTCTTCCTGCTGACGGCGGACGTGTTCGTTCATTTCAGGCTCAAATACGCTTCCGACAGCAGGCATCGTGCCGGAGTGACGGCCTGATGAACCAGATTCTGCCCCTCATCCTTGCGACGATGGTTGCCGGCACGCCGCTGGTCTATGCCGCGCTCGGCGAACTCGTCGTTGAGCGATCCGGCGTCCTCAACATGGGGGTCGAAGGCATGATGGTGATCGGCGCGGTCACGGGTTTCGCCGTCACGATGGCGACGGGAAACATCTGGCTGGCCCTGCTGGCCGCGATGCTGGCGGCGATGGCGTTGTCGCTGCTGTTCGCCGTGCTGGCGATCAGCTTCAACGCCAATCAGGTCGCGGTCGGCCTGGCGCTCACCATCTTCGGGACCAGCCTCGGCTCGTTCGTTGGCAAGCCCTATGTCGGCATGGCGTTGATCGTCGAACCTTCGTGGCTGGCCAGTGTTACCGCCAGGATTCCGTTGCTCGGAAGCCTGCTCGGCCAGCTGCATCCGCTGGTCTGGCTGTCCTGGATTCTGTTTGGCGCCATCTGGTATTTTCTGTACCGCACCCGTACAGGCCTGGTGCTTCGGGCGGTCGGCGAAGCGCCGATGTCCGCTCATGCCATCGGTCATCCGGTCGTGACCATCCGCTACCTTGCCACCCTGTTCGGCGGCGCCATGGCCGGTATCGCCGGCGCCTATGTCTCGGTCGTCTACACCGCGCTCTGGACCGAAGGCCTGATCGCCGGCCGCGGCTGGATCGCGGTGGCGTTGGTGGTGTTCGCCACCTGGCGCCCGGGCCGATGTCTCGCCGGAGCCTATCTGTTCGGCGGAGCCACCATGGCCCAGCTGTTCGCCCAGAGCGCCGGGATCGGACTGCCCTCCGAATTGATGTCGGCGTCGCCCTACATCGCAACTATCGTCGTCCTCGTACTGATCTCCCGCAACGCGGCGCTCATGCGGCTGAGCGTCCCAGCGTCACTTGGAAAGCCCTTCAACGCGGGGGGCTGATCCCGGCCGCACCCCAATCGCCGTTCAACCAACCGAAAGGAAACAGGATGTCCTTCTCCCGACGAGATTTTCTGAAAACCACCGCAGCCACTTCGCTGATTTCCGCAGGCGGCATCGGATCATTGCTGGCCGCCGGCGAGCCGCTGAAGGTCGGCGTCATTCACATGGGCGCCATCTCCGACACCGGCTGGGAATATTTCCAGGCCCAGGCCTGGCGCTCGCTGGAAAAGACCTATCCCGGCAAGGTGAAGGTCACCGTGCTGGAAAACATCACGCAAATCCAGGATTGCGAGCGGCTGTTCCGGCAGATGTCGACGCAGGGCAACAAGCTGATTTTCGGCACCACCTTCTCGCAATATGCCTCGTTGAAGAAGCTGGCGCCGACCATGCCGGCCTCGCACTTCGAATGCTGCGCCGGCATCGAGGCCGGTCCCAACCTTGGGGTATTCGAAGCCCGGCAGTATGAAGGCACCTATCTCACCGGCATCGCCGCTGGCCGCATGACCAAGAGCAATATCCTCGGCTGGGTCGGCGCTTTCCCGGTGCCGCAGGTGATTTACAGCATGAACGCCTTCCTGCTGGGCGCGCGCAGCGTCAACCCGGCGGCGACCTTGAAGGTGGTTTGGGCCAACGCCTGGGTGGATCCGGCGAAGGAAAAGGACGCCGTCGCCGCACTGATAGCGCAGGGCGCCGACGTCCTGTCCGGCAGCCCGAACACGCCGGTGCAGGGGCTGGCGGCCGAAGAGAAAGGCGTCTGGTCGATCGGAAGCACCGGCGACTTCTCCACCTATGTGAAGAAGAAACAGCTTGCATCCTTCGAGCTTGACTGGAGCGCGGCCCACATCAACGCCGTCAAGGCGGTGCTGGACGGCACCTGGAAGCCGGAAACCCAGTGGCGTGGCCTTGGCCCCAATGGCTTCATCAAGATGACGACCAACAATCCGGATATGCCGGCGGCGGTCGCTGCGGAAATGAAGGCCGCGGAAGCCGACATCATCTCCGGAAAATTGAAGCCATTTACCGGTCCGATCAAGGATCAGGCCGGAAACCAGAAGGCCGCCGCGGGCGTCGCGATGGCCGATGGCGACATCAAGGGGATGACGTGGCTGGTCGAAGGTATTCAGGGCACGCTTCCCAAGACCTGAGGCAACATGATGGTCCCGCAGCTTTCCAAAACGAAGCTGCGGGACAACATCCAAACCGAATTCCGGGAGGCCGCGCTTGAGCCTGATCGATACACTTTTCACAAATGCGAAGTTCGCCGATGGCTCGGTCAATGATTTTGCCGTTTCCAACGGTCGTATCACGTCGATAGTTCCTGCAGGGAGCGCAGTCTCATCCGGCGTCGCCGTCGATCTCGGCGGCGCGCTTGTGGTTCCCGGCTTTGTCGAGGGGCACATCCATCTCGACACCAGCTTCTATGGCGACGCCTGGAAGCCGCACAAACCCTGCACCAATGGTTTTGACGTCCACGAGCGGGTGACGTTTCAGGCGCAAAACATCGCGGCAGCGGCGCCGCTGGATGTTCGCGCCAGAAACCAGCTGGAACTCTGCATCGGTCATGGCACGACGCAAATGCGCAGCCACGTCATGGTGGACGGCAGCGTCGGCCTCAAATCGCTGGAGGGCATTCTCAGGGTACGTGAGGCCTACGCCGATTTCATCGACATCCAGCTCGTTGCTTTTCCGCAGAACGGCATCCTGAAGAGTCCGGGAACGCCGGAATTGCTCGATGAAGCCATTGCGATGGGCGCCGATCTGGTCGGCGGCATCGACCCGGCCAATTTCGACCGCGATGTCGAAAGGCACCTCGACGTCGTGTTCGGTATTGCGCAGAAGCGCGGCGTGGATGTCGATATCCATCTTCACGACGCCGGCACGCTCGGAGCGTTCGAGATCGAACAGATTGCGGTCCGAACCCGCGCCCTCGGCATGGCCGGCCACGTGGCCATCAGCCACGCTTACGCGCTGGGCGACATAACCGCAGATGCCGTGAAGCGAGTCGCCGAAGTGCTCGCCAAAAGTGGCGTGGCGATCATGACCAACGCGCCGGGCAGCCGTCCGTTTCCGCCCGTTGCCCTGTTGCGCGATGCCGGCGTCACGGTTTTCAGCGGCAACGACAATATCCGCGACTCCTGGTGGCCGTACGGCGATGGTGACATGCTCGGGCGGGCCACGACGATCGGCTACCGTTCCGGGTTCTACACCGACGATGAGTTGAAGATCGCCTTCGATGTCGTGACCGAAGCCGGCGCAAGGGCCCTGCGTCTCGAAGGTTATGGGCTGCGGGTCGGCAGCAAGGCCGACTTTGTGACGCTCGAGGCCGAACACGTTCCGGAGGCCGTGGTAGGGGTGCCGGGCGGGCGCTCGGTTTACAAGAACGGGAAACTGGTCGCGCTCAACGGTGAGATCGTGCGCTCATAGTTCGGCGTCCATCACTTGCTCTCGATCGAGGGCGCGCCGGCATGGCCCTGCAGGAAGCGCTCCTCCCACCATGAGAACAGGAGATCGCGCAGGGCTGCGGCGTCGTCGTCGCCATAGATGTCGGTTCGCTTCACGGCATTGAAGTCAGTCAACTCCTCCGGCGTCAGCAAAATCGGAAGTTCTGTAACGACAATCGGCGTATTCGGAAACTCCGCCTTGTAGCCGGGATCGCGCCGAAGCGGCCGGTCAGTCTTGATAGTCGGATTTCTGAAATCCTTCGGCGTGCGCTGGCTGGCGAGGGTCGGCGTTTTCGGCACTTTCGCCAGATCGGCCTCGCTGGCGGCAAACACCGTCAGCTTCAGCGGTTTCAGGGCAAAATTGCTGGTCCTCATCATGTCGGCGCCGCAAACATTGGGCACCGCCAGCACGTCCATCAGCGCCAGCAGGTCGACGAAGTCGCCGGCCTTGGTGGTCTGTCGGGTCATGATGGCGTGGCCGTCCTCGTCGACCCCGGTGCACATGAAGAGGTTGAAGCTGTCGTGCACATCATCGGGCGTGAGGCCATATTCGCGCTGCGCCTCGGCCTGGATGTCGTGGCAATTGGTGTGCACGGCAAAACCATAGGCGCTTCATAGACATAGGCGCTGCAGCGCGGGAAACAGCACGTCGTTGCGCCCGACGGTGTCTTCCAGGATATAGAGCATCGCCCGTTCGCGCGGCGGCGCCGACCACATGAAGGTGCCGGTGGTGGGATGAAAGCCGTGCACGGTGCGGGTCCGGCCGCAATGCATGAATTCCTTGTAGTCATGCAGGTTGAAGCAGTTGAAGTCGGCGCACTGGCCGCCTTCGACCTGCTCGATGCGCAGGATCTGGCCCTTCAGCAACTCGATCGCCTTGCCGGTGCCGGGCTCCAGGACCAGTTCGGAAAGGATGGTGCGCGCCGTCATCGCGCGCTTCCCGGCGCGGCGTCGGCCTTGTGTGCGGCGGCGTATTCACGCAAGGCGAGCCGCACCAGCGAGACGCGGTCAGGTGCTGTGCCCTGCGCGATGGTGCGGTCCATTAGTTCGAGCTGCTGCTGGTTCAGCCGCAGCTTTATCACCGTCTCGGCCATTCACATTTTCCTTTGGCGGCTATCAAGCGGCCAAATCCTGTATACGGGATTCGTCTCCTGATAGCGGATTTCTTGCGCTCCGTTTCGCGTCCAAACGCTGGCGATTGTCTGGAAGGCCGGGATTATTCCCGGTTTTGGCGATCATTCGAAGCGCAAAGTTTGGGCGACCTGGCGCCCCTTATTCGAGCGCTTCGACCAAAATTACCGCATTGGGTGTACGAGATCGAAGATTATCGTATGCGCCGTGCCGTCGAACTTATCGACGAAGCGCGCAACGAGATCTGGATGAGCAAGAAATCCACCCGTGTCGATCTGGCCTGTCAGGCATTGCGCCGGGCGATCATCGAGCAGGCGCTGCCGCCGGGTACCAAATTGCCCGAGGACGAACTCGGCGCCCGCTTCGCCATGAGCCGCACCCTGGTGCGGGCGGCGCTGGCACAGTTGCAATCGAGGGTCTCGTCGATGCGCCGCCGCGGCGGACGGCGACCACGGCGAAGCCGACGCTGGAGGAGGCGAAGGAAGTTTTCGAAGTGCGCCGGATGCTCGAGCGCGAAGTGGTTCGCCTCGTGATCGCGCGCTGGCGACCGGAATTCGGCGCCGAACTCGAAGGCCAGGTCCGCGAGGAGGAGGCCGCTCGCAAAAACGGCGATGCGCGGGTATCGGGCCGGCTCGCCGGTGAATTCCACGTCAAGCTTGGCGAGCTGTCGGGCAATCGCCTGCTGCGGCGCTATCTCGGCGAGGTGGTTTCGCGCTGTTCGCTGATCCTTGCGCTCTATGGACGGCCACATTCCGCGGATTGCTCCGTCAACGAGCACCGCGAGATCAGTCGCAGCCCTGCGCGCGCGGAACGCCGATGCCGCGATTTCGGTGATGGACCATCATCTGGAGCCGTTGAGCACCGCGCGCTGGCCGATCAGGGCCGCGACACGCAATTCAACCTCGGCGCGGTGCTGACGCGCTATGCCGAGGCCATGGATACCGGTACGGCACCAGAGGTCGCGCGCTTGCCGGGACGAAGGACAAGAGCGGCGAAATGACCGGGTATCTGACTTCATCGACATCAGTTTCATCATTCAGGCCGGGCCCGCAAGGCCGCGGCATCCAAGGAGAGTATCCATGACCAAATATCCGCTTTCGCGCCGCACCTTCCTCGGCGGCGCCGCCGCCAGTCCGTTCGTTCTCTCGGGTCTGGTCGATCCGGCACGGGCCGCCAACATCACCGTCGGCATCGTCTATGTCGGCCCGCGCCAGGACTACGGCTGGAACCAGGCCCATGCGGTCGGCGCCAAGGCGCTGAAGGAGATACCCGGCGTCAAGGTGGTCGAGGAGGAGAACGTGCCGGAGACGACGGCGGTGGCCAAGACCATGGAAGTTGATGATCAACATCGACGGCGCCTCGCTGCTGTTTCCGACCTCGTTCGGCTATTTCGATCCGTTCATGGTGGATGCGGCGAAGAAATACCCGAAGGTCGAATTCCGCCATCCGACCTCGCTGTGGTCGGCCGACAAGCATCCCGGCAATTCGGCGGCTACTTCTGCTACCTGGACCAGGGGCACTATGTGAACGGCATCGCGGCGGGCCTGTCCACCAAGATCCAACAAGATCGGCTACATCGCCGCCAAGCCGATCGCCGCTGGTGCTGCGCAACGTCAACTCGTTCATGCTCGGCGCGCGCAAGGTCAATCCCAAGCCACCGTGCAGCTGATCGTCACCGGCGACTGGGCGCTGCCGGTGCGCGAGGCGGAAGCGGCCAACGCGCTGGTCGACGCCGGCTGCGACGTCATCGCCTGCCACGTCGACAGCCCAAGGTGGTGATCGAGACCGCCGAGAAGCGCGGCGTGAAGAGCTGCGGCCACAATGCCGACCAGGCGAAGCTCGCGCCCAAGGGCTTCATCACCGGCGCCGAGCTAAATGGGGAACGATCTACAAGAGCTTTGCCGGCCATGATCGGCAAGGGCGAGAAGCTGCCCAACATGGTGATCGGCGGCTACGACAAGGACATGGTGTGAGTTCGCCGTTCGGCGCCGGCGCCACCGACGCCGCCAAGCAACGCCGCGACCGCCGCGATCGCCGACCTCAAGGCCGGCAAGCCGATTTTTACGGGCGCGGTCAAGAGCAACACCGGAAAAGTCATCACCAGCAAGGACACAGGCCTTTACGATCCCTCGCTCGAAACCACCGATTACCTCGTCGAGGGCATCGTCGGCACGGTCGGATAAAAGGATGCAACGGCGGAACCTGCGGCCATCCTTCGAGACGCCGCGCGAAGACGCGCGGCTCCTTCTGGATGAGGTCTGCTCCTGTTGCGAAACCCCAGGTCCCTCATGGTGAGGAGCATGTCGGCAGCGCATTTGCGCTGCCGGCTTGCGTCTCGAACCATCTGGCACGCTCCCCTTTCTTGGGGCGCGTGACGTCGTTCAAGGGCGACCTCGCCACGCTGCTGCATCCCGCGTCACGCTTAGCGATTGAGCAAAATGCAAATCCGAAAAGCTGCGCTTAGAGATTGAGCAATCCTGATCGCCCGGCCCAACGATTTGAAAAGATGAAAAATTCGGCCATCTCGCCGCGTCGGCTGGCGTTGTACACAATGGCATAGGCCTTGCTTCGTTGCTCCCGAGAGTTCTCTCGCTCGGGGAGCGCAGGCATCATGGCGAACTCAAAGTATACAAGCCGCGGCACCGTGATGTCGCGGAGCCGGAGCCGATCGATCTCGACTGGTCGACCACCGCCCTCGTCATCATCGACATGCAACGCGATTTCATGGAGCCCGGCGGCTTCGGCGAAACCCTCGGCAACGACGTCTCGCAGCTGGCCCGCGCGGTAAAGCCGATCGCCGCGGTGCTGGCGGCGGCGCGCGACAGCGGCATGCTGGTCGTGCACACCCGCGAGGGCCATCTGCCCGATCTCTCCGATGCGCCGCCGGCCAAGGTCGAGCGCGGCGCGCCGAGCAAGCGCATCGGCGATCCCGGACCGATGGGGCGCATCCTCATCCGCGGCGAGGCCGGCCACGACATCATTCCCGAACTCTATCCGCTCGACAGCGAGATCGTGATCGACAAGCCCGGCAAGGGCGCGTTCTACGCCACCGAGCTCGGCGACGTCCTGCAGAAATACGGCATCGAGAACCTGCTGGTGTGCGGCGTCACCACCGAGGTCTGCGTCAACACCACCGTGCGCGAAGCCAACGACCGCGGCTATCGCTGCGTGGTGATTGCGGACGGCTGCGCTTCCTATTTTCCCGAATTCCACGAGATGGGCCTGAAGATGATCAAGGCCCAGGGCGGCATCTTCGGCTGGGTCGCCGACTCGGCCGCGGTTCTCAAGGCAATGGCAGCGGAGACTTCAAAGCAAACTGGCAGTGGGGGCATCACGATGAGCACGACGACGGCGACGAGCAAAGGCGACTTCAAACCGGCATTGTGGACGCCGGGCGACTGGAACGCGTTCTTCGGCTTCGGCACCAACATCCTCGTCAACATGCTGGTGTTGACCGGGCTGTTGCGCTTCGTGCTGAAGATGCCGGACAGCCTCGTGTTCGGCCGCATCCTGCCGGCGCTCGGCCTGATGATGTGCCTCTCGACCTTCTATTATGCGTGGCTCGCCTACAGGCTGGCGCAGAAGACCGGCCGCAACGATGTCTGCGCGCTGCCGTCGGGCGTCAGCGTGCCGCACATGTTCATCGTCACCTTCGTGATCATGCTGCCGATCACGCTGAAGACCGGCGATCCCGTCAAGGGCTGGTCGGCCGGCCTGGTCTGGGTGTTCTTCCAGAGCTTTATTCTGATGATCGGCGGCTTCATCGCGCCGTTCATCCGGAGAATCACGCCGCGCGCGGCGTTGCTCGGCACGCTCGCGGGTGTCTCCGTCACCTTCATCTCGATGCGGCCGGCGCTGGAAATGTACATGACGCCGCAGATCGGCCTCGTCTGCTTCGCCATCATCCTGGCAAGCTGGTTCGGCGGCGTGCGCTATTACAAGGGGATTCCCGCCGGCCTCGTCGCCATCGCGGTCGGCATGATCATCGCATGGGGCTCCAACCTGTTCGGCCTCGGGCTTGGCGGGCTCAGCATAAAGGGTCTCGGCGACGCCTTTGCCAACTTCGGCTTCTCGGTGCCGATCCCGGCAATCGGCCAGGTATTTTCGGGCTTCGAATTCCTCGGCATCATCCTGGTCACGGCGATCCCGTTCGGCATCTACGATCTCGTCGAGGCCATGGACAATGTCGAAAGCGCCGAAGCCGCGGGCGACGAATATCCGACCACGCGCGTGCTGACCGCCGACGGCGCCGTCAGCCTGATCGGCTGCCTGATGGGCAACCCCTTCATCAACGCCGTCTATATCGGCCATCCCGGCTGGAAGTCGATGGGCGGCCGGATCGGCTATTCGGCGGCGACCGGCATCATGGTGGTCGTGCTGTCCTGGTTCGGCATCATCTCGGTGCTGCTGGCGCTGGTGCCGGTGGTCGCGATCTCGCCGATCCTGCTCTATATCGGCATGCTGATCGGCGCGCAGGCGTTCCAGACCACGCCGATCAAGCATGCGCCCGCCGTCGTGCTGGCGCTGACGCCGCATCTGGCCGCCTGGGCCAAGCTGCAAATCGATACCATGCTCGGCGCGACCATGACCGCCGCGCAGGCGGTGGGCGGGCTTGCCGCCGACAAGGTCGGCGCGGTCAAAGCAGCGGCGATCGCCTCGTTGCCGCAGCAGGGCGTGATCTATCACGGGCTTGAAGTGATGGGCGGCGGTTCGATCCTCACCGGCCTCGTGCTCGGCGCCATCGGCGTGTTCGTGATCGAACGCGATTTCGTCAAGGCCTCGGCCTTCGCCCTCACCGGCGCGGTGCTGACCTATTTCGGCTTCATGCATGGCGAGGCGGTGGGTATCGGCGGCGGACTGGGCGTCACGCCCCCGGTCGCGCTGGCCTATGCCGTGGTGGCGGCGGTGTTCTACGGAATGTCGAAATACGCCACCGCGTCGGTTCCGGAGTCGTTTTCGGAATCGCACGCCGCCGCTCCGGCCGAGTAAAAGGCGGCCCTGACCGGTTAAAGCAGGCAGTTCTCGATCGTCACCCCCATTGGGGGTGACAATTCGCGTTTGGGGGAGGGCGCGGTCAGCCGGTTTCTGATGCTCCATTCGCAGCGCCGGAGGTCTGGTTTGCATTCCAGTGGCGGGTGGTCTTTATTCGGCGCGAAAATCCCGGCGCGGCCGAATGGAGCGACATTGGTGGCAATTTCAATGCGGATCGGCACGCGCAAGAGCACCATGGCGCTTGCCCAGACCGAGGAGATTGCCCGGCGGCTGATGGCGGCAGCACCGGATCTCGATGTCGAGATCGTCAAATTCGAGACCGTCGGCGATACCGACCAGACCAGCAAACTGCTGATGCATGGCGGCAAGGGCGGCGCCTTCGTCGCCGAAATCCGTGCCGCGGTCCGAACCGGCAAACTGCACGCCGCGATGCATTCGCTCAAGGACATGCCGGGCAACGAGGATACGCCGGGCCTGGTAATCGGCGCGACGCTCTCGCGCGATCCGCCGAACGACGCGCTGGTGCTGCGTGAAGGGGTGTCGATCGAGGACATCAGGCGCGCGCGCGGCAAGGGCTTTAAGATCGGCACCAACGCCGTGCGCCGCGCCGCCTATGCGCGGCGGCTTTTTCCTGACATCGAGGTGATACACTTTCGCGGCGCCGCCGACACCCGCGTACGCAAACTCGATCAGCGCGAGATGCAGCGGCTGCCCGGCGGCGGCGAGGTCGGGCCTGCGGATGCGCTGATCATGGCGCGCTCCGGACTGGAGCGCGTCGGCCTCGCTGGCCGCGTCGCGTATGAATTCTCACCGCGGGAAATGCTGCCGGCGGCCGGGCAGGGCATCGTGGCGGTGGAATGCGCCGCCGGCGACTGGCAGACGCGGCGCTATCTGTCGCTGATCGACGATCCCTCGGCGCATCTGAGCTGTGATGCCGAGCGCGAAGTATTGTGGGTGCTGAACGGCCACTGCAATTCGCCGATCGCGGGATATTCCACCATCGACGGCGCAGCAGATGACGCTGACCGCGTCGGTGCTGGACGAGGCCGGCGACCGCTTCATCGAGGTGACGCGGAGCGGACCGGCCGAGCGGCCGCGCGAACTGGGCCGCGCCGTCGGCCTCGAACTGCTCGACAAGGGCGCGGCGGCGATTATCGAACGCAGCCGGCCGCGGACGTAACAGGTCGGCGCTTGCCGTCAGCCGCGAAACGCCCGCACCCGTTTCACCATCTGCTCGACATGCGCGATCGGGGTTTCCGGCTGGATGCCGTGACCGAGATTGAAGATCAGCCGTCCCGCCGCGAAATTTGCCAGCACGTCGTCGATCGAACGATCCAGCGCATCGCCGCCGGCGATCAGGGCCAGCGGATCGAGATTGCCCTGTACGGCGACCTTGGTTTGCACACGGTCGCGGATCAATGCCGGTTCCGCCGCCCAATCGATGCTGACGGCATCGACGCCGGTCGCCTCGACATAGCCGGGCAGCTGGGCGCCGGCGCCGCGCGGAAAGCCGATGATTTTTGCGTCCGGCACTTTTGCGCGCACGCCTTCGACGATCCGCTTCGTCGGCGCGACCGACCAGCGGGCGAATTCGCGCGGCGGCAGCACGCCGGCCCAGGTATCGAAAATCTGCAGCACGTCGGCGCCGGCCGCCAGTTGCCCCAGCAAATACTGAATCGAGTTTTCGACAATGGTGTCGATGATTTTCGCGAACGCAAGGGGGTGTCGATACGCCATCATGCGCGCGGGCGCCTGGTCCGGCGTGCCTTGCCCCGCCACCATGTAGGTCGCGACCGTCCACGGCGCGCCGCAGAAACCGATCAACGCGATTTTGGGATCGAGCTCGCGCCGAACGCGGCGCAGCGCTTCGAACACCGGCTCGAGTTTTGTAAAATCCGCTGTTGCCGACAGCGTGCCGACCTTGTCCGGCGTATCCAGCGGATCGAGCCGCGGGCCTTCGCCCACCTCAAAGCGCACCGAACGGCCGAGTGCGTAGGGAATTACCAGAATGTCCGAAAAGATGATCGCGGCGTCGAAGCCGAAGCGGCGAATCGGCTGCAGGGTCACCTCGGCGGCGAAATCCGGATTGAAGCACAGATCGAGAAATCCGCCGGCCCGGGCGCGAACTTCCCGGTATTCCGGCAGATAGCGGCCGGCCTGACGCATCATCCAGAGCGGCGGCACGCCTTGGCGGCGGCCCGAAAGCACCTCAACGAAGGGTTTTACGATTGCAGCGGGTGTCAAGCGGCGGTTCCATCGGTAATTGGCGAAGTTCTGCGTCGTTTACACTGCCGAAACGATCTTGACCACGGCGGCATGTGCGCTGCCCGGGTCAGGCCAGTTCGAGTTCGTCATAGGCCTTCGCCGCCACTTCGTCGCATCTGGCGCGGTAGGCCGGAGCACTGCCGCTGTAGCGCGCGACGATGCGGGTCTGCTTGCCCTCGACATTGCTGTTGATCCCGGTCATCCAGGAGTTGACCTCGTTGGAGAGCAGGCCGACGCCGAGCGCCCTGACGTGATCGGTCCAAGACGCCACGCCTGACGCTGTGGCCTCGACGCGGCGTGAGCCCGTGCTCGCGGGCGTAGCGGATCAGGCCGGTGACCCAGTCGACGTTGTACTCGATGCTGCGCGGAATGTTGCCGAGGGCGGTGTGCGGGCCCATCAGCATCGTCATGTTCGGAAAGCCGTCGACCATGACGCCGAGCCAGGTCTGCGGTCCGCCCTTCCATCTGTCCTTCAGCCGCGCGCCGTCCAGCCCACGGAAATCGATCCTGTCAAAACTGCCGGTGATGGCGTCAAAACCGGTGGCGTAGATGATGATGTCGAATTGGTACTCCCTGTCGCTGGTCCTGATGCCCTCGGGCGTGATCCGCTCGATCGGCGTGTCCATGATGTCGACCAGTTCGACATTGTCGCGGTTGTAGACCTCGTAATAAAACGTCTCCAGCGGCAGCCGCCTTGTGCCAAAACCGTGATTCCGCGGGATCAGCTTTTCCGCCATCTTCGGGTCCTTCACCCGCTGGCGGATTTTTCGCGCCACAAAATCGCTGATGATGGCGTTGGCCTTGCGGTCGATCAGGATGTCGCGAAAATTGCCTTGCCAGATGCCGAAACCGCGCTCGGCATAGAGCTTTTCGAAGAAGGCCTCGCGCTCTTCCTCGGTGACCTCGAAGGTCCCCCGCGGGTCCGGCGTGTGGATGAAGCAGGCAAAGGTTTCCTGGCAACGCCTGAACATATCAGGGTAGCCGGCCTTGATCGCCTTCTGCGTCTCGGCGTCGATCTTGCCGTTGTGCAGCGGCGCGCACCAGTTCGGGGTGCGCTGGAATACGGTCAGGTGGCCGACGCTTCCGGCGATGGTCTGGATGGTCTGCACGCCGGTGGCGCCGGTGCCGATCACGGCCACCCGCTTGCCCGCGAAATCGACCGGCTCATGCGGCCATCTCGCGGTGTGGAAGGATTGTCCTTTGAACGTTTCCACCCCTTCGATCCGCGGCAAGGTTGGGGCAGACAGCGGTCCGATGGCAGTGATCAGGAAGCGCGTATTAAAGTGGCTGCCGTCCTGTAGCGTGACGTTCCAGCTCCGCGTATTCTCCTGCCAGATGGCGGCTGCGACCGTGCTGCGGAACTGGATATCGCGGCGCAGGTCGAACTTGTCGGCGACATGATTGAGATAGCGCAGCGTTTCCGGCTGGCCCGCAAAATGCTCGGACCAGTCCCATTCCGCCAACAGTTCCTGCGAAAAGGAATAGCCGTAGGAGTAGCTTTCGGAATCGAAGCGCGCGCCCGGGATAGCGGTTCCAGTACCAGGTGCCGCCGACGCCGGTGCCGGATTCGAACACGCGCACGCGCATGCCGAGTTCGCGCAAGCGGTAGAGCTGGTACAGGCCGGACATGCCGGCACCGATGATGATGGCGTCGTAGTCGAGCGCTGGCGCAGCCTCGGTATTTTGCAAGTTGGTCATCTAACCCCGCCTCACGCTGGCGCCGCCGTCCACCGGCAGCGTCACGCCGGTAATAAAACTGGCCTCGTCCGAGGCCAGGAACAGCGCCGCGTTGGCGACATCCCAGCCGGTGCCCATCTTCTTGCGCAGCGGCACCCTGGCGTCGCGCTCGGCCTCGACCTCGGCGCGGCTCTTTTTGAACTCCCGGGCGCGGGTGTCGACCGCCATCGGCGTGTTCATCAGGCCGGGTAGAATGACGTTGGCACGGATGCCGTATTGCGCGTTCTGGTAGGCCAGCTGTTCGGTGAAGGAGATCATCGCCGATTTGGTCGCCTTGTAGGCGACATAGGGATAGGTGGTGATGGCGGCCATCGAGGAAATATTGATGATCGCGCCGCTCATCTGCTGGCGCATGACCGGGATCACATATTTGGCCGCGAAGATGCAGCTTTTCAGATTGATGGCGACACAGCGGTCGAGCGCCTCTTCGGTGATCTCGGGCAGTTCGGCATCGCCGCCCGCGATCGAGACGCCGACATTGTTGTGCAGGATATCGATGCGGCCCCAGCGGGCGACGGCGTCCGATACCATGGCCTCGAGTTCTGCGGTTTTGGTGACGTCGGCCCTGAACGCTGCGGCGGTGCCTCCGCTGGCCCCGATCATGTCGACCGTCTCCTGGGCTGACCCGAGATGATGATCCACGCACAGCACGCGAGCACCCTCGCGCGCGAAAGTCAGCGCGGTGGCGCGGCCGTTGCCGATGCCTTCGCCGGGGCTCTGGCCGGCGCCGACCACGATGGCGACGCGATCCTTCAGGCGCATGTCAGTTCACTCCCGGAATCGGGTACTGCTTCAGTACCTCTTTGTAAGTCGGTTCGTTGTCGATCTTCATGGTGGCGAGCACGCGCACCACGGCGCAGTAGAAGGCGATGGTGAGCACCAGATCGGTCATGTGCTCGTCGCTCAGTTCCTGCTTGATCTCGGCGAAGGTTTTATCCGACATCCCGAGCTCGCGCACCATCTCGCGGGCGCCTTTCAGGATTGCCTTGGCCAGCGGCTCCAGTTGCGAAGGCTTGCCCTCGGTCTCGGCCATCAGCCCTTCGATATCCGCATCGGTAACGCCAAAATCCCTGCCAATCCTGACGTGATGGGTGAACTCGTATTCCGACTTCTCCATCCAGCCCACCTGGAGAATCGCAAGTTCCCTCAAGCGCGGGTCGAGCTTGCTCTTGAAACGGATATAGCTGCCGATCCCGTTGAAGGCGCGCGCCATGTCGGGTGAGTTGACCAGCAACTTGTGCAGGTTGGTATTGCGCTTGAGCATGTCGCGATATTCGGGGGCAACCTGATCGGCCTCGAGATAGGGCAGGCGAGCCATCTGGTTATTCCCTGTCATGGCGGTGTGGCGTGGAAACGGAATTTGCTCTGGTTCGTGCCGACACACAATCCGGATCATCCGCTCCAATTCCGCAGTACGGAACAAAATTCCGCTTGCATCGCTTTCCCAGCAAGGTTTGATGCTTGGCAACAACAAGCTGAACTGGACGCGATGCGCGCCGGTGATTGGCAATGAGGAAGCGTGATGGAGGCGTTGTCGCATCTCAGAGTTGTCGAGATCGGGAGTGCAGCGGCGGCGAGCTATTGTGCCCGCTTGTTTGCGGACTTCGGCGCCAATGTTCAGAAGGTCGAACCGCCGCAGGGTGACCCGCTTCGCTGCACCGCGCCGCTGACCCCGAACGGGCAAAGCGCGTGGTTCGCGTTCCTGAATTTCAACAAGTCCAGCGTCGTGGTCGATCCCGGCGAAGCCGGCGCCGCCGCGCGGCTGACGGAGCTGATCGGCAATTGCGACGTCCTGATAGACGGCCGCGACGTCGACGCGGCGGATTGTCCGGTATTCGATCTTGTCGCGCTCAAGCAGAAAAACCCCGGCCTTGTTCATGTCGACGTCAGCTGGTTCGGCGGTGACGGACCCTACGCAAATTTCGAGGCGACGGACTCGACGGTTCGCGCCCTGACCGGGCTGATAAAACTGGTCGGGCCGGTCGAGGGCCCGCCGATGCATGCGCCCGATTTCCAGACCGGCATTTTTGCCGGTCTTTGGGGTTTTATATCAGCAGCATCGTCGGTGCTCGGCCGCATGCGGGACGGACATGGCCGCAGCAATTCGCTCAGCATTTTCGAATCCAGCATCGCGGCCACCGAATACATCATGTTCGAATCGTTTGCGCGCGGCGACATCATGCGCCGGATCGGCGTCAACCGGTTCTGGCCGACCTTTCCGGTCGGCATCTATGAGACCAAGAAAGGCTGGCTCGGCGTTACCACGGTGACCCCGGCGCAGTGGCGCGCCTTCTGCGAGATGCTGTGTCTGTTCGACCTGCGCGACGACGCGACGCTGTTCATGGGCATCGACCGGTTGCAGCGTATCGAGGAGATCGAGGAAAAATTCATTCCGAAGCTGAAGCAGCGCACCGCGCAGGAATGGTTCGCAGAGGGGCTGAAGCGAAAGATCCCGATCGTGCCGGTGCCCGATATCGGCGACCTGATCGGCGACGCCGAGAAGAGGTCGCGCGGGGCGATCGTTCCGATCGTGATCGGCGAGGAGAGCGGATTTACCGCGGGCTCGATGCAGCGATTGACCGGTACGCCGCCGCGGCGCGGCGGGGCTGTGGCGGCGATCGGCGAGGCGCAACCCGTGACAGCCCGTTCCGGCGATGCTGCCGCCCGTGCCATGCCCGAAGCGGGAGGTCCAAGGCATTTGCCGCTGGAAGGCGTGCGCGTGATCGATTTCTCGATGGGCTGGGCCGGTCCGATCTGCACGCGCACGCTGGCCGATCTTGGCGCCGACGTGATCAAGATCGAGGCGATCCAGTATCCGGACTGGTGGCGCGGCGTCGATCGCCGCCCCGCCTATGTGCTCGAACAGATGTACGAGAAGACGGTGCGTTACTGCATCATGAACCGCAACAAGCGCGGCATCACGCTCGACCTGACCCGGCCGCAGGGCCTGCAACTCGCCAAGCAGTTGCTTGCCGACGCCGATGTCGTCGTCGATAATTATTCCGTTGAAGTGCTGCCGAAACTCGGACTCGGTTATGACGTCCTCAGCAGGCTCAATCCAAAGCTCGTGATGATGTCGATGTCGGCGTTCGGCGCCGGCAGCATTTTTCGCGACTGCCGCGCCTACGGCTCGACGCTGGAACAGGGCTCGGGCCTGCCGAGCGTGGTCGGCGACGCCGACGGTCCGCCGGTCATGAGCCACACCGCGTTCGGCGACGCCGTCGGCGGCCTGAACGGCTGCGCGGCCGTGCTGACGGCGCTGATCCACGCGAGGCTGACCGGCAAGGGCCAGTTCATCGATCTCGCCCAGATCGAATGCATGATGCCGTTCGCAGCGCCCTGGATTGTCGCGCATTCCATCGACGGCAAACCATCCGTCAAATATGGCAATCGGCATCCGGATTTCGTGCCGCATGGCTGTTTCCCCTGTGCTGGCAGCGACAACTGGATCGTGGTCGCCGTTTCCAGCGATGCGATGTGGCCAAAACTGGCCAGATTGCTGGGCCGGGCCGACTGGGCGATGGATGAAACGCTGAAGACGGCCGCTGGACGGCGCGCCCTCGAACGCGAAATCGAGGCCGCCATTGCGGCCTGGACTTCTGCGCGCGTGCCCGACGACGCGATGAACGCATTGCAGGCCGCCGGCGTCGCATCGGGCGTGGCACGTCTGCCGATCGAACTGCTGCAAGACCCGCAATTGCGGGCTCGCGGGTTCATCCAGGAAATCGACCGCGCCTTCATCGGCCGGCATCCGCAGCCGTCGTTGCCGTTCCGCGAGACCGAAAAGCCATTTCCGATCCGCTCGGCGCCGCCCACGCTCGGCGAGCACAATCGTGAAATTCTCGCCGGCATGCTCGGACTGTCGGACGCCGAAATCGAGAAATTGGCGCGAGAGGGCATCATCGGCACCGAAATGCTGATGGAAGAACAACTGGTCAACGAGAAGCAACGGGCAACAGGCTGATGGACACGGCCCATCCGGTAGAGCGCAGATCGGAAGCGGCCGCGGCGGCCGGCTCCGTCTCCGCTGATGTCGGTTCGCGGGCTCGGCATTCGCTTCAAGACCGCGCAGGGCGTTTGGCAGGCGACGCGCAAGATCGACTTCGACATGGCGCCGGGGGAACGCGTCGGCATCGTCGGCGAAAGCGGCTGCGGCAAGACCATCACCGGCCTGTCGATCCTGCGCCTGCTGCCGAATAATCTTGCCCGGCCTGGACGGATCGATCATGTTCGATGGCATCGATCTGGCCTCGTGCAGCACCTCCACGATGCGTGGGATCCGCGGCCGCCGGATCGCGATGATCTTTCAGGAGCCGATGAGCGCGCTCGATCCGGTGTTTTCAGTCGGACACCAGATCGCCGAAACGCTGCGCGTTCACACCGATGTCAGCAAGGCGGAGGCGCGGGCGCGGACCATCGAGATGCTTCGCCGCGTCGGCATTGCTTCACCGGAGCGGCGCATCGACGACTATCCGCACCAGCTCTCCGGCGGCATGCGCCAGCGCGTCATGATCGCGGCGGCGCTGATCTGCGGGCCGCAACTGCTGATCGCCGACGAGCCGACCACCGCACTCGACGTCACCGTGCAGGCGCAGATTCTGGAGCTGCTGCGAAACCTGAGCGAAAACTCCGGGACGGCGCTGATGCTGATCACGCACGATCTCGGCGTGGTCGCCGAGACCTGCACGCGCATGATCACGATGTATGCGGGCGAGGTGATCGAGGATGCCGCGGTGGACGCGGCGCTGGTCCGGCCGCTGCATCCCTATACGTCAGGCCTGCTGCGCTCGCTGCCTCATTTGAGCCCGCGTCTCGGAAAGCTGCCCTCGATCCCGGGCCGCGTGCCCTCGATCGCCGAAATGCCCCGAACGGATGCCGCTTCAAGGCGCGCTGCCCGCATGCGATCGCCGGCTGCGAGGCCGAGCAGGAATTGCAGGATGCCGGCGAGGGCCGCAAGGTCCGCTGCTGGCGCTTTCGGGAACTCGAACTGCCCGGCGCCTTGCAGCACGCCGCCTCGGCGCCGATCGCGGGAAGGGTGGTGCAGCAATGATGTCTCCTTCCGTCGAAGCCAAAGCGGATGCGATCGTCTCGGTGCGGGACCTCGAAGTGCGCTTCCAGACGATGGATCGCCGCGCGACGGTGAAGGCGGTCGACGGCGTCAGTTTCGACGTCCGCCGCGGCGAGACATTTGGAATTATCGGCGAAGTCCGGATCGGGCAAGACCACCATCGGCCGGGCGCTGGTGTTTCTCCTGAAACCGACGGCGGGCGCCATTCTGCACAATGGCCTCGATCCGCAGACGCTGCCGCGGCGGCAGTTCCAGAGCCACCGGCGCGATTACCAGATCATCTTTCAGGATCCGAATGCGGCGCTAAATCCACGGATGACGATTATTTCCTCCGTGCTGGAACCGCTCCAGCTTGCGAATGAGGGGACGGCGACCGAACGCCTCGCCCGCGCACATGAAGCCATGGATCGCGTCGGCCTGCCGCAGGAACTCGGCGAACGCTATCCGCACCAGCTGTCGGGCGGTCAGAAGCAGCGCGTGATCATCGCGCGCGCGCTTACGCTGCGGCCAAAACTGATTGTCTGCGATGAGGTCGTGGCGGCGCTCGACATGTCGATCCGCGGCGACGTGCTCAATTTGTTTGCCGAACTGCAGCGCGAGCTCGGCCTGACCTACGTCTTCATCACCCATGATCTGTCGGTGGTGTCCCACATCAGCAACCGCATCGCGGTGATGTATCTCGGCCGCTTTGTCGAACTTGGTCCGGCCGAGAGCGTTTCCGGACGACCGCTGCATCCCTATACGCAGGCACTGCTGTCGGCGGAGCCGCTGCCGCTGCCCTCGACCATGCGCAGCGACCGCCGCATCATCCTGCAGGGCGAGATCCCGAGCCCGATCGATCCGCCCTCGGGATGCCGTTTCCGCACCCGCTGCCAATACGCGCAACCGGTCTGCGCGGCGCGGACGCCTGGTCTGGCGCGAGCTGGAACGGGATCACTGGGTCGCCTGCCATTTCGCCGATCGCCCGAATTTCGCGCCGAGCCAGCAATGATCTCTATTCGATGGAGGACAACGCCATGACCACGAGAAAGGATGTGGACGACGCGACGCGAGGCGATGGCGCTGCTGTCGGGCGCCGTCGCCGGCGTCGCGCTAGGCAGCGAAGCCGGCGCGCAGGGCACGCCGAAACGCGGCGGCATTTTGCGCGTATCGGCCTTCACCAACCCCTCGAGCCTCGATCCCGCCACCGGCGGCGCCGGCTCGGATCACGCGTTTCTGTTCACCATGTACGACACGCTGACCGAGTGGGAATTTGATACCCTGAAACCAAAGCCGGGCCTCGCCGAAAGCTGGAGTTTCACCGATCCGACGACCTTCGTGCTCAACATCCGGCCGGGCGTCACCTTTCACGACGGCACGCCGCTCGATGCCGAGGCGGTCAAATTCAACTTCGAGCGCAACAAGACCGATCCGAAATCGAACATCAAGGCCGACCTCGCGACCATGGCGTCGGTGGCAGTCACCGGCCCGATGCAGGTGACGCTGAAGCTGAATACGCCCGACGCCGCGATGCCCGGCATCCTCTCCGATCGCGCCGGCATGATGGTTTCGCCGACCGCCGTCAAGGCAAGGGCGGCCGGCAATCTGGCGCGACGCCGGTCGGCGCCGGCGCCTATGCCTTTGTCAGTTGGGCGGATGGCGAGCGGATCGTGGTCAAGCGCAATGAAAAATACTGGAAGGCAAACCGGCCATATCCCGATGGTATCGAGTTTGCGATCATTCCCGAACTGACGACGGGCGTGCGCTCGGTCACCGCCGGGCAGAACGACCTCATCTATCAGCTGCCGCCGCGCCAGAAGGTCGTCGTCGAGCGCTCGAATAACCTCAAGGTC
This sequence comes from uncultured Alphaproteobacteria bacterium, assembly GCA_963706975.1. Taxonomy (GTDB): domain Bacteria; phylum Pseudomonadota; class Alphaproteobacteria; order Rhizobiales; family Xanthobacteraceae; genus Bradyrhizobium. The sequence goes on from CAVPOL010000038.1 coordinate 167,117, forward strand.
GTCAACGGGCCGACGCTCTATGTCTTTCAGATTTTCCTGAACTGGGCGAAGCCGCCGTTCGACGACATCCGGGTCCGCAAGGCAATCAACTTTGGCATCGATCGCGAAGCTTTCGTCAAGGCGGCGCTCGCAGGCCTTGCCGAGCCGGCCTACATGAACCTGCCGAAATCGCATTGGGCTTACGACAAATCGGTCGCCGGGCTCTATCCCTACGATCCCGACAAGGCCCGCAAGCTGCTCGCCGAAGCAGGCTTCAAGGAGGGGACCACGATCGAGGTCGGTCGGCTATCCCGATCAGGATTCGGTTCAGCGCCAGGAGATCCTGATCGAGCAATTCCGCAAGGCCGGCATCAGCCTGCGCTTCCTCAACGCGCCGGTTGCCGAGGCCGCGGCTGCGTTTTTCGGCGCCGAGAAACGCGGCTCCGGGTTGCTCGCCGCCTGGACCGGACGGCCGGATCCAAGCCTGACCTATTCGCTGATGTTCACCAAGGATGCGTATTTCAATGCCGGCCGGGCCCCGGTGCCGCCGGAACTGGAAGCCGCGATCAAGGAGTCGCGCGCCTCCGAGGACATCCAGGTCCGCAGCAAGGCTTTCGCGACCGTGCAAAGGCTGGTGATGGAGAACGCCTTCGTGGCGCCGCTCGCCTTCCAGTTCGAACTGGTGGCGATGAACAAGAAGGTGCAGGGCTACAGGCCGAGCCTGCTGGGCAAGCCGAAATACGACGACGTCTGGCTGGAGAGCTAAGGGATGGCGCGACGAAGTCCGGCAAAGGTCATCGGCGGCCGCCTGTTGCAGGCGCTGCCGGTGATCCTGCTCGCGACTTTCATGGTGTTCTCGCTGCTCAAGCTGGTGCCCGGCGACATCGCGGTGACGCTGGCCGGCGACAACGCCACCGATGCGCGGATCGAGGAGATCAGGAGGATTTACGGTCTCGACCGGCCTTTCTTGGTGCAGTACGGCTCGTGGCTCGGAAATGCCGTGCAGGGCGACCTGTCGCAATCGCTGCTCTCGGGCGAGAAGGTTGCGATCTCGATCTCCCGGGCCTTTCCCAATACGCTGCTGATCGTATCCATCGCACTGCTGCTGGCGCTCGCCACAGGGATACCGATGGGCATCGTGGCGGCGATCAAGCCCAATGGCTGGGTCGACAAGACTGGTCAGCATGGTCGCCTCGCTCGGCGTGGCGATACCCGGCTTCTGGCTCGCCATGATCCTGGTGGCCGAAATCTCGCTGAAACTGAACTGGTTGCCGGCCACCGGCGCCAAATCCTTTGCGGTGTCGCCATGGGAAGCGATCCGGCACGCGCTGCTGCCGGGAATTGCCGATCGCCGCCTATGGCATGGCCGAGGTGGCGAGGCAGTTGCGGGGCTCGCTGCTGGAGGTGCTGTCGTCGCAATATGTGCGGACGTTGCACGCCAAGGGGCTTTCGATGACGCGGATCCTCTGGCAGCACGGCCTCAAGAACGTCAGCGTCAACCTGTTCACCATCATCAGCCTGCTGGTCAACCGCATGCTGGCGGCGACCGTCGTCATCGAGGCCGTGTTCGCCATTCCCGGCCTGGGCAGCCTGATCGTTCGCGGCGCCATCCAGCGCGATTTCCCGATCGTGCAGGGCGTGGTGTTCACCATGGTGATCGTCGTCATCACGGTCAACCTGATCGCCGATCTCCTGTGCGCGGCGGTCGATCCGAGGATCGAGACAATGACCGATCTTGCGGTAGCGAACCAGTCGCATCTGACGAAGATGACCCGTCCACGGCGTTTCTTGATGTGGCTGGTCACGGACCTGCGCGCAGCGCTGGCGATTTTCGTTCTGCTCGGGCTTGTCATCGTCGCGATCGGCGCGCCCTGGATCGCGCCGTATGCAGCCGACCGCGCAGGACGTCAACAACATGCTGGCGGCGCCCGGGCCCGGTCATCTGCTCGGCACCGACGATCTCGGCCGCGACATCTTCAGCCGGCTGATCTGGGGTGCGCCGGCCACGGTGTATGCGAGCCTGCTGGCGGTCAGCGTGGCCGTTGCCATCGGATTGCCGGTCGGATTGATCGCGGGTTTCTTCGGCGGCTGGATCGACGATATCATCAGCCGCGTGATCGACACCTTTCTCTCGTTTCCGGCCATCGTGCTGGCGATCGCGGTGACCGGCGCGCTGGGCATCGGCCTGACCAACGGCATGATCGCGGTCGGCATCGTGATGTTTCCGGCGCTGGCGCGGATCGTGCGGGCGCGAACCCTGATCGTGCGCCAGGAGCTCTATGTCGATGCCTCGCGCTGCTTCGGCGCGCCGGTCTGGCATATTCTGTGGAAGCATGTGCTGCCGAATACGCTTGCAGCCGGTCATCGTCCAGGTGACGCTGCTGCTGGCCGCGGCGCTGCTGGCGGAAGCCAGCCTCAGCTTTCTCGGTCTCGGCATCCAGCCGCCCAACCCGAGCTGGGGCGCGATGCTGGCCCGCGCCTATCAGTACATGGAGATCGCGCCGGAGCAGATGTATGCGCCCGGACTGGCCATTCTGGTCGTCTCATTGGCATTCAATGCGCTGGGAGAATCCTTGCGTATCGTGCTCGATCCCACCATGAAGGATCGCTGAGCTCGTAACCGGAACCATTCATGCCCTTCCAAAAACTGCTGATCGCCAACCGTGGCGAAATCGCCATTCGCATCAGCCGTGCCGCCGGCGAAACCGGCCTTGCGACCGTCGCGATCCATCCGTCGGACGATGCGCTGTCGCTGCATGTTCGCGCGGCCGACGAGAGCTCACGAGATTCCGGGGCGGGGCGCGCGCGCCTATCTCGATATCGAAGCGGTGATTGCAGCCGCCAGGGCGACGAACTGCGACGCGTTGCATCCCGGCTATGGCTTTCTCAGCGAGAATTCGCTGCTGGCGCGGCGCTGCGCGGAGGAGGGGATCGTTTTCGTCGGGCCGTCACCCGAGGCGCTCGATCTGTTCGGCGACAAGGTCAGCGGCCAAGGCGCTCGCGAAACGTTGCGGCGTACCCGTCATCGAAGGGACGTCCGGGCCGACCACGCTGGATGAGGCAAAGGCGTTCTTCTCGTCCCTCGGCACTGGCGGCGCCATCATGATCAAGGCGGTGGCCGGCGGCGGCGGGCGCGGCATGCGCATTGTCGAACACGCCTCGAAGCTGGAGGAGGCCTATGCGCGTTGCCAGTCCGAGGCAAAGGCCGCTTTCGGCAACGACAAGCGTCTATGTCGAGCGCCTGATCCGCAAGGCGCGCCATATCGAGGTGCAGATCATCGGCGACCATCACGGCGCGATCAGCCATCTCTGGGAGCGTGAATGCACCATCCAGCGGCGCAACCAGAAGCTCATCGAGGTGGCACCAAGCCCTTCGCTGAGCGATGGCTTGCGCGCGCGCATCATTGATGCCGCCAGGCAGCTGGCGGCCGCCGCGCATTACGACAATCTCGGCACCTTCGAATTCCTGGTCGATGGCGAAGCCACGGGCGCCGATCCGGCATTCGCCTTCATCGAGGCCAATCCGCGGCTTCAGGTCGAGCACACCGTGACCGAGGAGGTGCTCGGCGTCGATCTCGTGAAATCGCAGCTCGCGGTTGCCGCCGGCGCAACGCCTGGCTTCGCTCGGCCTGGCGCAGGCCGATGTCCCGGCGCCGCGCGGCTTTGCAATGCAGCTGCGCATCAACATGGAAGTGATGGACGAGCAAGGGCGCGACAAAGCCGACCGGCGGCACGCTCGGCGTATTCGATCCGCCGTCCGGCCCGGGCGTGCGGGTCGATACCTTCGGCTATGCGGGTTACAAAACCAGCGCGGCCTTCAACTCCCTGCTCGCCAAGGTGATCGTTCATTCGTCCGCCGCGGGCTGGCCGGATGTGGTGCAGAAGGCGGCGCGCGCCCTGCGCGAATTCCGTATCGAGGGTGTCGCTACCAACATCCCGTTCATCCAGGCGGTGCTGGCGCATCCCGATTTTATCGGCAACCGCCTCAGCACCGGTTTTATCGATACCCATGTCGCCGCACTTGTCGGTGCGTCCAAGGAGATGCGCGCGGCCGTTGTTCTTCGAGAGCCGGAGCTGCTGACGCCGGGCACCGTCAAAGGCGGCTGGATCCAGCCACGGGTCCGGCGGGATCGGTAGCGGTGCCGGCGCCGTTGCAAGGGCACCATCGTCGCCATCGAGGTGGCAGAAGGGGATATGGTCCGTCCGGGACAGCAGATCGCCGTCCTCGAATCCATGAAGATGGAGCATCTGGTGACGGCGCCGCACGGCGGCAAGGTCACGAGGATTGTCGCCGGACGCGGCACAACGCTGATGCACGGCGAGGCGATCCTGTTTCTCGAACCGGCCGAGGTCGACGGCGACGAGGCCGAGGAAGAAGCCGCCATCGATCTCGACCACATTCGCCCGATCTCGCGGAACTGATCGCACGCCACGCCATCACGCTCGATGCGAACCGGCCCGCCGCGGTCTCGCGCCGGCGCAAGACCAACCAGCGAACCGCGCGGGAAAATATCGCGCAGCTCGTCGACGAGGGCTCCTTCGTCGAATACGGATCGCTGGCGATCGCCGCCCAGCGCCGCCGGCGCAAGGTCGACGACCTCATCAAGAACACGCCGGCCGATGGGCTGATCGCCGGGCGTGGCCACGGTCAACGCCGAAAAATTCGGCGCGCATGACGCCCGCTGCATGGTGATCTCCTACGACTACACCGTGCTGGCCGGCACCCAGGGCCACATGAACCACAAGAAGATCGACCGCATGCTCGGGCTCGCCGAGCAATGGCGGATGCCGCTGGTATTTTATGGCGAAGGCGGCGGCGGCCGCCCCGGCGATACCGACCGGCTCGGCATGACCGGTCTCGACGGGCCGTCCTTCGTGCAATTTGCAAAACTGTCCGGCCTCGTGCCGGTGGTGGGCGTGGTGTCCGGCTATTGCTTTGCCGGCAACGCCGCGATGCTCGGCTGCTGCGACGTCATCATCGCGACGCAAAAATGCCTCGATCGGGATGGGCGGACCGGCGATGATCGAGGGCGGCGGTCTCGGCGTCTATCATCCGGCCGAGGTCGGGCCGGTGTCGTTCCAGGCGCCGAACGGCGTCATCGACATTCTGGTCGAGGACGAGGAGGAGGCCACCAGCGCCGCGCAAAAGTATCTGTCCTACTTCCAGGGTGCGCTCGCCGAATGGAAGGCGCCGGACCAGCGCCTGCTGCGGCGCGCGATCCCGGAAAACCGGCTGCGGGTCTACGACATCCGCGACCGTCATCGATCTGTTGGCCGACGAAGGCTCGGTGCTGGAAATTCGCCGCGATTTTGGCGTCGGCATGATCACCGCCTTCATCCGCATCGAAGGAAAACCGTTCGGGCTGATCGCCAACAACCCAAAACATCTCGGCGGCGCGATCGATGCGCCGGCGGGCGACAAGGCCGCGCGCTTCATGCAGCTGTGCGATGCCTTCGACATTCCGATCGCTCTCGTTGTGCGATACGCCGGGCTTCATGGTGGGGCCCGAGGCCGAGAAGACCGCGATCGTGCGTCATGTCGCCCGCATGTTCGTGACCGGTGCGAGCCTCACCGTGCCGCTGTTCGGCATCGTGCTGCGCAAGGGTTACGGCCTCGGCGCGCAATCCATGATCGGCGGCGGTTTTCATGCCTCCTTCTTCACGGTGGCATGGCCGACCGGCGAATTCGGCGGCATGGGGCTGGAGGGCTATGTACGGCTCGGCTTCCGCAAGGAGATGGAGGCGATCGCCGATCCCGCCGAGCGGGAGAAATATTATCAGGCCAAGGTCGCCGAGCTCTATGCCAATGGCAAGGCGACCTCGATCGCCTCCGTGCTCGAGATCGACGAAGTGATCGATCCCGCCGAAACCCGCCGCTGGATCATGGCGGGGCTCCATTCGGTCCCGAAGCCGGAGCCGCGGACGCACCGCAAGCGGCCCTGCATCGATGCCTGGTAGGAAGGAAGAACCGGGGCACCACTTTCACGGGTTCGAAGCCCCCACCAGATGCCGGCCCGCGATATAGCCGAACGTCAGCGCGGGCCCGAGCGTGATGCCGGCGCCGGGATAGTTGCCGCCCATGATGCTCGCCATGTCATTGCCGGCGGCATAGAGCCCGACGATCGCGCTGGCCGTCGGCATCCAGCGCGCGGGCATTGGCGTCGGTCTTGATCCCGGCATAGGTGCCGAGATCGCCGATCACCATTTTGATCGCGTAGAACGGGCCGTGTTCGACCGGGCGCGATGCACGGGATTCGGTCCATGCAGCGCGTCGCCCTGAAATCGGTTGTAGGCGCGCGATCCTTTGCCGAAGGCCGTGTCCTGTCCGGTCGCCGCCGATGCGTTGAATTGCGTCAACGGTTGCCTCCAGCCCGCGCGCGTCGATACCGGCCTGAGCCGCAAGTTCCGCCAGCGTGGCGCCGCGCATCAGGTAGCCGGTGCGGAGATGATGGCCGATCGGCATCGGAAACGGCGGCACGCAGCCGAGGCCGTATTTGCGCAGCGTCTTGTGATCGCAGATCAGAAAGGCCGCGATCTCTTCGCCGGGTTTTGCCGCCTTCATCATCTCCTGCACAAAATCGTGATAGGAGTTGCCCTCATTGGCAAAGCGCGCGCCGTCGCGCATCACCGCAATCACGCCGGGTTTGGCGCGATCGATGAAATGCGGCATCACGCCGCTGGTGCCGTCCTTCCGCTTGGTGACCGAGACCGGCACCCATGCCGCGGCGTTCGGAAGGATGTCGTCGACACGCCCGCCGACCGCTTCCGCCATCCGCAGGCCGTCGCCGGTGTTGCCGGGCGGGACCGGGCGAATAATGCTGGGTGCCGTCAGGCGCATGCGGGAACATCGCCTTGCGTCTCGCGACATCATGCGGAAAGCCGCCGCAGGCCAGGACGACGCCGCGCTTGGCATGGACGCGAACCAGCCGTCCCTCGCGTTCGACCAAGGCGCCGCGCACCGCGCCGTCCTCGACGATCAACTCGCGGACCGGGGACGACAGCCACAAGGGAATGTTGAGGTCGAACGCGGATTTCGCCAGCCGTCCGGCCAGCGCATTGCCATTGGTCAGCGTCATGCCGCGGCCGTAACGCAGGACATCCAGCAAGATGGCGCGACAGCCGCTTGGCGACATAGACCGCCGAGGCCAGCGATTTGGTCGCGCGCATGAAATGGATGATCTCCTTGCCCGACCCCAGCATCATGCCGAACACGGTCAATTCCGGCAGCGGCGCGCCGAGAGTCTTGACATGCGGGCCGAGCTCGCGGCCGTCGAATGGCCGCGTCACCATCGAGCGGCCACCCTGCGTTCCGCCGGGCGCTTCGGCGTGATAGTCGGGAAACACCAGCGGCATGTCGAAACGCAGCGCCGTTTGCGAGGTGAAGAAGTCGACGGCTTCCGGTCCGGCGGTCAGAAACGCATCGACCCGCGCCGCATCAAAACTGTTGCCCGCTTCATGCCGCAGATAGGTTCGCGCCTGATCCGGGCTCTCGTGGATGCCCCAGGCCCGCGCCAGCGACGTTCCGGGTATCCAGAGCCAGCCGCCGGAGCGCGCCGTGGTTCCGCCGAAGCGCGGCTCCTTCTCGACAATGAGGACCTTGAGGCCGTCATGGCCTGCGGTGACGGCCGCCGACATGCCGGCGGCACCGGAGCCGACCACGAGCACGTCGCATTCATAGGATTGTGTCTGCGCCATTGCGCACGCCGTCAGCCACGCCAGTCCTCCCGGTTCAGGAGCCATTCCGCTCCGATTTGAATTCACCGTAGCATCACCCATGCCGTTGCGCATGCTGACATGGCCAGCGCGAACTGGCTATCTAATGGAATGGCAGGGAGGAAAAATCGATGCTTGATAAAGTCGATGTCCTGATCATCGGTTCCGGGGCATCGGGCGCCGCGGTGGCCTGGAGCCTTGCCGAAACCAGGATGCGGATCCTCTGCCTGGAGCAGGGCGACTGGGTGAAGCCGACCGACTATCCCAGCAACGGGCGGGACTGGGAGGCGCGCCTGTTCAGCGATTTCGCCATCAATCCCAACCGCCGCGCGCGGCCGACCGACTATCCGATCAACGACGCCAATTCGCCGATCAAGGTGGTGAACTTCAACGGCGTCGGCGGCAGCACCATCATGTACACGGCGCATTTTCCGCGCCTGCACCCGTCCGACTTCAAGGTGCGCACGCTCGACGGCGTCGCCGACGACTGGCCGATCGACTACGAGACGCTGGAGCCGTTCTTCGCCGAGAACGACCGCATGATGGGCGTCTCCGGGCTCGCCGGCGATCCCGCCTATCCGCCGAAGCAGCCGCCGATGCCGCCGCTGCCGCTCGGCAAATCCGGCGCGCGGTTCGGCAAGGCGATGAACCAGCTCGGCTGGCACTGGTGGCCGTCGGACTCGACCATCGCCACGACCGACTATGACGGACGCGGCGCGCTGCATCAATCTCGGCCATTGCACGCCGGGCTGCGCGCAGGGCGCCAAGGCCTCGACCGACATCACCTACTGGCCGCACGCGATCCGCGCCGGCGTCGAGCTGCGCACGCTGTGCCGCGTCCGCGAGATCACGGTCGACGAGCACGGCATGGCGTCCGGCGTCGATCTACTACGACGCCGAAGGCAAGGAGCAGTTTCCAGCCGGCCGAAGTCGTCATCCTCGCCTGCAACGGCGTCGGCACGCCGCGGCTGATGCTGAACTCGGTGTCGGCGAAATTCCCCAACGGCATCGCCAATTCGTCGCGGGCTGGTCGGCAAGAACCTGATGTTCCACCCGTACGCCCTGACCTACGGCTATGTCGACGAGCCGCTCGACGGCAATCACGGTCCGCCGCTCTGCCTGTGGAGCCAGGAGTTCTACGAGACCGATCCGAAGCGCGATTTCGTGCGCGGCTACACCTTCCAGTTCGGCCGCGGCGTCGGCGTCGATCATGGAGGCGATCGTCAGTTCGGCAATGCCGGGCGGCTGCCCTGGGGCGAGGACCATCACGAGGCCTATCGCAAGCTGGTGAACCACCGCATCGCGCTTGTCGGCGATCTGCGAGGATCTGCCGGAGGAGCACAATCGCGTCACGCTCGATCCGGTGCTGAAGGATTCCGAGCGGCATTCCGGCGCCAAAGCTCGACTACACCATCAGCGACAACAGCCGGAAGATGATGGACCACGGCATCGCGCGCGCGAAGGAGGTGCTGACCGCCGCCGGCGCCAGCAATATCGGCGGCGAGAGCCCGATCCTGAACGGCGGCTGGCACCTGCTCGGCACCGCGCGCATGGGCACCGATCCCGAGCGCTCGGTGGTCAACGAATGGGGCCGCTGCCACGACGTGAAGAACCTCTTCATCGTCGACGGCAGCATCTGGGTGACGTCCGGCGGCGTCAACCCGACCTCGACCATCCAGGCGCTGGCGCTCTACATCGCCGACAGCATCAAGCAGCGCCTCGCCAACCTGTTCGACTGAGAGTCTCACATGCCAGACCATGACCTCACCGCCGAAGAAGTCCGCGACCTGCGTGCGCTGGCCGGCATGATCATTCCCGGCGAGCGCGACCTATGGCGTGCCGGGCGCCGACGACGAACTGATCTTCAACGACATCCTCAAGAGCCTGGAGCGCGACCGCGACGATGTCCGCCGCGCGCTGGCGCATCTGCAGACGATCGCGGGCGGCGCCTTCGCCGATCTGGAACAGGCGCCGCCGCGCCGAAGTGGCGAGACGCTTTCGCGAGACGGGCGGCGCGCCGCTCGCCGCGCTCGTCCGCGTGGTGCTGCTTTGCTACTACCGCGACGACCGGGTGATGCAATCGCTCGGCCAGGAGCCGCGCTCGCCGTTTCCCAAGGGCCATGTCGTGGAGCAGGGCGACTGGTCGCTGCTCGACCCGGTCCGCGCGCGGCCGCCGATGTACCGCACGGTCGACTAGGGCGTGCACTATAAGACCAGCGATGATGTCCGCTTTCGGGGTGAAAGAAGATTTGCGCATGACCGCACGCGATGTCCGACCTTGAGACCGCCTTCAGGGGTAGAGTGGAAGTTGGACTTCGGGGCCGGGAGGACCGCTTTTGACCCAAAGCGGACATCAGCCACCGTCAGAACGAGCTGTATGAGGTCATTTTCCGCCTCTCAAATGTGCTAACTTGAGTTGGAGCGAAATCGTCGTTCTGAGGCTCGCGGGTGGACACATTGAGGCGTCGCGATTTTATTGCGTTGTTCGGCGGCGCGGTGGCTTGGCCAGCGATGGCGGGAGCACAGCAAACCGAGCGGATGCGCCTTATCGGCGTGCTGCTTCCCGCAACCGCGGACGATGCTGGAATGCAGGCCCGCATCGCGGCATTTCATCAGGGCCTGGCGCAATCGGGCTGGACCATCGGCCGAAACGTGCGCATCGACACCCGCTGGGCCACGACCGATGCCACCGAGATTCGCAGGCATGCGGCGGAATTGGCCGCGCTCACGCCCGACGTCATCCTGGCCCATGCCGCCACGACCGTGGGGCCATTGCTGCAGGCGACCCGCACCGTACCGATCGTTTTCCCGGCCGTCGTCGATCCGGTGGGGGCCGGCTTCGTCGACAGCCTGGCGCGGCCGGGCGGCAACGCTACCGGTTTCATGAACTACGAATACAGCCTGAGCGGCAAATGGCTGGAACTGCTCAAGCAGATCGCGCCAAGCGTGACGCGCGTGGCGGTGCTTCGGAATGCCGCCACAGCCTCCGGCCCAGGCCAGTTCGCCGCCGTCCAGGCGGTGGCGCCGTCGCTCGGGGTGGAGGCGAACCCGGTCAACGTGCGCGACGCCGGCGAGATCGAGCGCGCCGTCGCGGCCTTTGCGCGCGCTCCGAACGGCGGGCTGATCGTGACGGCGAGCCCGGCCGCAGCGCTTCGTCGCGAACTGATCGTCGCGCTGGCGGCCCGGCACAAGCTACCCGCGGTGTACTTCGAACGCCACTTCGTCGCCGCCGGCGGCTTGATCTCCTATGGGCCCGATCAGATCGACATGTATCGCCGCGCGGCCGGCTATGTCGACCGCATCCTCAAGGGCGAGAAGCCGGCCGACCTGCCGGTGCAGGCGCCGACCAAGTACGAGTTGGTGATCAACCTCAAGACCGCCAAGGCGATCGGCCTCGCTGTGCCACAGACACTGCTCGCCAGCGCCGACGAGGTGATTGAGTAGCGCTTCTGTTTGCTGCATCAGAAAGTGGCACAAAGCGGCTGCGCTGAACGCTGGCCCGGATGTCCGCTTCCGAGGGCACTGCAGACATCGCCAAGTCCATGGGTATTCCGGACTTGCGAGTACACGCCCTCAGACCGCGCGGCTGCGGGCTTTTGCTTTCCCTATCTTCGGCATTTCCGCAGGCGGCGTCACCCGCTGCCGCTTGCCCGGTCCGGGATGCACGTGGACTCCCTTGGCCGTGACGGGCTCGCCGCATTCCGAACAGACCAGCACCGGATCGAACATCTTTCCGCAGCTCTTGTGCTCGTGCAGCAGCGGCCTGCCGCGTTCGTCGACCATGTGGGTGTCGCCCCAATGCACGATCGACATGATGATCGGGTAGAGGTCGAGGCCCTTCTGGGTCAGGATATACTCATGCCGTTTCGGCGAGTCCTGATACGGAATCCGGCGCAGCACGCCGAGCCGAACCAGTTTTTTCAGTCGCTCCGCGAGCAGATGCCGGGTGATGCCCAGCGCCGACTGAAACCCTTCGAACCGCCTCGTGCGCAAAAAGCACTCGCGCAGGATCAGGAGGCTCCAGCGATCGCCGATCACCGCAACCGTCCGTGCCAGGGAACACGGCTCCTCCTCGAGTTCGTCCCACTTCATCGCACTCTCCCGCCGGGCGGTCTGAATCAGACCCGCAGCATCATTCTAAATAGGAACTATGAGGCAAACAACCAGCAAATTCGACCGGTAATGGCCCAATACAGGGCAAGCGGTTTAAGTCTTGACAGTTCGATTATAGAACCTCAGTGTTTGTGCCTATCCTGTGTGAAAATGAACAGGCTGTCGATGCTCTGAAAGAGATCCAAGGGGGAATGTCATGCCGGGACCACTCAACGGCGTTCGCGTGCTGGATCTGACCGGGGTGGTTTCCGGGCCATTCGCGACCATGTTTCTGGCGGACCAGGGTGCCGACGTGCTCAAGATCGAGCCGCTCGGCGGCGACATCACCCGCGGTCGAACCAGCGTCGACAAATCAGGCGAGTTTTCCGCGCTGTTCATTTCGTCCAATCGCGGCAAGCGCTCGCTCTCGATCGACATCAAGCACGAGGCCGGCCAGGAGGTTTTGGCAAAACTCGCGGCACAGGCTGATGTGCTGGTGCAGAATTTCCGGCCCGGCACCATGGAGCGTCTCGGCCTCGGGCCGGATGAGCTGCGCCAGCGCCATCCGCGCCTGATCTATGTCTCGATCAGCGGCGTCGGCGACACAGGCCCTTACGTCAAGAAGCGGGTCTACGATCCGATCATCCAGGGCCTGTCGGGATTTGCCGACATCCAGTCGCAGCCGGTGACCAACCGTCCGCAGATGATCCGCACCATCGTCTGCGACAAGACCACCGCCGTGTTCACCGCCCAGGCGGTGTCGTCGGCGCTCTATGCCCGCGAGAAAACCGGGCAGGGCGATCACATCCAGGTCGCGATGCTGGACGCGATGATTTCCTATCTGTGGCCGGAGGGGATGAGCCAGTACACGGTAGTCGGCGCGGAGGACTCGGCTCAAGACCCCAAGGACCGCCCCGATCTCGTGTTCAAGACCAGCGACGGCTATATCACCGCCGGCACCCTCTCGAATTCCGAATGGCAGGGTTTTTGCAGGGCCTCGGGCGATCCCGAACTGGCGAAGGATCCGCGGTTTGCCACCCCGTCGGCGCGTTCGGCCAATGCGACCGCCCGCATCAACAAGATGGGGGAATATATCGCGACGCGCACCACGGCCGAATGGCTGGAGCGCCTCGATGCCGCCGATGTGCCCTGCGCGCCGATCCTGCGCCGCGGCGAGATCATCGGCAATGAACAGGTTGTGGCGCGCGGCATCATCGCCGAGTTCGATCAGCCCGCGGTCGGGCGGGTGCGGCAGCCGAAACCGGCGGCGCGGTTCTCGGTCAACGAGGCCGTGATCGGCGGGCCCGGCGCCGCGCGTCGGCGAACACTCGCGCGAAGTCCTGCGCGACCTCGGCTATGCCGACAGCGCGATCGACAAGATGGTCAGCGATCGCGCGGTGCGCGTGGCTGGCTAAGATCGGAATTGCTGCCCATCCTTCGAGACGCCCGGCTTCGCTGCGCTCGCCGGGCTCCTCAGGATGAGGGTTAGCTTGCTGAAACACCCCCAACCTCATGCTGAGGAGGCCACGAAGTGGCCGTCTCGAAGCATGGCAGCAAGCAATTCGCCGATCCCACATCTTCAGTGCCAACTGGACCATCAGGACTTTTGCGTCACCGGCGTGATCGGCGCCAGCGGCACGTTGGCCGCCTTGGCGAGCTGGTAGGCCGGCCGCGCCTGGATGCGTTCGAGATAGGGGTTTGCGTTGTCGCAAATGCCGACGCCGTAGGCGATCGCCCAGTCGAGGCAGGTCGTGAGCAGGATGTCGGCGCTGGTGAACTTGTCGCCCATCAAAAACTGGCGGCCGTCGGAAAACGCCACCTCGACATGGCGCAGCTGCTGGCGAAAATATTCGCCGGCCCTGGCGACGACTTCGGGCGCGACGCCGTAGATCGGACCGAGCCCGTCGGCCTTGTGCCGCCGCATCACATAAAGGCTGGTCGAATCCAGTTCCGCGACCACGAAGAAGCACCATTCCAGCCAGGCCGCGTAATCGCGCGGCGCTTCGGGAATCAGCGAGCGTTCCGGCGTCGAATACATCCGCGAAAGATAGGCGACGATGGCGGCACTCTCGCCGATGCAGAAGTCGCCGTCCTGCAGCAGCGGCACTTTCTGGCGCGGATTGAGTTTGGTGAATTCTGCCGTCTTGGTCTCGCCGGTGCGCGGCCCGATCGGCATGGTCCTGTAGGGCAGGGCCAGTTCATGCATCGCCCAGTGCGGGCGAATGGTACGGCTGGTGCCGACGCCCCACAGCGTCAGGTCGGGTGTTGCGGCCATCTCACCATTTCTCCACGGAGGGACGCAGATCCAGTTCATGGGTCCAGCCGTCTCGGGGTTGCTGATGCGCGAACCAATAGGCTTCGGCGATGGATTCGGTCTTGGTCAGGCTGTCCGGCGGGATGTCGCTGGCCTCGATCCCTTTCGCCGCCTTCATCCGCTGATGAATCGCCTCGCTGTCGACGCCGGCGTCGATGATCAGATGCACGACATGGATGTTTTTTGGACCCAACTCCCGCGCCATCGACTGCGCCACCGCACGCAGGCCGAATTTTGCCGATGAAAATGCCGCAAAGCCCTTGCCGCCGCGAATGCTGGCGGTGGCGCCCGTGAACAGCATGGTGCCGCGGCCGCGCTTCATCATGTGACGCGTGGCCTCGCGGCCGACCAGGAAGCCGGCATAGCAGGCCAGCTCCCAGGCCTTGAAGAACAGTTTTTCGCTTGTCTCCAGCAGCGGCTTGTTGACGTTCGAGCCGGCATTGAAGAGGCAGACCTCGATCGGGCCGATGGTTTCCTCGACCCGGGCGAACAGGCCCTGGACTTCGGCTTCCTGGCGGGCGTCGACACTGAAGGCATGGACCTCGTGGCCCTCGGCCTTCAACTCGTCGATCAGCCCCTGCGACTTGGCGGCATCGCGGCGGGCGATACAGACGGTGTAGCCGCCGCGCGGCGAACCGCCGGGCAACGGCTGCGCCGATGGCATCGCCGGCGCCGACCAGCACCGCTACCCCGCGACCTCCAGCCATCGTCACATCTCCCTGTAAGTTCTTATTTGATACTATAGTGATACCGGCGGTCAGGATCGTTGTAAATGGCTCTTTTCTGGAAATGCGCTCAGGACCGGTCATTGATGGCAGCTCCGTTGGTCGGCGTCGCATCGACGAAGAATAGTGGTTGACGTAGTTCTAAAAAAGAACTGTAATTTGCGCAGGGATGAGACCCGCCCCAAAGGCGGATGAACCCAAACCCGGGAGGTCGAGCGTGGCAAAACAGTCGGATTTGAGCGATCTCGCCGAGATCACCGCCGGGCTGCCGAGCCGCCTCCATGAGGTGTTTGAGCGGCCTGCGGCTGCAACTCCTGACAATATTGCATTGATCGAGGATGGCGGATCCTGGACATATCGCGAGCTGGACCGGTCGGTCACCGAAATCGCATCCGTTCTGACGTCGCTCGGCATCAGGGCCGGTGACCGGATGATGATCGTCAGCGAGAACTGCATCGCGCTGGCTGGCCTGCTGCTGGCGGCGAGCCGGATCGATGCCTGGGCGATCATCGCCAATCCCAGATTGTCGGCGCGCGAGTTGGACCAGATCCGCGACCACAGCGGCGCGCGCCGGATGTTCTTTGCAGCTGACGTCTCCAAAGAGGCCGCAGCACATGCCTCGCGCTGCGCTGCCGAGATCGGTCAGGTCGGCCCTCTCCGCGAAATTGGTATCGGCGCGCTCAATGAAGATACCGCTGCCGAACCGGTCGAGGCCGAGGCGGCAAAACAGGTCGCCGTGCTGATCTATACCTCAGGCACCACCGGCACGCCCAAGGGCGTGATGCTCACCCACGACAATCTCTTGATCAGCGCCAAAACCACCGCGCACTTCCGCAAGATGGATGCGCGCGACAAGGTCTATGTCGTGCTGCCGATTTCGCACATCGTCGGGATCTCGCTGCTGATCATGACTTTGATGGCCGGCGCAACGGTTCGCCTGGTCAGCAAATACGATCCGGCGGCGCTGGCCAAGGCCATTGCGGAGCAGGGAATCACCATCCTCAACGGGGTGCCCGCGACCTATCAGCGGCTGCTGGAATACAAGGCCGTGACCGGTCTCGACCGGCTCGAGCGCGGCTCGTTGCGCCTGCTCGGGGTCGCCGGCGCGCCGCTCGACCTCGACCTGAAGACGCGCGTGGAGAAGGAATTCGGCCTGCCGCTCTCCAACGGCTACGGCATCACCGAATGTTCACCCGGAATATCCGGCGTGCGCTTCGATGCGCCGCGCGCCGATCAGGCGGTCGGGACCCTGCTGCCGGGTATCGAGGGCAAAATCGTTGCGACCGACGGTTCGCTGGCGCCGAACGGGCAGGTCGGCGAACTCCATGTCCGCGGGCGCAACGTCATGCGCGGCTATTATCGGGCCCCGGATCTGACCGCCAGGGCAATCGACGCCGATGGCTGGTTCAACACCGGCGATCTCGCCCGCTTCGAGGGCGATTGCCTCTACATCGTCGGCCGCACCAAGGAAATGATCATCCGTTCAGGTTTTAATGTCTACCCAGCGGAGGTCGAAGCCGTCATCAGTTCACACAAGGACGTTGTCCAGTGCGCCGTGGTCGGCCGCGCGGTCGACGGCAACGAGGAAGTCATCGCCTTCGTTCAGCTGCTGCAGGGCTCGGCCCTGAAATCGGCCGACCTGATGGCTTTCATCAACCCACAACTCACTTCCTACAAACGGCCGTCCGAGATTATTGTGCTCGACGCCTTGCCGGCAACCTCGACCGGCAAGATCCTCAAGCACAAGCTCGCGGAGAGCCTGCAGCGCGCCTAACCGCCATCACGATCCGGCAAGGCCGGTGTCAATTCGAAGAGCGACAGATCAACCTGACCGGGAGAGCACCCTTGCAGAAGAGAAACGCGACTGTGGCCGTGATCGGCGCCGGTGACTTCATCGGCGGGGAAATCGCAAAAAAATTCGCTTCGGAAGGTTTTACCGTGTTCGCCGGGCGCCGCAACGGCGCCAAGCTCGAACCGCTGGTGAAGCAGATCGAGCAAGCCGGCGGCGAAATTCACGCCCGCTCGCTCGATGCCCGCAAGGAGGAGGAAATCGTCTCCTTCCTCGGCGATGCCGACAAGCACGCGCCGCTCGAGGTCTGCATCTTCAACGTCGGCGCCAACGTCAATTTTCCGATCCTGGACACCACCGAGCGCGTGTTCCGAAAAGTCTGGGAAATGGCCTGCTATTCCGGCTTTCTGGCCGGCCGCGAAGCCGCGCGCCTGATGCTGCCGCGCGGCCAGGGCAACATCTTCTTCACCGGCGCGACCGCGAGCCTGCGCGGCGGATCCGGCTATGCGGCGTTTGCCAGCGCAAAATTCGGCCTGCGCGCCGTGGCGCAAGCGGCGGCGCGCGAGCTCGGGCCGAAGAACATCCACGTCGCCCATCTCATCATCGATTCCGGCGTCGATACCGAATGGGTGCGGCAGCGGCGGATCGAGGCGCTGGGACCGGGCGCGCTCGACGATCCGGACCTGCTGATGCCGCCATCCTCGGTCGCGGAATCCTACTGGCTACTGTATCAGCAGCCGCGCAGCGCCTGGACGTTCGAACTGGAAATCCGCCCGTTCGGCGAGAAGTGGTAGCGGGCGAAGCCTGCGTCATCACTCCCCTCCCTCCACGCGCTCTTGCGCGTGGCGGGGAGGGGTCGGGGGTGGGGGGTGCTTCGGCATTATTCGCTGACTGTTGTAAGCGCCGATAGACCCCCCACCCCCGGCCCCTAAGAGCGAGCTTCGCTCGTCTCGACCCCAGCGCTTCGCGGGGGGAGGGGAGAAAGCCGTCCGGGCTCGCTGCGAATGATGTAGGCTTGCCGGAAACCGTTTTGGAGAGAACCGGAGGAATTCGTGAAAACAGCCATCACCGAAATGTTCGGCATCGAGCACCCCATCATCCAGGGCGGCATGCACTATGTCGGCTTTGCGGAGCTTGCGTCCGCGGTCTCGAACGCCGGCGGTCTCGGCATCATTACCGGGTTGACGCAACGGACGCCGGAATTGCTGGCGAAGGAGATCGCGCGCTGTCACGACATGACGGACAAGCCGTTCGGCGTCAACCTGACGTTCCTGCCGGCGTTCACCACGCCGCCCTATCCGGAATACGTTGCCGCGATCAGGGAAGGCGGCATCAAGATCGTCGAGACCGCGGGCCGCAGCCCCGAGCAATACATGCCGGCGCTGAAGGCGGCCGGCATCAAGGTGATCCACAAATGCACCTCGGTCCGGCACTCGCTGAAGGCCGAGCGGATCGGCTGCGACGCCGTCAGCGTCGACGGTTTCGAGTGCGGCGGGCATCCCGGCGAAGACGACATGCCGAACATGATCCTGCTGCCGCGCGCCGCCGAGGAACTGAAGATTCCGTTCGTGGCGTCGGGCGGCATGGCCGATGCCCGCAGCCTGGTGGCGGTGCTGGCGATGGGCGCGGCCGGCATGAACATGGGCACCCGCTTCATCGCGACCAAGGAGGCGCCGGTGCACGACAACGTCAAGAAGGCGCTGGTGGCGGCGTCCGAACTCGACACGCGCCTGGTGATGCGCGCGCTGAGAAATACCGAGCGCGTTCTGAAGAACAAGGCCGTCGACCGGCTGCTGGAAATCGAACGCGAAAAGGGTGCCAGCCTGAAGATCATCAGATATCCACGACCAGGTCGCGGGCGCCTATCCCAAAATCATGATCGACGGCGACATGGACGCCGGCGCCTGGAGCTGCGGCATGATGGTCGGCCTGATCAAGGACGTTCCCACGGTGAAGGAATTGATCGACCGCATCATGGCGGACGCCGAGCGCATCATCCGGGAGCGGCTGATCGGGTTTCTCGACGGCACGGCTCAGGCACAGCCGGCGAAGGTGGCTTGAAGCAAGCAACTCTCTCTACCTCATGGTGAGGAGCGCGCACTTGCGCGCGTCTCGAACCATGAGCACCACCGCTGCGACCATCCTTCGAGACGCCGCGCGGGGACGCGCGGCTCCTCAGGATGAGGTCGGAGAATGTTGTGCCAGGTGTGACAAATCCAACACGACGGGCAAATCACCCAAAACTCCGTCAAGCCCCGGCTGATCACAATATTCTGATTTTCAGAATTAGAAAATCAGTCTATATTGCACCCGTCTCACCCGATGAGAGGGGCGGATCGCGATCGTCACGAACGTGCGGTGGGATGCGGTGGACGCGGAAGTTGCGACTGACGAGCGCAATTCGAGCGGACGGCAAAGACGTGTGGGCCTGACACCCCGACGCTGGTGTTTAAGTTCGCGGGAAGCAAAACTTCTCGCGGATGACGGTGGCAAGAAAGCCCGGTCACCGGGGCGAGCGCGTTATAAGCCGGTAGAAACCACTGCGCAGGGAAAGCCGGGATGCCTCCGCTGAACCTGTATGCTCGTGTGCGCCTCTACCCACTACATTGCACGCGAGACCGCGGGTGCAGCGTGCACCCGGCTTTCCCTGCGCCCTCTATGTTTCAGAGGGTGGCAATCGACGCAAAACTCGGGCGCATGGCGCCGCGAGATTAATTCGCATGTTCGGCGACCGTCATTGCGAACAAAGCGAAGCAATCCAGCTTTCTTTAATGTTGCAACGATGGATTGCTTCGTCGCAAGAGCTCCTCGCAATGACGTTGACGGATGTCCGAACCCTCCACTTCGACTAGACATCCAGTCCGAGCACCCGCGCGGCATTGCCGCCGGCGATCTGGGCCAGCATGGCCTCGTCCATGCCGCTGCACGCCTGCGACATGTCCGATCGGATTATACTCGGCCATGTCGAACGGATAGTCGGTGCCCATCAATATGCGGTCGGGGCCGAACACATCGATCAGATAGGCGAGCTGGTGATACGAGAACACCACGGTGTCGAGATAGACCTGCCGAAGATAGGTGGTCGGCGGCAATGGCAGTTCGCCGTGACAATCCTGCCGCGCGCCCCAGGCGTGATCGATCCGGCCGGAATAGCCGGGCAGATAACCGCCGCCATGCACGGCCATCAGTTTCAGGTCGGGGAAGCGCGCCAGCGTTCCCGAAAAAATCAGGTTGTGAAGCGCAATCGTGGTGTCGAGCGGATTTCCGAGCACGTTGTTGAAATAGAAATGGGTCAGTCGCTCGCCATGGGTAAATCCGTTCGGATGCATCATGATGAACGCCCCGAGCTGTTCGGCCCTGGCGAAGAAGGGACGGAATTTCGGGTCCGACAATTCCTGGCCATCGACATTGGTCAGGATCTCGACGCCCTTCAGTTTCAGAACGCCCATGATGTAGTCGAGTTCGCGGACCGCAAGCTCCGGCTCCTGCAGGGTGACGACGCCGAGCCCGACAAACCGGTCGGGCTTGCGTGCGCAATATTCGACCACGCCGTCATTGGCGAGGCGGTGGGCGGCTTCCGCGATTTTTGGATCGATCGAATAGTAGCACTGGCCCGGCGCCGGCGCCACGACCTGAATGTCGATGCCCATTTTGTCGAGATCGAACAGGCGGCGGTCGATCGTGGTCATGACCTCGCGGACATCCTTCTCCTGCTGTGCATTGACCTCCCGGGTCGCAGCATCGGAAAAATGCGCCAGCGGCATCCGGCTGATAACGACATGCGGCTGCGCCAGCTTCGCGGCCTCGGGCACCACGATGTGGGCGTGAATGTCGATCGTGGCGGACGGCGGCCGGCGCGCCAGGCCGTCGGCGTCGTGGATGCGTGCGGCGGTGCGGCCATAGCAATTCTTGCGATCGATCATTTGAATGATCCTGTTGCTGGGTTGATCCGCGACGCGGCGAGGCCGCTATACGGGGTCGGATGGGCCGGATCTGGGAGTCCTGACGATGGCCTTCTTCAGCACTTCGAACACCGAAGCGGTGTCCTGATCGCCGAGCCCCATCGCCAGCGCCTGGCTGTAGACCGGCTGCGTCAGCGTAAACAGCGGGGTTTCGCAGCCGACGTCATCGGCGAACTCGGCGATGATCGCCATGTCCTTTTTCCAGGTCGATACTTTCATGGTCGCGGGCTCGTAGATGCCCTCGACCATCATCGGCGCGCGCATCTGAAACATCCGCGAGCCGCCGGCGCCGGGACCGACCATCTCGACCACCATTTTCGGATCGAGCCCGGCGCGCTGCGCCAGAACCATCGCTTCCGCGGTGGCGACGTTGTGGATCGCGACCAAATGATTGGCGACGAATTTCATTCGGCTGCCGTTGCCGTAGGCGCCGAGGTCGGCGCTTTGTTTGGCGAAGTCGGCAAACAGATCGGCGCAACCGGGAATGGCGGCGCTGTCGCCGCTGGCATAGACGATCAGATCGCGATTCCTGGCCTGCGCGCCGGTTCCGCTCAGCGGACAATCCAGCGCGATGTGGCCGGCCTGCTTCAGGACGGCTTCGAACCGCAGCTTGTCGGCGATGCTCAGTGTCGAGAGTTCGACCACAATCCGCGGCGGCTGACCGGAATGGGCGATGGCAGCTGCGACATCCGCGACCGCTTCGGGGCTGGGAAGGCTGGTCATGATGATGGGCGCATCGCGCGCGACCTGGGCGACGCTTTCGGCGATGGCGACGCCGGCGAGCGCAAGCTCGGCGCATCGCGCGGCGTCGATGTCGAAGCCGATGACGCGCCAGCCGCGCTCGACCAGATTGCGCGCGATGGCGCTTCCCATGATGCCAAGCCCGATCATTCCGACGGTCCTGTCCATGCGGTTCGTTCCCTCTCAACCGAATTTGCGAGCAGCGGCGGCGCCGCCTTGAATAGTTAGTGATCAGGCGATAAACAATCATCTGATGGCTTCGATCGGTCAAGCAGGTTTCGAACCGAGCGGCCGCATCTTGAGACCGCAACGACCGGCGCGACGGCAGGGAACGCTGAAATGGGAGGTGTTGGCGAGATGCCAATGACAAGTCCGATTGCGGACGACAGCACCCACGCTGCCATGATCGACCGCGCCAGGGCGCTCGTCCCGCGCTTGCGCGATCGCGCGTCCAGGACGGAGGAACTGCGACGTCTCCCGCCGGAGACCGAGCGCGATCTGCACGATGCCGGCCTATTCAGGATCGTGCAGCCGAAGCGCGTCGGCGGCGCCGAACTCGACTACGTCGCCTTGATCGATTGCGCCGACGTGCTCGCGCAAGGCGATGCGTCGGTGGCCTGGAATTTCGGAAATCTTGCCAGTCACCACTGGATGCTCGGCATGTTCGACAGGCGCGCCCAGGATGCGGTCTGGAGCAGGGACCCCGATGCGCTGATCGCTTCTTCCTTCATCTTTCCCTCCGGTCGCGCCAGCAGGGTCGACGGCGGATACCGGCTGCGGGGCCATTGGCCATTCTCGTCGGGGGTCGGTTCAAGCGATTGGAATATGCTTGGCGGCGTGGTGTCGTCCGACGATGAGGCCGACGGGATCGAGTACCGGATCTTCCTGCTGCACAAGAACGACTACAAGGTCACCGACACCTGGAATGCGAGCGGATTGCGGGGGACGGGATCGAACGATGTCGCAGTCGGCGATGCCTTCGTACCTGATACGATGACGGTTGCGGTGGGAGAACTTGCGGGCGGTCCGACCCCCGGCAGTACAGACAACCCAAATCGGCTCTATGCGCTGCCGGTATTCTCGCTGTTTCCCCTATGTGCTTTCCGGCGCGGCCTTGGGTAACGCGCAGGCCTGTCTGGATGACTATGTCGACATCACGCGAAACCGGGCGTCGACCTATAATCGCGCCAAGCTCGGCGACTTCCAGAGCACGCAGATCAAGATCGCCGAGGCGTCCGCGAAGATCGATGCGGCCCGCCTGATCATGCGCACCCGATGCATCGAGGCGATGGCTGAGGCGAGGGCTGGCCGCGTCCCGGATATTGCGGCAAAGACCAGGTTGCGTCGCGACGGCGCCTATTCGGTCAACCTCTGCACCGAAGCGGTATCGCTGTTGTCTTCGGCCAGCGGCGCTCGCGGATTGTTCACCACCGGCGCCTTGCAACGGCAGTTTCGCGATGCCCACGCCATCAATTCGCACCTTGCGTTCAATTTCGACGCGGCTGGCACCAATTACGGCCGCGTTGCGCTCGGCCTGCCATCCGAAAACCTGACGCTTTGAGGGGGCGGGATGACTGACGCCCCCAAGCATCCGCTCCATCCCGATCCGGCCAACGAACTGGCCAGCGACAACTCGGCGATCGATCCCCGGGATTTTCGTAACGCGCTCGGCACCTATGCCACGGGCGTCACCATCATTACGGCGGTGGCGTCCGACGGAAAGCCTTACGGGCTCACCTGCAATTCGTTCGCCTCGGTGTCGCTGAACCCGCCGCTGGTGCTGTGGAGCCTCGGCATGTTTTCGCAAGGGCTGAGCATCTTCCAGAACGCCAGCCATTTCGCGGTCAATGTGCTTGGCGCCTCGCAGCAGGCGCTCGCGAGCAGGTTCGCAAAATCCTCGGAAGACAAGTTCGCAGGCGTCGAATGGAGGCCCGGCCTCGGCAACGCGCCGATCCTCGCCGACAGCGTTGCGAATTTTCAATGCCGCGCGGCCAATCGGTATTATGGCGGCGATCACGTGATCTTCCTGGGGGCGGTCGAGGCCTATGCCTATAACCGCCGGGAGCCCCTGTTGTTCGCGCAGGGCGGCTACGGCCGGTTTCTCAAGCCCGACGGCGCGTCATGAGCAGGAAAGTCTCGCCCAGGCTTGTTCGCGCCGAAGCAGAAGCGGTTGTCGCCGGACGACCGCCGCAAGGAGTTCGTGGCCAAGGCCACCGAATTTTTCTCCGAGGAAGGATTTGACGGCGGAACGCGCGATCTGGCGCGGCGGCTCGGCGTGACACAGCCGCTGCTGTACCGCTACTTTCCGAGCAAGGACGACCTGATCAGGGAAGTCTATCGCACGGTCTATCTCGAGCCGTTCGATCCCGGCTGGGAGAATCTCCTCACCGACCGTTCCCGGCCGTTGCGCGATCGGCTGAAGGAATTCTACAGTGCCTACACCAGCGTCATCTTCACCCGAAAATGGCTTCGCATCTATTTCTACGCGGGCCTGAAGGGACTCGATATCAACCGGCGGTACATCGGAGTGGTGCAGGACAAGATCCTGTCACCCATCGTCAGGGAATGCCGCCACGAAGCCGGACTGCCCGAGCAGAACGGACCGACGGCGTCCGAACTCGAAATGGCATGGGTGCTTCAAAGCGGAATCTTCTATTACGGCGTTCGCAAGTACATTTTCGAATCTCCCGTGATGGAAGACAAGGATCGGGTGATCAACGACGCGCTGGACGTATTCCTGGCCGGCTTCCAACAAGTGTTCGCCGCCGCCGGGGAGCCAAGGCGCGCGGCGGTGAAGGCGATTGGGAGAGCTGCGCTGGCATGACCAGCTCGATCGTGCGGGGTCTGGATCAGGCTTTCGACATTTCGGCGCGATACCAGTCGCCGATCTCGCTGGCGGTCATCAGTGCGACGCCGTCATGGCCGATGACATAATCGAGCAACGCCTCCAGATATTTGATCCGATGCGGGACTCCCGTGATGTAGGGATGAACCGAGATCGCCATGATCCGGGCGTTGGTGGCGCCCTCGAGGTACAGCCGGTCGAACTGATCGGTGCAGCGCATCAGGAATTGCTCGGACGAGAGATGCTGCAGCGCATGGATGACGATGTCGTTGGTCTCCACCGAATAGGGAATGGTGGTGATGGTGCCGTGCGGCGTCGCGATATCCTGCGGAAGATCGTCGATCACCCAGTCTGCGACGTATTCGATGCCGTTGAGACGCAACAGATCGAGGGTTTCCTCGGTCTCGGTCAGGCCTGGACTTTCCCATGATCTCGGCGGCTTGCCGGTGAAATTGCCGATGGTCTCGACCGCTCGCTTGATTGCATCGGCCTGGTTATCCAATCTGTGCATCGGCCCCTGAACAAAACCGTGGCCCATGAATTCGAACCCGGCTTCGAGCGCGGCCGATGCGACGCGAGGGTAGGAGTGGCAGACGTTGGCATTGATCGCCAGCGTCACCGGCATGTTGCGGTCGGTCAGCGCCTTGAACTGGCGCCAGAAGCCGGCGCGCATGCCGTATTCGTGCCAGGACCAGTTCGGCACATCCGGCAACAGCGGCTGTCCCATCGGCGGGCTCAGCACCGTTCGCGGCATCGCATTCTCGATCCGCCATTCCTCGACATTGAGGATGACCCACACCGCTAGCTGCTTGCCGCCGGGCAACCTCAATCGGGGCCGGTCGACTTGCGCCTGATAGGGGATGCGATCGCTCAGTGCCACGGTGCAGCCTGTTGGGGATTTTGCGGACTATTCGGCAGCCTTGAAGCGGTTCGACGTGCCGGCATTGACGAGCGGCATCACCTTTTCGGCCATCAGGATCATCGACTGCCGTCCGAGTTCGCGGTCCTTCCAGTCCTTGCCGGCATACAGCAGCGTGCCGAATGGACCGACCTCGTCCTGGAAAGCCAGCAATTGGTCGGCGACGCTGTCGGGCGTGCCGTGGATGATCAGTTTGTCGCAGATCATTTCCAGCGTCACTTCGTCGTCGGGCTGGTCGCGACGGGTTTTGAAAAGCTCGATGCGGCCGTTCATTTTCAACTTGGTGAACAGCGAACGATAATAATAGACATAAGGCCCGTTCGGATCGGTGGCATAGGCCTTTGCCGTCGCGGCGTCGCTGGCGACAAACACGCTTTTGGCGACCCGCCAGTTCGCAGGGTCGGCGGCACGGCCGCCGCGTTCGCAGCCCTCGACATATTTCGGCCAGTGGCTCTTCACCCAGGCCGGCATCAGGAAATTGGCCGAGATCGGTTCCCAGCCGCGCGCGGCAGCCTCGGTGACGCCCTTTGAGAATGGCGCGACCGCGGTCACGACGATCGGCGGGTGCGGGCGCTGCAACGGGCGCGCGATGATTCCCTGGCCGATATCCCTGATCAGGGTCTTTTCGGTCGAGATGTTCCAGTATTTTCCGGAAAGATTGTACGGCGCCTCGCCGGCCCAGATCTCCAGCACCTGGTTGATCGACTCCAGAAACATCGCATTGCGGTCGGCGCCCAGATTGCCGAACAACTCCGCGTCCGACAGCAGGCCGCCGGGGCTGATTCCGAAAATCAGCCGGCCGTCGAGCATGTGATCGAGCATTGCCAGCGAGGCGGCGACGGTGGCGGGATGGGTATTCGGCATGTTGATCGTGCCGGTGCCGAGCCTGATCTGCTTGGTGGCGGCCGCGATCCATGCCAGGAACGTGATGCAGGAGGTGATGTTCTCGGCCTGGTCAGTGACGTGTTCGCCGACATAGGCTTCGGTGAACCCCAACTCGTCGGCCAGTACGAAGGCCTCACGGTCCTCGTTCAGGGATTGCCGCCAGTCCTTGCCGAGGGGATGAATCGGCATCGTGAAGAATCCCAAATTCATCGCTTCCTCCCGACCGCCGACAATTGAACAAGCGGCGCGCCATGGACACCATTATGACAAGTCCCGAGGTCCAGTCATCAGAAATAATCGTTCGATAAACAAACTTGACCTTTAGAGGTCGCCGCCGTCTAATCCAAAGAAAAATATGCCGAACGGCACCGGGGAGGTCACGCCAAATGAAAGCTGCGGCTTTCGCTTACGCACGCGCAACCAGCGTCGGCGACGCGCTGGAATTGCTCGAGGCGCATGGGGACGGAGCGAAGGTGCTGTCGGGCGGTCAGAGCCTGATGCCAGCCATGAACCTGCGGCTGATTTCACCGCAATTCATTGTTGATATCGGCGAGATCGCTGAGCTTCGGGGCATTGCGGTGACCGGCGACGTCGTCAGGATCGGCGCCCTGACCCGCCATGCCGACCTGCTGAGATCGTCCGATATTGCCGCGCACGTGCCGCTGTTGACCGAAGCGATCGCCCATGTAGCGCATCCCGCGATCCGCAACCGCGGCACCATCGGGGGCAGTCTCGCGCATGCGGACCCCGCTTCCGAATTGCCGGCCTGCATGGTCGCGCTGAATGCGACCATCGTCATTCGCAGCAAGGCCGGTGAACGGCGGGTAGCCGCCGAGGACTTCTTCAAGGGAATTTATGAGACCGTCCTGTCGGCTCGCGAATTGCTGGTTGCCGTCGAGATACCGGCCGCCGGCAAGAATTCCGTTCACTTCTTTCACGAGTTCGCCCGGCGGCTTGGCGATTACGCCATCGTCGGCCTGGCGGCACAGGCGACCGTTGAAGGCAACGGCTTTGCCGATCTGAGGCTTGCCTTTTTTGCGCTCGGCGAGAGACCAATACTGGCCAAGGCCGCGGGACGACTGGTCAAGACCGCCATCACTCCGGCGATACTGTTCGGAGGCCATGGCAGCGCTGGATCAGGAGCTTGATCCGCAGGATGACCAGCAGGCGTCCGCTTCGATGCGCCGGCATCTGGCAAAAGTGCTACTGCGGCGCTGCACGGCCACGCTCCTGGTCCGGCCCGAACTCAATGCCGGAGCACCTGCGTGATCGCTCCAATGGCTATTTCACTCGAGGTCAACGGTGAACGGGTCGATGCGCTCGTTCTGCCGCGCCTCAATCTGGCTGATTTCCTGCGCGAGCAGCTGCAATTGACGGGAACGCATGTCGGCTGCGAGCACGGGGTTTGCGGCGCATGCACGGTGCGGGTAGATGGCGAGATCGTTCGTTCCTGCCTGATGCTGGCGGTGCAGGCCCATGGCGCCTCGGTGCAAACCATCGAGGGATTGTCGGACAGCGGAACGATCGCCGATCTGCAGGCCGCCTTCCGCGATCGCAATGCGCTGCAGTGCGGGTATTGCACGCCGGGCATGTTGATGGCGGCGCAGGATCTGCTGACGCAGCAGCCCGAGCCGGACCGTGACCAGATCCGCGAGCATCTCTCCGGCAATTACTGCCGCTGCACCGGCTACCAGGCCATCATCGATGCAGTCGAAACCACGGCGCGAAGGCGTGCGGGGCAGAAATCATGACGATCGCGTCGGCAAATCCCGAGATACTTTCCGAACTGGACCGACCGAATTCCTATATCGGCAAGACGGTGCCGCGGCCGAACCTCGAGCGGCTGATGCAGGGGCGCGGACTTTATATCAGCGACCTGGAACTGCCGCGGATGGGCCATGTGGTGTTCCTGCGTTCGCCCCATGCCCATGCGAGGATCGTCAGCATCGATGTCACCGCGGCGCGCCGCATGACTGGCGTCATCGCCGTCGTGACCGGCAAGGAACTCGCTGATGTCATCACGCCCTGGGTGGGCGTACTTTCGCATCTGAAAGGCCTCAAATCCGCCCCGCAGCATGCCATTGCGATCGATCGCGTCTGCTGGCAGGGCGAAGCCGTCGCCGCCATCGTGGCAAGGAGCCGCGCCGTGGCAGAGGACGCCGCCGAACTCGTCACGGTGGAATATGAGGAACTCGTTGCGGTGACGGACATGCGCACCGCGCTCGATCCGGCCACCCCGGTAATTCATCCTGCGTTGGGTGACAATCTGGCGTTCGAGCGCAATCACAGTGCCGGTGAGGTCGATGCGGCCTTCGCCGGCTCCGACCAGGTGGTGGAGGCCGATTTCATCTTTGGACGGCATACCGGGGTGACACTCGAGCCGCGATCGGTCGTTGCCGACTGGAACGCCGCCGAGACGCGGCTGACGATCTATCAGGGGACGCAGGCGCCGCACATGGTGCAGAACCTTGCGGCGCTGCATCTTGGATTGCAGGAGCAGCAGGTTCGCGTGGTCTGCAAGGACGTCGGCGGCTCCTTCGGCATCAAGGTCCATATCTACGCCGACGAAATGGCCACCTACGCGCTTTCAAAACTGTTGCGCCGGCCGATCAAGTTCGTTGCCGACCGGGTCGAAAGTTTCAACACCGACATCCATGCCCGCGATCATCGCTGCAAGGGGCGGATCGGCGTCAGCCGCGACGGCACCATCAATGCGTTCGAGATCGACGATCTCACCGGGATCGGGCCTTATTCGATGTATCCGCGCACCAGCGCCATCGAGGCCAACCAGGTCGTCAATCTCGTCGGTGGCCCCTATGTGACGAGGAATTATCGTGCGCGGGCCCGCGTCGTGTTCCAGAACAAGAACGTGATGTGCCAGTATCGCGCGGTCGGCCACCCCATTGCATGCTCGGTGACGGAAGGCTTGGTCGATCTGGCGGCGGCCAAAATCGGAATGGATCCGGTGGAAATCCGCCGCCGCAACCTGATTGCCGACGATGCCTATCCCTGTGCGTCGCCTTCCGGCCTGCGGTTTGAGCAGCTGTCCCATCACGCCGCGATGACAAAATTGATGGCGATGATGGATTATGACGCGCTGCGGGCGGAGCAGGCGGCGTTGCGCGGGAAAAACATTCACCGCGGCATCGGCATCGCCAGTTTCATCGAGCTCACCAATCCCAGCGCGGCATTTTACGGTGTCGGCGGCGCCAGGATATCCTCGCAGGATGGCGTCGCCGTCAAACTCGACGCCCAGGGCTCGGTCATCTGCCATACCAGCATCACCGAACAGGGGCAGGGCTCGGAATCGCTCACCGCGCAGATCGTCGGCAGCGTGCTCGGCGTCTCTATGGAGCGGGTCCGCGTCATTCTCGGCGATACCGACAACACCCCTTATGGTGGCGGCACCTGGGCCTCGCGCGGCGCCGGGATCGGCGGCGAGGCAGCGCTTCAGGCGGCGAAGATTCTGCGCAAGAACATTCTGGATGTCGCGGCCGCCATCCTGCAATCGTCGTCGGCCGAACTCGACATCGCGGGCAATGCGATCGTGAGCGCCGAGCGATGGATCGTCGCGCATGGAGTTGCGCGAACTCGCGCGCATCGTCTATTTCCGGCCCGACACGCTGCCGCCGGGCATTCAGCCGGAACTGATGGCGACGCGCCATTTCGTGCCGCGCGAATATCCGTTCGCCTTCACCAATGGCGTCCAGGCCTCCTGGCTCGAAGTCGACACCGATACCGGCTTCGTCAAGCTATTGAAGCATTGGGTGGTCGAGGATTGCGGCACCATCATCAATCCGCAACTGGTCGACGAGCAGATCCGGGGCGGAGTAGTGCAGGGCCTCGGTGCCGCGCTGTTCGAGAAGTGCATCTACGATGAACGCGGCCAGCTGACCAATGCCAACATGGCCGACTATCTGGTCCCGATGTCCGGAGAAATGCCCGACATCGATGTCGGCCATGTGGTGTCGCCGACGGCTGAGACCGAACTGGGAGCCAAGGGCGCGGGCGAGGCCGGCACGGCGGGAGCGGCCGCGGCGGTAGCGAACGCGGTGAACGATGCGCTCAGGCCGTTCGGCACCGTTATCACCGAGATACCATTAACGCCGCAGGTCGTCCTTGCCGCGCTGGGGCGAATTTGAACGAGGAAGAGACGGGAATGCCGCGCGTAGACGCTTTTTCATTGTGAAGTCAGCTTTGTTCATCCAATATGCCACCAAAAATCGAGACATATGGGGAGGAAATCAAAATGAAACGCAGGACACTTCTCGGCGGAACGATTGCCGCCGTCGCCGTGCTTGGGCTGACCTCAAGCGTCGGTGCTCAACAGCCGCCAATCAAGGTCGGCATGAGTATGCCACAGACCGGCGGTCTCGCCGCAGGCGGCAAGGCTTCGTTGCTCGGCATCGAGATCTGGCGGGACGACGTCAACGCCAAGGGTGGCCTGCTCGGCCGCAAGGTCGAACTGGTCGTCTATGACGACAAGTCGAGCGCCTCGGAGACCCCGGCGATCTATTCGAAGCTGATCGATGTCGACAAGGTCGATCTGCTGTTTGCGCCCTATGCGACCGTGCCGACCGCACCGATCATGCCGATGGTCAAGCAGCGCGGCCTCCTGCTGATCGGCAACTTCTCGTTCCAGGTCAACAGCAAGGTCGGCCACGACATGTGGTTCAACAATGCGCCGTGGGGGCCGCCCGACAGCTGGGCGGCATCGTTCCTCGATCTCGGCCAAAAGGCCGGCGGCAAGACCATGGCGCTTCTCGCGGCAGACCAGGAATTCGCCCAGAATCTGGCAAAGACCGCGAGGGAGGTCGCGACCAAGCTGCAACATGCAGATCGTCTTCGACCAGGCCTATCCGCCCAGCACGGTGGAATTCTCCAGCATCATTCGCGCGCTGAAGGCCGCCAAGCCCGATATCGTCTATGTCGCGTCCTATCCGCCGGATTCGGCCGGCATTTTGCGCGCCGTCAATGAGATCGGGGTCGGCGACAACGTCAAGATTTTCGGCGGCGGCATGGTCGGCCTGCAATTCGGCGCGGTCATGGAGAACATGGGCTCGCTGCTCAATGGCGTCGTCAACTACAATTCATGGCTCCCGGAAAAGAGCATGTATCACGAGGGGACCAAGGCGTTCTTCGAGACCTACTCGAAGCGTGCCGTGGAAGCCAAGGTCGATCCGCTCGGCTACTATCTTGCGCCATATGGCTACACCAGCGGTCAGCTCGTCGAGCAGGCCATCAAGGCGGTGGGTTCGCTCGACCAGAAGGGACTGGCAAAATACCTGCGCGAGAACACGCACAAGACCATCGTCGGTCCGATCACGTTTGCGGCGGACGGCGAGTGGAAGGAAACCGGGGTGCGTGCAGGCCCAGTTCCGCGGCGTCGTGGACAAGAATATCGAGCAGTTCCGCAGTCCGGGCAAGCAGGTGATCCTGTTCCCGGAGAAACTGAAATCGGGCGATCTCGATCACTCCCTTTGAGGCTGCCCGGAAGTAAACCTCGGGACTCTGCTCGGACCATGGTGCGGCTGACCGAGGTCAGCCCACCTGCGTCTTCAGAAACTGGAATCGGATAGAAGGCGTGCGCGAACCGGGGCAGCGGCGGCTCGAAGACGGGTCAAGGGGGACCTCAATTGTTTTCATTTGAACTGCTGCTCGATGCGGTGGTGATCGGGGTGCTGCTCGGCTGCTTCTATGCGGCGGTCAGCCTTGGATTGTCCGATCTCGTTCGGCCTGCTCGACGTTCCCCACGTCGCGCATCCCGCCTTCCTGGTGCTGGCGTCCTATGGTGTGTACTTCCTCAACGAGCACTACGGGATCGATCCGCTGGTGGCGGGGCTGCTGATCACGCCGCTGTTCTTTCTGTTCGGTCTCGCCGCCTACCGCCTGTACTACGAAACATTCGAAAGGCGCGGCAGCGATGCCGGCGTGCGCGGCATCGCGTTCTTCTTCGGCGTCGCCTTCATCATCGAGGTGCTGATTATCCTGCAATTCGGTGTCGATCAGCGCTCGGTGACCGCGACCTATATCGGCAAGGCCTGGCGGATCGGCGATATGCGGATTCCATTCCGGCTGGTGGTCGCGTTCGTGGTCGCCGCTGCGCTGACCATCCTGCTGACGCTGTATCTGTCGAAAACCTTCATGGGACGCGCGATCCGCGCGGTCGCGCAGGACCAGGAAGCGCTGCGGCTGATGGGCGCCAATCCGATCCGGATCAAGCAATGGGCGTTCGGCATTGCAACGGCCGTGCTCGGGATCGCCGGCGCCTTGCTCATCATCGTCGCGCCGGTCGAGCCGACGCTCGACCGCGACCTATATCGGGCGGACCTTCTGCGTCGTGGTCATGGCCGGGCTCGGCAGCATGAGCGGCACGCTGGTCGCCGCCATCATCCTCGGCGTCGCCGAAACCATCGTACTCACCCTGTTCGGCGCCTCCTGGGCGCCGGCTATTTCCTTTGCGATGCTGCTCGGCGTTCTCGCCGTACGGCCGCAGGGCCTGTTCGGCAGGCGATCATGAAGCGCAACGGCATCTATTTCTGGATCGGAGCGGCGCTGTTTCTCGCCGGCGCCCTGCTGATGACGCAGGTCATCGGCAACCAGTATCCGTTCTTTGCCTGCTACGTGATCCTGCAGTTCATCGTGCTCGCCGTCGCCTGGAGTATCCTCGGCGGCTATGCCGGCTATGTGAATTTCGGCACCAGCGCGTTTTTCGGCATGGGCGTCTACACGGCGGTATTCCTGTTCAAGGCGTTCGGCGCGCCGCTTGCGGTGCAGATCGCGGCCGCAGCCGCTGTCGGCGCCCTGATGGGGTTCGCGCTGGGCCTCCTGACCTTGCGCATGCAGGGCATCTTCTTCTCGATCGCGACGATTGCGCTGACGATCATCATCGAGACGACGATCACGAACTGGCGTTTCGTCGGCGGCGCAGCCGGCATTCAGATGCAGCGGCCGCCGGTGACGCGCGCCGTTCGACAGCTATGTGCAGATGCTGTTCTTCGTTCAGGCGCTGCTGGTGGTGCTGGCGGTCGCGATCTCGCGCTACATCCAGAATTCATGGATCGGCCGCGGCTTGCAGGCGCTCAAGGACGACGAACTCGCCGCGGAATGCACGGGCGTGCCGACACTGCGGCTGAAGCTGCTGGCGTGCGTCGATCTCCGGCGCGTTGATGTGCGCGGCCGGCGCTCCCGCCGCGATGTATCTGCAATACGCGGACCCGGCGTCTGCGTTCAATCTCAACTACTCCGTCTCCGCACTCGCGATGTCGCTGATCGGCGGGACCGCGCATTGGGCCGGCCCGATCATCGGCGCCATCCTGCTGGGCTCGACGCAGCAATTGCTGACCGTTACCATCTCGTCGGAAGTCAACGTGCTGGTGCTCGGCGTGATGCTGGTGCTGTTCGTGGTGGCGGCACCTGAGGGTATCATCGGCCTGATCCGCAAGGGTTCGCGGCAATCGCAAGCGAGGGCAAGACATGATGGCCCTCGAAACCCAGTCACCGTTGCTGCGGATATCAGCGCTGACCAAGCGTTTCGGCGGCTTCACCGCGCTCGACAATGTCAGCGTCGATATTCGTCCCGGAGAGCGCTTCGGCCTGATCGGTCCGAACGGCTCGGGAAAGACGACGCTGATCAACTGTATTTCCGGCGCATTCCGTACCGAGGCCGGCACCGTGGTGTTCCGTGACGAGGACATCACGCGGTTGCAGCCGCATATGCGCACGCGCCGCGGCATTGCGCGCAGCTTCCAGATCCCGCGGCCGTTCAGGAGCATGACGGTCGCCGAAAACCTCATGGTCGCGCTCGACTTCGCGGCGGTCACCGACGAAATCGTCTCGGCCGCGCAACGGCGCGACACCATGATGTCGATCCTGACGCGGATGGGTCTGGCGTCGAAGGCCGACGTGTCGGCCACCAAGCTCAGCCAGGTGGAATTGCGCAAGATGGAACTCGCCCGTGCAATGGCGACGCACCCGAAACTGCTGATTTCCGACGAGGCGATGGCCGGCCTTTCCAGCTCGGAAGTCGACGAGGTGCTTGATCTCCTGATGAGCCTTGCGGGTCAGGACATCACCATCATCATGATCGAGCACATCATGCAGGCGGTGATGCGTTTTTCGGACCGCGTGATGTGTCTCGATGCCGGCAAGATCATCGCGATCGGCACGCCGAACGAGGTGATGGCCAATCAGCGCGTGCAGGAGGCCTATCTTGGCACTTAGCCTCGCCATCAAGGACCTCGATGCGGGTTACGGCGCCGTGAAGGCGCTGCGCGGCGTCAGTCTCCATGTCGAGGCCGGCGAGACCGTCGCCCTGCTCGGCACCAACGGCAACGGCAAGAGCACGCTGATGAAGTGCGTCGCCGGCCTGGTCCGGCCGGAGCGCGGCAGCATGTCGCTGACGATCGACGGACACCGCGCACGACCTGACCAGACTGTCGGCCGAGGCGATCGTCGATCTCGGCGTGGCGCTGGTGCCCGAGGGACGACGGCTGTTTCCCAAGCTGACCGTGCTGGAAAACCTGATGCTCGGCGCCTTCCGCAAGGCGGCCCGGCAAAACATCGATCGCAACCTGGCGCTCGCCTTCGAGACCTTTCCGGCCCTCAAGGGCCTGCAGGGCCAGCTCGCCGGCACCATGTCGGGCGGGCAGCAACAGATGCTGGCCATCGCGCGCGCGCTGATGTCGTCGCCGCGCCTGCTGCTGATCGACGAGCCCTCGGTCGGCCTGTCGCCGCTGCTGGTGTCGCAGACCATCGCCAAGATCGGCGAGCTCAACCAGCATCTCGGCCTGACCGTGCTGATGGCGGAGCAAAACTTCAATCAGGCGATCCGGATCGCCGATCGCGGTTACATCATCGTCCATGGCGAGATCGTCGTCGCGGCCGATTCGGTCGACGAATTGAGAGGCAACGACATCGTCAAGCGGCTCTATCTCGGCGGGGTCGCATGATTGCCGGCCGAGGGGTCTGGACGCCCCCGACAGGACCGCCCAGCTGAAGCGCCGATAGCGTTATTCCGCCGCGGCGCTTGCGAGCACGTCCGCCTGCCGGTTGGTTACCACCACCTTGATGGCATCCTCGACCCGGTCGCGCGCGTAGCGGAGCGCGGTGGGCAGATCGGCGAGCGCAAATGTATGGGTATGGATTTTCGTCGCGTCGAACCGCTTTTCCGCCATCAGCGCCATCGCGCGACGGGTGGCGCTGCGGCCTTCGCCGCGAATGCCGTAGACATAGATGTTGTTCTTCACCAGATGCGGCAGGTCGGTCGTGACCGGATCGTGCGGGAATGCCGCAAGGCAGATCTTGCCGCCGCGGTTGGCCATGTGAATGGCCTGATTGACCGTGGCTTCGGTGCCCGCGCATTCGACCACGTAGTCGGCACCGATCCCGCCGGTGAGCTGCCGGACGACATCGACGGCGTTTTCGTCGGCGATGTTGATGACGCGGTCGGCGCCTAACTCCGTGCCGATCGCGAGGCGCTTGTTGCGGGTTCCCGTCAGGATGACGGGGCTGGCGCCGAGCGCCTTTGCAACGGCCACGGCGAGCAGCCCGATCGGGCCGGGGCCGATGACCACGACGCTTTCACCGGCAACGAGGCCGCCGAGTTCGGTCAGGCCGTACATGGACGTTCCCGCCGTCACGACCAGCGTGGCTTCGGCGTCGCTCATGGTGTCCGGCACCCGCGCCAGCGTGTTGATATGGTTGACCGCGTATTCGGCGAACCCGCCATCGGTCGTGAAGCCGTTGGCGCGGTGGCCCTTGTCGGGTCTTCCATAGTTGAGACACGAGGTGTACATGCCCTGGCGGCAGCGCTTGCACTGGCCGCAGCCGGCATGGATTTCGACGCTGACGCGCTCGCCGATCCCGAATTCGTCCACGGCGGGTCCGAGGGCCGCGACCGTGCCCATGTATTCATGGCCGGGCGTAAAGTTCCTGTTGAAGGGCAGGCCGCCCAAAATGCTCGCCGGCGATCCGCCATGGATGATTTCAAGGTCGGTGGCGCAGATGGCGACGGCGTCGATCCGGACCAGGACTTCTGCGCGCCCGGGCACCGGCGTGGGTTTGTCGCGCAGCAACAGCTGGTCAGGGTCCCCGAGGACCCAGGCTTTCATCTGCGCGGGGACGGTAATTTCGGGAGAGGTCGTGACGCCGGCATGGTCGTACATTGGAGCAGATCCTCATTCGCCAAAACTGTACCGCAAACAGCCGGGCTGGGAAATTCCCAAAGGCAACGCAGACTTCGCAGAAAACAGCCGGTTCGGGCGGTCCGTACGACGCAGCGTGGTCCGGAGCAGGCAACCCAGACCGCTCCCGCGGGTTCGCTCGCCATGGCCGGCACCCTTCACAGCCTCCGTTCCTGAGCGCGGCGCGGGCGCGGGCGTGTCTGCGGCGGGCTTCAGCGAAAACAGACAGTGCACCTGTCCTTTTTTCCGGGAAATCCCAGGGATGGCCAGTCACGACTCTGCTATTATTTCAATGCAGATTGGCTTCACACCGAGGGAGTGGAGTTCATGAAGAGGCTGGTGGAAATCCGCAACCAGGAATTTCTCTGCCGGGAGCGTGCGGTACTGGATACCGAGCGGAAGATCTTCTGGCTGGCAAAAGCGGAAGAGTGGGGACAGTGCGCGCTTGATGAGATTGCGTTCCATTTCAGGGAATGCAACCTCGATATGTCCCCAACAGCCATCCACTAGACTAGCGCACGCATCGCGGGGGACGGGTTTTGCCATGTCGCCATCCTGGCGAAGTTGGCGCCCTTCGCATGTCGACGAACGCGACACAGCGCTTCGCGGCTGAACGGCCGGGAATTAGTGTCGTCGTTCCGGTTTCGTCAGGGTCTGCCGGACCTCGGCGCCGCAGTCGGAGCATTCATAGACGAAGTCGATCTTCGCCATGCTCCAATGCGGCTCGACGTCTCTCACGAACATCGGCAGTGATCCGATACAGCCGGGGCAGATGATTAGCGCTGTTTCCGCATGGTGATGCTGGATGTAGGCTGGCATGTCGGCCTCCTTCGCAGGCGCAAGCACGTTAAATCTCAACCCCGAGCCAACTTACCGCGAAGCGGAAATGTCCATCATCAACTCTTGCGAACGTACGAGGAACGATCGCACAATCCTGCTGCATGTGACTTTGCAGTAACATGCCGTTTCTGGTGAGGATGCCGGCTTTCTGCGGTCGGATGCTGATCACGCTGGTTCGTGCTTGCGCAGATCGCGATTGTGGTCGAAGCGATTGGCCTGCGGGTCGACCTCGGTCATCGTGATTTCGGGGACGGCTGCGTCCGCCAGAATTTCTGCCGTGATGTCCTCGACCGAGCCATCGGCGATTTCGTGAATGAAACTGATGTCCCTGTATTCGCCCGAGGCCACGCGCGAGATGACTTCGCGCCGGGTGATCTCCGGGTCGACGATCGCCTCACGTCCGCGTCGTCCATAGTCGATCATCACGACGAAATACTGCATGAGGTCTCGCCATCTCGCGCTCGGCAGGGCGACGCCAGTATTTCCGAAAATACGAGAAATGGTCAAGCGGAAAATTCGGAAAATAGGAAATTTATTGGATATCGCCATCCCCCGCGCCGGGCGCGGGAGCGAATCACCATGGCGCTGCCGCGGGTCAGCGTCCGGCGTGGCCCTTTGCCGCCTTGCGCGTGCGGGCGGCGGCCTTGGTGCGCAAGCGCTCGATCTGGCCCCTTGGCAGGGTGACGCAGATTTCCCCGATCCATTCCAGTTTCACGCCGTTGATGGGCTTGGCGTTGAAACTCGTCAGATTGACAAGGGTGGCGGATTTTCCGCGTTCGATGGTTTTCAGGTAACGCTCGCCGGTCTTCAGGCGGACCGCGGCCTCTTCGCCGTAGAAACTCCCCAGCGGATGGCGCTGTTCCTTGTAGACCACGATAATGTCGCCATTTTCGTATTTCGGGAGCATGGAATCGCCGGCCACCTCGAAGGCGATGGTTTCCTCCGACATCGGGAAGGGGAGTTCGACCTCGCCAAGCCCTTCCGGCGGCACCTGTTCGTGTTCCGGCTCGATCGCGGCCCCGGCGCCGACGCGGCCCATGATCGGGACAGAGTTCAGGTTGAGATAATCGGTGATTGCGGCAATTTCCGACGCCTTGATCAGGCGCAGCCCGGACAGGATTTCCGACACCGCCCCCGGACGAACGCCCATCGCCGCAGCGAGCCCTCCCTTGCTCTTGCCCGTCTTCTCCAGCGCCCGTTCGATCATTCCGACATCCAGCATGGCGATACTCCCTTGTCCATGACGGCTACAATATTCCGAATTACAGAAAATATTGCAATTCCGATTATCGGAAATAAGGCTTGACGTTAATTTCGGAATATCGTAAATAATGGCCCGGTGCATGGCCGGCGAGATTAGCCCATTTGCCGGCCCATCGGAGGAACAGCAATGCCGCAGATCGACTGGCCGTCCCCACATTCGGATGCGCTGCGAGATTGTCTGGCGAGGGGCATGTCGTTTGCCGAGGCTGCCGGCGCGATCAATGCGAGGTTCGACACGTCCTATACCCGTAATGCCGCACTCGGTCGCGCCAAGCGAATGGGGCTCACCAGTTCCCGTAGACCTGCGGAAGCGCAAAAGGCTCCGCGACAGATAAAGATACCGCCGCTCCAGGGCGTCGCAAATTCGCGAACCTGCTGCGGCCAAGTGATAAAGCCGTTCACGAGCGCAGAGGGCGTCAGCCTCCGCTGCATCCAGATCATGCCGAGGCATTTGGCGCTGGTGGAGCTTGAAGCAGGCGATTGCCGGTATCCCTATGGGGGCGACGCCGAGAACGAGACCATCACGTTCTGCGGCCATCCCAGGCGCGACGGTTCGAGCTATTGCGCCGGGCATCTCAATCTGACGCGAGGTCCGGGCACCGCTTCGGAACGGGCGGCGGTTGCGGTCTGCCTGCGGCTTGTGCGGGCAGCGTGAAGCCCGGGCCGATCAGAACGGCAAGGGCCTGACGCACACTTGCCGGTCTCGCCAGACGAGCGGCGAAGCGATCAAGTTTCATCACCCAACGGAGCCATCAGACGTGCCACGGACAACGCGGAAACGACCACATGATCCCGCGAAAGCACACGACCGGCGATCCCGGGACCTGCCGCGCAACGCAGAAGTGGCTGCCATAGAAGTGGACGACCCGCTGGCGCTGGAGCCGGGCGACAAGATCGTCACCTTGCGCTCGATCCGCAACGACCCGCTGGGCCGCATGCACTCGCATCGCCATATCGACGAGGCGCAATACCAGGGCGGGCGGGCCTTTCAGGCCGATTGGGAGCAGGCCGAGCGCGGACCGCAGGCGGTCGATCCGACCCGGGAATATGTCGATGGCGGTCAGGATGCGGGAGCCGATCACCGAAGGCCAGCGCAAGGCGGTGCTGCGGCTGAACCGCGTCGAGCGCGAACTCGGCGCCGACGGCGCGGCGCTGGTGCATGAGGTCCTGGTCCTGGGCATGACCATGGAGCAGATCGGACAGCGGCGCGGGGTGCTAGCCCAACGCTGGAAGGACTATTTCGCGCGCAGGTTTCGGCGAGTGTCTCGACCGGCTGGCGTTGATCTACGGATTTGCGACGGAGCGGCGTTAGTGTGCACCGCAACTTCCGAGTGGAGCCTCCGACGCTGGACAATTGGCGATAGCCGTGGCAACGCTGCCGATCGAGCCACGCAAATTCCTTCCCGGAGCCGCACTTCAAAATTGGCTTCCATCGCGGCCCTCTTTTGCATACCCTTGGGCCGCAGCCATGCTGCGGGGCGACTGCCACGGTCGCGAACGCCCAAAATCCCGACGACAAGGGATGGGTATTACGGGAGAGGAAGCCCATGAAGCGAAGAACGGTACTCGCCGGGCTCGGCGCAACGGCCGCCGCCGGCGTGCTCGGCATGCCATCGATCCTCAGGGCACAGGCGCCCGTCACGCTGAACGGCGCCGTGCAGTTCAACGACGATCACGCCTTCACCAAGGCGCTGGTCAGGTTCGAGGAGCTGGTGAAGAAATATTACGGCAAGCCCGTCAATTTCACGCTGCACAAGAACTCCTCGCTCGGCCTCGAGAAGCAGTATTTCGAGTACATGTCGCAGGGCAAGGCGGTCGACTACGGCATCGTCTCGCCGGCGCACATGTCGACCTTCGCCAAGGCCGCGCCGTTCATCGATGCGCCGTTCGTGTTCAAGGGCATCGACCACATGAACAAGGTGGTCGACAGCGAACATCCTGGCGCCGATCGCCGACGAAGTCGCGGGGAAGGCCGAGGTGATGCTGATCGGCTATGCCGGCGGCGGCATCCGCAACATCTTCGCCAACAAGCCGTTCAAGAACCTGGCCGAGATCAAGGGCCTCAAGGTGCGCGTGCAGGGCGCGCCGATCTGGTCGAAGACGTTCGCCGCCGCCGGCATGAGCCCGACGGTCATCGCCTACAATGAAGTCTACAACGCCATCCAGAACGGCGTGATCTCGGCCGGCGAGAACGAGGCGGCCGGCGTCGAGGCGATGAAGTTCTACGAAGTCGCGCCGCACCTCAATCTGACCCAGCACGCGGTCTCGATCCGGCCGATCTGCTTCTCGGTGAAGACGCTCAAGACGCTGCCCAAGGACTTGCAGGACGCCATCATGAAGGCCGGCAAGGAGGCCGGCGATTTCGGCCGGCAGCTGGAAGTCGAGCGAGGAAGTCATCAAGCTCGATACGCTCGAGAAGGCCGGCAAGCTCAAGCGCGTCCCGTTCGAGGAACGCGACGCCATGAAGAAGCTCGCCGATCCCGTGATGGCGGCCTACGCCAAGGAAATCGGCGCCGAAGGCATCTACGAAAAGATCAACGTCGCCTGAACCGGCAAATCGCTGAACGAGAGTGCCGGGGCAAGCCTCGCGGCTTGCCCCGCTCGATGACTGTCACTGCGCGGGGGCCAATGACCGAAATACCGATGCCATCCAACCCGTCGCTGTGGCGACGCGTGACGGCCGGCTATGCCAAACTGCTGGAATTCCTGCTGGCCGCCTGCGTCGGCATCCTGGTCATTCCGGTCACGCTGCAGATCATCTCGCGCTACACCCCCTTCATTCCGTCC
This sequence comes from uncultured Alphaproteobacteria bacterium, assembly GCA_963706975.1. Taxonomy (GTDB): domain Bacteria; phylum Pseudomonadota; class Alphaproteobacteria; order Rhizobiales; family Xanthobacteraceae; genus Bradyrhizobium. The sequence goes on from CAVPOL010000038.1 coordinate 208,155, forward strand.
TACATCTGGACCGAGGAGATGGCGCGCTTCCTGTTCGTATGGACGATCATGATCGGCGCGATGGTGGGCGTCAGGGAAGCGCAGCATTTCGAAGTCGATGTCTGGCCCGAGCTGTCGCGGCGCTCGGAGGCCGCGGTGCGGATCGTGGCGCGGCTCGGCATCCTGGCGCTGGCGCTGGTGTTCGTCTGGGCGGGCATCGAGTTCACGCGGTTTGCCTGGAACCGAACGTCGGAACTGGCCGACCTGCCGCTCTGGCTGATTCACGTCGCATGGCCGGTGGCAGGCTTTACATGGATCGTGTTCGCGGGCGAGCAGATCGTCGATGAAGCACGGATCTTGTTCGGGGTCGAGCACGATGAGTGGCAGCGTTCTTTCCGCCGGACAGGCCGCAATGGTTCTGTTCGGTACTTTCGTGGCGCTGCTGGTCGCTGCGCGTGCCGGTCGCGTTCGCGCTCGGGCTTGCCTGCCTGCCGATCCTGCTGATCGAGCCGCGGCTGTCGATGATGATGCTCGCGCAGGAAACCTTCAACGCCTACAATTCCTTCATCCTGCTGGCGGTGCCGTTCTTCCTGCTGACGGCGAACCTGATGAGCATCGGCGGCATCACCGACCGGCTGGTGGCGCTTTCGCGCGTCCATGGTCGGGCATTGGCCGGGGTCGCTGGCGCAGATCAATGTCGTGCTGTCGGTGTTCTTCGCCGGCATCTCCGGCTCCTCGACGGCGGATGCGGCGAGCCAGTCGAAGATCTTCATCGATGCGCAGACCAAGGAGGGTTACGACCTTTCGTTCTCCATCGCCATCACGGCGGTATCGGCGGTGCTTGCGGTTATCATCCCGCCATCGATCCTGATGATCGTGTGGGGCGGGCTGATCTCGACCTCGATCGCCGCGATGTATCTGGCCGGCATCGTGCCGGGCTTGCTGATCGCGGGCGCGCAGATGGCGACCGTGCACGTCTATGCGGTGCGCCGCGGTTATCCGACCTATCCGAAATCGACCTGGGTGGAGATGCGCTGCGCGATCTGGCGCTCGATTCCGGCGCTGATGACCCCGTTCATCATCGTCGGCGGCATCCTGCTCGGCTGGTTCACGGCGACCGAATCCGCCTGCGTTGCCGTGCTGTATTCGGTGGCGTTGTCGACCTTCTTTTACCGGGAAACCGGCGCCAAGGAGCTCTACAAGGCGCTGCTCGACACCGGACGGCTGGCCGGCGTCGCGCTGTTCTGCGTCGGCACGGCGAGCGCGTTCGGCTGGCTGCTGGCCTACTACAAGATTCCGCAGGAACTGCTGGCCAACGTCTCGACCTGGGGCATGGGGCCGATCGCGGCGGGCTTCTTCATCGCGTTCTGCTTTCTGGTGGTCGGCTGCTTTCTCGACGCCATTCCGGCGATCGTGATCGTCGGTACCGTGCTCGAGCCGCTGGCAAGGTCGGTCGATCTGCACCCGGTGCAGTTCGCGATCATCTCGATCGTCTCGCTGGCGTTCGGGCTGGTGACGCCGCCCTACGGCCTGTGCCTGATGATCGCGTGCTCGATCGCAGGCGTGCGGCTGCGTTATGCGCTCAAGGACACGATGATCATGCTGGTACCGATGCTGCTGGTGCTGGCGGCGCTGATCATCTGGCCGAGCGTGTCGCTGTTCCTGCCGCGCCTGATCGTGCCGGACATGCTGAAATAGCGTAGCAGTCTGCCGGCGACCGGCCGGCGCTGGGCGGTTTGCGGCGAAATGCGGAGCGGGGCATCCATGCGCCAGGGTCGATTGCGCAGTCCGTGAGCGGCCGGGCTATCAATCGCTCGGCCCACGAAAAAATCAGGAAAAGGGCCGAATGACTGCCAGACCGCAACTGCCGGAACGCACGCCGCGCGCGAAGGACGTGCCGACCGCCCTCGATGGCCTGCTGGTGGTGGATTTCACCCGCGTCGTCGCCGGTCCGGCCTGTACGCAGACGCTCGCCGATTTCGGCGCCGAAGTGATCAAGATCGAAAACCCCGATGGCGGCGACGATACGCGCGCACTACGAACATGCCGATCTCGCCGGCGAGAGTGCCGCTTTTATCAGCCTCAATCGCAACAAGCGCGGCATCGTGCTCGACTTCACCAACCCGGCGGCGCTGCGAGGTCGCGCGCGAGTTGATCGCCGGGCGGATGTGGTGGTGGAGAATTTTTCCGCCGGCGTAATGAAGAAGTACGGCCTCGACTATGCGTCGGTCGCGCCGACCAATCCGCGCCTGGTCTATTGCTCGATCTCGGCCTACGGCCGCAAGGGGCCGTTTGCATCCTGCGCCCGGCTTCGATCCGATCACGCAGGCCGAAAGCGGGTTCATGTCCCTGAACGGCTTTCCGGACGGTGCGCCGGTACGGACCGGCCGCCCGCCATCGACATGGTGACGGGCATGTCGGCCTGCAATGCCATCCTGATGGCGCTGCTGGCGCGCGACCGGCTTGGCCGCGGCCAGCATGGTCGAGGTCGCGTTGTTCGACGTGGCGCTGGGGATGACCGGATTTTACGGCATGGCCCATTTGATGACCGGCGAGAATTTCGGCCGTCAGGGCAATTCGCCGAACGGCTCGCCGTCGGTCGGCCTCTATCGATGCCGCCGACGCGCCGTTCTATATCGCCTGCGCCAACGACCGGTTGTATCGCCGCCTCGTCATCGACGTGCTCGGGCGGCCCGATCTGGCCAGCGGCTGAATTCGCTGACCGGCGGTCGCGGACCGCCAACAAGGACAAGTTGCGCGAGATCCTCGAACGGGATATTTGCCAGCGACAGCTCGGGAAAGCTGGGTGACGAAGATGAAGACGGCCAATATCCCGGTCGGCTATCTTCGTACCGTCGAGGAAGCCTTCAATTCGCCTGAAGTGCGCGAGCGCCACCGCGTGAGCCAGATTCCGCACCCGGCAGCGGGTACCGTTCCCAATATCGAGCAGCCGATCAGCCTCAGCCTGACGCCGGTCGCCGATCCGTGGCGGCGCCGATGCTGGGCGAGCACACCAAGGAAGTACTGCGCAAGACGCTCGGTTATGACGATCCCCGTATCGCAGCGCTTGCCGAGGCGGGGGCTTTTGGCGAGATGCGAAACATCGGCTGAACGGAACCTCGATGCCGCCAATGGGCATCGCTGACCAGAATAAACAGGCTGCCACCAAAGAGGGCCTCCTATGCACGATTTGGACCGACCAGCGGCCGGGCCGCTCGCCAACTGGCGCTGTTCAGCCGCCGGTGGCGTTTTTCGGCACGTCAGTTTGGCTTGCCGCGCGGGTTGTTCCTTGGCATACTTTCAACTTCGTCGGGTTCAGCCCGGTCAATCTCAAGTCGTGCCATCCGAAGTATCAATGTAGCTGTCGTCAAGCCGAGACGCTCTGCCTCTTGTGCTGCCGTATCGACCTTTCGGGCCAAGCCTTCACGTTTGCCTGGAAATGTCATTCCTGTTCCCCATCTAGGATGCGAGATGAAAGATCCCACATTTGTTGCAGAGCTGCAGAAGAGGCTCGGAGCTCCATCGAGCGAAACTGTCGAAAGCCTGCGGCTGTTAAAGGCTTTCATCAAACTTGCGCCCGACCAGCGCATTGAAATCATCGAACTGGTCGAGCGACTGGCTGCCGATGCTGCCGGCAGCGATCCCTCATTGTCCTGAGTTACCTCCGTCGTTCCGCTTCAGCCTCTGCCGGATGTTCGCGCTCTGCGCACAATGATCGCGGCGGCCACGATGTTTCACGGGTTCGGTCCCGAAAACGCGCCGAACTCTGACATTTTCGGCCACAATCGAAAACGACGGTGCGGGCATGAAAACGCTGGCCGTCATAGCGATTCTGGCGCTGCTCACGATTTCGGGAGCGGCCTACGCCGATCAACGGTTGACCGGTGGCCAGCAGACCATTCGGGGCGCGGACTGAAGCCGGCTGACAAGGCCGGCTTTGCCATCTCAGGGGACGAAAAGGATGCTTTCGGTCGATCAATTCTTGAGATTCATCAGCGTACCGGCGGTCATGGCAGCATTCCTGATCGCGTCGCAGATTTCGGGCGCTGGAATTTCCATTCAGCGCCGGTGCAAATCGCCAGTCAATGACAGGCGAGTCTACCGCGTCGCCTTCGAGTAGACCATCGACTGATCCTCGAAATTCTCGATCGGCAACTTGTTGACGTCGATCGTCGTCGCAAATCCCGGCAACGACGTCGCAACCGCACGGTCGGTCGGAGGTGGTGTGAGATCGCAGCATGGTGGTTGCGGCAGCGAACAATGCGACCGCGGCGAGTGCAGAAATCATCAGGCGCTTCATGGAAAACCTCCTGTCGGTTCGCCACCCCATGTACGCCGCCTGATTAATCCCTGCTGCGGTGCGCCGATGTGAATGACGCTTCACATCTCACCTTTATGTGTTCATGTGCGAAACGGTTTGCCCGATGGCGCCTTGCGCAAGGCAGCGCCCGAATTGCATCGAACTGGTGGGCTTTCCCAGCCTGTCCCGCGGCAGCTAATGTGCCGTGCAAAAGGGAGAGAAACACCATGAATGACGGGACCCCCATCCAGCCGGCGATGTCGGTCGAACTCGGCGCGAGCGGCGAAGAATTCCAGAACCTTCACGAGTTCGTGCGAAAAGCGCGGGCGAACCTCAACCAGAACGCCTGGGACTATATTGTCGGCGCTGCCGAGACCGAGACCACCATGCGCCGCAACCGAATGGCGCTCGACGAGATTGCGTTCCGTCCGCGCGTGCTGCGCAATGTCGTCAGTGTCGATCCTTCTGTCGAGGTGTTTGGCCGCAAATTGCGATTGCCTGTCGTGCTGGCGCCGGTAGGGGCGCTCGAGATATTCGATCCCGGCGCCGGTGCGGCTGTCGCACGAGCCGCCGGCAGGTTCGGGGCTGCCCATATGCTGAGCTCGGTGTCCGAGCCCGGGCTCGAGGGCGTCGCCGAAGCCGCGCCCGGGGCTTTGCGCCTGTTTCAGCTTTATGTCCGCGGCGGCGACGAATTCGTCGAAGACTGCGTCAGCCGCGCGGTTGCTGGCGGGTATAAGCATTCTGCCTGACCGTCGATACCGCGCATTACAGCCGGCGGGAACGCGATATCGCCAAGCGATACGTCCGCGAAAGTCGGGTCCGCGCCACCGGGGGGGATTTCCAGAAGGGGCTGGAATGGCGCACCGTGAAGCTGATCAAGGACAAGTTCAGGATCCCACTCATCATCAAGGGGATCGCAACCGCGGAAGACGCCGCCATTGCGCTCGACCACGGGGTTGACTGGATCTATCTGTCGAACCACGGCGGCCGGCAACTCGACCATGGCCGCGGCGCCATGCACGTGCTGCCCGAAATCGCCGCTGCCGTCGCCGGCCGCGCGAAGATCATGGTCGACGGCTCGTTCTGCCGCGGCACCGACATCGTCAAGGCGATTGCGATGGGCGCAGATCTCGTCGGCATTGGCCGGCTGCAATGCTGGGCGCTTGCGGCCAAGGGCGAAGCCGGTGTCGTCCGGATGCTGGAACTGCTCGAGGACGAGGTGACGCGGTGTCTCGGATTGCTCGGAGTGACGGGGTTTTCCGAGCTCGACAAATCCTATCTGCATGCGGCCACGCCGACCAATCTGCCCGATGTTTTCAGCGCATTCCCGCTGCTGGACATCGAACCGTACCGCTATTGACCGCGCTCAAGGACGGCGTACCGAACGTTCGGCGCGATGCAGGACCCGGGCGCCAAAAAAGGTTTCAACGTCCGGGAACCCGGCCGCTTCCGGGGGTTTATGGAAGCGAAGTTTCCCCTCCCGAGACTTCTCCAACTCGCCCCGTCCTGCGTGATCTGCGCGGGGCGGGCTTTCTTCGCGTTGCGCCGATGGAGCGTGGCCAGCGTTGTGCATGGCGCCGTCGAGAAATTCGGATCAGTCGCAGGAGTTGAGTTCCGCAAGGCGGAGCTGGCTCACTCCAGCGCAGCAAGTCCCGCCTCAGTCACGACCGGCGAGTTGTCTTTCATCTCGACGAAACCCAGATCGATCAGGGACTGCAGATCTGCTTCCTTGACCGGTGACAGTTTCAGCCGATCGCCAAGGATATCCCGAAGGGCCCAGCGCAACGCAATGGCTCTTTCGAGATTCGAGATTTTCGAAGGATTTTGCCATTGTCATGTTGAAATGAGTGACGCGGCGATCCGTTCCGCTGGCGGGCGGGCCAAGGTGAAACTTGCTCTGGGCCGCGCCATGCTTTTTGTCGGCAGTGGATGGCCAAGATATGGCAAGCACCGCAACTTTCCGCGTCTGCCGGCAGACGGCCTCACGCGGAGGGTTTGGCTGGGCAACGAACCGACGCTGCAAACCCGGGACCGAGCAGCGCGACGGCACGATCCGGACAACGCCAAACTCGCCAAAAAGGTCGATAGGTGCCGAGGCCGGGGCAGGGAAACTGTGCGAGGACGCCGTTTCGGGGATATGATAGCCTTCAGGATCAACCGGAGGATGGTGGAAATGATTGAACCGAAATTGGAAGTCCCGGCCGAATTGCGTGAACTGGCCGAAAAAACCATCGACCAGGCGGAAAAGGCCTTCGGAATGTTTTTTGATGCTGCGGGCAAGTCGATGGCCGCTGTTCCGAACCCGGGAACGGAGATTTCCAAGCAGGCGCTGTCGTTCACCGAGCAGAACATGAAGGCTGCGTTCGATCATGCTCGAAAACTGGTTCACGCCACCGACCTGCAGGAGGCGATGCGAATTCAATCGGAATTCCTGAAGAGCCAGTTTACCAATGCCGGAGAGCACATGAGACAGATCACCGGCGGGGTGATGTCGGCGGCGAAGGACGCCTCGAAGGGCAAGTAGCGACCGCGCTGATTGCCGGACGCGGGCGGATGCCCGCGGATCGACCGTCCGCTGCCCATAAACTGGTCTTGCCTGGGTCCGCGTGTTGGATTTCAATTGCGGGGCAGGTCCTTGACGGGCCACCGGGTGAAGTCATCCGCCGTCCGTCGACTTTTCTGCTGATCCCTGCCGGCTACAACCGGCAGGGATTTGAGTATCGCGGCCGTTCGGCCTCCGGCGCGCTGATGGAAAACCGTTGACCAGGCTTGGCGCGCGTTTACTTGCAGACCAGCAATCAGCGAACGCTGACAAACCCGCCCCACAGCGCCGCGAGAATGGCGCCTGCCAGAACGTAGATGGGACTTTGACAGAACGTGCTGCCGTATCGGCACATTTCCACGCCGAGTGTTCCGATTTCATGCTGGCCGGCGGCATAGAACAGACCGGACAACACGGCCAGCACGGCGGCTACGAAATACATGGGACACCTCGGAGCAGATTTCCGTGGGCTGCGGGTCGATCCCGCACGAGAAACATACCCTGTGCGCTAAAGATTAAGCAGCCTTGCCGGCGAATCGTGGAATTTCCTTCCAAAATTGCTTCAACGATGCCGCAAATTTTCCGGAACCTTCGCTGGTCTTCCTCAGCCCGTACCGGGAAGCCGGCCGCGGGATCACTCATTCGATGCGCAGGGGCATTTGGAAGATCGCGTCCTTGAACGCGGCCCGCCCTGCCGTATAAGTCTTGAACTGTTGGAGGGTATCGGAATGGCAAAGGCCGTGCGCGCCGCCTCTCGCGTGGCGTTCGTCGGGTTGGTGCTGGCTTATTCCTCCTGTCTTGCCCTGGGCAAGGATGCCGAGAACGGCGCAGATGAATTCAACGGATCTCGCCCCTGCGCCAAACCTTTATCTCGACCTCAGGACCAACTACGCTACCTTTCCCGCCGGCTCGCTCTCGATCGGCTTCGGCAGTTTTGGGGTGTTCAACGGGCAGCCGGCGCTTTCACGCTTGCGGCCTAACGCCTCGAATTTCGCGACGCTTCCGGCCGTGTCGTCGCCGTCAAGCCGGAGCGTCGGGGTCGATGTTCCCCTCACCATCGATTTGAACGACCGGGTTTCGCTGTATGGCGGTTTTAGCGCCAGCGCATCGCGTACCGATCTGTCCGACTGGTCAGCGTTCACGATCAACAGCTGGAACGTCGGATTCCAGGCCGACGTCTATCAGCAGAACGGCGGATCTGATTCCCGACGATCACGCTGCAGTCGACGCTGACGCTGCCGGTGCCGAACGCGGTGCTCCCGACGACGTCGCTCAATACCATTCTCGAATTCGACTACGCCCTGAACGCGGACGAAACAAAGGGATTTTTGGCCGGCGTGCAGTACACCGGGGTCGCGGTGGATTCCGCTTTCATCAGGATCAATCCGAATATCGTCGGCTATGTCGGTGGCTATTATCAGTGGGACAACAACTGGAAATTCACCGGCCGCGTCGGCGTTCAATCCTTCGGCGGCGCGCAGCTTCTCAACCAGATGCCGTTCGAGCCTTTCACCCAGCCGATCGTGAGGCTCGACCTCGACCGGATGGACGACGACGACAATCGCCTGTTCGGAATCACCGCGCATGATCTGCGTGGGTGCCGAAGCCGTCTTACCTGCTTACCGTGAGAACGCCGCTTTATCTGGTCAAGAACTGAGTGCGTCCGCGGGTGAACAAAGAATTTGACACGTCGGGCAAATCACCTGCATATCTTCATCATCGCAAGAATTCAAAAGCCCGCGCCGGGAAACCGGCCGCGGGTTTTTTCATTTCCCGCTTCCTGAATCGGACGGCGGCCGCACGGCATGGCGCCACATCCTCCCATGCACCGCTGCCAGAAGCGTCGCAAGCTGGCCGCCGTCCGAACTCCTTTGATTTGCGGGCACGCGACGTTCCGGCATGCCCGAAATGACCACATGGGGCAATCATGCTTCACGTTGTTCCATATCCAGGGATTGAGACCGGCATGACCGCGTACCTGATAGTGCTGGCTTTGGCGGGCCTCGTTACGATCGTGCTGTGGGAAGTTTTCAATCAATCAAGCGTTCGCAATGCCTTACCGGAAGGTGTTGGACGCGCCCGCGTGGCAGGCCGCGATCGAGGCGCTGACGCTGAGGGCCCCGCTGGGCGGCCCACGATGTTCGCCCGCCTCGGGCGTGTTTGCTCGATTTCGCTAAGTGGACGTTGAATATTCCATAACAATGGATTTGCGAAGTTCGCTTTGCTTCGGGCATGGCTCTGCTCGTCCGGTTGCGAAGCGAGCGCAGTCAGTTTCGATTTAGCCCATAGTCTCCGCGAGGGATGGCCGCTGGTCTTAGACCTATCACGTCCGAATTGGTCGAGACCATCGCAAGGTCGGAACCGCATTTTCGGTCAGCACCAAATCTAACCAAAGCGATATGGACTAGAGTAAGTGCCAGTCGCTACCAAGATTGGGAAGGGCGGCGGCGCCAGTGACCGTGGTGCCGTCCATGAACCAGACCCCCGGGGTCCGGTCATCGTTCTGAAAAAGGATATCGGACTTGCCGTCATCGCTGAAATCGGCCGCTGCAGCGACATGCCACGTAGGCCCAGGATTGGGAAGGGCGGCGGCGCCAGTGACCGTGGTGCCGTCCATGAACCAAACCCCCGGGGTTCCGTCATCGTTCTGCCAAAGGATATCGGACTTGCCGTCGCTGTTGAAATCGGCCGCTGCAGCGGCATGCCACGTAGGCCCAGGATTGGGAAGGGCGGCGGCGCCAGTGACCGTGGTGCCGTCCATGAACCAGACCCCCGGGGTCCCGTCATCGTTCTGAAAAAGGATATCGGACTTGCCGTCATCGTTGAAATCGGCCGCTGCAGCGACATGCCACGTAGGCCCAGGATTGGGAAGGGCGGCGGCGCCAGTGACCGTGGTGCCGTCCATGAACCAACCCCCCGGGGTTCCGTCATCGTTCTGCCAAAGGATATCGGACTTGCCGTCGCTGTTGAAATCGGCCGCTGCAGCGGCATGCCACGTAGGCCCAGGATTGGGAAGGGCGGCGGCGCCAGTGACCGTGGTGCCGTCCATGAACCAGACCCCCGGGGTCCCGTCATCGTTCTGAAAAAGGATATCGGACTTGCCGTCATCGTTGAAATCGGCCGCTGCAGCGACATGCCACGTAGGCCCAGGATTGGGAAGGGCGGCGGCGCCAGTGACCGTGGTGCCGTCCATGAACCAGACCCCCGGGGTCCCGTCATCGTTCTGAAAAAGGATATCGGACTTGCCGTCATCGTTGAAATCGGCCGCTGCAGCGACATGCCACGTAGGCCCAGGATTGGGAAGGGCGGCGGCGCCAGTGACCGTGGTGCCGTCCATGAACCAAACCCCCGGGGTTCCGTCATCGTTCTGCCAAAGGATATCGGACTTGCCGTCGCTGTTGAAATCGGCCGCTGCAGCGGCATGCCACGTAGGCCCAGGATTGGGAAGGGCGGCGGCGCCAGTGACCGTGGTGCCGTCCATGAACCAGACCCCCGGGGTCCCGTCATCGTTCTGCAAAAGAATATCGGCCTTGCCGTCGCCGTTGAAGTCCCTTGTGCTGCCGTCATCGTTGACGATCGCGCCCGAAGCAATGGCGGCAGCCGGGTTGATGAAGCCGTCTCCGCTGGCGCCCGTAAGCGTCACGCTGACGCTCTCAGTAGGCTCGATCGTGGCATCCGGCGTGATGGCGATATGGATCTCCGCGGTCGCTTGGCCAATGGCGAAACTGACGGTGCCGCTCGGGACTGTATAGTCGCTGCCCGCTGTCGCCGTTCCGCCCAGCGCATAGGCGACATCCTCGACCTCCGACGTGGCAGTCCGGCTGACGGTGAATACGAGATCTCCGCCGGCGCCCGGTGGCGTGCCTTCCAGCGTCGGGAGGGTGAAGACCACCGAATAGAGTTGGAGGCGCCATCAGCATCGCAACATTGTCGGAACAGATTCTGCGATCCTTGCTTTGATCCTAATTTTTGGCAACCTTGGGAGACCTTTTACTATTTCTATCCGGTCAATTATTCGGATTGTCTGCAGCAAGCAGCACGATCAGCTAGGTCTAATGATCTTAGCTTGCGACTTCGTTGTGGCAAGCGATCGACGGGATAGCCCCGTTAGCTCCGTTACACCCGGCTTGAAAATTAGCCGCGCTTTGCCTTTGACACCGCAAACGTCGCATTTGAGGCGCGGGAGAAATTTCCTAACTTGATCGGGATCTGGTGCAATACCAGGCTCGAACCGGCCCAACTTGTCGAGAATTTTAAAGCCAGAAACTCAGGATAGATCCGTAGGCTTCGGCAATTTGGCCGCTGTACTAAGGCAAATCTCTGCTATCGATTCCAGAACGTCCCTCTTCACAAGAAAACTATGTGTTCCGTCATCAGCCTGGATTTCAATGCGAGCCAGCGTCGGAAGTTGACTGCTTAGCATCGTATCGAACCGCAAAAGCTTCGGTAGTGCTCCTGTTACAGACATGACTGCAGTCTCCCTTGGAGGATTAGGCTGCGATAATGACGCAGCCAATATCGGCCCGAAGTCAACCGACTTGCCCGCTTCACGGCTGCCCCGCGCTTCGCCAACGATATGTACAACTATCGCCCCAACCGCCGGCATCCATCGAACCGTCGGCCTGCCCCCTCGCGCCTGCGGCGGGCATACCTGGCAAGTCTGCCCACGGCATCCGCAAGGCGGCGGCCACGCGGGCAGCCAACAACGGCGCTACGGTCGCGACGTTGGAGGCGATATTCGGTTGGGAGGGCGGCCAGATGGCTTCGCTTTACACACGCGCCGCTGACCGTCGCGCGCTGGCCGCAGAGCACATGGGCAAACCGTCCAAACCGAGAACTTCTATTCCCGCACCTCGTGGGAAGGTGCGGGGCAAACCCCGAAAAGAGTAACAATATCAAACAAGGAAGATAGTGTGGGGAAGAAGGAACTGAGTGAGCGTGGAGCTTCCCGATGCCTAGAACGCTAACCGAAATTCGTTCCCTGGCGCGGAGCCACACCAGAAGCGCGCTGAACGCGCTGGTCGGCGTCATGCAATGCAACGAAGCGACACCGGCCGCGCGGGTGTCCGCGGCCGACGCCATTCTGGATCGCGACTGGGCAAGCCGCCGCAGGCGATCCGAGGGGCGATGATGGCGCGGTAGAATTCATCCATAAAATCGAGCGCATCATTGTCCATCCTGAGGATACCGACAGCTAGAGCAGATTCCTCTTAATCCGATCTATATCCGGCGTGAGCGAAGAAATTTGCGCATTGGTCAGGTTTGAACTGCGGCAACGCATTGGCGGCGGCTCGCTCAAGGGTGTCGATAGTTCGCGCTGCGGACTTGCGCACATGTGCCTTGAGCTTTGCAAAGGCATTTTCGATCGGATTGAGATCGGGGCTATAGGGCGGCAGATAGCGGAGTTCGGCACCACGGGCCTCGATAGCTTGCCTGACGCCGACGACCTTGTGGGCAGCCAGATTGTCCATGACCACGACATCGCCTCGGCGCAAAGTGGGCGCCAGCATCTGCTCGACCCAGGCCAGGAAGCACTCACCGTCCATCGGCGCATCCAGAAGCATCGGTGCAACGAAGCCCGCAAGTGTTAGGCCTCCGACAAAAGTGACGGTCTTCCAATGACCATGCGGAATTGCAGCGCGGCAACGTTCGCCTTTGGGCGCCCAGCCACGAAGCCGCGCCATCTTGGTCGAAAGGCCGCTCTCGTCGATGAAGATCAGGCGTTCAGGGTCGAGACCGTCCTGACCGTCGACCCAGGTTTCGCGCGCGGCCTTCACATCAGCGCGCGCTTGCTCGCTGGCATGTGCGGTCTTTTTTTATGCGTCTGGCCATGCCGGTCGAGTAACTTCCACACAGCGGTCCTCACCACGGTGACGCCGCGTTCCTCCCGCAGCCGTTCGACCATCTCGTCAAGTGTCGTGTCCGGAGCCTCTGCGAGTACACCTAGAACGAAGTCCGCATGCGCATCCAGCACCGCCCCTTTTGGCTTGCCCTGTTTGGCGGGACGAACATCCCCGGTGGCCCGCTTCAGCCGTGCCCAGACCCCGGCCGTCGCAATCCCGATCGCAAACCGCGCCGCCGCCTGATGTGTCGACTCCCCGCCCTCGATCGCCGCAACGACCCGTTCACGCAAATCCATGCTGTACGGCTTGCCCATCCCGTCCTCCCGACTCAGTCGAAAAGATTGAATCAGGCTTCGACATCCATGAGAATTCCCTCCGACTCGCTTTTCGGGGAACTTGCTCTAGTAGTATCTTCGAGCCGCTGCTTCCGCGGGCGCGATACCAAGGCGTATATGGGGGAAGAGGCTCGGGAAAGCTCCTGGTGTTGGACAAGGTTCTAGGAACTCGGCACGACCGACCCGCCGGCCGGATTTGCGCGTCCGTCACATCCAATCTTGTGGTGGCCATTCTACTTCGCCAAGCGCGGATTTGAAAACGTCGCGCGGATCCTCAAGCGATGAACGAAATGCAGCGTGAAGAAATCAAAACTGTCGTTGTCGAGACGCTGGCCGAGCAGAAGAGACTTCATCTCGGCGACATAGACGCCGTGGTGTCGCGGACCATCGCGACTATCCTGACCTCATTCGGGATCGAGGAGGAGGATCGCCGGGAATTGCGCGCGGACTTTCAGCATCTGCGGCGCTGGCGCAAGAGCGTCGAGCAGGCGCAGTGCTACACTTTCAAGGCCATGATCACGGTCATCGTCACCGGTGCGCTTGGTGCGGTGTGGCTGGGCATCAAGGTCATGCTCGGCAAGTGACCGAGCCGGCCCCCCTGAGATCCTGACGCGCACCTGGCCAGCTGATAGAGCTGGCCGCGGAACTTCCCTCAAGGGAATGCTATCGATGGGACCGAAAGTCTCGACAAGGACGGCCTTCATCTTTTCCCGTTGTGCGTTCTGAAGAAGCGATACCGTCCGGCCTATCGCGCGTCACCGCCGCAGTCATCAGCCAATAATTTGTCCGGTGCATCAGCCGGACGAATTGACTTTGAAACCGTGCCGGCGGCAAATGGCGGGAACAATTACACGGAAGGAAACACTCATGGTTGACGCGCTGATCATCGACGCCTGCAGAACGCCGCGGGGCATCGGCAAGGCCGGCAAGGGCGCTCTTGCCGGCATCCATCCGCAGCAGCTTGGTGCGGCGGTACTGCGGGCGTTGGCCGATCGTACCGGGATCGATACCGCCGACGTCGAGGACATCGTCTGGGGCACCAGTTCCCAGCGCGGGCCGCAGAGCGGCGACCTCGGGCGGATGTCGGCGCTCGACGCCGGCTACGACGTCCGCACCAGCGGCGTCACGCTCGATCGCTTCTGCGGCTCCGGCATTACCAGCGTCAACATGGCCGCCGCTTCGATCATGTCGGGCTCCGAGGATCTCGTGATCGCCGGCGGCACCGAGATGATGTCGATGGAAGGTCGCCGCGGCGAGGGGCCATTGATGATGGACGCCGGCAATCTTCGTCTGCGTGCCACGGCACCCGCAGTCCCATCAGGGCGTCTGCGCCGACGCCGTCGCGACGCTCGAAGGCATTACGCGGCAGGACGTCGACAGGCTCGGCTTACGAGAGCCAGCAGAAGGCCGCCGCCGCCATCAAGGCCGGCCATTTCAACAAGAGCCTGGTTGCGGTCCATCGCGAGGATGGCAGCCTTGCGCTCGACCGCGAGGAATATCCGCGGCCGCAAACCACGCTCGAAGCGCTGGCCGGGCTGAAGCCCGCCTTCACCGCGATCGCCGACTATCCGCTCGACGACAAGGGCACGACCTATCGCAACCTGATCCTGCAAAAGTATCCCGACCTGGAGATCGAATTCATGCATCACGCCGGTAATTCCTCCGGCGTGGTCGACGGTTCGGCAGCGATCCTGCTGGCTTCGCCGAACTATGCCAGGGCGCACGGATTGAAGCCGCGCGCGCGCGTCGTTGCGATGGCGAATATGGGCGATTTGCCCACTTTGATGCTGAATGCTCCGGTGCCGGCGGCCCGCAAAGTGTTGGCCAAGGCCGGGCTCACGCTGGATGATATCGATCTGTTCGAAATCAACGAGGCCTTCGCGGTGGTGACCGAGAAGTTCATTCGGGATCTCGAAGCTCGACCGCGACAAGGTCAATGTCAATGGCGGGTCGATTGCCCTCGGTCATCCGATCGGCGCGACCGGCTCGATCCTGATCGGGACCATTCTCGACGAACTGGAGCGGCGGGACCTCAAACGTGGCCTGGTAACCATGTGCGCCGCCGGCGGAATGGCGCCGGCGATCATTATCGAACGCGTCTGAGACGGGAAGGTGACGCAACCGCTCGGTTTTGGCCGAGGCCAGGGCCGGTAGCGTCACTCGCCTGCGGCGTTCGGCGAGCGCCGGCGCTTGCCTGTGTCGTTGCCCGCCCGCTCACCCCAGCGCAGCCAATTTCCGGTAGGCTTCGGCTGCGGTCCGCATCAGCCGCTTTTCGCGCTTGTGGCTGAGAAACTGCAAGGGCGCCTGGGCTCCTTGCTGTTCCAGAGCGGCCGCCAGAGCATGGCCTCTCGCATCGTCGTTCAACAACCCCAGGGATTTTTGCGCCTTGCGCAGGTGTTTCAGCGCCGTTCCTGTCGTGAAAAGATCTTTGTCCGGAAATAGGTCTTCGATGGACAGGATCGAATAGCTCAATCTTCTTGTTCAGCAGCCGCAGCCGATGCCGCTTCTCGGCATCCATTTTCGAAAGCTTGCGGCTCTTTTTCAGAAGCTTGTTCTGCCATCGCTTCAGTTTGCGGATGCTGTAGGCCAGGATTGGAGCGGCCCGGCTCCGGGTTAGCGGCTTTCCCTTCCTGATCGACCAGGGTCCTTGCTCGATCCAATCGGATACATTCCTGACCAGGCGGCGATACCTGGCTGACCGGAGTGCCCGCGCCAGACGACGATGGGTGTCCGCTCGCTTGGTGATCCAGGCCCGATAATGGCGGGATCGCCCCTGGCCGGCGCTTGTTGATAAACTTGAGCCGTTCTATCGCGACATCCAGATCCCGCATGGTGCCGAGCTGGGCGTTCAGCCACTTCAATTCGGCCCTTATTTGCGCCTGCGAGGATTCGACAACCATCGGCGAGAAGAACAGTATGGCCGTGCGCAAATGGGTAAGTGCGATGCGCATCTGGTGCAGGGCGACCGGGTCGCCCCCGGCATGTCGACCGCATGACTTGCCGTCAAATCTGCCAGGTAGCGGCGCGCGATGATCCGAAATGCGGTGTCGCAAGCCATCGTTGCATTCAGCTTCGGAATCGGAGTCCGGCGCTTCGTCCGACCCGCGCCGGAGGCGGCTTTTGCTTTGGAATATGGCGCCATCGCTGATTTCACTATCGGGCTTCAACCGCATCACCATAGGCGACCCAGGTCCGGCAGTGTTCCAGAGTTTTCCCGGGTATTCCAGATGCGTCGATGACGGTCCAGCCGGTGGTGCCGATGACATATTCTCACTGGACTGCTGCGCTCCCGGGGGCGTGGCGTCGGCCGGGTCGCGTACGCGGCGACCGAATTTGCGGGCGCCCAGCACACATGCGTCGAGGCTGTTCAGGCTACCTTGAGCCCAAACAGGCGCGCGGCGGTCGCCGCGGGACGCACTCTCCCATGGTCCGGGCCCCTGTCGCCGGGAGCGGCATCATATCCGTCCGCCCACCACTGTTTATTTAAAATTGTCATTGATTTATGCGCATCTTTGACGTGCAACTCCTTGAAAGGCCTCGAGATATCTCGGGCCTTTCTTGCAGGACGGTGCACGCAAGCGTATAAATTCTGGATCCGGCGGACGATGGCTCCTTGGCCTTGCGTTCAGCGCGGCCCGCCAGAGTTGGGCAAAGCAGCAAACAGTCGTGACCAGCGTGCCTCAGGACAACATGGGTGAAGCTCGCGGATTCCCGAGCAGCAAGTTATCGGTCCTGCGCAAGCATCCGTATTTCTGCGATCTTGATCCCGAGGCTTTCGACCAGCTCTGCCGCTACGCCAAGCACTCCACGCTGAAGCGGGGAGCCACCATCTGTTCCAAGGGCGATCCCGGCACCAGCTTGTTTGCGGTGATCAGCGGTACGGTGAAGATCAGCACCACTTCGGCTGACGGCCGCAGCGCAATTCTGAATTTGATCGGCGCGGGCGAGATTTTCGGGGAAATCGCGGTGCTCGATGGGCAGGCGCGGACCGCTGACGCCACCGCCAACAGTAATTGCGAGATTTTTGTCATCGATCGCCGCGAATTCATTCCATTCGTGAAGAGCCAGCCGGCGCTGGCGATGAAATTCATCGAGCTTTTATGCACGCGCCTGCGCTGGACCAGCGAACAGGTCGAGCAGGTCATCCTTCAGAACCTGCCGGGCAGGCTCGCCAGCGCGCTCCTCCGTCTGACCGAGAAAGACAAGCTGACGCCCGCCGGCCGGACCATCGCCGTGACGCAGCAGGAAATCAGCGAAATGGTCGGCATGACCCGGGAAAGCATCAACAAGCAGTTGCGGGTCTGGGCGGATCGCAAATGGGTGCGCCTCGAACACGGGGCCATCGTGGTGCTGAATGCCGAGCCACTGCAGGAACTCGCCGAGGCGGGCTCGGGCGATAACGGCGACTAGAGCGGGATGCGGTTAGGTTGATTCGATTTGGGATTCCCAAATCAGTGCGGCTCTGAATTCAACATGCTGGCTGGAGGAGGTCAGCATGAATGGGCAAGCCTTATTCGATGGATCTTCGCGAGCGGGTAGTTGCGGCGGTAGATCCGGGCGGGCTGTCCTGCCACCGGGCGGCGGCGCAATTTGGGGTGGGCGTCAACACGGCGATCATCTGGGTTCGGCGCTTCCGAGAGACCGGCAGCTTTGCGCCGGGCCAGATGGGCGGGCACAAGCCGAAGAAGATTTCGGGGAAGCACCGGGATTGGTTGCTGGAGCGCACCAGGGAAAGGGACTTCACCCTGCGCGGGCTGGTGGTCGAACTTGCCGAACGTGGGCTGAAGGTGGACTACCGGTCGGTGTGGGAGTTCGTCCACGCCGAGAATCTAAGCTTCAAAAAAAACCTCGTCGCCAGCGAACGTGACCGTCCTGACGTCACCCGCCGGCGCGCGCAATGGCAGAAGTATCAGGGCCAGATCGATCCCGGGCGCCTGGTCTTTATCGACGAGACCTGGACCAAGACCAACATGGCCACCTTGCGGGGCTGGGCGCCGTGCGGCACCAGGCTCACAGCCAAGGTCCCGCATGGTCACTGGAAGACAACGACTTTCCTGGCTGCGCTGCGCTGCGACCGGATCGAGGCGCCTTGGGTCCTCGATGGCCCGATCGACGGTGAGAGCTTCACGATTTACGTCGAAAAGGTTCTGCTCCCGACCCTGAAGCCCGGCGACATCGTCATCATGGACAATCTCGGAAGCCACAAGGGCCAAGCTGTGCGGGCGCTTATCCGCTCAGTCGGCGCAAAGCTCTTCTTCCTGCCGAAATATTCGCCCGACCTGAACCCCATCGAGCAGGTCTTCGCCAAGCTCAAGCACCTGCTGCGCAAAGCCGCCGCGCGAACCATCGAAGCCGTCTGGGCCGCTATCGGTGAGGCGCTCAACGCCTTCAAACCAAAGGAATGTGCTAACTATTTCGAAAATTCAGGATACGCATCAACCTAAACTCATCCCGCTCTAGCCAGCAGGCATCATCTGCTTGCCAGGGCCCGGGATGTTGAAGTGGACTATGCCGTAGCGAGGTTGGCGCCGCGTTCGATCGTGAATTCGACGTCGATCAGTCCGCGCGAATGGTTCATGTCCGATTGCGACATCAGCAGGGTGAGATCCTTGCCCTTCAGCGAGGCCAGGACTTCGGAAAGCCGCTCGGAAAGCGCGGGCGCTATACCCTCGAACGGCTCGTCGAGAAGCAGGCATTTGGTGCCGATGCCAAGCGCCCGGCCAAGCGCGACCAGCTTCTGCTGACCTCCGCTCAGCAGCAGCGCCTTGCGATGCCGCATCTCGGAGAGTTCGCCGATGACCTCATAGACGAAGTCGAGCCGCGCCTTGCGGTCGAGGTGCTCGGCGACCCACAACGGCAACAGGATGTTTTCCTCCACCGTCAGCTGCGGCACCAGACAGCGATCCTCCGGCATGTAGCCGATCCCGAGCGCCGCGCGGGCGTGGCGCGGGCTCGCGGCCAGATCGATGCCTTCGAACCGCGACCGTACCTCGCGCCGGCTTCAGATGCCCCATGATGGAGCGCATCAGCGTGGTTTTGCCGGCGCCGTTGCGGCCGACCAGGCTCACCATGGCGCCCCGCGCCACGCGCATTGAAAAGCCGCGCAGCGCCGGCATCGACTGGATCTCGACGACCAGATCATCGATGTCGAGCAGCGGGACTCGCGGCGCTCATTGTGCGCCTCCGGTGACATAGCGGCGTACTTCGGCGTCCTTCAGGACATCCTGAGGCTCGCCGTCGGCGAGAATCCGGCCCTGGTAGAACGCCACCACACGGTCGGCATAGCGGCTGACGATCTCCATGTCGTGTTCGACGAAGACGATGGTCGCCGCATCGGGCGCGACGGCATGAATGACGCGGTCCATGGTGGCGAACTTCTCTTCTGCCGAAACGCCCGAGGTCGGTTCGTCCAGCAACAGCAGTTTCGGCCGGCGCACCAGCGCCATGGCGATGTCGATCAGCTTGCGCACACCGCCCGCGAGTTCCGAGAACGGGCCGGTCTGCCATCTCGGCAAGCCCAAACCGCCCGAGCAATTCGACCGCCTTGTCGCGGCGGCCCCGCGCCTCCGCCGGCGAATAGAGCGAGAGCGATTGTTCGCGCATGCCCGGAAACCGCGACCGCGAGGTTTTCGGCCGCCGTGAGTTCGATGAACAATTGCGGGATCTGGAACGAGCGGGAGATACCCAGATGCGCCACGTTTCGCGGCGACAGCCTGCCGATATCCTTGCCGTCGAGCGCAATCGAGCCGGAGTCAGGCTTGAGATAGCCGGTGACCATATTGACGAAGGTAGTTTTGCCGGCGCCGTTGGCGCCGATCAGGCTGACCCGTCTGACCGGCCGGGATATCGAGACTCAGGGCGTCGGCGGCAACGACCGCGCCAAAGCGCTTTTCAACCCCGCGCACCGAAAGGACCGGGGTCACAGCGCCACCTCCTTTTCGGTCGCGACCGGCGTTGGCGCGCTCGAGCGGCGCTTTTGGCGCCGGTCCCTGATCCAGAGCGAGCCGATGCCGCGAGGCAGAAACAGGATGACGCCCAGCAGGAACACGCCGAGCACGAGCTGCCAGGTGTTGGGCAGATAAAGGTTCGAGAACGAGCGCACCAGTTCCAGTGCCATCGACGCCACGAATACCGCGGCGACGCTTTGATAGCCAGCCAGCACCGCCACGAACACGAATTCGCCCGACGTGGTCCAGTAGGCGAATTGCGGGTCGATGTGGCGTTGCGCCATCAGGGCAAAGGCGCCGCTGGCGCCGGCGAACACGGCCGCAATGACGAAATTGATGGTGATGACCCGGTTGGCCGAAATACCGAGATACTCGACGCGCAGGTTATTCTCGCGAACCGCCAGGCTGGCGAGCCCGAGTTCGGACCGGAACAGGATGGTCGCGGCGATGCCGGCGAAACCGGTGGTGACCACCGAGACCGCATACAGCATGAAGTCCGCCTCGCGCGGATCGGTGAAGACCATGCCGAACAGGCTGGGACGGCCGACATTGAATCCGTCGGAGCCGCCGAGCGCGGATGATTTGACCAGCGCGCCGTAAAGCACCATCGATAGCGCCAGCGTCAGCATGCCGAAGAAGATGCCGCTGTAGCGGGCGATCAGGGGGCCGATCACAAGGCCGAGCAACCCGCCGCAGACCGCGCCGATGATCACCTGCGCCACCGCGTCGGTGATGCCCCAGGCGTTGGCGATCAGCGCCACGCCATAGCCGCCCGCGGCAAAGAACAGGCCTTGCCCGAACGAGACGTTGCCGGTGCGCGCCAGCACCACGATGCCGAGCGCAATCAGCGCATTGGAGGCGGCGATGGTCGCCAGCGACAGCGTCCATGTCGGAAGCACGCGGCCGAACAGCGTGACGGCCGCCACCAGCGCGATCATGACGAGGGGATGCAGGCCCGGCTTCATCAGATTCGCCTCGCCGTCTCGCGCGTGAACAGGCCTTCGGGGCGAAACATCAGAACCGCCGCCATGATCAGGTAAATCATGAACAGTTCGGCCTGGGGCATCAGGTGCACGGAAGCCGCGCGGGCGAGCCCGACCAGCACCGCACCGACCGCGGCACCCTCGACGCTGCCCAATCCGCCGATCACCACGATGGCAAAGCTCAGGATGATGACATCGGAGCTGAGACCGGGCTGCATCGATATTTTTGGCGCGGTCAGCGCGCCGGCGAGTGCCGCGAGCAAGACGCCGAAGGCAAAGGCAACCGCGTAAACCCGGTTCACCCTGACACCCATGCTGACGCTCATTTCCTCATTGTGGATCACGGCCAGCACGATCTTGCCGGTGATGGTCCGATTGAGGCCGAACCAGACAGCGAGACCGATCGCGGCGGAAGCCGGGATCAGCACCAGATCGTAGCCGACGTAATAGAGACCGGCGAACGAGACATTGCCGAACAGTTCATAGGGCTGCGTCGCGTAGATCGGATTGACGCCCCAGATCAGCTTGGTGACGTCCTCGAGGATCAGGAACACCGCATAGGTCACCAGCAGCAGCACCACTTCGTCGCGGCCGTAGAACATTTTCAGCAGGCCGCGCTCGAGCAGGAAGCCGACCGCGGACGCGATCAGGGCGACCGAGACCAGCATCGCGACAAAGCCGATACTGGGTGGCAGGCTGTGCGCCGCCGCCATGCGTCACGGCGGTCGCCGCGATATAGGCGCCGAGCGCGTAGAAGCTGCCATGGGCGATATTGAGGATCTTCAACACGCCAAACACCAGCGTCAGCCCCAGGGCAACGATGAACAGCCAGGATGCCTGAATCAGTCCGTCCAGCACGATCGTCAGGAAGAAGTTCATGTGTGTGTTTTCGTGCCGGACATTGCGAGCAAGGCTGGAAATTCAAGGCACCGTCTGAAACCGCGGCACCTGGATGGTCGAGCCGCAGCGTAAGAAGGCAGCGGCGCGAGGATTTCACTCGCGCCGCCGCAACCCTGGTTCAAAGCGCGGATGGCCGTCAGTTGCACTTGGCGCCCTGCATGCCGCCCTTGATCCAGTCGAGCGACTTGATGCCCGGAGGCGGATTGACGCATTCAGCCGCAAAATACTGGATGTCGACCAGGTCGACCCGTTTGGAGTCCGGATTGTACTTGGTGCGGCTGAAGGCGATCGACTGGATCGCCTGGTGGCCGTCGGCAAGTTTCATCTGGATCAGCCCGCCGGGCGACTGCCATTCCAGCCCGGTCATCGCCGCGACCAGTTCGTCGGTCGAGGGCTTCTTGCCGCCGTTCTTGGCCATCGCCTTCTCGACCGCGGCCTTCAGTCCGAGGATCGCCTGGGTCATGCGGTAGGCGGCCTGCACCGGATAGACGCCGTTCGCAGCCTCGTAGCCCTTGAACAGCCAGTCGTTCAGCGGCGATTTCTGCGACATCAGGCCGTAGGCGCCGCGGGCGCCGATGATGGTGCCGTCGGGCATCTTGTCGCCAAGCGGCGGCAGTACATGGTCGGCGGCGCTGAATACGAGCTGGCTGCGCTTGGGCAGGCCGCGCGGCGCGGATTGCAGGATGAAGGCCTGCAGATCGCCACCCCACAGGCTCGAATAGACCACGTCGGAGCCGGCGCCGACCAGGGCCGAGATCTCGGTGCCGTACTGTCCCGCGCCGAACTTCGGCAGCAGGTCGATCTCGAGCTTGGCGTTGGGATAGAGCTGTCCGGCCGCTGCGACGAAGTCGGCCCGGCTGTCCTGGCCCCAGGCATAATCCTGGTTGATCGCCGACAGCGTGTTCATCTTGACGTTGTTCGCCTTCATGTAGCGGATCAGCCCGACATTATCCATCGTGGCATGCGCTGCGGTGCGGAATACGTAGTTGTATTTGCCTTCCTCGAAGATGCGCGGCGTACCGCAATCCATCAGCACCAGCATCTTCTTCAGCTCTTCGGCGATCGGCGCCACCGCAAGGCAGTCGCCGGAGCTGATATAGCCGAGCACGGCATCGACATTGTCGCGTTGATAGAGATTGCGCAGTTCCTGCACCTGTTTGGTCGCGCCGCCGTTCTCGTCGATGATCACGGGCTCGATCTTCAGTCCGCCGAACCCGACTTTCTCGTAAGGCGAGGGGGCGGAACCCTTGTTGAGCTGATCGATCACGTAAGTCGCGCCGTTGCGGGCCGGAACCCCAAAACTGTCGGCGGCAGGTCCGGACAGAAACGTCACGATGCCGAGTTTGAAGCTTTCCTGTGCGGACGCCGGTGCCGCCAGGGCCAGCGACGTAGTAGCGACAACGGATAAGTAGTGCGGCGCGGCTAATCCGCGAAAAACGGTCCATGATTCTCTCCCCTGAATGGCCGGGCGGTTAAGGCCGCCCGGTTTGGCCGCGCCGGTTGTCCCGGCGTCGGCGGTTATGGCAGCGAGTTTAGGCGGGCTTTCCCGCCGCGTCTATGGACGCCGCCGGTTCAAAATATGTTGCGGGTGCGGCATCTAGCCGTCGAGGATCGCGACCGCCCGGGTCCAGCCCGCCGAGGCGCGCTCGATCTTGACCGGAAAGCACGACACGGTGAAACCGGTCGCTGGCAACTGCTCCAGATTGTGCAGCTTTTCGATATGGCAATAGCCGATATGGCGGCCGGCCTTGTGCCCTTCCCAGATCAGGCTGGCATCCCCGGTCTCGGCATATTTTTTCGCGGTGTAGACGAACGGGGCATCCCAGCTCCAGCCGTCGATGCCGGTCAGCCGCACGCCGCGTTCGAGCAGGTACATCGTCGCCTCATAGCCCATGCCGCAGCCCGAGGTGACGTAGTCCTGCCGGCCGTATTTGGCGCCGGCGCTGGTGTTGACCACCACAATCTCCAGCGGCGACAGCGTGTGGCCGATGCGTTTGAGTTCGCTCTCGACATCTCCTGCCGTAGCGACATAGCCGTCCGGGAGATGACGAAAATCCAGCTTCACGCCGGGCTGCAGGCACCATTCAAGCGGCACTTCATCGATGGTCCATGAACGTTCGCCGCGGTTCATGGTGGGGTGAAAGTGCCAGGGGGCATCGAGATGGGTGCCGTTATGGGTGGAGAGCTGTACCTGCTCCACCGCCCAGCCCTGACCATCCGGCAGATCCTCCGCCTTCAGCCCGTCGAAGAATTGCAGCATGCGCGGCAGGCCCTGCTGGTGATCGATGTACTGGATGGTGGGATGCCCTCCCGGCGGATCGGCCGGCACGTCGTTTTGCAGCGGTACGGAAATATCGATCAGCCTTCGCGCCATGGCGCTTCCCCCGGTGTTCTCGTTGGCTGAATTGTCGCGTCGTTAGTTACGTGCGTCAAGAAGCCTGCCCGAACACGGAGTTCGCGCGCATCCGCGGCTGTCAGCAGGTCAATCAGTTGCTGCGCTTGTTGAGCCGCGACGGCCCGGGCGGCCACCGCCGCCGTATACATGGTCGAGAGCTCGCACCCCTGCGGCAGCGACCCCGACAGGGTCACGCCCTCCGTGATGATGATCTCGGTCGATTGCGTGCAGCCGATCGGCTTGATTGCGCCGGAGCTCAGCCAGCTCGCGCATCGCGGTCGCGCCGTTCGGAAAGATTCTGAGCCTGGCGGCAACCGCGTCGGCGATGCCGAGCTGCTGCAGCACTTTCGCCACGTGAATCCCGGCTGTTGACGCCTGGGTGTCGGGAACGAAGATCGCGTCCGCCGCGAGCAACGCATCGCGTAGCGATGCCGCATCTTTCACCGTGACCAGCGGATCGCCGGCGCGAACGGCGACGGCGGTTTCGACCAGCCCGATATCGGCGATATCGAGCCGGCGACCAGCAAATCGTCCTGCGCCAGTCCGGCGACGATGGCCGACGTCAGGATGACGATGTCGGTTGGCGTGCCGTTACGCAATTTGTCCGCCATGGCTCCGACCGCGCCGAACTCTCCCGCAATATCGAGTCCGGTCTGCGCCCTGAACCTCGGCGCAAGGCTCGTCGACCAGGCCCTGCGCCGCGCCGCCGCTGAGAATGCTCAACGCGCTCATTGAGCTGATTCCATTTCTGCAATCAGGCTGTCGCGGGTGATCGGCAGGTTGCGCACGCGCACGCCGAGCGCATCGAACACGGCATTGGCGATCGCCGCCGTGACCGGGCCGTGCGCCGCCTCGCCAGCGCCGAGCGGCTCGCTGTCGGGCCGCTGGATCAGCTCGACCTCGACGTCGGGTACCTCGCTGAAACGCAGAATGGGATAGGTCTCCCAGCTGTTGCTGGTGATGCGCTGCCGGTCGAAGCGGACGCGCTCCTTCAAGACCCAGCTGGTGGCCTGGATCGCGCCACCCTCGATCTGGTTGATCACGCCGTCGGGATTGATGGCTTCGCCGACATCGACCGCGACGGTCAGTCTCCTGACGCGGATATCCTCGGCGCCCTCGATTTCGGCAATGACCGCACAATAGGCGCCGGCGTTCTTGTAGCGCGCGAAGCCGACGCCGTGGCCGACGCCCGGCCTTTCGGCCGGCTTCCACTTCGCGCGCTTCGCCGCCGCGCGGATGACGTCCTTGGCGCGCTCATCCGACAGGTGCCGCAGCCGGAAGCTGATTGGATCTTCGCCGCGCTCGGCGGCCAGTTCGTCGAGAAGGATTCGATCGCAAAGACGTTGCCTTGCGCACCCAGCGTCCGCAGCGCCGAGGTCCGGATCGGCATGGTCAGCAGGCGGTGGCTTTCGATCTGCCACGATGGAAAATCGTAGAGCGGTATCGAGTTGCGATCGCCACCGCCGCCATTGGCCTGCGGTGGATTGGTGGAAATGGTGCGCGGAAACGGGTTTGCCAATTCGGTTCCAGCAAGCAGCGCGGGCGACGCCGCACGCCCCGGCCGCGCGGCGTGACCGTTGCTCCAGATGCTGTGACGCCAGCCGACGATCTCGTCCCGCGCATCGAGATCGGCCTCGATCTCGATCGCCATCGCAGCGCCAAACGGCGCATGCGTCATCTCGTCCTCGCGCGACCATTGCACCCTGACCGGCCGGCCGCCGGCTGCCCTCGCCAGCAGCACGGCGTCGAGCGCGACATCGTCGGCGGCGTTATGCCCGTAGCAGCCGGCGCCCTCCATATGTTCGACCGTGATGTTCTCGACCGGCAATTTCAGTACCAGCGCGAGGTCGGCGCGGAGCAGGTAGACTCCCTGACTGTGGGTCCAGACGTGGACGCGATCCTCCCCGGTCCATTGCGCCATCGCGCAGGAAGGGGCGATCGAGGCATGCGCGATATAGGGGCGGGTATATTGCCGCCGGATCGTGCGTTTCGTTTCGGCCTTGCGCGATGCAATTCTGGTGTCGATGACGGTCTGTTCAGACGGCTGAGCTTTCAGAAACGGAGCCAAGTCGATTTTCATCGGGAAGGGGCTCCTCGGACACCAGGCGGCATCCTTGCGCAGCGACTTGATGGCCGCCTCGGCTCCAGCCTCGGTCTCGCTGACGACGCCCGCGAAATTGCCGTCGCGCACGATCGCGACAAGGCCCGGCGAGTTTCCGAGTTCCGTCCTGGTTGAATGCGACGAGCTTCGCCGCCGGCATTTCCGGCCGCAGCACGCGGCCATGCAGCATCCCCGGCAGCGCGGCATCATGAATGAAGCGCGGATGGCGCGAAAACCTTGTCGGGTATATCCAGCCGCTGGACGGACTTTCCCGCCAGCGCGCGGCGCGCGGACGATTTGGGAAAGCGCCCGGCGTCGCTTCGCGGTCCAGCGAAACCTGTTCGGCGAGCTCCCAGTAGCTGGTCTGCACATTGCCGGGACCGACGATGATGCCGTCGTCGATGTCGAGCGCTTCGGTCCCGACGCCCAAACGATCCGACGCTGCGCCGAGAAATATTTGCCGCGATTTCCGCGCAGGCCTGCCGGATGCGCGCGGCCCGACTGCTGCACCGAAAGGCTGCCCGAGGTGACGCCCTCGTTGGGGCTGCCTGCCGTGGAGGCGCGGATCATGCGACGCGGCCGATATCGACATCGAGTTCGTCGGCGGCGATCTGCGCCAGTGCCGTGACAATGCCTTGTCCGATCTCGACCTTTCCCGGCGAGACCGTCACGCGGCCCCCGGTCGAGAATTCGATCCATGACGACAGCCTTGGGTTTGCTGCAAGATTGACCGGCAGTTTTGGTGCAGGCGAGGGCGGCGGCGTCATCGTACAGCCATTTCCGCTGCCGCGCGCAGCACCGCCCGCACCATGCGGTTATGCGATCCGCAGCGGCAAAGGTTGCGGTCGAGCGCCGCTTGACATCGTCGCTCGGTCGGGGCGGGATTTCGTTTCAACAGTGCCGCGGCGCTGATCAGGATGCCGGAAACGCAATAGCCGCACTGCAGGGCCTGTTCGGCGATGAAGGCGCGCTGCAGCGGATGCGGCTGTTCCGCGTGCCGAGCCCTTCGACGCGTCGTGATGTCCTTGTCCGGCGACCGCCCACAGCGGCGTGTCGCAGGCGGCGACCGCCGATCGCCGACGATGACGTTGCAGGCGCCGCATTGATTGACGCCGCAGCCGAAATGCGGTGCCGGTCATGCCGAGCTCGCCGCGCAGCACGCCGAGCAGCGACGATGCCGGATCGGCCTCCACGGTGTCTCGGCGCCATTGAGGCGAATCGAATGCGCGGCATCGAATGGACGTCCCTCATTGCAGCTTGATGCCGGAGTTCTGGACGACTTCCGCCCATTTCTCGATATCGCCGCGCAGGAATTTGTCGAACTCCGCCGGGCGTCATCGACAGCGGCACCGCGCCCTGTTCGTCCAGAGCCTTGACGATGTCCGGCCGCTTCAGCACCGCGTTCACGGCGGCGTTGAGCTTGTCGATGACGGCTTCGGTGTTCCCGCCGGGGCCATCAAGGCCGAGCCAGATGGTAGCCTCGTAGCCGGGCATGCCGGCCTCGGCGAGGTCGGCACGTTCGGCAGCACGGTGGAGCGCGTCTTGCCGGTGGTGCCGAGCGCGCGAACCTGGTTCTCGGCCACGTTGGGCGCCATGGCCGGGATGGCGTCGATCATCATCTGCACGTGTCCGCCGATGACGCCGTTGCGCGCCTCGCCGCTGTTGCGATGGGGCACGTGCACGATGTCGATGCCGGCTCATGGCTTTGAACAGCTCGCCGGCCATGTGATAGGGCGTGCCCGGCCCCGAGGAGGCGTAGTTCAGCTGCCAGGCTTCGACTTTGGCCAGCGCGATGAACTCCTTCAGGTCCTTGGCCGGCACCGACGGATGCACGACGATCACGAGGTCGGAGTAGTTGACCGGCGCGATCGGCACGAAGTCGCGCATCAGTTGGAATTGCTGTCGGGGCCAGCGTCTCGTTGGCGGTGTGGGTGTTGGACATCATCAGCAGCGTGTAGCCGTCGGGCGGCGACTTCGCGACCTCGCCCGTGCCGATGACGCAGCCGGCGCCGGGGCGGTTCTCGATCACGAACGGCTGCTTGAGAGCCTCCTGCAGGTGCTGCCGATCAAGCGGGCGTAGACGTCGGCCGGGCCGCCGGCGCCGAACGGAACGATGATCTTGACCGGCGGGTGGGATAGTCCTGCGCCAAGCATTGCGTTGCAACAACGGTGTCGCAAGCAGCGTTGCCAGCAGCGCGAGCACAAATCTTGGGCCCGTCATTTCAACCTCCCCGATCTCGATATTGTTCTGTGTTATCCAAATCTAGCCTCAATGGGAGTGAGCTGTCGACGACAAACTCTCGGTGTAGGGCTCGGTGTCCAGACCGGGCCCGGCAAGGGGCCACGTCAACGCCCAGGCCATCCACGCCAATCGCGGGGCTTACCTCGGTGGGTAGCGCATGGCTCGCGCGCGATTTCGCTGGTCCCTGCCGAATAAAGGCCTCGGCTGCACCGGGTTTTGATGGTAGCAATTCGGGGCATGAACCAGCAGCCGAGAATCGACATCCGGCATTCCACCTGTCCGCACGACTGCCCGTCGGCCTGTGCGCTCGATGTCGAGGTGATCGATGGCTCCAGCATCGGCCGGGTGCGCGGCTCCAAGCTGCAGACCTATACCGCCGGCGTGGTCTGCGCCAAGGTCGCGCGCTACGCCGAGCGCATCCATCATCCTGATCGGCTGATCTATCCGCAGCGCCGCACCGGACCCAAGGGCTCCGGCCAGTTCGCGCGGATTTCGTGGGACGAAGCGCTGGACGAGATCGCCCACGCTTCGATCCGGCGGAGCGCGAATTCGGCGCCCAATCGGTCTGGCCCTATTACTATGCCGGCACCATGGGGCTGGTGATGCGCGATGGCATCAACCGTCTTGCCCATGTGAAGAAATATTCCCGCTATTACTCGACGATTTGCGCCAACGTCGCCCGCATCGGATTTGCCATCGGCACCGGCAAGATCGCCGGCGTCGATCCGCGCGAGATGGGCGTGTCCGACCTCGTCGTGATCTGGGGCACCAATCCCGTAAACACCCAGGTCAATGTGATGACGCATGCGATGCGTGCCCGCAAGGAGCGCGGCGCCAAAATCGCGGCCATCGATATCTACAACAACGACACCATGAAGCAGGCCGATATCAAGATCCTCCTGCGGCCCGGCACCGACGGCGCCTTTGCCTGCGGCGTCATGCACGTGCTGTTCCGCGAAGGTATGCCGACCGCGCTTATATGGAGCGTTACACCGACTGCCCCGGTGAACTCGAGGCGCATCTTGCGACCCGCACCCCGGAATGGGCGTCCGCCATCTCGCGGCGTGCCGGTGCAGGAAATCGAGGCCTTCGCCCGCCTGGTCGGCCAGACCAAGCGATCGTTCTTTCGCCTCGGCTATGGCTTTACCCGCAGCCGCAACGGCGCGGCGCAGATGCATGCGGCGCTGTGCATTCCGGCGGTGACCGGCGCCTGGCAGTACGAGGGCGGCGGCGCGTTTTTCAACAATTACGCGATCTGGAAGTTCAACAAATCCATCATCGAGGGCCATGACGCATCGATCACTCCACGCGCGTGCTCGACCAGTCCAGGATCGGCCGCATCCTGACCGGCGATGCCGAGGCGCTGCACAACGGCCCGCCGGTCAAGGCGATGCTGATCCAGAACACCAATCCGATGACGGTGGCGCCGGAGCAGGCGCTGGTGCGCCAGGGCTTTGCGCGCGAGGACCTGTTTGTCGCGGTGCATGAGCAGTTCATGACCGAGACGGCAAGATGGCCGATATCGTGCTGCCGGCGACCATGTTCATGGAGCATGACGATCTCTATTACGGCGGCGGCCACCAGCACATTTCGGTCGGCGCCAAGCTGATCGATCCGCCGGGCGAATGCCGTTCCAACCACGAAGTGTTGCAGGGCCTCGGCCGCCGCCTCAACGCCGTGCATCCCGCCTTCGAGATGACGCCGCGCGAATTGATCGACGCGACGCTGAAAAAGAGCGGACATGGCGACATCGAGGCGCTGGAAGCCGATCTCTGGCGCGACCTGCAGCCGGATTTCCGCACTTCGCATTACCTCGACGGCTTTGCGCACGCAGACAAGAAATTCCATTTCAGGGCGGACTGGGCGCATCCTCCGTTCGGCATCAAGGGCATGGGCCCCTGGGAGCAGATGCCGTCGCTGCCGGACCACTGGACCATCATCGAGGAAGCCGACGCGGCCCATCCGTTCAGGCTCGCCACCAGTCCCTCGCGCAGCTTCCTCAACACCAGTTTCAACGAGACGCCGTCTTCGATCGCGCGCGAAGGCCCGCCGTCGGTGATGATCCACCCCCTGGATGCGGCTTCGCTCGGCATCGCCGATGGCGACGCGGTGACGCTCGGCAACACCCGGGGCGAGACGACTTTGACGGCAAAGCTGTTCGAGGGGCTGCGCCGCGGCGTGCTGATCGCCAAATCGGTCCAGCCCAACAAGGCCCATATCGGCGGTCGCGGCATCAACATGCTGACCGGCGCCGAGGCGGTGGCGCCGATCGGGGGCGCTGCGTTCCACGACAACAAGGTTTGGGTAAAGAAGGCCGCGCCGCCACTCCGCGCAAGAACTGATCCCGCTTGCAGTCCATCGCTATACTGCCGCAAATGTTTGTCAACACATGAGCGAAACCGGCGAGTGGGACAATGACCGACAGCAACAGCGTAATTCGCGAAAAGCGCGGCCAGGCGTTCTGGATCACCATCAACCGGCCCGACAAGCGCAACGCACTGAACGCCGACGTGATCGCCGGCATCGCCAGGGGCTATCGCGACGCGCATGACGACAAGGACGTGCGCGTCATCGTGCTGACCGGCGCGGGCGACAAGGCGTTCTGCGCCGGCGCCGATCTGCAGAACAGCGGCGCCGCCTTCGCGATGGATTTTGCCAGACCGAAAGTCGACTACGCCGATCTGCTGCGGCTGTCCCAGAATGCCACCAAGCCGGCGATCGCGCGGGTCGGCGGCGTCTGCATGGCCGGTGGCATGGGTGTTGTGCATGACCGACATGGCGGTGGCGGCCGACCACGTGATCTTCGGGCTGCCCGAGGTGAAGGTCGGCGTGTTTCCGATGCAGGTGATGGCCTGCTGCAGGAGATCGCGCCGCGCCGGCTGATCAACGAATGGGCGCTGACCGGCGAACCCTTCGACGCCGGCATGCGCAGGCGGCCGGACTGCTCAACTACGTGGTGCCGGCGGCCGAACTCGACGCCAAGGTCGACTGGCTGATCGGCCGCATCATCGACAAGTCGCCGACCGCGATCCGGCGCGGCAAATACGCCATGCGCGCCATCGCCTCGATGTCGTTCGACGAAAGCATCGCCTACACCGAAAGCCAGATCGCGCTGCTGGCGATGACGGAAGACGCAAAGGAGGGCCTGAAGGCGTTTGGCGAGAAGCGCAAGCCGTCGTGGCCGGGGA
>CAVPOL010000039.1:0-208394 GCA_963706975.1 uncultured Alphaproteobacteria bacterium
ACCAGCGGCAGGACAAGGATCGCAAGCCAACGCCACTTGGCCTGCAGCATTGGCAAGATCAGGCCGCCGAGGATCAGCCCAATGGCCGGCGGTATGATGACGTCAGTTGTCATAATAGGTGTCCGGTGATCTCCAGGATGGTACCGAGCGCCTGGCGAAAAAGATCATTGCCATGCAGCCCACGAACCCGAACCACGCGCCGAAGCCGAATGTCCCGTCGAGCCCGAAATAGGAATGGTGCTCGATGACGAGGTCCAGCATCACCGTTGCCGCCAGCACGATGACGAAGATAATCCAGAGCAGCCTAATTGTGCTTTGGCGCACCAGCCAATGGTCATTCATGGCATCACCACCCGCTCACCAATTTCGCCAGCGCAAAGGGGATATTGGGAAAGAAGAACATCAGCACCGTTCCCGTCGCTGTTGCGGCAAGCGCGACCACGATCGGCCAAGGCGCCTCGCCGGACTTGTGTCCATGCCCATTGCATGCCGGCTCGCAGAAGAACGCGCGGTATACAATGGGCAGGAAATAACCTGCGTTGAGCAACGTACTGACGAAAATGACCGCTACCGCCAGCCAGTTGGCGGTCTGCATCGCTCCGGCAAGAATGAACCATTTGCCGAGAAATCCGGCCGTGGGGGGAACGCCGATCATGCCGAGCGCGCCGATCGCAAACGCGCCCATCGTCCAGGGCATGCGCCGACCAATGCCGTCGAGCTGGCTCACCTCAGTCAGATGCGCCGCGGTATAGATCGATCCGGCCGCGAAGAACAAGGTGATCCTTGCTGAGGGCGTGGGCCGCAATATGCATCGCGGCGCCTGTTACCGAGATGGAGCCAGGATAGCCACTCCAAGCACAACATACGAAAGTTGCGAGATAGTCGAATAGGCGAGCCGGCGTTTAAGATTGTCCTGTTTGAGCGCGATGACGGAGGCGACCAGGATCGTCGTGCCTCCAACGACCGTAAGCCAGGCGGATTGGCCTGCGGAACCCAGGGCGTCCATGCCGAAAACCAGCACCGCCACTTCAGGATCGAGAACACGCCGGCCTTGACCACGGCCCGGCATGCAGCAATGCGCTGACAGGCGTCGGCGCCACCATCGCGGCAGGCGGCCAGAAATGCAACGGCATCACCGCCGCCTTGCCGATGCCGAACACGTAGAGCAGGAGCAGCGCGGCCAGGACAGGCGCGCCGATATCGGCCGGGAAAATGCCGCCGGGCCTGAAATCGAGCGTCCGGCGAGAACCCAGGTGGCGATGATCGCCGGCAGAAACAGCAGGAGGGACGGGCCGAGCAGCAGCAGAGATAGATGCGCCCGGCGCGAACGGCTTCTTCGTTCCGCTTGTGGGTGACCAGCGGATAGGTCGAGAGCGTCAACGCCTCGTAGAACAGAAACAACGTGAACAAATTCTTGGCGAACGCGATGCCGATCGTGCTGCCCAGCGCCACAGCGAAACAGACGTAGAAAGTCGTCTGGCGCGGCTCGTTGTTGGCGCGCATGTAGCCGATCGAGTAGACCGAGTTGACAATCCACAGTGAGGAGGCGACGAGCGCGAACAGCATACCTAGCGGTTCGACCTCGAAGGCGATCGTGAGGCCGGGCACGACGTCGATGACGCCGAGTTCCGGCCGCGCTCCGTTCAGGACCGGCCCAAGCAGACCGAGCACGATGAGGCACAGCGCCGTTGCCGTCACGAGAGTTCCCGTCTCGCGCAAATTCGGGTGCTTGTGAAACAGCGGAAGGATCAGCGCGCCGACGAATGGAGCCAGCAGGGCCAGGACGAGGATAGCTTTCAGCGGAAAGGCCGCGGTCATTGCAGCCCTCCAGCGGGCCCTGGCGGCCGTATCGGCGATCCCTGCGGTCCATTCGGTATCGAAGCCGAAATAGATCGTGGCAGCCGCCAGCAGGATGAGCGGCAGCAGCATGGAGAGCGGCGGGTCGTTCGCATCCGCGAATGCCGCCGACGGCTCACGCAGCCAAGCGACTTCGAGCACGCGGCCGACATAGACCAGCGCGATGAGCGAGCTCGCCACGATCAGGAAGACCACGACCCACCAGCCGTTTTCAATGGCGCCGAGGGCCAGATCCCCGTTGGAAACGAATCCCGACGTACCAGGGGTGCCGACGAGACCAAAACAGGCCACCGTGGACGCCGCCATGGTGATCAGCATCTTGCGGCCGATGCCCGCAAGTTCCGAAAGACGCACAGTGCGGACGCGGAAGAAGATCGCTCCAACCGCAAGAAACCAGGCCGACTTCATCGATGCGTGATGGACGATGTGTACCAGCCCGCCGGTGAGCCAGGCCAGATTGACGAACCGATGCCGAGCGTGATGTAACCGATCTGTGCGACGGAAGAATAAGCGAGCATGCGGCTCAGGTTGGATTGGAACACCGCGATCAGGGAGGCGATGAACATGGCGGCGAGCGATAGTGCGACAATGATCGCGGCGACCGGCAGAGCGCGAAGGTCTATCGCAACGCCGAAGATCGAGAAGAGAAAGCGCACCAGGAGATAGATCGCGACCTTGGTCGCCGTGGCCGACAGAAGGCGGTCGCCCACGACGGCGCATAGGCATAGGCGTCGGCAACCAGACGTGAAGCGGGAACAAGGCGAGCTTCAGGCTGAGACCAACCGTCACGAAGGCCAAGGCTGCGATGATCGCACGCGAGTTGTCCGCCCAGGCCGGGCCAAGGCGCGCGGCGATATCGACCATGTTGAGGCTACCCGTCGTCGGGTAGAGCAGGCCCACGCCGATGACGTAGATCGTCGCGCCGATCGTGCCCATGATCAGGTACTGGAACGCGGCGAGCAGCGCCCGCCGGTCGCGACCGAGCGCGATCAGCACATAGGTCGACAGCGAGGGATTTCGAGAAAGAAGAAGGCGTTGAAGGCGTCTCCGGTCACCGTGATCCAGCAGGCCCGTAAGGCACAGCAGGTACATGCAATAGAACCAGGCCCTCTGCCCCTCCTCGATTTCAAAGGCGATGGAGCGCCGCGCAAACGGCATGATCACGGCCCCGACGGTGGAGACCAGCAGCAGCACGAAGGCGTTGAGAAGATCGACCCGATACTCGATACCCCATGGCGGTGCCCAGCTGCCAGGTGGTGGGGATCGGGCCGGGTCGCCAGAGACCTGCCACAGCAATCCGCCGGCGCAAAACGGCATCAGCCAGCTCACCACCAGGGCCAGCGCGAAGGCTGTGCCGGCGCGATGCGACAGTCCAGCAAGCAAGGCGCCGAACAATGGGATAACGACGATCAATATGGGGAGATGCGACCAGACCGCGGTCATGTCTCGCGGTCCCTTTCGAAGATTTCGTCCTCTTCGATCGTGCCGTAAGCCTCGTTGATGCGGACCACAAGTGCGAGGCCGAGTGCGAGGGTGGCCACACCGACGACGATGGCGGTCAGAATCAGGACATGCGGAAGCGGATTTGAGTAGATCGTGAATGCCGGATCGATGATGGGAGCGGTCCTCCGATGATCTTTCCGGGCGCGATATAAAGCAGATATACCGAGGTTTGGAAGATCGAGAGGCCGACAAGCTTCTTCACCATGTTGCCGCGCGCGATCACGATATAAAGGCCGGTCATCATCAGGAAAATCGTGATCACGTAAGCGTAGTGACCGAGGACGGTCTCCCAGCGTCTGCATCAACGGCCGCGCTCGGCAAAAGCATAAAACAGGGCGGTCATGGTGCCCGCGACCGTAATCGGCACCCCGGCCTCGACAAGGAAAATGCCGAGTTCATGTCCGTGGACGGAGTCGTGAGAGAGCACGGAGTAATCGAGATAGTTCTTGCCCATCGGCGAGGCCGGCGACGCCGGTGCCGGCATAGATCAGCACGCCGAGCGGGATCATCCGTTCCACCAGCGATTGTGGCGCGATTCGATGCGCGGAATCGAGACCGAAGGTGATCGAAAGCAGGATGATGACGCTGGCGGCGATGACGCCCGCCTGGAAACCGCCGCCCGGGCCATAGTCGCCGTGGAACTGGACGTAGAGCGCGAACAGCAGAATGAACGGCAGGATCAGCTTGGTGCCGATTCGCAGGATCAGATCGAGGCTCACCGGTACTCCCCGCGTCGTCGGCCGGCCTCGCCGCCTCGCCCGGTGCAACAGCAGCAGGACGCCGATGCCCGCCGTGAAGATGACCGTCGTCTCGCCGAGCGTATCGTAGCCGCGATAATCGGCCAGGACCGAAGTCACGACGTTCGGAACACCGGTCTCCTTGACAGTATCTGCGATGTAACGCGGAGCCACGTGCTTATCAATTGCCGCATCCGGCGTACCGAATGGCGGCAGAAGGAGCGTGCCCCAGACGAGAACGGCGCCAGTGCCGACCGATATGGTCAGAGGCAGGAGGTGCGCGCGGATGGAGCGCATCTCCGTCGTTTTGATCAAGTGCAGGGTCGCGAGCAGAAGGACAGTCGAGACGCCGGCTCCGACTGACGCTTCGGTCATCGCCACGTCCACAGCATCGAGCACAATCAAAACGCTGGCCATCAGAAAGCTGTAGACGCTCGCGAGAATCACGACGCTGAACAGATTGCGCTGGCGCACGATGGCAATAGTCACCACCGCAAGCAGCGTCAGCAGTACCGCATTGATCAGCGTTATCATGGTTCCCTCCCGTCGTCTGGGGCGACAGGCTGAGGACGGGCCGCGCTGCGGCGGTCTTCCGCCAGCACTGGCTTGATCCCCTCATGAAGGCGTGCCTGCGCGAGTGCATGCGTCACAACCGGGCCAGTGAAGAAGAACAGCGCAGGAGAAACACGAGCTTCAGCGTCACCAAACCCAACCCCGCCTGCAGGCACATTCCCAGGATCAGAAAACCGACGCCGAGTGTGTCGGTGACGCTGGCTGCATGCATACGAGTGAATACTTCCGGCATGCGAACCAGCCCGAAAGCGCCCACAAGCGTGAAGAACGAGCCGAGCAGGATCAGCACCCAGCTCGCAGAGTTCGACGATAAGTGTCATGATCTTCGCTCCTCGTCGGCAGCGTAAGCGAGGTCTCCGTGCCGGAAAAACTTCAGCACGGCGAGAAGTGCCTATGAGATTGAGCAATCCGTATGTCAGGCCGACGTCGAGGAATCGGGACGTCCGGTGAGGAAGCCGATAACCGCAAGCAGAACGATCGAAAGATTGCCGACCGAATTGCCTGCAAGGACGCGGTCGAAGACAGTCGGTCCCCTGATGGCGCGCGTGATCGCGAGAGCGAGAGCGACGAGAATGGCGGCGGCGGCAGCAGCGAACATCACACCGCGCCCTCGAAGCGGCTGACGCAGCGATCCATCCCGCCTTCTTCGAGATCGAGAGCGCCTTCAACCACGAGTGCATGGACAACAAGTTCCTTGCCGTTCACTCCGACCGTGATCGTTCCGGGTGTAAGCGTGATCGAGTTCGCATAGGTCGCGATTCCGGCCGAGGTATTTTGACTTGCTCGAACAACGGTCATCGTGGGCGAGATCGGCAGGCTCGGATGCAGAATGATCTTGGTAACGGACCAGGCCGACTTGGCGATCTCGCGGATCAGCCACGGAAAGTAGGTAACTGCGCCCCACAGAAGCTCCACAGGATATGCTTCCGCATCGGCCACACGCCCGCGGACCATCGCGAAGACGCACAACGCCGCGCTCAGCGCACCCGCCATCACCAGGAATGGCGTGTAATGGCCGGAGAGGACGAACCAAAAGAAGCATAGAGAGCCCGCCAGGCCAATGTGCCGCATCCACCCACGCCCTCCGTCACTCAGGTTCCTGTCGCGGTCGCGCATACAAGAACAAGGATGATCCCCCGAAATGGCATTTTAGCTCATTTTCCTCGCCAAGCAAATTAGGGGTCATCCAATGTCCGTAGCTCATGATCTGTCGTGTGTTTGCAGCTCGTGAAGTGTCGTATTTTGATGCCCAGAACAAAGGGGGCACGATGGGCACGGCTTCCACTGGCGAGGTAGGACGAATGCGATTTTCGGGTTTGCTGGATCGGACGGGTCGAAGGAATGACGCAGGAGGCGGCTGCAGAGCTCCGCGGGATCAACGTGCGGACGTGCACAAATGGAATTCAAACGCGCGGCGGGCAGCACACCGCATTCATGGCTGGGCCTTCAGCCATACGCCGATTTCGCCGGCGGCGACATTGGCCTGTTGTAGCAGTTTGCCCATGGTGAAGAAGCCGTGGAATTGGCCCGGAAAATGCCTGTAGGTCACGGGCACGCCGGCCTGCTTCAGTTTGCGCGCGTATTCGTCGCCTTCGTCGCGCAGGGGATCGGCGCCGACGGTGAGCACATAAGCCGGCGGCAGGCCGGCCAGTGTGGCCGCGCGTGCCGGCGAGGCGCGCCAGTCGTCGATGTCGGCCGCGCTGCCGAGATAGTTGTCGTAAAACCAGCGGGTCACCGAATGCGTCAACAGGATGCTGGTGTCCGGCTCGCTGTGCGAGGGGTGCCTCCTCGCAGCCTCGGTGGCCGGATAGATCAGCAACTGGCCCGCGATCGTGGGGCCGTTGCCGTCGCGCGCCGCGATCGCCACCACCGCGGCGAGGTTGCCGCCGGCGCTGTCGCCGCCGACCGTCAGCCTTGATGCGTCTATGCCGAGCGACTTCGCGTGGTCGGAAATCCACTGCGTGGCCGCGATGGCGTCATCGACCGCGGCAGGGAATTTGTGCTCGGGCGCGAGGCGATAATCAATCGATATCACGATGAGCTGCCCATCATGGGCGAGTTGGCGGCAGACCACGTCGTGGGAATCGAGATCGCCGATCACCCAGCCTCCGCCGTGAAGAAATACCAGCACTGGCGCAAGGCCGCCGGCCTGGCGCAGCTCCTTCGGCGTATAGATGCGCGCGGGAATCGATCCGTGCGGAGCGGGGATCGCCAGCGGTTTTACCGATTGAAGCTCAGGCGGCTCGGGATTGGCGACGAAGCGGGCGGCCAGATAGAATTCGCGGGCCTCCGCCGGCGACAGCGTTTCGTAAGCCGGGCGGCCGGCCTCCTGAAAAGCCCTGTATATGGCCGCGGCGTCGGGATCGAGGATAACGGGCATGGAAGACCTTCTGGGTGAAGCTGTCATTCCGGGGCGCGCGAAGCGCGAACTCGGAATCTCGAGGTTCCGGGCCTGGTCCTTCGGACCATCCCGGAATGCCGGCGTCAGGCCGCGGTGCGGCCGCCATCGACGGTATAGGACGAGCCCGAGACATAGCTCGCTTCGTCGGAGGCGAGGAAGGCGACGATGGAGGCGACTTCTGACGCCTGTCCGAGCCTTCGTGCCGGAATCCGGTCGACGATCTTGTCGATGGGAGGCGGAGTGTTGCCGCCATGGCGGCCCTGCAAGATGGTGCTCAGCATCCGGCTGTCGATCATGCCGGGGCAGACGCAATTGACGCGCACGCCGGTGCCGGTGCATTCCCACGCCGCGGTCTTGGTCAGCCCGATCACCGCATGCTTGCTGGCGCTGTAGACCGCGACCAGCGGCGATCCCATCAGGCCCGCGATGGAAGCGGTGTTGATGATGCTGCCCTTGTTCTGCTTCAGCATCACCGGCAGCACGTGCTTCATCCCCAAAAACACCCCGACCACGTTGACGTCGAGCACGCGACGAAACGTCTCCAGCGAATATTCGGTGATCGGCCGGATGTCGCCCTCGATGCCGGCGTTGTTGTAGAATGCGTCGATAGTGCCGAACTTTTCGACGGTGGCGCGGACGTAGCCTGCGACCTCGGCCTCGTCGGTGACATCGGCCGGTATCGCCAGCGCCTCGGCCGAAGCGGGCAAGTCCTTGATGGCGGTCCTGAGGTCCTGTTCCCGGCGGTCGACCGCGACGATGCGGGCGCCGCGTTCGGCCAATAGCTGCATGGTCGCGGTGCCGATCACGCCGGCGGCGCCGGTGACGACGGCAACCCGGCCATCGAGGCGAATTCGATCGGTCATGTCTGTTGTTTCCCCTGTTGCTCCGGTTGTCCCGGTTTATGATGCCGCGGCGGACTGCAGGCTGTTGCCGATTAACGACTATTCCATTTGCGAGGCTGGCTGACCAGTCCAGCAGGCGCGTCAACCCCGGTGATCCGGCAGATCGAACCTGGCCGCTAGGGCGGAACGGCGGTGATCCGTTTCGGCAACACGATCGTGTCGTCCACGGCATAGACCAGGCACGGACTGCCGGATATCTGATTGCATTCCTGCAGCGCCTTGCGCTGGGCCTCGGCAACCGTCGCCCCGGTTGCCGAGAGATAGCGCGGCGGATTGGTCTTGATTGCCATCGCCTTCGGCGTCGGCAATTGCGAATAGCCGCGCGCGGTATCCAGGCTCACGCGCGCCAGAAACGGAAGCTTTGCCAGATCATAGCGCCCCTCGGCGCGCACCCGCTCCTGGTCGCGCAGCGGAGCCGCAAAGGGATCGGTCGCTAGCAGCGTGTCATCGGTTGCCACGGCAATACAGGGTTTTTCGGTTCTCACCTGGCAATGCCCGAGCGCCATCCGTTCGGCCATCTCCACGGAGGGTGCGCCTTCCCAATGGGTCCATTCGCCGCTCTCGGGCTCGATTGCCAATGCCTTGCTCGGCTTGGCAGCGAGATAGACTTCGGCTGCCCTGCCGGGTCCGATCAGCCGTACCGCCTCGGCGATCGTCCTGGCCGGGGGCCGCGGTCCTGTGATCCGCTGGGGCAATACGACATGATTGCCGATCGCATAGAGGAAGCAGGGCCCATCCTTGCCGGCGCGCCTGGGGTCTTCGTTGCAGTTCTTCAAGGCCTCCACCTCGGCAGCGGCCTGATCGCTGCTGCCGGTCGCGACGAACGGCAGCCCCCAGGGATGGATCGCGATGGCCTTGGGGCCGCGAACAGACGAATAATCGGTGACGTCCTTGCGCGATCGGGCATCGGCGCTGATGACGGGAATCTGCTGCGGGTTGAATTGCCCCTCGAAGCCGACGCGGCTCATGGTTCTGGCGACCCAGGTGCCGTCCTCCGGGATGCTCGCGATCGTCCCGTTGACGGCGACCAGGATGCAGGGGTTGCCGAAACGGACCTGACAGCCTTCCAGGACCGACTGTTCGGCGGCATAGGCGCTTTCGCGATTTGTGAAGCGCCACGTCAGGTTTCTTTCGCGCGATCCCGCAATCGCCTTGTTTTCCTTGCCTTCGCCATACGGCTTTACCACGGCGTCGAGATAGGACGAGGTCACAGCCGGCAGAACCTTCTGCAGGGCCTTTCGAAGGTTCTGTTGCAACTCGGCGGGATCGCTCGCCGCAGCCGTCGCTGCAGCCTGTCTGGGCTGCGGTGCGGCCGGGGCCGACTGTTTGAAGTAGAATTCACCCTCCAGCGCCGAATTCTCCCAGGGGATCTGCCGGCCCCCGGTTGTCTCCCGCACTTCGCGCCGCACCGCGGACAGCATCCGGCGGACCTCGATGCCGGGCCGCTCGATGTTGCGAAGCAGGGCGGCCGTGAAGGGGCTGTTCTGTGCGTCGCCGTCCTCGGCGGTTTTCCCGGGCGCGGTCGCGAACACGATCAGCGTGCCTGTCGCGGCGTCGACCGGCCCGAGGCCACGAAAGTTGATGGCGCGCGTGCTGGCCACGAGCTTCTTGTTGAAAGGATTGTCCCGGCAGGAATCCAGAAACACCAGCGACACGGTCGAGCGTCCGGCGACGGCGTCGAGCACGCTGTCGAGATCGATCGTCTCATAGCGCAGGTCACGGTCGGACTGGATGTTGGCGGGGGCCGGTACCAGCAGGTTCTGGCCGCTCACCTCGATGGCATGGCCGGCGTAATAGAAGACGCTTGCTTCCGCGCCCTCCGCCTTGCGGCCGAGATTGCGGATCGAGGATTCCATGGCGTAGCGATCGGGATCGATCACGAGGTCGACCGAGAAGCCGAGCCGTCGCAACGCCGCGCCGACGCTGTCGGCGTCGTTGCCGGTGTTGGCGAGGGGCGGCGCGTGCAGATACTTGGAAACGCCGATGACCAGCGCGACCCTGCGGCCCTGCGCCCACGCACCGTCACCGATCATCAGGAAAAATGCGACAATGGTAATAATCGTTCGGATCAAGACGATCACCGCAATCCGCTGGGAGCACAGTCTAGAGGCAGCCCGATGGCGCCGCAACCGCATGTGGTGCCGTGCGGAGGATGGGCGGAGCGATCCACCGCGACGCTAAAAGTTGCGGTTTCCTGGGCGGGTCCCTGACGGACGCGGGAAACCGCCCTTTCCCCGCCGTATTCGCCGTGTTAACCGGAGCCCCTGCGAGCGGCGGATAAGTCTGTAAGATGTCGCGAGCCCGATTCGCCTTTAAAGCCGCGAGATGTTTCGAACCATTGTCCTGACCGGTTTTGCGGCCCTGGTGGCCGCCGCCACGATCCCGCTTGCGCCACCGGCGCGGGCGCAGATCGGCAATATCTTTTCCGATCCGGCCCCGCGCCCGCCGGGCGCCATTCCACGCGGCCAGCAGCAGCAGCCCGACGACGACGAGGAAGTGCCGGAACTGCCGCGCGGCCGGCTGCTGCCGACCCCGAACCGCCCGCCGCCGGGGCAGGGCGTGCCGCCGCCCGGCTCGGTGCAGTCGCAGCCTTTGGCGCCGCCGCCCGGCACGACAGTCGTTCCGCAAAATATCCAGCCGGGCATCGCCGTGGCGCCGCCGCAGCCCGGGGCCGCGCCGCTGCCGGGCTTGCCGCCGGGGCAGCGCCAGCCCAAGGGCGGGGCGGGCGTGCCGCCGCAGTCGCCGGCTGCGCTGCAGCCCGGAGACGAGGTGGTCACCGAGCCGCCGGCGACGAAGATCGTCAACAAGAAGGCGAGCTTTTCCGGCCTCGACAAGATCACCGGGCGTATCATCAATTTCGACGAGGATATCGGCGAGACCGTTCAGTTCGGCGCGCTCAGGGTCAAGACCAACGCCTGCTACACGCGGCCCGCCACCGAAGCCGCCAACACCGACGCCTTTGTCGAGGTCGACGAGATCACGCTGCAGGGCGAGGTGAAGCGGATCTTTTCGGGCTGGATGTATGCCGCCAGCCCCGGCCTGCACGGCGTCGAGCATCCGATCTACGATATCTGGCTGAAGGACTGCAAAGTCCCCGATACCACCATCGTGACGGCGGCGCCGACCGAGCTGCCGAAGCCGGCGCCGCCGCCGGCCCAGAAGCGGCCACCGGCGCCGAAGCAGGCGGTACCGCGTTCCTCGCCGCCGCCGCAGCCGCAATTCCAGCAGCCGCCACCGCCTCCGCAGCAGCAACAGCGGCCCGGCGGCCTGTTCGGCGGATTGTTCGGAAACTAGCCGAGCCCTGTCCCGGGCGCTGCGCAACATGAAATGTTGCGCTGCTGAACCGGGACCCACAGAGGGGAATGTCGGCCAGGGCCCCGGCTCTGCGGCGCAGCGTTGCACGTGACGCGTCCGGGACACG
The DNA here is from genome assembly GCA_963706975.1 of uncultured Alphaproteobacteria bacterium. Classification (GTDB taxonomy): domain Bacteria; phylum Pseudomonadota; class Alphaproteobacteria; order Rhizobiales; family Xanthobacteraceae; genus Bradyrhizobium. The sequence goes on from CAVPOL010000039.1 coordinate 11,395, forward strand.
AAAGCTGGGCTAGCCGCGCGCCGCGATGATCTCCAGCGCCCGCGCGCCGCTGACGGGCGCATCCGCCGTCAGCTTTCCGAAATCGGCGTCGCCGCCCTTGATCGCCCGGTCCAGCAGCGCGGTGTAGCGCCGCCGCGGGATTTCGACCGCGCCAAAACTGCGCAGATGCGCGGTGACATATTGGGTGTCGAGCAGTTCGAAGCCGCCCGCGATCAGCCGAGCCACCAGATGCACCAGCGCCACCTTGGAGGCGTCGCGGGCGGTGTGAAACATGCTCTCGCCGAAGAAGGCGCGGCCGAGGCTGACGCCATACAGCCCGCCAACCAGCTGGTCATTGTCCCAGGCCTCGACGCTGTGGGCGTGGCCAATCCGGTGCAGCCCGACATAAAGATCCCGAATCCGCTTGTTGATCCAGGTGTCGTCGCGGCCGGGCTGCGGTGCGGCGCAACCGGATATGACCGCCTTGAAGGCGGTGTTGACCGTGACCGTGAAAGCGTCGGAGCGCACGGTGCGGGCCAGCCGAGAAGCGACGCGAAAACCATCGAGCGGAATGATGCCCCGGGTCTCCGGCTCGACCCAGAACAGGGTGGGGTCGTCGGCGCTCTCGGCCATCGGGAAGATGCCGCAGGCGTAGGCGCGCAGCAGCACTTCGGGCGTGATGTCGAAAGTGGCGGAGTCGCGCGACGTCATGGGGGCAGAATAGCAGGGTAGCGGCGGGGCTGTCTTGCCTGTCCACAAGGCGCCATCCCGGTTTGCGTGCAGTCCCAGAGGGAGCGCGCCGCCAGATCTAGCCGGCAGCGGCATTGGCGGATTTCGCCGCCGGCGCCGCATTGACCCTGCGAAACCGCAAGACGATCCGTGTGCCCTCGTGGCCGGGGTCGCGTTCGACATTGGCTTCCAGTTTTGACGCCATCGCCGAGACGATGCGCTGGCCCATGCCGGTGGAGCGCGGGTCGGTCTTGACGTTGAGGCCGACGCCCTCATCGGCGATCGCCAGCGCGAGGTCGTCGCCGTCCGAGGTGAGCGTGACGTGGATCGGGCCGGCGCCGTCCGGATAGGCGTATTTCACCGCGTTCATCACCAGCTCGTTGACGATGATGCCGATCGCCACCGCGCGATCGGGGTCGATCTCGACCGTTTCGGCCTTCAGGGTCAGCCGCGACATCTTGTTGCCTTCGGCCGAGCGCCTCAAATCCTCGAGCAGAGCATCGAGATACTGGTTCAACAGCACGCTCTTGAGGTCATGCGAGGTGTAGAGCCGGCGGTGCACCTGGGCCACCGCGGCGACGCGCCCCATCGCATTGGTCAGCGCCGCCTTGACGTCGTCCTGGCTGGCGGAATTGGCCTGCAGATGCAGCAGCGAGGCGATGATCTGCAATGAGTTGCCGACGCGGTGGTTGACCTCGCGCAGCAGCACCTCGCGCTCGGCAGCGAGCGCGGCATAGCGGTCGCGCGAAGCGTGGACCTCGGCCTCGGCCTCGTCGCGGGCCTTGCGGACCATAGCCTGCCTGATTGCGCTGTCGACGGCGACATGGAGCAGCGGGATGAAATCGCCCTGCACATCCTTGACAAGGTAATCGGCCGCGCCCGCCTTTAGCGCGGTGACTGCGATCGCGGAGTCCTGCGAGGCGGTGACGAACACCACCGGCGGCGCATTCGGGATCGCCATGATCCGCGCCAGCGTTTCGAGGCCGTCGAGCCCGGGCATGTACTGGTCGAGCGCGACGACATCGATGCCGCCTTGCTTGAGACGTTCCAGGCCCTGGCCGCCGCTCGCGGCATGAACGACGTTGAAGCCGAGCCGGGTCAGGCCGCGGTTGACCAGCCGGGCCAGCGCCTCGTCGTCGTCGATATACAGCAGCGTGGGCATGGCGGAGGTCATGTGGCGGCTTGCGGAACCTGAATGACGGAGAAGAACAACCCGAGCTGGCGAATGGCGTTGGCGAAGCTTTCGTAGTTCACGGGCTTGGTAATGTAGACGTTGCAGCCGAGTTCATAGCAGCGCTTGATTTCCTGGGAATCGTCGGTCGTGGTGAGCACCACCACCGGCGCGCATTTCAGATAGGCGTTTTCCTTGACCCGGCGCAGGATATCGATTCCGGTCATGTCGGGCAGATTGAGATCGAGCAGGATCAGGAGCGCGTTGCCCTTGTGATCGAGGCCGCTGCCATCCTTGCCGAACAGGTAGTTCACCGCGTCTGTACCGTTGGTGAACGGCACGATGTCGTTGTTGACGCCGGAGCGGCGGATGTTTCGTTCGATCAGGCGGGCGTGTCCCTCGTCATCCTCGATCATGATGATGGTAACTGGGTTGCTCATGCGTCCTTGTTCCGGTTGGTGGCCGTCCAGTTGATGGGCAGCGTTATCGTGAAGGTACTTCCCTGGTTGAGTTCCGATGCGACCGACATGGTTCCTCCGAGGCGTCGCACCAGGGCACGGACATGGGCTAGCCCTATTCCCTGTCCCGGCTTGTCCTGGGTGCCGGCTCGGCGAAACAGGTCGAAAATCCGCTGGTGATCCCTGGGATCAATACCACGGCCGTTGTCGGCAATGTCGAAGATCGCAAAGCCGAGCTTTGTCCGGCCCCGGACAGAGATGTCGCCGGGAACGCCCGGCTTGAGGTATTTGAGCGCGTTGTCGATCAGGTTGGAAAAAATCTGCTCCATCGCCAGCCGGTCGCTGACGATATCCGGCAATGGCGCGATGCGAATCTGGGCCTCGGCCTCGGCGGCCTGATGCGCCACGGTGGCCACGATGCCTTCGATCAGTTCGCGGGTGTCGATCCGCACCGGTTCGAATTCGCGCCGTCCCTCGCGGGTCAGATTGAGGATCGCGGTGATCAGACGGTCCATCTTGGCGATCGAGGATTTGATGAATCCCAGCGCCTCGCTAAAATCCTGTGAGAGCTGCTTGTCGGTGCCCTGCAGCGCGGGCTCGGCGGTATCGGTGGCATTGTCGGGCAGGGCCGGCGCGACGGTTTCAGCGCGGGCCAGCGACGCGATCCGCTTGAAAATGTCGCCGCGCAATTCCTCGAGCTCGCTGGTGAAACCCATGATGTTGACCAGCGGCGAGCGCAGGTCGTGGCTGACGATGTAGGCGAAGCGCTGGATCTCGTCGTTGGCCTCGCGCAGGTCGGCGGTGCGTGCGTCGATGGTGACCTCCAGATTGAGGTTGTTGTCGCGCAATTGTCCTTCCGCATCGTCACGCGCGCGCGCCGACTGTCGCACCAGGCAGAACGAGACGCCGGCGAGCAGGATCACCAGACCGGAACCGGCGATGGTGACCATGGCCGCCAGCTTCTGGCTGCGGTCGGCATTGGCGGTTCGCTCCACGAACAGCCGGTCTTCCTCGTGGCGCATCGCCGTGGCCACCTCCCGGATCGTGCCGCCGGTGTTGACGGCGGCGGCCTCGCGTACCAAGGCGACGGCGCCGGCAGGCTGGTTTTGCTTGACGAATTCCATTTCGGCGGTGAACTGGTCGAGCCGGGTTTTCACCGCCGTCCGCAGTTTTCCGATGTTTTCGACCTGACGCGGATTGTCGGCCATCAGCTTCGCCAACGCTTCGAGATTGGGAATGATGGTCGCAGTCGCCCTGTCGTGATCCTCGAGAAACCCGGGCCCAAGGGTGAGCAGATAGCCTCGCGCGGCGCTTTCGGCGCGCCGGACTTCCAGCAACAGCGCATTGATCTGGTTTTGGGCCTCGACCGTGTGCACCACCCAGCCGCTGTCTTCGCGGGCCTTGTTGACGAGGATGACGGAAGCCGCGCTGATCGCCACCAGCACGAAAAATCCCGCCGCAAGCAGCAGGATCTGGCCAATCGCGCGGCGGCGCGTGGCGTCAGGCGTCACAGCAATCTCGCGTCATCAAAGGTCGGAATTCGAACTAACCCCAAACGGAGGATTTCCCCCGGCCAAACAAAACGCCGATCCGGGCAATTGGTTCCAGCGGGATCGCATTCTTTTTGAGGCGGAGTGGCCGATCAGCCCGTGGGCGGCTGGCCCGCCAGATACTGTTCGAGCCAGTGGATATGATAGTCGCCGTCGATGATGGCGGGTTCCCGTACCAGCGCGCGGAACAGCGGCAGCGTGGTCTCGATGCCTTCCACCACCATCTCGTCAAGTGCCCGGCGCAGCCGCATCAGGCACTCGCCCCGGGTCTTGCCGTGGACGATCAGCTTGCCGACCAGCGAGTCGTAATAGGGCGGGATCACATAGCCCTGATAGACCGCCGAATCGATCCGCACCCCGAGGCCGCCCGGCGGGTGATATTGCGTGATCCTGCCCGGTGAAGGGCGGAACGTCGCCGGATTTTCCGCGTTGACGCGGCATTCGATGGCGTGGCCGATGATCTGGATGTCGTCCTGCGCCGCCGGCAACTCGCCGCCGGCGGCAATGCGGATCTGTTCCAGCACGAGGTCGATGTCGGTGATCGAACTCGGTGACGGGATGCTCGACCTGGATCCGGGTGTTCATTTCGATGAAATAGAACTCGCCGTCCTCATACAGGAACTCGATGGTGCCGACGCCGAGATATTTCATGTCCTGCATCGCCTTGGCGCAGGTCGCGCCGATCTTGGCGCGCGCTGCGGCTGCAAGGACCGGCGAGGGGCCTTCTTCCCAGATCTTCTGGTGGCGCCGCTGCAGCGAGCAGTCGCGCTCGCCGAGATGGATGGCGCCGCCGCGGCCGTCGCCGAGGATCTGGATCTCGATGTGGCGCGGCTTCTGCAGGTATTTTTCCAGATAGACCGAGGCATCGCCGAACGCCGACTTGGCCTCGTTGGAGGCGGTCGACAGCGCCAGCACCAGATCTTCGGCCGTTTGCGCGACCTTCATGCCGCGGCCGCCGCCGCCGGCAGCCGCCTTCACCAGCACCGGAAAACCGATCGCCTGCGCGATCGCCATCGCGTCATCTTCGGCGCCGACGCCGCCGTCGGAGCCGGGCACCACGGGAATCCCGAGCCGCTTCGCGGTCTTCTTGGCTTCGATCTTGTCGCCCATCAGGCGGATGTGCTCGGCCTTCGGGCCGATGAAATGCAGATTGTGCTCGGCGAGGATTTCGGCGAAGCGGGCGTTTTCCGAAAGAAAGCCGTAGCCGGGATGCACGGCGTCGGCGCCGGTGATCTCGCAGGCGGCGAGCAGTGCGGGGATGTTGAGGTAGCTGTCCTTGGACGGCGGCGGACCGATGCAGACGCTCTCGTCGGCCAGCCGCACATGCATGGCATCGGCGTCGGCGGTGGAATGCACCGCGACGGTGGCGATGCCGAGTTCCTTGCAGGCGCGCAGTACCCGCAATGCGATCTCGCCGCGATTGGCTATGAGGATCTTGTCGAACATCGCGACGCCTGACGTTGACGAATTCTATTCAATGATGACAAGCGGTTCGCCGAATTCGACCGGCTGGCCGTCTTCGACGAGGATCTGCGTCACAGTGCCGGCGCGCGGCGACGGAATCTGGTTCATCGTCTTCATCGCCTCGATGATCAGCAGGGTCTGTCCGACCGACACCTTGGCACCGACCTCGATGAACGGCTTGGCGCCGGGCTCGGACGCCCAATAGGCGGTGCCGACCATGGGCGAGGGCACCAGGCCCGGATGCTTGGCGACGTCTGGCAACGCCGCCGGGGCCGCCGCCGCCGAAGCGGTGGGTTGAAAACTTTGCGGCATCGAGGCGGCGATGCTGATGGTGCGCGCAACCCGTATCCGCAGGCCGGAGCGTTCGATCTCGATCTCGGTGAGACTGGTCTCGTCGAGCAACAGAGCGAGCTCGCGGATCAGCTCGGAGTCCTCGCTCTTGAATTTTGCGGCTTTGCTGTGGTCAGGCTGGCGCGCCATGATCTGGATTCCGGGGCTTTCTGTGTGATGACGGGGAAACGTCAGGCCGTCGCCGTGGCGCCGATCTTGGCGGCAAGGCCGTTGATAGCCAATCGGTAGCCGTCGATGCCGAAGCCGCAAAGCGATGCGAACGCGGCCCGGGCGGTGAAGGAATGATGGCGGAAATCCTCGCGGGCGTGGATGTTGCTGATGTGCACCTCGACGGTCGGGATTTTCACCGCCACCAGAGCATCATGCAGCGCAATCGAGGTGTGCGAGTAGCCGCCGGCATTGATGATGATCCCGGCGGCCTTTTTCGCGTGCGCTTCGTGGATGAACTCGATCAACTCGCCTTCGCGATTGGATTGCCGGCAATCGGCCCGGAGGCCGAACTGTGCGGCGGTCTGCGCGCAGAGTTGCTCGACATCGGCGAGCCGGGCGTGGCCATAGGTCTGGGGCTCGCGGGTCCCCAAAAGATTGAGGTTCGGGCCGTTGAGCACGTAAATTGTCTCGGCAGGTCTCTCGGCCATCCAGATCCCGGTAATGCTGCGGCAGGTCGCGGGGTTATAGGTAACATCGGGCCCAAGGGGAAGCCTTTAGGCCGCCCAGGGCGCCGCCCAAATGCCTCATCCGGTTCGTAAAAAGCCAAGTGGAACCTGCGGAAATCATTCGTTAACTAAGATTTCGGCAAGGCGTGGGTTTTCCGCCGCGGCAGCGCCCGGTTGCAGACAAGCGTCGCGTTTCGACCCAAACGCCGGCAGATGACCAACAGGAAAAACCCGCCGATGGCTCGGCGGGTTTTCCCGGGGATCGAGGCGTTTAGCCCTCGATGATGTAGACGATCTCGTGGGTCTGGGGCCGGACGATGATGTAACGGCCGGACACCAGGATCACCTGATAGCCACGCCATTCCGGATAAATCTCGACGATCCGCGGCGGAAGCGGATGGAAGCGGACCGATGCCGGCACCGTCGCGCCAATCGAGATATTGAAGTTGACGTTGGTGGTTTCCTGAATCCTCTCCGACTTGATGGCGGAGACGATCTGGGTACGCTTTTCGGCCGGCGGAGCGGCGGTCGCCGAAGTGGCGGCGTTGCCGGTCGTGGTGGTCGACTTGGAGTCCTTGGCGGTCGTGCTGCCGTCCTTGCTCATGCCGTCCTTGGACTGCGCACTGTCCTTCGTGCTGTCCTTGGACATGCCTTCCCGGGACTGGGCATTGGTCGTGCCCGGCTTGCTCGTGCCGTCCTTGGACATGCCTTCCTTGGACTGTGCACTGTCCTTCATGCCGTCCTTGCTCATGCCATCCTTGGACTGGACGGTGGTCGTGCCGGGCTTGGCGTTCCTTGGCCTTCATTGGTCTGCGCACCCTTCATGCTCGGCGCCGCGCCGGAATCGCGGTTCGTCGGAGCCGCCGCAGGGCCACCGCCGCGCTCGGCGGGTTGCTGGGCGGAGGGAGCACCGCCGCCACCGCCGGCTCGCACCGCCAGCACCCTGCGCAAACGCCAATCCACTGCCGGCGATCAACGCTGCGGCAGCGACGGAAATCATCAACCGATTAGTCATGGAACGTATCCTCACGTGTTTGCATTGCCCGCACCGACAACGATGCTGTCGCAACGATGTTCCTCGAATTTGCGGGTTCCATCGATTTTGTTTTGTGAATGCAGGATGAACGTGGTCGCGTGGAGGACTATCACTGATGGCATCGAATCCGCTGTTGACGGGTCTAAAGCCCATGCATCCCGGCGAAATGCTGCGCGAGGACGTGCTGCCGGCTCTCGGAAAAACCAAGACCGAAATTGCCGGCCTGCTCGGTATTTCGCGTCAAACCCTGTTCGACATTCTCGGTGAAAGGCAGCCGATCACGCCGTCGATGGCGTTGCGCTTCGGCAAGCTGCTCGGCAACGGGCCGGATCTCTGGATTGATTTGCAGCGCAGCTACGATCTCTACGTCGCCGAAAAACAACTCGGGAAAGCGCTCGCGAAGATTCCGACGCTGACAGCGGCCTGAACCTTCGCGCTTGCTCAATCGGGCGCGCCTGATGGGTCAATTCAGGCGTCGTGAAATAACGCCGCTCAGCAGGTCGCCTTGCCGCAGCGCGCGATGCCGATCTTCTCTTTCAGGCTGTCGACGCCGACCGCGCCGATCACCACCTGCTTGCCGATCACGTAGCTCGGCGTGCCGTTCATGCCCATCGCCTCGGCGAGCTTGAAATTCTCCTCCAGCGTGGCGCGGATTTCGGGGCTGGCGAGATCCTTCTCGAGCTTGGCCATGTCGAGGCCGGCTTCCTTGGCCGCCGCCATCGCGCGGGCCTTGTCGGCCTGGCCCTTGCCGGTCAAAAGCTTCTGGTGGAAGTCGAGATATTTTCTGCCGCTGGGATCCTGCATGCGCACGGCGACCCCGACCTGCGCGGCCTCGATCGAACTCGGCCCGAGCACCGGGAATTCCTTCAGCACCACCTTCAGCTTGCTGTCGCCCTTCATGATCTCGAGCATGTCGAGCATGGCGCGTTTGCAATAGCCGCAATTGTAGTCGAAGAATTCGACAAGGGTGACGTCGCCGTCCCTGTTGCCGATGGTGACGCCGCGCGGCGAAGTGAAAATTGCTTCCGCGTTTTTGGCGACGTTCGCCTGCTGCTTCTCGGCTTCGGCGGCGCTCTGGCGCCTGGTCAGCTCCGCCATGGCCTCTTCCAGCACCTCGGGATGCGCCAGCAAATAATTGCGGACGATGGTTTCGATATCGCCGCGCTGGACGTCGGAAAAACTCTGTGCCGAGGCAGCCTGTGGCGCCCCGCACAATGCGAGGGCGAACAGGGCGGAAGCGAGCAGGCGGAACGAAGGCATTGGCAAATCCTCTTGGACGAATGGATTGGGTAAGTCTTTTGCAGGAGCCGGTTCGGCGAGACCCTGGGTCCGGCCCGGTGATTTCCAGTTGCTTGCTACTAGTTGTTCCTCTGGCCGGGCAACGGTTTGGCGGCGACGATGTCGTCGGCCTTGACCCAGCCCGGCGTGCCGATCGCGAACCGCGTCTTGGCCCGCGAGGCGAGATCGCGCGCGGTCTTGTTGTCGCCGCGAAGGAAGGCGGCCTGTGCGGAGGCGAGGTCGGCCTGCGCCAAATCTCCTTTGCGGCCGTAGGCCATCGCGAGCTGGCTGTAACCGAGGGGAGCCTCGGTCTCGCGCGACACCGCGGCGCGCAAAATCGCGATCGCTTCCTCGGTGTGCGCATTATTATTAGTCGCCACCAGCGCCTGCCCAAGTAACATCTCCATGAGCGGTGCATGATTCGACAGTTGTACCGCCCTGCGCAGCGGGATGATGGCCTCCGCCGGCTTGCCGCCTTCCAGCAGGGCCTGGCCGCGCAATTCGTAAAAATAGGGATTGGCAGGCTGCAGCTGGATCAGCCCGTCGATCTGGGCGAGCGCGCTGCGCAGATCGCCATGCCGGTAGGTGGCGATGGCGTGGGCGTAGCGCGACGGCAGGCTGTCGTTCGACTGGGGATATCGCCGGTAGACGGTGTCCTGCCGCTCCATGAAGGCCGAGATCTTGGCCCGCACCATGTCGTGGCGCAGCTGCAAAGCGGGATCGTCCTTCTTGTCCCAATAGGGGCTGGAGCGGGCCAGTTCCTCAAGTGCTGCGACGCGCTCGGCGGGCATCGGATGCGACTGCACATAGGGATCCGTGCCGCGCGCGGCAAACAGGCTGTCATTGGTGAAGCGCCTGAAGGTCTCGTACATGCCCTTGGCGGACTGGCCGGTGGCGGTCAGGAACTTGACGCCGGCGCGGTCGGCGTTTTCTTCCTGCTGGCGGACGTAAGAGAGCAGGGTGCGGCGGATCATTTCCTGCGGCGCCGAGATCGCCGCGGCCCCGGCATTGGCCAGGCCGCTGTTGGAACCGCCGCCCCTGGCGCCTGCCACCAGCGCGCCGGCGCCGAGCAGCATGGCGATGATCATCTGGGTCTGCGCCGCCGCCAGCTGTTCGCGAAGCTTCGACAGATGGCCGCCGGCGAGATGGCCGGTTTCGTGCGCCAGCACCCCGATGATCTGGTTCGGGGTTTCCGACTGCATCATCGCGCCGTGGTTGACAAAGATGCGGCGGCCGTCGGCGACGAAGGCGTTGAAGCCGCTTTCGTTGATGATGACCATCTGGATGTTCTGCTTTTCGAGGCCCGCCGCGCGCAGGATCGGACGGGTGTATTCGCGCAGCAATTGCTCGGTCTCGGTATCGCGGAGCACCGGCATGCCGCGTTGCTGCGCCGACGCCGCCATCGGTGTAACAGTCAACGCGACCGCCGTAATGATGGCGGTCAGCTTCGACATTTTCCTGCACGGGGCAGACCGGAACAACATGGCGGACTTCGGGATTGGCGGCGGGCCGGATACGGGTTATGCCCTACCAAGCCGCTGAATGCGGCTAGTCTGGGGCACCCGGTCAGATAGCAGAGTTCGATGCTTGATGCGACATTGAGAGACCGTGCCAGCGGCCTGCTGACGGCATCGGGGCGAAGCGATGTTCCGCCCTTCATGGTGATGGACGTGATGGCGGCGGCGGCCCGAATCGAGGCGGCCGGCGGCCATGTCATCCACATGGAGGTCGGACAGCCGGCGGCCTCGGCGCCGAAGCCTGCGATCGCGGCTGCGCGTGCCGCGCTCGATCTCGGGCGGATCGATTATACCTCCGCGCTCGGCATTCCCTCGCTGCGCGCGCGGATCGCCAGGCATTATCGCGAGACCTATGGCTGCGCGGTGGATGCCGAGCGGATCGTGATCACCACGGGATCGTCGGGCGGGTTCATTCTCGGATTTCTCGCGCTGTTCGAGCCCGGCGACCGCGTTGCGGTGACGGTGCCCGGTTATCCGCCCTACCGTCACATCCTCACCGCGCTCGGCTGCGAGCCGGTGCTGATCGAGACCTCCAGCGTCAACCGCCATGCGCTGACCGGCGAGGCGCTGCTGGCTGCGCATCGCAAGACGCCGCTGAAGGGCGTGCTGGTCGCAAGCCCGGCCAATCCGACCGGCACCATGATGTCGCGCGAGGCGTTGACCGGCGTGATGGCGGCGGCGCAAGGCGCCGGCATCCGTTTCATCTCCGACGAAATCTATCACGGCCTCGATTATGCGTTTCCCGCCGTCACCGCGGCGGAACTGTCGCCGGATGCGCTGGTGATCAATTCGTTCTCGAAATATTTCTGCATGACCGGCTGGCGGGTCGGCTGGATGGTGGTGCCGGAACCGCTGGTGCGGCCGATCGAGCGATTGCAGCAAAACCTCTCGATCTCGGTGCCGACGCTGTCGCAGATCGCGGCCGAGGCCGCCTTCGAGGGCGGCGCCGAGATGGAAGCGATCAAGCACGGCTACGAGGAGAATCGGCGTATCCTGATCGAGGGCCTGCCGAAGGCCGGCCTCGACAGCTTCCTGCCCGCCGACGGCGCGTTCTATCTCTATGCCGATGTGTCGAAATTCACCTCCGACAGTTTTGCCTTTGCCGGCGAGATGCTGGAACGGGCCCGCGTCGCGGCCACCCCCGGCGTCGATTTCGATCCGCTTCACGGCCGCCAGTTCATCCGCTTTTCCTACGCGCGCTCGGCCGACGAAATGCGCGAGGCGGTCGCGCGCATCGCGACGTGGCTCGGCTAGTCTAGGCGCTGAACGAGATTCCCCGATGTGCAATTGCACATCTGAGGTTCGCGCCAACGCGCTCCGGAATGCGAGAACTAAAAAACCGCCCGGTTTTGCCGGGCGGTTTCTCCGTCTCAAAATCGCTATCGCCTACTCGCCGCTGCCGAAACGCCGCGACCACCAGCCGGCCTTGCGCGGCTGGGTGTCGGTGGTCGTGTCCGTCGTCGTCTCGGCGGCGGTCTGGGCCGGGGCAGATACCGGCGGCTCAGGCGGGCTGTGAACGACGGGCGCCGGTGCGGCCGGCTGGGTGTTGACCAGGAAGCTGACCTTCTCGCGCACGGTCGAACGCCGGCGCGCGGCGGCGCGTTCGATTCCTGGGCGGTCTCCTCGGGAGCCGAAATCGGCGTCGGCTCGGGCGGATGACGCTCCGAATATTGCGGTTCGGCCGCTGCCACCGGCTCGGGCTGGTGTGCTGTCGGCTCGGGTTGATGCTCCGGCTCGGCTTGATGCTCCGGCACCACCTGGTGCTCGGGCGCGGGTTGGTGCTCCGGCGCCGATTGGTACGCCACCGCCGGCAACGGCTCGGCGGAATAGCCGTCGAAATCGGCCACCGCGCTGGTTACTTCGGGCGCCGACCGCGGCCCCAGTTCGTCGGCGATCGATCCGACCAGCCCATCTTCCGGACCGCCGCGCCGGCGGCGCCCGCCGCGTCGTCCGCGACGGCGGGGACGCCGCTCGCCATTGGGTCCCTGGTCGGCGCGGGCCACGCCGGGCTGTTCCTCGGATTCGTCGTCTCGATCGCCCTCATCGGCAATGCCGGCGACGGCGACCTGATCCGGCGCAAGCCGCGGCGCGTCATTGCTGTCGCGTGCGGGGCCGCCTTCGCGCGGCTCGCCGGGACGGCCACGCCGCCGCCGCCGCCGCTTGCGCTTGTGACCCTCGCCATCGGTTTCGCCGCCGGCTTCTTCGGCGCCGGCGGAATTCCTCGGTCAGCCCTTCGGTCTCGTCGGTTTCCACTTCCGATTCGACTTCGACGTCGAACGCCTCTTCCTCGTCATAGGCTTCCTCGACCTGGGACGGGAAGGCGGCAACCTGCGCCGCCAACAGCGCCTTGGCCGCTTCCAACGTATGCACCTGCTCGCCGCGGTCGATGACGAACGACTGCTGGGCGCTGACGGTGGCGTCGGCGATCACGGCCAGCGTCACCTTGAAGGAGTTTTCGAGGTCGCGCAGATGGCCGCGCTTGTGATTGAGCACATAGAGCGCGACGTCGGTCCGGGTCCGCACCACCAGATTGTGGGTGGCGCCCTTCATCAGGATTTCCTCGAGCCCACGCAGCAGCTGCAGGGCCACCGACGAGACGGAGCGGACATGGCCGCTGCCGCCGCATTGCGGGCAGGGCTCGGTCGAGCTTTCGAGCACACTGGCGCGGATGCGCTGGCGCGACATTTCCAGCAGGCCGAAATGCGATATCCGTCCGACCTGGATCCGGGCGCGGTCCTGGCGCAGGCAATCGCTCAACTTGCGCTCGACCGACCGGTTGTTGCGCTTCTCGTCCATGTCGATGAAGTCGATCACGATCAGGCCGGCGAGGTCGCGCAAGCGCAGTTGCCGCGCGACTTCCTCCGCCGCTTCGAGGTTGGTCTTGAGCGCGGTATCCTCGATGTGATGCTCGCGCGTGGAGCGGCCGGAATTGACGTCGATCGACACCAGGGCTTCGGTCTGGTTGATCACGATGTAGCCGCCGGAACGCAACTGCACGGTCGGGGAGAACATCGCGTCGAGCTGGCTCTCCACCCCCATCCGCGAGAACAGCGGCTGGCCGTCGCGATACTGCTTCACCGCCCGCACGTTCGAGGGCATCAGCATCTTCATGAAGTCGCGGGCTTCGTCATAGCCGGCCGTGCCGGCGACCTGGATTTCGTCGATTTCCTTGTTGTAGAGGTCGCGCAGCGAACGCTTGATCAGCGATCCCTCCTCGTAGACGAGGGTCGGGGCCTGCGACTTCAGCGTCATGTCGCGGACGGTTTCCCACATCCGGATCAGGTATTCGAAGTCGCGCTTGATCTCCGGCTTGGTGCGCGAGGCGCCCGCGGTGCGCAGGATGATGCCCATGCCCTCGGGCACGTCGAGATCCTGCACCACTTCCTTCAGGCGCGAGCGATCCTGCGCCGACGTGATCTTGCGGCTGATGCCGCCGCCGCGCGCGGTGTTGGGCATCAGCACGGCATAGCGGCCGGCCAGCGACAGATAGGTGGTCAGCGCGGCACCCTTGTTGCCGCGTTCCTCCTTGACGACCTGCACCAGCATCACCTGCCGGCGCTTGATGACTTCCTGTATCTTGTACTGCCGGCGCGGACGGAAAGTGCGCTCCGGCACTTCTTCCAGCACATCGTCGCCGCCGACGGATTCCACGACTTCCTCTTCGACGTCGTCATCTTCATCGTCGTCTTCCTGCTCGTCGCCAAGCGGGGCGGCGGCGTGTTCCGCGTCGGGCGCAGCGGCATGTTCCTCACCGGCATGTTCGGCATGCGGCGCGTCTTCGGCATGGGCGGCGTTTTCTTCCGCGTGTTCGGCGTGGATGCGCTCGTCATGCGCATGGTCTTCATAGGTGTGGGGTTCGCTGGCCTCGGCCGAATCGGTGGGAACTGCCGCGGCGGCCTCGACGGCCGCCGTGTCGGGCAGCGTCACCGCCGCCAGCGTCTCGCTGGCATCGGTTTCGGTGCCCTTATCGCTGGCATGGTCGTGGTCCGCCTGCGCATGGCCGTGGTCATGGTCGCTGCCCATGGTCGGGATCATGGCTGTGTTCGTGCGAATGTTCATGATCGTCATGGTCATGATGCCCGGCATCGGCGTGGTGATGTCCGGCGTCGTGCGCGTGGTCATGCCCGCCTTCGGCGTGCAAATGTTCCGGATGTTCCCCGTCCTGCTGCGGCGGGGCGACCTGCATCAAATCGGGGCTGGCATTGTCGACCACCTCGCTCTGCACCCGCTCGCCACTGCCGCGGCGGCGCTGGTTGCGGTGGCGTGGGCGGCGGCCGCGGTGGCTGGAACGGTTCTCGAATTCCTCTTCCGCCTCGCGGTGGGCACGCTCGTCGGCCTCGATCAGGGCCTGCCGGTCGGCGACCGGAATTTGGTAATAGTCGGGATGGATTTCGCTGAAAGCGAGGAAGCCGTGGCGGTTGCCGCCATATTCGATGAAGGCCGCCTGCAGCGACGGTTCAACGCGCGTGACCTTGGCGAGGTAGATGTTGCCGCGCAGCTGCTTGCGCTGGGCAGTTTCGAAATCAAATTCCTCGACGCGATTGCCGCGGACCACGACCACCCGGGTCTCTTCCGGGTGGGTAGCATCGATCAACATTTTGTTGGGCATTTTGCAACTCATGACGGCGGCGGGCGCGTGTTCCCGTGAGCGCGTATCGCGCCGCCGGGTGACGCGACGGTCCACCTGATTCGGGGGTGAGGGGAAGGCCAAAACGCAACCCGGGGCGCCACGCCGAACGGGATCGCAACGGAACAAGGCGGCGTGCCGAGCTTTCGCTCCGCGCCGTCGCGGTCTTTCCGTGGATCTTGGTCGGCAACACAGTCTGGCGCATCAAGCGTCGGCCCGTCTGAACACGTTGGCGGCAAGAGGCCGCCTTTGTCTTTTTGCTGAAGACCCGGCGCGGCGCCTGAGCGCTCGCCGGCCATCGCATATCGGGACCGCGAGGGTCCGAATAATCGGTTATGCCGTGTCTGAAGCCGCCCCTGGAACAAGATGGTAACCTGGGACCGACGCCGCTCGGGCTCGAAACCGCCCTCCGTTTGAGCCGCGCACTGCGCTGGACCAGGGAGGGATCGGAAAGACGCTGGAATCTCCTGAAGTCAGAAGGTTCCGGCGCTGCACCGGGAGACTGAACGCGACACAATCGGGAGTTTTAGCCGTCAGCGTCCTGTACATACGTGGATTGGGGGCTACGTGCAAGGGAAGTAAAGCCCAGCGTCGCAGCCCGGCAACACCCGGATTTATTCGCAACCGAAGCCTTAAGGTCCCGTTAATCCTGAGGTCTTATTGCGGTAAGAGGGCAGCTCGGAGGCACCGAATCATTGGCGAGCCGCGCAAATCATGCAGTTTTGCTGGGATGCGGGCTGTTGTGCGCCGCAGCAATGGCATATTCGGGCCTGACGTCGGCTTTTGCGGAAGAAGGCCAGCCAAGAGGCCCGGTCGCGGCCTCGACCCTTCCGATCGCCTCTGACGTCCGGCTGGCGGGCGATGCCAAGCAAACCCAATTCGTCCTCGACCTCGACAGGACCATCTCGTTTCGCGCCTTTGCGCTGGCCGATCCGTACCGGGTCATCGTCGACATCCCCCAGGTCAGTTTCAAGCTCGGGCCCGGCGCCGGCACCGGTCGCGGCCTGATCAAGGCGTTCCGTTACGGACTGGTGATGCCGGGCGGCTCCCGGATCGTGTTCGATCTCACCGGCCCGGCCAAAATTGCAAAATCCTACGTGCTCGAAGCCGCCAACGGCCAGCCGCCACGGCTGGTGCTCGAGCTCGAGCAAGTCGACCGCACCACCTTCGTCCAGTCGCTCGCGGCGGAAAACCGTCCCGAACTGCGGCCCGCGATTGCCGATGCCAACGCCGCTGTGCCGGCCGAAGCCGCCGCCACGCCGCCGAAGCCTGCCCCATCCGGCGGATCTGCGCCCGGTGATCGTGATCGATCCCGGCCATGGCGGGATCGACAATGGCACCCAGGCCAGCGGCGCCATGGAAAAGGAGCTGGTGCTGCAATTTAGCCTGGCGCTGCGTGATCGTATTGAGAAGAGTGGCAAATATCGCGTCGTCATGACCCGTACCGACGATACCTTCATCCCACTCCTGGACCGGGTGAAAGTCGCGCGCGCCCAATCGGCGTCATTGTTCGTATCCATCCATGCCGATGCGCTGCCGCGCCGCGAGGGCGATGCCCATGGAGCGACCATCTACACGCTGTCCGACAAGGCCTCCGACGCCGAGGCGGAGCGGCTGGCGGAAGCGGAAAACAAGGCCGACGCCATCGGCGGCGTCAATCTGACCGAGGAACCGGTCGAGGTTGCCGACATTCTGATCGACCTTGCGCAGCGCGAAACCCGAACCTTTTCAAACCGGTTCGCCCGCCTTCTGATGGGCGAGATGAAATCGACGGTCCGGATGCACAAGCACCCCCTGAAATCGGCCGGGTTCAAGGTCCTGAAGGCGCCCGACGTGCCGTCGGTGCTGATCGAACTCGGATACGTCTCCAACAAGGGCGACCTCGAGCATCTGGTTTCGGAGAACTGGCGTAACCGGACCGTCGGGTCGATGGCGCTGGCGATCGATGCGTTCTTCGCCAAGCGGCTGGCGACGGCAGGACCTGGAAACTGAAAAGGCAGCCGGCAGGTGCGGGCAGCCCTAGTTTGGCCACAGCACAAGCAGTATAAAAACCAGTGCGGGGATGCCGGAATCGGTCGAAATCCACGTGCTGCCAACGGATCGTCCGCCTGCGCGAAACAGTTGATCGCAGTGCGGGCTTTTTGCTGAGGAAAGCGCCGGTTTTTGCGGCGCACAGGCTGGAACGGAAGTTCGACAATGCGCTTGCTGGTGCGGTTTTTGGGTTTCCTGTTCGCGGCCGGGACCGTCGTATTCCTGGTCGGCGTCGCCGCTGCCGCCGGGCTGATCTGGCATTATTCCAAGGACTTGCCCGACTATTCGCAGCTGCAGGATTATGAGCCGCCGGTGATGACGCGGGTTCACGCGTCCGATGGCGCGCTGCTCGGCGAATATTCCAAGGAACGCCGGCTGTATCTGCCGATCCAGGCGGTGCCGAAGCTGGTCATCAACGCGTTCCTGGCCGCCGAGGACAAGAATTTCTACGAGCATGGCGGCATCGATTTTCAGGGCATGGCCCGCGCCGCCGTGGTGTATGCGCAGAATTACGGCTCCAACAGGCGCCCGCAGGGCGCCTCCACCATCACCCAGCAGGTCGCCAAGAACTTCCTTTTGACCAACGAGGTGTCGTTCACCCGCAAGATCAAGGAAGCCTTGCTGGCGATGCGGATCGAGCGGACTTATTCCAAGGACAAGATCCTCGAACTCTATCTCAACGAAATCTATCTCGGCCTCGGCGCCTACGGCGTCGCCGCCGCATCGCTGGTCTATTTCGACAAGTCGGTGAACGAACTCACGGTTGCGGAAGCGGCCTATCTTGCCGCGATGCCGAAGGCGCCCGGAGCCCTGCATCCGGTGCGCAACCGCGAGCGCGCCGTCGAGCGCCGCAATTACGTGGTCGACCGGATGCTGGAAAACGGCTGGATCAAGCAGGCCGATGCCGACAAGGCCCGCAAGGATGCCCTGATCGTGACCAGCCGCAGCAATGCTGCGCACATCTTCGCCGGCGAATATTTCGCCGAGGAAGTCCGCCGCGACGTGTTCGAGCGCTACGGCGAAAAGAAACTCTATGAAGGCGGCCTGTCGGTGCGCACCACGCTCGATCCGAAGATGCAGGTGATGGCGCGCAAGACCATGACCGCGGGCCTCGTGAACTTCGATGAAGCGACCGGCTATCGCGGCGCCCTCAGCAAGCTCGATATTTCCGGTGACTGGGGCGTCAAGCTCGCCGATGTCAAATCGCTGTCGGACATCTCGCCGTGGCGGATGGCGGTGGTGCTGGAGACCAGCGACCAGTCGGCCCGGATCGGTTTTCAGCCGGGGCGCGAACTCGGCGGCGCGGTTTCAAAGGAACGGCAAACCGGGATCATCACGCTCGACGGCGTGAAATGGGCCAAGGCCGCTTCCGGGCCGACCCGCTTCAAGACCCCGACCAATGTGACCCAGGTGCTGCAGGCCGGCGACGTCATCTATGCCGATCCCCTGTTCGCCAAGGACGGCACTGTGGTCGAGGGCCAGTACCGGCTGCGCCAGCTGCCGGAAGTCTCCGGCGCCATGGTGGCGATGGATCCCTGGACCGGTCGCGTGCTGGCGATGGTCGGCGGTTTTTCGTTCGACCAGAGCCAGTTCAACCGCGCGACGCAGGCCTACCGGCAGCCCGGTTCATCCTTCAAGCCGCTGGTCTATTCGGCGGCGATGGACAATGGCTATACGCCCTCGACGGTGGTGGTCGACGCGCCCATCGAAATCGACCAGGGGCAGGGCGCCGGCGTCTGGCGCCCGGAAAACTATTCGACCGGCAAATATTACGGGCCGCAGACGCTGCGCAATGCGCTGCAGAAATCGCTGAACACCGTGACGGTGCGGCTGGCGCAGGACGTCGGCATGCCGCTGATCGGCGAGTACTCCAAGCGGTTCGGCGTCTATGACGAATTGCCGAACTATCTGTCCTATGCGCTGGGCGCCGGCGAAACCACCGTGATGCGGATGGTCACGGCCTATTCGATGTTCGCCAATGGCGGCCGCAGGGTGAAGTCGACGCTGATCGACCGGATCCAGGACCGCTATGGCCGCACTATCTTCAAGCACGACGCCCGCGAATGCCGCGGCTGCGACGCGCCCGGCGGCTGGAAAAACCAGCCCGAGCCGCAACTGGTCGACCGCCGCGAGCAGGTGCTCGACGCCATGACCGCCTATCAGATCACCTCCATGATGGAAGGCGTCGTGCAGGCCGGTACCGCGACGGTCCTGAAGGAAGTCGGCAAGCCGATTGCCGGCAAGACCGGAACCACCAACGACGAAAAGGACGCCTGGTTCATCGGCTTCTCGCCGGACCTCACGGTTGGCGTCTATGTCGGTTACGACAAGCCGCGCAATCTCGGCAAGGGCGCTACCGGCGGTCATCTCGCCGCGCCGATCGTCAAGGAGTTCTTCAAGCTGGCGCTCGCCGACAAGCCGGCAATTCCGTTCAAGGTGCCTGCCGGCATCAAGCTGGTCCGCGTCGATGCCAGGACCGGCATGCGGGCAGGCCCCGGCGAAGGCAGAACCATCACGGAAGCCTTCAAGCCCGGCACCGCGCCGCCGGATAATTACAGCGTGATCGGGGTCGCCGACGCCGACGGCGGTCGCCCGTTGTTCGCGCCGCCTGACGCAGGCTCCATCATGCGCCCTGGAACCGGCGGGCTTTGGTAGCAGATTTGCACTTTGCGGCCGGTGCCGCTACATCCCCCGACAGCACTGCCCATAGCGGGTACTCCCGCAGATCAGAGATGCCATGCGCGCTGAAGTCGAACGCCTCGTTGAAGAGATCAAGCAGTCTGTCGGGCTGCTGAGGAGGCATCTTTGACGTCGATGCATCCACGGCGCGCCTGGCCGAGCTGAACAAGCTCGCTGAAGACCCCAATCTCTGGAACGATCCCCAGAAGGCCCAGAAGCTGATGCAGGAGCGCACCTCGCTGGAGGATGCGCTGCAGGGCATTGGCAAGGTCGAGCGCGACCTCGAGGACAATGTCGGCATGATCGAACTCGGCGAGGCCGAGAACGATGAGGGCGTGGTGGCGGAAGCCGAGGCCGCGCTGAAGGGCCTGAAGAAGGAGGTCGCGCGCCGCGAGTTGGAAGCGCTGCTCGCCGGCGAGGCCGACCGCTTCGATTCCTATCTCGAAGTCCATGCCGGCGCCGGCGGCACCGAGAGCCAGGACTGGGCCGCGATGCTGCTGCGCATGTACACGCGCTGGGCCGAAAAGCACGGCTTCAAGATCGAATATCTGGAAGAGACGCAGGGCGAAGAAGCCGGCATCAAATCCGCCACCATCCAGATCTCGGGCCACAACGCCTATGGCTGGCTGAAGACCGAAGGCGGTGTGCACCGGCTGGTGCGGATCTCGCCGTTCGATTCCAATGCAAGGCGGCACACCTCGTTTTCTTCCGTAGCGGTGTTTCCGGTGGTCGACAACTCGATCAAGATCGACATCGCCGAGTCCGATGTCCGCACCGACACCATGCGATCGGGCGGCGCCGGCGGCCAGCACGTCAACAAGACGGAATCCGCCGTCCGGCTGACGCACATTCCGACCGGGGTTGCGGTGGTTTGCCAGGCTGGCCGCTCCCAGCACAAGAACCGCGCGCAGGCCTGGGACATGCTGCGCGCGCGCCTTTATGAAATCGAACTGAAGAAGCGCGAGGAGCAGGCCGCCGCCGACCAGGCCGCCAAGACCGATATCGGATGGGGCCACCAGATCCGCTCCTACGTGCTGCAGCCCTATCAGATGGTGAAGGATTTGCGCACGGGCGTGCAGACCTCCGACACCTCGGGCGTGCTCGACGGCGACCTCGATGAATTCATGGCGGCAACGCTGGCGCAGCGCGCGTTCGGTACCACGCCCGGTGCGGTCGAGGATGTGGATTAGGCCATGACAAAAGTCGCCTTCATCGGGCTCGGCCGCATGGGCCATGGCATGGCCGGCCGCTATCTCGACGCGGGCTTTTCGGTCGCGGTGTGGAATCGCAGCAGGGCCAAAGCAGAGGACCTGATCGCGCGCGGCGCGCGCTGGGCGACCTCGCCGGAAGATGCCGCGATCGACGCTGACGCCGTGGTGACGATGGTCGCCGACGACGAGGCCTCGCGTGCGGTGTGGCTGACCAAGGACGGCGCCGCCGCGACCATGAAGGCCGGCACGCTGGCGATCGAATGCTCCACCGTTTCCTGGCGCCACGCGCTCGACATGGCGCGGGTGCTTCGCGAACGCGGCATCGTCTACATCGACAGCCCCGTCACCGGTCTGCCCGATGCCGCGGCCAGCGGAAAGCTGACGCTGCTGGTCGGCGCCGATGCGGCCGATCTCGAGCGGGCGCGGCCCTTTCTGGTGCCACTATCCCAGACCATCCGGCATTTCGGTGCGGTCGGCACCGGCACCGTCTACAAACTGATCAACAATCTGATGGGCGCGATCCAGATCGCCGGGATCGCCGAGGGTCTTGCGATCGCCGAGCAGGCCGGCCTCGACATGAAGCTGGTGCTGGAAACGGTCGAGACCGGCGTCGCCGCCAGCCCGCAGGTGATCCGCCACTCCAGGCGGATGGTGGCGCGGAATTTTTCCGGCGCGACTTTTACGGCAGCGCTGCGTCACAAGGATGCGGCCTATGCGGTGGCGCTGGCAGAGAGCCTGCTCGCCGACGCTCCGGTCATGGGGCGCGCCGCAGTCGCCGCCTATGACCGCGCCAAGGCGCACGGGCCCGACGATGACGAAGGCAGGATGATCGAGATCGTGTCGCGGCCGAAAGCGAATTGATCGCATCGCACAAATTCAACCTTCGGCTTTAATCCTATTGAAACCCCCGGCGTTTCGCGGCCTTGTAATGGGGCTGTGCTAATGCAGCCCATTCAAACGTCACGGGGGGTCGCCATGAAAATTTCTCACGTCCTTCTTGTTGGAATTGCACTTTCACTCGCCGCCTGCGGCCGCGATCCCGGACCGAAAGGCGAGCAGGGGCCGCCGGGCGCGCAGGGCGCGCAAGGAGCGCAAGGCGCGCAGGGGGCACAGGGCGCGCAGGGACCTCAGGGAGCGCCCGGCGCCAAGGGTGAGAAGGGCGACAAGGGCGAGGCCGGCGCCAAGGGTGAGGCCGGTGCCAAGGGTGAAGCCGGCGCCAAGGGTGAGAAGGGCGACAAGGGTGAGGCTGGCGCCAAGGGTGAGGCTGGCGCCAAGGGCGAGGCTGGTGCCAAGGGCGAGGCTGGTGCCAAGGGCGAGGCCGGTGCCAATGGCGACAAGGGTGATGCGGCTGGTCTGAGGTCGGTGCAGGCGGACGGCGCGGTGAGTTGCGAGGCGAACGAGACGCTGGTGTCGGTGTTCTGCGCCGGCGGCGGCGCGGCGGACGGCGCGAAATGCGCGACGCCACCGGCCATCGGCCTGTGTTTGCGCAAGCCCTAGGGCCCGGCATCGAGCCAGCCGCGCCAGCATCGTCTCACCGGGTCAACCGGTGAGATAGCTGCTGTCGCGCGCGAGGTACCGCGGGATGGCGGGAATCGGGTGGTCGAGGCGCCGGCTTTCGGGCTAGACGATGGGCCCGATCCCGCGGGCCACCAACCGCCATGACGTCAACCGACCAGCGCATCCACATCAGGGACTGGTCGCTGCTGGCGCTGTTGTCGGTGCTGTGGGGCGGCTCGTTCTTTTTCGTCGGTGTGGCGATCCGCGAATTGCCGCCGCTGACGGTCGTGCTGTTGCGGGTAGCGCTCGCGGCGATCCTGCTGCTGCCGTTGCTGCTTGTCGATCGCATCGCTTTCCCGAAGGGGGTTGCGGGCTGGCGGCCATTCTTCGCCATCGCGGCGCTCAACAACGTCCTGCCATTCTCCCTGATCGTGACCGGACAGACGTTCATCTCCAGCGGGCTGGCGTCGATCCTCAACGCGACCACGCCGGTGTTCACCGTGCTGGTGATGGCCGCCGTCGGCGACGAACGGCTTTCCGCCCGGCGCCTTGCCGGTGTCGTGATCGGGCTGATCGGCTTGGCCATCCTGCACGGACGGTACCTTGAGTTTGCGAGCGTCGAGGGTTTTGGCATCCTGCTCTGCCTTGCCGGCGCCTTCGCCTACGCGTTGTCGGCGCTGTATGCGCAACGACGCCTGTCGGATTCGCCGCCGCTGGCGACCGCGACGTTTCAGCTGCTGGCGTCGAGCCTGATGATGACCGTGATCGTCGGCGTGTTGGAGCGTCCCTGGCAATTGCCGATGCCGGGAATAGCTACGTGGCTGGCGCTGCTCGGCCTCGCCGCGCTGTCGACTGCGCTCGCCTATATCGTGTTCTTCCAGATTTTACGGCGTTCCGGCTCGACCAATGTCATGCTGGTGACGCTGCTGATCCCCGTCACCGCGATCCTGCTCGGTCATCTCGTGCTCGGCGAAAGCATCTCGCCGGGCGAGATCATCGGTGCGCTGGTGGTCGGCAGTGCGCTGTTGGTGATCGACGGGCGGCTGCTCGATCTCATCCGCGATGCTGCTTCCACTCCGAAAGCCAGCCGGTAAACCTTCCGCTGTCGCGCTCGCCGCCATGCCACGCCGCGGTGACCGCGCCGTCTTCGGCGACCAGCAGCACGGCGTCCAGACCCTTCGAGCGGCGCAGCGTGTCGATCGCCTGTTGCGGCGTCTGCGCGATCGGGCCTGCCACGTTGAACGAGGTGTTGACCGAGATCTCGACGCCGATGCGGCGGCCGAGCGCCTTCAGATAGGCGTGGGTGAGGGGATCATCTTCCGCGCGCACGATCTGGATTCGCCCGGTGCCGTCGGCATGGATCACGGCGGGAATTTTTTCGCGAGCCCGCGGTTTCGCATGTGCGGTCAGCACCATGTAATTGTAGGCGTTGTAACCGGCGTCCGATGCGCCTTCGTGCAATTCGAAAAATTCCTGTGCCGCTTCCAGCGTCGCCATCGGCGCCAGCGGCCGGATCGCCTCGCGGTATTTTACCCGTTCATTGAGCCGCTCGCGTGCTTGCGGGTCGCAGGGATTTGCAAAGATCGAGCGATGGCCGAGCGCGCGCGGCCCGGTTTCGGCCGCACCCTGGTACAGCGCGATGATGCCATGCTGGGCGACCATGAAGGCCATCAGGTCGGCGACGGCGTCGCGGCCCGCCGGCGAGGAGATGTTGCCGATTGGCTGCGAGGCGATGTCGGCCGCCTGCACCGCGGTGGCGATGGCGTGATGCGACGGCGGCGACCCGCAATAGAAGGCATGCGTCATCGCCGCGCCCCGCGGCGCGCCCGACAGATGCGCGAACAGCCAGGCGGCGCCGATGGTCACACCGGGGTCGCCCGGCGTCGGCGGCACCCACAGATGCAGGCTTGCCTTGCGCTGCTGGTTGTTCGCGAACCACGCTTCGTCAAAATGCTCCAGCAGCCGCATGTTGCCGACCGCGTTCAGCGCCACGCCGCCGGTCAGCACCAGCCGGTGCGCGCCGGTCAGGCGCAGCAGATGATCGACGACATGGATCTTGGCGTCCTCGAACACCAGCTGCGTGGCGGCAGCCTTGTCGAGGCGGTCCTGGGTGTCGGGCCGGTGCTGGATGTCCTCGACGCGCAGCACCGCGTCGGGGTTCCAGAGCTGGTCGGGTTTTAAAGGCGGCCCAAGAATGTCGATCAGCGCCTGCTTGTAGGGATGATCGAACGGGTCGCAGTACCAGTTGGCATAGGCGCGGTCGATCCTGACTTCGCCGGCTGCGCCGAACTCCAGCACCTCTCGCAGCCGCGCGTAGTAGGGATTGGTCACGCGATTCATGTCGCCCCAGGCGGCAGCGCCCATATAGCGGCCCTCGCTGGAGAGCCAGGTCCAGCCGCCCTGGGTCGACGAGATCACGCTGTAGAAGGCGCCGAGCGAGTCGAACATGCTGTCGTTGCAGCTGAGCTGCCGCATCGTGCCGTTCTCAGTGACATAGAGCGAGATCGATCCCTTGTCGCCGGTGCCGTCGAGCACCGCGATCGCCACCGCTTCGCCGTCATCGGCGAACGGCGAGGCCGCAAACGAGAACCAGGCGTGGTTGTCATGATGCGGCAGGCAGATCAGCGGCACGCGCTCGGCAAGACCAAGCTGTCTTGCGAGGATCTTTGGCGTGCGGGTCATCTGGTCGAGCCGGCGGCCATCGAAGCCGGCGGCCTCGGTGGTGCGCAGCAGTTTTAGACTCTGCGGGATTTCCTCCAGCACCGAGCGGGCCATGGTGCCCATTAATGTCGGATAATCCCAACTGGTCAGCCAGGCGTCGATATCGCCGATGTCGCGGCCGAGGCCGCGCAGTGTCGCGACCGCAGCGTCGATCGACTGGCGCGGATATTCGGTGGTGTGCTTGTTGCCGGAAAAGCGTTCTTCCTCGTTGTTGACGAGCAGGCGCGGTCCGCCGGTCTGCGTTACCTCGACCAGCGCCACGCCCGAATTGTGCGTACCGGGCGGGCCGAGGCCCGCGAGATACACCGTCTCGCCGCGGCCAAGCTTTGCGCGGACATGCGCGGTCCGCGCGTCGGCGAACGCCGAACCGAGCTGGTGAAAACCCGCAGACGAAAACAGCCGCGCACTCAGCCATCGCACGGCGCGAAATCCGGCCACGCCGAGTTTGGGATGTCGCGGGCCAATTCGTCGGGGTGGTTTCAATGCGCGGGCCTTGAGGGAATAGTTCGTTGCTCCCACGCATCAATCATAAATGGCGGCGCGCAACAATGCCGCTAATCGATCGTCTCGTTATCCGGCAATTTCCGGCTCCACCGGCGACGCGACGCCATGATGCTCGCCGTCGAGAATACCCACCAGCGAATGCTCGCCTGCAATGCCTGGGCTACCCGCGACCATGACCCTCTATGATACAATCGACGGGCGGTGCGGATGTCCGTTCTTGGGGGCAAAGCTGACGTAGTCCGATCCACGGTAAATGTCGCCTTTTGACCCATCTCAGACATCTCCGGATAAGGCTTCTTGGCGAAAGAGTACTGGCAGGCCGATAGTCCTCGTGGTTTGATCGTGGTCGGACCGAACAAAACGCTGAGGCAAGAAGATGAGGCGACGCGCGTTTTTACAAGCTTCGGGCAGCGCGGTCATCACATGGCCGATGCGGGCGTGGGCTCAAAAAGACATGAAGCTGCCGCTGGTGGCCGTGTTATTTCCTGGCACTGAGGGGCTCCTCAAGCCAAGGATGGTGGCAGTACGCGGCGGCCTGAAGGACGAAGGGCTGGTCGAAGGCCGCGACTATGTCCTTGAGACACGGCTCGCGAATGGCGATTTTTCACAGCTACCTCGCCTCGCCCAGGAGCTGGATGCGCTGCTGCCGAAGGTCTTTGTGGCCGCCGCCACTGCTGCCGGCGTCGTGCACAGCGTGCTGCCGGACAGGCAGTTGGTCTTCACCGCTATGGCAGTCGATCCCGTCGCGGTAGGACTTGCCGAGAGCTACAGGAGGCCAGGCGGGACGGCTACTGGCAACGTGATGAACGCAGTGGGTGGCGAAGAGAGCCTCACCGCGAAGCGGCTCGGGTTCTTCAAGGACCTAGTCCCGAACATCGAACGACTTGGTATGATTGGAGTGGTATGGGATCCTCAAGCTCTCCGGGGCGTGCTTTCTCATCAGGAGGAAACAGCGCTGCAAGAAGTCTCCACTCAGCTTGGCTTCCGTTTTGAGAATTATGCAATCAAGACACCTGATGATCTCGAACGGGTCTTTGCCAAAGCGTCGTCTGATGGAGTCAGCGCGCTCTATATCTCCGGCGATCCGTTGTTGACCAGCAACATGTCCCGCGTGATGCCGCACATTCTGGCGGCCGGAAAGCCGACCTTGGGCGCCTATCCCGAATGGGGGCGGGCCGGCCTGCTCCTGACCTATTCCACTGACGCGTTGGATGGCTATCGGCGCGCCGGCGTCTACGCTGCCAAAATAGTCCGGGGTGCAAAGCCCGGCGACCTGCCGATCGAGCAGGCCAGCAAGTTCTGGCTGGCGGTCAATCTCAAGACTGCCAGGCAACTCGGGATTAGCGTCCCCCCCAACCTGCTTACGCTCGCCGACGAAGTGATCGAGTAGCGGGCGCTGACTTCCGGTTTTGGCACTTAACGGACTTTGAGCCGCTGCCTTGATATGTCCGTGTCGAAGCGGAAATCCCGCTGCGCTGCTGCTGGCGCTGGTAGCGGCTAGGACGTCGCTGTTTGGCGCGCCTAACCGGCGCTCAGCCTGACGCCGGCGCGCAAAAATTTCTGCGGATCCACCGCGTCGCCGTCGATCCTGTGTTTCGTAATGCAGGTGCGGGCCGGTGGAGCGGCCGGTGGAGCCGACGGCGCCGATTACCTGTCCGATCTTGATGGTGTCGCCGACCTTGACGTTGATTTCCGACAGATGGCCGTAGCGAGTCGACAGCCCGTTGCCGTGATCGATTTCCACCATGCGGCCGTAGCCGCCCATCCAGCCGGACGAGATCACCTTGCCGTTCGCGGTGGCGCGCACCGGATCGCCGGTGGCGGCGCGAAAGTCGAGGCCGGTATGCATGGCGGGACGGCCGAGGAAGGGATCGCTGCGGACGCCAAAACCGCTGGTGAATTCGACCTCGCCGATCACAGGCTTGCGATAGGGCACCAGCGCCAGCGTCCGGTTCAGGCGCTCGACCTGGGCGCGGGTGGAATTGATGCGGTAGAGCTGGCGTTCGAACGCGCCGGCATCGGGCGGCAGCTTGACGGGCACGAAGGGACCGCCGACGCCGGAGCGCGGGGTGGCGGCTTCCAGCTGCGCCATGTCGAGGCCGAGATCGGTGATGACGCCGCGCATCCGGCGCATCCGCGATTCCATGCTTTCTTCGACCGAGGACAGCGCCGCCATCTGGCGGCCCTCGACCTTGTCGAGCGAGGACTGCAGGCGAACCAGCACGTTGTCGACGCCCTGAACCTTGGCGAACTGGTTCGGCTGCACCCTGGCAACCACGGGCACCCGCAATTCCAGCCGCGCTTCGCGGTCCGGCGGCGCCACGAAAATCACGGTGTCGCTGATCGGCGACGGTTTTGGCGTTCCCGCCGCCGCGTCGCTGGCAGCAGCGCCTCGCGCCTGCGGCCTGATCGAGCCGGTCACGGCGACGTCAGGCATGGCGCCGAGCGCCGTGGCGCGCAACTCCAGCGTGGTCTGGCGGCGCATGATCTGGTCGAGTTTCTGGTCGAACTGTTCCTGGTCGAGCAACTGGCGGCTGGTGGTGCGGTCGACCTTGGCGCGCAGTTCGGCGATGCGGTCTTCATAGGCGTATTGCATCTCGGCATGGCGGGCGATCAACCGGGTGAGCACATCGTCGCGAAAGGCAAAATAGGTCGCGGTCGCCGCCGACCACATGCCGAGCACGGTCACGGTGCCGATCACGATCCAGAACGCCACCGGCCCAAAGCGAACCTGCTTGCCGGCGTGCACGATCGTATAGCCGTCCTGGCCATGGGATGGCGGAGCCGTCGCCACGCGGCTTGCGGCCGCGCGGCGGGGGGAAGCCCTGCCGTGATCATGTGGATGGTGTTGGGGATACTCTACGTGATGACCGGAACGGTACGACATCGGCACTCCCGCGCCGGTCGGAAAGGAGCTCCGTACGGCTGAATTCGCGGGGGTAATTTGACCGGTTCATGGTTAATTTTTAGCGAATGGAACCGGCAAATTACAGCGCGCGCACCGCGTCCAGCACCTCGTCGGCATGGCCGTCGACCTTCACATTGCGCCATATTTTGACGATCCGGCCATCGACGCCGACCAGAACCGTTGTGCGAAGAATGCCGAGGAAGGTCCTGCCATACATCGATTTTTCGCCCCAGACGCCATACGATTTCAGCATCTCGTGCTGCTCGTCCGAGACCAGCGGAACAGCGAGCTCGTACTTATCGCGAAACGCTTCCTGGGCGTACTGAGGATCGGCCGATACGCCCACCACGGCGGTTTGGCTTTCGGCGAACGCGCCCGACAGCCGGGTGAAGTCGATAGCCTCCTTGGTGCAGCCGGGGGTGTCCGCGCGCGGGTAGAAAAACAGCACCAGATTCCTGCCCGTGAAGTCGGCGAGCGATACCGTGCCGCCGCCGTCACGGGGCAGGTGGAAGGCCGGCGCAGGGGTGCCCTCGCTGATGCCGGTCGGACCCCGAGGCGGGGCGGCGGCTCTTGCCGGCAGAGCCTTGGTTGAAGCCGGCTTGATGGCAGGTAGCGTCATCACCTGCGCCTTCGGCGCAGGAGCAGCCGGCCGGGTCGAATTCGGGTGGGCTGGGCTCCCTTAACGGTTTCGAGGGAGCCTTGTGGGATGCTTTCGCCGGAGCCGTGGCGTTTTTTTCTTGCTTGTTGCTTTGCCTGTTTTTTTGGCGGTCGCGTTCGAGGCTTTCTTGGCGGCTTTCCTGGCGGTTTTCGCGGCAAGCGCCTTGGCGGATGTTTTGGCCGGTTTCCCCGGCTTCGCGGCTGCCTTCGCGGCGGCGGTTTTGGGGGATTTCTTGCGCGTTTTCTTGGACATACGCCTTCCTTTCGTCGCTTTCGGCGGATCAATCAAGGGACTATCGCAGGTCTTGTCCAGCGGGGCGGGAGCCGGTCCTGTGGCTGGGCAAATCGGATGACCCCGGAGTATGGTGACAGGGAATTCGACGCAACCTCCGTCGGCTCGTTGAAAGTCCTCCTTGGGCCCGATGACGAGTAACAGTATTAATCGAGGATTGGCAGCGATGCCGTCACGGGAGCGTTCGTTAAGTATGGACGAGCGCGTTCTTGGCGGCGATCAAACTTACCATCAGCGCCGACACCGAGAGGCAATGGCAGGTAACACGTCGCCCAAGGGGTCAAGTCCGCGTGCCGACGCCCCGCTCTCGCAGTGGGACGATGCCGATTGGGACCAGGACCATGACGAGGCGGCGCGCTACCGTGCGCGCCGGCTGCTGTCGCATTCGAACTCCGGCTTCCACCGGCTGGGCGATCGCTTCGGCGGGTTCCAGCGCTGGCTGGTCGGCGAGCGCTGGGTAAAACGTCTCGTCGTCGTGATCGCGGTGCTGGCTGTCATCTTCGCAGGCTGCTTCGGCACGCTGTGGTGGCGGCTTGGCGCCGGGCCGATCAATCTGGACATGGCCACGCCCTGGCTGGCGCAGGCGATTGAAGAAAACATCGGTCACGGCAACACCGTCGAGGTCGGCGGCACGCAAATCGAGCGGGCCGGCCGGATCCGGATCGCGGTGCGTATTCGCGACATCATCGTGCGCGACCGCGACCGCGCCGTCGTGGCGAGCGCGCCAAAGGCCGAGGTGAAGCTTTCCGGCACCGCATTGTTGTTGGGCCGGCTGCGCGCCGAGAGCCTCAATCTCGTCGACGCCGAACTGGCGGTGCGGATCACGCCTGACGGTACCGTTACCGTTTCCACCGGAGAGACGGCCAAGCCGCTCGCCACCGGCGTCGCTTCCAAGAAAGACGCAGGGCTCGCGCCGACGTTCCCGAGGCAGATTGCAGGTACAACGCAGCCGCTCGGCACCGCCGCGCCCGCGCCATCAGGCACTCCGGCTGCGGCCGCCGACAACACCCAGAGCGGACTGCTTGCCGGCCTCGATTGGCTCGACAGTCTCAGCCTGACCGGCCTCGATGGCCAAAACCTCAACGAGATCGGTCTCAAGAACGGCAACCTCATTGTCGACGACCAGCAGCGCGGCAACAAATGGACGTTTGACAATATCAACCTCAGCCTGCGCCGGCCGAGCGGCGGCGGAGTCGCGTTGAGTCTCGGCGAAGAAGGCGCGCATGCCTGGTCGCTACGCGTAACGGTCGGACCGCCCGCCAACGGGGTGCGCTCGGTCGACATCCGCGCCGACAAGGTCTCTAGCGCCAATATCCTGCTGGCGCTGCGGCTGAAGGATCTCACCTACAGCGCCGACTTGCCGCTGTCCGGCGAACTGAAGGGCGAACTCGGCCGCGACGGCCTGCCGACCTATTTCCGCGGCAAGATCACTGCGGGCGCCGGGCACATCATCGACAGCGACACACCCGACTACCCGATGCCGATCGATTCGGCTGACATCAGCGTCGAATGGGATTCCGGACGGCGGGTGTTGGTGGCGCCGTTCAAGATCATTTCCGGTTCGAACCGCGTCACCCTGATGGCCCATCTCGAGCCACCCAACGGCAGCACCGCCGATTGGCAGTTGGGCTTTTCCGGTGGCACCATCGTGCTGGCGGGAGCGGACAACGAGCAACCGCTGATCTTCAACCGCATCGCCATCGGCCTGCGCTTCGATACCGACAGGAAGCGCGTGGTGCTGACCCAGGCCGATATCAGCAATGGCGAGATCGGCATCGCCGGAACCGGCAGCGTGGACTACGCCGGCGAGCCGCGCCTGACGCTGGGTTTCGCGGGCACGCCGATGTCGGCTTCGGCCCTGAAGCGGATGTGGCCGATCCTGATCGTGCCGGAGGTACGCGAATGGGTGATCGAGCGGGTCGAACGCGGCGCGCTGCAGCGGATCGAGGTTGGCGTCAACTCGCCGGTCCGCAACCTGTCGCGGCGCGGGCCGCCGATCCCCGATGACGGCCTTGCCGTTACCATGGTCGCATCCGGCGTGACGTTGCGACCGGTCGAGAGATGCCGCTGGTGCGCGACGCCGATTTGAAGGCCCGGGTGACCGGCCGCACCGCGACCGTCACCATCGGGCAGGCGGCATCCGATACGCCGACCGGCCGCAAGGTCACGATCTCCGACTTCGTCTTCGAGGTGCCGGACATGGCGCCAAAACCGTCGCCGGCGAAGATCAAATTCCGGATCGATGGTTCGGTGCCGGCGGTGGCCGAAATTCTCGCCTCCGACCGCCTCAGCGAGTTTTCCGGCACCCTGGTCGATCCCAATTCGAGCAAGGGCACGGTTTCCGCGGTGGTCAATCTCGGCCTGCCGGTCAAGGGCTCGCTCAGCAAGGCCGACACCACCTTTGCCATCGCGGCCGATCTCACCGGCTTCTCCGCCGACAGGCTGGTGATGAACCAGAAGCTCGAAGCCAATTCGCTGAAGGTGAGCGCCAACAATGCCGGCTATCAGGTCAGGGGCGACGTCAAGATCAACGGCCAGCAGGCCTCGCTGGACTATCGCAAGCCGAACGAGGGCGATGCGGACATCAAGTTGCAGGCGACGCTCGACGATGCCAGCCGCGCGCGGCTCGGCTTCGATCTCGGCCCCGCGGTCAGCGGCACCATTCCCTTGAAACTGTCGGGCAAGATCGGAAGCGATACCAGCCGCATGGGCATCGAGGCCGATCTGACCCAGCTGAAGCTCGACAACATCCTGCCGGGCTGGGTCAAAGTGTCGGGCAAGGCCAGCCGCGCGGTCTTCAACGTGGTGCAGAAGCAGCAATCGACGAGGCTCGAGGACATCGTCGTCGACGGTGGCGGCGTTTCGATCAAGGGATCGGTCGAGATCGATCAGGCCGGCGACCTGATCAGCGCCAATTTTCCGGTCTATTCGCCGTCGGACGGCGACAAGGGCACGCTGAAGGCCGAGCGCGGCAGCGATGGCGCGCTGAAAGTGACCATGCGCGGCGAGGTGTTCGACGGCCGCGGTTTCCTCCGGTCAGTGATGTCCGGCAAGGAGACCGATCCCAAGAGCAAAAGCAAACACATCGATTTCGACGTCGACATCAAGCTCGGCGCGGTGGCCGGATTCAACGGCGAGGCGGTGCGCAGCGTCGACACCAAGATGTCCCGGCGCAATGGCGTGATCCGCAGCTTTGCGCTGACCGGCAAGCTCGGACGCGATACGCCGCTGAGCGCGGATCTGCGCGGCCGTGCCCAGGGGCGCGAGGTGGTCTGGGTCGAAACCAATGACGCCGGCGCCTTGCTGCGTTTCGCCGACACCTACTCCAAGGTGGTCGGCGGCCAGCTCACCTTGGCGATGGATCCTCCGACCGCGGAGCCCAGCGCCAAGGAAGGCCTGCTCAATGTCCGCGACTTCAGCGTCAAGGGGGAAGCCGCGCTGGAGCGCGCCGCGGCCGGCGGACCGGGCGGCGCCCAGAGCAGCGTCAGCTTCTCGCGGCTGCGCGCCGAATTCACCCGCCAGAACGGCCAGTTCACCATCCGCGACGGTGTCGTGAAGGGGCCGATCATCGGCGCCACCATCGAGGGCTCTATCGACTATCCCGGCAACCAGGTGCGCATGAGCGGCACGTTCGTGCCGATGTATGGGCTGAACAACATGTTCGGCCAGATTCCGATCTTCGGCCCGCTGCTTGGCGGCAGCAATGAGGGCCTGATCGGCGTCACCTATGAAGTGGTCGGCACGCCCGGCCAGCCACAGCTGCGCATCAACCCGATCTCGGCGATGGCGCCTGGCGTGTTCCGCAAGATTTTTGAGTTCGGTCCCGGCAAGCAGAACAACCCGACCGACTTTCCGCCGAATAACTGACGCTCCTATACGGGCGAGATTGCTGCCCACTCCGATCACAGTCAGTATCAGCGCATGCGCCCGGCGATGATGACCAGCACGATCACCACTGCGGCGAGCAGCCAGGCCCATTTGCGCTGTTCTCCCTTCGACAGCAGGGCGACAGCGACCAGCAGGCCGATGCCGATCAATGTGTACATAACTGCTTCCTACCGCCGCAGCGCCGGCACCACCAGGAACGGGATCAGCCGCCAGCACACATTGACCAGCGCGAACACGATCAGCCGTCGTAGCTGTGGGTCCAGTCATGGATCAGGCCGCCGCTCCAGGAGCCGAGGCCGATCCGAGCCCGCTGCCGATCGAGATCGCGCCGTAGATCGTGCCGACCTGCGCGCCGCGAAAGAGGTTCATCGCGGTCGCGACATCAGCGGTCCGCGCGAGCCGATCATGCTGCCGAAGCAGACGACGAAACCGGCCAGCAGCCAGGAGTTCGGGTAATATTAATCAGCCACAGCATGACGATGCCGACGGTCGACACGCCATAGCTGAACAGCACCGACGGCCGGCGGCCGATCAGGCCGTCGAGCTGGAGATGCCGAGCATGCCGAACACGGCAGGATGCCGCTAAAGCCCCAGGCGGTCGCTGCCTGCATCGCGGAAAGCCGGCCTCGACCAGATAGGCCACGACCTGCACGGAGATCGCGAACATGCCACCGCGGTGAAGAAAAAGACCGAGAAGATCGCCCAGAACGCGTGATGCCGGATGCGCGCTCGCAGCGTCGAGCCGTGCCGAGCGGAGGTCGTCGGCCTTCCGCGGCGCCATGCGGCGTGCCGGCGGCGAACCGGCGCCACGGCAGCAGCAGCAGCGGGATCGCAGCGCCAGTGCGGCGCCGCCGAGCAGGTGGTAGGCGCCGCGCCAGCCGGTCCGCTCGATCAGCAGTTGCGACAGCGGCAACAGCGTGACGATACCCGCGCCGGCGGCGGAAAACACGATGGCCATCGCGGTCGGCAGTCGCCGGCCGAACCAGCGACCGAGCAAGAGCGAGTTCGTCACATTGCCGAGGCAGGCCGTGCCCAGCCCGACGGCGAGGCCGAGGCAGGCCTGGAATTGCCAGAGCGCCTGCGCAAGCGCGGCGAGCGAGAAGGCGCCGCCGATCAGCAGCAGTCCGAGCGCGTAGACCGTGCGCGGACCGGACCGGTCGAACAGGCGGCCGACCAGCGGCGAACCGCAGCCCGAGCGACAAGCGGCCAGCGAATAGATCGAGACGACATCGGCGCGGTCCCAGCCGAACAATTCCGAGATCGGCAACAGGAAGACGGTAAAGGCCTCGCGGGGCCCCGGCCGAACAGCGACAGGGCAAAGCACAGCGCCAGCACGTTCAGCGCCACCCGCGCCGGCTTCAGCGGCTTGGTCGGCGTATCCTCGGGCAGCTTTTGCTCCATGGGGGCAGGGAGCGCGTTTTCACTGCGACGAGCAAGGGCGTAAAACGAATACGCCTATGCAGGCTTGAGCAGGATGTGGCGCTTCTTGCCCATCGAAAGCTTGATCACGCCTTCGGGGGTGAGGTCTTCGACGTCAGCATCGTCTTCTCGTCGCTGACCGCAGCATCGTTGACGCGCAAGCCGCCGCCCTTGATCTGGCGGCGCGCCTCGCCATTGGAGGCGACGAGGCCGGCCCTGACGAAGGCTGCGAGCACGCCGAGCCCGGCTTCGAGTTCGCCGTGCGGAATTTCCACGCTGGGAAGGTTTTCGGCGTGGGTGCCTTCTTCAAAGGTCTGCCGCGCGGTTTCGGAAGCGGCATTGGCGGCGTCGCGGCCGTGCAGCAGCGCGGTGGCCTCGGTCGCCAGCACCTTCTTGGCCTCGTTGATCTCGGCGCCCTGTAACGCCGCCAGCCGCGCGATCTCGTCCATCGGCAGAATGGTGAACAGCTTCAGGAATTTGGCGACGTCGGCGTCTTCGGTGTTGCGCCAGTACTGCCAGAAATCATACGGGCTGAACTGGTCGGCATTGAGCCAGACCGCGCCCTGCGCGGTCTTGCCCATCTTCTCGCCGGACGCGGTCGTCAGAAGAGGCGTGGTCAGCGCGAACAGGGGCGGGGTGCCCATGCGGCGGCCGAGGTCGACGCCGTTGACGATGTTGCCCCACTGGTCCGAGCCGCCCATCTGCAACCGGCAGCCGACCCGGCGCGACAGTTCGACGAAGTCGTAGGCCTGGCAGACCATGTAGTTGAATTCGATAAAGCTCATCTCCTGCTCGCGCTCGAGGCGCAGCCGCACCGAATCCATCGTCAGCATGCGGTTGACCGAGAAATGCCGGCCGATGTCGCGCAGCATCTCGATCCAGTTCAGTTTTGTGAGCCATTCGGCGTTGTCGAGCATGACCGCGTCGCTGTGGCCGTCGCCGTAGCGCAGCACCTTGGCGAACACACCGCGGATGCTGGCCTTGTTGGCCTCGATCTCCGCGACCGAGCGGATGGCGCGCGATTCGTCCTTGCCGGAGGGATCGCCGACCATGGTGGTGCCGCCTCCCATCAGCGTGATCGGCTTGTTGCCGCTCTGCTGCAGCCAGTGCAGCATCATCATGGAGAGGAAGTTGCCGATATGCAGCGAGGGCGCGGTGCAGTCATAGCCGACATAGGCGGTGGCCTCGCCCCTGGCCGCCAGGGCGTCGAGGCCGTCGAAATCGGAGCATTGGTGGATGAAGCCACGCTGTTCCAGAATATTCAGAAAATCAGATTTAAATGCAGTCATTTGTGTGCGACTCTGATCATTCTTAGTTCACGGTAATAGTACGGATTCGTGGAACCACAGCGGATCGGGCTCCCGCCGCCCGGCGTGGTGTGGCATTATAAGATGTGCTTGTTTGACACAAGCTGGATGACGTCAATTGCGGGCGTTCGGAAGGCTATCATGGCAATGATGCTGACAGCGGTCGGTCTGATGAGCGGCACCTCCCTCGACGGGGTTGACGTCGCCTTGATTGAAACCGATGGCAGGCAGGTGAGATCGTTCGGGCCGTCCGGCTACCGGGCCTATACCGATCAGGAGCGCAGCCTGCTGCGCCAGGCCCTGACCGAGGCGGTCCACCTGTCGCAGCGCGATGCCCGGCCGGGCATTTTGCGCGAGGCCGAGCGGGCCGTGACGATCGCCCATGCCGAGGCCGTCGCCAGTTTTACCGCGCAGCACCGCATCACCCGCGAAGACATCGATATCGTCGGCTTCCACGGCCAGACCGTGCTGCACCGTCCGGCGCAGAAGTTGACCGTGCAGATCGGCGATGCCACGGCGCTGGCGCGCGCGATCCATATTCCGGTCATGCATGATTTCCGCGCCGCCGACGTCGCCGCCGGCGGGCAGGGCGCCCCGTTCGTGCCCGTCTAT
Source organism: uncultured Alphaproteobacteria bacterium (assembly GCA_963706975.1). Taxonomy (GTDB): domain Bacteria; phylum Pseudomonadota; class Alphaproteobacteria; order Rhizobiales; family Xanthobacteraceae; genus Bradyrhizobium. Next base: position 47,937 of record CAVPOL010000039.1, read on the forward strand.
CACCGCGCGCTGGCGCAATCGCTGGAGCGCGAGGGGCCGATCGTCGTGGTCAATATCGGCGGCGTTTCCAACATCACCTATATCGACGGCAACGATACCTTGATTGCCTGCGACACCGGGCCGGGCAACGCGCTGCTCGACGACTACATGATCCGCAAAATGGGCCAGCCGTTCGATTGCGAGGGCAGGATGGCGGCGCAAGGCATCGTCGACGTACCCTGGGTGATCCGGGCGCTGGAGCATCCGTTCTTTACGAAGCCGCCGCCAAAGTCGCTCGACCGCAACGATTTTGCCTCGCTGGAACTGCGCGAAATGGCGCCGGCCGATGGCGCCGCGACCCTGACCGCGTTCACCGCGGAGGCCATCGCCCGGATCGCGCCGCTGCTGCCGAAGGAGCCGAAAAGCTGGATCGTCGCCGGCGGCGGCGCCCGCAACCTGACAATGCTCAGAATGCTGCGCGAACGGCTCGACCCCGCCACCGTCGAATCCGCCGACGGGCTCGGCTGGTCCGCCGACGCGATGGAGGCCCAGGCCTTCGGCTTTCTGGCGGCGCGAGGCCTGAAGGGCCTGCCGCTGAGCTATCCGGCGACGACGGGGGTGCCGATCCCGACGACCGGCGGGGTGATCGCGCGGCCGTGATCCGGATGCGATTGCATCGATCTTGACAGTTAAATGCAGGTGCATGTAATTAGATGCATCTGCATTTAACTGCGAGGATCGCCGTGACCGCGCCACTCAAGCTGATCAGCCACAGGCTCTGTCCCTATGTGCAGCGCGCGGTGATCGCGCTGAGCGAGAAGGCTGTCGCCTTCGAGCGGATCGACATCGATCTCGCCGACAGGCCGGACTGGTTCCTGAAAATCTCGCCGCTCGGCAAGACGCCGGTGCTGCTGGTTGGCGATACCGCGATTTTCGAGTCCGCCGTCATCCTGGAATATCTGGAGGAGGCGCACCCGAAGCCATTGCACCCCGCCGATCCGCTTGCGCGCGCCGAGCATCGCGGCTGGATCGAATTCGGCTCGGCCGTGCTGGGCGATATCGCCGGCTTCTATGCCGCCAGGGACGAGGCGACGTTCAAGGCCAAGGCGGCGCAGCTCGAACAAAAATTCGCGCGGCTCGAGGCGCGCATCGCGGCTTCGCCTTGGTTCGAGGGCGAAAAATTCTCGTTGGTCGATGCCGTGTTCGGCCCGGTGTTCCGCTATTTCGATGTGTTCGACGAGATCGGCGATTTCGGCATTTTGGCAGGCAAGCCAAAACTCGCGCGCTGGCGCGAGGCGCTGGCGGCGCGGCCGTCGGTGCGCGCGGCGGTCAGCGCGGATTACCCCGCGCTGCTGCGCGATTTCATCGGGCGGCGGGAGTCGTGGTTGTCGCAATTGCAGCAAGCGCGCGCCGCGGCGTAGTCAGATCTCCGCAGCCATCCTGGCCAGCGCCGCCACCGTGTTCATGTTGCGCGCGGTGCCGGCCTTGGCTGCTGGTATCACCAGCTTCGACTTGGCCATGCCCTCGCCGTAGTGAATGTAGATCTCGCGGCGTCCCAGCCGGACCTGTTCGTCCCGCTGGCCGCGAAGGGTGGCCAGCGTATCCGCCGGCGGTGCACGGTCGAGGAACAGCGCCATGGTGCGGTTGGGAGCGGCTTGCGGAAACGGATTGTCGGCCAAGACCTGCGCCATCTCGGCGCCACTGCGCACCAACACGCCGACTGGCTTGCCGGCATAGTCTGCGAGCTGCTTTTCCAGCGCGGCCTTGATGGCGGCTTCGGATTTGCGGCTGGTGAACACCACATTGCCGCTGGCGATGAAGGTGCGGACCGCCGCGAAGCCAGGTCCTCACACATCGCCTTGAGGTCGCTCATCGGCAGCTTGCCGGTGCCGCCGACATTGACGGCACGCAGCAATGCGACGAACGCAGCCATGGTTCAGCGAACGTTGGCGAGCCGCATGTCGAGATAGCCGGTCACCGTCTCCATCAGCGGCTGCAGCTTGCCGTCGAAGAAATGGTTGGCGCCGGGAATGATCTGCTGGTCGATCACGATGCCCTTTTGGGTCTTCAGCTTCTCGACCAGGGTGTTGACGTCCTTCGGCGGCACCACCGCGTCCTTCTCGCCATGCACGATCAGGCCCGGACGAGGGGCAGGGCGCGAGGAACGAGAAGTCGTAGAGATTGGCAGGCGGCGCGATCGAGATAAAACCTTCGACCTCGGGCCGGCGCATCAACAGCTGCATGCCGATCCAGGCGCCGAACGAGAAGCCGGCGACCCAGCAGGCGCGCGCTTCCGGGTTGATGGTCTGCGCCCAGTCGAGCGCGGAGGCGGCATCCGACAATTCGCCGGTGCCGTGGTCGAACGAGCCCTGGCTGCGGCCGACGCCGCGGAAATTGAAGCGCAGCACCGAAAAACCGCGATGCGCGAAGGCGTAATAGCACTGGTAGATGATCTGGTGGTTCATCGTGCCGTGAAACTGCGGATGCGGATGCAGGATCATCGCGATCGGCGCGTTCTTCTGCTTGGCCGGATGATAACGGCCTTCGAGGCGGCCTGCGGGGCCGGTGAAGATGACTTCAGGCATTGTGATCCCTTGGCAAAATCAACCGCCTTTGTGCCGGCTGCATCTGACGTTTCGCAGATGAAGTTTCGCGGGGTTAAAGGGGCGGATCAGGCGTCGTTGGGCGCGATGCGAACGGCGCTCGGTGAACTGGAGGCCGCGTTCTAGCATGAGGCGAGGGGCGAAAAGCAAGCTTCTTGAGCATCCGGCAGCGCGTTCAAGGCGCCGGCGTCGCGATTGCCTGCTGACGGCTGCGATCCCCAATTGCCATAAGCATGTGCGGCGCCGGTCTCCCGTCTCGATTGTTGTAAGGTACTATAGTACTCCATGCCCGACCGGGTCTATCTCGACTGGAACGCCACCACCCCGCTTCGTCCCGAGGCCGGGGAAGCGATGGCGCGCGCCTTCGAGCTCAGCGGCAATCCCTCGTCAGTTCACGCCGAGGGCCGCCAGGCCCGCCGGCTGGTCGAGGAGGCGAGGGCCGCGGTCGCGGCTGCGGTCGGCGCTTCGCCGCGGGACGTCGTCTTCACCTCCGGCGGAACCGAGGCCAATGCGCTGGCGCTGACGCCTGGGCTGAGGCGCGGGTCGGCGCCGGTCGAGTGGCTGGTGGTCTCGGCGATCGAGCACGCCTCGGTGCTGGCGGGCGGCCGGTTTCCGGCTGACGCGATCGAGAAGGCGGCAGTCAACCGTTCGGGCGTGCTCGACCTCGATCGTCTGCGCGCGATGCTCGCGGGCCGGCCCCCGGCGCTGGTCTCGATCATGCTCGCCAATAACGAAACCGGCGCCATTCAGCCGGTGCGTGAGGCAGCTCGCATCGTGCATGAAGCCGGCGGGCTATTGCACGTCGACGCGATCCAGGCGTTTGGAAAAATTCCTCTCGATATCGGGGTATTGAATGCCGATCTGGTATCGCTTTCCGCGCACAAGATCGGCGGTCCCAAGGGTGCCGGCGCGCTGGTGCTGGCCGAGGGCGTGCTCGGCCTCGAGCCGGCGCTGCGCGGCGGCGGCCAGGAGCTCGGCCGCCGGGCCGGGACCGAGAACGTGGCTGGAATCGCGGGGTTCGGAGCCGCGGTGAAAGCCGCCATGGCCGGCCTCGCGGAAGACTGCGGGTCGGATTGAGGGGCTTCGGAACCGGCTGGAGGCTGGCTTGAGCCGGACCCCGGGCGTTATCGTGTTCTCGGCCGACGCCGACGGCTGCCAAATACCACGCTGTTCACGGTTCCCGGGCTCAAGGCCGAGACCGCGGTGATCGGCTTCGATCTCGCCGGGATCGCGGTGTCCTCGGGTTCCGCGTGCTCCTCAGGCAAGGTCCAGCCCTCCCATGTGCTTGAAGCCATGGGGTTTGGGCCGGAACTGGCCCAGGGAGCCGTGCGGCTCAGTCTGGGCTGGTCCACCTCGGAAACCGACATCGATCGCTCGCTGGAGGCTTGGCTAAAGCTCTCGGGTACCTTACTTAAGGGGTACGACGAAACACTGCTTGAACGGTTCTAAGGCAGGTGATTTCCTCGAAGAAACATCGTAGAGCTACTGGAATGATCCACACCGCGGTCCTTGAAACCGCGAGCGGAGGATGGAATGGCGGCCGTACAGGAGACCGTCGATCGGGTGCGCCGGATCGACGTCGATCAATATCGTTATGGATTTGAGACCGTAATCGAGTCCGACAAGGCCCCAAAGGGGCTGTCGGAAGATACCGTCCGCTTCATCTCGGCGAAAAAGAACGAACCGGCCTGGATGCTGGAATGGCGTCTGGAGGCCTATCGCCGCTGGCTGACCATGACCGAGCCGACCTGGGCCCGCGTCGACTATCCCAGGATCGACTACCAGGACCTCTATTACTACTCGGCGCCGAAGCCGAAGAAGACTATCGGCTCGCTCGACGAGATCGATCCGGATATCCTCGAGACCTACAAGAAGCTCGGCATTCCCTTGCGCGAGGTCGAGGTGCTGGAAGGCGTGGTGCGCCCCGAAGGCGAGCGCCGCATCGCGGTCGACGCGGTATTCGAATTCGGTGTCGGTGGCGACCACCTTCCAGAAGGAGCTGAAGCAGGCCGGCGTGATCTTCATGCCGATCTCGGAGGCGATCCGCGAGCATCCAGAACTGGTGCGGAAGTATCTCGGCACCGTGGTGCCGACCTCCGACAACTATTTTGCGACACTGAACTCCGCGGTGTTCTCCGACGGCTCGTTCGTCTACGTGCCGCCGGGCGTGCGCTGCCCGATGGAACTGTCGACCTATTTCCGCATCAATGAGCGCAACACCGGCCAGTTCGAGCGCACGCTGATCATCGCCGACAAGGGCGCTTACGTCAGCTACCTCGAAGGCTGCACCGCGCCGCAGCGCGACGAGAACCAGCTGCATGCCGCCGTGGTCGAGCTGGTCACGCTGGACGATGCCGAGATCAAATATTCGACGGTGCAGAACTGGTACCCCGGCAATTCCGAGGGCGTCGGCGGCATCTACAATTTCGTCACAAAACGCGGCGACTGCCGCGGCAACAATTCGAAGATTTCCTGGACCCAGGTCGAGACGGGATCGGCGATCACCTGGAAATATCCGAGCTGCATCCTGCGCGGCGACAATTCCCGCGGCGAGTTCTATTCGATCGCGATCTCGAACGGCCACCAGCAGGTCAATTCCGGCACCAAGATGATCCATCTCGGCAAGAACACGACCAGCCGGATCATCTCCAAGGGCATCGCCGCCGGCGTCTCGCAAAACACCTATCGCGGGCTTGTGACCGCCCATCGCAAAGCCACCGGCGCGCGCAACTTCACCGCATGTGATTCCTTGTTGATCGGGGACAAATGCGGCGCCCACACCGTGCCGTACATCGAGGCAAAGAATTCATCGGCGCTGTTCGAGCACGAAGCGACCACGTCGAAGATTTCCGAGGACGTGCTGTTCTACTGCGTGCAGCGCGGGCTGAGCCAGGAAGAGGCCGTCGGCCTCGTCGTCAACGGTTTTGTCAAGGACGTGCTGCAGCAACTGCCGATGGAGTTCGCGGTGGAAGCGCAGAAGCTGATCTCGATCAGCGCTGGAAGGGAGCGTGGGCTGATGGTTGAACCGGACAATCTTGTACTGGAACGACTGCGCGCCATCCGGGGTGAACTCGGCAGGGTCGCGAACGAAATGCAAACGATGCGGGTCGAGATGACGGCGGTGCGCCAGCACATGACGGAATGATGCCATCCGGAGCACGATCGCGTCGATATCGCGGGAATCAAGACCCGTCAGGACCGATCGAGAAACGCCTCGAACTCGCGGACTAAGTTTAAGGGATAGAGTTGATGTCACTACTCGAAGTCAAAAACCTGCACGTCCGTGTCGAGGAGCGCGAGATTCTCCACGGACTGTCGCTCACCGTGAACAAGGGCGAGGTGCACGCCATCATGGGGCCGAACGGCTCCGGCAAATCGACGCTGTCCCACGTCATCGCCGGCAAGCCGGGCTATGAGGTCACGTCGGGCGAAATCCTGTTCAAGGGCGAGAACCTGCTGGAGATGTCGCCGGACCAGCGCTCCGCCAAGGGCGTGTTCCTGGCGTTCCAGTATCCGGTGGAAATCCCCGGCGTCGCCACCATGACCTTCCTGCGCACCGCGCTGAACGCCCAGCGCAAGGCGCGCGGCGAGGGCGAATACTCGACGCCGGCCTTTCTCAAGAAGGTCCGCGAAGTCGCCAAATCGCTCAACATCCCGCAGGACATGCTCAAGCGCGGCGTCAATGTCGGCTTCTCCGGCGGCGAGAAGAAGCGCAACGAGATTTTGCAGATGGCGCTGTTCGAGCCGAGCCTGTGCGTCCTCGACGAGATGGATTCCGGCCTCGACATCGACGCGCTGCGGGTCGCCGCCGACGGCGTCAACGCGCTGCGCTCGCCGGATCGCGCCATGGTGGTGATCACGCATTACCAGCGGCTGTTGAATTACATCGTGCCCGACTTCGTTCACGTGATGTCGAAGGGCAAGGTCGTCAAGAGCGGCGGCAAGGAACTGGCGCTGGAGCTGGAAGCTTCCGGCTACACCCAGTTCGAAGACGCGGCCTGACGCGGGATACGGATCTTTGATGAACGTAGTACTGGCCAAGACCGAAACCGGGCGCGCGCTCAGCGATATCTTCGCGGTCGCGCGCGGCCGGCTGCCGGGCACCGGCAAGGTCGCCGACTTCCGGCGGCAGGCGTCGAAGCCTACGAGCGGGCCGGCCTGCCGCACCGGCGGATCGAGGACTGGAAATACACCGATTTGCGCGCGCTGATGCGCGAGGTGCTGCCGCTGGCGGACGCGCCGGATCAGGCCGCGCTGACGCGCGCGGCGGCGGCGCTGAAGCTGCATGCGATCGAGGGCGCCCGCCGGCTGGTGCTGGTGGATGGCGTGTTCGCGCCAAAGCTTTCCGAGACTGCCGACCTGGAAAATGGCCTCAGCATCCGCCCGCTGCGTGAGGTGCTGGAGGCCGGCGACGCCGCGCTGCATGCACAATTGTTTGCACCCGATAACGCCAATGCCATGGTGGCGCTGAACAGCGCGATGATGACCGATGGCGTGGTGATCGAGGTCGCCGACGGCGCCGTGCTGACGCAGCCGCTGCATATCGTGCATATCGCCAGCGGTGCGCAGCCGTGCGGCGATGTTCACGCGCTCGCTGATCCGGATCGGCAAGAACGCCGGCGCGACGCTGGTCGAAAGCTACATCGGCGCCGAGGGCGCGAAAGTCTATCAGGTCCACGACTCCCTGATCGCTGCGATCGGCGACGGCGCGAGGCTCGACCATGTCCGTCTGGTCGAGGACAGCCGCGAGGCGTTCAACATCTCCTCCGCTGTGGTGACGCTGGGCGCCAACGCCCATTTCAACACCTTCGGCATGAACACGGGTTCGCTGGTCAGCCGCTATCAGGCGGTGCATCGCGGTGGCGGGCGAGGGCTCTCGCGTCGAGACCAACGGCGTCAACCTGCTCAACGGCCGCCAGCACGCCGACACCACGCTGTTCCTCGATCACGCGGTGCCGAATTGCTCCAGCCGCGAGATCTTTCGCGCGGTGGTCGACGACCGCGGCCATTCGGTGTTCCAGGGCCGCATCATCGTCCGCCCCAAGGCGCAGAAGACCGACGCCAAGATGATGACGCGGGCGCTGCTGCTGTCCGACGAGGCCGAGGCCGACAACAAGCCGGAGCTGGAAATCTTTGCCGACGACGTGACCTGCGGCCATGGCGCCACCACCGGCGCGCTCGACGAAAGCCTGTTGTTTTACCTGCGCGCGCGCGGCCTGTCCGAAAAGGAAGCCCAGGCGCTGTTGATCCAGGCTTTTGTCGGCGAGGCGATCGAGCAGATCGCCAATGACGGTCTGCGCGAGCTCGCGATCTCGGCGGCGCAGCGCTGGCTGGCGGCACGGGGATGACGATGCATCCGGCAGTCCAGAACGGTTCATACGACGTAGCCAGGGTTCGCGAGGACTTTCCCGCGCTGGCGTTGAAGGTCTATGGCAAGCCGCTGGTCTATCTCGACAACGCCGCCTCGGCGCAGAAGCCGACCGCGGTGCTCGACCGCATGACCGAGGCCTACAAGTCCGAATACGCCAACGTGCATCGCGGGCTGCATTACCTCGCCAATGCCGCGACCGAAGCCTATGAAGGCGGCCGCGAAAAGGTGGCAAAATTCCTCAATGCCGGCCGCACCGAAGAGATCATCTTCACCCGCAACGCCACCGAGGCGATCAATCTGGTCGCGTCGTCCTGGGGCGAGCCCAACATCAAGGCCGGCGACGAGATCGTGATCTCGATCATGGAGCACCATTCCAACATCGTGCCCTGGCATTTTTTGCGGGAACGGCATGGCGCCGTGATCAAATGGGCGCCGGTGGATGACGAAGGCAACTTCCTGATCGACGAGTTCGAGAAGCTGCTGACCGACCGCACCAAACTGGTCGCGATCACGCAGATGTCGAACGCGCTCGGCACCATCGTGCCGGTCAAGGAAGTCGTGAAGCTCGCGCATGCCCGCGGCATTCCGGTGCTGGTCGACGGCAGCCAGGCCGCCGTGCATCTGGCGGTCGACGTGCAGGATATCGACGCCGATTTCTATGTTTTCACCGGCCACAAGCTGTACGGCCCGACCGGGATCGGCGTGCTCTATGCCAAGCACGAGCACCTCGTCGCGATGCGGCCCTACAATGGCGGCGGCGAGATGATCCGCGAAGTGGCGAGGGAGTGGGTCACCTATGGCGATCCGCCGCACAAATTCGAGGCGGGAACGCCGGCGATCGTGGAATCGATCGGGCTCGGTGCGGCCATCGACTACGTCAATTCGATCGGCAAGGAGCGCATCGCCGCGCACGAGCATGATCTTCTGACCTACGCCCAGGAGCGGCTGCGCGAGATCAATTCGCTGCGGCTGATCGGCACCGCCCGCGGCAAGGGTCCGGTGATCTCGTTCGAGATGAAGGGCGCGCATGCCCACGACGTCGCCACCGTGATCGACCGTCAGGGCATCGCCGTGCGCGCCGGCACCCATTGCGTGATGCCGCTTTTAGAGCGGTTCAACGTCACGGCGACGTGCCGAGCCTCGTTCGGGATGTATAATACCCGAGAAGAAGTCGACCACCTGGCACAGGCGCTGATCAAGGCGCGGGAACTGTTTTCATGACCGAGACGATCGAAACCGCCAAACCGCAATATGGAAACCAATTCGGCGCTGCCGCCGGAGGAGACCGAGCGGCTCGGCGGCGAGATCGTCGCCGCGCTGAAAACCGTGTTCGATCCGGAAATTCCGGCCGATATCTATGAGCTCGGCCTGATCTACAAGGTCGACATCAAGGACGACCGCGGCGTCGACGTCATGATGACGCTGACGACGCCGAACTGTCCGGCGGCCGGCGAACTGCCGACGATGGTGGAGAACGCGGTCGCCAGCGTTCCCGGCGTCGGCGTGGTCAATGTCAACATGGTCTGGGAACCGGCGTGGACGCCGGACCGGATGACCGACGAGGCCCGCCTCGTCCTCAATATGTGGTGAGCGTAATTTCGGCTTGGCTTGTCCGAGGGAAAATAACCGGCATTGATTTGCCGCTGGGATTGACCACATGACTGACATGACACCCGCTGCACCAGCACCCGCCGCCAAGCCGAAGCCGCGCCCGCGTCCGCAGGTCATGAAGCTGACCGAGGCCGCCGCGCAGCGCATCACCGAATTGACCAAGCGCGCCAATTCCGAGATCGTCGGGCTTCGCGTCGGGATCAAGAACGGCGGCTGCGCCGGGCAGTCCTACACGGTCGAATATGCCCACGAGGTCCGTCCGACCGACGAAGTCGTCGAGGACAAGGGCGTCAAGATCCTGGTCGATCCCAAGGCGGTGCTGTTCCTGCTCGGCACCGAGATGGACTACAAGGCCGACAAGATGCGGCGCAGTTCATCTTCAACAATCCGAACCAGACCGGCGCCTGCGGCTGCGGCGAGTCGGTGCAGCTGACGGCGGCGAAGGTGGAGGCTAAGGGCCTATCGATCCGTCGTCCCGGCCTTGAGCCGGGACCCAAAACCACCGCTGTTGATTATCGAGGGATCGTCGAACATATTGCCGCAACGAGAGGCCGCGGCGTATGGGTCCCGGCTCAAGGCCGGGACGACAACTCGATGGACCGCGATTTCCTGATCGATCTGTTTGCCGACTTCGGCCCGGTCACGATCCGCCCGATGTTTTCCGGCTTCGGCATTTCCGCCGACGGCACCAACTTCGCGCTGGCGCTGCGCTCCGGTCTGTATTTCCGCGCCGACGAGCAGACCATCCCGCAATTCGAGGCGGAGGGTTCGGAGCCGTTTTCGTACCAAACCCGCGTCAAGACCGTCACGGTCAACTCCTATTGGCAGTTGCCGGAGCGGCTGTTTGACGATCCGGAAGAACTGAGCGGGATGGGCGAGGGCGGCCCTGGCAGCCGCCCAGCGCGCGGCGTTGCGGAAGCGGCCGAGGGCGAAGAAGGCGGCGAAGACCAAGGTTGCTGTCAAAAAGAAAAAGACTTTGAAGCGAAAGAGGTCCTCATCCTGAGGAGCCGCGCATCTTTGCGCGGCGTCTCGAAGGATGGCCGCGGGCACCTGTCGCAGCCTCATGGTTCGAGACGCGCCCGAGGCGCTCCTCACCATGAGGCTGTAGCTGGCAGCCGCGATGGCGGTGGAATGAAGCCTCACGCCACCTGGCTGTGGGTCTCGGCGGAGTATTCCGGATCGACTTCGCAGATCACGCGGTTGCGGCCGTTGCGCTTGGCGGCGTAGAGGCAGCCGTCGGCGCGTTCGATCAGCGAGTCCGTATCGTCGCCCGGCTTCAGCATGGAGACGCCGACCGAGATGGTGACGCGGCCGAGGATCTCGCCGGTGGATTTCTTCTTCAATTCCTTCGCCATGACGGCGCGGCGGATGTGATCGGCGACCGTCAGCGCCTGGCGCAGCGCGGTGTTGGGCAGCACGACCGCGAATTCCTCGCCGCCGTAGCGGGCGGTGATGTCCTGGCCCTTGATGGTCTGTTTCAGGGACATGCCGACCAGCCGCAGCACCTGATCGCCGGTGAGATGGCCGTAGGAGTCGTTGAACGACTTGAAGTGATCGATGTCGAACATCAGCAGCGACAGCGGCTCGCCGTTGGCGAGCGCATTCTGCACGGCGGCGTCGATCGAGCGGTCGAAATATTTGCGGTTGCCGAGGCCGGTCAGGGGATCGGTCAGGCTCTCGGTGCGGATCGCCTCGAGGCTCTGCTGCAGATTGCTGATCTCGTTCTTTGACAGCGACAGCCGGTCTTCCAGCGCCTTGTTGGTGTCGCGCATCTCGCGGGTGGATTCACCAGCTGCTCGACGATGGCCTTGATCTGGTCGGGTTCGCGCCGAGGACAGCTTTTGGCTGGCGCCGTCCAGGCTGTCATCGTAGCTCGCCGACATCCCGAGCGCGTCGGAGATCAGCGTCATGACGTCGTCGATTTCGCCGATCACGCGGGCGCCGACCTTGTCGATGCGGTCGGTGGTCTTGATCTGGGAAAGATAGGTTTCGTAGATCTGCTCGAGGTCGGCTTCGGTCAGCTTGCCGTTGCGCGCCAGCGTCTCGTTGATGATCTTGTTGAGCGGGGAATTATAACCGGTGGCGTAGACGTACCAGATTTCATAATTGCGGGGCACGGCGGTTTGCCGGAGCGACTTGATCTGGCCCAGCGCGACTTCGGCGAAGGCCATCGAGCGTTCGTGTTCGTCGAGCACCTTGATCACTGATCATGTCCCCAATACGCGGGCAGCCTGCCCGCTTGTGCAGCAATAATTTTGAAATTATCGCCGCCAAGCTAAATAAGGATCATGAAGGAGCGGTAAACAGGGCCCTTGCCGGGCCGCCGGCTTCGGTCAGACCCGGGCGCGGACTGGCCGCAGCAGGAATGCCGGAAGATGCGAGTGGTCGGCGGGCTCGGAGGCCTGGTCGCGGGGGTCTGCGGCGCTTCGGCCCGACCGATCGAGGGGGTGCGCGAGGGCGGCGGCGCCGATGGCGGCGTGAATTCGGCAGCGGGGGCTTGCGGCTGCGGGCCGAATTGCGGTCGCCTCCGGAACGGCGCGGCCGCGCTTCGCGCTCCCTGCGCGGCTTGCGGGCCTCCTGCGCACCGTCACGCGGGTTTTCCCGCGCACCTTCCCTTGAACCGTGGCGTCCGCGCGAGTGGCGCGGCAGCTCGGTTTCGAGCCGTGGCGGCGTTGCCGAAGAGTTCGATCGGTTCGAACCTCGGCGCTGCCTTCGACGTGCGCGGAATGCTCTGTCCGATCAGCTTCTCGATGGCGACGATGGATTTCTGGTCGAGCGGGGTGACGATGGAGATCGCGGTGCCGGCGCGGCCGGCGCGGCCGGTGCGGCCGATGCGATGGACGTAATCATCGGCATGATGCGGAACGTCGAAATTGAAGACGTGGCTGACGGCGGGAATATCGAGGCCGCGGGCGGCGACGTCGGAGGCGACCAGCAGCGGAATTTCACCCTTGCGGAACTGGTCCAGTGCGGCGGTGCGCGCCGACTGATCCATGTCGCCATGCAGGGCCCCGACGCTGAAGCCGTGCTTCTGCAGCGATTTGTGAAGTAATGCCACTTCGCGCTTGCGATTGCAGAAGATAATCGCGTTCTGCAGGTCCTTGGCGTCACGCAGGAGGCTGGCGCAGCACTTCGCGCTTCTCATGCGGCTCGCGGCCGATGCGCGATCTGGAACTGTGAGACGCCGACGGCTGTGGTGGCGGGCCTGGAAACCTCGATCTTCTCGGGATTGTGCAGGAAGGTTTCGGTGATGCGGCGGATTTCCGGCGGCATCGTCGCGGTGAAGAACAGGGTCTGCCGGGTGAACGGGATCATCTTGCAGATTCGCTCGATGTCCGGGATGAAGCCCATGTCGAGCATGCGGTCGGCTTCGTCGATGACCAGCAATTCGACGCCGGTGAGGAGGAGGCCGCCGCGCTCGGTGTGGTCGAGCAGCCGGCCCGGGGTCGCAATCAGGACATCGACGCCGCGGGTCAATTTCACGTCCTGGTCGCCGAACGAAACGCCGCCGATCAACAGGGCCACATTGAGCTTCTGGCCGGCGCCGTATTTATCGAACTGTTCCTTGACCTGGGCAGCGAGCTCTCGCGTCGGTTCCAGGATCAGGGTGCGGGGCATGCGGGCCCGGGCGCGGCCCTTTTCCAGCATGGTGAGCATGGGCAGGACGAACGCGGCGGTCTTGCCGGTGCCGGTCTGGGCGATGCCGAGGACGTCCCGGCGGGCCAGAACATGCGGGATCGCCTGTTCCTGAATGGGGGTGGGGGTGGTGTAACCGGTGGCCGCGACGGCGGCGAGCACCTTTTCGGACAAGCCGAGATGGGTAAAAGACATTGAGCCTCTGGTAGATACCGCCGCTTGGAATCTCGGAAAAAGACTGTCGCGCCCAACCCCGGAACGGCACGCAAATTTGCTCGGGATTATCGGATACGCAGACAGGCGGCTTACTCAAGATATCGCGTTTCGATACCGGGCCGCGTCAGGCCGGAACATAGGGCCGAATTGGCTAAAGTCAATGGAGCAGCCGCGGGAAGGGCCGAAAAAGCTTAATGTTTTTGCACAAATACCGGTCGAATCACCATGCGTAGCGGACCACGCCCTTACCCGCATAGCTGCTTGTGACGCCGGAGAATTCGCCTTCAAAGGTGCCCGCCAGCGACCAGCCGTTCATCCATTTGATCTCGGCGGAAGCGGTCGTCAGCGCAGCATCGCCAGCCTGCCGCGCGCCGTTCACGACGAACGAGGCGCCGGGCAGGGTCTGGAAGGTGGCGCCAATGGTGCGGTCCGGATTGAAGTCGTGCGCCCAGGCGGCGCGGCCGCGCAACGTGAGGATGGCGTTGGTCATCGCAAAGGACTTGTCGGCGCGCAGACCGAGTTCGCTCCGTGTCGCGGTGACGCTCTTCGAGCCGTAGGCGAGCGCGAAGGTGTCGGCGCCGGAGACGACCTGTTCGGTATAGGCGGGCAGATCGAAGGTGGTGAACTGCCCGGCGGCGTAAGGCGTGATGCCGATGCCGCCGATCCAGGCACGACAAGACGATAGCCGCCCTCGGCGCGGCCGGAGAAGGCGTTGGCGTTGAACTGCGCGCGCAGCCGATCGATGCCGGCGACGGACACGGTGCGATCCGTAATGACGTCCTGCCAGCCATACGCCAGCGCGCCGGAAATATAGGCCGCGCCCACCGTATGCCGGATGAAGGCGCCGGCCTGGAACAGGTCGGAGCGCCCGCTGCCGTTGTTGACGACGCTGAATTGGGTAGCCCCGCCGGCAAGCGCGAAGCCTGCGACGGTGCCTGGAGCGAAGAAATAGTCCGCGCCGGCGGCCATGCCGAAGATGCGGCTGGTGGTGGTGTCGGATCCGGCCGCGAGGTTGCCGTCGGTGGTCTGCGAACCGCCAAAACCCGCCGCCCACACGCGCCAGCGCGGATCGTAGCTGGCGAGGACCGGCGCCTTGCGGTAGATCGCGGCATAGGCCTCGCGCTCGCTCCTGGAGCGCGACTTGCCGGATGAAGCATAGGCGCTCACGCCAAAATCATCTTCTTCGGCATATGCCGGCGCATTCGCGCCGTCGCTGCGTCCCGGCGCGAACGGATCGGTCATCAGGCCCATGAACTGGTTCATGGCATTGAACGTGGTCTGCTGCGCGCCGGTCCCGGTTTGGCCCGCGGCCTGCGACAGCGCGCCGGCCGACAGCGTGGCGTAGACCATGGGGATGCCGCCCGAGGTGTTGAAGAAGTTGGTCAGGGCGTTGCCGACGGCCTGCTGATTGCCGTTCAGCCCGCCGGGGATGGCGAAGTTCAGGTTGAGGTCGAGATAGGCGTGGTTGGCGTCGTAGCTGAGCCCGGTGTGAAGGTTGGCCGGCAGATTGCTATCTGAGACGGTGCTGTTGAAGGTGCCAGTGACGCCGCCGGTTGCCGTCAGGATCGTGTACTGTTTTGCGATATAGCTGCCGGGTGCGAAAATCGCATTGACCGTGGCGCCGCCGAGCGTGGCCACGCCCGAGACGGTGGCGAACGAGGATGTCGTCGGATTGAGGTTGACCGCATAGGTAGCGGCGGCGTTGAAGCCGAGCGTGCCGGTCACCGTCATCGACGATCCCGGCGTGCCGGCGCCCGGCGCAAAGACGCCGCCGCTGACCAGCGTATTGCCGACCGTGCCGGTGCCGGCCAGCGTGCCGCCGGCGTTCACCGTCACGCCGCTCGCCGAGGTGACGTCGCCGTTCACGCCGAGCGTGCCGCCGTTGACATTGATGGGGCCGGCAAATGTGCTGGTGCCGGTCAGCGTCCAGGCCGAACTGTCGATCTTGTTGAAGGTGCCGAAGCCGCGATACTGCGCGGCCGCGCCGATCTGCGACACATCGAACGTGGCAGCGCCGGTGCCGCCGAGCTGGAACGTATCGCTGCCGGTGCCGAGCACGTTGCCGGTGATGGCAGAGCCCTGCGCCAGTGTCAGCGTGTTGCCGACGCCGGCGAACTGGATCGCCGCGGTGCCGCCGCTGATGGTGCCGGCGTTGAAGACCGAAGAACCGCCGGCGCCGGCTTCAATTCCAAGCACGCCGCCGGTGATGCTGCCGTAATTGGTGACATTGGCAAAGCCACCGGCGTTAATTCCAGTCACGTTGCTCGCGATGCTGGCGCCCGCATTGTTGGTCACCGTCGCGTTGGTGCCGGCGGAAATGCCGTAGGTGAAGGTGCCGGTGATGCTGCCGGAATTGGTGACATCGGCAAAGCCACCGGCGTTAATTCCAGTCACGTTGCTCGCGATGCTGGCGCCCGCATTGTTGATCACCGTCGCGTTGGTGCCGGCGCGTATGCCGACGTTGGCGGTACCGGTGATGCTGCCGGAATTGGTGACATTGGCAAAGCCGGTATTGGCGTGAATTCCGCGTACGGCGCCGGTGATGCTGCCGCTCGCATTGTTGATCACCGTCGCGTTGGTGGCGGCGGAAATGCCGTAAGTGGCGGTGCCGGTGATGCTGCCGGAATTGGTGACATTGGCAAAGCCGGTATTGGTGAGGATTCCATACCCGTTGCTGGTAATGCTGGCGCCGGCGTTGTTGGTCACCGTCGCGTCGGTGGCGGCGATAATGCCGGCTCTAATGCCGCCGGAGCCGGTGCTGGTGATGCTGCCGGAGTTGGTGACGTTGGCAAAGCCAATGGTGAAGATTCCGTACTGGTTGCTCGTGATGCTGGCGCCGGTATTGTTGGTCACCGTCGCATTGGTGTTGGTTCCAATGCCGGCGGAGGCGGTACCGGTGATGCTGCCGGAATTGGTGACATTGGCGGTGTTGGCGAAAATTCCGTACTGGTCGCCGGCGATGCTGGCGCCGGCATTGTTGGTCACCGTCGCGTTGGTGCCGGCGTAAATGCCGAGGCCTGTACCGCCGCTGATGGTGCCGGAATTGGTGACATTGGCAAAGCCAGTATTGGCGAGGATTCCATACCCGTTGCTGGTAATGCTGGCGCCGGCATTGTTGGTCACCGTCGCGTTGGTGTAGGCGTAAATGCCGAAGCCTGTACCGCCGCTGATGGTGCCGGAATTGGTGACATTGGCAAAGCCGAAGTTGGCGTCAATTCCGTCGAAGCCACTGGTGATGCTGGCGCCTGCATTGTTGGTCACCGTGGCATCGCCGAGATAGATGCCAGCAAGGGTGCCGGTGACCGTGTTGCCCGCGCCGGCCGTCACGTTGACGGTGACACCGGTCTCGTATCCAGTGCCGTAGCCGGCGACGCCCGCGCTGGTGCCGGGCGCGCCGCCGCCCTGATTGGTGGTGGCGCCGCTACAGGTTGCCGTCACGCCATCGGCGGCGGCGGGCGCGCAATCGGCCCGGGCGGCGGAGCCGCTCGCGACCTCGGCCAGCACCACGCAGGCGGAAAACAAAAGCGCGCGCATCCGGCGCGACGCGGGCGCTTTGTTCGCCTGCCTAACCATTAGTACGTCTTCCATTCACGCCCGCGCGCGACGGACAAACCAACGTCTCGGAACCGGCCCGGCCATCACCACGCATAGCGCACCACGCCCTTGCCGGCATAGCTGCTTGTAACACCGGAAAATTCGCCCTCGAAGGTGCCGGTCGCGGACCAGCCGTTCATCCATTTGATCTCGGCAGATGCAGTGGTCAGCGCGGAGTCGCTGGCTTGTCTGGCGCCGTTCACCACGAACGAGGCGCCGGGCAGCGTCTGGAAGGTGGCGCCGATGGTGCGGTCCGGGTTAAAGTCGTGCGCCCAGGCGGCGCGGCCGCGCAGCGTGAGGATCGCGTTGGTCATGGCAAAGGATTTGTCGGCGCGCAGGCCGAGTTCGCTCCGCGTCGCGGTGACGCTCTTCGAGCCGTAGGCGAGCGCGAAGGTATTGGCGCCGGACAAAACCTGTTCTGCATAGGCGGGCAGATCGAAGGTGGTGAACTGCCCGGCGGCATAGGGCGTGATGCCGATGCCGCCGATCCATGGGCTGACAAAACGATAGCCGCCCTCGGCGCGGCCGGAGAACGCGTTGGCGTTGAACTGCGCGCGCAGCCGATCGACGCCGCCAACCGTTACGGTGCGATCGGTAATGACGTCCTGCCAGCCATAGGCCAGCGCGCCGCTGATATAGGCCGCGCCGATACTGTGCTTCACGAACGCGCCGGCCTGGAACAGGTCGGAGCGCCCGCTGCCGCCACCCGTGACGCTGAAACTGGTGCCGCCGCCCGCCAGCGCGAAGCCCGCAATGGTATTGGGCGAGAAGCGATAGTCGGCGCCCGCCGCTACGCCGAACAGGCGGCTGGTGGTGTTGTTCGATCCTGCCGCGAAATTGCCATCGGTGGCCTGCGAACCGCCATAAGCCGCCGCCCAGACGCTCCAGCCGGGATCGTAGACATTGCGCGGCGGCGCCTTGGTCATCAGGCCATAGGCGGCACGCTCGCCGCCGGAACGCTGTCTGCCACCGGCGTAAGCGAGCGCGTCCTCTTCGGCATAGGGCGTTGCGCCTGTTGACGGCGTGGCAGCAGCGCCGCGACCCTCGATGAACGGGTCGGTCATCAGCCCCATGAACTGCGTCATGGCGTTGAACGTGGTCTGCTGCGAGCCGGTGGCGGTCTCGCCGGAGAGCTGCGTCAGGCCGTTGAGCAGGTTGTTGCCGGACAAATTGAAGATCGCGCTGAATGCATTCGACATGTTGCTGCCGCCGAGCAGCGCATTGTCGATCGCGCCGGCGACGTTCTTCTGATTGCCCGTGGCATTGGCCGACAGGACCGGGGAGAGCAGGCCGGGATCGAGCGTCAGGAAAACGTTGTTGCCGACGTAGCTCAGCACGGGATTGCGGGCGAAATTGTTCGCCATCAGGAAGTTCGCCGTGCTGAAGGTGCCGTTCACCGCTCCCGCCGTCACGATGGTGTAGGTGGTTCGCTGCGTCAGCCGGGTCAGCGGATCGATCACGACCTGGCCAGCAAGGTTGGCCGTTCCCGTTACCACGACACTGTCGCTGATCGTGCCGGACACCTGCACGAGGTAGCTTGCCGCCGTGGTCAGCGTCAGGCTCGCCATCGTGATGGTGCCCGGCGAATTGCCCGGCGACAGCGTGCCGCTGATCGTGGTGTTGCCGACGCTGCCGGTGCCGCTCAGCGTGCCGGTCGGCGCCGACCACGACGGTGGCGTTCGGCATCGCGCTGTTCAGGTTGAAGACGCCGTCGACGTTGACGGTTCCGGCAAAGTTCGAGTTGCCGGCAAAGCTCCAGTTCGAGCCGGCGAGCACCGCGAGGTTGGAGAAGCCGGAAAATTGCGCGCCGCTGCCCAGCTTCGACAGGTCGAAGGTCGCCGCCGTCGTTCCGCCGAGTTGCAAAATGCTGCTGCCGTTGCCGACGACGTTGCCGTTGAACGTTCCGCTGCCGGGCAGCATCGCCAGCACGTCATTGGTGCCGCCGAACTGCACCGCGGTGCCGCCGGTGCCGGTGATGGTGCCGTTGTTGACGAGCGTCGTGGTGCCGCCCGAGGTCGTGATGCCGGTGACGCCGGTGATCGGCGGCGTTGCTGCCCGTGGTGATGAACACGTTGCCGGCGGTGGAGCGCGATGTGCCGATGCCGACGCCCGTGCTCTGCACGCCGGCCAGCACGTCGATCTTGATGTCGCCGGTGCCGCCGCGCTGGGCGAAGATGCCGTAACTGCCCGCCGCCATGCCGTTCGCGATCACATTGCCTTCGGTGCGCAGCGACAGCGTTGCCGCGTTGGTGGCGTCGTTGACGAAGAGACCGCTGACGCCGATCGCGGCGGCGCTGGTCGAGTTCGCGGTCACGGTCCCCTTGCTGACGAGATCGGCGCCTCCTGTCCCTGCGGTCTGGGTCAGCAATAACGGTGACGCCGCGGGTCACGGAAATACCGGTTGCCGCGCCGTCGGACGTGGCGGTCACGTCGCCATTGGCGCGGACGATGTAGGTCTTCGGTGTTGGGGATACTGGCCAAGGCAGTAGCGCTGGCGAGAATCCCGGTGGCGTTGCTGCCGGCGGCATTGGCGGTGGCCGTCACGTTGCCGTCGGCGGTCAGCCGGAGCGTGCTGTCGCCGCTTTGCGTGGCGCAAGATGCCCTGGACTGTCGAGGCCGTGTCGCTGATCGATGTCGCCGACACCGCGCCGTGCAGGTTGAAATCGACCGGCACCACCCCATCGCTGCTGACCGACGCCCCTCTCACATTCGCGGGGGCGCCGGGCTTGGCGATGCCGGTGACCGTGATCGATCCATTCGCATTCAGCGTCGCCGAACCGTCGGCGGATGTGCTTCCCAACCCGGCAATCGAGGCCAAAGGCGAAGTTGGAATTCGCTGGTGCGAGAAGAGAAGCGGTAGTATCGAAGGTGCCGGAAATCGCGCCATTGAAGGTTGCGGTATTGGTTCCTCCGCGAACGAGGCTGACCGAGGCGAGGCTGCCACCGAACTGGAAATCGGCAATGCCGGTTCTGGTGATGGTGCCGTCAACGACGAGACTGCTGTTGGCGCCGCCACCGGTAAAAGCCAGGGTTCCGCCTGTGATGTTGCGGGTGCGGACCGTGGTCGTGCCTGTCCCGGAGTTCTGCAGGATAACGTCTCCGGCCACGTCCTGGTTGAGGTTCACCGTGAAGGCATTGGTGTTGGCCGTATTGCCGGCCCGAAGGTAGATGTCGCCCGTGACGAGGGCGTTGGTCGTGACGTCGACGGTGCCGATCCCGGCGGGGCGGAGGAAGATGTTACCGACGACGGCGCCGTTGGTCGTGACGCTGAGATTGCGCCCGGTCGCTGTCGATAGCCCCATATCGACCGAGATCGCGTTCCCGTTCTGGGCGGGGTCGGTCGTGATCGCCCCGGTCGCGATGGTGACGTCCGATTGCGCGCCCTCGGTCCGGATAAAAATCCCGCCGCCCGGAGCCACGATCGGAGCACCGACGGTGTTGATGTTGATGCTCCTGTCAGGGTTTACTGCGGCCGGCGTCGGAATGTATATGCCGAAGCCGGAGGAGGTCGTGGCGGTGATCGTGCCGGCAGTTTGCGTGATGGTAATCCGTCCGTCCGAGAACACGCCGAATCCGGCTGCCCCGCCCGTAACGTCAGCCGATCCAGTATAGCTGATGGCGCCTGTACTGAACGGGTGCTGTGAGATTTCAATGCCGGCCGGTAGAGTATTGGTAATGCCCGCAGGATCGTTGTGATGAATGGTGAGATTGTCGTTCGAGAATATCCCGAACGATGCTCCGCCCGTGATGCCGGCTCCCGCGTTGATGTTCACAATGGTGTCGCCATCGGACGACGTGGCGAGCGGCCCCGCCGGAAGGATTGGCGGCGTCGCAGAGCACGTTGGCGGTATCCAGCCCCTGGCAGGCGGCTTGCGCATCCGATGCGCAGCTAATCGCGACCAGGGACACCGAGCCCAGCAGCGCCCCGCGCCACATGGCCAGCCTGCCGCTGCACTCACCCATCACACGCCCAAGGCCGCAGTCCGGATATTTCCTAGCGCACCGCCCGCGGCGTGTCTTCTCAACGCGTGCACGCTTCGGCCGAACGGCTGGATTACCCGCCATTGTGGCAATCCGGCACCAACATTCCCAACGCTAGTCCTACGAGTTGCCTTGCGCTCTGAAGTCGCCGGGAGAGGCGCCGTGGGCGGCCTGGAACGCCCGGTAAAATGTCGCAAGACTCTCGAAGCCGCAGGCAAAGGCGATCTGTGAAATGGACCGCTCCGGTGCCTCCTTCAGCAGGCGGCGGCTTTCCCCGATGCGCTGCGCGATCACAGTTTGCGAGAAGCTGGTGCCGGTCGCTTCGAACAAGGCGTGGAGGTGTCGAACCGAGATCCCGAGCAACCCGGCCACCAATGCCGGCGACAGCGCTGCTCTGGACAGATGGCGTTTGATTAAGCTCCGGGCGAGCGACAGGCGTCCGATCCGGATTGCGCCCAAAGCCACGCGGCTGACCGGCCTGACGAGCCCGCGCTCGATCAGAGCGAGCTGCGCCATCGCCTCTACCAGCAGCGCTGACATGGCGGGATCGCCGCCGTCGCCGGTTTCGGTCAGATCCAAGAAGCAGGACTCCAGCAGCGGCGTAAGCGATGGCTGGCCACAGAACGCCTTTGGAAACAGGTTGTGCAGGACAGCATGACGCGTGATGAAGTCGGCCGCCGGCACCTTGAGAATGCGCAGATGAAAGCCATCGTCCGTGAGCGGCATCGTGCGGTAGGGACGGTCGGAATGGCTGGTGGCGAAACTCCCCTGGCGCAGGGTGAATTCGCCGCCGCCATTGACGCCGAACCAGCCGCCGCCGCCAAGCTGCTGATAGATGCACAGGCTCGCGCCCGGGGCACGGGCGATGTCGGCGGCGCTTCGCTCGACCCGATAGGGCGAGGCGCGCAATTCGATCAGGCTGGCGGTGCCGATCTTTCGCAGCGAGAACTCACCGGAGAATTGCGGCCGCCGCTCCGGTTCGAGCTCGGCCGTCACCCCGAACAGACCCCTGGCACGAACCTCGCGCCAATGGTCGAAGCGGTGCTTCGGCTCGACCTGATCGGTAGACCATTTGTCCACGGCGCTGCGCCTTGAAAGGGAGGTGGACGATATGAATAAATCCGACGATCATATCATGGAGCCGCGACAAGGGCACATTGCCGGTTTGACTGTTTTTGGTTGCCGATCAGGGTTTTTCCGGCCGGAGCGACCGGATTGAACCGTTGGCGCCGATTTGCCGACTATGGCATAGGATGGCTGGCACGGGCCGTGGATGAGCCGTGCGGGGAGGGAACTCAATGATGCCCTGGCTTTCCAGATTTTGGACGATCGCCGCTATTGCTGCGACCCTGGTGGCGCTTGCCGCCCCCGCGCAGGCGGAAAAGCGCGTCGCGCTGGTGATCGGCAATAACGATTACCGGAACGTTCCAAAACTGCAGAAAGCGGTCAACGACGCCCGCACCATGGGCGATACGCTGAAGCAGCTCGGCTTTACCGTGATGGTCGCGGAGAACCAGACGCGGGCCGCTTTCAGCCAGACGCTGCTGGCGTTCGACAAGGCGGTCGGGCCCGGCGACACCGCGTTCTTCTTCTATGCGGGCCATGGCTTCGAGATCGCCGGGCAGAATTTTTTGCTGCCGACCGACGTGCCGCCCGCGACCGAGGGGCAGGAAGAGCTGGTGCGCGACGCTTCGGTTCTCGCCGACCGCATCATCGAGCGCATGCAGAACAAGAAGGTGCGCACCGCTATCCTGGTGTTCGATGCCTGCCGCAACAATCCGTTCGAACGCCAGGGCACCCGTGCGGTTGCCGGTGGCGGCGGTCTCGCGCCGATGACGCAATTGCCCGAAGGCGTGTTCTCGATCTTTTCAGCGGGCCCCCGGCAGACCGCGCTCGATCGTCTCTCCAACAATGACGACAATCCCAATTCGGTGTTCACGCGAACCTTCGCCAAACAGCTCACGGAGCCCGGCGCGAACCTGGTCCAGGTCGCGCAGCGCACGAGGCGGCTGGTCAGCGAGCTGGCGGAGACCGTGCGCCACAAGCAGATCCCGGTTTATTTCGACCAGATGGTCGACGACGTGTTCCTGAACGGGCTTGCCAAGGGGCCGGCACGAGGCGGCGGCTCAGCCCGCCAAGTCCGCCGAACCGCTGCAGCAGGTCGCGGCACTGCCGCCGGTGCAACGGCTCGCGCCGTCGAACGATTCCGTCAACGCGCCGATCGCCGCGTTCTCGCGCCACAATGGCGGCTGGACCGTGGTGTTCTCGATTGCCGACCCGACGCTGGGGATTTCCTGGCGGATCGGCGAGGCCAGCGCATTCCGCGAGACCGGCTTCATCGACACGCTCGATCCGCGCACCCGCAAGCGGATGCCCAATCCCTCGATCGAGCTTCCCGCCGACGCGCCGGCCGCCGTCATCCAGGTCCGCTATGTCGACGCCCAGGGCGAATTGCAGGGGCCGTTCCCGATCAGGTTCGATCCCGAGGCGGCGCTGATCCGCGACCAGCGCAAGATCCTCGACATGACCGCGACCAGCTGGCTGTCGTTTCGCGAGTTCAACGGGCTTTTGGTGTATTACACCCATCTGATGTCGTATCGCTGCGCGATCCGCGAGGTGCGCGTCGGCATCGACTCGGCGGTGCCGGACAAGGTTCTGAAAATGCCGCCCTGCGATCCCCGGGATCCCAGCGTGATCCCGCACGAGGCGCAGCCCTATCTGAAGCTGGCGCCCGCGACCAGATCGGTGTCGGTGGAGTTGACCTATCGCGACGGCAGCGTCTCGGAGATCAAGAGTTTTCGGCGTTAGTACCTGGAATCACAAACCGGTATCGCTGCCCATGCTTCGAGACGGCCACTTCGTGGCCTCCTCAGGATGAGGTTTATCTTGCTGAAACACACGACAACCTCATGCTGAGGAGCGAGCAACGCGAGCGTCTCGAAGCATGGGCAGCGAGCGCCGATCTCACATAACAGTAGCAAGGTACTCCGAAACGGGAAGCAAGTCATGGACGCCGGCACGCCTCGGGAACGACCGTCTCCGCGCACCATCACCACGCGGTGCTGCATCGTCGGCGGCGGTCCGGCCGGCATGATGCTGGGCTATCTGCTGGGACGCGCCGGCGTCGATACGATCGTGCTGGAGAAACATGCCGACTTCTTCCGGGATTTTCGCGGCGACACCGTGCATCCCTCGACGTTGCAGGTGATGGACGAACTCGGCCTGATCGACGGGTTTCTGAAACTTCCGCACCAGCGGCTGCAGACGATGGACGGCAAGTTCGGCGAGGCGTCGATCCGCATCGCGGATCTCCGCCGGCTGAACGACAAAATACCCCTTCATCGCCTTCATGCCGCAATGGGACTTTCTCAATTTTCTGCGCGAAAGCGGCAAGCGGTTTGCTTCGCTCAAGGTGATGATGGATGCCGAGGCGACCGACCTGATGCGATCCGGCGATACGGTCACCGGCGTGAAGGCCAGTACGCCGGAGGGGCCCGTCGAGATCCGCGCCGACCTCACCATCGGCTGCGACGGCCGGCATTCGATCGTGCGGCAGCGCGCCGGTCTCGAGGTCGAGGACATCGGCGCGCCGATGGACGTGCTGTGGTTTCGCGCCGGCAAGCGCGCCGATGAGAACGAAAGCCTGTTTGCGCGGCTGGACCCCGGCAAGATGATGGTGACCTTCGACCGCGGCGATTACTGGCAATGCGCCTATGTCATCGCGAAGGGAGAGTATGAGGCGGTGAGGGCGCGCGGGCTCGACGCCTTCCGCGACGCCATCATCGGCATGGCGCCGATCCTGAAATCGGGGATGGCGGACGTGAAGAGCTGGGACGACGTCAAGCTTTTGACGGTGACGATCAATCGCCTGAAGCGCTGGACCCGTCCGGGCCTGCTCTGCATCGGCGACGCCGCGCATGCGATGTCGCCGGTCGGCGGCGTCGGCGTCAATCTGGCGGTGCAGGATGCGGTGGCGACCGCGAACCTGCTGGCTGCAAAACTGTTGAACGGCTGTCCGGCTGAGGACGAACTGGACGCCGTGCGGCGGCGCCGCGCGTTTCCGGTGCGGATGACGCAGGCGATGCAGGTGGTCGTCCAGAACAGGCTGATCAGCGCCGCGCTAAAACCCGGCGGCGAGCCGCTGAGGCCGCCGCTGCCGGTGCGCCTCATCAACGCGGTGCCGTGGCTGCAGGGCATCACCGCGCGCCTCGTCGGTCTCGGGGTGAGGCCGGAGCATGTCCATTCGCCGGTAACGCCACACCGTTGACGCCGGCGAGCCATCCTTTGCATGGGGTCGTTTTCAAGATTTTCTGTGGAGGCCCTGCGGCAGGCGCTACACCTCAACCCATGACCGAGAACCCGCCGTCGACCGGAATCGCGGTGCCGGTGACGAAGTCCGAGGCGCTCGACGACAGAAACACCGCGATGCCCGCGAAGTCGCCGATGGCGCCCCAGCGCGCCGCCGGCGTGCGCGCCAGCACCTTGTCGTGCAGGCCGTCGATCTGTTCGCGCGCGCGCTTCGTCAGATCCGTATCGATCCAGCCCGGCAGGATCGCATTGGCCTGGATGTTGTCGGCAGCCCAGGCCACGGCGCAGGAGCGGGTGAACTGCACAATGCCGCCCTTGCTGGCGGCGTAAGCCGGCGCAAAGCTGGCGCCGAAGATCGACATCATCGAGCCGATATTGATGATCTTGCCGCCGCCCGCAGCCTTCATGGCGGGATGCACCGCCCTGGAGCACAGGAACGCGCTGGTCAGGTTGGTTCTGATCACGCTGTCCCATTCCTCGGGTTCGAGCGCCTGCGGGGGCTTTCGGATGTTGATGCCGGCATTGTTCACGAGGATGTCGATGCGGCCGAGCTCGTTTGCCACGCGCGCGACCATGGCCGCGACCTGCGCCTTGTCGGTGACGTCGGTCGCAACCGAAATCGCCTTGACGCCCAACGTCCTGAGTTCGGCGACGGCCGCGTTCGACTTTTCGGCGTTGCGCCCGACCACCGCGATGTCGGCGCCAGCTTCTGCCAGCCCGCGCGCCATGCCGAGCCCGATGCCGCCATTGCCGCCGGTGACGATAGCCACGCGGCCGGTGAGATCGAATGATTTTGGTATCATGGATGTTTCCCCGTCACGGCCGGCTTGATGCCGGCATTCCTGGTTCCCGTGTTTAAAGGCATGGATATCAGGCACAAGTCCGCCTCCCGGCGCGACAGCCATGCCAGAGGCCCCCTCAACGCTTGCCCTGCCAGATCAGGATCAGCCCAACCGCAGCCAGCAAGGCGCCATAGCCGGCCCACTGGATCTGGCTGATCATGAAGCTCGAGGCCGGCCAGGCGATCACGCCGGTGCCCTGACCGATCCACAGCAGTCCGATTGCGAGGGCGAGGAAACCCGTGGTCAAAAGCCCATTCCGCATGGCGTGTTCGTCTGCTGGCAGGACCGC
Source organism: uncultured Alphaproteobacteria bacterium (assembly GCA_963706975.1). Lineage (GTDB taxonomy): Bacteria > Pseudomonadota > Alphaproteobacteria > Rhizobiales > Xanthobacteraceae > Bradyrhizobium. The sequence goes on from CAVPOL010000039.1 coordinate 74,367, forward strand.
GGATGTCTCGCGGCAGCCAGAGTGCATCTCGCCGGCCTGCCAGGCAGTGGAGGGGCGACTATGCGGCAAGCGAGGGACCACAGAGTGCGCGGGCACAAAAAAGCCCCGGCAAACGCCGGGGCTATCGAGTTGATCAGTCCGGGAGAAATCAGTACTTCGCGACGACCGGCGTGCCACCCCAGTTGAAGCGGTAAACGAGTTCGCTGCGGATGGTGTGGGTGTACTTTTGGGTGTCGAACGCACGTCGCCGTTCGGCAAACCGGTCGCAGTGAAGCGAATGGCATTGCGACGCGCGTCGAATTGCGAGAAGCGATACTCGGTCTTCCAGAACAGGCCGGGCAGGAAGTTCAGCGCGTACTCGTGCCCGCACCAAGGAACCAGCCCTTGTAAGTCTGCTTGTCGAAGAAGTAGAAGTTCACGTTGGCCGGAATAGTTTGCGGGAAGAACTGAGGTTGGTGCGGTCGAACGTTGCTTCGGTGTAGCCCGCGCTGAAGTAGGTCAGCGGCCCGGGGACGCCACCCAGCCGATGCGGCCGCCAGCCGCCCAACTCGAACTCAATCTTTTCCTTGCCGGTGTAGATGCCAATCCGAGGCCGGCCGAAAGTACCATGGATATTAGCGAAATCGTAATTCGCGAACACGCCAATCACGAAACTCGTTCCGATTGCCGAAAACTGATAGTCGCAACCACCGTCTATCGTTCCTAAATAGCCACGGCCACCGTTCGTGTGAGTATCCTGGATTGGATCCTCGGCGGACCGTCAAAGTATTGGGTGTTCTCCTGGTTCCACATCCCGAAGCCGATGCCGCCGCCGACGTAGCAGCCGGTCCAGGACGGGGCATAGACAACCGGGGCAGCGCGGACCGGCGCCTTGGCGGCCATGTCAGCGGCGAGAGCCGGTGCGGTGAAGGCCGCAAACGCGGTCAGTGCGACGACCAGTTTTTTCATCTCAGTTCCCCAGTGAATGAGCGGTCGATCCCTGACCAGCGCCAATTTTCAATTTCGAAGAATCTCAACCTGTCGCAAATGATAGCCGTTTCCGTCGAAAAAGCTGTTACCGGGGAAACACACACGCCGGAAAACGAAAACGGGAGAAAACGCCCAAAAATGCGGCGAATCCGCCGGCAGGAGGCGGAAATCCGCCATTTTCGGCGCTAAAGGGGCTCGTCCGCGGGCCTCGGACGTCGGGCCCGACACGTAGAGCCCTAGACGTCCAGCAGATCCTCGCTGGCGAATTCGGCCTTGTCGGAGATGAAGGCGAATCGGGCTTCGGCCTTGGTGCCCATCAGGCGCTCGACCGAATCGGCGGTGCCCTCGCGGTCGTCGGCCAGCAGGACCACGCGCAGCAGTGTGCGCTTCGCCGGGTCCATGGTGGTTTCCTTCAGCTGCGCCGGCATCATCTCGCCGAGGCCCTTGAAGCGGCCGACATCGACCTTGGCGTTGGCGTTGAACTCGCTCTTCAGCAGCTGATCCTTGTGGGCATCGTCGCGCGCATAGACCGTCTTGGCGCCGTGGGTGAGCCGATAGAGCGGCGGCACCGCGAGATATAGATGGCCCTCGTCGATCAGCCGCGGCGTCAGCCGGTAGAAGAAGGTGATCAGCAGCGAAGCGATATGCGCGCCGTCGACGTCGGCGTCGGTCATGATGATGATGCGCGAATAACGCAGGTCTTCCTCGCGGTATTGCGCCAGCGTGCCGCAGCCGATCGCCTGCATCAGGTCGGCCAGCTGCGCGTTCGAGGTGAGCTTGTCCTTGGTGGCGGAAGCGACGTTGAGGATTTTGCCGCGCAAGGGCAGGATCGCCTGGGTCTTGCGGTCGCGCGCCTGCTTGGCGCTGCCGCCGGCCGAGTCGCCCTCGACGATGAAGAGTTCGGAGCCTTCCTGGGCGCTGTTGGTGCAGTCGGCGAGTTTTCCCGGCAGGCGAAGCTTCTTCACCGCGGTCTTGCGCGAGATTTCCTTTTCCGCGCGGCGGCGCAGCCGCTCGTCGGCGCGCTCGATGACGAAATCCAGCAGCTTGTTGGCCTGCAGGGGATTGCCCGACAGCCAGTGATCGAACGGATCCTTGATCGCCTGTTCGACGATGCGCTGCGCTTCGGCGGTGGCGAGGCGGTCCTTGGTCTGGCCCTGGAATTCCGGCTCGCGCACGAACACCGAGAGCATCACGGCCGCACCCACCATGACGTCTTCCGAGACGATGGAGGCTGCGCGCTTGCCCTGGCCGACGCGCTCGGCATGATCCTTCAGGCCGCGCAGCATCGCGCTGCGCATGCCCGCCTCGTGGGTGCCGCCGTCCTGGGTCGGCACGGTGTTGCAATAGGAGGAGAGAAAACCGTCGGCATCGGCGGTCCAGGCCACCGCCCATTCGCAGGCGCCATGGGCGCCGACGCGGCCGGATTTGCCCGAGAAGATGTCGGGATGCACCAGGGTGTCGGCATGCACGGCGGCAGCCAGATAATCCTTCAATCCGCCGGCGAAGTGAAAGCTGTCCTCGGCCGGCACATCGTCGATGCCCTTGAGCAATGCGGGATCGCAGCGCCAGCGGATCTCGACGCCGCCGAACAGATAGGCCTTGGAACGGGCCATCTTGAACAGCCGCTGCGGCTTGAAGGCGGCCTTGGCGCCGAAGATGTCGGTGTCCGGCTTGAAGCGGATGCGGGTGCCGCGGCGGTTGTTGATCTTGCCGAGGTCTTCCAGTTTGCCCTTGGGATGGCCGCGCTCGAAACTCATTCGATAGAGTTTCTGGCTGCGCGCGACTTCGACCTCGAGCCGCGAGGAGAGCGCGTTGACGACGGAGACGCCGACGCCGTGCAAGCCGCCCGAGGTCTCATAGACCTTGGAGTCGAATTTGCCGCCGGAATGCAGCGTGCACATGATGACTTCGAGCGCGGATTTTTTCGGGAATTTCGGATGCGGGTCGACCGGAATGCCGCGGCCATTGTCGGTCACGGTCAGGAAGCCGTCGGCGCCGAGTTCGACCTCGATGAAGGTGGCGTGGCCGGCCAGCGCCTCGTCCATGGCGTTGTCGATGACTTCGGCGAACAGGTGATGCAGCGCCTTCTCGTCGGTGCCGCCGATATACATGCCGGGGCGGCGGCGCACCGGCTCGAGGCCTTCGAGCACCTCGATATCGGCCGCGGTGTAGCCGGCTTCGGCGCTGGAACTGCGCGAAGCGACCTTCAGCGGGGCGCGGCCCTTCGGTTCCGATGCGCCGAAAAGGTCGCTATCGGATTTGCTTTTTGCAGCTGATTTCAATGGCTTGGACATGGGCCTTCATGTGTTGCGCGCGCGTCGAGCGCAGCGAATCGGTCTGTCTGACTATGCCACGGATGAGCTCAAAAAGTGACGGCCGCAGCTTTGCGCAAGGCGGGTTTGACGGAGGCCGGGCGACCATGTCGTGCCGACCAACCGGGCAATTAACAATGCCCAACGTTATCGCGAGCGTCCCCTCGCGTTCACTCTGGGGTTGCGGGAATAGCTTCCGATAGGGCTTGGGGAAGTCATGATCAGGTTGTTTGTGGCCGCTGCACTGGTGCTGGGGTGATGGGCATGGGTGTGGATGCCGCGACGGGAGCCGTGATGGATCACAGGCCCAATCCGGTAGACGTGACGCTGAAACCACTGGCGCCGGCGGCGCATCCGCGCGCCGCAAAACCGCAGCCACCGAAGCGGCCGCAGCCCAGAGTTGAGGATCGTCAGCCGTTCAGGGGCGCGCCGTCCGGAACGCGATCAGGATCAACAACGCATCGCGGCGACCTGGATCAGCGATCCCTGCGATCGGCGCGGCTTCGACCGACGCTCACCTCAGGAGCACCGCAGGAAACAGAATCCCGCCGGGCTCACGCGCGATCCGCGGCATTGTGACTTGATGTCACGCATGGGGCTGGCCTACCTGTTCAGGCGTCGAATCGGTCAATAGGTTCAAAACCCCGCCTGACGCGGCGAGGGGGCGGGGAAGCATTTGAAACATGGAAGATTTTGCGCGCGCTTTGGCTGACTTCGTGCGCGACCATCAGGTCTGGGCGGCCCCGATCGTCCTGCTGCTCGCCTTCGGCGAATCGCTCGCCTTCATCTCGCTGCTGTTTCCGGCCTGGGGTGCGCTGGTGGCGATCGGCGCGCTGATCGGCGTGACCGACATCAGCTTCTGGCCGATCTGGCTGGCGGGTGGGCTCGGCGCTGCCCTTGGCGACTGGGTCTCCTACTGGTTCGGTTTCCGCTACAAGGAGCAGGTCGCGCAGATGTGGCCGCTGTCGCGCTATCCCGACCTGTTGCCCCGCGGCGAAGCCTTCGTGCAAAAATGGGGTGTGCCCAGCATCTTCATCGGACGGTTCTTCGGACCCTTGCGCGCTTCGGTGCCGCTGGCGGCGGGGATTTTCGAGATGCCGTACTGGAGTTTCCAGGTCGCCAACTTCGTTTCCGCCCTGGTCTGGTCGGGGGCCCTGCTGCTTTTCGGCGACGTCATGGCGCAAATCGCCGAATGGCTGTGGCGCGCCTTCTGAGGCGGTGGCCGCGGCTGGCCGGAATAAGCCGGGCACGGGGGTGTTTGGTTCTTCGGACCATCCCGGAATGACGACTACATCTTGACGCAGAGGGCGCGTGGCCTTATAGCCCGCGCCCATGATCAACGCCACGACCATCGTCATCGCCCGCCGCCGCCGCATTTCAGCGGTATGGGCGGACGTCTGCATGTGAGATTGTCGCCCCTGCCGCCGGATCCGGTCCGCGGCATTTTCTAACACCCTGCAGCGCGATCTGACCCGGCGGCTTCCAAGGCCAAACCGGAGTTTTCAGATGTATACGCCCCCGATGTTCAAGACCGATCGCGCCGCCGGCCTCGGCTTTGCGGAGGCGCGCGGTTTCGGCTCGGTCTGCGCCTGGAACGGCACGATGCCGATCGCGTCCTCGCTGCCGTTCTACATCAGCCATGCCGGCGACGGCGCGGCGCAGGCGATGTTTCACGTCGCGCGCAACAATCCGCTGGCGGCGCTCGCGGACGGCACATCGTCCTGGCTGCTGGCCGTGAACGGCGCCGATGCCTATTTGTCGCCTGACTGGTACGTGTCGCCGGATCAGGTCCCGACCTGGCTCTACCAGGCCGTACATCTCACCGGTCCGGTGCGAAAATTGTCGGACCATGAACTCGCCGATCATCTCGACGCCTTGAGCGCGAAATACGAAGGCAGGCTGGCGCCGAAACCGCCGTGGAAGTCGTCGAAGATGACGGAAGGGCGGCTGGATGCGATGAAGAAGGCGATCGTGGGCCTCGTGATGTCAATCGAACAGGTCGAGGGCAGCTTCAAGCTGGCGCAGCACAAATCCGACGCCGATTTTGCCGGCGCCGCCCATGCGCTGGCGCAGCAGAAGGAGCCGGGCGCGCGAGCGATCGCCGAACAGATGGTCGCACTGCGGCCCCAGTTGAACTACATCTCACCATTGAGTGCCAGCGAACCCGCGGATGGAAGGAATGCCCCATGACCCTCTCCGACACACAATTGCCAGGCGGTAATGCTCCGGCCACCGGCACTTCCAAGAAGCCGGCTGTCTTCGTTGACGGCGCATCGGGAACGACGGGGCTTGGCATTCGCGAGCGCCTTGACCTGCAGAACGACGTCACGGTGAAAAGCATCGCCGAGGAAAAGCGCAAGGATGCCGGGGCAAAACGCGCGCTGATGGAGGAGGTCGACCTCGTCATTCTCTGCCTGCCGGACGATGCCGCGAAGGAAACGGTCGCATTGATCGACAGCATGGGGGCTGCGGCTCCCAAGGTGCTGGATGCCTCGACCGCCTTTCGCATCGCCAGCGACTGGACCTACGGCTTTCCGGAACTGGCGCCGGATCAGGAAGGCAAGATCAGGGCGGCGCGAAAAGTGTCGAACCCGGGTTGCTATCCGACGGGCGCGGTGGCGTTGCTGCGGCCGCTGGTTGATGGCGGCCTCATGCCGGCGGATTACCCTGTCACCATCAATGCGGTCAGCGGCTATTCCGGCGGCGGCAAGTCGATGATCGCCAGCTTCGAGGACGGCACGGCGCCGGCCTTCGAGCTTTATGGCCTCGGCTTCGAGCACAAGCACGTGCCCGAAACCCAGCTTTACGCACATCTCGCGCGCCGGCCCATCTTCGTGCCGTCGGTCGGCAATTACCGGCAGGGCATGCTGGTGTCGGTGCCGCTGCATCTCGACACGCTTGCGGGCAAGCCTGGTGGCGCCGATCTGCACGCCGCGCTCGCGAAGCGTTACGCGTCAAGCAAATACGTCTCGGTGATGCCGCTTGGCAGTGAGGCGGCAAAGCGCGGGCGGCTCGAACCGGAGGCGCTCAACGAGACCAACATGCTCGAGCTCTACGTGTTTACGAGCGAAAAATACCGGCAGGCGCTTTTGGTCGCGCGTCTCGATAACCTCGGCAAAGGCGCCTCGGGTGCGGCGGTGCAGAACATGCGCCTGATGTTGGGGTTTGCCGAGACGTAAGGGCGAGGCGTCGTCGTGGACGAAGATACCCTTCGCTTCTACCGCAGCAACGCGGAAGCCTATGCGGAACGCGAGATCGCGAGCCACACGCGGCTGTCTCGCTTTCTCGCTTTGCTTCCGCCCGGGGCGAAGGTCCTTGAACTGGGATGCGGAGCGGGCGCGGCCTCGGCGGAAATGTTCGCCAGGGGATTCGATGTCGAACCGACCGACGGATCGCCGGAGATGGCGGCCGAGGCGTCGCGCCGCCTCGGCCGCCCGGTCGCCACGCTGCTGTTCCACGACCTCGCTGAGGTCGAGGCCTATGACGGGGTGTGGGCCAATGCCTGCCTGCTTCACGTCCCCCGAGCCGAGCTGGCGCAGGTGCTGGCGCTGATCTGGCGGGCGCTGAAGCCCGACGGGCATTTCTACGCCAGCTTCAAGGCCGGTGACGCCGACGGGCGCGATACGCTCAATCGCTACTACAATTATCCATCGCCGGATTGGCTGCGCGCCAACTATTCGGAAGTCGGCAGCTGGAGTTCGCTCTCGATCGAGACCGGACAAGTCAAAGGCTTCGATAACGAATGGTCAGAAATGCTGTTCGTGGTGGCCCGCAAAGACCTGTGAGCATTGACTCGTGGTGTCGGATTGCGACCTTCAGTTGAATCTTCCATCGTGCCATGGCACTCTGTCGCGGCGGATGGGAGATCGGATGTCGCGTATAGCGATCGTGATCGGTGTCAACGAACCAAGGGCCCCGGCGGCTCTGAAGGGTGCGGTGAACGATGCAAAGGCATTTGCCGCTTGGATTGAAAAACAGGGCTTCGACGTAAAGCAGTTCACCGACGATAAGGGTTCGGTCACGTTCGCGAGCATTTTTACCGAAGTCGAACGCATCGTTACGGCGGCGACGTATTCTCAGGTCGTTGTCTATTTTGCCGGCCATGGCTTCCAGAGTGGCGGCTCCGAAGTCTGGCTGCTCTCGGGCGCGCCGAATAATGCAAGCGAAGCCATCTCGGTGGAGGCTTCGGTAATGGCCGCGCGGGAGAGCGGGCTTACCAGCGTTGTTTTCATCTCGGATGCCTGCCGGTCAATTCCCTCCGGGATGCAGAACAGCCGCGTTGACGGTGGCTCGATCTTTCCCAATTTGCCGCTCAGGCGGCTTACCCGGCCGGAGATCGATCGCCTGTTCGCGACGTTGCCGTCGCTGGTCGCTGTCGAGGCCGTAAATGCGGACGACAAAGCGCGCCGTGGCGGCATATTTACGCGGGAGTTCATGAAAGGGTACTACGATCCGCCGCCGGCATTCGTCGACCACGTATCGGAGAACGGAGTTCTCATCGAAGTGGTGACGAATCGAAAATTGAAGGATCTGGTTCGCGACCTGATCGAGGACGCGGCATCCGACGAAATGCCTAAAGCCGGGCAAACTCCAGAATTCATCCTAGAATCCGTCCAGGCCTATGTGGGTCGCGTCGAGCGTGCGCCACCTGTCATCCTTGATCCCGACTTTGATCTTCCCGGCCTGGAGTCGATTACTGGGTTGGATAAAGCAGAACTGCTCCCGCGGTTGGAAAATTTTGAACTTCGCCACACCCGCGGTTCTCGGCCACGCCGGCCACGTGAACGGAAACCTGAACGCCGCAGAGCGTCCGCCCCGTCGGTCGCAGCGTTGGCGCGGCAGGCTATTGAAGTCGCCACGCAGGGGCAGGGAGCACGGGCTGCGGCGGCGGTTGCCCGGGAAACGGACCATGGTGCCGGCATTTCAGACGCGATTGTCCGCTACTCGGCTCCGATCGATCACTTTGAGACGCAGACCGGGTTTGCGGTGAACGGCGCCGGTATCGTCATGGCGAATTGCCGGCAATTTCCCGCCGAAGTCCTTGGAAAACAACGCGTGCGTCTTCAGCCCATGCTTGTCGATGCTCACTCGGCAAGCGTGCTGCTCGAGTTCGACGACGGCAATGGGACGGTGCTACCGGGACTGAGTGGTTACGTGGGGCACATCTTCGTCGATGGTGGTGTCGTAACCAACGTCAACTACGTTCCATCGGCAAACAGCGCGCGGTGGAACGACTATCAATATGTGCGGGAGGATGTTGCAGCCCTGCGCGCCGCCGTGGCCGCCGCCGCCGGTCTCGGCGTGTTCCGGATAGCGCCTCAGGAGGCACAATCCTTTGCGGACAAGGTACGAAAACTCAAGGTGTTCGATCCTACGCTCGGTTTGTACGCCGCCTACGCGTATGCAAGCGCCGGTCTCGATGAGGATGTCGAATCCGTGCTCCGATACATGCGTGCCGACCTCAAGGCAGAGCTGTTCGACGTCGCCATGCTGGCGCGCCGGGGGGTTGGTCCGCGCGAGGCCGGCCCGGGTCCCCCAACGGATCTTCCGATCTTGCCGTTCTGCCCGATGCTGCGGCAGGGCTGGTCATTGCTGGCGGTGCGAGACGCTCAATTGCCAGAAGCCGCACGCAGAGCACGGGATTGGTTGCTGCCGGCGCTATGGACTACGTTCGCGCCGCAGGGCGTCCAGCTGCTGCGAAAGGCCATGGAGCGAGGTGAATTCCAATGAGGCTGCTGCTGATCCACGGCCGCGCGCAAGAGGGCAAGTCATCGGAAATCATAGAAGACGAATGGATGACCGCGCTTCGCCGCGGTTTCTTTGGTGCCGGCGTCAGCGCGCCCGCTGGTCTCAAGATCGATGCCCCGTTCTACGGCGACGAACTCATGAAGCAACTCGCGCGGCACGATTTGCCCCCGGCCGATGACGTCGCAACGCGCGGCGGTGCGGGGGACAGCGAATATGCGACGTTTCTTGAAGACGTGGCGATCCAGCTTAGCGGCGATGACAAAGTTACTCATCGCGAGATCGAAAACGAAATGGGACCAGGGCCGCAGGAGCGTGGCCCGCAAAATTGGGAATGGGTGCAGGCCGTGATCCGTGCGGTCGATCGTCGTATTCCCGGCGTTTCGAACTACAGCATCGGAAGGGTGCTTCGTGACGTATTTGTCTATGTTAACGACTCGAGAACGCGGCGCGAAATCAACAAGATTGTCGCGGCCAAACTGACCGACGAGCCGACTGTCGTTGTTGGGCACTCCCTTGGCTCGGTCGTCTCCTATGCGGTGTTGCGCGAACACGCCGGCAATTCGGTGCCGCAGCTGATAACGATCGGATCGCCGCTCGGAATTCGCGCGATACGCAACCAGCTCAAGACGCCGCTAACGATGCCTGCGGGTGTTGAGGACTGGTATAACGCTTATGACGACCGCGATGTTGTTGCTCTCTACCCGCTCAATGCCGAGAATTTCGGTATCAAGCCGCCGATCAAGAACTATCCGTTTGTAAACAACCACACCGAGAACCGGCACGGCATCGCCGGGTATCTCGATGACGTCGATGTAGCCGGTCAGATCGGTGCGGCGCTTGGGGGCTGATGATTTGGTTGGTATTGTCGACGGTCGCGACCGAATTTCGGGTCGCCATATTGCCCTCGGTTTTGGAGCTTCCGGCTCTGCGGCGCAGCGCGGAGAGCGCTGTGCCGCGTCCGGGACACGAGGTCGTCAAACGATCTGGAAGATCGCCAGCACCAGCACGGCCTGGGCAAGGAAGCCGACGGTGAAGGCCAGCGTGCGGAACACCGGCAGGCCGAGCGTGTAGACGATCAGATGCGCGACGCGGGACCAGAAATACACCGCGCAGGCATAGACGGTCCATTTGGTCGAATAATCGAGCTGCGCCAGGATCAGCACCAGCGGCGCGAAGATGATGAGGTTTTCCACCGCATTGTCGTGGGCGAACATCATGCGGGTGGCCCATTCGGCATGCGGCTTGTCGTTGCGCGAGGGATTGGCCATCGCACCGGTGAGGCCGCGAATCTGGCAGCGGTTGAGCACGTAGGGAATCCACATCACGCCCGTCAGAATCACCGTCAGCGTCAGCCAGAACAGTTCGCGCGTCATAGTTTCCCCCTCACTCGAAAATGCGAATTCCCGACCCGGCCGGGACGGCTCATTATAGCCTAATCGTGGATGGTTGCGCTACGCGCGGACCCGGACGTAGCTGCCGGGCGCGTCCTCGATCGGCGGCAGCGCCTCGGTGCCGACCGGCCGCGCCGGCACCTTCTCGGCGTCGATGCTTTCGAGCCATTGCGCGCCAGTCCGGCCACCACGAGCCCTTGTGCTCCTGCGCGCCCTTGAGCCAGTCCGCAAGCGTGGTGTCCCTGATATTGTCGTTGGTCCAGTACTGGTATTTGCCCGACTGCCGGCGGGTTGACGACGCCGGCGATATGGCCGGAACCGGACAGCACGTATTTCACCGGCCCGCCGAAAAACTGCGATCCGTACAGCACCGATTCCGCCGGCGCGATGTGGTCCTCGCGGGTCGCCAGATTGTAGACCGGAACCTTGACCTTCGACAGGTCGAGCAGGGTGTTGTCCAGCACCATGCTGCCGGTCGACAGCCGGTTCTCCAGATAGCAGTTGCGCAGATAGTAGGAATGGTTCGCCGCCGGCATCCGCGTCGCATCGGAATTCCAGTGCAGCAGATCGAACGCGGAGGGCGGCTGTCCCTTCAGGTAGTTGCTGACGACATAGGACCAGATCAGATCGTTGGAGCGCAGCATGTTGAAGGCCATCGCCATCTTGCTGCCTTCGAGCACGCCGGCCGCCTGCATGTCGCGCTCCAGCGCCGAGATCTGGTCTTCGTCGACGAACACCAGCAGGTCGCCGGCATGGGTGAAGTCGACCTGGGCGGCGAAGAAGGTCGCCGACGTGACGCGCACGCCGGCGCTTTTCGGCAAGCCAGGCCAGCGTCGAGGCGAGCAGGGTGCCGCCGACGCAATAGCCGGCGGTGTGGACCTTCATCTCGCCGGTGACCTTCTCGATGACGTCCATCGCCGCGAGCGGACCTTGCTTCATGTAGTCTTCGAAGGTCTTCTTGCCGAGCTCCTTGTCCGGGTTGACCCAGGAGATCACGAACACGGTGATGCCCTGGTCGACGCACCATTTGATGTAGGATTTTTCCGGCTTGAGATCGAGGATGTAGAACTTGTTGATCCAGGGCGGCACGATCAGCAGCGGCGTGCGCAGCACGGTTTCCGTCGTCGGCGTGTACTGGATCAGCTGCATCAGTTCGTTCTGGTAGATCACCTTGCCCGGCGTGGTCGCCATGTTGACGCCGACCGCGAGATTGGCAGGGTCGGACTGCCGGATCCGCAGCGTGCCGCGGCCGGCCTCGATGTCCTCCGCCAGCATCTTCATGCCGCGCACGAGATTGTCGCCGTTGGAGGTCAGCGTCTCGCGCAGCACTTCCGGATTGGTGAGCACGAAATTCGACGGCGCCAGCGCGTTGGTGATCTGCTGGACGTAGAATTCGGCCTTCTTGCGGGTGTGCGGGTCGAGCCCTTCGGCGTTGCGCACCAGGTCCTGCGCCCATTGCGTGGTCAGCAGATAGAGCTGCATCACGAAATCGAAGAACTGGTTCGATTTCCACTCCGGATCCTTGAAGCGCTTGTCGCGCGGCGAGGGTTCGATCGCGGGCTTGGCGTCTTCGCCGGCGAGGCGGCGCGCGGACGAACCCCAGAGATCGAGATAGGCCTTGCCCAACTTGGTCTGCAGGTCCGCCGGCGCGGTCCTGGTCCGACAGCCAGTATTCGGCGACCGTGCTGAAGGTCTTGATCACCTCGCCGATTTCGTTCGGCGGCTTGTCCCTGGCTTCGCCGTTCTCGCGCGGCTTGAGATAGGCCGCGAGCGCCTGGCCGCTGCTCTCCATCGCCTTCGCAATGTTCATCGCGAAGGCTTCGGGGTCGAATTTCTTCTCGGCCTGGGTCTCGGTCGCATGACTTCACTCATGGGCCAACACTATAGCTTCGTTTCCGGTTCGTCACCGCGCCGATCGGTGCAGGATGCTTCGCGGTTAATCTCCCGCATCGCACCTGTTGCACTGCGACAAAGTATCTTGGTTCCGACATATTGAGGCCCCAACGCTCCGGTTTGTTGTTTCGGGCTTTAATCGTTTCGGGCGACAATGGTTTGAACGATGTGAGCGGATTAGTCGAATTGGACGTTTTGTCGCTGCAAGGCTCATACCAGCGGCAAGCAGGTGAGCAGGAGTTTCCGGGCGGATGTCGCTGGATCGGCAGATCAGGGCAGTTGACGGCGGCAGCGCTGTTGGTGTCGGCGCTGGCGCTCGGCGGCTGCGCGACGTCGATCGCCGACATGCCGTTGGTCGGCACGCCGGCCGATGCGCCGGCGCGGCCGAAGGAGGCCGGCAGCTACCTTCCGGTACATGACCTGCCCCCCGACCGCGACGAAGCCGCAATGGCGCCGGCCGAGCAGGCCAAGATCCAGCGCGAACTGGCCGCTGCGCGGGACCGCCAGGCCTCCGCCGCCGCCAAAAACTCCGCCGCAAAGTGAGCCGAAGCGCGCTATTACGGCGTGGCGCAGCGGGCCTGCGTGGTAAAACGTCCCAATTCAACGGTTTGGCGCCTGATTTCGCTCTAAATCATTGATTGAGCGCGCTTTCCGCGCGGAATCGGGTTCCGCCTTGCCGCCAGCCGCTGGCGATCCCTGCCGTGACCCGGTTCCGGAGCTATGAGACCGATGGAAGAATTTTACCGCATCCGCCGTCTGCCGCCTTACGTGTTCGAACAGGTCAACCGGGCCAAGGCGGCCGCGCGGAATGCCGGCGCCGACATCATCGATCTCGGCATGGGCAATCCGGACCTGCCGACGCCGCCCCATGTCATCGAAAAGCTGAAGGAAACCCTCGGCAAGCCGCGCACCGACCGCTATTCGGCCTCGCGCGGCATCACCGGCCTGCGCAAGGCGCAGGCCGCCTATTACGCGCCGGCGTTTCGGCGTGAAGCTCAATCCGGAAACCCAGATCGTCGCCACGCTGGGCTCGAAGGAAGGCTTTGCCAACGTGGCGCAGGCGATCACCGCGCCCGGCGACGTCGTGCTGTGTCCCAAACCCGAGCTATCCGATCCATGCCTTCGGCTTCCTGATGGCGGGCGGCGTGATCCGCTCGGTGCCGTCGGAGCCGACGCCGCAATTCTTCGAGGCGGTGGAGCGCGCGATCATCCATTCGATCCCGAAGCCGCTCGCGCTGATCGTCTGCTATCCGTCCAACCCGACCGCCTATGTCGCGAGTCTCGATTTCTACAAGGATCTCGTGGCGTTCGCGAAGAAGCACGAGATCTTCATCCTGTCCGATCTCGCCTATGCCGAAGTCTATTTCGACGACAAAACCCGCCGCCCTCGGTGCTGCAGGTTCCCGGCGCGATCGACGTCACCGTCGAATTCACCTCGATGTCGAAGACGTTCTCGATGGCCGGCTGGCGCATGGGCTTTGCGGTCGGCAACGAGCGCATCATCGCGGCGCTGGCGCGGGTGAAATCCTATCTCGACTACGGCGCGTTCACGCCGGTCCAGGTGGCGGCGACCGCGGCGCTGAACGGCCCGGACGATTGCATCCGCGAGATGCGCGAGACCTACCGCAAGCGCCGCGACGCGCTGGTGGAATCCTTCGGCCGCGCCGGATGGGACATTCCGCCGCCGCAGGCCTCGATGTTCGCCTGGGCGCCGCTGCCGAAGGCGTTCCGCGAGCGTCGGCAGCATGCAGTTCGCGACCCTGATGGTGGAGAAATCGGGCGTCGTGGTGTCGCCCGGCGTCGCCTTCGGCGAGCATGGCGAGGGCTATGTCCGCATCGCCATGGTGGAAAACGAGCAGCGAATCCGCCAGGCGGCGCGCGGCGTGCGCCGCTTCCTTGAAAGCGGCATTGAAACGTTGCACAACGTGGTTCCTCTCGCCAACCGGCGCTAGTCTGTCCTCCGACAGGTTCTTTCATGTCATGGTCGCACCCCTGAAAGTGGGTATTGCGGGGCTCGGCACCGTTGGCGCCGAAGTCGTCCGCCTGATCGAAGAGCAGGGCCGGATGCTGTCGGCGCGCTGCGGCCGCGGCGTGCGCGTCGTCGCGGTCACCGCGCGCTCGAAGGTGAAGAAGCGCGGCGTCGATCTGCGCGGCATCGACTGGGCCAAGAGCCCGCTGGCGCTGGCCAACGATCCCGGCATCGACTGCTTCGTCGAACTGATGGGCGGTTCCGGCGATCCGGCGCTCTCGGCGATCGAGGCGGCGCTGAAATCCGGCAAGTCGGTGGTCACCGCCAACAAGGCGCTGATCGCCAAGCACGGCGTGCGGCTGGCCAAGGCCGCCGAGAAGCATGGCGGCGCGCTGAATTTCGAGGCGGCGGTCGGCGCCGCCATCCCGGTCATCAAGACGCTGCGCGAGGGGCTCGCCGGCACCGACATCAATCGCGTCTACGGCATCCTCAACGGCACCTGCAATTACATCCTGACGCCGGATGGAGCAGGAGGGGCTGTCGTTCGCCGAATGCCTGAAGGATGCGCAGCGGCTCGGCTATGCCGAGGCCAATCCGTCGTTCGACGTCGATGGCCACGACACCGCGCAGAAGCTTGCGATCCTGGCCAGCCTCGCCTTCGGCACCAAGGTGGCGCAGAGCGCGGTCTATGTCGAAGGCATTTCCTCGATCAAGCCGGAAGATCTGCGCGCCGCCGAAGAACTCGGCTACCGCGTCAAGCTGCTCGGCGTTGCGGTGCGCACCGCCAAGGGCATCGAGCAGCGCGTGCATCCGACCATGGTGCCGAAGATCGTCCTCGATCGCGCAGGTGATGGGCGTCACCAATGCGGTGACCATCGACGGCGAGGGCATTCCGCCGATCACGCTGGTCGGGCCCGGGCGCCGGCGGTGCTGCGACCGCGTCCGCCGTGGTGGCCGATATCGCCGACGTCGCGCGCGGCATCCGCGCCAATGCCGTTCGGCCGGCCGGTCGAGAGACTGCGCGAGACCAAGAAGGCGCCGATGGAGCGCCACGAGGGCGGCTACTATATCCGCCTGATGGCGCGCGATCTCGCCGGCACCGCGGCGACCATCGCCACGCGGCTCGCCGAGCAGAAGATTTCGCTGGAATCGATCGTGCAGCGGCATCCCGATGGCGTCGATCGCCAAGGGCGACGCGAAGCAAAGCTTCG
Organism: uncultured Alphaproteobacteria bacterium; assembly: GCA_963706975.1. Classification (GTDB taxonomy): domain Bacteria; phylum Pseudomonadota; class Alphaproteobacteria; order Rhizobiales; family Xanthobacteraceae; genus Bradyrhizobium. Next base: position 89,860 of record CAVPOL010000039.1, read on the forward strand.
CCGGTGCCGGTCATCCTGATCACCTATGCCACCAGCGAGGATGCGGTGCGCCGCGCGCTCGCATGCGGTGCAGAGCGACAAGGTGATCAGCGGCCGGCCGCAGGTGATACGGATCGAGAAGAACTGAGCGCGACGTCCGAACGGACGGCGCGCGAAACGATTGATTGCGGGCCGCGAGACCCGCTGTGAAGTCTTAAGGGAGTGAGCCGATGTCGACCCATATTTCCGTTCCGCCGCAGCTGTTGCTCGAGCGCATCCTGACGCTCGAGATCGTGCGGGTGACGGAGCGCGCGGCGGTGTCGGCGGCGCGGCTGCGCGGCCACGGCAAGGAGAAGGCGGCCGACCAGGCCGCGGTCGACGCGATGCGGCGCGAACTCAACAAGCTGCCGATCGAAGGCACCGTCGTGATCGGCGAGGGCGAGCGCGACGAGGCGCCGATGCTGTTCATCGGCGAGAAGGTCGGCATCAATGCCGGCCCGCAGGTCGATATCGCCGTCGATCCGCTCGAAGGCACCACGCTGTGCGCCAAGAACATGCCGGGCGCGATCGCGACCATGGCGATGGCCGACGGCGGCACGCTGCTGCACGCGCCCGACGTCTACATGCAGAAGATCGCGGTCGGCCCCGGCTACGCCAAGGGCGTGGTCGAACTCGACGCGTCGCCGGCCGACAACATTCGCCGGCTCGCCAAGGCCAAGGGCGTCGATGCCTTCCGCGATCACCGCGCTGGTGCTCGACCGTCCGCGCCATGCCGATATCATCGCCGGCGTCCGCGGCACCGGCGCCGCCGTGCGGCTGATCACCGACGGCGACGTCGCCGGCGTGATCCATTGCGCCGACCCCGACAATACCGGCGTCGACATCTATATCGGCACCGGCGGCGCGCCCGAAGGCGTGCTGGCGGCGGCGGCGCTGCGCTGCATCGGCGGCCAGATGCAGTGCCGGCTGATCCTCGACACCGACGAGAAGCGCGAGCGCGCCCGCAAGATGGGCGTCAGCGATCCCCGCATGATCTACGGCATCGAGGACATGGTGAAGGGCGACTGCCTGTTCGCGGCGACCGGCGTCACCACGGTTCGCTGCTGTCCGGCGTCAAGTTCCGCAAGGACGTGATCGAGACCGAGACCGTGGTGATGCGCTCGGTCACCGGCACCGTGCGCTACATCAAGGCCGAGCACCGCGCAACTCGACAAATTCCACCTGGATTGAGGCAAGTCATGGCCGGCGACGATCCTGATCCGACCGGTCGGCGAAGACGAGCGCGCGGCGTGGGACCCGCTATGGGCGGGCTATCTCGCCTTCTACAAGACGGCGCTGGCGCGGGAGGTCAGCGATCTCGCCTGGACGCGGTTTCACGATCCGGATGAGCCGATGTTTGCGCTCGGCGGCTATGTCGACGGCCAGACTGGCGGGGTTCGCCCACTATCTGTTTCATCGCTCGACCTGGGCGCCGCACCGATACTGCTATCTGGAAGATCTGTTCGTCGCGGAAGCCGCGCGCGGCCTGGGGCTGGGACGGGCGCTGATCGAGGCGGTCTACGAAAAGGCCGGGGCGGCCAGCGCGAGCCGGGTCTACTGGCTGACGCAATCGGACAACGCGCAGGCGCGCGCTGCTCTACGACAAGGTCGCCGACAATCTCGGATTCATCCAGTACCGCAAGGTGCTGTATGAACGTCATTCCGGGGCGAGCCGACAGGCGCAATGCGCATCGGGAATTCGAGATTCCGGGTTCGGCTTCGCATCATCCCGGAATGACAACAAGAAACAGGGAGTGGAGCATGTCGGATATTTCGGCGGTGAAGGCGCTGGTGTTCGACGTGTTCGGCACCTGCGTCGACTGGCGCACCAGCCTGATCGACGATTTCACAAAATGGTCGGCAGACGCGCGGCATCAAGGCGGACTGGACCGCGCTGGTCGACGGCTGGCGCGCGGTCTATTCGGCCTCGATGGACGAAGTGCGAAAACATCCCGAGCGCGGCTACATGATCCTGGACACGCTGCACCGGCAGTCGCTGGAAAAACTGGTCGCGCAGTTCGGGATTCAGGGGCTGACCGAGGCCGATCTGCATTACCTCACGATGGGCTGGCACCGGCTGCATGCCTGGCCGGACACCGTTTCCGGCCTGACGCGGCTGAAGACAAAATACATCATCTCGCCGCTCTCCAACGGCAATGTCGCGCTGCTGACCAACATGGCGAAATTTGCGGGCATGCCGTGGGACCTGATCCTGTCGGCCGAACTGTTCGAGCACTACAAGCCCGATCCCGAAACCTATCTCGGCGCCGCAAAACTGCTGTGCCTGCCGCCGGAGCAGGTGATGATGGTCGCCGCGCACAACAACGATCTGAAGGCCGCGCAGAAACTGGGCTTGAAGACCGCCTTCGTGGCGCGTCCGACCGAATACGGCCCGCACCAGAAATACGATTTCGAGGCCAAGGGCGACTGGGACGTGGTGGCCAAGGATTTTAGCGGGATAGCCGACAAGATGGGGTGTTAATCAAAAGCGTGTCCCGAACGCCTATGCCGCCTCGCCGATGATCACGCCGAGCCAGCCAAGGCCCTTGTAGGTCTCGTAGCCGGGCGTGGCGTGGAACGCGACCAGCGCGCCGGAGCGGTCATGATAGAAGCCGCTGCGCCGTCCCTCCAGCGAAAGCGGCACGCGTTCCGTGAGCAGACCGTGGCCATCGGAGGCCGCGATCACGCGAAAATTCGAATCGACGAGCAGCACCCGGGCCTTGTCGGCAGCGCCAACGCGCACGCCCTCGACGATGGCGCGGGCCTGGGATTGCCAGTCGAAATGAATCGCCAGCACGCCGATCGGCTTGCCGTTGGCCTCGCCGTCGGCGCGGACACTCGCACAATAGGTCGCAACCTGGGCATTGCCGAGCAACGGCTGGCACTCGACATCGCCGGCAACATAGTCGTCGCCCGAGCGCAAGGCCGCGCGCCTCACGAAACCATTTCGTCTGCGGCGACGTTCCGGCCGATCACATCGAAGCGGTTCGACCGGCCACTGGCCAGCGACATTGCCGTCGAGATCGCAGAGCCAGAGGTCGAGATACACGGTGTAGGCGGCAAGGATCACCCCCAAACGCTTCGACACATGGGAGACATTTGCCGTATCAGGCGCTGCGGCGCAATCGACGACGGCGGAATCGGTCGCCCACCAGCGCACGTCGCAGGTTCGCTCATAGAGGTTGCGGTCGATCAGTTCGATGGCGTTCAGCGACAGGTCGACCATGCGTTCGCCGCGCGACCGCTCGGTCATCCGCTCCATCGAACTCATGAGATTGGCGGTGCGCTTCGTCAGCTGGGTTTCAAGCTCCCGCGCGATGGTCTCGACCTGCTGGCCGACGCTGCGGACTTCCTGGGCGACCACGGCAAAGCCGGCGCCCTGGGCGCCGGCCCGCGAACTTTCGATCAGCGCGTTCAGCGCCAGCATTTTCATCTGGTTGGTGATGTGCTGGATCGACTTCGTCTTCTCGCAGGCAATCTGGTTGACCTCGGCGGTCAGCCGCGCGATCAGTGCGGAGATATCGGCTTCATCCTCGGCATTGGCTGGATTGGCTGCCTGGCTGGCGATCGATCTCGCTCGATTGTAATCAAGCGCGGTGGACATTGACCGACTTCCTCTGCGTGGCGACCATTGACCCGCTGCTTGCGGGTGGACCGGTAGTTTAAGAAGCACATCTCGATACTTCTGCTTTTTTCGCCGATTTGGCCTAATGGAGTTTTAATTTCGGGAGTTCCGGGTCGGTACAAACACTGCCAAGGGTTGCATCTTGTTTCAGCAGTCAGCCGCTTTTTTCGGCGACCTCGGCCTCGGCGGCGCTCGCGCGCGATTACGCCATGCCGGAAGCCGCATGGTCATCTCGAGCAAACGCTGCGCGCCCGCGCACGAGAACAGGGATGTGCGTTGCTTCGATCAACCCGTTCCTGCAAGGGTGCGGGGCTGTCAAACAGCGGAAATTGTCGTTGCCGTTCATGCCCATCGCGCTTACTTCTTGAAGCATCATGACGCTCCCCGCATCCGCATTGCCTGTCGAAGCGCCGCCGGCGTTTCTCGGTGTCGCGCGTTCGGCGACCGGAAAACTGTGGCGCGACCGGCTCGATGCGCGCGGCGCGGCGCGGGCGCTGGCGATCATGCAGCGCTATCAATTGCCGGAAATGCTGGCGCGGGTGCTGGCCGGGCGCGACGTCGAGATCGACGCGGTCGAGGACTTTCTCGATCCGACCATCCGCAAGATGATGCCCGATCCCTACACCGTGACCGCAGATGGAAGCCGCCGCCAGGCGCATCGCGGATGCCGCGGTGCGCCGCGAGACAGGTGGCGATCTTCGGCGACTACGATGTCGACGGCGCGACCTCGGCGGCGCTGCTGGCGTGGCATCTGCGCCATTGCGGGCTCGACCCGCTGATCCACATTCCCGACCGCATTTTTGAAGGCTACGGTCCCAACACCGAGGCGATCCGCATGCTCGCGGGCAAGGGCGCCACGCTGCTGGTGACGGTGGATTGCGGCACCACCAGCCTCGAGCCGCTGGCCGAAGCGCGGCGGCTCGGCATGTCGGTGGTCGTGATCGATCATCATCAGATGCGGCGACGAACTGCCCGAGGTCGATGCGCTGGTGAATCCGAACCGGCCCGACGATATCTCCGGCCTCGGCCATCTCGCCGCCGTCGGCCTCGTGCTGGTCACGCTGGTCGCGGTCAACCGGGAACTGCGCGACGCGCGGGTTCTGGAGCAGCGAAATGCCGGAGCCGGATCTGCTCGGCATGCTGCATCATGGTCGCGCTCGGCACCGTCGCCGACGTCGCGCCGCTGACCGGGCTCAACCGCGCCTTCGTCGCCAAGGGCCTGATCGCGATGCGGCGCCGCGATCATGTCGGCCACACCGCGCTGATGGACGTGTCGCGGCTGAACGGCCCGCCGGAAGCCTGGCATCTCGGCTTCATGCTGGGGCCGCGCATCAATGCCGGCGGGCGGATCGGCCGCGCCGATCTCGGGGTGCGGCTGCTGCTGGAAGGCGATGTCTCGGAAGCCGCGCGGATCGCCGCCGAGCTCGATCGCCTCAACACCGAGCGCCGGGTCATCGAGCAGATGGCGGAAGCGCAGGCCGAAGCCGAGGCGCTGGCGTCGCTCGGGCTCGAGGACAAGGGCGCGGTGATCGTCACCGCCGTCCGAAGGCTGGCATCCCGGCGTGGTCGGCCTCGTCGCGTCGCGGCTGAAGGAAAAATTTTCGCGGCCGGCCTTTGCGATCGCGCTGGAGCCGGGCGGCATCGGCACCGGCTCGGGCCGCTCGATCTCCGGCGTCGATCTCGGCAAGGCGGTGCGGCAGGCGGTGAAGGACGGCTGCTGATGAAGGGCGGCGGCCACGCCATGGCCGCCGGCGTAACGCTGCGCAAGGAAAGGCTCGCGGAATTCCGCGCCTATATGGAAAGCGCGCTGGCCGCCGACGTCGCCAATTCGCGCCACGAAAACGAGCTGTTCATCGACGGCGCGGTCAGCGCGCGCAGCGTGACGCCGGAATTCGCCGCCACGCTCAATCGCGCCGGCCCGTTCGGCACCGGCAATCCCGAGCCGGTGGTGGCGCTGCCGTCGCATCAGCTGGTCTATGCCGACGAAGTCGGGCAGGCGCATCTGCGGCTGCGCTTCAAGTCCGGCGACGGCGCCATCGTCAACGGCATCGCGTTCCGCTCGATCGGCCAAAAGCTCGGCAACGCGCTGACGCAACATCGCGGCCAGCCCTTGCATGTCGCGGGATCGCTCGCGGTCGACCGCTGGCAGGGCACCGAGCGGGTGCAGTTTCGCGTGATCGACGTCGCGGTGCCGGATCAGGGGCCGGCGGTGATCAGGTAGACCAAAGACAACCAACAACAATAACAACGGGAGTGCAAATGGCAGGACAGGTTCAGGCAAGGTCGCGCTGGTGACCGGCGGGTCATCCGGCATTGGCGCCGCGGTCAGCGAATTGCTGGCGCGTGAGGGCGCCTCGGTGGTGGTGACCGATATCGACGACCTCAGGGGCCCTGCGGTTGTCGCCGGCATCAGGAAGGCCGGCCACGAGGCGGTGTTCCTGCATCAGGATGTCACCAGCGAGTCGCGCTGGGAGGAAGTGGTGCGCGAGATCGAGAAGCGCTATGGCCGGCTCGACATCCTCGTGTCCAATGCCGGCATCGGCATTTCGGTGCCGTCGATCGTGCAAATGACGCTGGAGGACTGGCGGCGGCAGACCGCGATCAATCTCGACGGCGTGTTTCTGTCCGTCAAGCACTGCCTGCCCCTGATGCGCAAAAAGGGCGGCGGCTCGATCATCCTGATGTCGTCGCTGGCCGGCCTGCGCGGCGCGCAAACGCTGGCCGGCTATTGCGCGACCAAGGGCGGCGTGCGGCTGTTCGCCAAGGCGATCGCGATGGAGTGCGCGTCAATTGGCGACGGCGTTCGCGTGAACTCGGTCGCATCCCGGCATTATCGACACGCCGATCTGGGGCAAGATTCCGACCGAAGCGACAGGGCGCGAACAAAACGCGCCGATCGATCCGGAAGAACGCGCACGTTTGGCGACGCCGTTCGGTCGCGCCGGCGAGGCCGCCGATATCGCGAAAGGCGTGCTGTATCTCGCATCCGATGCTTCGAGCTATGTGACCGGAACGGAACTGGTGATCGACGGCGGCATGAACGCGGGCGGTGCCGTTCGGCAGCCGACGGCGCCACCACACCCAAGGTTATGACCAGGCGCGCGCCTTAGCCACCCTGCCGCAACCGCGCCAGCACCTTCAGCCCGCCGTAACCGTCCGCGGGCAACAGCCCCATCTTGGTCTGATAGTCCTTCACCGCCTTCATGGTGTCGTTGCCGACGCGGCCGTCGGTGCCGCCGGTGTCGAAGCCGGCTTTTGTCAGTCGGCGTCTGCATCTCCTGCACTTCGGCCAGCGTCAGCGCGCGCTCGGAGCCGGGGAAGGGCTGGATGAAGGGTGGGCGCGCCGAGAATGCGGTCGCCGAGATGGCAGATCGCCAGCGCGTAGTTCATCGAGGGATTGTAGCTGCTTCACCGCATAAAAGTTCGGACCGAGCAGAAAGGCCGGGCCGCCGGCGACCGGCACCCACATTTGCGCCGATGCATTCGGCTGCGGGAACGGCTGGCCGTCGGCGCGCTTGACGCCGGCGCTGGCCCAGGCCGCATAGGTGCGGTTGCCGCCGGAGGCCGCGCCCGACGCGCGGACCTCATAGCCCCAATGTTCGCCGCGGTGATATTTGCCGCGATTGACCAGATAGCGCGCGCTGGAGCCGAGCGCGTCGTCGGGTTTTCCGAACGGCGAGACGCGGCCGTCCTTGTCATAGTCCATGCCGACATTGAGCCAGACTTCCGGCATCCACTGGGTATGTCCCATCGCGCCGGCCCAGGAGCCGCGCATTTCCTCCGGCGTGCCCCAGCCGCGATCGACGATCTTCAGCGCGTTGATCAGCTCGGTTTCCCAATAGGCGCGGCGGCGCGGCTCGTTCCAGGCCAGCGCTGCCAGCGAGGGAAATACCGGCCGCATATGGTTCTGCTGCACCAGCGGATCGCCATAGGCGAATTCGACGCCCCACAGCGCCAGCAGCGTGCCGCGCTCGACGCCAAAATCCTGTTCGATCCGCGCAAACAGCGCCTCGTTCTTGCGCAGCGCTTCCTTGCCCGCGGTGATGCGCCAGTCCGAGGCGCGGCGATTGACGTATTGCCAGATCTGCTCGTGGAATTCCGGCTGCTTCTGCATCTGCCTGAACACGGACATGTCGGGCTCGATGCGGCCCATCACGCGGGTGTATGTCGCATCCGAAATGCCCTTTGCCAGCGCGCGGGCGCGAAAACCGTCGCGCCACTGGTCGAAGCCGGGCGGGGCTGCGGCGAACGCCGCCATGGGACAGGCGAGCAGGGCGCCGGCGCCAAGGCCGGATTGCAGCAGGGCGCGGCGGGTCGGCGATATCAGAGAATCAGGATGTTTCATTGCCACAGTCTACCGGCCGGAGAGGGTGCGCGGCAGAGGTCATTGCGCCGCTGGAACCGGCCTGCTTACGACAAATCTGCGGCGATTTTGGACAGCCAGCGCCGGATGGTGATTTGTGCTTTGGCGGAAAGCCCGGCCACCAGCCGCCGCTCCAGCGCCTGGACGTGACGCCGGCATTTGTCGAGCAGGGTGCCGCCGCGCCGGGTCAGCGTCCACTGCAGCACCCGGCCATGCACGGGGTGCGGGGTCTTTCGGATCGCGCCCGATCGCGTTCGAGGTTGCGGATGATGACGCCGACGGTCTGCGGGGTCAGCAGCGCCACCCGGGCAAGGTCGGCGCCGGACAGGCCCGGATAGGCCCTAAGCATGGTCAGCACCACAAATTGCGGCGGGGTGACGCCGATGTCGGCCAGCCGACGTTCCATCGTCAGCCGGGTCGCGGCCTGCGCCTGCCGCAGCAGATAGGCGAGGTGGCCTTTTTCGCCGCGCTTGCCCCGGCCCGGCGGCGGCGGGCGGACGCCGGCCAGCGCCGGAGGGGCGGCGGATTTTTTCGCCCGTCTCGCGGGATTTTTTCGCCGAACCGGATTTTCGCGATTTTGGCGTTTTTCGCGCGCCCCGCGATTTCAAAGACGTCGCCGTCTTGCGCATGATATAAGAGCTCTTATAATAAATCAGAGCACTTATAACATAAGGCGATCAGGATGTCACATGCCCGCAGCGAATACGAAGAACTTCAAGGCGCTGGCGCCGGATGCCTACGATGCGGTGTTGGCGCTCGGCGGCGTTGCCGCCAAGGCCGGCCTCGACAAGGCGTTGCTCGAACTGATCAAGCTGCGCGCCTCGCAGATCAATGGCTGCGCCTTCTGCGTGCAGCATCATATCCTGCTTGGCGAGCGCCTCGGCATTCCCCTGGACAAGCTCAATCTCGTGGTGGTGTGGCGCGAGGCGCCGCTGTTCTCGACGCGCGAGCGCGCGGCGCTGGCCTGGACCGAAGCGCTGACGCTGCTTGCCGGAGGCGTCAGCGACGAGGTCTATGCAGAGGCGGCTGCGGAATTTTCCGAGAAGGAACTGGCCTATCTCACGTCCGCGATTGCCTCGATCAACGTCTGGAACAGGCTCGGCGCGGCTATCGCTGGACCCCGCCGGCGCGACGCAGTGCGCCGCCGGCCGCGGCATCCTAGGGATCAGTTCTCGTCGCCCTCGTGCACGTCGGGATGGATGACTTCCTGTCGCAGCGCATGCGCGACGGCGGCGGCGCCGGGCGGCTCGGTCCCCAACTCGCGTCCGCGGCCGCGGATCAGCCGTTCATAGGCCGAAATCAGCGTGACGTAGGGATTGACCCAGAGCCAGCCGTCGCGGGTAAACACCTGGACGTCGAAATGCAGGTGGCGGCTGGTGCCGTTGGGACGGTCGAGATAATTCGAGACCACGCCGATCTTTTCGCCTTCGGCAACGGCGCGTCCGTTCAGGATGCCGTCGGCATCGAGGCTCGCCGGATTCATGTGCATGTAGCGAAAGCGGATATGTTCGGTGCGGCTGTTGACCTGCAGCGTCGCCGCCTGCTGCTTCGGCGCGCGGATCACGACACCGTCGCGCACCGCGACCACGCCCTGCTGCCTGGGGTCGCACCGTTCGCCGCCGTCGTTTGGCACCGGACATTCGCCGGGCCGGATGTCCTGGCCCTGATGGCCAAAGCCGCTGGCGCACTGGCCGACGTTGAAGCGCGGGCCTCGCAGAAATTATCGTGCCAGGGATAGCTGGCGCGATCGCGAATCCGGTCCTGCTGCGCCGGCCGAACGACTGCGAGCGGACGAGGGCCGGGGCTTTTTCCAGCGGAAACCGGATCTGCGAGTAGGACGGTCAGGTCGGCGCGGCCGCTCTGCCTGCGACTGCCGGAATTGGCGATGATGTCGCCGGCGGGACGATAGGTGAAATCGGCGGCGCGCTCGGTCGGCCGTGTTGCGACGACGGAGGGAATGTCGCTTGCGCGGCCGCGACGGCAGCCCGCCGGCGATGCGCAGCGCCTTCAGGAAACGTTCGGCGACGGGATAGGCCTCGCGGCAGGCCAGCCGCTTCGTCCGCGGCGTCGAGTTCGAGGCACTGGATCGACACCACATAGGGCAACGCCGAACCGCGTGAAGGCGTAGCGCACATAGCCTTCCCGGATGAAACGGCGCAGATCCGGAAATTGCGCCATCAGCGACCTGACCGGCTCGCCCTTGCCGCCCAGGGGATCGCTGAGGTCGTAGATCAGGATCGGATCCGGTGATCTGCACTTCGACCGGCTTGGCGAAGATCCGCTGCGGCATGCCGTCGCCGGCGCCGGGATCGAGCGAAAACACCGCGTCATAGCCGGCGGGGCCGGCGTCGAACATGTCGGCGGGACGGAAGTCGGCCTGATAGCGCGCCAGCGACAGGCTCGACGGCGCACCGTTCAGCCGGGCCTCGAGAAACGCAGCGGTGTCGAACGGCAACAGCACCGGCACCCGGCTGCGCCCGATCCCCGTGAAGATCTGCGACGTCACGCGCATTCAGTTGCACCAGCGCCGGCATGGTGCGCGGATCGAACGGCGCGGCAGCCGCCGCTGGCCGGAAAACGTGAAGTCGGCCGCGATCGCCGGCCGGGTGCTGATCTCGGATCGCAGTTGGTCGAGCGCCGGCCGCCATTCGACCCGCAGGGCCGCGACCGCCGGGGTGCGGAAATCATCGGCGCCGGCGGCGGCCGGGCCGGCGAGGAGCAAGACCGAAAGATGCCAGCCAACACGAGACGAAGCTGGACAGCCTTTGCCAATGCGTCGCCCCCCGGCGCCACGCGTATGCGCGCTTGCCTAGTCCTTGGCGCGCTCGACGTAGGACCCGTCTTCGGTCATGACCACGATCCGCGTTCCCGTGCCGATATGCGGCGGCACCGCGGTGCGCACGCCGTTGGAGAGGATCGCGGGCTTGTAGGATGACGATGCGGTCTGGCCCTTGGTGACCGGCTCGGTCTCCACGACTTCCAGCGTTGCGCGCTGCGGCATCTGGATCGCAACCGGGATGATGCCGTGCAGCGACAGCTTGACGGTCATGTTTTCCTGCAGATACGACGCCGCCGATGCCGACCACGTCCTTGGGCACCTGGACCTGATCATAATTCTCGTTGTTCATGAAATGGAAGCCGTCGGCGTCCTCGTAGAGGTAAGTTGAAGTTCTGATCCTCGATGGTCGCCTTTTCCACCTGGTCGGTGGTCTTGTAGCGCTCCGAAATCTTCACCCCGTCGCTGATTCGGCGCATTTCGATCTGGCTGACCGGGGTTCCCTTGCCGGGATGGATGTTCTCGGCGGTCAGGACCACATAGAGCTTGCCGTCTTGCTCGATGACGTTGCCCTTGCGGATGGAACTGGCGATGACTTTCAAGGCTGGTTTTCCTGAATGTGCTGGCCCCGGCCCGATCCGGACAAGGGTGTCCCGGCGGCCGTGGAGGCTGTTTCGGGCTGCAACATACTGATTTTGCCGGTCGATGCCAGCACTTTGCGCGGCCGCGACCAGCGAAAGGTTCAGCTTTCGAACATGGACAAAGCGCAGGACTTTGGACATGAAGAGCCGCCAGGAAGCGGCCGATCAGTCGGCGAGCGGCTGCCGTCTTGCCCTCGAAAAACGAATAGATATCAATGATCTCCGATCAAAATGCTTGATTAACCGCATGTTCGGGACGGGTTTAGCCAATCGATGACGGCAGGTCAGCCCTCGCCATGGTGGACGCCGGCGCGCCACGCCGACGTCAGGCCGTTTCTGGCGGCGCGTGGCGCCATCACCCGCGCGGTGCGGGCATGGTTCGACGAGCAGGGTTTTGTCGAGGTCGAGACCGGCATCCTGCAGGTGTCGCCGGGCAATGAGACCCATCTGCATGCGCCCCGCACCGAACTCGACGCGTGGCGACGGCGAGCGCGTCGGCCGCTATCTGCGGACCTCGCCGGAATTCGCCTGCAAGAAGCTGCTGGCGGCAGGCGAGCCGAAGATTTTCGAACTGGCGCGGGTATTCCGCGACCGCGAGCGCGGCGATCTGCATCTGCCTGAATTCACCATGCTGGAATGGTACCGCGCCGGCGATCCCTATGACGCGGTGATGGCCGACAGCATCGTGATCGTTGCGCATGCGGCACAGGCCACCGGCATCGGGCAGTTCTGCGTTTCGCGGCAAGCTCGCCGATCCCTTTGCCGAGCCGGAACTCTTGACGGTGGCGCAGGCTTTCGAGCGCTTTGCCGGCATCGATCTGTTGGCCACCGATCGACGGCGGCGTGGCGATCGCGCCGGCCTTGCGGCGGCGGCCAGCGGGCGGGTCCGGATAACGGATGACGACACCTGGTCGGATATCTTCAGCAAGGTGCTGGTCGAGCATGTCGAGCCGAATCTGGGGCAGGGCCGTTTGACCGTGTTGTTCGAATATCCCGGCGCCGGAGGCGGCGCTGGCGCGGACCAAGCCGTCAGATCCGCGCGTCGCCGAGCGGTTCGAGATCTATGCCTGCGGCGTCGAGCTCGCCAACGGCTTTGGCGAATTGACCGACGCAGGCGAGCAGCGCCATCGTTTTACCGCAGCGATGGACGAAAAGCAGCGGCGCTATGGCGAGCGCTATCCGCTCGACGAGGATTTCCTCGCCGCGGTCGGCGCAAATGCCGCAAGCCAGCGGGGTTGCGCTCGGCTTCGACCGGCTGGTGATGCTGGCGAGCGGCGCCGCGCGGATCGATCAGGTGGTATGGACGCCGCCGGCGGTGAGAGCATGAACAGGATCAATCTCAAGCCGTCGACGACGTTGCGCGAGCCGGCCGAACTGGTCGCCCGCGGCCTTGCGGCGGTCGAGGATCTCGCCGGCCTGGAACAGGTCGCGGCGCGCTACGCGGTGGCGGTGACGCCCGAGATGGCGGCCTTGATCGATCCCGACGATCCCAACGATCCGATCGCGCGGCAGTTCATTCCGAGCGCCGAAGAACTGGTGCGTGACGCCGGGCGAGAGTGCCGATCCGATCGGCGACTACGCGCATTCGCCGGTCTCGGGCATCGTGCATCGCTATCCCGACCGGGTGCTGTTCAAGCTGGTTCACGTCTGCGCGGTGTATTGCCGGTTCTGCTTTCGCCGCGAAATGGTCGGGCCGGGCAAGGCGAGCGCGCTCTCGGAGGGCGCCTATCGAGAACGCGCTGGCCTATATCCGCGCGCACTCCGAGCATCTGGGAAGTGATCCTGACCGGCGGCGATCCCTTGATGCTGTCGCCGCGCCGGCTCGCCGAAATCATGGCCGATCTCGCCGCCATCGATCACGTCCGGATCATCCGCATCCATACCAGGGTGCCGGTCGCCGAGCCGCGGTCGCGATCAGCGCCGAGATGGTCGCAGCCCTCAGGGTTGCGGGCGCTGCGACCTGGGTGGCGCTGCACGCCAATCATCCGCGCGAACTCACCGCCAACGCCCGCGCCGCCTGCGCCGCCATCGTCGACGCCGGCATACCCATGGTCAGCCAGACGGTGTTGCTGCGCGGCGTCAATGACGATGCAGCAACGCTGGAAGCGCTGATGCGGGCCTTCGTCGAATGCCGGATCAAGCCGTATTACCTGCATCACGGCGATCTCGCGCCCGGCACCGCGCATCTGCGCACGACCATCGAGCAGGGGCAGCAATTGATGCGGCGGCTGCGCGGCCGGGTATCCGGCCTGTGCCAGCCGGAATATCGTGCTCGATATTCCCGGCGGCCACGGCAAGTCGCCGGCCGGACCGAGCTATTTGTCGCAGGCAAGTTCCGTGTCCGAGGAAGGTGAACTCGAGGCGGAAACGCGCTATCGTGTCGTCGATTATTGCGGCGACGTTCATCTCTATCCGCCGGCGCCATGATCCCGGGATCATGCCATGATCCCGGGATGACGGACGCAGGACAGGGCGCACCGAAGCCGCCGGAGGATGACGGCCACCGCGACGGTCGAGAACGCGGTGATGCTCGGGTTCTTCGTGGTGCTGGTGGCGGCCGGAATCTGGTTGCTCGGCACCATGGCCGACGTGCGAAAGGCTCAGGACTGCGCCGCGCCAGGGGCGCCGCAATTGTGCAGACGATCGAGGTCCCCGACCGGACGCGATAGAAGCATTTCTCGTTTGGAAGAGGAGACGCAGGATGCGAAAATTGATCACGTCGATGGCGTTGCTGATGGCGATCGGCAGTCCGGCAGCCTTCGCCCAGGGCGGCAGCAGCGGTGGGACATCCAGCGCCGTGAAAAGTCAGCCCTTGCCCCAGGCCCCGGTCGGTCACCGCCAGCCGCGCGCCAGCGACGTTCCCTCGGAAAAAAACATCATCGATCCCAACGATCCCCTGGCCAAGGAAAACGCCGCGCTCGATAAAAAGATCAAGAGCATCTGCCGCGGCTGCTAGACCGGCACAAGGCGGCCGCGGGGCGAAACCAGACGCCCCGCTCAAGATCGCGATCGAACCGCTTAGGCCGAACGCTCCCGGACTTGCGGCGCTGCGCATCCCGCCGCGCCGCTACCGCGTCGGCCAACAGCTTCAGGCCGGCACCGTCGTCTGCCAGTCGATGCAGCCGTCGGTGATGCTTTGCCCATAGGTCAGATCGGCACGCCGGCACCACATCCTGCCGGCCGCCGACCAGATTGCTCTCGATCATGACGCCGATGATGCGCTGTTCGCCGTCGGAGATCTGGCGCGCGATGTCGGCCACGACCAGCGGCTGGTTCTCCGGCTTCTTGCCGCTGTTGGCGTGACTGGCTGTCGATCATCATCCGCGGCGACACGCCGGCGCGGGCAAGCTCGGCGGCGGCGGCAGCCACGCTTGCGGCGTCGTAATTCGGCCTGACTGCCGCCACGCAGGATGATGTGGCAGTCTTCATTGCCCGAGGTCGCGGCGATCGCCGATCGCCCGCCCTTGGTGACGGCGATGAAATGGTGCGGATGCGATGCCGACTTCACCGCGTCGGCGGCGATCCGCACATTGCCGTCGGTGCCATTCTTGAAGCCGACCGGGCAGGACAGTCCGGACGCGAGTTCGCGATGGATCTGGCTTTCGGTGGTACGCGCGCCGATCGCCGCCCACGCCACCAGATCGGCGATATATTGCGGCGTCGCCACGTCGAGGAATTCCGGTCCCGCCGGCAGTCCGAGATTGTTCACGGCGGACAGCACGTTGCGGGCGAGGCGCAGGCCCCTGTTGATGTCGAAGCTGCCGTCGAGGCCGGGATCGTTGATCAGTCCCTTCCATCCCACCGTGGTGCGCGGCTTCTCGAAATAGACCCGCATCACGATCTCGAGCCGGTCGCAAAGCTGCTCGCGCAGGGCGGCGAGGCGCGTGGCGTATTCCACGGCGGCGACGGGATCGTGCACCGAGCAGGGGCCGACCACGACCAGAAGGCGATCGTCCGACCCGTGAAGGATGGCATGGATGGCGTTGCGTGCCGCCAACACCACGCGCGTCGCGGTCAGGGTGCGAGGAATTTCCCGCATCACCTCCTGCGGGGTGCTCAGTTCCTTGATTTCGTTGATGCGAAGGTCGTCTGTGGTGCTCAACACGGCTATGGCTCCTGTTTGAAGGGACCTGCCGGCCAAACAAAAAGCCGCCAGATCGGGCGGCGGCTGTTCGGACTTCCTGCTGCAATTTTTCAGATTGAGCGCGATCCTCCCGCCGCCAGCGAGCTGTCGAAGCTAAAATACCAATAGTTGCTGGTGGCGACGGTGATCATGGCCGCCCTGATAGCGCAGGCATCTCGACTTGTCATCCCAAAATCGGCATGTGGGCCATCCCACCCGGTTCAGCCCTCGCGCGCGGCGAGCGCCATGGCGATCAGGGAGGTGCCGCCGAACAACAGGTTGATGCCGATCAGCAGGCCGATCGCCCATTCTGCGGAGCCTGGCAGGCCTGCGATCACCAGGGCGGCGATGACGATATCCATCGCGCCGGCGACCAGCATCCACGACCAGCGTTCCGACAATTCGCGGCGGTGTTGCAGCGCGTACATGATGGTGGTGACGCCTTCGGCGAGGAAATAGGCGCCGACCACGATGGTCAACGTCAACACGCCCTGGGCCGGCCGCGCCAGCAGGATGCCGCCGGCAAGTACCGCCAATGCCGCCGAAATCAGCGACCACCAGAAGCCCGGCATCTCCCGCGCCCAATACGAGGCGACCAGGCCGCCGATGCCGCTGATCAAGAACATCCAGCCGAGGAAGATAGTGACGGCAAGGCTCGCCAGCGGTGGCACGATCATCGCGGCGAGACCCAGGATCGCAAGCAAAATACCTTCGAAAAGGAATGCCTTCCAGTGCTGGCGAACGGCCTCGCGCATTCTGGATTGAAGTTCGTTGATGTCGTGGGGAAGGGTCATCGTAAATCTCCCAATTTTCGACAATACGGAATGACCGGTCCAGCATAGCTCGCACGCATGTCAGGCGTCCCAATCATCGCGGAGGGCGCAAGCCTTTCTAACTAACCCTGGCTGGAGGCTGAAAAGCCGTCCGACGAGGCGCGCATCCGGTTGCGGCCGAGGAAATAGACCGCGGTCGTGGCGGCCAGCAGCGCAATGCCGATCAGGATCGATGAACAGGCCGACAGAACTTGCCACCAGCGCCAGATTGCGGTCGGGATTCATCAGCCAGCGGCGGACGGCGCCGAGCACGAAGATCAGCCCCACAAATCCGGCGCCGCCGCCAAACACCAGAAGCGCCCACATTCGCCGCAACTGGCTGAGCCGTTCGCGCGCGATCTCGGTGCGCGGAGCGTGATGGCGGCCGATCCGCAGCACCAGCCGGACGGCAAACGCTATCGACATGAAACCGATCAGCAGGCTGGCCGATCCCAGCATCATCCGCGTGATCGGATCGAGGCCGCCTTTCTGAAGCAGCAGCAGCGGAAAATCGAATGCGGAATGCAGCGCGATCGGGCCGGCCAGCACCAGGAAGTAGCTGGTAAGGCGCGCCCGGTCGCGATGGTGCCGGTTGCGCCGAGCGCGGTGCCGGCGCGCGCGATGGCGAGGTAAGCACCGGCGATGATTCCGAGGGCGCCATGGAACGGCACCGTCAGCACGCTGCGCAGTGCCGCCAGCGCCCGCCAGATTTCCGGATGCTGCACGAGGTAAGCGAGATTTTCATAAGCTGCAAAACCAAGGCCGGCAGCCGCGCCATAGACCACGGTGTCCATCGGATCCGCAAAGGTCCGGCGCTTGTACGAGACCGCAACGATCACCAGCACCTTCACGATCTCTTCGGGAGTGGCGACGTCGAGCAGCGAGTGCAGCACCTGGTCGAGCCAGGGATGGCCGGGTCCCACCACGATCTTGGCAAAGGGTGCGCGCACCAGGCCGAGCAGGGAGATGCTGGCCGCGCCGAGGAAAAACGCACTCCAGACTCGAATCGGCAGGTCCTGGCCGCTCGTCGGTGGCGATCACCAGCCATAGGAACAGCAGCGCCGGGGCTACCGCCGCGGTGCCGATGACGGTGGGAAGGGATTCGGAGCAGGAGCATCGGTGGATAAGGATCCAAGGTTCGCAGCATTCCGTCAGACTGCAGGTCGAAAACCAAGCGATTTCGCTTCAAATCCGGCTAGCACTGTTACCGCTTCGCAACATTCGCCGGAAAACACAATTGCCCCCGTCTTGCCCCACTTGTGGTGCCCCGGGAACTTCCCGTAAAACCACCTCCATTACGCACCCTTTGGTGCTTGGCAAATTGGCAACTAACAGGGGGAAGTCATGTTGAAGAAGACTTTGGGGCTGCTCGCTACTGCAGCAATATCTTTGGGTGCATCGCAAATGGCATCGGCCGCTGACCTGCCTGTCAAGGCCGTCGCGGCGCCCGTTCCGGTCTGGACCTGGACCGGCTTCTATCTCGGTGGTCATGTCGGCGCCGGCTGGGGAACCACTGAATCGACACTGACCGGCATCTCGGTGGTCCCTCCGCTTCTTGGTCCCATTCCGGCCTTCAGCCTCCCGATCTCGCAGAACAGCCGCAGCGGATTTTTGGGCGGCGTACAGGCCGGGTACAACTGGCAGTCGGGCTGGGCTGTGTTCGGTGTCCAGGGCGACTTCGCCGGCATGGACGTCAAGGGTACCGTGCCCTGCATCGTCGTCCTTTCCTGCACCAGCAAGAGCGACTGGCTCGCCACCGTTTCGGGCCGGCTCGGCGCTGTGGTCATGGACCGTGGCCTGATCTACGCCAAGGGCGGCGCTGCCTGGATGAACACCACGCACACGGTCAATCTGCCTAACCTCGGCGGCTTGCTTGGTCCTGGTATTCCGAGCGAATTGACCAGCAAGGAAAGCACCGCCTTTGGCTGGCTGCTCGGCTTGGGCACCGAGTGGATGATCACCCCGAACTGGACGGCGTTCATCGAGTATAATTACATCGAGTTCGACAAGAAGAATGAGGGCTTCCTCATCAATCCTGCCTTGCTGGCCTTGGTGGGACCCGGCGCACCCGCCATTACCCTCAACACGGACCTCAAGAACAAGCTCTCGATCGCCAAGGTCGGTGTGAACTACAAGTTCAACTGGGGATATTGAGCCGAGATAGCTCGCTTCTGTCTACGTAAATCCCAGGGCACCCAGCCCTGGGATTTTTTCGTTTGGGCTGCTGCCGCATGGAGAGTAATCATCGAATGGTCCCAAGGGTTTTGCCGGTTGATTGCAAGTGAATTCCGAACGTAATCGCCGGCCACCAAACCAGATACTCACCCCGCCAGCAGGCGACGGCAGGCGTCGACAAACACCTCGGCGCCGGTGACGATGTCGGCGTCGGAGGTGTTCTCGCTCCAGTGGTGGCTGATGCCGCCGATCGAGGGCACGAACAGCATGCCCGCCGGCATGATGGTGGCGAGCACCTGGGCGTCGTGGCCGGCGCCCGAAGGCATCCGGATCGAGCGGCCGCCGGCGAAGGCACTGCCCGCGGTTTCGATCGCCTGCTGAAAACTGGCGTCCATCCTGGCGGGGGTCCCGGTGCGGATACGCTCCACCGCGACCGTGCAGGGGCCTTGCGCGCTGACTTCCGCGGCCATGTCCCGTAACACGGTTTCCAGCCGGGCGATCACGTCAGGGCTTTCGTCGCGGATCTGGAACAGCATTTCAGCAGCGCCCGGAATGATGCTGGGCGCGCCGGGATCCAGCGTGATGCGGCCGGTGGTCCACACCGTGCGCGGTCCACCGAGCGCGGGAAACCGCTCGTCGATGGCGACGCAGAATCGGGCCAGCGCCAGGCCGGCGTCCTTTCGGATCTCCATCGACGTCGTCCCGGCGTGATTTTGCTCGCCCTCGAAATCGGATCCGGTATTGCCAGATCCCGACGATCGAAGTGACTACTCCGATCTTGAAGCCGCCGCCTTCGAGCGTCCGGCCCTGCTCGATATGGGCCTCGAGATAGCCGAGGTGGCGGCCAGGTTCGGCCGTCACGCGCGCCCGGCCGGCAAGACCGGCCTCGCGCAGCGCGTCGCGCATGGTCCGGCCGCTGCTGCGGTCGCGCGCGGCATCGATGTCCGCCTCGGTCACGCCGCCGACATAGGATCTGGAGCCGAGGAAATGACCGAAATGTCCTTCCTCATCGCACCAGGCTGCAACCTCGACCGCGCCGTTGGCATCAGGATCGGGGTTGATCACGCGCGCCGCTTCGAGCGCGTAGACGACGCCGAGCGGCCCATCGAGCCAGCCGGCAAAATTCTGGCTTTCGAGATGCGATCCGGCCAGCAATTTCGGTCCGGATTTTGTCGTCGTGCCCAGCACATTGCCGATGCCGTCGATCTCGGCGGCGAGCCCCGCCTCGGGAAGCCGCTCGGCCAGCCAGTGCAGCGAGCGGATGTGCGGCTCGGAGAAGGTCGGCTTATGCACGCCGGTCTTGTAGGCGCCGATCGCGCGGAGTGCGTTGAGGTCCGCCAGTACCCGGGCGCCGTCGAATTGCGGGCGATGGTCAGGCATGAGCGGCGTTCCGTTGCTGCGGGATCAGGGCTGGACCGGCTTGCGATAAACGTCCTTGGTCGCGAGCCTGCCATCCCTGAACGTATAGCGCTCGATGCCGCGCTGTTCGCGCTGCTCGCCGCTGGCCTGGACGGTCTCGCTGACCCGGAACGTCATGAAGCTCACGTCGCCGGCGTGATGATAGGCCACGTCATGAAAACGCTGTGCCGAGAACCGCGCCTTCTGTTCGCCAAGATGCGCGGCAATGGCGGCTGCGCCGGCGAGCGATTTTGTCTGACCGAGGCCGTCGTGAAAACTCCAGAGAAAGTCCGGGGTGACGACCTCGTAGAGCGCATCCATATCGGCCCTGAACAGGGCGCGCGCAAAACCCTTGAACAGGGCGTCTCGCTCGGCGGGCGATGGATTCATGATTGGAGACGTTCCCTCGGTTTGAGAAGCACGAAAAAACTCATGAATGTGCCGGGGCGATCGACGGGCGCGGCGCCATGATCCGCCTTGCGATCCGCACACCGACCTTGCGCAGCGGCGTTTCCAGAAAACGGAAATTCAATTCGGCGAGGATCACCGTCAGCAGCGGGATCGCGATCGCGTAAAAATATCGGGGGTCGGACACGCCGCCCTGCAAAGATCCCCAGCGCAGCCAGATTTCCTGGCAAATGCCGAACACCGGAAGATGTATCAGGTAGATTCCATAGGAGCGGGCCCCGATCCATTTGAATACCGCGCTCAACGGCCACGGCAGCGGCAGGCAATAGCCGCGATCATAGGAGGCCAGCAGCACAAGCCCGGCCGATGCAAGCGCCACGAATGCCTCGATCCGGTAGCCGACCAGAAAGCTGGCAGCCCCGTCCGGAATTCTGATCAGTGCAACAATCAGGACGGCGCTGGCGGCAAAGGCGAAGATCCGCCAGCGCAGCACGACCGGCTCCCACTTCCAGTACGTCGCCGAGCGCGAGAACCGGAAGATCAGCAATCCCCACATCAGCGCATCGAGGCGGGTCACCCAAAGCAGCGACGGAAATTCTCCGGTAAGCGAGCGATTTGGCAGCGCCTGCAAGGCAATCAACAACAGAAGTATCTTCCAGCGCCAGGGTCCGCGCACCAGCAGCAGGAACAGCGGAAACAGAAAATAGAACTGGTCCTCAAGCGTCAGCGACCAGAAATATCCGTTGGCCCCGACCTTGCCGAGCGCGAGCGCGAAATTGGTCGACAGCGTGAGGAAATAGACCGCCGTCTGCAGGCTGATTTCGAACGTGCCGAACCAGGCCAGCGAGTTGAATTTCCATGCGCAGAGGATGTTGACCGAAAGCCAGAACCACGCCGACGGCGTGAGACGGAAAATCCGGCGCACCCAGAACGCCGCGGCCGCAGACCCCCATCTGGCCTGTTCGATATTGCGGTCAAAAAACTGCTCGTAGCTTCGGCTGATCACATAGCCTGAAATGCAGAAAAACAGGTCGACGCCGGTCCACTGCCCGAACCCCA
This sequence comes from uncultured Alphaproteobacteria bacterium, assembly GCA_963706975.1. GTDB lineage: Bacteria > Pseudomonadota > Alphaproteobacteria > Rhizobiales > Xanthobacteraceae > Bradyrhizobium. Next base: position 111,258 of record CAVPOL010000039.1, read on the forward strand.
ATCCTGGAAACAGCGTGCCGGTGCGCACGAACACCACAAGCAGAACCGCCACGGCCCGCAGATACTCGATTTCCAGATTTATTCCGGAACGCTCGCTCGCAGAATTTGGAACCACACGCTGCCCCCGGCTGAGGCTTCCAGAGACGCTGGCGCTCCCTAGCGGAATTGAACCGCTCTCTCCACCGTGAAAGGGTGGCGTCCTAACCGATAGACGAAGGGAGCGAAACTTAGAGGCCCCGCCACGGCCAATTCAGCCGCGGCACTGCCGTTTCGCTTCAAATAATCCCGGCAGATCAACGCTTTGGAGGTGCGGTGGGCGCCGTGCCAGACCCGATTCCTTGAGTTAGGGATCGAGATAGCGGGCGAACGTATAGTGGCGTTTGCGCGGCCGGGCAAGCCGTCCGGCATCCCGTTTTTGCCCCGGCGCGTGAGCCGGCATTGACCGCAATCCCCCGGAAAATTCGTGGTCCGGCAACGGTTTCTAAATCTGCCGCAGCCTAGAAGGGGGCTTCAAGGAGCAAGCTCCAGGCCCATGGCCCTTCCGAGGAAACGGGAATCGCGCAAATCCGTCAGCCAGCCCGGGTGGATCACCCTGGACGGCGGCTTTGCTGCGCGTCGATGCCTGGTGCAGGACCTGTCCCCGACCGGCGCCAGGATCTCGCTGGACGACGCCATTACGCTGTCGGGCAAGTTGCGGCTGGCGTTTTCGCGCGACGCGCGGTCGGGACGGAACTGCGAAGTGGTCTGGCGTCGCGGCAAGTCGGCGGGCGTCAGGTTCGTCCGCTAGCGCAAACGGCCCGCAGGCTCTAAAAGGCGGCATGAAAATCGCTCTGCTTGCGATGCTGGTTTCCCTGTCGGCGGCCTCGCCGGGGTTTTCCGAACCTCGCGCGCAAACCGCCGACAAGCCGGCAGCTGCGAGCCGTCAACTGCCGTTGAAGGGCGCCGCTGCGCAAAACTCCTGCGCGGCCTACGGTGCCGGCTTCGTCAAGGTCGCCGGCAGCGAGACCTGCGTCAGGGTTGGTGGCGCCGTCAGCATCGAGGCGGGCCGTGCCGGTCGCTAGCGCCGCGCGCAACCAGCGAGGTTGAGTTGCAACTCGACATCATCGTTCCCGTGATCATGGGCTGCGCGATGCTGTGGTGGGTCAGCCGCGGCATGAGCTGGACCCACCGCCTGGTGGCGGCGGCGGTCACGCTGGCGGTGATCATCGTCGTCGTGCTGTTCGAGCGCTCGGGTTTCCGGCCCTGACGGTTACGACATCGGCGGCGCGATGAACTCGACAAAGCCGGGACGGGCGGCGAATTGCGCGAACCAGCGATCGAGGTTTTGCAGCACCGGTTTTGTGATGCCCTCGACGCCGAACCAGCGCCGCGCATAGGCGCCGAGCGCGATGTCGGCGATGGTGAAATCCTCGCCCTCGATGAAGCGCCGGGTCGCAAGCTGCGCGTCGACGATGCGCCATTGCACCGCTTCCGCATCGGCGTCCTTCTGGATCGCGACCATGTCGCGCTTTTCGGGCGGGGTACGCACCAGTGCCCAGAACACCGGGCGGTCGACCGGCTGCAGCGTCGACAGCGTCCAGTCCAGCCAGCGGTCGACGCCCGCGCGCGCTCTTGGCGCCGCGGGATAGATCGCCGATCCCTGGCCGTAGGCGAGGTTGAGATAGCGCATGATCGAATTGGATTCCCACAGCACGTAGTCGCCGTCCACCAGCGTCGGCACCCTTCCGTTGGGATTCATCGCGAGATATTCCGGCTGGTCGTTTTTGCCGAACGCCATGCCGGCGTCGATGCGCTGGTAGGGAAGGTCAAGCTCGCGCAGGCACCACAGCACTTTTTGCACGTTGACCGAATTGGCCCGGCCCCAGATCGTCAACTCGCCCGGTTGATTGCTGTTCGACACGCGCTTCTTCTCCCTTACTTCGGCCTCGGCCTTTGATATCGGAAAAGAACCGGAAAAGCGCGCCTTCGATGCTGGCCGGGAAAGCAAAAAACCAGGCCCGCCACGCAGGCGGAGCCTGGCTTGAGCCAACGAACCTAAGCGACCGGGATCAGCGGCCCATGAACAGCCACAACAAAAGGATTATCGGGATCGGCACGCCGAGCAGCCAGAGCAAAATTCCTCGTCCCATCATGATCTCCTTGCATTCATCATGGATTGGGAACGCCGGGGACAGGGCGAGGTTCCTGCACGCGGGAACGGAAAATCCGCAGTGATATAAGGTTCCGGCGGAACCGAATCATGGCCAATTACAAACTCGCGATTTTCGACCTCGACGGCACGCTCGCCGACAGCCTGCCGTGGTTTCGGCAAGTGATAAATTCGATCGCCGACAAGCACCGCTTCAGGCGTATCGAGGACGCCGACGTCGAGATGCTGCGCGGCAAGACATCCCGCGAGATCATCGGATATTTGCAGGTGCCGCTCTGGCGCATGCCGGCCATCGCGCGCGACATGCGCCGGATGAAAAGCCAGAACCTCGATGCCATTCCGCTGTTCGCCGGCGTGGACGCGATGCTTCGGGCATTGTCAGCGCGTGGCGTCGTGCTGGCGATGGTCTCGTCCGACTCCGAGCAGAATGTCAGGAGCAGCGCTTGGCGACCACGCCGGGCTGATATCGTGCTTTGCCTGCGGCGCGTCGCTGTTCGGCAAGGCCGCCAAATACAAGGCGGTGCTGAAGCGGACGGGAACGGCCGCGCGCGACGCCATCTCCATCGGCGACGAGGTCCGCGACGGCGAGGCCGCGCGGCAGGCGGGGATCGACTTCGGCGCGGTGTCGTGGGGCTATGCCAGCGTAGAGGCGCTGCGGCAGGCCGGGCCGGTGCTGGTCCCGCAGCGTGCCCGCCAGGCTTCAAAAAATATCGAAAAACGAGCCCATGCAAAGGAGAATGTTCCGCTGCAACATTCGTGCTGCCTGGCATCCGGTCCGTACCCGGTTACCGATCTTGCATCGTCAGGACTGGCGGCGGTGGGTGATTAGGTAGGTGCTGGTCAGCTTGCCGCCTGTTCAAGAGGCCGCTCGCGGGCCTCCATCAATTCGGCGTAGCGGCTGTATTCGCCGGCCATTTCCAGAAGCCGTTCCCGCACGCCTTCATCCGTCACTTGACTGGCCAGGCGCTTGGCCTGGTCGGCCTGGAATTTATAGTGCTGGGCCTGGCTCATCTGACACCTCGAATCTTCAGTAGATTCTGCGGGCGAAAGGTTCACCGAGCGTGAACGGGATCTTGCGAGGTCACCGCGACGTGAAGCGCCGCCACCGCAAAAACCTGCGGTGACGGCGCAATTCGTACAGACAGAGTTCGTTCGTCCCAAGGACCGGCAAGCGGCGACGATGACTGCATGGCGGCCATACTGGTGCCACGAGCCTGCGCAGAAGCGCGAAGAACGAGCATTTGCCATGACGATGCAGTGCAGGTGATCAGGAGAGCAGGCTTTATCGAAAAACGGCGGGCTCGCGGAGGCGAGGCAATAACTGCTATAGGTGGGCAAGACACGAACATGGAGAATCGGCATTTGGCTGCGCTATGGCCGGCAGGGTCATGCATGTCATGGACCGCGCGCTGAGCTTCCGAAGGCCAATGCTGAACGCGATACGGAAAGTCGAGGAAGCCGCATACGTGCCGCTGATGACAAGGCTTTGCGACGAAACCGCCGCGACAGAATGGTCGCCACGCGCGATCGAGCTGACGCCTGTGCAGAACCAGGGCGTCACATGGCAGACACGTCACAGTGTTAGCGATAAACGAACGCAGCTGCGGTCGGGATAGGCAAAGGCAATCATGCTCGGGGATAGTAGACTGCATTGTTCGGATCGGGGCAAACGACAGCATGGTACCATGCGCAAGACCAAACATCGGCATCGGACGCGGCGCCGCATTCCTGACTGGATCGCAGCCTGTCGGCATTGAACAGGAACGTAACAGGACCGCGGCGGCAATGATCGCCTCGCAAGCCTCGAATTGGCATGCATCTGAAACTTAAGAATCGAACGACGCTAATCCGAGACAAAGAGAAACGCAAATCCTTGAGTGATTTCCGTCGAACTGCTAGTCAGCCGGATGGCGATCTCGCCTCCTCGCACGGGCCCCCAGGCGGGAAAAAATATCGAAAAACTGGAGGCGATGCAGAAGAGCAATCGTTGTGCGGCAACATTCGAGCTGACTAGCTTTTGAGACCGTACCAAGTAACTGAGTTCGGGCATCGATCAGAACTGGCGGCGCGGATGATTAGCTATGTGCTGGTCAGCTTGCCACATGTTCCAAGAGTGATGCTCGCGGGCTTCGCCATCGATGGCGGCGTATCGGCTGTATTCGCCGGCCATCTTCCAGCTAAAAAAAACCAGCACGCCTTAACCACGGCACTTGACGAGCCAGACGCATTGGCCTGCGCCGGTCATGGAATCCTTATAGTGCAATGGGCCAGGAAGATCTGACACATTGAATCTATCAGAGACTCTGCTCGGTAAAAGTATTCAACCGAGCGTGATACGGGATCATTGCGATGGTCACCGCTGGCGTAAAGCGTCGCCACGGCAAATACCTGCGGTAACGGCGCAATTCGAAGCAAAAGGCGGCTGAATGCTAGGCCTACCAATGCCCGCTATTGGGCATCGAGCTCCACGGCTCCGCCGGCGGTTTTGGCTCGCCCTTCTGCAACAGTTCGATCGAGTGCAGGTCGGGCGAGCGGACGAAGGCCATGTTGCCGTCGCGCGGCGGCCGGTTGATGGTGATGCCCATCTTCATCAGGCGATCGCAGGTCGCATAGATGTCGTCGACCTCGTAGGCGAGGTGCCCAAAGTAGCGGTCCTCGCCGTATTTCTCCTCGTCCCAGTTATAGGTGAGCTCGACCAGCGGTGCGCCGCGCGTCTTCGGCGTGTTCTTCAGCAGCGCCTCGTCCTCCGCCGCGCACAGAAACACCAGCGTGAATTTCGCCTTGTCGTTGTCGATGCGGCGGACTTCCTTCAGCCCCAGCGCATCCTGATAAAATTTCAGCGCGGCATCGAGATTGCGCACGCGCAGCATGGTGTGGAGGTAACGCATGGTTTCCTGGCTCCTTGAGGACGTTTGGTGATTTTCTTCTGGTTCGGGCGGTTCGGGGCAGTAAATAGCAGCAAAATGCACCAAAGGGCAGGCTTTGCGTGTGGATTGCGTGCGGGTCGGTTCTGCGGCCGTTCGCACTTTACTGCCCTTTGAGATCTCGAACTTTAGCGGGCTTTCTACGCGCGGAGGTGCCCATGCAAATCGAATCGCTTTCCATTGAAGATTTCGCCACACTCCGTGACCGAGTGCTTTGACCTCGTTGACAAGGTTGCAGCGCGCTAGAAAGGGCTTCTGGCGGAGTCGGACAAGCTGGGGGCTTTGGTCACGTCAAAAGCCCTCCACAGTGCATCCTAAGCGGCCGGTGAAATATCGAGACGGTCAGAACGAATGGTTAGGCTGCGGCACGATGCCGGCCTGGGCGAAGCTTCAGGACGAGACGCTGGAAAGCTATCGGGTATAAAAATCCACCAACCTAAACTGGTGGTGTCCCGTCAGAATTTCTGCTCGACTTCAGATACATCTTGACCGGTCCGAACGGATCGCACGAGTTCTATGACGATTTTCAAGCGCTAATGCTCGACATCGGCAAGCTTTATAACGCCGCTTCCACCGAACGCCTCAAGCAGCTCATGCTTGTTCTGGTGCCGGCTTTCACATTCATGGCGGCAATCATTATTTGCGGATACCTCGTGCTGTTTCGGCAAGATTATAGTGCTTGGGCCGCGGCCTTCATGTTCTTCTGCATCATTGCATCGGCATGCGCACTTTACTTCGGGAAGTTCATTCAGCCCAAAATTTCTCCGCACCTTGAGCGCAACCACCTACGCGGGGCTTTGCGTTAGTAGGAAATGGCGCCTTCAGGCCGCGATAGCGATGTCAGGCTGTACCGTGAGCCGCTTCAACGTCTCGGCATGGTGTATATCGGGAACCGCGATTGCCGTGTGAGTGTACAGGGCATGGGTGCGTGATTTCGCAATCCGGTCCAGGATATGGCTGCCTTTGATGACGTGAACGCCCATGGCGTCTTCGGAGGGGAAGATGGCCAAAACCACGTCGTAGGCGGCGATGACATCTCTCAATGCGGCGGCTTTGTCCGCGGCGGCATCAATGAAAATGCGAACGTCTGCTGCGATTTCACGCAGCTCGTCAAAATTATCCACGGGGTACTCCAACACAACTCGACTGGACAAATCTTTGGCACGAGATGCTTACCGAACCATAAAGGCCCCGGAATCACCGGGGCCAGTCGCTAGTAAGGTATCGTGTCTTCCTCTTCCTTGGCCTTCCTTCGGCTTGGGGACGTGCATGAGCCAGTCTGCCGCCTGGGAGGCGTAGGACGCGACGGAGAAGATGGCCCGGGTGTCCGCCTTCAAGATCTTTAGCCTGCCCTCGATATAGGCCTGGGATTGGTCTCGATGTACGAATAGGCGCTCGGGGAATGTTTCTAGAGCAGGTTCCTCGAAAAAGCGAGTTGGGGGGATTTTCCTGGAGGCCGAAAGCTGATTTCATCTTTGCGACTGAGTTGGGAAGAGACCGCGGACGCCGCCATACTCAAATTCCTGGGGTGGGAACAAGCTGCCGAACTCGTGGGAGCTATTGTCGGCCTGGGTTGTATCGTGATCGGCTTCGCGATGTGGCTGGGTCACTGAATACTGCGTAAGGGCCCTGTGAAGGCGATCGCCCTGCTGACCGGTAGTGCGACCACCACATCAATTTCCTGCTTCAAAATCCCAGAAGCGACAATCGTGATGTGCAGGGTGCTTAGCAACGCGCGCGACGGGATTTCTGATTCAAATGCAGCTTGACGATTGATCAATCGGTGCCGGCAAGGATCTACTTCGCATGCCCTGCGAGCGCAGCCAGCCGATGCGGCATTCGCCGTTGATCCACTCGTTGGCGTCATCCTTGCTGGTCAGGCCGGTGATCAGCCGCGGCTTGAGGCCTGGTTGGAAAGCCGGTGTTGGACAAGCTAACGGCTGGGATTGGTTTTCTAATTGGCTCGAAAAAAGGAGTGGTTACCCCCCTTAGTGCTATTGACGGCCGTTTTGGGGAATGCTGCACTGCACTTATTGCGTTGCAGGATGCCACTATGACTGACGTTTTGACGAGCATTGTAAGGGCTTACGGCCGGGATCTGGACGTGGAATCCAGTGCCAAAATCCGCCGTTATCTCAGAACTCTGGCATCGGCCGGAAATCGTGATAGCCGCGAACTCACCGAATACGGCCTGGCCTATCTTCAAGAGCTGGACACGCCCGACCGCCGGTACACGGGCTGCTAAGAGCGGTTCACTCCCGCCTACTTCGCATACCCCTGCGAGCGCAGCCAGCCGATGCGGCGTTCGCCATTGATCCACTCGTTGGCGTCGTCCTTGCTGGTCAGGCCGGTGATCAGCCGCGGCTCGAGGCCGGGATAATCCGCCTGGATGCTCCAGTCGTTCTCGGCGTTGCGGATGATTTTGAAGGTCACTCTTGGTTTTGCCATGCGGTCTTATGCAGGTTTTTCCGGCAAAAGAGAACCTGCTTCGCCCCAGATTTCGCGAGCCAGTTCCGCATTTTCGAAGGGCCAGCGACCAATCGCAACCGTTATCGGGCGCCGGTATGCTTGTAGGCCGGCCGCCGCGCGCCGGGAGTGCGCGGGAGATCGGCGAATTCAGCGGAATGGTAGGTCCGTCCCTCCGGCGTGGTGATGCGCACGTCGTAACAATCCCGGTTGATCAGCTCGCGGGCTTTTCGCAGTGCCAGTTCGGGAGTTCTGCGGGTAACGGTGCTGACCCCGCGGACATCGGTGCCGCTCACGGAATAGGGCATTTCATTTCTTCTTCTTGTTCTTCTTGATCACGGCGGCCTGGGCGCGGAATGCCGCCGCCAGGGTCAGCATCTGATGCGCCACGGCAGGATCGGCCGTGCGCCGGGCTGCCAGCTGCGACGTGACGGCCTGCTTCTTCAGGGACTTCGTGGTCTTGCTCATGCTGGTCAACGGGCGGGACCTTGGGGCGTTCCATCGGATGGATACCATGGCTAGAGCGGGATGAGTTTAGGTTGATGCGTATCCTGAATTTTTTCGAAATAGTTAGCACATTCCTTTGGTTTGAAGGCGTTGAGCGCCTCACCGATAGCGGCCCAGACGGCTTCGATGGTTCGCGCGGCGGCTTTGCGCAGCAAGGTGCTTGAGCTTGGCGAAGACCTGCTCGATGGGGTTCAGGTCGGGCGAATATTTCGGCAGGAAGAAGAGCTTTGCGCCGACTGAGCGGATAAGCGCCCGCACAGCTTGGCCCTTGTGGCTTCCGAGATTGTCCATGATGACGATGTCGCCGGGCTTCAGGGTCGGGAGCAGAACCTTTTCGACGTAAATCGTGAAGCTCTCACCGTCGATCGGGCCATCGAGGACCCAAGGCGCCTCGATCCGGTCGCAGCGCAGCGCAGCCAGGAAAGTCGTTGTCTTCCAGTGACCATGCGGGACCTTGGCTGTGAGCCTGGTGCCGCACGGCGCCCAGCCCCGCAAGGTGGCCATGTTGGTCTTGGTCCAGGTCTCGTCGATAAAGACCAGGCGCCCGGGATCGATCTGGCCCTGATACTTCTGCCATTGCGCGCGCCGGCGGGCGACGTCGGGACGGTCACGTTCGCTGGCGACGAGGCTTTTTTTTGAAGCTTAAATTCTCGGCGTGAACGAACTCCCACACCGACCGGTAGTCGACCTTCAGCCCACGTTCGGCAAGTTCGATCACCAGCCCGCGCAGGGTGAAGTCCCTTTCCCTGGTGCGCTCCAGCAACCAATCTCGGTGCTTCCCCGAAATCTTCTTTGGCTTGTGCCCACCCATCTGGCCCGGCGCAAAGCTGCCGGTCTCTCGGAAGCGCCGAACCCAAATAATCGCCGTGTTGACACCCACCCCAAATTGCACCGCCGCCCGGTGGCAGGACAGCCCGCCCGGATCAACCGCCGCAACTACCCGCTCGCGAAGATCCATCGAATAAGGCTTGCCCATCCATGCTGGCCTCCTTCCAGCCAGCATGTTAAATCGAGAGCCGTACTGATTTGGGAATGCCAGAATCAAATCAACCTAACCTCATCCCGCTCTAGCGGCTTGAAATCTGTTCCTGTTTCGTTCACATTGGCGCCTTGACCTGAGGGAAACGCGATGGACGCCGCGCAAGAACGAGAAATCATCCGTCTGTGGAATCGCCTGCGCGTGCTCGAACGCGAGGGCCGCCCGACCGCGGCGCTGCGCCGGCAGATCGAACGGGCGCTGGCCGAGCGAGAGCCGCATGCAGCTTGACGAGGTGAGAGCCGAAATCGAGCGCATGCGCGGCCAGGTGTTGCGCCAGCGCAAAGAGATCCTGCAGCTGCAGCGGGCCGGGATCAATGCGCTGCCGGCCGAAGCCCTGCTGGCGCGGATGCTCGCTGCCATCGAGCGGCTCTGCATCGAGCGCGACCGCCTGAGGAAAGAGCAGGCCGCGCCGGCGAGACCAAAAGTGCTCGGCGGCCGAAGCTGGCATGCCTGATGTCGCGCGACCCGCCCAGATGGTACGACCCCGGCGCGGACAATTCGCCATGGATCAAGGCGCTTGCCGAGGTCCGGCACCGCGCCTGTCTCGAAGGCTATTGCTACCACCACGTCCAGGCGATCATCGTCTCGATCGACCAGTACGCGGAGGCGGCATTGGGCAACCGAGAGTTCTTCCTGAACCGGCCGTATGGGGTCGGGGCAGGGAGGAAGGGTGACGTTCCCTGACAGGGATCGGGGCTGTGGGGTCGCCATCGGTCGAAGATTTTTGGCCGGCTCGAAATCTTAACTTGATATTTGTTCTTGGTATGTTCTCTATGCGCTTCAACTCCACGAGGTCAAGCCAATGGACAACAAACTCAACGAAATCCGCAGGAAAATCAGCTTCTTGCGGTCCGAAATGCTGCGTTATGAGGACGCCATCCGCAAGCAGGTGAACCGGGACGAGGATTGCTCGCAGTCCTCGATGCAGTTGATGGCCATGCGGGTGGTGATGCTCGGCCTGATCGCGGAACGAAACCGGCTCGGCGGCGAGGAACAACTCCTCGACGTCACCGAGCGGCTGAAGCTGGATTACCGCGCGGTGAGCCGAAAACCGCTGAAGGGCGCGCAAGGCCGCCGTGAGCGATGAGCCCCTGGAATGGAAAATCCAGACCCTGCGCGGGCAGCTGGTCGAACTGGGCTCGGCCATCCGCCAGCTCAATCAATCCGGCCTGGACAGTGCGACGGCTGAGCTTTTGCTGTCCCGAAAGCGGGCGGAGCTGGAAGACCTGATGCAAAGAGGCCGCGATGCCAGACCTGCTCGAACGGCACGGCCGCAAGGTTGATTCACCCGTCATCGGTGTTGCTGCATCGGTGTTGCTGTCCATCCTTGACGGCTTGCCCCAGATGAAACACCCCCAACCTCATGCTGAGGAGCGCGCCTCCTGGGCGCGCGTCTCGAAGCATGGGCAGCAAGCGACTCATCAACTTCGTAGCCAGCACTACGTCTCATTCCGCAGACGACGTGACGCCGCCGATGGTTCTTGTTCGAGCTGCGCGATGCGCGCCTCGTATTCCGCGGCGAGATCGAGCAGTCGTTGCTGGGTAAAGGCGTCGGCCTCCTTGGCGAGGCGGCGGCAGCGTTCTGCCTGTTCTTTCAGGGTAGCTATATCCATCACTCACCAACCCGGCGGGCGCGTTGCAAGTCCGATAACATCCTGATGTCGCAAAAAGTTTCCGCACGTTGTAGGTGTGGAATTTGCAGCATAATGCAGGTTCCCTTGGTTCCCGCATGGCTGCCGCTTGTTCCCGTCGTCCTCGCCGCGCGTTGTCCTGGTGAGGAGACGACCATGCCGACCTACCGGGCTTATCTGATCGACGACAAGGATCACGTTACGTCGTACCGGCCGATCGTTGCGGACAGCGACGCCGAGGCTCTGCAGGCAGCGCGCCAATTCGTGGATGGTTGCGACATCGAAGTTTGGCTGTTCGATCGCAGGATCGGACGGTTGCAGCGCGCCGCCAGAACCTGAAAGGTCTGAGCATGATATCGAGGTCGTCATGACCCGGGCAAAAGCCCGAAGCGCGTCTTCGCGCTGGATGTCCCGGGCATCCACCTCTTCGCTTTACTTGAGCAGCAAAGACGGGGATGGCCGGGACGAAGCCCGGCCATCACGAAAACCGGGTTGCGCGCGGAAAACTCTCACTTTGTTAAGAATGGTCTGAACGGGAAAGCCTGTCGCCTGTTCGTTCCAGCGTGAACAAAACGGAATCGTTTCTTGTCAAGAATTGACGGAAATCGCGCCGCAATGCATGCTTGAGCCATGTTCGGACTCAAGAATTGCCGGTTCGCGCGCATGAGCAGCGGACACTATTGTCTGATACGGGACCTCGGCCTTGTGAAGGGCGGCAAGGGGCTGCGGCATCATGAAGTGTTGGTCGCCTTCAGCCTTCAGGCGGCGCTGAAACGGATTTGCCAAGGTAATTTCTCGCTGAGGCGGCTGGATCCGGCGCCGGGATTCCGGGCCCGTGAAATCCTTGGCGAATAGATTGCCCGCCTCACTCAGAGCGGCGACGACGGATCGAAGCGCCGGCCCAGGCTGCTGACGGTCTCGGCCGACGGCGAATCCTTCAAAAAATCGGCGATCGCGCGGGCGAGTTCGGAATTGCTCATCGGGGTCGCCGGCGCACGCAAGGCGCCATTGCCGAAGCCGCGAACGATCTCGTCATAGTGACGATCGTGCCGGCCGGGAATGATGCTGCGGATGCGGCTCAGCAGCGCGGCAATCGGCATCTGACCCTCCTCGCCAAATTCGCAAGCCTTCTCTCAAGGGTCCCTGGCGCCTGCCTGCGCGTGCTGCCAGGGCACCCACAAACTGAAAACCCCGCCAGCATCCGAAGATACTGACGGGGTCTTCATGCTCTCACCTCTCACAAGGTTGCTGCACTTGCCGGGATAACCGGCCGGCACTGGTTTCGTTCCGGCCCGATTTAGATTTTTTCACGCGTCCGTTCGGAACCTGGTTCCGCGTCGTCGGAGATTTCGGCCGCACAGGGTTTTATCGAATAGCCGTCGTCGAGCCGCTGCTCGCCACGGCCGTCATCGACCAGAAGCCCGCAATCCTCGGCGCAGCGCCAGACGTCGCTCGCGGTGGGAAAAGTGCGGCTCAACCGGAATTCGTTCTCGAACAGGGCGTAGGGCATCGGCATTCCCTCTGCGCAGGAAACGCCGAAAGGCTTGCCGCGTTCCGCTATCGCGCGCTCGGCGTGGTGTTGGGCGTGAACGGCAGGATCACGCGCACCGGCACGTCGCTGGCGACCACGGTCGGCCGCTCGGCGGCGACTGCGGGGCGCGCGGCCATCACCGGACTCGACCGGCCGATTTCGACGATGCCGGCCAGCGTCACGCAGATCAGCGTCACCACCGCCAGCAACAACATCCCATTGTCTTCTTGGCGCGGTCCCATGACCTGAAACGCGTGCGCGCGGCCTTTGGTTCCGTCATGGCGTCACCGGGAACCCGGTTCCGATGCAACCTTCGAAAAGCGGTGGCGTTAATCCGCAGCTGTTCGATATGAGGAGATGCACATGAAAAGGACTGCATTGGTTTTGGCCACCGTCGCGGCGCTCGGCACGGCGGCGGTTTCCGCGCCCGCCGAGGCTCGCTACGGGCACCGCGGCTGGGGTCCCGGCATAGGCTTCGGCCTGGCCGCCGGCGCATTGGCGGCGGGAGCCATCGCGGCCACTCAGCCGTATTACTATGACGGTTATTACGCGCCTCGCTACCGGCGCGTCTACTACGAGCCGGCCCCGTATGCCTATTATGGCCCCCGTTACTACGGACCGCGTTACTACGGTTGGTAGTTGATGACCGCCTTCGTCGTGGCCTGGGGAAGAACTCCGGGCCACGAACTATCGTCGTGACCATCACACCGGGGCGCTAAAAACACGCGTCATTGCGAGCGCAGCGAAGCAATCCATTTTTCTTTGCACGGCAGAATGGATTGCTTCGCTGCGCTCGCAATGACGGCCCGTACTACCAGAACGACGGCGGTTCGAATTCGCGGCGGACGAGGTGATGCGATCCGCGGGCGTTCTCCAGCGTGGCGACAAAATATTCGTCGCGCTCGCGGGCGAATTTTTCCTGCATGGCCTTGAAGCTTGCGACCCGGTTTGCGATTTCTTCCCGCTCGCGCGCGGCGTCATACGGCTGTTCGCTCATGCTCATTTCTTCCCATCCCTTTTCTTGATTCTGGTCCCGGCGCCATTGGCGCGCCGGATTGGGGCACCAATTGGGACAGGGCGTTGCCGGATTGTGATCGGCCTCGGGCAAAGTGAAGTCGACCCCTGTAACGCCACAGCGCCACATCGATCTAGTCATCGAAGCGGCCGTGCTATAGTCAGCACGGCAACAGCTTCGGGTGTCAGACCATGATCGCAAAGGATCTTCGCAGCGGCGTGGAACAGCTCGGCGACATGATCGCCGAGGCCTCCAGCATCGTTCCCTTCACCGGCGCCGGCATTTCGACCGAATGCGGCATTCCCGACTTCCGTTCGCCTGGCGGCTTGTGGAGCCGCAACCGGCCGATCCCGTTCGATGAATTCGTCGCCAGCCAGGATGCCCGCGACGAAGCCTGGCGGCGGCGCTTTGCGATGGAGCCGACTTTTGCGGCGGCGAAACCCGGCCGCGGTCACCGTGCGCTGGCCTCGCTCTACCGGGCGGGCAAGATTCCCGCCATCGTCACCCAGAACATCGACAACCTGCATCAGGTGTCCGGCTTCGCCGCCGAACATGTGGTCGAGCTTCACGGCAACACCACCTATGCCCGCTGCATCGGCTGCGAAAAGGCCTTTGATCTGGCCTGGGTGAAACTGCGCTTCGAGGAGACCGGCGGCGCGCCGGACTGCGCCGCATGCGGCGAACCGGTCAAGACCGCTACGATCTCGTTCGGACAGGCGATGCCGGAAGACGCCATGCGCCGCGCCACCGAACTTGCCCAGCATTGCGACCTCTTTATCGCGATCGGATCGTCGCTGGTGGTCTGGCCGGCGGCCGGGTTTCCGATGCTGGCGAAGAACTGCGGTGCAAAACTGGTGATCATCAACAACGAGCCGACCGAACAGGACGAAATCGCCGATCTGGTGATCAGGCACGACATCGGGGAGACGCTGGGTCCGTTCGTCGGCAATTGATGCCCAATTGATTTGCGGCCGCGCAAGGCTGTTCATAGTTCCCGGCAGCATTGTTTTTTATCTATGCGCCACACGCGGGAGTGTTATCTTTTGAGTAAGAGATTCGCGTGGCGTCATCATGAATTCATCATGGACGGGCGCGTGTAGCGGCGCCGTCGTGAGCATGACGGAACGCCGATGATGTGTGGGGTCCGGGGTCATGGGGTCGGACAGTTTTGAGTCCAAGAAGTTGGGAGCTCCGCCGTCGGGCGGGACACCAGCGAACAGACTTGGGCCAGGCGAATATGCTGCGGGCGCCGAGCGCGACGCGGCAATCGATGCGCTGACCGGGCTCGGCGACAGCGCCGCCAATCTGGTCGAAATCTCCGGCATCATCAAATGGTTCGATGCCTCCAAGGGCTACGGTTTCATCGTGCCCGACAATGGCTGGCCCGATGTGCTTTTGCATGTCACCGTGCTTAGGCGCGACGGCTATCAGACCGCCTATGAGGGCGCGCGGATCGTCTGCGAATGTGTGCAGCGCCAGAAGGGCTATCAGGCGTTCCGGATTCTCTCGATGGACGAATCCACCGCGATCCATCCGGCGCAGATGCTGCCGCCCACGGACCCACGTCAACGTCACCCCGACCAGCGGGCTGGAGCGGGCGCAGGTCAAATGGTTCAACCGGCTGCGCGGCTTCGGCTTTCTGACCTGCGGCGAGGGAACGCCGGATATCTTCGTCCACATGGAAACCCTGCGCCGCTTCGGCATGACCGAACTGCGCCCCGGCCAATATGTGCTGGTGCGGTTCGGGCCGGGCTCCAAGGGAATGATGGCGGCTGAGATCCAGCCGGAAACCGGTTCCCCCGGCCTGTCGTCGCACTAGCGGCAGGATTTGGCACGTACGACCAGGTCGCTCTTCGGGCCAAAGGCGCCGCCAGGCGCCGGAAAATGCGATCCCGGTCTGCCGAAGGTCTGGCATTTGCCACGGTCCTCGGGCAGGATTCCGCTCCAGACCTTCCAGGGCTTTTCGGGTGCGTTGATGAGTTTTGATTTCAGTGTTGGCCGGCGTCGCGGGCGCGCACGGCTGTGGCTGCCCGTGGCAGCGGTACTCGCGCTGTGCGCCTTCGCAGGTTTGACGGGTATTGGCGTGCACGCCGCGACCATCCAGCCGCTCGAAATCGTCACCAAAAACGGCGTGCATGTGTTCGCGGTGGAGATGGCGACCACCGAGGAGGAAAAGCAAACCGGCCTGATGTACCGCAAGGAATTGCCGGACGGGAAGGGGATGCTGTTCGACTTCTCGCCGGAGCAGCAGATCTCGATGTGGATGAAGAACACCTTCATCTCGCTCGACATGATCTTCATCCGCGCCGACGGCCGCATCCTGCGCATCGCCGAAAACACCGAGCCGCAGTCGACCAAGATCATTTCGTCAGGGGGACTGGCAAAGGGCGTGCTGGAGGTGATTGCCGGCACCGCGCAGAAATACGGCATCGCGCCCGGCGACCGGGTCGCGCATCCCCTGTTCAACCGCAAGTGAGACACCCGGAAGCCGCCTTGCTGGCGGGCCTTTAAGCGTGTAACGACGTCGTTTCCCAAATGATCGGGGTATAGCGCAGCCTGGTAGCGCGGCAGTTTTGGGTACTGCAGGTCGTTGGTTCGAATCCAGCTGCCCCGACCAAAAACGTTAGATGTCGTGCCGGTGCAGGTCGACGTCCACTGGTTTGATCGACCCAAAGCGGAATTGCCAGCCGATGCGAAGGGCTTGACGGCACAGGATCATGCTTCTGCCGTTCCAGAGAAACGGCGTGCGCGTTCAAGCAGGACCTCGACAACGGTGTCCGATGCATTGGGGGCCAAGGCTCGCTCCAGATAGCCGATGGCGCCGAGGAAGTCGCGAGCCTCGTAAAGCGACTCGCCCTTTTCAAAGTCCGCCAGTGCGTGCTGCCTGGCCTGTCGGGTCGGCGGGTCGTGGGCGTCCAGAACTTCGTAGAGCACGACAGGCTGCGATTTGCCCTGGACCAGAACCCGGTCGATCCGGCGAACCGAAACGCCCGCGGGATCGTGCAGGGCGAGGAAGGTTGCTTCGGTGATGATCAGCGGCACGCGATAGGTCTTGGTGAGGCTCTCGACGCGAGAGGCGAGGTTCACCGCGTCCGAGATCACCGTGGTATCCATCCGGTCGCGCGCACCCACCGTTCCCAGCATCAGGCTTCCGGTATGCAGGCCGATGCCGATCTTTACCGGCGGCTCGCCCCGGTCACCCCGCTGCACATTCCAGGCCTCCAGCCGCCGGATCATGTCCAGCGCTCCCTGCACGGCATCGTCGGCCCGGCGAGGAAACAGCGCCATGACGGCGTCGCCGACAAATTTGTCGATGACCCCGCTATGGCCCGAGATGGCAGGCTCCATCGCGCCGAGATACTGGTTCACGAAGCTGAACGTCTCCGCAGGGGGTCATGCCTTCCGACATTCGGGTGAAGTTGCGGATGTCCGAAAAAAGAACGGTGAAACACAATGTCCTGAGGTACAGTGTCCTGATTGCAAGTCTGGGGTGTCATGCCCCACCCGCGCGCCAGCGG
Source organism: uncultured Alphaproteobacteria bacterium (assembly GCA_963706975.1). GTDB lineage: Bacteria > Pseudomonadota > Alphaproteobacteria > Rhizobiales > Xanthobacteraceae > Bradyrhizobium. Next base: position 128,038 of record CAVPOL010000039.1, read on the forward strand.
CGTCCGTGATGTCCTCAGTGGGCAATGATCCAAGATCACTGTATCGTTCGTTGTTCTGATTATCCTCAAGCAGCCAGTGGGGGTTTTTTTGGGTGGGGTCGTGGAACAGTCTGTACAACTATTCTTCCTCGTCATTTTTTTGATTGGCGTCGCCATTGTCTTTTTAGCGAGCGAATTTGGATGGCGACTGGGCATACGGACCAAGGGGCATGGTGCGAGCGGCAACATTTCTGCGCTGGAGCAATCGCTTTTGGGATTTCTCGCTTTAATTATTGGGTTCATTTTTTTGATGGCGCTCATGCGTTTCGAAGCGCGGCGCGAAGCAGTTCTCAATGAGGCGAACGCGATTGGCACGACAGCTTTGCGCGCACGCCTCCTGCCAGCACCTCATCGAGAGGAATCACTGAAGCTCCTTCGGGAATATGCCCAGATACGGATCATACCGGCGGGCATGTCCTTTGCGGAAATACCGGCTACTATTGATCGTTCGAACCATATCCACGAAGCGTTATGGCAGCAGGTGAAAGCTCTTTCGGTCAAGGATAATAATATGGTGCCAACTGGGTTATTTATCCTCGCGCTTAACGAGATGATCGACAACCAAGGAAAGCGTCTTGCAGCATGGCAGAACTTTATTCCGCACAGTGTGTTGCTAATGCTTTCCGGGATCGCTGCTGTTGCGTGCGGCTTTGCGGGCTATGCAAGCGGGCTTGATCCGCTCCGGACTCGACTGCCTGTCTTCATTACCGCTTTTCTAGTTTGCAGCGTGATATTTATAGTACTTGATCTCGACCGTCCGAATGCTGGCTTCATTATCATAAGTCAGCAACCATTGATTGATACGTTAGCAAGCCTTTCAGCCATTACCGACTAACGTTGTTGGTCTACGCTGTCGGCACTAGTTTATCTTCGGGTATCTAACTTCAACGCCGAACAGGCGCGGAGCGGGCAACCTTCCGCCTCAACAGCACAACAAAAAACCCCGGCAGTTTCCGCCGGGGCTCACTAGATCTAACTTGGATCTTGCCTTGTTACCAGTTGCGCTGAGCGCGGACGAGCAAGCTCACTGTATCCTGGTCCTTCAGCTCGTACACAGCTCCCGGCTTGCCCAGAGCTGGGATGCCGGCTGCCGGAACAGCAATCACTCCAGCAAACTTCTGGTCGAGACGGGTGTACAGGACATCCGCCGAGAACGTCAGTCCCTTCACCGGGGTCCAGCGGGTGATAACGCCGAGCTGGGCGATAAGTCCGTCGCCGTAGGCGCCACCGGTGAAGGCTGGAGCGGATATAATGTTACCCGCCCCGACGGTACCCAGGTTAAACAGATTGCTCTGGGCGTAGACGGTCGGATCCTGCAACGAGAACTTAGCCGACACACCGTTGCCGAACTGGGCGGTGTAGGTCAGCTGGTTGACGCCGGTGACCGTGCCGCTGCCGCCGACGAGACCGTCGAAGTTGTTGCCGGGGTAGTTGACCCAGGGAGTATCGAACGCGGAGAACGTCCTACCTATCGTGAACCCAGCGAACTGGATGCCCGCATGGTAGAGGCCGAACTGGCCGCCGGCGATGCCGCCGTCAGAGCCGTTGCCAACCGGCGCAGCGCCGCTGTACACGGAGGCGCCCGTGGCGCTTCCGGCGTAGCTACCCGAGGTCCACGAGAACGTCGCATCGAAGTAGGTGCGCAGGACACCGTATTCGGTCGCCGTGCGCGTATCAATAAACAAGTCCTCGCGGGAACGCGCGGCGTAATAGTTCGAAAAGCGGTTCTGAGCGCCCAGTTGTCCGGCGTACGCACCGCCGAAATTCGAACCATTGAATGCGGTTTCAACGCGCAGGTAACCACCCAGCTTGATGCAGGTGTCCGTGCCGGGGATGTAGTAGAAACCAGCACCATACAGGGTGCAGATCCTCACGTACTCGACCGCTTTGGCCTTGAGGGGAAGATCGGCAGCCTGTGCTCCGCTCATGGCGATCAGACCCGCAGCTGAGCCGAGGATAAGGCTCTTGATCTTCATGTTAACCTCCAAGTTATTGCCCGGTACGAGAGGTCGTCCAAAGCTAAAAAGGCGCCGTTGAACTACCAAGGAAATCAACGGCTCCTCGTAGCGTGGGTGGACGTTAAGCAACTAATTGCCACGGTAAGAATTGAGTAATCCTAGAAAATATGCGCTTGGCCTGTTCTCGATCAAAGCTCGCTTTTCAAGTCCGCCAAGGATTGCCAGGACATGTGTCCGGGTACCGCACTTATGTCATCAATGTTGACCGACTAACCCACTTGTTGCGCTGCACTTGTCGTCGGGACAAAGGCGCAAGGCTGCGCGTGTCACCTGGGGTTGTCGTCTAAGCCGAGCGCGAACAGGACCTGATCGGCCCCGACGCGCGTCAGAATTTCCTCGTGCACCGCCTGCGCGAGGTCGTCGCCCGCTCGCAGGCGGACAGGGACCGCAGTAGCTCACCACTATTTTCTAGGTGGCCATAGAAAATTCGAGCGCGGCTGCCAAGGCGACAAGCACTTTCAGGCCAAAGCAACGAGCGGCTGATCAAGGTTTTTTAGCAGCAGCGGGCTTTCCTTGAGCCGACGGTGCAAGAGCGCCTGCAATGCTCCCGTCGAATCCGTGAGGTTGCTCGTCAGCCACGTCCCGATCTCCGTCTCGGCCTGTTGTTCTCTAGAGACCGCGGAACCGCCTTCATCGCGCCCGGACCAAGCACCCGCCCCATGGCCTCTCTTGCAGTGAACTTTCGACGGAATAAATCAGCGATCACGTCTCGGTTTCAACTTCGAGTTTTTCAACACAATCGGCTAACAAGCGACGTCAAGATAGATGCCGCCCGCTGAGGCGGGCATACAAAAGCTTGCGTCACTAAATGGAATTAGAAATCAAGCCTTATCCTGCGCGTACTTCTCTAAAATCAGCCGATTATATTCATCTCTCACAGCTTTCCGTGAAACATGCCCTTTTCGGTCTTTGGCAATTTTCAGAAGATCAGGATCCGTCGGGGCCCATGATTTTCTTCTAAATTTGCCAAAGAATTGCCTGGTACGCCCCGGTGTTCTTCCAAACAGCCGCTCAAACCATCCCATGGCGTCCTCACCGGTCGTATTGCGAATTACGACAAACTATCATCATGAATTTAGAACACTAATCATTTTCGGAAGTCCGGCTGCGTTTAGCGAGTGTACCCCCTAGGAATGTCCGCTTCGGGTCCAGGCTGTGTGAAAACTCAGCCGCAGAACTTGCGCGTAGAATTTCCATCTCGATTTCGTCGCCGCGAAAACCAATCGCACTGATAGGTGCTGCTGGCAGAGGGCAATTGAGAAAACAATTCTGAGCGTCCTTGGCTCAAATGCGTTTTCACACAGCCTGGGTCAATCTCGACCAAGGTCATGGCTTCCTCGTCGAGGCCCATGAGACAGCCATCCTTTGCTTGCCAACCCACCCCGCCGGAACCATGATCCCACCCATGGCTCCGCACATGATTTGCGTGCTTCCTTACCTGAACTCCAACGCTCGGGTTCGGCACCCGCGCGTTAACGTGCCGCTAGTGCCGGGTTTGGTTGACGGTCAGAAATACTTTCTGCCCAGCGATCTGCCGCCCGCCACCGGCGAGGATCTCCGGCCGCTGTTCCGGCCGCGGCTCACACTGGCCGCCGGTCGGCGCACCACGACCCCGCGCTCGTCCAGGATGGCGGCAATCCGCGCCGCGCCAGCGTCGAGCTTGCGGTAGAAGGTCATGCGTGACCAACGGCGCCGACGCAGCACCTGGCGGGAATGTCGCAGGCGGCAGCCAGAGCCCAGACGGCGAGGCAACGCCGCTCGCCCTCTTCGACAAGTAATAGCCAGCCCTGAGCTCCATTCTTGAAACCTCGTGCAAAAAATCGCGCCCTTGGCGTGGGCCCAGGACTGCCAAACCCGCTCACGAACGTCCGGCCAGATGTCCCGGAATTCGTGCACCGGCGATGCCGGCCAGACGCTCGCGAGGCTGCGGGGCGTTTCGGGAGGCGGGTATCATCACGCGCTGGACCCCGGTGAAGGGCCTGACGTTCTCGGGTGATCTCACCTGGAGCCGGATCGACCAGAAATACTCGGGTACGGTTGTTGCTCCGGCCCTCGCAGGGGTCGCCAAGCCGGCCGCCGTGTACGAGGTGAAGGACCAGGACACCGTGACCTTGCTGCTCCGCGCCCAGCGCAACTTCTAGTCCAAAACCCATCGGACCAACGGGGCCCTCGGTAGGGGAACTGCCGCCGCCGAGAAGCCGCTTGGCCCACCGAAAGGGGGCCAGTGGAGCGCGCGCTACTGCCAAGAGCTCCAGTCGTACTGTAGTCTCATTCCGAGACGCAGAAGATTTCCAATTCGCCTTTACCCTTAATTGGTACATAGCCAATCGATTTAGCATTGCAGTCTTCCGCAACCGCCTTCCACGCTTCGGCGCTCAGGTTGACGGCGCCGGACCTTCCGTTCGATTCGATCCGCGCCGCCGTGTTGACCGTGTCGCCCCAGAGATCATAGGAAAAACGCTGATGCCCGACGATGCCTGCGATCACCGGCCCTGTGTGAATACCGATCCGCAGATTCCAGCCTGAAGCCAGATCGCGACCGGCCTTCAACATTTCCAGGCCGCACCGAACGCAATTGAGGACCGGGCTTTTAAGTGGCATCGTCAGCCCGGCCGCTACCATGAAGCAATCGCCGATAGTCTTTATCTTCTCGACGCCATGCTTGAGCGCGATTGCTTCAAAAGCGAGTGAAAGATCCTGAAGGTGGCCAACCACTTCATCGGGATCTCGTCCCTCGCAAAAACTGGTGAAGCCAACAATATCCGCAAACAGTACCGCGACATCATCATGCCGCCGGTTCCGAATTGAATCCTTTGCCGTCAGTTCTTCGGCAATGGCGCCAGGCAGGATGACCCGAAGCAGTCGATCGGCCTTGGAAAGCTGGCCAATTCGATCGCGCGCCTGCGCAACTGTTTCCTCGCTGATCTCGAATCCGGCGTTCGTAAACTGCTTGAACGCGAACAGATTGATAGCGTCATCCGAGCCATGCCTTTCCTGAACCCTGTCAAACCCGATGCTCGCGAGCGCGCCCAGTTGCGGTGCAGTGCAATCCCTGAAGATCAATGCCAGCCCGTCCCGGCTTTCACGCTGGTCGAGAGCGATGTCGAGGTGGAAATACTCGTGATTTTCACGCGCCTTTCGGCACATCTCCGAAACGAGGGCTGCCATTCGCGCCACCGTAACGACATCGAACCCGAGACTGCGCGCCAACGCGCCAATCTTGCTTCGCGCATCCACGATCGAAGCCTCAGTTTCAATCCGCAAGCGACCAAGCTCGATCATCGCAACGGTCTCAATGCTATGCAGGCCGCGTCGTCGTGGGGCTTGCCGAAGAGACGAACGATGTTCCGCGCGATGGTCTGAGCGGAGTCAGTTGCGATTGTCGGGTAACGGTCAAGTTCAAAATGATCGCGGACTCCGTCGGTGTAAAACAGGATGACATCCTTGTTTGCGATGGTCATTCTTTCCTCGCGCGGCGTGCGATGAATGTGGCCCAATGTGCCGTCGCGGGAAACGAGGCGCAGCGGCCTGGGCCCAATCCGGCGAACGACGGTGTTGCCAATCGCTGCATAGCGAAGATCGCCAGATGCATAATCGATCCGGGCCACTCCTGCAGCCGCGCCACGCGTTCGCTGCAGGGATGCATGGAGTTCTTCGAGCGTGGAGCAGAGGTCGTTTCGAGGATGCGAAGTCAGGAACTGAACGATGGTGCTGGCGACTTCATGCGCTTCCGATCCATGGCCGAGCACGTCGACGATAGCGATGAACAGACCGTTGCGCTCTTCGATAACAAGGCCAACGTCTCCGGCCGCCGGCTCGCCGGGGAACGGCCTGACAGCGATGCCGTATTCATAGGGTTTGGTCCGGGCCGCCATCCACTTTCGAATTGTTGCCCGGGTTCCGCGGTCCGGGTGCGATACCAGTATGAATTCATCCATCATGCGCTTTACGCCGGGGAGACCCAGGCCCAGGCTATCAGTCGTACTCCAGGAATCGGAGAGAGCCTTGTCCACGTCTTCGATACCCGGCCCCTTGTCTTCAATCACCGCTTCCAGCCCGCTACGACCCTTTCGTTCGATGGGTTGAAGCAGGACCTCTCCAAGCCTCGCGTAGCGGATTGCATTGGTCGCAAGTTCGGATACAGCCGTACCGATCCCGAATTCATCGGTCTCGCCGAACCCCAGGTCTCGGGCCATCCTGCGCGCCGTCATCACCGCGACCGCGACGTCGCCCAGGGTGGTGAGCACGATGCGCGCCGTCCTCAAGTCTCCGGATTTCGACATGGCGTCCGCTTCACGGTCTTCATCAACGGTCGGGCAGGCCCCCAACCGGGCTGGTCCCGGCGTCTTGCAATGGAACGGTTCCGGTGTCGACGCGGCCGTCTGCTGCGCCGTCACCAACTTCATCTTCCAGCAGCGAATGGTCGCGCAATTCCGCTTCCGGCGTGTCGTGTCCTTCCCAATCGGCAAGCATGGCAAGGCCCGCCTCGAGGTTCAGCGCCATGGCGACTCGTTTGACGTCAACATCAAATTCGACCAGGACGGAAGCAACACCTGCCTTGATCCCGGTCAAAACCGTCCTGGTCCCCATAACGCCTGCCATGGCTGCCGTATCGCAGATCGAACCATAGGCGTATGAATCCATGACCTCCACGGCCGACAGATCGATCAGCGCCTGATGAACTCCAGTTCGACGGATGTTGCCGAGCATATCCTCCCGTAATGCCTTCAGGGTGGCCTCATAAAGCTCGATCTGCACCGGAACGACAAGCACGCCTTGTGCGACTTGCATTGCCACTCGAGGAACTGCATCGTCCCGAATGAGCTTGTCGATCGGATTTCGCATCATTTGGCGGGTTTGGCCATGAGAGGGGTTCTCTGCCTTGTTTCCTCGAAGGCAAACGCGAGCGCATCCTTCAACGTCGACCGTGTGTTGATGTCCGCCAGGTCGATACCCAATGAAACGATTGTTTGGGCGATCACTGGCGAAATTCCGGAAACAACACACTTGCAGCCCATCAGACTTGTGGCCTTGGTCATTTTAATGAAGTGATTGGCCACGGCGGTGTCGATGATGCTGACACCACTTATATCTATGATCATCGAGCGTGCCGCCGTCTCCCCGATTTTCGACAACATCGCGTCCATTATATCCTGAGCTCGCTTCAAATCGACGATGCCAACAATCGGCAACATCAGGATATCGTCCCATAGCATCGATACTGGCGTCGAAAGCTGCATCAGTGCCTGATTCTGCTCATTTATGATCTGGCGCGTTCGCTCGCTGAAGGTGCTGACGACGATTGCGGTGTCCATTTGAACGAGCTTCGTTGCCGCAACGATCGAGTTTTCCGGGAACTCAACCTCGCTCTTCGGATCCACGATTGCCGCAGAGAATGTCGTCAGGAAGAAGCTGACGCCGGAAAAATAGGCTTCCAGCGAAAGGCCGATCTGGGCGTGCACTTCGCCCAATACGCGCAACCGATCAACATAAGCCCGGTCGATACGCGCGTCAAAAAAATTGCGCCAGTAGTCTATCTGACGCGCCTTAACGCGGGCGACCATCGTCGGATCGGTAAAGAACTCGTCATGTTCGGGGCGCCCTTCGAGCCACTCGTAGAACCTTCCGACGAATTCTTCCAGACGATTGCCCAGAACAGGTGCCAAGGCGCGGATGCGTGCGATGTCCTCGTCACGCAGATCATACAGGCTCCTCAAATTGGCGGGGGTCATATCTCTCAGGGAGGACTTTTCAGTCATGATGACACCAGTCGGCCGGCGCATTGTTCGGAGCGGCTACGACCCACGTTGGCTAGCTTATTCCGTACTCTGGGTCAATCGGACGTTGAGTGCGCCAGCCGCGCTGAAATCGGCCCCTGGCGCCTGACTTCATGCGCCGTCACCTCGCGGTTGCGCAAACTGGACGGCATATCGGGCCCCCGCACGCATCAGCTATCGCTTCGACGGTCCGGTCGTCGCGAAGTGCTGATCGTCACAACAGAACCGCGGTAGCCCCGGCATCGTCCAGGGCTTTCATGTACCTCACGTGCCAGTGTAGGTTCGCAGGCTCGTAGCAATGTCATCCGCGGGCCATTGGTGTCGATGCTGGTAGGCCTGCGGCATGTCCGGCGAGGGTAATCCAGCAAATGCCGGTTACACCGCTGCTTTGGAATCTCTAGGGAATTCCTCGACCGAATTCATCCACGTGAGCGATGGCCAATTCGGAGTGAGTTGTCCGTGGCACGCTTGTAGCCGGCGACGATTGTCGACCCCTGGCTCCGCCGTCACAAGCTCAATGGCCGCTGCCGGGTTCGATCTTGCCATCGAAGATTTCCGGATTGGGTGGCCCTTCGACGTGCAACATGCCAACCAGACCCCGCTCCATGCGGGAGAGCGCGTGATCGACCAGCACGTAATTGCCGGGCACGTCGACCTTGAATTCCGTGATCACTGCACCTCCTGCTGGAACAGTCACAGTCTGCACACCGCGCAAGGGCTCGCTTAGGACCCCACCGAGGTTGTAGACGCGGTCGAAAATCTCGCCGATGACATGGAACGAGGAGGTGAAGTTCGGACCGCCGACGCCGAAATAGATGCGGACGGTTTCGCCGACCTTGGCCTCCAGCGGATGCAGTTTTGAAAGCGCTCCAACCGAACCGTTGAATACAAAATATTCCGGCCGTTCGTTCAGCAATTTTTCGACGCTGAACTCCTGGCTGCCACGTTGACCGAACGCTGCTTCGGTATAGATCTCGCCCTGCATGACATAGAACTCGCGATCGACCGGGGGTAGCCCACCTTCGGGCTCGACCAGCATCATTCCGTACATGCCGTTGGCAATATGGTGGGCGACCATCGGCGTCGCGCAGTGGTAGACATAAAGCCCCGGAATCAGCGCCTTGAACTTGAATGATTTCTCCCCGCCGGGATCGACTTGCGTGGAGGCGGCTCCGCCCCCGGGGCCGGTGGCCGCATGGAAGTCGACCGAGTAAATCATCGTGCTGTCGGCGGAGTTCTTGACGCGCACATCCACCGTGTCGCCGACGCGCACGCGCAGCATCGGTCCGGGAACGCGGCCGTTGAAGGTCCAATAGCCGAACGTGGTCCCTTCCGCGAGACGGGCTTCGAGTTCAACCGCATTGAGGTCTACCCGCACTGTCTGCGGCGGACGGTTGCCGATCGGCGGTGGAACCTCAGTCGATTTCTGCGAGATGTCGGCTTCGACCAGAACCTGATCGGGCGGTCGTGGCGTGACGATGAGTTGTCCTCGCATGCCGGCCAGTTCGTGACCTGGAACGCTGCAGAGGTAGGTGAAATCCCCGGCGCGCGTGGCGCGAAACGCGAACGCTGTGCTTGAACCGCGGCTGAAGATACGTGCCGACCTTGCATCCTGTCCCGGGAATACGATGTCGTGCTCGGCCCCTTCGCCGTTGATCAGGATGATCTGTATCGTCTGTCCCTCGGAGGCTGAAAGAATGGGATTGACTTGTCCATCGATGGTGCCGCCGACGCCGAGATAGACCATCCGTCCTTCCGCAATGCCCGTACGCAGCGTGTAGCGTGCCTCCGTGAGATAGACAGAAGCGCGCTGGTCGCCCGGGGTTGCCGGTTGCGCCGGCGCCGCCGCGGCAGGCTGCGCACGTTTCGCAACCGCCGGCGCGCCCGCTGGTGACGTGGCTGCGATCAGATAGGCGATCACGTCCTTGCGCTCGTTGGCGGTCTTCAGGCCTGCAAACGGCATCTTGTTCTGCGGAATCAGCTTTGCGGGATCGAGCAGGTAGGCGTCGAGTGTCGCGGCGTCCCAGACCAGATTGGCGGCCTTCATCGCAGGCGAATAATTATAGTTGGGCGCCTCAGCCGACTTCTTGCCGACGATTCCGGCGAGGCTCGGGCCGAGCGCGTTCTTGCCGGCCTCCAGCGAGTGGCAGGCCTGGCATTTTCGGTAGACCTGGCGGCCCGCTGCCGCATCGCCGTCGACAGCCGTCGCGGCGGTCGATGCTGCGGGTGCCGGGGCAGCGGGTGGCGCGGCAGTTGAAGCCGCGGGTTGCGCCGGAGGAGGAGCGTTCGCCGCCACGACGGTGGGCGCGGCAGCGCTCGGCGGTTGCGCCGCGGCGTGGCCGGCCATCGCGTGTGCAGTGGGCGCGGACGCCGCCGGGGGTGCTGGCGTCACCGCGGCGGCAGCAGGAGGCGGACGCGGTGCCTGGGCGGCCGGTAAATTCTGCGCCGCCGCTGGCGCGGAACTTTTGGAAGCAACTGGAACCGGCGAGGCCGATGGCTGAGAACCGGTTGATATCGCAGCCGTCGCCGGTTCCGGCGGCTTTGATGAGACGGAAGCCGCGTAGATGATCCCCGCGAGAATGACACCGAGCCCGGTAAGCAGGATGGACCATTCGCGGAGTCTCGCAAAAATCTTTGCGCCCATATGCGGCCTCTGTCCAGGCTGAGAAGTAGAAACCCATCTCTGTACTTGAAATGCTCGGTGACGCTATTGATCCATATCAACGACCGGCGGCGTGTCGAGTTGCGTGGCGCCGGGAAACGCCCGGATGAGCGATTGGGTCGAGCAACCGAAGTACACGCGCCGAGCCCGGCGAGCCGCGCCATCGGCGTCCTTCGCCAAAAAAGAAAACGGGTGCATCGATTCATCGACACACCCGTCTTCAAAACTTCCGACAGCGTATTATCAAGCGGCGATCAGTAGCAGACCACCCGGCCCCAGCGATAGCTGAAGTAGCATCCGCGGCCGCCGTACAAGCCATAGCCGCGCCCGTAATAGCCACGGCCACGGTAACCACGGCCGTAGCCGCGCGCGTAGCCGCGACCATAACAGGCGGCCACGCGCGCGTAGCCGCGACCATAACCACGGCCCCGGCCCCATTTGGCCTGCGCCTCGGTGGTGGAGGCGCCGACGAGGATCGCGGACGTGCTGACCACGTAAATGAACATCAGGGTCAACGCTGCCAGGCAGCGCGAGAGGAAACTGTAGCGCTTGGTCGTGATTGGAGCTCTTCGGTCCAACACACTCATAATCAAGATACCGCCTCACTTAGACGCCTGAGATAAAGTTTGGTTCAGCACGCCAGGCCAAAAAATTTCCAGAAGGTCCTTGCGGTTGCCACGGATTCTATTGAGAAGGGGAATAGGGCCAACTTGCAGCCGAACACCGAAGGATTATATGCCGCTAGGTTTCCGCCGCAGTTTCGCAGCATTATGCGTTGCGCAATCCCTGGTCGGCAAACGTACGCAGCCGCTGCAACCGTTCCAACCAATTTGTGACCCCGCGAGAAAGCTGAACGCCGACGCTCCAGCCTGCCACCCGCTCGAACCAAATCCCGCCCCGCTCGTCCAAAGGTACAGATGCCCAAACAACACAGCTACGTTCTCGGCCTGAATACCTACGACCACGATGTCAGTGCCTGCCTGCTGCGCGACGGCGCCATCGCGTTCGCGATCTCCAAGGAACGGATCACGCGCGAAAAGCATGCAAGCGGATTCTATCAGGAGGTGATCGACTATTGCCTCGATGCCGAGGGCATCAGGCTGGAGGATGTCGATCTCATCGTTCGCAATTGCTACATCCTGCCGGTTCCGGAGATGGAGGAACGGCTGGTCTACCAGGACATGCCGGGTTTCCTTCCCGAGTTCGAACGGCGCGAGGCGGTCAAGCATCCGCTGTACCTGTCGCGTTCCGACAAGGTGGTGTCGATCTCCCACCATCTGGCGCACGCCTACAGCGCGTTCGCGGTATCGCCGTTCGACGAGGGCGTGGTGATGATCGTCGACGGCGTCGGCAGCTATCGGTCCGACGTGATGGAGCCATTTCCGGCTGCCGACGCCGCCACGCCGCTCGCGCGGAAGTCCGAGAGCTACTACAAATTCTCCGGCACGACGCTCGAATGCCTCAAGAAGGTCTGGATGGAGCCGGACCGCGGCTTTCTGAGCGATGAATTCTACAACATGCCCGGCCTCGGCGCGCTCTACAGCCGGGCCTCGACCTACATCTTCGGCGACTGGAACAAATGCGGCGAACTGATGGGGCTGGCGCCCTATGGACGGAAGGAGCAGGTCAAGCACCTGCTCGAACTGACCGACGGCCGGTTGCACGTCCCGCACTGGACCACCGATTTCAGGCAGCCCTATGTCATGGACAGCGAGGGCAAATGGGAAACCAGCCCGTCGATGCGGCACTGGGAGGATCTGGCCTGGCGGGTTCAGGACGATACCGAAAACGTGCTGCTGGCCCGCGCCCGCTGGCTGCGTGAAACCACCGGCGCGAAAAATCTCGTCATCGCCGGCGGCGTCGCGCTGAATTGCGTCGCCAATGGCCGCCTGGCGCGCGAGGCCGGATTCGAAAATGTCTGGATCCAGCCGGCCGCCGGCGACGATGGCATCGCGATCGGCTGCGCCTATTACGGCTGGCTGGAGATTCTCAGGCAGCGCCGTTCGTTCGTGATGGATCACTCCTATGTCGGCAGGCGCTATGGCGATCAGGACATCGAAAAGGCGATCGGGAAGTTCCTGGTCCGCATTCAGGTCACGGCTACAAGCAGCGACGACATCTGCCGCGACACCGCAAAACTGCTGGCCGACCAGCAGGTGATCGGCTGGTTCCAGGGCGGTTCCGAGTTCGGTCCGCGCGCGCTCGGCAATCGCAGCCTGCTGGCGGACCCGCGCAAGCCTGAGATGAAGGACATTCTCAACAGCCGCGTAAAACATCGTCAGCCGTTCCGCCCGTTCGCGCCGATCGTGCTGGCCGAGCGGGCCGCGGAAGTTTTCGAAGGCGAGGAGGATTCGCCGTTCATGCTGATCGCCAAGCGCGTCCGACCCGAATGGCGCGACCGGATTCCGGCGGTCGTCCATGTCGACGGGACCGCTCGGGTTCAGACCGTGCGCGAGCAGACCAACCCGGTGCTGTATCGGTTGCTGAAGGAGTTCGAAGCCCTGACCGGCGTTCCCGTGCTGATCAACACCTCGTTCAACGTCAAGGGCGAACCGATGGTGGAGACGCCACGCGACGCCGTGGTCTGCTTCCTGACCACGGGGATCGACCATCTGGTGCTGCACGACACGCTGGTGTCGAAGAACGCGATGCACAGGATCGTCGGGCCGCTGGTCGCGACCTACAGCGACGTCGCCACCATGGTGCTTTCCAGCACCAGGCCGGCCTGATTCGCGCAGTCAAAAATCGGTTTGCTGCCATCCTTCGAGACGGCCACTTCGTGGCCTCCTCAGGATGAGGTTTTACCAGTTGAAACACCCCATAACCTCATGCTGAGGAGCATCGCGAAGCGATGCGTCTCGAAGCATGGGCAGCAAGTGAAATGTCAGCCGGCTTTTGCCACCGCGGGTTTTGGAAGCGGCTTGTCCTGCCGCTTCGACCACGAGATGTAATAGGCGACGATGGTCATGATCGCGATCCCGGCCACGCTGACGAGGACCTGCGCGAGCAGCGAGCCCGAGCTCAGCATCAATGCGAAATGTCCGACAAAGGACAGGAAGACGCCGACGCAGAACACCGCCAGCGACTGCTGGCCGCAGACCACGAGCGGATCGAACATCTTCCATTCCAGCCCCTTCCAGTCCTTCGGCACGAAGCGGACCACCATGGCTGCGATCACCACGAAATGCAGGAAGCGATAGGGCGCCAGATCGGTCTTGTCGTTCGGATTGAAGGTGGAGTAGAGCCAGTGCGGGAACAGCGCCCCGAAATCCGGGAACTTGCCGGCCATGGTCATCACCAGCGCCAGGATGAGGTAGGCGATGCAGAGATACAGCGTGATTGGCAGGTCGACGATCCAGCGCGCCCGCTTGGCGCCGCCGAGCGCGCACCATGACCCGAACACGAACAGCACCTGCCAGCAGTAGGGATTGAAGTACCAGGACCCTGCCGGATAGGCCTTGAAGTTCCAGTCGAACTGACGCGCGACGAGCCACAATACGATCGAGGCCAGCATGGTCAGGTCGGGCTGCCGCAGCATCAGCCATAACACCGGCGGGAACAGGCCCATCAGCACGATGTAAAGCGGCAGCACGTCGAGGTTGACCGGCTTGAACTTCAGCAGGAGTCCCTGGCGCAGCGTTTCGGTCGCATTGTCGACCAGGCCCGCCACGTTGAACTCGTTGATGATTTCCGAATCGCCAAATCTGAGGGCGAGGTAGCCGATCGCGGCGATGTAGATCACGAACAGGATGATGTGGGCGACATAGAGCTGCCAGACCCGCTTGGTCAGGCGGGTGGCGCCGACGATGAAGCCGCGTTCGATCATCATCCGCGCATAGACGAAGGAGGCGGTATAGCCGGAAATGAATACGAACAGGTCGGCGGCGTCGCTAAAACCGTAATTCCGGGTGGTGATCCAGTTGATGACGTTGTCGGGAATGTGATCCAGGTAGATCGCCCAGTTGGCAACGCCGCGGAACAGGTCGAGCCGGAGGTCGCGTACCTTTTCGGGCAGGGTGGCTTTGATTTCCATGGGTGCCGTTTCGAAGTGATGCTTTCGAGAGGAGCGAGTCGCCGGCGCAGAGGCCTCAGCCGGGCAGGCGGCCAAGATTGTCACGGCGCAGCATAATGACTATACCGGCTCCTGAAAAATGTAACAGCCGGGGCCAGAATCACCGATCAAATCCCTGAAAGGTGTCTCTATACTATCCCGGCCGTTCCCACCACGCGCTTCCATGCCGCAGATCTCACGGGGTCCGATCATCCATGACCGCACGCATCTTCAAGCCCGCCAAAAACGCGATGCAATCGGGGAGGGCCAAGACCCGGGAATGGCAGCTGGACTACGAGCCTGAGCAGCCGCGGGCGATCGAACCCCTGATGGGCTGGACCTCGTCCGCCGACATGAAGCAGCAACTCACCATCCAGTTCGATATCCAGGGAAGAAGCTGTGGCCTATTGCGAGCGCAGGGGCATTCCCTACCAGGTGATCGAGCCGAAGGCGTCAGCGCTCCGGCAAGTCGCCTATGCCGACAATTTTGCGTTCCGGCGCGGCGAGCCATGGACCCACTAGGACCGCATCGCCATGCGCTGCTCGTCACCCCCCTCCCTCCACGCGCCTTTGCGCGTGGCGGGGAGGGGTCGGGGGTGGGGGGTGTCTCTGCAAACTCGCTGATACTGGTACGCGCCGATAGACCCCCCACCCCCGACCCCTCCCCACCGCTGCGCGGAGGGAGGGGAGAAGAAGCAGAAGCCCATGCCGCTTCATTCCAGCATTGACACCAAATCCACTGACTTTGCCCGCAATGCCGAGGTGATGCGGGGGCTGGTCGCCGAGCTCCGCGAAAAGCTCGACCAGGTGGCCGGCGGCGGCGGCAAGGTGTCGCGCGCCCGGCACACCTCGCGCGGCAAGATGCTGGCCCGCGAGCGCGTCGATCTCCTGATCGATCCTGGCACGGCCTTTCTCGAGACGTCGCCGCTGGCGGCCCACGGCCTCTATGGCGGCGACGTGCATTCGGCCAGCGTCATCACCGGGGTAGGGCGGATCTCGGGACGGGAATGCGTCGTGGTCGCCAACGACGCCACCATCAAGGGCGGCACCTATTACCCGATGACGGTGAAAAAGCATCTGCGCGCCCAGGATATCGCGCGGCAGAACAATCTGCCCTGCGTCTACATGGTGGATTCCGGAGGTGCCTTCCTGCCGATGCAGGACGAGATCTTTCCGGACGAGCGGCATTTTGGTCGCATCTTCTATAACCAGGCGCAGATGTCGGCTGCCGGCATTCCGCAGATCGCTATCGTGATGGGCTCCTGCACCGCGGGAGGCGCCTATGTGCCGGCCATGTCCGACGAGAGCATCATCGTCCGCAACCAGGGCACGATCTTTCTCGGCGGCCCGCCGCTGGTGAAGGCCGCGACCGGCGAGGTTGTCACCGCCGAGGAACTCGGCGGCGCCGATGTGCATTCCCGGCATTCCGGCGTCACCGATCACTATGCCCAGAACGACAGCCACGCCATCGGCATCGCCCGGCGCATCGTCGCGACGCTAAAACCGCCCCCGCGTGCCAATCTCAACATGCGCGCGCCGCGCGAGCCCCTGTTCGCGCCGGAGGAAATTTATGGCGTGGTCCCGGCCGACGCTCGAAAACCGTTCGACGTCCATGACATCATCGCCCGCGTGGTCGACGGCTCGGAATTCGACGAATTCAAGAAGCTGTACGGCCAGACCCTGATCTGCGGCTTTGCCCACATCTGGGGTTTTCCGGTCGGCATCATCGCCAATAACGGCATCCTGTTCAGCGAGAGCTCGCTGAAGGGCGCGCATTTCATCGAATTGTGCTGCCAGCGCAATATCCCGCTGGTGTTCTTGCAAAACATCACCGGCTTCATGGTCGGCAAAAAATACGAGGCCGGCGGCATCGCGCGCGACGGCGCCAAGCTGGTGACGGCGGTGGCCACCGCCGGGGTGCCGAAGTTCACCGTGGTGATCGGCGGCTCCTATGGGGCCGGCAATTACGGCATGTGCGGCCGCGCCTACAGCCCGCGCTTCCTGTGGATGTGGCCGAACGCCCGCATCTCCGTGATGGGCGGCGAACAGGCGTCGATGGTGCTGGCCCAGGTCCGGCGCGACGGCATCGAGGCCAAGGGCGACACCTGGTCGGCCGAGGAGGATGAAAAATTTCGCGCGCCGATCCGGGCGCAATATGAGAGCCAGGGCAGTCCCTATTACGCCACCGCGCGGATCTGGGACGACGGGGTGATCGATCCCGCCGATACCAGGCTGGTGCTCGGCCTCGGCCTGTCCGCGTCGGCCAACGCGCCGATCGAGCCGACGCGCTTTGGTTTGTTCAGGATGTGATGATGCAAGCGAAGTCCCAGCCCAAGGCCCAGTCCGAGCCCCGGTACCGGCGGTTTCGCACGCTGCTGATCGCCAACCGCGGCGAGATCGCCTGCCGCGTGATCCGCACCGCCCGCGCCATGGGCCTGCGCACGGTCGCGGTCTATTCCGAGGCCGACGCCGACGCCATGCATGTCGCTCTTGCCGACGAGGCGGTGCTGCTGGGACCTGCGCGGGCGCGCGACAGCTATCTCAACATCGAGCGCGTGATCGAGGTCGCGAAAGCGACCGGCGCCGAGGCCGTGCATCCCGGCTACGGCTTCCTGTCGGAGAACGCGGAATTTGCCGAGGCCTGCGCGGAAGCCGGATTGGTGTTCGTGGGGCCTACGGCCGCCATGATGACGGCGATGGGCTCGAAATCGGGCTCAAAGGCCCTGATGGAAAAGGCCGGCGTGCCGCTGGTGCCGGGCTATCACGGCGAGGCCCAGGACGACGCGACCCTGGCTGCGGCCGCCGCCAAGGTCGGCTTTCCCGTATTGGTAAAAGCCTCCGCGGGCGGTGGTGGCCGCGGCATGAGGGTGGTTCGTTCGGCGGGTGAACTGGCCGCAGCGATCGTGTCGGCAAAACGCGAGGCCAAGGCGGCGTTCGGCGACGACCGCATGCTGATTGAAAAGTTCGTTCAGAACCCGCGCCACATCGAGGTGCAGATCATCGGCGACAGCCACGGCAATCTGCTGTCGCTGTTCGAGCGCGAATGCACGCTGCAGCGCCGGCACCAGAAGGTGATCGAGGAGGCGCCGTCGCCGACGCTCAACCCTGCGCAGCGCGAGACAGTTTGCGCTGCTGCGCGAAAAGCGGCGGGCGCGGTCAACTATGTCGGCGCCGGCACCATCGAGTTCGTGTCCGACGGCAAGGACGTATTCTTCATCGAGATGAACACGCGGCTGCAGGTCGAGCATCCCGTCACCGAACTGATCACCGGAATCGACCTCGTCGAGTGGCAGTTGCGTGTGGCGTTCGGTGAAAAGCTGCCGCTAACGCAGGATCAGATCCGGCTTAACGGCCACGCCATCGAGGCGCGGGTCTATGCCGAAAATCCGCACAGGAATTTCATGCCGTCGGTCGGCCGCATCAGGACCTGGCAGATGCCGGCGGAGGAGAACGGCCTGCGCATCGATGCCGGCTACCGCGCCGGCGATGCGGTCTCGCCGCATTACGACGCCATGCTCGCAAAAGTGATCGCCTGGGCGCCGACCCGCGAGCAGGCAATCGAACGGCTCAACCGCGGTCTGGAGGAGACGGATGTCCGCGGCATCGTCAGCAACATTCCCTTCCTGTCGGCGCTGGTGACGCACCCAAATGTGCGCGCCAACGCCATCGACACCGGCTTTATCGAACGCGAGTTGAAGCACCTGACGCCGGAAGCGCCAGTTCCCCACGATCTCGAACTTTGCGCCGCCGTGGTCGCCATTCTCGCCGAGGAAGCGAAAGCCACCGGCGGCGGAGGCGCCTTCGGCGTGGCGCACGTCAGGCTGGATGCCGGTCGGCCGCCGCCAGCGGCGTTTTATCTTCCGGCACGGGCAGGGCGGCGAGCACAAGGTGACCCTGCATTACGGCAGCGGCCCGTCGACTCTGTCGATCGGCGGCCGCGAGCTGGCCTACACTTCCTCGCCCGGCCTCGCCGGCGGTTTTGACCTGCGGCTGCACGGCATCAAATCCCATGTCGTTGCCGTCGTCGAAGGCCATGAACTGTACTTGCGCACCCGCAACGGCCGCTTCGACTTGCATTGGGTCGATCCGTTCGGCGGCGAGACCGAAGAGCAGGTCGGCGAAGACAAGATCGTAGCACCCTTGCCGGGCACTGTGGTCGGCGCTCTTGGCGGAAGTCGGCGCCAGCCTCGAAAAGGGCGCGCCGATTCTCACGCTCGAAGTGATGAAGATGGAGCAGACACTGCGCGCGCCGTTCGCCGGCGTGTTGAAGGCGATAAAATGCAAGGTCGGGGATATCGTCGGCGAGGGGGTCGAACTGGCCGAGGTGGAGCCGGCAGCGGGGTGAGGGCTGGCAAGAACGATTTCGTGCGCTGGATGATCGGGACGCCGGTAACCAGAGGGTTGTCTCCAGCCCCATCGACCCGCTAAGTTGCCGCCATGGGGGAAGCCAAAAACATTGAAGCCGTTGAAGCCTTTATCCGGCGCTGGCAGGGCCGTGAAGGCGGTCAGGAGCGCGCCAATTACGTCTCGTTCCTGAACGAACTGATCGCATTGCTCGGGCTGCCGCCGCCGGACCCAGCCGACGCCACCCATGAGAACAACGATTACGTGTTCGAGCGCGCCGTCCGCAAGAACAAGGATGAAGGCGATTCCCAGGGGCGTATAGATCTCTACAAAAAAAGCAGTTTTGTCCTTGAAGCCAAGCAGAGCCGCCTGAAGGGCGCAAGAAAGTCGCCGGCCAGAACGACCTGTTCACCGCCGAAATCCCGGAGGACTGACGCGGCCGGCGCGGCGCGGATCGCGCCTGGGACGTGCTGATGCTCAACGCCAAGCGGCAGGCGGAAGAATACGCCCGCGCGCTGCCGACCTCGCACGGCTGGCCGCCGTTCATCCTCGTCTGCGATGTCGGGCATTGCATCGAGGTCTACGCGGATTTTCCGGGCAGGGCAAGAACTACACCCAGTTCCCGGACCGCCAGACGTTTCGAATTTACCTCGAAGACCTTCGCATCGACGACGTTCGCGAGCGACTCCGGAAAATCTGGCTCCATCCGGAAACGCTCGATCCGGCGCAGGCATCCGCCAAGGTGACGCGCGATATAGCCAAACGCCTCGCGCAGGTCTCGCTGGCGCTGGAGAAGAAGAACTATCCCGCACAGGACGTGGCGATGTTTCTGATGCGCTGCCTGTTCACGATGTTCGCCGAGGACGTCGGGCTGCTGCCGGAGAAATCCTTCAAGGAGGTCCTGGAGGAATGCGAGAAGAACCCTGAAATCCTTTACCCACGATGTCGGCCAACTCTGGGAAGCGATGGACCTCGGTACCTGGGCGCATGTACTCAAGACCAAGGTGAAGAAATTCAACGGCGAGTTTTTCCGAAACCACGCGGCGCTGCGCGCTCGGCCGCGAGGAAATCGGCGAGTTGCGGCAGGCGGCGAGCTATACCTGGAAGGAGGTCGATCCCTCGATCTTCGGCACGCTGGTAGAACAAGCGCTCGATCCGGAAGAACGCAAGCGGCTTGGCGCCCACTACACCCCCCGCGCCTATGTCGAGCGGCTGGTGGTTGCAACCGTCATCGAACCCCTGCGCGAAGACTGGCGCAACGTACAGGCCACCGCCGAAACCAAGCGCGCCTCCGGCGATCTGAAAGGCGCAGCGGCCGAGGTTCAGACGTTTCACGACAAGCTGTGCGAGACGCGGGTACTCGACCCCGCCTGCGGCACCGGCAATTTCCTCTACGTCTCGCTGGAACTGATGAAGCGGCTGGAAGGCGAGGTACTGGAAGCGCTGCTCGACCTCGGCGGCCAGGAAGCCCTGCGCGGGCTCGGCTCGCACAGCGTCGACCCGCATCAGTTGCTCGGAATCGAAATCAACCCGCGAGCCGCAGCGATCGCCGAACTGGTGCTGTGGATCGGCTATCTGCAATGGCATTTCCGCACCAAGGGCGCGGCGCCGGACGAGCCGATCCTGCGCGCGTTCAAAAATATTCAGGTCAAGAACGCGGTGCTGACGTGGGACGGCGAGCCGTTGCCGAAGATCGTCGATGGCAAGGAAACCTATCCGAACGCGCGGCGGCCGGAGTGGCCGACGGCGGAGTTCATCGTCGGCAATCCGCCGTTTATCGGAAAAGGCTCGTTCCTCCGAACTGCATTGGGTGATGCACAGACGGAGGCGCTTTGGGGCGGCCCATCCACACATCAGCGATTTTACCGATTTCGTTCTGTATTGGTGGGATCGCGCGGCCGAGCTTCTGAACTCGCAAGGGGACTGTGCTTCGCCGGTTTGGTTTGGTTACAACAAACTCCATTACACAGGTGTTTAACCGTCGAGTGATGGAGAGGCACTTCAATTCCAGCAAGCCTATTTCCCTTGCGATGGCGATACCTGACCATCGATGGACAAAGGCAACACCGGATGCCGCTTCTGTTCGCATCGCGATGACTGTTGTCGAGGCAGGCACCAAGGATGGCCTCTTAGAGGAGGTAATGCACGAAGAGGGGTTGGATACTGACGCTCCTAAGAATCGATCTCAAGGTGACTTCTGGCCACATCAATTCGGACCTCACCATTGGCTCCGACGTCACTGCGGCAAAGTCGCTTCGTGCAAATGACGATCTTTCCTCAAACGGCATGATGCTCGCCGGGGCAGGTTTCATTGTTACGCCGGCCGAAGCGGGCCATCTTGGACTAGGGGCGCGCGCGGGCCTAGAGAAACATATTCGCGATTACCGGAATGGTCGCGACCTCATGAGCAGGTCGCGCGGAGTCATGGTGATCGATTTGTTCGGTCTCACTTCCGAGGAAGTTAGAACAAAGTTTCCAGAGGTGTACCAACACGTCTCAGTCACTGTTAAGCCGGAGCGGGATTTAAATCGTCGTGAAGAGCTTTAAGCAGAACTGGTGGAGATTTGGCGAGCCGAGAAAATTGTTCCTGTAGCTTTTCGGAAGGACATCTCGTCGATACATTGCTACGGTCAAGACGACCAAGCACCGCGTTTTCCAATTCTTGGACATCGGGATTTTTCCGGACCATATGCTCATCGCAGTCGGTTCAGAAGATGCAGTCGATCTCGGGATACTCTCGTCGCGTATCCATACCGTATGGGCATTGCGCGCGGGCGGTTGGCTGGGCGTGGGTAACGATCCCCGCTATTCGAAATCACGCTGCTTTGATACCTTTTCCATTTCCCGACGCGAACAACATCCAGAAGCAGACCATTCGTGTAATCGCTGAAGACCTCGACGCCGACCGCAAGCGCGGCACTGGCTGAGCATCCGCATCTGACTCTCACTGGTCTCTACAATGTGCTGGAAATGCTGCGTGGCGGAACCAAACTGGGCGAGCTCGATGAACGTGACCGCAGGATATTTCGATGACGGCCTCGTGCTGATCGTGAAAGAACTGCACGACAAGCTCGATGTCGCTGGTCGCCGAATTTTACGCATGGCCCGTTGACCTCTCCGATGACGAGATACTGGCGCGCCGGGTGGCGCTCAACAAGCAGCTGGTCCGAAGAGGAAAGGCGCGTGGCTTGGTGCGCGTGGCTGCTGGCTGGACTACCAGCATTCCCCGTTCTCGAAGGGCGTCGACAAGCAGGGGCGCGAAAGAGCAGGGCGTCCAGGTTGCGGCGCGAACTCATCGCCGCTGTCGAGCAGAAGCCGTCCTTCCCGACCGGTGCGGTCGAACAGACCGCCGCGGCTATTCGGCTCTCGCCGCCGCCGGCGGCCGACTCGACGCCAGGGGCCTCGCGGTGCAGTTCAAGCGAACAAGACGACCGAGAAGAAGGTCGGCGAGGCGCTGGCCGTCGTGGCTCGGAACGGTTACGTCACTCAGACGACGGCAAGGCATTCGCGCTGCGGCGGGTGGCTCAGTGTTTCGGAGACTGGCAGGACCGTTCCTCTGGCAAGGAATGGTGCAATCTCGGCCCACAATGCTGGGATGTTGGCGGTGCTCTCGAATGATTGTCGGTGGTCCATGAACATTTCGTTCCACGAGGGTTGAACAGCTCGCGCAACGGCTTGCTGCGTCTGACCGGCGAGGATGTAGAAATCGCTCTGGAGCGCTGCGATCGAGGAGCGTCTGTCCCGGCGTCGCGCTGACCGTGCGCCTGCTGAACGAACGGCTGCGCTGCATGACGTGCTTCGAGTGGGTATCCGGGATGCGCGTTCTGGATTCCGGCTGGCTGGACGAAACGTGGATTACGGACGGTCGCGGGTCGCCGTCCTGATGGTTGTGGATATCTCCGTATGCAGCCTGATCTTCGGCTCGTTGGCCCATCGGAGACGGTGATCGCGGGCAACAGCGTCTGATTTTGTGCCGTATCGCGAGGCCGACGTACGGTGGTCGGAGGCTGGGGCGACGATGCATTGGTGCGTGATGTCGATTTTTTCGAGCCATTTGAATAAACCGACCCGACGGGCAAATCACCTCAAAACTGCAGTGAAGCCTTCTTCTCGATCACAATATCCTGATTTTCAGAGTTACCAAATCAATCTATATCGATCGCCAACCCGTTCCGCTGAGAGGGGCGTGTCGCGATCGTCACGAACGTGGGATGGGGGGTGGTGGGCCGCGGGCAGCGCGCGAGACGGGCGGGCAGCTTGCGGACGGCCAAGTCGTGTGGACCTGACATCTCGACGCTGGCGACAAGCCTGCGCGAAGGCGCGCAGGTGACGGTGGCAAAACAGCCTGATCGCCGGGGCGAGCACGAAGCAACTGTATAAACCATTGCGCGGGGAATGCCGGGTGTCCGGTGTGACCGTGGGCGCATTGGCGCGTAATCTTTGCCGCGGGCGCATCAGCGCCCGGTATCCCTGCGCCCTCTGAATGGAGGGTGAAGGAAAAGGATATCAAAACCTCGGACGCGGCGCGTTGCGAGGTTAAAAGTCATGTCCGGGGTCAGGAGCCTGTCATTGCCAGCGCAGGTGAGATCAGCATGAACGACATCGTCCGCATCGTCGAAGTCGGCCCGCGCGACGGGCTGCAGAACGAGAAGGTGCCGGTCAGCGTCGGCGACCGCATCGCCTTCATCGAAGCGCTGCTCGGCGCCGGGCTCGGCACCGTGGAGGTCGGCGCCTTCGTGTCGCCGAAGGCGGTCCCGCAGATGGTCGGCTCGGATCAGGTGCTGCGCGGCGTCAGTCATCACGCAGGCTGCGAATTCCACGTGCTGGTGCCGAACGAAAAGGGTTATGAGGCCGCCCGCGCCGCCGGCGCCGGGGTGATCGCGGTGTTCGCCTCGGCCTCGGAAGGCTTTTCCCGCGCCAATATCAATTGCTCGGTCGCCGAATTGATCGAGCGCTTCAAGCCGGTGGTGGCGCGCGCCAAAGCCGACGGCATCAAGGTGCGCGGCTATATCTCCTGCGTGCTCGGCTGTCCCTTCGACGGCGAGGTCAAGCCGCAGGCGGTGGTCGATGTGGCGCGGACGCTGCGGGATCTCGGCTGCTACGAGATTTCGCTCGGCGACACCATCGGCGTCGGCACGCCGGTGAAGGCGCGGCAGCTGCTGCGCGCGGTGGCCGGCAGCGTGCCGATGGCGAACCTGGCGATGCATTTTCATGACACTTATGGGCAGGCACTCGCAAATCTCTATGCGGGAATGGAGGAAGGCTGCCGCGTGATCGATTCCGCGGCCGGCGGCCTCGGCGGCTGTCCCTACGCGCCCGGCGCCACCGGCAACGTCGCGACCGAGGACGTGGTCTACATGCTGGAGGGCATGGGAATGGCGACCGGGGTGGATATGGCGAGGCTGCTGGCCGCGACGAATGAAGTCAGCAAGCTGCTCGGCCGGCCGCCGGTGAGCCGGGTGGCGTCGGCGCTGAATGCGAAGCGGAGCCGTTAGACCCCGACGGCGGGCTCAAAAGCCGACCCATCCCGGAAAATTTCAGGCGCCTGATGTAACAAAGGCCATCGCAGGTCCGTCCTGAACCTTGGCGGCACACGTCGCTTTCAGAATCCGGTTTCAAAGGGAAGACCAGCCAATGAACATCAGCACCCGTATCGCACTTGGAATTTCGGCCGCCGCAGTTTCGCTCAGCCTCGTGCTGGCGCCTGCCGCCTTTGCCCAGGACAAGATGGCCAAGGACGACGCCATGAAGAAGGATTCCATGTCGAAGGACGGCATGAAAAAGGACGACGCCATGGCCAAGGATGCCATGAAGAAGGACGATGCGCATGGCAAGGGCATGAAGAAAGAGACGGCATGAAGAAGAACTGATCGTCATTTCCGCGCAGGCTCGCCCCGCGCGGGGCGGGCCTGTCACATTTCAGGCAACGGGTCCGATCGCTATTTCTTCTTGCCCTTGCCCTTGCGGGCAGCATAGCGCGCGTCGCGCGCGGCCTTTTTCTCGGCCTCGAGGGCTGCTTCGCGGGCCAGCGCCTCTTCCTTTTCGCGGGCGATTTGCGCAGCCGCCTCCGCCGCGGCCTGCTCTTCGCGCAGCTTCTGTTCGGCCTTGGCCGCTTCGCGCGCCAGCCTGGCCTTGGCCCGTTCGGCGGCCTGCGCCTCGCGCTCGGCCCGTCGTCTGGCCACCTCGGGATCGTCGAGACCCGGCTGGTTCTTGAACTTGTTCAGGATGTTCTTCCTTGCTTCCTGCGCCGCCTTCTGCCGGTCCGCGAAGCTGACTTCCTTGAAACTCATGAGTAGGGCCTTGTCGCTTTCGTTAAGGGGTTGTGAGGGGATGGTTCCGCGCTCGCGCCGCCGCCTTGTACACCCCCGGTGGGATGAGCAGCGGTGTACATCCGCGCAAGCCCGGACGCTATCGATTAATCCGCCAATCGGCGCAAAGTAGCACGGAAACTGATGCTCCGGGTGCCTACCAGCGAGGTGCCGAACACCTCGGATGTGTCATCCCGGAAGGTACCGGAAAAGCCGGTGGTCACCTCCCGGCCGCCAAATACCGGCCGTGCCGTGGGATCGCGGTAGGGGGTGTGCTGATTGGTGACCAGATCGCCCTTCCAGCTGCCTTCCCGGAAGGTGTAGCTGCCCACCGACCAGAAATAGGGATCGCCGCCGAGGATTTTGCCGTCGCGGAGCACGATCACCCCGCTGGCGCGACCCTTGACGCCGTCGCCCATCTGAAGGTGCACCGAATAGAGCCCGTTCCTCATTTAGTGCCGTCCACAAGACTTAAGACTACGGTCCCGATGACCTCAGGCCATCACGGTCTGCAGCGCCGTGCCGCAAAAACCCTAGCACCCAGCGTGATTTGCGTCGATCGCTTAAGGATTTGCTACCGCTCTTCCGGGCGATCTGGAAGTGGCCGGCCCCGATGCCTCCGGAGCCCGGCCGCGGCAACTTTCACACGTGTTGACGAGCACGCCGCGAGGCCTCAAATCGGCTTGCCGGATGGTCGTGGTGAAGCGATTTCAGGGCCGACGCCAGGAGTGCGGAAATGAGTCATCGTGCCGAACAGTTCAGAAATTCCGCCATTATCACCGCCTGCCTTGGCTTCCTGCTTCTGGTGGTTTTCCAGAATTTGAAAATCACCGGACTCGAGAATCGGTCGGATGCCCGGAATGACGAACTGGTCTTGTTGCGGCTGGAGCAACAATCGCTGAAGGCGCAGTTGGCGGCGGCCGATTCGAAGGCCACCCAGCTCGAAAGCCTGTTGGATGCACAGAACAAGGTGATGGAAGTGCTGCGCGTGTCCGACCTCGCGCAGAACGGGCGGTGGGCGGAATTCGATCTGAAAATTGCCAGTCTCGATGCCCGATCGCATGATCAAACAATCGCCCAGAAAGCCGAACTCGATAGGTTGCAATCGGCCAACCTCGCCCGGAGAGATGAAATCGTCGATCTCAAGCAGATCCAGAGCGCCGAAACCGAGAGATTGCAGGGGGCCATTCTCGATCTCAGGCAGTCTCAGAATGCCGAACTGGAGAGATTGCAGCGAGCCAATATCGCCCGGAGAGATGAAATCGAGCTTGCCAGGCAGGCTCCCAACGCCGAACTCGACAGATTGCAACAGGCCAATATCGCCCGGAGAGACGAAATCGACCTGGTCAGGCAGCATCAGGTAGCCGATAGCGAGAAAACCAAAGCGCTGAATCTCTACGCGCCCAGGAACAGCCACGGCCAGAATGTCTTTGTGGGCTTGCATGCGGGAGAAGGCCTGGCCACGTTCGAAAATGAAGCAGGTGCCGATCCGAGCCTCGGCTCGCAGAATTCCGCGCTTGGCCATGGCGCGCTCGCCTTTAACAAGACCGGCGGCTTGAATACGGCGATCGGCGTCAACGCGCTGGCCTTGAATGAGGACGGGTCGAACAATCTGGCGGCCGGCGCCAACGCGCTGGCGTGGAATAAGTCGGGCAAGAACAACGTAGCCCTTGGGTCAGGGGCGTTGTTTCGAAATTTGACGGGGACGCACAACACGGCGGTGGGCGTTGGGGCGATCTATCAACTCCAGAACGGCGGCCACCACAACAGCGCGTTTGGCCGCGATTCCCTGTTCTCCCTGACGAAGGGTAGCTGGAACGCCGCCTTCGGCGTGGATGCGCTGCCGGGGCTGGAAGTGGGAGACGGCAATTCGGCCTTCGGCGGCGAAGCCGGCTATACCGAAATCACCGACGGCCAGCACAGGCTGGGTTCATTCAATTCCTGGTTCGGGTATCAGTCCGGCCCGGCGTCGACCAAGCAGGTATCCAACAGCATTGCGATCGGTTACCGGGCCAAGAATACCGAGAGCAATCAAACCGTCATCGGCAACGAAAAGACGGCGGAGACCCTTATCCGCGGCGAGGTAAAGGTGAGCAAGCTGTGCATCGGCGACGTTTGTGCCGATGCCGCGGCGTTCGAGGCCATGCTGAAGGCAAATGAGACCGCGCCGAAGCCAACTGAGACGATGCTGAAGGTCGACGAAGAAGGACCGGCGGTAAGGCCAGGCTGGCCGCTCTGCAGCGACGGCCGCCGCCGGCGATGCGGGATACCGGTGTTATTTCTGTTCGGGGCGCAGCGCGTCGTATTCGCCGAGGTCATCGATCAAACCGGGCCAGCCGCCCGGCAATCCGGCGACACCGAGGCCGCCGGAACTGATTTTTCCATAATCGCGGACGTGAAACTTGGAAGCGCTGGCCAGCCCCGAAAATGACGCGCCCGGTTCGATGGCAATCAAGCCGCCGGCGGTTGCGCCGGCAAAAAAGCTGCGGAAAACCACGCTATGCAGCGTGACGACGATGCCGTTCTCCAGTTCGATGACGCCGCCGTTGGCCATCAGGTGCAACTGGCCGCCGACCACGACGTCATAGTTGCCGGTGGCGCGAATGCGTCCGCCCTGGTCCGCGACGATGTGGCGCCCGCCGAGGCCGAACCTGACGTTCTCGAACTCGATTTCTCCTCTGTCTCCAGTGAGCAGCTGCGCGAAGGAATCGGTAGTCCGAAACTCGACCCCGCGGATGCGCAACGCGGCCTTGCGGACCCGCACGGCGTTTTTTCCCTTGATGTCGATCACGACCCTCTCGGGATTTTTTTCATTTCCAATGATCACGACACGGGTCTTGCCGTCGCCGACAATGTCGAACGGCTTGGTGTAGACACCGTCACTCAAGTTAATCGTTTTGACCTTGACGTCGGCCGCAGCGGCCGGCGCGGCCAGAGCCAGCGAGGCCAGCAGGAACATTGCCTTGAGGGCGTGCTTACCTGTGTGGGGCGCGGTCATCGTGAATTG
The DNA here is from genome assembly GCA_963706975.1 of uncultured Alphaproteobacteria bacterium. GTDB lineage: Bacteria > Pseudomonadota > Alphaproteobacteria > Rhizobiales > Xanthobacteraceae > Bradyrhizobium. Next base: position 156,244 of record CAVPOL010000039.1, read on the forward strand.
GTCGCTGCCCGCTTTACCATGTCGCGAAACGAAGGGGGGTAGTCGCGCAAGTCGCGGAGGGGAGTTCAGGAGGCGGCGAGCGGTACATTTTCGTCCAATATTTTCTTGCGATTCGGTGCGCGCGATCCTGCCAACTATGGACATTTTCCGAAAGGCCGGCCAGTGCGCGCATTGGACTTTGGTCGGACCCTTAACTGCAAAAAACAACAATCCCTGGATGATGTTGCGCAACTGCAACTATTCGCGACCCGCCACTTCCAGGCTGAACAAGGGAAGGCACTCACCTTCTCTTCTGCGCTACTTCTGAACCGCACGCAGATCATCATATTCGCCGGTGTCCTCGATCACGCCGGGCCATCCGCCCGGCAGGCCAGCGACACCGAGGCCGCCGGAATTAATCCGTCCATGGTCCCGAACGTGAAACTTGGAGGCGCTGGCCAGTCCCGCAAATGACACGCCGTGCTCGATGTTGAGCACCCCACCTGCGCTTGCTCCGGCAAAATGGGCTCGGAAGACCACGCTGTGAAGCGTGACCACGATTTTTTGGTTCAGTTCGATGACGCCGCCGCGGGCATGCAGGTGGCTCGTGCCACCGACGACGATGTCATAGTTTCCGGTGGCGCGAATGCGGCCGCCCTGTTCCGCGACGATGTGGCGCCCGCCGAGGCCGAACCGGACATTCGAGAACTCGATGTTGCCGCCATCTTCCGCGTGCAACTCGGCAAACAACTCCGTGCTGCGCAGCTCGACTCCGCTGATACGAACTGCCGCGTTGCGAACCCGGACGGCATCACTGCCCTTGACGTCGATCACCACCCTCTCGGGGTTCTTCTCATTTCCGACGATGATGACGCGGGTATTATCGTCGCCGACAATGTCGATCGGCGTGGTGTGGATCCCGTCCGGCAGATTGATCGTCTTGACGTCGGCTGCCGTCGCCAGCTCAGGCATCGCCAAGGCCAGGCCTGCCAGCAAGAACATCGCCTTCATGATGAATTCTCCTGCGCGAAGGACGCGCACCGCCGTTGATGCCGCCGCCGGCCTTACCTGGCCTCGAAGCGAAAACCGCTGGCTTTTTTGGCGGCGCCCGCAAGGGCTCGGGTAGAATGCAGAAGGCTCCGGCGCGGTCCGGGGCCTTTCGTTCGACGGCTTCCAGCCTCGCCGTGGAAAGCGATCGTCAGGACTTGCTGCCCGCACTGCTCTTGCGCTGTGCCGGCGGCTGCGGGACCGCAAAAATCCCGAATTCCTCGGTCAGCACCGTCGCGAGCCACGACTGGTATTCGCCATGGCTGCGCTGATCGCTCGAGATAATGCCGAGTTCCGGTTCTTCGTCCTTGCGCAGTTTGCGCAGCACGATCGGGGCGGCGACGGGGATGTAGACCGAGCCCTTGGGATTGCTCAGCGTCGAGATGATGCCGCGCATCATGTCGTCGGAATCCGGCAGCGACAACAAAATGGTCCGCACATTGCCCGCGCTCGAACTGACCAGGTTCATGTAGGCGGTGCCGAAGGGAATATGGACCGTGCCCTTCTGCCGGTATTTGCCGTCGAAGCGCGACCTCTCCTCGAACACCAGGCATTTGCGCTCCTCGCTCCAGGCGATCCCGATCAGATAGGCGTTGAAGTTGGCCGGGTTGGCAAACATCGGACGAACGCAGAGATAGTCACCCTGCAGATAGTCGACGGCGTCGAACACATATCCGCCCACGGCCCTGTCGGCGGTGTCTTCACGGGCCGGGGAGGGACTTCGAAAACTGGTTTTCAGAATGCCCTCGATCTTGTTGAGGGTGCGCTCGGTGAAGTCGCCCTGAAACAGCTTTTCGATCGACGATTTGGACAGATGCTCCCGGATCAGGTCCTTGCGCGCCAGGCCATTGGCGTCGAGATAGCGCTGGATGGCGCTGGCGATCGCCTTCTTGTCCGGCTTCGAACCGAGCTCCGTCTCGTGCTTCATGTCGACCGATCCCAAATTTCATCAAAATCTAGCACGAAGTTTCACGGCCTGCCTACGCCGTCGTGGGCGCCCTGCAACTAATGCGTGTAACCTGTTGAATGTTCACAGCGGGATTTCCGCCATGCGGCAAGCTTCCGATGGGCGACATTTTGCTTTTCGTCGCCTTGGACGTAGAGTTTCCCGGTTTCGAAGTACGGAAGAGTGCACAGGAGTTTCATGAAAATCACATAATTCAGGGAGGTTAAGTCATGCCGACAAGGCCACCGGGTACGCCCGACATCGATCTTACCTTTGACGATACTTTTGGAATTCTGAACGGCGCGGTATTCGCGACCGGACTAAACCAGCCCGCCGGGACGGGTGCCTTCGATTCCTTCGTGCAGCTTCAGAACGGAGGCACCGAACAGGGCTACAACACCGACGCGAGTGCGCAATACGACGAGAAAAACTCGCACAATCACAACCATTCGATTCTATTGGCCGACGTTCCGATCGTCTTTGGCGACGGCACCAATGGGACGGTTGAGGGCGTCGCCTATCGCGAGTTCCTGCTCGATCTCAACGAGCCGAACGGCAGCAATCGGTATATTTCGCTCGACGCGCTGCAGATCTGGCAGGAAGAAGCCGGCGACCTCACCGACTTCACGCCCGGCGCGGGATTTGCCGGCGCCCACACCAATTATCTCGCCTACGATCTCGATGCCGGCGGCGACCACTGGATCGCGCTCAACGACGGGCTCTCGCACGGCAGCGGCCAGAGCGACATCCGCGTCCTGATCCCGGACAGCTTCTTCATCAACGACGCGTCGCATCGCTACGTCACGCTCTATTCCAGTTTTGGCGAGCAGCCTGGCTGGTCTACCGGCGGCGGTTTCGAGGAATGGGGCCTGAGCGGCCCGAGCGGCGGCGCGCATTCGGCGCTTGCAGTCCACAAGACCGCGGTGGTTGCGGGCGGCACCGCCGATGTTGCGGGCGAGGTGATCGACTATGCGATCGCGGTCTCAAATACCGGCAACACGGCGCTGACCGGCATCACGGTCACCGATCCATCGGTGAGCAATCTCGCGGCGGTTCTGAGCGCCGGCTTCAACGTCGGCGATACCAACCAGGACAACCAGCTCAGTGCGGGCGAGACCTGGCAATACACCGCGAGCCACACCGTGACGCAGGACGACATCGACTCCGACGGAGGCGGGGATGGCGTCATCAACAACACGGCAACTGCCGATAGCGCCGAGACCGACCCGACCTCGGCTTCCGCCAGCGTGGCGGTTGACCGCAATCCGAGCGTGCTGTTGCTGAAGAGCCCGGACGTTACCACCGTGGACGCGGCGGGAGACGTGATCAATTACACGATCACGCTCGCGAACACCGGGAACACCACGTTGACCAATCCGGCGGTCGATGATTCACAGGTCAACATCGTCACCCCGGTCCTGGATCTCGAGGCTCCAATCCTCGGTCCCGAACTCCTGGTCAACGTTCTCGTTGGCGATTACAACATCGGCGACACCAATCAGAATGGTTTCCAGGACCCGGGAGAGACGTTTCAATTCGTCAATGCCGGCGATACCAACCAAAATCACATGCTCGATCCGGGCGAGACGTTTGTGTTCACCAACGTCGGCGATACCAATCAGGACGGCGTCCAGGGTCCGGGCGAGACGTTTCAGTTCTACAATGCCGGCGATACCGACCATAATGGTGTCGAGGACGGCGGCGAGACGTTTCAGTTCGACTTCGACCATTCGGCCGCCACGGTCGATGGCGATCATGACGGGTTCAATGACGGCGACGCCAATCATGACGGCGTTCTGAACGTCGGCGAGGCCTGGCAGTATTTCGGTCAGCTACACCGTCACCCAGGACGACATCGACAATGGCGGGGTGGTCAACCCCGCCCTGACCCACGACAACACGGCCACCGCCACAACCACGCAGGACGTGACGGACGACGCTTCCGCATCGGTCCTGATCCAGCAGAACCCGCACGTCACGCTGGTGAAGTCGGCGACCGTGCCGGGCGGCACGGCGAACAGTGCCGGCGAGGTGATCGCCTACACGATCAACGTCACCAATGACGGCAACATGACGTTGACCGGCCCCGTCGTCAGCGATCCCTCGGTCAGCGATCTCGCCGCCGTCCTCAGCGGCGGTTTCAACGCCGGCGATGCGGATCATGACGGCAAGATCGATCTCGGCGAGACCTGGCAGTACACCGCGAGCCACACCGTCACGCAGGACGAGATGGACGCCGGCGGTTCGATCAGCAACACCGCCTCGGTCACGACCGGACAGGGGGCCTCCGACAGCGACACCGCCTCGATTGCGGTCGAGCAGAACCCGCATGTCGTGCTGGACAAGACCGCGACGGTGGCGGGCGGCACGGCGGATGCCGGCGAGGTGATCAGCTACGCGATCAGCGTTACCAATGACGGCAACGTGACCTTGACGAATCCGGACGTCACCGATCCGTCGGTCAGCGACCTCGCCGCGGTGGTCTCCGGCGGGTTCAATACCGGCGACACCGACCACGACGGCAACATCGATGTCGGCGAGACATGGCAATATTCGGCCAGCCATACCGTGACGCAGGCCGAGTTCGATGCCGGAGGCAGCATCAGCAACACCGCCTCCGTCGCTACCGATCAGGGCGCGATGTCGAGCGACAGCGCTTCGGTGGCGATAAATGCGCAACCCGCCATGACGCTGGTCAAGTCGGCGCTTGGCTACCACGACCTCAACAACAACGATGTGGCCGATGCCGGCGATGTCATCGATTACTCGTTCATGGTGAACAATACCGGCAATACCGCGCTCCACAATATCGGCGTCGCCGATCTCGACGGCGCTGTCACGGTCACCGGTTCGACGATCCTTTCGCTGGCGGCCGGAAGCTCCAATTCCACGAGCTGGCAGGGCAGCTACGTGATCAAGGCGCTCGACGTCAGCAACGGCTATTACGACAATACCGCGGTGGCGGCTGCGGACGAGATCGGCGCCTCGGCCGGCACCGTGCACACGGTTTTGGCGGGATTGTTTGAACTGGAGCCCTGACGGGCGAACATCCTGATGGCGGCCTCGCACTCGAGCGAGGCCCGCCATATTCGCTTGTCGAGTCCCGAGGGCATCTGCGGTGGAGGGTGCGGTCGCAGCTTTCCAGGCACGGTGATACGCAAGATGGGGCGTGCGCTCGGGCTTCGTCCCGTGGCATCCCAAATTTCATCAAAATCTGGCACGAACTCTCAGAATTTGGTTATGTCGGCGTCGCGGGGGGACGGCTTCTTGCGAATTCATCCCGCATTCATCCGAACAATGCGGCGAAGCGACATTCTCTGTGGTCGCCGGAATCGGCATGGTTAATTTATAGTTGCGGTGTGGACGGTGAGGTGCCGCGTTGGATCGAGACCAGCCGCAATGGGATACGGATGTCACCGGACCACCATCCGGAACGATCTCTCAAAAACCCAGATGCCGTCAGTCCAGCGTCATAGCGTGGGGATGAGGAGGCGCGACCTCTCGTCTCGATTGGTCCATGGCCAGGTGTTGCCGATGTCCAACAAAACCCTCAAGGCGAGCAGCGGGGCTGGCGGTCCCAGCAGGATTCGAACCTGCAACCCACGGAGTAGAAATCCGTTACTCTATCCAGTTGAGCTATGGGACCGTCGTGCCATCCATAGCATTGCCAATAGGAAAAATCCGCATCGCCGCCAAGCCTGTTTCGAACCCTTATCAGCGATCGATCGACCAACACGGGCGGCGAACCGTCGTCGACGGCCCGCTGCGACGGAATTGGCGCCATGGCCGGCCGGCAGGCGGCGGGGTCGGTCGCGGCTATGTCGCATGCTGCTTTTCCGCTACGCCCACCGACGGCCAGGGAACGTGCCATGAAAACGTGCCATGAGTCCGTCACCTTTTCGCGTACTTCTGTTCGATACGCGGATGTTGTCCGCGCCCCAGGGAGCTCCATCATGATTGGTTTGGTTCGCGCCGCAGCCCTTTGCGCCACGCTGGCGCTTGGCCTCGTCTCAGCCCAGGCAGCTGACAAGGCCTTCAAACGCGACGATCTCGCCGGATTCGGCGGTCAAGCTGGAAGCCCAGATCAAGAGCGAGGCGGGCGCCGTCGCCAGGACAAGCGCGGCGCTGAAAACCGATGCCGACGCCGCCTTCAAGCGCAGCGATTTCCGCACCGGCCTGCAGATCCTCGGGCAGATCGCCGCCACGAGCCCGGAAGACAGCGGCAACTGGCTGCGGCTGGCGCGCACGATTTTCCAGATCTGGCCGAAAAATTCCGGTGAGCAGACTTTTCTGATGGAGCGGGCCTCGACCGCGGCCTATATCGCCTATCAGCGCGCCGGCAATTCGGGCGAAGAGGCAGACGCGCTTGCAGTGCTCGGGCGCTCGATGTCCGAACGCAAGCTGTGGCGCCCGGCGCTGGATGCGCTGCGGCTGTCGCTCGACATGCGCGAGGTCGCCGAGGTGCGCGGCCAATACGAGAAGCTGCGCGACGAGCACGGTTTTCGGCTGCTGGATTATACCGTCGAATTCCGACGGCGCCTCGCCACGCGCCTGCTTCCAGTTCTCCGAGGACCTCGCCAAGCGGGTCGACTTCGCGCCGTTCCTGGCGCTGGCGGGCAACGACAAGCCGGCGCTGTCGGCGGAAGCCAAGCAGCTCTGCGTCGATGGCCTCAAGCATGGCGAGCGCTACAACGTCAATCTGCGCGCGGGATTGCCGTCCACGGTCAAGGAAACCCTGCCGAAATCGGCCGAATTCAATATCTATGTGCGCGACCGCAAGCCGTTCGTGCGTTTTACGGGCCGCGCCTATGTGCTGCCGCGTACCGGCCAGCGTGGCATCCCCCTGGTCAGCGTCAACACCCCCGCCGTTAGCGTCAATGTGTTCCGGATCGGCGACCGCAATCTGATCAACACCGTGGTCGGCAGCGATTTTCAGCGCGCTCTGAGCAAATACGAACTCTCCGACCTCGGCGACGAGCGCGGCGTCAAGGTATGGACCGGGGAACTCGCCACCGCACCCACGCTCAATCAGGATGTGACGACGGCGTTTCCGGTCGACCAGGCCCTGGGCGAACTGCAGCCGGGCGTCTATGTAATGACAGCGGAAGCAAAAGGGCCGGGCAGCGACAGCGATGGCTCGCTGGCGACACAGTGGTTCATCGTTTCCGATCTCGGGCTGACCGCCTACTCCGGCAATGACGGCATCCACGTCTTCGTCAATTCGCTGGCCTCGACCGAGGCGGTCGGCAGGGCCGAAGTACGGCTGGTCGCGCGCAACAACGAGATCCTGGCGACCCGCAAGACCGACGATTCCGGCCACGTGCTGTTCGAGCCCGGGTTGGCGCGCGGCGAGGGCGGCCTGTCGCCGGCGATGCTCACCGTATCCGGCGAAAAGGCCGACTACGCCTTCCTCAGCCTGAAATCCAACGCCTTCGACCTGTCCGATCGCGGCGTCTCCGGCCGGCCGGTTCCGGCGGGCGCCGATGCCTTCGTCTATGCCGAGCGCGGTGTCTATCGCTCCAACGAGACGGTTTATCTGACCGCGCTGGTGCGCGACGGGCAGGGCAATGCCGTGACCGGCGGACCGCTGACGCTGGTGATCGAGCGGCCCGACGGCGTCGAGTATCGCCGCGCGATACTGCCGGATCAGGGCGCGGGCGGCCGCAGCCTCGCCGTTCCCCTGAATTCCGCGGTCCCGACCGGGACCTGGCGGGCGCGCGCCTTTACCGATCCCAAGGGTTCGTCGGTCGGCGAGACCACCTTCATGGTCGAAGATTACATCCCCGAGCGGATCGAATTCGATCTGACTGCCAAGGAGAAGCAGATCAAAGCTGAAGTTCCGGTGGAACTGAAGGTGGCCGGGCATTTCCTCTACGGCGCGCCGGCTTCCGGCCTGCAGCTCGAAGGCGACATGCTGGTGGCGCCGGCGGCCTCGGGTCGTCCCGGCTACGCCGGCTACCAGTTCGGCGTCGCCGACGAGGAGACCGCCAGCAACGAACGAACGCCGATCGAAAACCTGCCGGAAGCCGACGCCAGGGGCGAGGCGACCTTCCCGGTCAGCCTGGCGAAACCGCCGTCCTCGACCCGGCCGCAGGAGGCCCAGATCTTCATCCGGATGGCGGAAGCCGGCGGCCGCTCGGTCGAGCGCAAGCTGGTGCTGCCGGTTGCAGCCGGCGGCCGCCCTGATCGGCATCAAGCCGCTGTTCTCCGACAAGAGCGTCGCGGAAGGCGACAAGGCCGGCTTCGACGTCGTGTTCGTCGCCCCCGACGGCAAGCAGCTGGCCCGGGACGGCCTGCGCTACGAGCTGCATGAAGATCGAATCCCGCTATCAATGGTACCGGCAGAATTCGTACTGGGAATACGAGCCGGTCAAGTCGACCTCGCGCGTCGCCGACGGCGATGTGACGCTGTCGCCGCCGACAAGCCGTCGCGGATCACGCTGTCGCCGCAGCCCGGCCGCTATCGCCTCGACGTCAAGTCGACCGAGGCCGACGGTCCGATCACCTCGGTGCAGTTCGATGTCGGCTGGTATTCCGATGGCAGCGCCGATACGCCCGACCTGCTGGAGACCTCGATCGACAAGCCGGAATACGCCTCCGGCGACACCATGGTGGTGTCGGTCAATGCGCGTACGGCCGGCAAGCTGACCATCAATGTGCTGGGCGACCGGCTGCTGACCACGCAATCCTCGACGTCAAGGAAGGCACCGCGCAGGTCAGGATCCCCGTCGGCAAGGACTGGGGCACCGGCGCCTATGTGGTGGCGACCTTGCGCCGTCCGCTCGATGCCGCGGCCCAGCGGATGCCCGGCCGGGCGATCGGGCTAAAATGGTTCGGCATCGACAAGAAGACCCGCACGCTGCAGGTGGAGCTTGCCGCCGCCGGCCTCTGGTGCGGCCGGGCACCACGCTGAAACTTCCGGTCAAGCTCGGCGGCCTAAATCCCGGCGAGGACGCCAAGATCGTCGTTGCCGCCGTCGATGTCGGCATTCTCAACCTCACCAACTACAAGCCGCCGGCCCCGGACGATTACTATCTCGGCCAGCGCCGCATGACCTCGGAGATCCGCGACCTTTACGGGCAATTGATCGACGGCATGCAGGGCACCCGCGGCCAGATCAGGACCGGCGGCGATGCGCGGCGCCGAGCTGCAGGGCAGCCCGCCCACGCAAAAGCCGCTGGCGCTGTATTCCGGGATTGTCACGGTGGCCGCCGACGGCACCGCCGAGATCAGCTTTCGACATTCCCGAATTCGCCGGCACCGCGCGGGTGATGGCGGTGGCGTGGACCTCGACCAAACTCGGCCGCGCCACGTCCGACGTCATCGTCCGGGATCCCGTGGTGCTGACGGCGACCTTGCCGCGCTTCCTGCTCAATGGCGACAAGGGCACCATGAGTTTTGACCTCGACAACGTCGAGGGCGCAGCCGGCGACTACACCATCAACGTCAAGACCACGGGTCCGGTGAAGGTCACGGGCAATCCCGTCGACGACGGTCAAGCTCGCGGCCAAGCAGCGCGACGTCGATGGCGCTGGCGCTCGATGCCGGCGGCGCCGGCACCGCGCAACCTCGACGTCGACATCAAGGGGCCGAACGGGCTGACGCTGGCGCGGCATTATGCGCTCGACGTCAAGGCGGCGACCCAGGTCCTGGCGCGCCGCTCGATCCGGACCCTGGCCAAAGGCGAGAGCCTGACGCTGACCTCGGACATGTTCTCGGACCTGGTGCAGGGCACCGGCAGCGTCTCGCTGTCGGTCAGCCTGTCCACCGCGCTCGATGCCGCGACCATCCTGAAGGCGCTCGACCGCTATCCCCACGGCTGTTCGGAGCAGATCACCAGCCGCGCGATGCCGCTGCTCTACGTCAACGACCTCGCCGCCGGCGCGCATCTGGCGATGGATACCGCGGTCGACCAGCGCATCAGGGACGCGATCGACCGGCTGCTGGCGCGACAGGGCTCGAACGGTTCGTTCGGACTGTGGTCGGCCGGCGGCGACGACGCCTGGCTCGACGCCTATGTCACGGACTTCCTGACCCGCGCCCGCGAAAAGGGATTTGCGGTGCCGGACGTGCTGTTCAAGAGCGCGCTCGACCGCATCCGCAACTCCGTCGTCAATGCCGACGAGCCGGAAAAGGACGGCGGCCGCGATCTCGCCTACGGCCTCTATGTGCTCGCCCGCAATGGCGCCGCGCCGATCGGCGACCTGCGCTATCTCGCCGACACCAAGCTCGGCAATCTCGCCACGCCGATTGCAAAATCGCAACTGGCGGCGGCGCTGGCGCTGGTCGGCGACAGGGGCAGGGCGGAGCGGGTCTATGCCGCAGCCGCTCGAAGCGCTTGCGCCAAAGCCGGTGATCGAGTTCGGCCGGGTCGACTACGGCAGCGCGTTGCGCGATGCTGCGGCGCTGGTTTCGCTGGCGAGCGAAGGCAATGCGCCGCGGGCGACGCTGACCCAGGCGGTGCAGCGGGTCGAAGCGGCGCGCGGGCTGACGCCCTACACCTCCACCCAGGAAAATGCCTGGCTGGTGCTGGCGTCGCGCGCTCTGGCGAAGGAAACGCATGACGCTCGATGTCAACGGCGGCGTCGGTCAAGACCGCGCTCTATCGCAGCTACAAGGCCGCCGAGGTGGCGGGCCAGCCGATCAAGATCACCAACACCGGCGATGCGCCGGTGCAGGCGGTGGTCTCGGTCTCGGGTTCGCCGGTGACGCCGGAACCCGCGGCGTCGAACGGCTTCAAGATCGAGCGCAACTATTTCACGCTCGACGGCAAGCCGGCCGACATCACCAAGGCGAAGCAGAACGACCGGTTCGCCGTGGTGCTGAAGATCACCGAAGCCAAGCCGGAATACGGTCACATCATGGTGGCCGACTATCTTCCGGCCGGCCTCGAGATCGACAATCCGCATCTGGTTTCGTCCGGCGACACCGGCACGCTGGACTGGATCGAGGACGGCGAGGAGCCGGAAAACACCGAGTTCCGCGACGACCGCTTCACCGCGGCCATCGACCGCGCCAGCGACGACAAGGCGGTGTTCACGGTGGCCTATGTCGTGCGCGCGGTATCGCCCGGCAAATATGTGCTGCCGCAGGCCTATGTCGAGGACATGTACAATCCCTCGCGCTACGGCCGCACCGGCACCGGCGCAGTCGAGGTGCGTTCGGCGAAATGAGCGCATCGGGCAACAGGAAAGTCCGTCGTCATGGCCGGGCTAGGCCCGGCCATGCCACGGCTTTGTTGCGGCGGCAAGGAAGACGTGGATGGCCGGGTCAAGCCCGGCCATGACGGGGCACAAAGCGGTGCCGCGTTCGCTATCGCTGCGATCTCGGCTGGCAGCATCGGCGTCACTATCGCCTTCGCCGCCTGGATCGTCTCGCTCGGACCCTTGCCGCTCGAGCAGGCGCGGCAGATTTCCAGCGACGCGTCGTCGACCGCAACGGCAAGCTGCTGCGCGCCTATGCGATGGCCGATGGCCGCTGGCGGCTGCCGGTCGAGCGCGAAGGCCGGCGTCGATCCCGCCTATCTCGAAGCTGCTGCTGGCCTACGAAGACCGGCGATTCTATTCCCACTGACGGCGTCGATCCGCGGGCGCTGGGCCGCGCCGCGCTGCAACTCGTCACCGCGGTCACATCGTCTCCGGCGGCTCGACCATCACCATGCAACTGGCGCGGCTGATGGAGCCGCGGCGCGAGCGGTCGGTCTACGCAAAACTGCGGCAGATGGTTCGCGCGATCCAGATCGAGCGGCAACTGACAAAGGACGAGATCCTCGATCTTTATCTGGCGCTGGCGCCGTTCGGCGGCAATCTCGAAGGCATTCGCGCCGCCGTCCATCGCCTATTTCGGCAAGGAGCCGAAGCGGCTGTCGCTGGCGGAAGCCGCCCTGCTGGTGGCGTTGCCGCAGTCGCCGGAAACCCGCCGGCTCGATCGCCATCCCGAAGTCGCGCGCATCGCGCGCGACCGCGTGCTCGACCGCATGGTCGAGGATGGCCGCGTGTCACTGCGAGGATGCGCGTTCAGGCCAAGGCGGTGCCGGTGCCGCGGCTGCGCAAGCCGATGCCGATCCTGGCGCCGCATTCCGCCGATCAGGCCATCGCCACCGTCAAGGATGCGCCGGTCATCACGCTGACGCTGGATTCCGGTCTGCAGAAGGTGCTGGAAGCACTGGCGCGCGACCGCGCCGCGGCGCTCGGACCGAACATTTCCGTCGCAATCGTCGCGGTCGACAATGAGAGCGGCGACGTGCTGGCGCATGTCGGCTCGCCCGATTATTTCGACGAGCGGCGCGCAGGGCAGGTCGACATGACCCGCGCGGTGCGCTCGCCGGGCTCAACCCTGAAACCGTTCATCTATGGCCTCGCCTTCGAGGATGGTTTTGTGCATCCGGAAAGTCTGATCGACGACCGGCCGATCCGCTTCGGCAGCTACGCGCCGGAAAATTTCGACATGACGTTTCAGGGCACGGTGCCGGTGCGCAAGGCGCTGCAGTTGTCGCTCAACGTGCCGGCGATCGCGCTGCTCGACCGCGTCGGCTCCAGCCGGCTGTCGTCGCGGCTGAAGCAGGCGGGCGTCAATCTGGTGCTGCCGAAGGACGAGGCGCCGGGTCTTGCGATGGGTCTCGGCGGCGTCGGCGTGACGCTGCAGGATCTGGTGCAGCTCTATGCCGGGCTGGCGCGGCTCGGCAACATCCGGCCGCTGCGCGAGATCGTGAAGGCAACGGATGATCGCGCGCGAGCCGCATGCGGCTGATGGATCAGGTCGCGGCCTGGCAGGTCGGCAACGTCCTGATCGGCACGCCGCCGCCGGAGAACGGCGCGCATAACCGGATCGCGTTCAAGACCGGCACCAGCTACGGCTATCGCGACGCCTGGTCGGTCGGTTTCGACGGCCGGATCACCATCGGGGTCTGGGTCGGTCGTCCCGACGGCGCGCCGGTGCCCGGGCTGGTCGGCCGCACCGCCGCGGCGCCGATCCTGTTCGATGCCTTTGCCCGCACCGGAAAACTGCCGGCGGCGCTTCCGAAGCCGCCCGAAGGGCGCCCTGGTGGCGAGCAATGCAAAACTGCCGCTGCCGCTGCGCCGGTTCCGCCCCGTCGGGGAACTGATCCGCACCGGCAGCGATCAGGCGCCTCACATCCAGTTTCCGCTGAATGGCTCGCGGATCGACGTCGACCGCAGCAGTGGCGGTCGAGGTCTCCGCGATGCCCGTCAAGGTCTCCGGCGGCGTGTTGCCGATGACCATGCTGGTGAACGGTGTGTCGGTCGGGGAAATCGACGGCCGGCGCCAGCGGCTGGTCGATCCGCCCGGGCCGGGCTTTGCCAGGCTGACCGTGATCGACGCGATGGGCGCCGCGGACACAGTTGTCATCAGAATTCAATAGTGGGTGCCTAAGCGGTTGTCGGAATAGCGGTTTCGGCGTAAGCGGAACCAATGGTCGAGACCTATGCCCGTCCCCGATTTGGAGAGCCGCGCGAGCCGAAAAACCGGGTGAATCCGGGTAGCCGGCTTGCCGGCGTGATCGACTTCGTGGCGGCCAGCCACGTCAGGGCGATCGCTGTTCCTGCTGCTCTGCGGTCTGCGTGCTGTTCCTGCCCGGCTTCTTCACCATCCCGCCGATCGATCGCGACGAGGCGCGGTTCGCGCAAGCGACCAAGCAAATGGTGGAGAGCGGCGATTTCGTCGATATCCGCTTCCAGGACGACGTCCGCTACAAGAAGCCGGTCGGGATCTACTGGCTGCAGTCGGCCGTGGTCGAGACCGCCTCGGCGCTGGGCCTGCCGCGGGCGCAGGTTCGGATCTGGCTCTATCGCATTCCCTCCCTGATCGGCGCGATCGGCGCGGTGCTTTTGACCTACTGGACAGCGCTGGCCTTCGTGACCCGGCGCGGCGCTATCTTCGCCGGACTGATCATGGCGAGTTCGGTGCTGCTCGGCGTCGAGGCGCGGCTGGCGAAAACCGATGCCATGCTGCTGCTGACGGTGGTCGCGGCGATGGGCGCGATGGCGCGGGTCTATCTGTCCTGGCAGCGCGGCGAGGACCCGGCGCATCCGCCATGGTCGTGGCCGGCGATCTTCTGGACGGCGCTGGCCGGCGGCATCCTGCTCAAGGGGCCGCTGATCCTGATGTTCGTCGGGCTGACCATCGTCACGCTGGCGATCCTCGACCGCTCCGCGGCATTGGCTTTGGCGGCTGCGCCCGGTCTGGGGCCTGATGTGGACTGCTGGTTCTGGTGCTGCCGTGGTTCGTCGCGATCTTCTGGCGCGCCGGCGATACGTTTTTCACCGATTCAATCGGCGGCGACATGCTGGCCAAGTTCGCCGCGCAGGAATCCCACGGCGCGCCGCCGGGGCTCTATCTGCTGCTGTTCTGGGTGACGTTCTGGCCGGGCGCCGCCCTTGCCGGCATGGCGGCGCCCGCGGTGTGGCGGGCGCGGCGGGAGCCCGGCGCGCAATATCTGCTGGCCTGGCTGATCCCGTCCTGGATCGTGTTCGAACTCGTGGTGACGAAACTGCCGCATTACGTGCTGCCGCTCTATCCCGCGATCGCGATCCTCACGGTCGGCGCGCTGGAGCGACGCGTGCTGTCGCGCTCATGGCTGATGCGGGGCGCGGCGTGGTGGTTCGTGGTTCCGGCCGGGGCTTCCGTTGCTCGCGGTGGTCGGCGCCATCGCGCTGACGCGCCAGCCGGTGTTTCTGGCCTGGCCGTTCATCGCGGCGTCGCTGATCTTCGGGCTGTTCGCGTGGTGGCTCTACGAGGACAGCCGCGCCGAACGTTCGCTGCTGAACGCGGTGGTCTCGGCGATGTTTCTGGCGATTGCGGTCTACGGCATCGTGCTGCCGGCGCTGACGCCGCTGTTCCCGAGCGCCGAGATCGCGCGCGCGCTGCGCAACGTCGTCTGCGTCGGACCGAAGGCTGCCGCCGCCGGATTTCACGAGCCGAGCCTCGTCTTCATGACCGGCACCTCGACGCTGCTGACGGACGGATCGGGGGCGGCGGATTTCCTCGGGCAGGGCAGTTGCCGGTTTGCGCTGGTGGAATCACGCTCGGAGCGCGGCTTTGCCGCGCGCGCCGAAGCCATCGGGCTGCGCTACAACGTCGCCACACGCATCGAGGGCTACAACTTCTCGCAGGGCAGGGCGATTTCGATCGCGATCTTCCGCTCCGAAGGCACGGAGTAGAATGTCTCCTCAGGTTGGCGCCTCATCGAATTATGTTCAGCGGCTGTTCGCCGAGGTGAAGCAGTCGGCGAGCGCAATCTGGTCCGTTCGCCCTCGCATTCGCGCCGCGCCGAGGCGGCGCGGCGGGCGGCGCGCCACGTGCTGCTGACGACGGCGATATTGGGCGTCTGCGATCATTGCGCTGATGTATCTGCTGGACGCCGCGGAAATCGGCTGGATGCCCAAGCGCGGCACGCCGAGCCTCTGGCCGGTTCGCATCCTGACCGATTTCGGCAAATCGGCCTACGTGCTGTGGGCCCTGGCCGGGTTGCTGCTCGTCTGCGCTCTCGTGTCACCGCTGCTGCGGGGAATCCGGCGAATCGATGGCGCTGGGTCTGGCGACGCGTCTGCAATTCATGTTTCTCGCCGTGCTGGTGCCGGTGCTGGCCGGCGACTGATAAAATGGATGGCGGGGCGCGGCCGGCCGTTTGTCGGCGGCGAAGGCCAACGTCTTCAACTTCAGAGTATTTTGTCGGCGGCGAAGCCTATGCAAGTTTTCCCTCCGGACATGCCGATCACCGCCTCGCGCTGGCCTTCGCGGTTTCCGCAGTATGGCCGCAGGCTAGACTTGCGATGCTGGTCTATGCCGTCACGATCGCGCTCAGCCGCCTCGTGCTGCTGGCGCATCATCCGAGCGACGTGGTCGCCGGCGCCCTGGTCGGCGTGATCGGCGCGATGTGCGGTGCGCTACTGGTTCGCCGCGCGCCGGCTGGGTTTTACCATTCGTGGCGACGGCACCATTGTGCCGCTTCCGGGGCCCTCGCTGCGGACACCTCAAAGGGGTTGCCCGCGGGCCGTCAGCCCCATAAGAAGCGGACGCCGCGAAGCGTTACGGGAAGGTACACCGGTTCGCGGAGGAAAGCGTCAAAACATCGATCATTGACCCTGGTTCAATCGGGAACCAAACCGCCAAGCGCAGCGGCCCGGCTGCGGCCAACGCAAACGACGAGCACCGATTTGTCTTCATCCGACCCGACGAAGTGGCCGTTTCCATCGTTGTTCCCGTGCGCAACGAGGCCGGCAATGTGGCGCCGCTGATCGCGGAAATCGCCGCCGCGCTCGATGGCCGATGGGCGTATGAGATCATCTACGTCAATGACGGCTCTACCGATGCGACCGCGAGCGACTTGCCGCGTTGATGAAAGCGCGCGGCAATCTGCGCCAGGTCCGTCATGCGGGTTCGTCGGGGCAATCGGCCGCGGTACGCAGCGGGGTCCGCGCCGCGCGCGGATCCATCGTGGCAACGCTCGACGGCGACGGGCAGAACAATCCGGCGTTCCTGCCGGATTTGATCTGCGGCGGTCGAGAACGGCGGCGACCGCGTCGGCCTTGCCGCCGGCCAGCGGGTCGGACGCCAGGACACCGGTTTCAAGAAGATGCAGTCGCGCATCGCCAACGGCGTGCGCAACGCCATCCTGCGCGACGGCACCCGCGATACCGGCTGCGGCCTGAAGGCGTTCCGTCGCGAGGTGTTCCTGATGATGCCTTATTTCGACGGATTGCATCGCTTCCTGCCGGCGCTGGTGCGCCGCGAGGGTTTTGACATCGTCTATGTCGACGTCATCGACCGGCCACGCCATTCCGGCGTGTCGAATTACGGCTTTTTCGACCGGCTATGGATCGGGATCATGGATCTCGCCGGGGTGTGGTGGCTGATCCGCCGCAAGAAGCCGACGCCCGTTGCGACCGAGGTGACACGCCATGACTGACCTGTTCAATGTGCTCGCCACCTATCTGCATGATGTCTTCGTCATCAAGTTCGATGGCTGGGTCATTCTGGGATTCGTGGCGCAGGGATTCTTCACCATGCGTTTCGTGGTGCAATGGATCGCCTCCGAGCGCGCGCGCAAGAGCGTGATCCCGGTGGCGTTCTGGTTCTTCTCGATCGGCGGCGGCGATGCTTGCTGCTGATCTATGCGCTGTATCGCCGGGATCCGGTGTTCATCGCCGGCCAGGCGCTCGGCCTCGTGGTCTATTTCCGCAATCTGTATTTTATCATTGTCAACGGACGGCAGTCGTCCGCGCAGGAAATTGAGCGTTGCCTAGAGCCTTCCCTGAGCCTTGCGTCCAGCGCCGGACGGCGTGCCAAAAATGAACTCGCGACCGGCTGCCGGGTGATCTAAAAGCGGTTCCGATGCCGCGAGGGGCGTGCGTCGGATATCCGGGTCGCTGATTGAATGCCGCAAGATCCGAACCTGGAAGTCGCCGCGCCGCATTGACGTCTGGTGGGTAAGCGCAAAGCACGACTGCTGGCCGACCCGTTCGGACCGATGGCGAAGGCCGGCCTGTTCCAGATCGGGTTGCCCGGCGCGGGCGCAGCGCTCGACAGCTATGGGCGATAGCGGCCGCCGAGCAGGCGATTGCCGAAAAAACCGGCCTGTTGGGGCTGGCGAGCGCGTTCGCCGCGCGGCAAATGGCGGCGCGATTTTTCATCGGGGGGATTTGCCGGTCAGGACCAGCGCGCGACATGGCTTCCACGCATCGCGGCCGGCGAGGTCTGCACGGCGATCTCGATCTCCGAGCCCGGCGCCGGCGCCCATCCCAAGCATCTGCAGACCACGGCTGAACCCGACGGAACCGGATTTGTCATTCGCGGCCGCAAGGCCTGGGTCACCAATGGGCCGGTCGCGGATCTGTTCCTGGTGCTGGCGGTGATCGCGGTCGAGGATGGCCGCAAGCGATATGGCTTGTTTCTGGTGCCGAAGGGGACCGCCGGCCTGGTGACAAAACCGATGAAGGCGCTGGACACGCTGGCGCCGGCGACGCATTGCGAGCTGGAACTCGACGGCTGCCGAGGTTCCGGCGTCGGCGCAAATCGGCGAAATGCCTGACGCCTATCCGGCCATGGCCTTGCCGTTTCGCGATGTCGAGGACACCGTCGGAACGGCGAATGTTTCGGGCCTGCTGAGCTGGCTGCTGGAGAAGGCCGCCACGCATATCGAGCGCGAGCGAAGAGAATGCCTTGCGGCTCGGCCGCATCGCGGGTCTGGTGTCGCTGGTGCAGGCGGCGAGCCAACTCGCGGTGGCGGCGCTCGACGGCGAGGGAGTAGATGTTCCGGCGCGCGTGATCGGCGTCAGGCTGCTGTCGCGCGACATCGTCGGTGAAATCCGCGAACTGCTGGGGCAGGGCGAGCGGCGCCGACGAAGCGATTGCCCGGGCGCTGGCGGCGTTCGACATGCTGTCCTCGGTCGCGCGCGAGCCGCGCAAGGTGCGGCAGATCAGGCTTGGAAATTCAATCGGCCTGGAAATTCAATCGGAAGCGAGAAACAATAATGATTAACCAACTGCCGGCGGACTCGATCGAAGCCGTCACCCGCGGGCTGGCGTCGGCCGGCTATATCGCCAGCAAGCAGATCGCGACCGCGGTCTACCTCGCCGAGAAGCATCGAGAAGCCGATCCTGGTGGAAGGCCCGGCCGGCGTCGGCAAGACCGAGCTGGCAAAAGCGCTGGCGGCGTGGCGCGGCATGAAGATGATCCGGATGCAGTGCTACGAGGGGCTCGACGAAGCCAAGGCGCTGTACGAATGGAAATACGCCAAGCAGCTGCTCTACACCCAGATCCTGAAGGACAAGCTCGGCGAAGTGCTCGGCGGCGCCGATACGCTGGCCGCCGCACTCGGCAAGCTGCACGATTTCGGCGACGTGTTCTTCTCCAAGGAATTCGTCGAGCCGCGCCCGCTGCTGCAGGCGCTGGAGCAGGCAAAGGCTGCGTGCTGCTGGTCGACGAAATCGACAAGTCGGACGCCGAATTCGAATCCCTGCTGCTGGAAATTCTCAGCGGATTACCAGGTCTCGATCCCCGAACTCGGCACCGTCACGGCGATCGTGAAGCCGACGGTGATACTGACCTCCAATGGCGAGCGCGACCTCTCGGACGCGCTGAAGCGCCGCTGCCTGCATCTGCATATCGGCTTCCCCGAGCAGAAGCTGGAAGAACGCATCGTCGAAAGCCGCGTCCCCGGCATCTCCGCGATCGCTGCGCAAGCAGATCGTCGGCTTCATCAACCAGGTTCGCGCGCTGGACCTGAAGAAGCTGCCCTCGGTCAGCGAAACCATCGACTGGGCGCGCGTGCTGGTGCTGCTGCAGTCGACTCGAGCTCGATCATGAGACCGTCAAGGACACGCTCAACGTGCTGCTGAAATACGAGGCCGACATCGAGACCACGATTCCGCAGGTGATCGAGCTTCGTCGCCAAATCCGGCCGCCAGGGCGTGTTCGGCTGATGCGCGAGGAACTGCATCGGTTCTTCCGGGCGGCGCGCGGCGCCGGCGTTCGGGTTTCGCCCGCGGAAAGCATCGATGCCATGAAAGCGGTGGCGGATGTCGGCTTTGCCGAGCGCGGTATCCTGCGCGATACGCTGCTGCTGACACTCGCCAAAAGCCAGGACGAAAAGCAGGCGCTCGGCGACTGTTTTGACCTGTTCTTCAGCCAGCCGGAGGTGAAGGAGGAGACCGCGCCGGAGGACGCGCCGACAGCAGCGATGCGGATGCGGCGGACGGCGAGAGAGCAGAGGCGGGTGAGTCCGGACGCGCCGAAGCCGCCGGAACTCGGCGAACTCGCGCAGATGCTGATGTCGCGCGACCGCAACGCCATCGCCGCCGCGATGGCGGCGGCGTCGAATGCCGCTTCGCTGTCGGATATCCGCTATTTCACCCAGCGCGGCATCTTCTCGTCCCGGATACTCGAGCAGCTCGGCATCGAGCGGCTGCGCGACGATCTCGACGCGCTGACCGCGACAAATTCCGCGGAAGCCGAACGGCTGGCGGCCGCGTTGGAAGGCCTTGCGCGAAAACGTGCGCGAGGTCGTCAACCAGGCGCTGGTGCTGTACGGCCGCGAGGAAACCGAAAACCTGCGCAACGAGATCCTGCGCAACGCGCCGCTGGCCCGGCTCGAACGCCGGCAGGTCGAGCAGATGAAGGCGCTGATCCGCGCCATCGCGCGGCGGCTGCGCGAGCGCTACAGCAAGCCGCGCAAGCGCCAGCGGCGCGGCCATCTCGACACCAGAAAGACGCTGCGGCGCAACGCCGCCTGGGGCGGCGTGCCGTTCCTCACCTCATGGAAACGGCGTCACCGCGACCGGCCGAAAATCGTGGCGATCTGCGACGTCTCGGGATCGGTGGCGCAGGTGTCCGACTTCTTCCTGCTGCTGATCCACAGCCTGCACGAGGTGGTCGACGACGTCCGCTCGTTCGCGTTCTCGGGCCACCTGATCGAAGTCAGCGACATCCTCGACACCAAGTCGCCCGAAGAGGCGATGAGCGAGATCATGTCGAAGGTCGGCTTCGGCTCGTCCGATTATGGCGGCTCGTTCCGGCGATTTCGAAAAGGATTTTATGAGATCGGTGACCCCGAAAACCACGGTGATCGTGCTCGGCGACGCCCGCACCAACAACCTCGATCCGCGCGCCGACATCCTGCGCACCATTTCGGAACGATCGAAGCGGCTGGTCTGGCTCAACCCGGAAGGCCGCATGGCCTGGGGCTGGGGCGATTCCGAAATGCCGCGCTATGCCGCCTTTTGCAGCGTGGTGCGGCAATGCGCGACCGCCAAGCAGCTGGAGCGTGCGGTGTCCGATATCGTGGCGTCGTATCAGTAATTTCAGGCCGCGCCGGAGTGGGGTAAAGTGATCGGGTGATATCAGCTTCCTGAAGGCTCCATCCAATTTGGGACAGGGGAGACAGGCGATGTCCGATGCCGACAAGCTGTTTGCAGGCTCGATCCCGGAAAATTACGATCGCTATCTGGTTCCCCTGATCTTCGAAGGTTTTGCCGAGGATCTGGCGCGACGCGTGGCGGCGCTGTCGCCGCGCGCGGTGCTTGAAACCGCCGCCGGCAGCGGCGTCGTTACCCGGGCACTGGCGCCAAAACTTTTGCCTGACGCGAGCTATGTCGTGACCGACCTCAACCAACCGATGCTCGACCATGCAGCGGCGCGGCAGGGCGTCGACCGCCGCATCGACTGGCGCAGGGCGGATGCACAGGCGCTGCCGTTCGCGGCTGCCGCCTTCGATGTCGTGTGTTGCCAGTTTGGCGTCATGTTTTTCCCCGACCGCCGGGCAGGTTACCTCGAGGCGAAGCGGGTGCTCAGGCCCGGCGGATGCTTTCTGTTCAGTGTTTGGGATCGTATTGAGGAGAACGTATTCGCCGACGAGGTGACGGCTGCGCTGGCAAAATTATTTCCAGCCGATCCGCCGCGCTTTTTGGCGCGCACGCCGCATGGCTATCATGACGTCGCGGTGATCCGGAGCGAGTTGGAAAAGGCGGGTTTTGCCAGAGTGGCCGTCGAGACCCGAGCCGATGTAGCCGTGCGCCGTCGCCGCGCCATGCCGCGGTGGCCTATTGTCAGGGAACTCCGCTGCGCAACGAGATCGAGGCCAGGGATGCGGGCAGGCTGGAACAAGCAACCGAATACGCAGCATCCTGGATCGCGGACCGGCACGGATACGGCGAGGTTGCCGCCAAAATTCAGGCGCACTTGGTAATGGCTGCGGTGTGATGTTGGATCAGCGTCGCGAGCGATCGCTACGTGGTCGCGGACATCACCCGATCAGCCATCGGCCCTTGTGGATGTCGAACTTGACCGAACCTTCGGTGCGCATCTTCATCAGCAGGGACTGGCACGCCTCTTCATTGGGAAGGTTGGCGCGTTTCATCACTTCATAGATCTTGAGCGGTTTCTCGCGCAGCGCGGCCAGAATCTTTTCTCGATCGTTCAGCATCGCCCGACCTCCTGTTAGGACCGACGTGTAGGCCACGAGCGCGAAATTGCAAGCGGTGCCGGACGTGACCGAGCGTGGAGGTAAGATAGGGCGGTGCCCTAGCCTTGGGCGGCGTTGAACGCCGCAAACCCTCGCTCCAGGTCGGCCTTCAGGTCCTCGACATTCTCAAGCCCGATATGGAACCGCAGCGCCGGTCCGCCGGGCGCCCATGGCGTCGCGGTGCGATAGGGCGCGCAGTCGAACGGAATCACCAGGCTTTCAAAGCCGCCCCAGGAATAGCCCATGCCGAACAGTTTGACGGTGTCGAGCAGGGCATCGACGGCGGCTTGCGGCTTTGGCTGCAGCACGATGCTGAACAGGCCGGAGGCGCCGGTAAAATCCCGTTTCCAGATCGCGTGGCCCGGATGGCTCTCGAGCGCTGGATGCAGCACGCTGACGACCTCGGGTCTGGCCGCGAGCCAGCGCGCCATTTCGAGCGCGGACTTGTGATGCTGCGCCAGCCGCACCGACAGCGTGCGCAGGCCGCGCAGCGCCAGGAACACGTCGTCCGGGCCGGCGCAGACCCCGAGCAGCTGGATCGCCTCGGCGATCAGCGGCCATGCCTTGGCGTTGGCCGAGATGGTGCCGAACATGATGTCGGAATGGCCGCCGATATACTTGGTCGCCGCCTGCATGCTGATGTCGACACCCTGCTCAAGGGAGCGGTGGTACAAAGCCGTGGCCCAGGTGTTGTCGTCGATCACCAGCGCGCCCTGCGCATGCGCGACCGAGGCGATCGCGGGAATGTCGGGCATTTCAAAGGATTGCGAGCCCGGCGCTTCCACCACCACGGCCCTGGTGTTGGGCTTGAACAGGGAGGCGATGCCGGCGCCGATCAATGGATCGAAATAGGTCGTCTCGACGCCGTAGCGGGCCAGAACACCGTTGCAGAAATTGCGGGTGGGGCGGTAGGCGTTGTCGCAGACCAGCAGGTGGTCGCCTGACTTCAGCACCGCAAGCAGGGTGGTGGTGATGGCGGCCAGGCCCGATGGCGCGATCCCGACACCGGCGCATTGCGGGCCTTCGAGCGCCATCAACGCTTCCTGCAGCGCCTTGGTAGTCGGGGTTCCCCGCCGGCCATACTGGAACTCGCCGCGATGGGCATGCAGGTCCTCGGCGGTCGGGTAGAGCACGGTGGAGCCGTGGACCACGGGCGGATTGACGAACCCCTTCTGTGCCCTGGTGTCGCGGCCGGCCGTCACCAGCGTGGTTTCGGCCTTCTGCGGCCCGTCATTTCCTGAAAAACTCATGCGCCGCTGCCACCCAAGACCATTTGCCACAGCCGCGACTTCGCTCGGATAACCCCGCCGGGCGGCGGGATCGGGCTGTTTTGTTAGTAACAGGACACGGAAGTAGGCCGTCAACCCCTTGACCCGGCTCGCCAGTCGTTCTTCGATGCGCTCCAGCTATTCCGTCGCTGCACGTTGAGGGGCTTGCTGCGACCGTCGATCCCTGTCCTGACCCGACTGCGCGTCACTTAGCTGGTCAGGCATGCCGTTTGCAGGAGCGGCGGCAAGGGATTTCCGGGTTGGCCCATCGGCGTGAGCGAGAATAAGCAAACGTTCCGGACGACCCTTGAAAGGCTTTGCCCATGAAACGCGTATCTCTGGTTTTCACCCTCGCTCTCGCCGCCGGTCTGTCGACCGGCGCTGCCACCGCGCAAACGCTCAAGACGATCAAGGACCGCGGCATGTTGTCCTGCGGCGTCAGCCAGGGCCTGCCGGGCTTCTCCTCGCCCGACGACAAGGGCAACTGGACCGGGCTGGACGTCGATATCTGCCGCGCGGTCGCCGCCGCCATCTTCAACGATCCGGCCAAGGTCAAATACGTGCCGCTGTCGGCCAAGGATCGCTTCACCGCGCTGCAGTCGGGCGAAATCGACGTGCTGTCGCGCAACACCACCTGGACGGTGTCGCGCGACACCTCGCTCGGCGCCAATTTCACCGGCGTCACCTATTATGACGGCCAGGGCTTCATGGTCAAAAAATCGCTCAAGGTGAACTCGGCGCTGGAACTGAACAGCGCCTCGGTCTGCGTGCAGACCGGCACCACCACCGAGCAGAATCTCGCCGATTACTTCAAGGGCAACAACATGAAGTATGAGGTGATCGCCTTCTCCGGCGCCGACGAGACCGTGAAGGCCTATGAATCCGGACGTTGCGACGTGTTCACGACCGACGTGTCGCAGCTTTATGCGATGCGGCTGAAGCTCGCCAATTCGGCCGACCATGTCGTGCTTCCCGAGGTGATTTCCAAGGAGCCGCTCGGCCCGATGGTGCGCCATGGCGACGACCAGTGGTTCGATATCGTGAAGTGGACGCTGTACGCCATGGTGACCGCCGAGGAGATGGGCGTCACCCAGAAGAACGTCGACGAGATGGCCAAGTCCGACAAGCCGGATTTCAAGCGGGTGTTCGGCACCGACGGCAATCTCGGCGAACAGCTCGGTCTCACCAAGGACTGGGTGTCGCGGATCGTGAAGGCGACGGGCAATTACGGTGAAGCCTTCGACCGCAACGTCGGCACCGGCTCCAAGCTCGGCATCGCCCGCGGTCTCAACCAGCTCTGGAACAAGGGCGGCATCCAGTACGCACCGCCGATTCGCTGACCTCTGACCCGCGGGAGCGGCGATGACCATCGAAGCACGAGCACCGCCGTCGCAGTTTGTCTTCAAACTGCGGCGCGCGCTCGGCGGCCAGTCCGGCTGGAACGGATTTGTGTTCCAGATCGTGTTCGTCGCGGCGCTGGTGTGGATCGGCTATGAGATCGTCGCCAATGCGCGCGCCAATCTGGCGTCGCAGCGGATCACCTCCGGCTTCGGTTTTCTGGATCGAACGGCGGGCTTCGACGTCAACCAGACCCTGATTGCCTATTCCGGGTCTTCCACCTACTTCCGCGTGTTCCTGGTCGGCCTGCTGAACACGCTGATGGTTTCGGTGATCGGCATCTTCTTTGCCACCATCATCGGATTTTTGATCGCGCTCGGCCGGCTGTCGCCGAACTGGCTGTTGTCGCGGATCGCCGGCGGCTATGTCGAACTGGTGCGCAACCTGCCGCTCCTGTTCCAGATCCTGTTCTGGTACAAGGCGGTGCTGTCGGCATTGCCGAACCCGAGGCAGAGCTATTCGCTGCTCGACAGTGCCTACCTTAGCAACCGCGGGCTGGTGATTCCGAGTGCGGTTCCCGATCCCGGCATGGTTCCGTTCGCAGTCGCGCTGCTGATCGCGATCGTCGCTTCGCTGGGTCTGCGGTGGCATGCGCGCAAGCAACTGTTCGATAGCGGCAGGCTGATCAGGATATGGCCGTGGGTGCTGGGCTTGCTGGTCGGTTTGCCGCTGCTGTCGGCGCTGCTGTTCGGAAAACCCGTCACCTTCGACTTTCCCGCTCTCAAGGGTTTTAACTTCTCCGGCGGCACCAGGGTCATTCCCGAATTCGTGGCGCTGACGCTGGCGCTGTCGACCTATACCGCCGCCTTCATTGCCGAGATCGTGCGCGCCGGCATCCTGTCGGTGCACAAGGGGCAGATGGAGGCCGGCGCATCGCTCGGCCTGTCGCGCGGCTCGACCCTGCGACTGATCGTGGTGCCGCAGGCGTTGCGGGTGATCCTGCCGCCGCTGACCAACCAGTATCTCAACCTCACCAAGAACTCGTCGCTGGCGGTGGCGATCGGCTATCCCGACCTGGTATCGGTTTTCGCCGGCACGGCGCTGAGCCAGACCGGGCAGGCGATCGAGATCATCACCATCACCATGGGCGTCTACCTCCTGATCTCGCTGGTCACCAGCGCGATCATGAGTTTTTACGGGTGGCGGCTCGGCAGGAGCCTTGGCCCATGAGCGAAATGGAGAGCGAACTTTCGACCCGCGCCTTCGTACGCCAGGAACTGGTCCCCGAGCGCGGCGCACCGGTCAAGACCACCGGTTTCGTCGGATTCCTGCGCACGCGGCTGTTCAATTCGCCGACCAACATCCTGTTGACGTTCCTGGGCGTGCTGCTGCTGTGGGTCACCGTCGTTCCCGCGGTGCAATTTCTGCTGATCGATGCGGTCTGGACCGGCACGGACCGCAATGCCTGCCTTTCCGAGAATGTCGGACGCCCCGTCGGCGCCTGCTGGCCTTTCATCCAGGCGAAACTTCCCCAGTTCATCTACGGCTTCTATCCCGAGGCCGAGCGATGGCGGGTCAATCTCACCTTCCTTCTCGCTGCCATCCTTCTGGTGCCGCTGCTGATCCCGCGGCTGCCGGGCAAGGGCGTCAACGCCGGGCTGTTCTTCGTTGCATTTCCGTTCGTGGCGTTTTTCCTGCTGCATGGCGGCGGCCTCAAGGGCTTCGGCGTCCGCTGGGTCGCGGGGGCGCTTTCGGGACTGATCGACAGCGTTGGCGGTAGCAAGCTGACCGGGCCTCTGACGGAGCTGCGCGATCTGCCGTTCTGGAACGATTTCGCGGCTACCGCCGTGATCGTCTCGCTGCTGATGTTTTTTCTCGGCGGCGGCTTCCGCACCGGATGGCGGGCCCTCATCAACAGCCTCGTGATCTTTGCCGGTATCGGCATCGTCATATCCGTGATGGGGCTGGACCGCGGCGGCCTGCCGGTGGTCGATACCAGGCTGTGGGGCGGCCTGCTGGTGACGCTGGTGGTCTCGGTCACCGGTATCGTGGCGTCGATGCCGGTGGGGATCGCGCTGGCACTCGGGCGACGTTCGACCATCCCGCTGATCCGGATATTCTCGGTGACCTTCATCGAATTCTGGCGCGGCGTGCCGCTGATCACCGTGCTGTTTTTCGCCACCTACATGCTGCCGCTGTTCCTGCCCGGCAATTTCTCGGTCGATGGTCTGGTGCGGGCCCTGATCGGCATCGCGCTGTTTGCCGGAGCTTACCAGGCCGAGGTGATCCGCGGCGGCTTGCAGGCGATCCCGCGCGGGCAGGGCGAGGCGGCCAGCGCGCTCGGCCTGACCTGGGGCAAGACGACCGGCCTGATCGTGATGCCGCAGGCGCTGCGCCACGTCATCCCCGGCCTCGTCAACTCCTTCATCGCGCTGTTCAAGGATACCTCGCTGGTCTCGATCGTCGCCTTGTTCGACCTGCTTGGGCAGCTGCAGGCTTCCTTCGCCGACCCGAACTGGTCGTCGCCGACCACGCTGTTCACCGGCTTCGCCTTTGCCGGCATCATCTACTTCAGCTTCTGCTTTGCCATGTCGCGTTATTCGCTGTTCGTCGAGAACCGTCTCAACGCACACAATCGCAATTGAGTATTGACCATGACCGAGAAATCGATCGTCAACATCGACGCCCTCAACAAGTGGTTTGGCGATTTTCACGTGCTTCGCGACATCAACCTCGACGTCGCCAAGGGCGAGCGCATCGTGATCTGCGGTCCGTCCGGCTCGGGCAAGTCGACGCTGATCCGCTGCATCAATGCGCTGGAGGAATTCCAGGAAGGCGAGATCGTGGTCGACGGCATCGAATTGGGGCCGAACCTGCGGCGGGTCGACGAGGTCCGGCGCGAAGTCGGCATGGTGTTCCAGAGTTTCAATCTGTTTCCGCATCTCACGGTGCTGGAGAACTGCACGCTGGCGCCGATCTGGGTGCGCAATATTCCGAAGAAGGACGCCGAAGCCGCCGCGATGAAATATCTGGAGCGGGTCAAGATCCCGCACCAGGCCAACAAATATCCGGGCCAGATGTCGGGCGGCCAGCAGCAGCGCGTCGCGATCGCGCGCGCGCTGACCATGAACCCGAAGGTCATGCTGTTCGACGAGCCGACCTCGGCGCTGGATCCCGAGATGGTCAAGGAAGTGCTGGACACCATGGTCGACCTCGCCAAAGAAGGCATGACCATGCTGGTGGTGACCCACGAGATGGGATTCGCCAAGGAAGTCGCCAACCGCATCGTGTTCATGGACGCCGGCCAGATCATCGAGGCCAACACCCCCGACAATTTCTTCGCCAACCCGCAGCACCCGCGCGCAAAACTGTTTCTGAGCCAGATCTTGCGGTGAGGGCTCGAGGCTCGGAGCCCGTTCCGGCGTCCACACGTCGTCATTGCGAGCGCAGCGAAGCAATCCACTCTTCCTTTGCTTGGTGAGATGGATTGCTTCGCTGCGCTCGCAATGACGTGGATACATTTGGATTCAATCTCAAACAGCAGATACACGTCCGCATTCTCGCGGCACGATCTGCCCGAGGTTTTGCATGTCGTTGCCCCTCTCGAAGAAATGAGGGAGCAGGGAATGCCGGATGCGCGCTGCACCCGCGGTCTCGTGTGCAATGGATAGAAGAATGCGCACACGAGCATACAGGGCAGCGGAGAACATCCGGCATCCCTGCGCAATGGCTCGACGGCTTATAACGCGCTCACCCCGGGGTATCGGCCTTTCATGCCCCCGTCGCCTCCCGGAAGGTGGCACGCCGGCCCGGTTGAGCCTTTGCACCTCCGCAAGACTTGGCACCAAGCACTGAGGCACCAGATCCACACGTCTTTGCCGTACGCTTCGACACCGCTCGTCAGCACGTTCCAAAGAAACCGCTCACGGAGTTTATCCCGCCCTGCAATCCCTCGCGCGCACGATGCCGTCGCGTCCACCGCAACTCCCATCCCAACGTTCGGTAACGATGGCCAACGTCCCTCCAGGGGGACAGGATGGCGTGAGTTTTAATGGTGATTTGCCCTTCGGGAAAAGCGAAATTTTGCCCGTCGTGTTGATTTGTCGCAGGCACGGCGCCGGAAGATTAGCACCCTTATTGCCGGCCTTGCTGCCGTGAGCGGTCTCGGGTTAGCTGACGTATGGTGCAGACATATCAGCTACATGCGGGAAATTTGCGGTGCGTGGTGTCTTGTCGGGTATATCGTCCGCCGCGGTAACGTGCGCCGCCTGCATGCTCCCGGCCGCGGCACACGAAATTCCCCGTGCGCACACTCACGTTCTTCCGCCGGTCAATGTCGCGGCTCCAGGGGTCACCCCGGCCAAGCGGACCGCCCGTCCAAAGCCGTCGCGAAACCGTGGAGCGCGCATCACGGTTGCCGATCAAGCGACAGTCGGCGCCAGTGGCCTGACACCGAGCGCGCCCTCTGAGGCGCCCGTGCTGCAGCCTACCGGCGCCAGCGCCGTACGTATCAGTGGCGCGGAAGTGAATGCCGTCCCTTTCTTGCGGCCCGGTGAGGCTCTGGAGGTCGTGCCCGGGCTGATCGTCACCCAGCATTCCGGAGAGGGCAAAGCCAACCAGTATTTTTTACGCGGCATGAACCTTGACCACGGGACCGATCTCTCCATCAAGGTAGACGGCATGCCGGTCAACATGCCAACTCATGGCCACGGACAGGGCTACGCAGATATCAACTTCCTGATCCCAGAGCTGATTCAGTCGCTGCTTGTCCGCAAGGGCCCGTACTACGCCGACGTAGGCGATTTCAGTTCCGCCGGCTCCGTCGAAATCGACTACCTCACCAAGCCGCCGAAAAATCTGGCGGAGGTCACGGTTGGCAGCTTCGGATACCGGCGCGGGCTGGCCATCGGTTCAACCGCGGTCGGCGCAGGCACGTTGCTCGCCGCAATCGAGGGCGTCAAATACAACGGCCCATGGGACGTGCCGGACGATGTGCGCAAGATCAACGGCGTGATGCGATACAGCCAGGGTACCGCGACCGACGGATTGATGCTAACGGCCATGGCCTATTCCAACGGCTGGAATTCGACCGATCAGGTGGCGCAGCGCGCGATCGACCAGGGCAGCATCAGCCGCTTCGGCACGCTCGATCCGACCGACGGCGGTGTGGCCAGCCGGTTCAGCCTGTCCGGCAATTTTGCGCATTCGAGCGAGTACGGGCAGAGCAAGATCGGCGCCTATGTCGTGCGTTCCGATCTGCAGCTCTACAACAATTTCACCTACTTCCTCGACAACCCCGTCAATGGCGACCAGTTCAACCAGCTCGACCGCCGCACCCTCGGTGGCTTCGATGCACGGCACGCCTTCGATTGGCGCCTCGGCGGACTCGAGACGCAAACACGCGTCGGCCTGCAAAGCCGCTATGACGATATCCATGCAGGCCTGTTCAAGACGCAGCAGCGAGGCTGGCTTTCGACCGTGCGCGAGGACCGCGTAAGGGAAGGCAATGTCGGCGTATGGATGGACAGCACCACACGCTGGACAAACTGGCTGCGTACCACTGTCGGCATTCGCGAGGATGTCTTTGCCGGAGGCGTCCTGAGCGACACGCCGGAAAACTCCGGCAATGCGCGGGCTTCGATCGCGAGTCCGAAGGCCGGCATCGTGCTCGGGCCCTGGTACAAGACGGATTTTTACGGCAATGCCGGCTACGGCCTGCACAGCAACGACATCCGCGGCGCGACGATCACGGTGGATCCAATCGACAAGGTAACGCCGCAGGATCGGGTGCCGCTGTTGGTGCGGTCGAAAGGCGCCGAACTCGGCGTCCGCACCAAGGCGATCGACGGACTCACAAGCACGGTCGCGGTCTTTGTGCTCGACTTCGATTCCGAGCTGCTGTTCGTCGGTGATGCCGGCACCACCGAAGCCAGCCGGCCAAGCCGCCGGGTTGGTGTGGAGTGGACCAACAAGTACAGGCCGGTGCCATGGCTGACGTTCGATCTGGATGTTGCGTATACCCGCGCCCGCTTTACTGATTTCGATCCGGCAGGCGATCGCGTTCCGGGCGCGCCGGCCTGGATTGCGAGCGGTGCAGTTACCTTCGGCGAAGAGACCGGCTGGTTCGGCGCCCTCAAGGCGCGCTATTTCGGCCCGCGCCCGCTAATCGAGGACGACAGCGTGCATTCGTTGTCATCCCTCATTTTCAACGCGCGAGCCGGCTACCGGTTCGACAACGGCATACGGGTGCAACTCGACGTGCTGAATCTGTTCAACGCACAGACCAACCAGATCGAATACTATTATCTGTCGCGACTGCCCGGCGAGCCAATCGGCGGCGTGGTGGACCGCCATCTCCATCCCATCGAGCCCGGAGCGATACGTCTGACGCTCGCAGGCAAGTTCTAAAGTACGACTGCCAGCCCGGCGGGCTTTCGCGCCTCCGGAAGACTTGACACCGACCACTGAGGCGTCAGATCCACACGTCTTTGCCGTACGCTTCGACACCGCTCGTCAGCAATTGCATTTGCAGGCCGTGTTGCCCCCGGCTATTGATCCATCGCAACAAAGTGTCCCGTCAGAGTTCTACTAGTTAATCCTCCATTGCAAAACGATGCACGCTGGAAAAGGGAGATGACTGATGACCCATCACCGCACCGACCGTGGGATGGGTTCTTGATGCTTCACTTTCGCGCGCTAGACGCTCCGACACCATTTCTCTTTTTCACCGGCAAGGGCGGCGTCGGCAAGACCTCGCTGGCTTGTGCTACCGCCGTCGGTCTCGCCGACCGCGGATCGCGTGTCCTCCTCGTCAGCACCGATCCTGCGTCGAACCTCGACGAGATGCTGGAAGTCAGTCTAACCGATAGCCCGGCGCCGGTACCGAACGCGGCTGGGCTCTTCGCGATGAACATTGACCCGGAGGCAGCAGCTGAGAGCTATCGAGCCCGCGTGCTCAAACAGCTCGGGCCCGCGGTTACTGCTGAGGAGAAATCGACCGTACGCGAGCAACTTTCCGGCGCTTGCACCACCGAGATAGCCGCCTTCGACGAGTTCGTAGGACTGCTGGATGGCGATATGGCGGGCTTCGACTATATCATTTTCGATACGGCCCCGACCGGCCACACGTTGAGGCTTCTTAGCCTGCCAAAGGCATGGACCGGCTTTCTGAAGGACAACGACCGGGGGGCATCCTGCCTCGGCCCACATTCCGGTTTGAAGATGCAGGAGGATCGCTTTCGCAAGGCGCTTCAGGCGTTGGGCGATTTCAGGCGGACTACCGTCGTCTTGGTCACCCGCGCCGACCGGGGCGCGATCCGCGAGGCGGCCCGAACTTCGGGCGAACTCGACGCTCTCAATCTCTCGAACCAGACACTCGTTGTGAACGGGCGCTTTCACGCCACGGATCCTACCGATGTCGTGGCAGTTACCCTTGAGCGGGATCAGGACGAGGCTCTCGCCTCGATGCCAGCGTCACTGACGAAACTGCCAGAGACGAAATCCCATTGTTCGGTTTTGATATCGTCGGTTTCACGGCCCTCAGGGCGGTGTTGTCATCATCCAATCCAATGCCGAATGCAACCGGCGAACAAGACGCCCAGCCGGTTGACTTGCCGGGCCTCGACCGGTTGGTCGATGACATCGCCCAGGGCAAGCACGGCCTCATCATGGTCATGGGCAAGGGCGGCGTCGGAAAGACGACGATTGCCGCTGCCATCGCCGTGGGACTCGCCAAGCGCGGACATGCCGTCCACCTCAGCACTACCGATCCTGCAGCCCACGTCATTTTCGTCGTTGATGGCGTGATGCCGGGCCTGACGGTGGATCGGATTGATCCCCAGGTTGAGACGGAACGCTATGTCGCGAAAATCTTGGCGAGCCGTGGCCGCGACCTAGATGAGCAGGGCAAGGCGCTGCTGCTTGAGGACCTGGCTTCGCCATGCACCGAGGAAGTCGCTGTGTTCCACGCCTTCTCGCGCGTTGTTGCAGAGGCCCGAAGCGCCTTTGTGGTGCTCGAACGGCTCCAACAGGCCATACCCTGCTACTGCTCGATGCGACCGGCGCTTATCACCGCCAGATGACAAGCCAACTGGAACCGAGCGGACCGGGGCGTATCGTTACCCCGCTGATGAGGCTGCAGGACCCCACCCACACCCGGGTGATCCTGGTGACTCTGCCGGAGACAACTCCAGTCTCAGAGGCCGCTGCTCTTCAAGAGGACTTGCGGCGCGCCGGAATCGAGCCATTCGGATGGGTCATCAATAAATGCCTCATCGCTTCGGGAACTCACGATCCCTTGCTGCGCTTGCGGCTCGCGAAAGAGCGGACGCAGATTGCTCGCGTGCAGAACGGGCTGGCAGAACGGGCGTTCATGATCGGCTGGCGAAGCAAGCCTCCTGTCGGCGTGGAAGAGCTCAAGGGGCTGTCGTGATTGACCTCCGATTCCCTCGCTTTGATCTGTCTCAAGAACGTGATGCCGCATAAGGAATACATTGAGCCGAAAGCTCAGTTCCTAGCAGGAGTAATCACCATGAACGAAAAAGCGAAATCGGAGAAAATCCAGGCGCAAATTCTGCGTAGTGCCTTTGAAGGCATGAAGGGTCGTCAGCCGAAGTCAGATCAGGAACTCAAAGAGTGGCTCGCCACGGACGAGGGCAAAATGGCAACGATGTTTGAGTCCACGGGGCTTTCTGCTTACGGCGATGAGAGTAGTGGCGGAATTCCACCAATCCAAATTCTGCGTGATGCCTTTGAAGGCATGAAGGGTCGTCAGCCGAATTCGGATCAGGAGCTAAAGGAGTGGCTCGCCACTGGCGAGGGTAAAGAGGCGGAGTCCAGTTTGATTTCGCGATTTGCTGAAATCGGTCAGTCATAACCAACAACGCGGGAGGATGCCGACCATGAAGTCAAATCCACTTAGGCCGCACACCCCTGATGATGATCCCGAGCCTGGAACGCCAGGTACCGCCGAGGACCTCTGTCCCGAGTGCGCGGGAACCGGCAAGCTGGTAGACAAGGCGACGGGCAAAGAGAGCGCTTGCGAACGCTGTGATGGTACGGGGATCATCATCCAAGGGGTTGGATAGCGAATACTCATCCACCCCAGCTCACGCGACGCAGTTCCGGATGGCCGCTCTTGCCCCAGGGAACGGACGTCGGCAGTTGTGGGTGCCATCGAGGCGATTGAGGCGCAGGGCAGCTACGCAAGTAATTGGTGTTGCCGGACCGGCGGGCACGGCGGCCCTTGGCCGTCGTATTGATTGTTCGCCGAAGCGAGCTGCCGTGGCGTGACGGTGTAACGGCCGATGGCAGCGGTGTTTGTCTTTCATAAGGTCGGCACCGGGCCGGTATCGACCCCGCAATGACCGACCGAAAGGACAACGGCTTCGAATCCAATTGAGGAATTCTGGAAAGCCTTTGGAAACCATAGCGTTTCCGCAGCCGTCACCCGTTCACCGCCCCGAAAGCAATTCATGGCCATCTGACGCAAAAGGATGCGTCCATGCTGGGTTTCCTGTTCGGTTTCAACGCCCGTCTCGGCCGGGTGAATTATTTCCTCAGCACGATTGCGCTGGCGGGGGTGATGACCGCGCTCTGCTACGCCGTTGCAAGCTATGTGTATCAAGCCAGCCCGAGGATCTTGCAGGAACCGGCGGTCATGATGACGTGGCCGGTGATCGCAGCCGGAATCGGCTTCCTGTGGGCGACTTTCATGCTGCAATCGATGCGGATCCGCGACATCGGGTGGGACCCGGTCTGCGTGATCCCGGCGTGGATCGCGATCCTGATCGTCGACAAGCTGGTCGCCGGAAAAATCCCGGCGTGGTCGCTCGATCGCGACCATAACGGCACCGTGGTCGGCGCGCTGCTCAATTTCGGGCTGATCCTGGCGCTGACATTCTGGCCGGGCGGCGAATCCGAAGACGCTTCGCTTGACAATTCACGCCCGAAGTCGGCCTACGCGCGGCCGCGGAGCGACGCGGCGCCCGTCGCCTCCGACCGGATCGCGCGCGCGACCGGTGCCGAGGCCGGCCGCCGGGCCTACTGATCAGACCACCACTCGCCAACTTCGTCACTTCGGCGGAACGAATGACGACAGCATCCGGTTGGCGTCCTCGCCATCCACCGCCTCGAGCGAGCCGATGAAGGCCCAGAAATACAGGCGGCTGCCAACGAATAGGTATCGCGAGCGGTAAAATTTCCAGTCCGGCGTGCGCACCCTGAGCTGGTGGGCGAGGTAGCCGCCATAGGTGAACCGCCGCTCCGACTGGTGGGCATTATCCAGGCTCATGAGATACCAAATGTCAAAGAGCGCCGCGTCCGATCCGACCTTGACGACACGGCCTGCCAATTGATCCGTATAGCCGGCGATATAGCTGGCGCCGTCCGTCGCCGTGTAAACCCAGCGATGCGGCAGTTGGAATTTTGCGCGTGTATCGGGCGCGTAGCTCGGCGGTCCCGGAAAATACGCAACGAAGCGTCCCTCTGCCAACTCGAACTTGTGCCATCCCGCGGGCGGCGGGATTTCCTGCGCGTTCGCGAACCCCGCGCCAACAGCCGCAAACAGGACGGCGACCATCAACTTCCACATGGCGCAACTTGACAGGCGGAAACGCCGCACGCTCATTCGAACGGCACGTCGATCTGGCTGCGCTTCTCCAGCCACTCCGGCACCGGCAAATTCTTCGAGCGCATGAATTCCGGATTGAAAAGTTTTGACTGATAGCGGTTGCCGGAATCGGCAAGGATGGTGACGATGGTCTTGCCGGGCCCGAGCTGTTTGGCGAGCCGTATCGCGCCGGCGATGTTGATGCCGGTGGAGCCGCCGAGGCACAGGCCTTCATGCTCGAGCAGATCGTAGATGATCTTCACGGCTTCCTCGTCCGGAATCAGGAAGGCGTCGTCGACCCTGGCGGTCTCGACGACCGGCGTGACGCGGCCGAGCCCGATGCCTTCGGTGATTGAATCGCCCGGCGTCGATTTCGCGGTGCCGTGCTTGAACAGCTCGTACATCGCAAAGCCCTGCGGATCGGCGCAGGCGTTGACGATGTCCGGGTGCTTTTCCTTCAGATACCGACTGACGCCTGCGATCGTGCCGCCGGTGCCGACCGAGCAGATAAACCCGTCGATCTTGCCGCCGGTCTGCTCCCAGATTTCCGGGCCGGTGAATTCGTAATGCGCCTTGGCGTTGTCGAGATTGTTCCACTGGTCGGCGAACAGCACGCCGTTCGGCTCCGTCTTGCGCAACTGATCGGCCAGCCGCCGCCCGACATGCTGATAGTTGTTCGGATTGGAATAGGGCAGCGCCGGTACCTCGATCAGCTCGGCGCCGCACAGCCGCAGCATGTCCTTTTTTTCCTGGCTCTGGGTTTGCGGAATCAGGATCAGCGTGCGGTAACCGCGCGCGCTCGCGACCACCGCCAGGCCGATGCCGGTATTGCCGGCAGTCGCTTCCAGCACCAGCCCGCCGGGCTTGAGGTCGCCGCGCTTCTCGGCTTCCAGGATCATCCATTTGCCGGCGCGGTCCTTCACCGACTGGCCGGGATTCATGAACTCGGCCTTGCCGAGAATGGTGCAGCCGGTCGCTTCGGAAGCGTGCTTCAGCTTGATCAGCGGCGTGTTGCCGATCGCCTGAACGACGTCGTTGTTGATGGTCATGTTTTGAAAATTGCCAGTTGTTTCCTCAGCCCGGACGATCCTAAAGGAGGGCGGCGAGGCATACAAGCCGACGCAGGACGTGCTGGTCAGGGACTGCGCGGAGTCACGTATATGCTGTCCGCGCGGCCCGGCATGGAATAAATTTGCTCCAGAGCATCATTGCCGCTCGATTTTATGGAGCCCGACGTTCAGGACGCCGATTTCGAAGCCGAGCCGGCAGTACGCCAGATAGTATTCCCACATCCGCTTGAAGCGAAGATCGAACCCGAGCGCGCTGATATGAGGCCAGGCCTGCAGAAACCGGGCGTGCCATTCGGCCAGTGTGCGCGCGTAGCTGTCGCCGAAGAACTCCGACGGAAACCAGCCGCAATCCCGCCTTCGCGATCTGTTGTTCGAGAATTCCCGTGGTCGGCAGCATGCCGCCCGGGAAAATGTAGCGTTGAATGAATTCCGGTCGCCGGCGGTAACTCTCGAAGCGGCTTTGGTCGATCGTGATCACCTGGAGGACGGCCGCGCCTTGCTGGATTCAGCCTTTGCCGCAGATTTTCGAAGAATGTCGGCCAATAGGCCTCACCGACGGCTTCCAGCATCTCGATCGACACCACACGATCGTAGGTACCGCCGACGTCGCGATAGTCCTGAAGCCGGAGGTCGGATTTACCTGCAAAGCCCCGCTGGGCCAGTTGATGTCGCGCATAGGCGAGTTGTTCGGTGGACAGCGTCAATCCCGTCACATGGCTGCCGGTGCGCTCGATGATGCGCTCGACGAGGCCGCCCCAGCCGCAGCCAATCTCCAGCACCCGTTCTCCGCCACTCAGCCCGAGCCTTTCGATCACTCGATCAAGCTTGGTGCGCTGTGCATCCTCGAGCGACTCGCCCGGCGACGAATAAATCGCGGACGAATACATCATGCCGGAATCGAGCCACGACCGATAGAAATTGTTGCCGAGATCGTAGTGAGCGGCAATGTTCCGGCGGCTGCCGCGCCTGGTATTGCGGTTCAACGCATGCCGAAATTTTGTCAGGGGCTGAGGTGGATTCAACCCTTCGAACGATGGCGAATCGTTGGAACGACGCCCCGCGGCGCTCAGGAACGCGTGGATATTCGGCGTCGACCACTCGCCCGCGAGATACCCCTCGGCGAAACCGAGATCGCCGCTGGTCAACAGCCGCAGCATGCATTTCCAGCTATGGATTGTCACATGCGCCCGTTCGCCCGATCGCTTGCCGCCGATCAGGAGACGGCGCCCGCCCGGTGTCTGCAGCAAAATCTCGTCGCAATCGATCCTGCGCAGCATGCGCTGCATCAGCGATGCAAGCAGCGCGGGCGACGCCGGCGTCCTCGAAACGTCGACCGATCCCGGTGCGGTTTGTTGGCTTTCAGATGACATGCGTATCGATCCGGTTCGACGTGTTGATGGCGAGGGTGGCATTGCCAGCGGGCGCGGCGGGGCGGGTGCGTAACCGCATGCCTTTCAGCCAAAGGCGTAGCGCCTCCCAATGGATCGCCAGGGTGACCTTGGCGGTAATCAGCGGAATTTCGAGAAAGGTCTTCAAGAGCGCACCGTCGGTCAATTCGCGGCGACGGCCGGCGAGGCTGGCATGGAGGACGCGTTCGCCGCCCTTGCTGGCGTTGATGCCAACCGCGACGCGCTCCGTGGGCTCGGTCAGCCGAAAGTGATAGGCCAGGTCCATATCCATGAACGGAGATACGTAGAACGCCTTGCGGCAGTTTTGCCGGATCTCGCCCAATTTGGTCTCGATGGCGGCGACGTAGCGGTGGCGCTCGCCGAACGTGTTGTGGACTTCGTAAATGATTGCGGCGAGTTCCCCGCCGGGCCGATGGCAGTAATAGATGCTGATCGGATTGAAGCTGTAGCCGAGCGTTCGCGGCATGCAGAGCAGGCGGATCGATGCCGCCCGCAATATCGATGCCCGCTTCCGCCAGCAGCCGTTCGGCCTGAATGCGAAGCGGTGTCGGGCTGCCGTCGCCCGAGATCGGACTCGTGCAAAGCGAACAGGTTGAAGCGGTTGTGGGAGAACAGCTTCAGTCGCGCCGTCAGCGCCGGCAACTCATCGAGGTCGATCAGCAGCCAGAAGGCGCGGTAGCGGAATTGATGCACCTTGGGCCGCAGCCGTCGATGCATCACCGCGCCGACATAGAGGCGCCGATCGGAAACTCATTGCTGCAGCTCCGGGATCGCCGTGCCCACGGCCGTCCGGTCCAAGGACGATGCGTCCGGACTCGTTGGGCACGCTCCACGGCCGCCGCACCCCGCCGAGTTGTTCGGCGACGGCGAGGCCTGCCTGCAGTCCGTCTTCATGAAAACCCGCGCCGAAATGCGCGCCGCAGAACCAGACGTTGCCCCTTGCCTTGCAGCGACCACAGCTGGCGCTGCGCCGATATCGCGGCGGCGTCGAAGATCGGATGATGGTAGATCTCGCTGTGATGCAGCGTCGCCGCGCGGGGCGGGCGCGGCGGGTTGAGGGTGAGGAACAGCGGCGAATGATTCGGAATGCCCTGCAGCCGGTTCATCCAGTAGGTGACGCCGACGCTGTCTGCGGACCCATCGCGTGAGCCGATATAGTTCCAGCTCGACCAGGCCGCACGACGCCGCGGCATGAAGCTCGCGTCCGAGTGCAGTACGGCGAGGTTGCGGCTGTAGCGGAACGCGCCGAGCAGTTCGGTCTCGTCCGAGGTCGGATCGGCGAGGGCCGCCAAGGCCTGATCGGCATGCGTGGCCATGACGACATGGTCGTAGCGACTGGATTCGCCGCGCGAGTCCGTCACGATGACACCGCCGGCGATGCGCTGCACCGTGGCGACGCCGGTGTCGAGCCTGATCCGGTCGGCAAAGGGCTGAATCAGCCGCTGGACATAGACGATGCTGCCGCCGACCACGGTTTCCCAGGCAGGGCGCTGCGTCAAGCTGCAGCAGGCCGTGATTGCGATGGAAGCGAATGAAGGTCGCAACCGGGAATGACAGGATCTCGCTCGGCGGCGCCGACCAGATCGCGCTTGCCATCGGCAACAAATGATCGTCGCGGAACGCGGCGCCATAACCACCGGCCGCCAGATAGTCGCCGAGGCTGACGGTTTCGTCCTTCAACAGGTCGGCATCCCGCGTCGCCTGCCGGTAGAATTTTGCGAGGTCGCGCAGCATCGACCAGAAGCGCGGACGGAACAGGTTGTCCGGCTGGGCGAACAGGCCCCGCAGGCCCGTGCCGGAATATTCGAGTTCGCCGTCACGCGAGCGACACCGCAAGCGACATATCGGAGGTTTGGGTGGGAACCCCGAGATGCCGGAACAAGGCGGTGAGGTTTGGATAGGCCTGGCGATTGAAGACGATAAAGCCGGTATCGACCGGGATTTTGTGCTCACCGACGCGAGGCAATGACGGTGTTGGAATGGCCGCCGATCCGTTCTGCCCGTTCGTACACCGTCACATCGTGGCGCTGGCTCAGCAGCCATGCCGCGGACAGGCCGGAAATCCCGGTTCCAACCACCGCCACCTTCAATCGGATACCATCCCGCACCAGGTCTCACTCCATCGGTTTAGCCTGTCCCAGCGGCCCGCCTCGGCAGGTCGATGCCTCACTCAAAACGAACCGCATGTGGTTTTGGATCACCGCCGGGTGATCCAAAACCCGCGCAACCTGACGTTTTGTCGATATGCAAACGCTGGCGCGACATCTTCCGACCAACGGCGCTCTGGCCAGCGCCATGGCGATCCGGTACTCACGTCCGACACGCGTTGGCGGATCGGAGCGTTCGGGCGGCATGGTGAAGGAGACACCCAACGGCGCGACGTCGGACGCTGCGAGGTGGGCCGCCCTGATCGAAGCCGTGGCGACGCGCGGGGATCGCGAGGCGTTCGCGACGCTGTTCGAACATTTTGCGCCGCGGATAAAAACCTTCATGCGGCGATCCGGCGCCAGCGAACAAAGCGCCGATGAATTCGCGCAGGAAGCCCTGCTTGCGGTCTGGTCGAAGGCGCGATTGTTCGATCCCAGCAGCGTTGGTGCCACGGCGTGGATATTCACGATTGCCCGAAATCTGCGCATCGATGTACTCCGCCGTGAAAAGCGAGCCGGCAGGGAATATACGGTCGAGATCGACCCCGAGTTTCACGTCGATGAAGGACCGCAGCCGGATGCGGGCCTGGCCGCCTCACAGGCTGGAATCGAGGGTCCGCGATGCGCTGGCCCACTTGCCCGAGGATCAGCTGCGGGTGATCGAATTATCCTTCTTTGATGAGAAGGCGCATGCGGAAATTGCGCAGACGCTGCGGATTCCGCTCGGTACGGTAAAGTCGCGACTGCGGCTGGCGATGAATCGGTTGCGCGGACTGTTGGGTGACCTCTCATGACGATCCATCACCATCCCCCGGAGGAGCTTCTGGTGGCGTTTGCGGCGGGCCTGCTCGATCTCGGCCAGCATGTCGCTATCGCAACGCATCTGGTCGGTTGTCCGCACTGCCGCGATGCCGGTGCGCTCGATGGAGCATGTCGGTGGCGCGGTGCTGACCGGACCTGCCGCCGACGGCGATGTCGAGCGGTGCGCTCGCCAGCGTCGAGGCGCGGCTGGCCAGCTTGTCCCTCCACCGCTATGCCGCCGCGACGTGCGGCGGGGCTTGCCGACGTACCCGGTCTGCCGCACTTCGTGCGCGAATATGCCGCCGGTCCATGGCGATGGATCGCGCCGAAGGTGCATTTGCGTCCGATTGAGTTGCCCGTAGCGAGCCCGACGCGGGTCTTTCTTTTGCGATCACGGCCGGGCACCAAAATGATCGAGCACACCCACACCGGTTTCGAAATGAGCTGCGTGCTGTCGGGAAGCTTTGTTCATGCCGGCGGACATTTCGGGCCGGGCGATTTCGATTTCGGTGATGGCACCGACGATCATGAGATCATGATCGACTCGGCGGAGGATTGCGTCTGTCTGATCGCCATGCAGGGCGATCTCAAACTGAATGGCATGATCGGTCGCTTGCTCCAGCCGCTGGTCCGGATGTGATTCGTAGCCACCGCTTCATTCCGACGGAAAGCTGACATGAATCTGTACCAACTGGCCTTGCTGGCGGCCGTGATGGGACTGGCGCTGTCGGCGATCATGGCCGCCGCCTGGCAGGTGCAACGGACCACGGGGCATACCGGCTGGATCGACGTCTGCTGGACCTTCGGGACCGGTACGGTCGCAGCGCTCGGCAGCTTGCGCCACTTACGGCCGATAGCTCGCCTGCCGCGCGGCAGATCATGGTCGCGGTGCTGATCATGTTTTGGTCGCTGCGCCTCGGCGGGCACATCGTGCTGCGCACCCGCGAGGTCGGGGACGATCCGCGCTACCGGGACCTCATCCGGCAATGGGGCGCCAATGCCGACTATGCGGATGTTCCTGCAATTGCAGTCGCAGGCGGCGGTCGGCCTGATCCTGGCGATCTCGGTAGCGCTTGCGGCCCACACGACGCGGCCAATCTCGGCCTGCAGGATTTCCTCGGGATCGCGCTGCTGGTCGGCGCGCTGGCCGGGGAGGCGGTGTCAGACTGGCAATTGCGCCGATTCAAATCCGACCCCGCCAATCGCGGGCGGATCTGCGAGACGGGGCTTTGGAGTCTCTCACGCCATCCGAACTACTTCTTCGAATGGCTCTGCTGGCTCTCTTATCCGCTGATCGCGATCGATCTGTCGCCGGCCAACTCGCTTGGCTGGATCACGCTGCTGGCCCCCGCCTGCATGTACTGGGTGCTGGTGCATGTTTCCGGCGTTCCACCGCTGGAAGCGCACATGTTGCGAACGCGCGGCGAGCAATTTCGCGCGCTTCAGGCTCGCACGCGGGCGTTCTTTCCGTTCCCCAAGGGATGAATCAAAGGGATGATCGAGCAACTCAGACCGCCAGCTTGATCGTCACCCAAAAACCCGCCGCCGCTGCGATCGCGCCGAGCAGCGTTCCCCAACCGGCGTCGATAAGCGTGAGTTGCGTGGTCCAGTTCCGCAGTGTCGCCTGGTTCGTCAGGTCGTAGGTCATGTAGGTGAAGAAACCGAACAGCGCGCCGCCGAGCATGGCCTGGGCGAGGCTTCCGGACTTCAGCGCCGGAAGGATGGCGAAATAGACCAGCCCGACCGGGTAGATCAGATAGAACGCTATGCCTGCCGGCAGGTTGACGCCCGCGAGCATGATATCGCCCAACGTCGGGCGATAAAGCCGGCTCGCCATCGTTCCGAGCCACGCCATGTCGAGAAGCACGAAAGCCGCCAGGGTCGACAAATAAGCGGTGACAGAAATCATCTTCGAATGCCCAATACTGGACCAACGCCGCAGCGGCATCGATCGGATCTGGTGTACGCAGGACTGTAACGAGGGAAATTGCGCTCTGGATCACGGCTGATCCCGCTTTTGCGACCTGACCCGGATCGCGGATACCAATTCGGCGGTGCGACCCTCCCGCCACATGAAATCTTGGTAACGCTGGCGCGTCTTCGGATTGTATGGAAATCCTCGAAAACCCTTCATATATGGACCTAAGTAGCGGGTTTTTGTCGTGCGCCACCCGCAATGGCCTCGGGATAACGGGTGCAACGGGACTGTCCGGCCCGGCATCGCCCGGCTAGGATGGAATCGGGTTCCCCCACGAGAAAGCATCACCGTCGTGACCGTGTCGCCGGCCGTCTTCATCAGCATCATCAGCGCCCCGGCTGGCTACCCGTCGGTTCGCCGGATGCCGGGTGTTGCGCCCGGCGGAGGGCGGACGTGAAACAACGCGCCGATGGCGCCGTGGGCGGCCTGCTTGCCACGATCCCGGGCCTGGATCGCGCTGCGCGCTGGCTGGCGGCACTCTGCGTGGCGGCAAGCTCCGCCGGCTGCATTCTTACGCAAGACCTGCCCGATCCGGCGCTCGACATTCCC
Organism: uncultured Alphaproteobacteria bacterium; assembly: GCA_963706975.1. Classification (GTDB taxonomy): domain Bacteria; phylum Pseudomonadota; class Alphaproteobacteria; order Rhizobiales; family Xanthobacteraceae; genus Bradyrhizobium. Next base: position 199,364 of record CAVPOL010000039.1, read on the forward strand.
CAGGGCTACAAGGCCGCCCGGTTGGCCGATCCCGACGCGCCGCCGACGCTGGACTGGTGGCGCGGCTTCCGCTCGCGCGAATTGACCTCGCTGATGCAGGAGGCCCAGACCGTCAATCTGGACATCGCCGCGGCCACCGCGCGTTTCATCCAGGCCGATGCGCAGGCGCGCATCGCCGGCGCGCCGTTGCTGCCGAGCCTCAATGGCCTCGGCCAACAGACCTATGCCCGCACCTCGGGCTCCAGTTCCAGCGGCCTGACCAATGGCGGGCGCGAAATCGTCAATTACCAGGCTTCGTTCAGCGCAGCTACGAACTCGATTTCTGGGGCAAGAACCGCGATGCCGCACAGGCTGCGGAGGAAACCGCAATCGCCACCCGGTTCGACCGCGACGTGGTGGCGCTGACGACGCTGGTCAGCGTTGCCAATGCCTATTTCCAGGTGCTGGCGACGCAGGACCGGCTGCGTACCGCCGAGCAAAACATCGCCAGCGCTTCGCGCATCCTCGACGCCATCAAGCAGCGGCTGCAAGCCGGCACCGGAACCGACCTCGATGTCGCGCAGCAGGAAGCCGTGCTTGCCAATCAGCGCGCCTCCGTGCCGCCGCTGCGCCAGACCCTGGCGCTGAACGTCAATGCGCTGGCGACGCTGGTGTCGCGGCCGCCGGAAAGCGTGCGCGATCATCGGCGGCTCGCTGAACGCCATTGCGTCGCCGCGCGTCACCCCCGGGCTGCCGTCGGAACTGCTGACGCAGCGGCCGGACATCCGGCGCCAGGAGGCGCAACTCGCCTCCGCCACCGCCAATATCGGCAGCGCCCGCGCGCAGTTCTTTCCCAGCATCCAGCTCACGGGGGCGGGCGGCTACCAGAGTTCGTCGCTGGTGTCGCTGTTCCAGCCGCATGCGGCGTTCTTCAACGTGGTCGGCAGCCTGACGCAGCCGATCTTCGACGGCGGGCGAATTCTGGGCAATTTCGAATTCACCAAGGCGCGGCAGGACGAACTGCTGCAGACTCTACCGCAAGACGGTGATTCAGTCGTTCGCCGATGTCGACAACGCGCTGGTGGCGATCCGCGAGACCACGATCCGGCTGCGGCTGCAGCGCGACGTGCTGGCAGCCTCGCGGCGGGCCTTTCAACTGTCCGAACAGCAGCTTGCGCGCCGGGACCGCTGACATCGTAACTGTGCTAAATACGCAATTGACGCTATTCCAGGCGGAAGATTCGCGTTGGCAGGCCCAGCTCGCGCGACTGCTGGCGATCGTCAGCCTGTATCAGGCGCTGGGCGGCGGCTGGGAGCCAAGGATGGAAAGGCCGGTCAATGCTCTTTAAGCCGGATCAGAATGTCACCAGCGAAGACGTCAGGCCAAAGCCTGGCGCGCAGCATCGCCCGCCGCATGGTTTCGACTGGCGATCACGCTGATCATCCTGGCGGGCCTCGGCTACATCGGCTGGAATGCGTTTCAGCAGAAGCAGACCGCCAGCCAAGGGCGGCCTGCCGCGCGATCTGCCGATGCCGGTGCTGGCTGCGACGCCGCGTATCCTGGACGTGCCGGTCTATCTCGACGGCGTCGGCTCGGTCCGCGCGCTGAACAATGTGATCGTGCGCGCCCAGGTCGACGGCAAGCTGATCTCGGTCAACTTCACCGAAGGGCAGGACGTCAAGAAGGGCGACGTGCTCGGCGAAATCGATCCGGTGATCTACAAGGCGCAATACGATCAGGCCGTCGCCAAGAAGGCGCAGGACGAAGCGCAGCTCGCCAATATGCGCCTCGATCTCGACGCGCTATCAGCAGCTGGCCGCTTCCAATGCCGGCTCCAAGCAGCAGGCCGACACCCAGCGCGCGGTGGTCGCGCAGCAGGAAGCGCTGGTCAATGCCGACCAGGCCGCGATCGACAACGCGCAGGCGACGCTCGGCTACACCAAAATCATCGCGCCGCTGTCGGGCCGCGCCGGCCTGCGGCAGGTCGACCAGGGCAACATCATCCGCGCCTCCGACCTGACCGGTCTCGTCATCATCACCCAGCTGCAGCCGATCGCGGTGCAGTTCAGCCTGCCGCAGCAGCAGATCGTGCGGGTCAACGCCGCCTCGGCCAGGGGCGCGCTCGCCGTCGACGTGTTCGGCAATGACGGCGTGACGGTGGTCGACACCGGCACGCTCAAGGGTATCGACAACCAGGTCGATCCGACCACCGGCACGCTGAAGCTGAAGGCCGAATTTCCCAACACGAATTTCCAGCTGTGGCCGGGCCAGTTCGTCAATATCAGGCTCAAGGTCGAAACCATTTCCAGGGCAGTCGTGGTGCCGACCTCGGCCGTGCAGCGCGGCCCGATCGGGACCTTCAGCTACGTCATCGGCGACGGCAGCGTCGTGACGGCGAAACCGGTCACGGTGACCCAGCAGAATGAAAACGATGCGGTGATATCAAGCGGATTGTCGCCGACCGATCGCGTGGTCACGACCGGCTTTGCCAATCTGTCCGACGGCGCCAAGGTCATCATCGGCAAGGACGATGCCGCGCCCTCAGCCGACCTCGCGCCGCGCAAGCGCAGCCGCGCTCCGGACGCCAAGGCTTCGGATACGCAAGGGTGGCCCGCCCACCGGCAAGGACGGCGAGCGCCGCGGCAAGCGAGGAGAGCGGCGAGGGCGATCAAAAGGGTCAGACCGGACCGGCAGCGGGCCCGCCGTCAGGCAGCGGAGCGAAGTCGCAGCCATGACCGAACCAACAGCAGCCTGATGCGTGACGTCGCAGCCGAGAGCGCGCAGCCATGAGCGTCTCCGAACCATTCATCCGCCGCCCGATCGCGACCTCGCTATTGGGGATTGCGCTCTTGATCGGCGGCGCGCTCGGCTATTGGGCGCTGCCGGTCTCGGCGCTGCCGCAGGTCGATTTCCCGACGGTGCAGGTGACGACGCAATTGCCGGGCGCGAGCCCCGACGTGGTCGCGTCCCTGATCACGGCGCCATTGGAGCGCCAGCTCGGCCAGATCCCGTCGCTGTCGGCGATGCAGTCGACCAGTTCGTTCGGCGTCAGCCAGATCTCGCTGCAGTTCGATCTCAACCGCGACATCGACGGCGCCACGCAGGACGTGCAGGCGGCGATCAACGCCGCGGCCGGCATCCTGCCGAGAAACCTGCCGTATCCGCCTGTTTACGCCAAGGTCAATCCCGCCGACGCGCCGGTCATGACGCTGGCGCTGACCTCGGAGACGATTTCGCTGCGCGCCATGAGCGATCTCGCCGACACCATTCTGGCGCAACGGCTGAGCCAGATATCCGGGGTCGGGCGGGTCTCGGTGCTGGGCGGGCTGAAGCCGGCGGTGCGGGTGCAGGCCGATCTGGCGCGGCTTGCCGCCTATGGCATCTCGATGGAGGATCTGCGCCTCGCGATCGCCGGCGCCAACGTCTCGGGACCGAAGGGGTCGCTCGACGGCGCGCAGCAGGCCTACACCATCGCCGCCAACGACCAGATCGCCGCGGCCGAAGCCTACAAGCCGATCATCATCGCCTACCGCAACGGCGCGCCGGTCACCATCGGCGACGTCGCCATCATCGTCGACGGGCTGGAGAACAACCGCACCGGCGGCTGGTACCAGGGCACGCCGGCCGTCGTGATCGACATCCAGCGCCAGCCCGGCGCCAACGTCATCGAGGTGGTGCGCCAGATCCGCGCGGAAATTCCAAAGGTCCAGCGCGCCATTCCCGCCGGCGTCAACCTGACCATCGTCAGCGACCGCACCGTCACCATCCGCGCCTCGGTGCGTGACGTGCAGTTCACGCTGATCCTGAGCGTGGTGCTGGTGACGCTGGTGGTGCTGTTGTTCCTGCGCTCGCTGCGCGCCACCCTGATCGCCGGCGTGGCGCTGCCGCTGTCGCTGGTGACCTCGTTCGGCATCATGTATTTCTGCGGGCTTCAGCCTCGACAATCTGTCGCTGATGGCGCTGACCATCGGCACCGGCTTCGTGGTCGACGACGCCATCGTCATGATCGAGAACATCGTCCGCCACATGGAGGACGGCGAATCCGCGATGGAGGCGTCGCTCAGGGGCGCGAAGGAAATCGGATTTACGGTGATTTCGCTGACGGTGTCGCTGATCGCGGTGTTCATTCCGCTGTTGTTCATGTCGGGACTGGTCGGGCGCATGTTCCGCGAATTCGCGCTGACGCTGACGATCGCGGTGGTGACGTCGGCGGTGGTGTCGCTGACGCTGACGCCGATGATGTGCTCGCGGCTATTAAAACATGTCCACGAGGAATTCGCCGTTCCGGGCCTTGCCGCCGTGAGCGCCGGGATCGACCGCATGGTCGAATTCTACCATCGCACCCTGCTGTCGGTGCTGAAACATCAGCCCGCGACCATGGTGCTGACCTTCGTGACCATCGCCATGACCCTGGTCCTCTATGTCATCGCGCCGAAGGGTTTTCTGCCGCTGCAGGACACCGCCTCCATCACCGCGGTGACGGAGGCCGGTCCCGACGTCTCGTTTGCGGAAATGCAGAGCCGGCAGAGCCGGGCGGCGGCGGCGATCAAGTCCGATCCCGATGTGGTCGGCGTGGTCTCGGTGATCGGCGCGGGTTCGGTCAACCCGACCACCAATGTCGGCCGCCTGGTGATGACCCTGAAACCGCGCGGCGAGCGGCGCGACGACGTCTCCGCCGTCATCGTGCGCCTGAAGGCGCTGACGGCATCGATCCCGGGCATGACGATCTACTTCCAGCCGGTGCAGGACGTGCAGATTTCGACCCAGTCGAGCCGCTCGCAATACCAGTACACGCTGACCGGCACCGACGCAGGCGCTGGTGAGCCTGAATGGGGCAAGAAGCTGGTGGCCGAACTGCGGCAGCGATCCGCTGTTCCGCGATGTTTCGTCGGAGGCCCAGGACGGCGGCCTGCGCGCCTCGCTCGACATCAACCGCCAGCGCGCCGGCCAGCTCGGCGTCAGCATCCAGGTCGTCAACGACACCCTGAACGACGCGTTCGCGCAGCGGCAGATTTCCACCATCTACGGCCAGGCCAACCAGTACCGCGTGGTGCTGGAGGCGATGCCGATGTATCAGCGCGACCCCTCGATCCTGGACAAGCTCTACGTTCCGGGAGTGGCGGCCACCCCCGGCAGCCCGGCGGGGCAGGTGCCGATCTCCGCAGTCGCGACGCTGACCCGCACCACGGCGCCGCTGGCGATCTCGCATCACGCGCAATTTCCCGCCGTGTCGCTCAGCTTCAACCTGGCGCCGGGCGAGGCGCTCGGCGACGCCGTCAACGCCGTCAAATCGATCGAGCAGCGCATCGGCATGCCCGGCAGCATCGTCGGCGTCTATGCCGGCGACGCCGCCGAGTTTTCAAAATCGCTGGCCGGACAGCCCTGGCTGATCCTGGCGGCATTGGTCACCATCTACATCGTGCTCGGCGTGCTCTATGAGAGCTACATTCATCCCGATCACCATTCTGCTCGACGCTGCCGTCGGCCGGCGTCGGCGCCATCCTCGCGTTGATGCTGTTCGGACAGGACCTGTCGGTGATCGGCCTGATCGGCATCATCCTGTTGATGGGCATCGTCAAGAAGAACGCCATCATGATGATCGACTTCGCCCTCGATGCCGAGCGGCACCAGGGCATGTCGGCCGAGCGAGGCGATCGTGCAGGCCTGCCTGCTTGCGCTTCCGCCCGATCATGATGACGACGCTGGCGGCCCTGTTCGGCGCGCTGCCGCTGGCGGTGGAAAGCGGCACCGGCGCCGAGCTGCGGTTTCCGCTCGGCATTTCCATCATCGGCGGCCTGCTGCTGAGCCAGTTGTTGACGCTCTACACGACGCCGGTGATTTACCTCGCGCTCGACCGCATCAACCGCCGGATCGAGAAGGCGGTGCCGCCGCCGGCGCCCGATCTGCCGTCGCCGCCGGTCGCGGGAGCCACCGAGGGGATGCAGTAATGGCATCGATCTCGGAGCCGTTCATTCGCCGGCCGGTCGGCACCACGCTTGCTGGCGATCGGGCTGTTTCTGGTCGGCATGGTCGCCTACGTGTTCCTGCCGGTGGCCGCGGTTCCCAATGTCGACTTTCCGATGATCCGGGTGTCGGCGTCGCGCCCGGGCGCCGATCCCTCCGTCATGGCGGCGACCGTTGCGGCGCCGCTGGAACGCCGGCTCGGCGAAATCGCCGGCATCACCCAGATCACCTCGACCAGTTCGCTCGGCACCACCAGCATCCAGCTGCAATTCGCCATCGGCCGCAACATCGATCGCGCCGCGCGCGACGTGCAGGCCGCCATCAACGCCTCGCTGGCGGATCTGCCGAGCGATCTGCCGTCATTGCCGCGCTTCCGCAAGGCCAATCCGGCCGCGTCGCCGGTGTTCGTGCTGGCGCTGACCTCGAAGACGATTGCCTCCAGCGCGATCTATGACGTCGCCGATACCGTGATCGCCCAGCGCATCTCGCAGGTGCCCGGCGTCGGCGAGGTGACCGTCAGCGGCGCCGACCAGCCCGCGGTGCGCATCGCGCTCAACCCGGTCGCACTCTCCAACGCCGGGATCGCGACCGACGCGGTCAGGCTCGCGATCATCAACGCCAATCCGCTCGGCCCGGTCGGAATCTTCGATGGCGACCGGCAGAGCGAAACGCTGTCGACCAACCGGCAGATGCGCACCGCGGCCGAATTCCGCGACATCCTGATCAAGAGCATCGAACGGCAATTTCGTTCGGCTGTCCGACGTCGCCGAGGTCGAGGATTCCGTCCGCAACAGCCGCTCGATCGCCTGGTTCAACAAGCAACCGGCGGTGCTGATCCAGATCACAAAACAGGGCGACGCCAACGTCATCGACACCGTCGACCGGGTGAAGGCGCTGATCCCCGAACTGAAGCAATGGATCCCGGCCGGGGTCGAAATCTCGACCCTGGTCGATCGCACCGGAACCATCCGCGCCAGCGTGCTGGACATGCAGTGGACGCTGCTGGCGACCGCGTTCCTGGTGATGCTGGTGGTGTTCGTGTTCCTGCGCCGGATCACGCCGACCATCGCGGCCGGCGTCTCGGTGCCGCTGGCGCTGGCCGGCACCTGCGCCGGCATGTGGCTCGCCGGTTTCTCGATCAACAATCTGTCGCTGATGGCGCTGGCGATTTCGGTCGGCTTCGTGGTCGACGACGCCATCGTCATGATCGAGAACATGTACCGCAATCTCGAACAGGGCATGAAGCCGTACGAGGCGGCGCTGCGAAGGCGCCAAACAGATCGGCTTCACGGTGCTGTCGATCAGCCTGTCGCTGATCGCCGCCTTCACGCCGCTGATCTTCATGGACGGCATCGTCGGCCGGCTGCTGCGGGAATTCTCGCTGACCCTGACCTTCGCCATCGTGGTCTCCACCGTGGTGTCGCTGACGATCACGCCGATGATCTGCGCGCATTACATCAAGACGGCGACTTCGCGACAACGCCACCTGGTTCGACCGCGTCGTCGAAGGCACGCTGTCGCGGATCGTGCGATTCTATACGCGGACGCTGCGGGCGGTGCTGGGCTTTCCGATGCTGACCCTGCTCGTGTTCTTCGCCACCATCGCGCTGACCGTGGTGCTCTATATCAAGACCCCGAAGGGTTATTTCCCGGTCGATGATTCCGGTTTCGTCATCGGCGCGACGCGGGCGTCGCCCGATATCTCGTTCCAGGCGATGCTGAAGCTGCAGCAGCAGCTCGCCGATATCGTGATGGCCGATCCGGCGGTGGCCGGCATCGGCTCGACGCTCGGCGGCGGCGGCGGGCCGGGCGGCGGCGGTGCCAACCGCGGCACCATGTTCATCAGCCTGAAGCCGCCGGAAGAGCGGGCGGGCCTGACGACCGCAGCAGGTGATCGACCGGCTGCGCCGGGATCTCTACCGCGTCGCCGGCATCCGGCTGTTCATGTTCGCCGCCCAGGATATCCGCGCCGGCGGGCGCCAGAGCGATTCCGACTATCAGTACACGCTGACCAGCCCCGATCTCGATCTGCTGCAGAAATGGGCGCCGATCGTCGGCAAGCGCATGGAGAGCGTCGAGGGCATCACCGACATTTCCAGCCGACCGCGATCCCGGCGGGCTGCAGCTGACGCTGGCGATCGACCGCAGGACCGCCTCCAGCCTCGGCGTCCGCGTCCAGGACATCGACAACGCCCTCAACAACGCGTTCTCGCAGCGGCAGATCTCGATCATCTATACCCAGCGCAACCAGTACATGGTGGTGCTGGAGATCGATCCGAAATTCCAGGCCGATCCGTCCAACCTCGAACACATCTTCGTCGCCGGCGCCAATGGCGCGCAGGTGCCGCTGTCGGCGGTGGTGCGCTACCAGCCGCGGCCTGTCGCCGCTGGCGGTGTTTCACTCGCAGTCGTTCCCCTCGACCACGGTGTCGTTCAACCTGCTGCCGGACGTGCCGCTGGAGATGGCGACGACAAACATCCAGCGCGCGGTCGACGAACTGCACATGCCCGAGGGCATCCGCGGCAGTTTTGACGGCAATGCCGGCGACTTCAACAGGACCAGCGGGCGGCAGCCGCTGCTGATCCTCGGCGCGCTGGTCGCGATGTATATCGTGCTCGGCGTGCTCTACGAGAGCCTCGCCCATCCCCTGACCATCATCTCGACGCTGCCGTCGGCCGGGCTCGGCGCGCTGCTGGCGCTGCAGATCACCAATACGCCGCTGACCGTGATCGCCTTCGTCGGCATCATCCTGCTGATCGGCATCGTCAAGAAGAACGGCATCATGATGGTGGATTTCGCGCTCGAAGCCGAACGCCAGCGCGGCCTGTCGTCGGCCGACGCCATTTTCGAGGCCTGCAGCGCCCGGTTCCGTCCGATCCTGATGACGACGCATGGCGGCGCTTGTTCGCCGGCATACCGCTGGTCATCGCCACCGGCCCCGGCACCGAACTGCGCCGCCCGCTCGGCATCACCATCATCGGCGGCCTGTTGGTGTCGCAGATCCTCACGCTCTACACGACGCCGGTGATCTATCTGCTGATCGACCGGATGCGGCGGCGGCTGACCCAGCCCAGGGCGGTGGCGGA
>CAVPOL010000040.1:0-49102 GCA_963706975.1 uncultured Alphaproteobacteria bacterium
GGTCGGCGGCGACAGCGCCGGCGGCAACCTCGCCGCGGTGGTGGCGATCGCGGCGCGCGACGGCAACGGCCCCACGATCGCGGGCCAGTTGCTGATCTATCCGGCCACCGAGGCTGCGAGGAGGCACCCCTCGCACAGCGAGCCGGACACCAGCATCCTGTTGACGCATTCGGTGACCCGCTGGTTTTACGACAACTATTTCGGGCAGCGCGGCCGACATCGACGACTGGCGCGCCTCGCCGGCACGCGCGGCCACACTGGCCGGCCTGCCGCCCGGGTAGCTGCGCAGTTTGGGCGCCGAGAATCCCCTGCGCGACGAAGGCGACGAATCAGCACCGCGCGAGAGAAACTGAAGCAGGCCGGCGTGCCCGTGACCTCCAGGCACGTCCCGGGCCAATTCCACGGCTTCTTCACCATGGGCAAACTGCTCAACAGGCCAATGTCGCCGCCGGCGAAATCGGCGTATGGCTGAAGGCCCAGCCATGAATGCGGTGTGCTGCCCGCCGCGCGTTTGAATTCCATTTGTGCACGTCCGCACGTTGATCCCGCGGAGCTCTGCAGCCGCCTCCTGCGTCATTCCTTCGACCCGTCCGATCCAGCAAACCAAAATCGCATTCGTCCTACCTCGCCAGTGGAAGCCATGCCCATCGTGCCCCCTTTGTTCTGGGCATCAAAATACGACACTTCACGAGCTGCAAACACACGACAAGATCATGAGCTACGCAACATGGATGACCCCTAATTTGCTTGGAGAGGAAGAGTGAGCTGAAATCCCCATTTCAGGGGGATCATCCTTGTTCTTGTATGCGCGACCGCGACAGGAACCTGAGTGACGGAGGGCGTGGGTGGATGCGGCACATTGGTTTGGCAGGCTTTCTGTTCGCCTTCTGGCTCGCGCTCTCCGGCCATTACACGCCGATGCTGGTGGCGGCGGGCGGGGTCAGTGCGGTGTTGTGTGTGTTCGCCATGATCCGCGTGCGGGTGGCCGATGCGGAAGGGGAGCCGCTCGAGTTGTTGTGGGGCGCTGTCACTTATTTTCCGTGGTTGATGCGCGAGATTGCCAAGTCGGCATGGGCCGTCACCAAGATCATCCTGCATCCGAGCATGCCGATCTCGCCCACGATGACCGTTGTTCGGGCAAGCCAGAAGACCACGGCCGGTGTAGCAACCTATGCGAACTCGATCACGCTCACGCCCGGAACGATCACCGTCAGCGTGAACGGTAACGAACTGATTGTCCATGCCCTCGTTGTTGAGGGCGCTCTCGATCTCGAAAGTGGCGGGATGGACCGCCGCGTCAGCCAGTTCGAGGGCGCCGCGTGATGTTCGCCGCTGCCGCTGTCGCCATTCTCGTTGCGCTTGCCCTCGCGATCACGCGCGCCATCAGGGGGCCTACCGTGTTCGACCGCGTGCTTGCAGGCAATTCGGTCGGCAATCTTGCGATCATGCTGCTCGCGGTCGTCGGCTTTCTGACCGGGCGCCCCGAGTTCCTCGACATCGGGTTGACCTACGGTCTACTCAATCTCATAGGCACCCTCGCTGTACTGAAGTTCTTCCGTCATGGCGACCTTGCTTAGCAGCTGACGAGGAGCGGAGATCATGATACTGGTCGTCGAGATCGCGAGCTGGGTGCTGATTCTCCTCGGTTCGTTCTTCACCGTCGTAGGAGCCTTCGGGCTTGTCCGCATGCCAGAAATCTTCACCCGCATGCATGCGGCAAGCGTCACCGACACGCTCGGCGTCGGTTTTCTGATTTTCGGCATGTGCTTGCAGGCCGGGTTGGGCCTGGTGACGCTGAAGTTCGTGTTTCTTCTGGCGCTGTTCGTTTTCACCGGCCCGGTCGTTACCCATGCACTCGCGCAGGCATGCCTGCATCAGGGCGTCAATCCACAGCTGGCGGAAGACCGCCGCAGCGTGGCTCGCCTCGCCTGTCGCCACCCGGACGGGAGGCAGCCATAATATTGCTGATCAACACGGTGCTGCTGACGCTTCTTGCCGTGGTCACGATTGCTATCGTACGCCAGCGCAACCTGTTTAGCGTCGTGATTCTCGCGAGCGTCTACAGCTTTCTGATGGCAAGTGAACTGATCGTGCTCGACGCCGTGGACGTAGCGATGACCGAAGCGTCGGTCGGCGCCGGCGTCTCGACGGTGCTATTGCTCGCGACTTTGTATCTGATCAAGACGACCGAGATCCGCGCTGTACGGCCGCGTCTCATGCCCCTGGCCATCTCGGTCGGCACTGGCGGGATTCTTGTGTGGGGCACGCTCGTCCTGCCGCCGTTCGGCACTCCAGATGCGGCAATCCACCAGCACGTCGCGCCGCGCTATGTCGCGGACACGATAAAGGACACCAATGTTCCGAACGTCGTGACTTCGGTCCTGGCCGACTACCGCGGATACGATACGCTCGGCGAGACGACGGTGATCTTCACTGCCGGCATCGGCGTGCTGCTGCTACTGTACAGGGCGCGTCGGCGAGGCCGCCCCAACGACGGGGAGACTTCGCGGTGAGCCTCGACCTGATACTCCGCGTCGGTACCAAGCTGATCCTGCCGTTCATCCTGCTTTTCGCTCTCTACGTTCAGTTCCACGGCGATTATGGCCCGGGCGGCGGGTTTCAGGCGGGCGTCATTACCGCCGGCATGGTCATCTTGCTCGCGATCACCTTTGGCCTCGAAGCGGCGCATCGCATCGCGCCTCAATCGCTGGTGGAACGCATGATCCCGCTCGGCGTGCTGATCTATGCCGGGACAGGCCTTGCCGGGTTCCTGATGGGCAAGAACTATCTCGACTACTCCGTGCTTGCGCATGATGCCGCCCACGGGCACGAACTCGGCATCTTCCTGGTCGAGGCCGGTGTGCTGATCACGGTCGCGGGTACCATGACTGCCTTGTTCTACGCCTTTGTCGAGCGGGGCCGCTGATGCAGACGCTCGCGAGCGCCCTTGGTCACTACGCTTATGTGATCGTCATTTTCCTGATGATGACCGGCCTCTATATCGTGGTCGCGCGCGGGAACATGGTGAAGAAGCTTGTCGGCCTCTCGATCTTCCAGACCTCGGTGTATCTGCTCTACATCGCGCCTGGAAAGATCGTTGGCGGAACAGCCCCCATCATCGACCCGGCATTCACAGTCTACTCAAATCCTCTTCCTCATGTCCTGATCCTGACCGCCATCGTCGTCGGTGTGGCAACCCTCGCACTCGGCCTCGCACTGGTCGTCCGCATCAACGAGGCTTACGGCACGATTGAAGAGGACGAAATCTTCGAAAGGGACCGCGAGACATGACCGCGGTCTGGCCGCACCTCCCCATACTGCAGGTCGTCATTCCACTATTCGGCGCTTTGCTTGCCGGACTGTCGCATCGCGCCAGCACAGCCTTCGCGCTGGCCCTGGTGGTGAGCTGGCTGATGCCGTTGTGCGCCGGTGCATTGCTGTGGCAGGTGTTGGCGACCGGACCGATCTCCTACCACCTCGGCAGCTGGGCCCCGCCATGGGGCATCGAATATCGGGTAGATATCCTCAACGCTTTCGTGCTGCTGCTGGTCTCCACTGTCGGGGCCGTGATCATGCCGTTCGCGCGGCGCTCCGTCGCCTTTGAAATCGAAGAGGGGCAGAGGGCCTGGTTCTATTGCATGTACCTGCTGTGCCTCACGGGCCTGCTGGGAATCACGGTGACCGGAGATGCCTTCAACGCCTTCGTCTTTCTCGAAATCTCGTCGCTGTCGACCTATGTGCTGATCGCGCTCGGTCGCGACCGGCGGGCGCTGCTCGCCGCGTTCCAGTATCTCATCATGGGCACGATCGGCGCGACGTTCTACGTCATCGGCGTGGGCCTGCTCTATCTGACGACCGGCAGCCTCAACATGGTCGATATTGCCGCGCGCCTTGGCCCGGCCTGGGCCGACAACTCGCGTGCGATCATCGCAGCCTTGGCCTTCGTGACGGTTGGCGTCAGCCTGAAGCTCGCCTTGTTCCCGCTTCATGTCTGGTTGCCGAACGCCTATGCCTATGCGCCGTCGTGGGCGACCGCCTTCCTGTCGGCCACAGCGACCAAGGTCGCGATCTATCTCCTGGTGCGCTTTCTTTTCTCGATCTTCGGTGTTGCGATAGACCTTCGCGCTCTGCCGGTCGCCGCGATCATTGTCGCATTATCGCTCGCCGCAATGTTCATCGCCTCCCTGATCGCGGTGTTCCAATCCAACCTGAGCCGCATGCTCGCTTACTCTTCCGTCGCACAGATCGGTTACATCACGCTCGGCATCGGGTTCGTCAATCTGGCTGGGCTCACCGGCGGGCTCGTACACATCGTCAATCACGCATTGATGAAGGCGGCCTTGTTTCTTGCGGTCGGAGCGATCTTCTTCCGCGTCCGCACCGTGCGGCTCTCGGAGCTTGCGGGCATCGGCCGCAAGATGCCGATCACCATGGCGGCGTTCACGGTGGCCTGTTTTGGTCTCGTCGGCACCCCTGGTACGTCGGGCTTCGTTTCCAAATGGTATTTGGCCCTCGGCGCGATCGAAAACGGCTGGTGGATCGTGGTTTTTCTGATCGTGGCGAGCTCGCTTATCGCACTGGTCTATGTTGGCCGTGTGCTCGAAGTCGCCTGGCTGCGTGAGCCGTCGGCGTTAATCGCGGATGCGAACGACCCGCCGCTCTCCATGCTGCTGCCACTCATCCTGCTGGCGGCCGCTACGATTTATTTCGGTTTCGATACCGAATGGACCGCAGGGATAGCCAATATGGCCGCCAAGGACCTGCTAGGGGGGCTGCAATGACCGCGGCCTTTTCGCCTGAAACATTCCTCGTCCTGGCCCTCCTGGCGCCATTCGTCGGCGCGCTGATCCTTCCGCTGTTTCACAAGCTGCCGAACTTGCGCGAGGCGGTAACCCTCGTGACGGCAACGCGCTGTGCCTCATCGTGCTCCGACTGCTTGGGCCGGTCTTGAACGGAGCCCGGCCGGAACTCGGCGTTATCGACGTCGTGCCCGGGCTCACGATCGCCTTCAAGGTCGAACCGCTAGGTATGCTGTTTGCGCTCGTCGCCTCCTCGCTGTGGATTGTCAACTCGGTCTACTCGATCGGCTACATGCGCGCCAACAACGAGCCGCGCCAGACGACTTTCTACGTCTGTTTCGCCGTGGCGCTCGGCAGCACGATCGGGATCGCATTCGCCAAAAATCTGTTCACATTGTTTCTGTTCTACGAGGCGTTGACGCTCTCGACCTATCCGCTGGTCACCCACGGAGCGGAACGAAGAGGCCATTCGCGCCGGCCGCATCTATCTCGTGCTCCTGCTCGGCACGTCCCTCCTGCTGTTCCTGCCGGCGATCATCGCCACCTGGGTTTTCGCCGGAACCCTCGATTTCAGGCCGGGCGGCATTTTCCCGGCCGATATCAGCGCGCCTGTCATTGCCGCTCTGCTCTTGCTCTACGTGTTTGGCATCGGCAAGGCGGCGGTGATGCCGTTGCATTTCTGGTTGCCAGCAGCAATGGTGGCGCCGACGCCGGTCAGCGCATTGCTGCATGCCGTGGCCGTGGTCAAGGCGGGCGTTTTCTCGATCCTGAAGGTGGCGGTGCTGGTGTTCGGCGTCGACACACTCAGCTCCGCCGGGCAATCCGCATGGCTTACGGTCGTTGCCGGCACGACAATCCTGGTGGCATCCATCATCGCTCTCAGACAGGATAATCTTAAACGCCGACTTGCCTATTCGACCATCTCTCAACTTTCGTATGTCGTGCTTGGGGTCGCTATCCTGGCGCCGATCTCGGTGGCAGGCGCCGCGATGCATATCGCCGCTCACGCCTTCAGCAAGATCACTTTGTTCTTCGCGGCTGGATCGATCTATACCGCGGCGCATCTGACTGAGGTGAGCCAGCTTGACGGCATTGGTCGGCGTATGCCCTGGACGATGGGCGCGTTTGCGATCGGCGCGCTCGGCATGATCGGCGTTCCTCCCACGGCCGGCTTTCTCGGCAAATGGTTCATCCTTGGTGGGGCGATGCAGACCGCCAACTGGCTGGCGGTGGCGGTTATTTTCGTCAGCACGTTGCTTAACGCAGGCTATTTCCTGCCTATCGTATATCGCGCATTCTTCTGCGAGCCGGCATGCAATGGGCATGGACACAAGTCCGGCGAGGCGCCTTGGCCGATCGTGGTCGCGCTTACCGCAACAGCGACGGGAACGGTGCTGATGTTCTTCTTTCCCGATATCCCCTTTGCGCTGGCGAAATTGTTGAGCGGGTGGTGATGCCATGAATGACCATTGGCTGGTGCGCCAAAGCACGATCAGGCTGCTCTGGATCCTCTTCGTCATCGTACTGGCGGCAACGGTGATGATGGACCTCGTCATCGAGCACCATTCCTATTTCGGGCTCGACGGGACATTCGGCTTCGGTGCGTGGTTCGGGTTCGTGGGCTGCATGGCAATGATCTTTTTCGCCAAGGCGCTCGGTACCATCCTGAGGCGACCGGACACCTACTATGACAACTAGCGTCATCATGCCGCCGGCCATTGGGCTGATCCTCGGCGGCCTGATCTTGCCGATGCTGCAGGTCAGGTTGCGGTGGCTTGCGGTCCTTGTCCTGCCGCTGGTTACACTGTTCTTGGTTTGGCAGGTACCCGACGGCGTGTCGGTCCAGGCGTCGTTCCTCGGATACGAGCTCGTGCTCGTTAGGGGCGATGCACTTTCCCGTCTGTTTGCAACCGTGTTCGCTATCATGGCGTTCGCCGGCGGCCTGTTTGCGCTCAGCCAGAACCGGGTGGTCGAACTTGCCGCGGCTTTCTGTTATGCCGGCGGCGCCGTTGGCGTCGTCTTCGCAGGCGACCTGCTCACGGTCTTCATTTTCTGGGAAACAATGGCGATTGCTTCCACGCTCGTGGTATGGAGCGCGGGCCCTTCGGCACGCGGGGCAGGACTGCGATATGCCGCGATCCATCTCCTCGGCGGCGTTCTTCTGATGGCGGGCATCGCCGGGGAGATCGCCGCAAACGGCTCGGCCGGCTTCGGCAAAATGGCGCTCGACACGTTGCCGCGATGGCTGATCCTGGCTGGCTTTCTCGTCAACGCCGGTGCGCCTCCGCTTTCGGCCTGGCTGCCGGACGCCTATCCCGAGAGCTCGTGGAGCGGGATGGTTTTTCTGTCTGCGTTTACCACCAAGACGGCGGTCTATGTCCTTTTGCGCGGATTTCCGGGCACCGAGCTTTGATCTATGTCGGGCTGTTCATGGTGTTTTACGGAATCGTCTACGCGCTTCTCGAAAACGATATGCGCCGTATTCTCGCCTACAGCATCGTCAACCAGGTCGGGTTCATGGTGACGGGCATCGGCATCGGCACCGAAATGGCGCTCAATGGCGCTGCCGCCCACGCCTTCACCCACATCATCTACAAGGCGCTGCTGCTGATGTCCGCCGGCTCGGTTCTCTACATGACCGGCAAGCGCAAATGCTCGGATCTCGGCGGACTGTTCCGCACCATGCCGATCACGACCGTTTGCGGCATCATCGGCGCGCTTTCGATTTCCTCTTTCCCACTGACCTCAGGGTTCGTATCGAAATCGATGATCTCGGAAGCTGCGGGCATGCAGCACCTCGAATGGTCGTGGTATCTGCTCGCGACCGCCTCGGCAGGCGTGTTTCTTCACGCCGGCATCAAATTTCCCTGGTTCGTTTTTTTTCAGACGGATTCCGGCCTGCGGCCGGACGATCCACCGTGGAACATGCGGGCCGCAATGATCTTCTTCGCCGTGCTCTGTATCGGGATTGGCGTGCTGCCGGGGCCGCTGTATGCGCTGCTGCCCTACAAGGTCGACTTCCTGCCCTATACAGCGAGCCACGTTGTCTTCTATCTACAATTGCTGCTATTCTCCGGCCTTGCGTTCTTTCTGATACTCGGCTGGCTCAAGCGCACGCTGACGATCACGCTCGATGTCGACTGGCTCTACCGACGGCTTGGCGCCGCACTCGCCGAGCATCTTGATCGTGCGGTAACGGGCGCATGGAATGGCTGCGTTGCCGTGGCGATGCGCAGCGCGCGCGTGATCCCTGAAGGTATCCAGCAATATCTCGGGCCCGAAGGCATTTTTGCCCGCACCTGGTCTACGGGCGCGATGGCTTTCTGGATGACCATCATGCTGGCCGCCTATCTGATCCTGTCGTATCTGTGATCGCGAAGTCGATGACCTTTAGTATCAAGGAAGAGATCGAGAACCTGCTCTATCCGGAACTGCGTCCTTACGGTCGCAGTGATCGTAGCCGCCTTCTGCGGAGTGCTTCCGACACTGGTTCACCCGATCGAATCCGTCGCTGAATGTCGCCAGCTATTCATGAGCTGCACCAGGTGTTCGGCTGCCATCCCATAGGTGTCCGGCAGACGCTCGTCTCTCCCGCCGGTCAGAACCGCGTTGAACTTCTTCCAACGGTTGAGACGGGGCTTGCTGGTCCTGAAGGCGACGGCCTGGCCGCCGTATGCCAGGCTGATCACGCCGAAGTCGCTGACCTCGTTCCAACGAAAACTCTGCGTGCGAAAGATGTGCGTGATCTCGAAGCCATTGCCGTCGAGCCGCAGCGAAGCCGCGCCCGGTCTGAGCATGATCGCGCCGAACCCGGCACCCAGGGCAAAGAAATCAGCTATCAGCATCGCTGCCGTGTCGCCGCCCGCGCCCAGGAGAATGGCACCGGCCAGGCCGGCGCCGCCGATGACCATGACCAGCCATTTCGTGCGCGAAGGGACCAGCGTGACAGCGGCCGGCGACATGCCGTTGTTGTCCGACCGGGTGGCTACATCGATATCGATCTGCTGGGCAATGAGTGCATCCGTGGCCATGGAACTCTCCTTTGGCTCAACGATCCCGTGAACTCGTGGGATGGAGATTGGCACCAACTGCCCGCCCCCGATGTGACCTGCGTCACGCGAGCGTCCCAATTTTTCAGGGGCCTTTTCGTGCCCTCACGGAATAGGACAGCGGAATGCGGGGCATGCCATCCGGCAGCCGCCACATCCTTTCCGACGCAGGCACCAGGGTTGTCAGGCCGCGCCAGGGCAACACTTCGTGTTCCCTGAACATCGTGATGGTAAGTCCGGCATCGATGAGTCCGCCGAGCACTGCCGAGAGCGAGTGTATCCACTCGCGCGTCGATTGATGCGCCAGGATGGTGGGGTCGCCGGTGTAGGTGGTCTCGCCGGCGAAATGCAGCGGGCGGTCGGCGGGCGTTTGAAAATCGTGGCTGGGCACCAGATTTCCGGCGACTTCCTCCAGCACGTTGAAGGCCGGATGCGCGTCCGCGAAATAAAGCTCCCCGCCCGGCGCCAGCACGGAGGCAATCACCTTTGCCCATTGCTTCATGTCCGGCAGCCAGCAGATGGTGCCCCAGGTCGTGAACACGAGGTCGAACGGGCCAGGCGTCAGATCGGGGGCTTGATCCACGGTCCCCTCGACGAAGTTTGCCTTCAGACCGGTTTCATCGGACAGGCGCCGCGCCACGTCCAGCGCGGCACCGGAAAAATCGAGCCCGGTCACGGTCGCGCCGCGGCGAACCAGGCACAGCGTGTCCCGGCCAATATGGCACTGCAGATGCAGCACGCGCTTTCCGGAGATGTCGCCGAGTTCTGCCGCTTCAATCTCATGCAGGGCGTCCTCGCCGGCGCGAAAGCGGTCGAGCATGTAATCGCCCGTGGTATCGCGCGCGTGGATCGCGGTGCGCTCATCCCAGTTCCGGCGGTTGATTTCGAGGTGATCGGTCATGTGAACCCTGTCTGCCGAAGCCGTTGAACAGGCCTACCTGATAGCGCAATCTCGGTTACGCTCAAATATACCGAGAACATCGGTCCGGCGCGGCTACCCCGCCCGCGCCGCCCCCGCCGCGATTGCGGCGACCCATATCGGACTTCAGTCCGGACCCTATTGCCGAACCAGAGTGTCAGCCATCGTTCCAACTGGCGCTTCGAGCGCTCCATCCCGCAGCGAATAGATGTGATCGAATCGGTCGAAAATCTTCTCGTCGTGGGTAACTACGATGACGGCGGTTCGATGTTCCTCCGCAACCTTCCTCAGCATGTCCATGACTGTGCCGGCACGCTGCGAATTGAGCGCAGCGGTCGGCTCATCGGCCAAAATGATGCGCGGGTCGTTAGCCAGCGCGCGGGCAATGGCGACCCGCTGCGCCTCTCCACCCGAGAGCTCCCCGGGCATGGCGTCCCCGCGGCGCTCGATACCGAGATAGGTCAGAAGCTCGAGCGCCCGACTCTTGGCCTGCGCCGGGCTTGCCCCGGCCAGAATGCGGGCGACAGCGACATTCTCCCAGGCATTGAGAAACGGCAGGAGGTTATGAGACTGGAAGATGAAGCCGATCTTCTCCAGCCGCAAACTCCGCAGATCGGCGCGCAGCCATTTGCCATCATAGACCAGTTCGCCGTTGAGCCGCATACTGCCGGAATTCGGTTCCTGAATGCAGCCAATCACGTTGAGTAGTGTGCTCTTGCCCGATCCACTGGGACCACGCAGGCCGACCACGGTTCCCGGATAGACATCGAGCGAAACCTCGCGCAGCGCATCGACACGGGTCGCGCCCTCGCCAAAATGCTTGCTGATCCCCTTGGCTTCGACCACAGGCTGCTCGTCCATGGCTACCCCGCAAGTGCCGACGCAGGATCGATCTAGCGCTGTGCGCACGCCGAGTGCGCTCGCAAGCAGGCAAGCGACAAGCACCACCCCGAACAGGGACGCGGCGTCCGCAGGCTCAAGAACCACCCGGCGCGGGAAATAGCCATGGCCGGCGCTGATCAGCGCGGCTCCGGCAAGGAAACTGATAACTCCCATGGCGAGAGCCTGCTGGACGATCAGCCCGACGATGCGGCGATCGGGCGCCCCGATCAGCTTGAGGGTCGCAATCGCCTTCTTTTTGTCGATGGTCATCGTGTAGATGATGAGGCCGACGATCACGGTAGATACCGTGAGCAGCAGGGTCGTGAACAGGCCGATTTGGCGGCGCGCGCGATCGATAACGGAACGTGCGAGAACGTTCTCCTGGTCTTCCTGGGTAAGCGCCGCGAGATGCTTCCATCGCACGATATCCTGCGCGAAACGATTGGCATCCACGCCGGGCAGTAGCCTGACCACAATCGCGTTCACCGTGTTGGTCGTTCCGACCGCGCCGGCAGAGCGTACGGATTCTCGTCGCGCGGCCGCCGGCGCCAGATCGAATTGCAGCTTCTGGGCGTCTCTCAACGTGATGAATATGACGGGATCGCCGCCGGAAGCCACAAGGCCGCTGGTCAGCCCGACCACCGTAAACGTTTCGCGCCCGAGCCTGATCTGCTCGCCGAGAGCGAGCCCGGCGCCGCGGTCCGCGACCGCCTCGTAGCGGCTGCGCAGGATCGGCCGCCCCTCGACCACAAACGGCGCTTCGCCCGGCCGCGCGATCTGCGCGCCGACGACCATCAGCCGTTTGGTTTGGCCGCGATGCTGGGCTTCGATATTCTGATAGGACACACCACCGGCCGCGGCGACACCCCATTGCGCCGCAACAGCCTCGCGCGTATCGCCCGGCAGTCGCGAAGCCTCGGCGAAGGGACCGCGCGTACCCCCTTCCACGACCCAGACCTGCGCACCCGCGGCGCGCACGAGCCCGAGCGATTCCACGACCAGACCACGATAGATGCCGACCATGGCGAGCACGATGCCGAGCAGCAGGCTGAGCCCGAGGCATGTCAGCAGAAAACGGCCGAGATTGTGGCTGATGTCCTTGAGCGCGAGGTTCACGTCACAACCCGTCGCTCGCGCGCGCGACGCGGCCTTCGCGCAGGTCCGTCCGGTCGTCGGCCACGACCCGACCCTGCACGTCGGACGTAATCTGGATACCCCCGTCGAGCAGACGTTCGCCGAACTGCACCCGCTGCCTGGCAAGCCGGCCGTTCTGCAGCGTCCAGATCGTGCCTGACCGGCCGTCGTAGCCTTCCACGAATTTGAGCGGAACGAAAACACCGCTCGGAATTACCTTCTTGACGATCTCCACTTCGGCCTGCTCGCCAAGGTACCGGAGCTGGTGCTCCGGATTGCAGACGCGGCACCGCACATAGACGCGACGTTCCTCAGTGAGACGGTCGTTCTCCTGGTCGATACGGACAACTTCCGTCTCGAATGTGCGGTTCGGTTCAGATCGCAGGCGCACCAAGGCGCGCTGGCCGATATTCAGTCCGCCGGCCAGCGCCTCGTCCACATAGGCTTTGACCCAGATCGAGTTTGGCGCGACCAGTGTGAATACGGCTTCTCCCGCGTTCACGATCCCGCCGAGTTCCTTGCCGCGAACGATAACTCTCGCGTCGAATGGCGCCCGCAGCTGATGCTGGGCCAGCACCACCGCATCGATCTCACGCTGGGACGCGGCATCGTCCTGCAGCACGGCGGCGACCTTGGTGTCCGCCTCGATGATCCGGGCATCGCCAAGAGCGATTTCTTCGGCGGCCTGCGCATCCTCGGCGGCCTCCTGCGACACGCTCCCGCGGCCAACAAGTGTCTGCCGCCGCAGATTGACGCTCTTTTTCTGTCGGTAAGTGACTTCGGCGCGCGCGCGCTGAGCCTGGGTCTTGGCGAGGTTCGCCGCCGCCTGTTGCTGGGCTGCTTCGCTCTTCCTGAGCTTGGCGCGCTGCGCGTCATCATCGAGCTTTGCCAGCAGCGCACCGGCTTTCACGACGTCGCCCTGATCCGCTTCAATGGCGATCACCCTTCCGGCGATCTGAAATCCCACCTTTGAAACGATCTGCGCCTCGATAGTCCCGATCCCGAAGACGCGGACCTCGACATTCTGCTGGGGGGCAGCCGTTCGCACCGGAATTTCGCGCGCAAAGTACCAATAATAGCCGCTGCCGGCTACGAGAAGAGCGGTCGCCAGCCCTGCCGCCAGCCTGACAGCGCGCGAACTCATCCCGCGCACCTCATTGGACAAGTCGACACGGCAACCAGCGTGTACCACGGCCGATGACCGAAGATCGCGGTCGCGAACGGCGCACGCATGATATTGGTCACGTCGTTCTCCTTTGGCCGATGATACTTGCAGAAGAGCCCGCGAAGGCGTTGCGATAGATCAAGTCGGCCGACCTGCGGCGACGGGCCGTGACTCCCGCTAATGACCTGGAGCGTATGCTATTTCAGCCGGTAGCCCGCGTGACAACCGACGCATTGCAGCGCGGTGCATCGCCGTTCCGGCATCCTGCATCCCCTGCGGCATATACCCGGAGGGGATCGCGAAACCCGTTGATTTCAGCGATCCACGGCAACCGGTCCAGGGCTACGATCGGGCCCGCATTATTTGTCCAGGGGGCCGTTCCAGAGCACCCTCTGCTGAGAGGATACCGATGAAAGCATTCACATTGGGTGCGGCAATCACGCTTGCGTTTTCCGCCGCCGCCTACGCGCAAGCACCAACCTGGACCGTTCCGACGGAAAACCAGCGCTGTCCGTCAAAATGGGGAGCGGCCGACGAGCGCGGTTCGGCCAATCACCAGAAGCCCGCCGCCGTGATGAACGCCGCGAAACTGATCAAGACCGGCGAGGTGATCGAGCTCGCGCACGTGCTCGGTCCCAGCATGGCGTTCTTCGGGACGCGGCGCTTCGACGTGCACACCAAGCGCACCTTCATGAACCAGTTCTCCAACATGCGCGGTTCGAACGAGGAGGTCGTCATCACCGAACTCGGCCAGGTCGGTACGCAGTTCGACGGTTTTGCGCACCAGACCCATCTCAACAGCTGGTACAATTGCCAGAAGGTCGACGAGAACGTCGAGCGCGGCGGCTTCAAGAAATTCGGCATCCACAACGTCGGTACACTGTTCACGCGCGGCGTCCTGATCGACGTCGCGGGCTTCAAGGGCGTCGAGATGCTGGGCGACAATTACGAAATCACCGTCGAAGATCTCGAGGGCGCCCTGAAGAAGCAGAACCTGGCGCTGCAGGCCGGCGACGCGGTGCTCATCCACACCGGCTGGGGCAAGCTCTACGGCAAGGACAATCCGCGCTACGTGAAGTCCTGCCCGGGCATCGGCGTGCCGGCAGCGCTCTGGCTCGCCGCGAAAGACCCGATGCTGCTCGGCGCCGACAACTGGCCGGTCGAGGTCTCGCCCAACCCGGACAAGCAACTGTCGCTTCCGGTGCACCAGGTCGCGCTGGTGGTGAACGGCATCCACCTGCTGGAGAACCTCAAGCTCGATGATCTCGCGCAAAAGGGCGTCGGCGAGTTCGCCTTCGTGATGCAGCCGCTCAAGATCCAGGGCGGCTCGGGTTCCACGGTGTCGCCGGTCGCGGTGAGGTAGCGGCGCTCGTTCGCTTCAGCACGCCCGGCGCTTCGAGAATCGCAAACCGCCGGCTTGCCGGTGTCGGGGGAACGACAGCGAAGGCCTTGATCCCGACGCGGGTGACGCCTTACCCCGCCCGCGCCGCCCGCCGCAGCGATTGCGGCGGCTGGCCGAAGGCGCGGATGAAGGCGCGGCGCATCCGCTCCGGATCGCGAAAGCCGGTGGTCTCGGCGACGCGTTCGATCGCCTCGCCGGAGGATTGCACGCGTTGCCGCGCCACCTCGATCCGCAACCGTTCCACCGCCTTCGACGGCGTGGTGCCGGTCGCCGCGATGAAGGCGCGGGCAAAGTGCCGCGAGCTCATGCCGGCCTGCTCGGCCATGTCCTCGACCGTCAAGGGCTGATCGAGATGCTCGCGCGCCCAGGCCAATAGCGGCCCGAACCGCCCCGAGGGCGCCTTCAATTCCAGCAGCGAGGAGAATTGCGACTGGCCGCCGCTGCGGCGGTGGTAGAGCACGAGCTGGCGCGCGGTCTGCTGCGCGATCTCGTCGCCGTGATCCTCCGCCACCATCGCCAGCGCCAGATCGATGCCGGCGGTGATGCCGGCCGAACTCCAGATATTGCCGTCGCGGACGAAGATCCGGTCGGGCTCCAGCTTTATGTTGGGATAGGTACTGACAAAATGCCTGGTGCGCTGCCAATGCGTGGTGGCGCGGCGGCCGTCGAGCAGGCCGGCTTCCGCCAGAATGTAGGCGCCGGAGCAGACGCTGGCGACGCGAACGCCGCGCTTTGCAATTTTGCGCACGAAGGCGAGCGTCTTCGCGCAGGTCGCGGCCTGCCGCACCCCCTCGCCGCCCGCCACGATCAGGGTCGTGATCGCGCCCGAGGGATTCAAGCCGCGCGCCAGCATCTCGACCCCGGACGAGGCGCGCACCGCACCCGGCGTTACCGCCAGCACCCTGATCGACGGTGGCTGGCCGGCGAAGCGCGCCGCGATTTCGAACGCCGAAATCGGCCCGGCGGCGTCCAGCAGCTGGAAATCGGGAAAGATCAGCACGCCGATCATTTTAGGTCTATGTCCTGAAATGAGGGAAATATGGCATTTCGGACGGAAGACCATCATGGCAGGATGCTGACGTCAAGTAACCTGCTCGTCATGCCCGGACTTGATCCGGGCATCGATCACGCTTCATGAGAATCATGCGAAGAGGATGGATTGCCGGGTCATAGGCGAGCGGAAGCGACGCCGTCCTGCGGACGGCTACGCCCGGCAATGACGAGATGACCTCAACACGTTCGGAGGCCCAAAAATGTCCATGCCGCTTCAGATCGGTCTCGTGCTGTTTCCAAGGGTCACCCAGCTCGATTTCACCGGACCGCTGCAGGTGTTTTCGAACGTGCCCGGCGCGCAGGTGCATCTGATCTGGAAACGGATCGAGCCGGTGGCGAGCGACACGGTGATGACGATCACGCCGACCGTCAGCTTCGCGGATTGCCCCCAGCTCGACGTAATCTGTGTGCCGGGCGGGTTCGGCACCAACGAAATGGTCAATGACGAGGAGATGCTCGCCTTCCTGCGCCGGCAGGCGGCGGGCGCCAAATACATCACCTCGGTCTGCACGGGATCGCTGGTGCTGGGCGCGGCCGGCCTGCTGCAGAATTATCGCGCGACAACGCACTGGACGGCGATGGATTTTCTGTCGGCATTTGGCGCTATCCCGACCAACACCCGGGTCTGCATCGACCGCAACCGCGTCACCGGCGGCGGCGTCACCGCCGGGATCGATTTCGCGCTGACGCTGGTGTCGCTGCTGGTCGACCGCCGCACCGCGGAGGCGATCCAGTTGGGGCTCGAATACAACCCGGCACCGCCGTTCAATGCCGGCTCGCCGGAAACCGCACCGCCGGAAATTCTCGCCTTCACGAGGGACCGGATCGCCGCCTCGCAAACGCGCCGCGGCGAGATGATCGGTCGCGCCGCCGCGCGGTTGCGGTAGCGCCGGCAGCCCCGGTCAGATCTGGCGATGCTGGCCCGCGTGAACGAAGTGGCTGGCGTGGAGGAAGCGCAGCATCATCATCGGCGCAATGAGCCAGGACAATGGGGCCGCCAGCACAAAACTGGTCACCACCACCGCCGGGATCCAGAAGAATGCGTGCGCCGACAGTGCCGGCACGCTCAGCACCGTGACCACGCCGATCCCGAAGACGACGGCATTGACCATCGAATAGACGAGCGCAGCGACGCGGATCCGCGCAATGGTATTGTTGTTCATCGGCGACTGCCTTCTGTTGCCTGAAGTCAGTCAATTAACGCATCGGGGAAGCATCGGGTTCCGGCGGAACCCCTCACTCCCGGCCGGAGCGCCCGCCACGCCGCGCATCAGGAGCGTCGATCAAAAGAAAAAGGCCGCCCGGTTTCCCGGACGACCTTTCCTGTCCTATGGCAGCCCCACATTGACGGGCGATTTCAGACGTCTGCACCGGGGGCCTATCTCCCGGCCGTGTCCTACTCGGGGGCCGCTGCAAATCGGGGCAGTCGCGAACTGTGACCCGAACCGACGCGGTGGTTACCCAACCTCCATAAGATGACGTCATTGAGCCGCGATTGCGTTCGCCGCGCAAGAACAGGGTGACAGATGTCCCCGCTGATCCCGCTATTCACAGGGGGAGCCGCGGTCCGGGTCGGCGCGCGGCGGCGCGCCACGCCGCGTGCCTTGCGTCAGCGTTCTTTTTCCCGGGCACCTTTTTCCTTCACGACCATCCAAGCTGCAGCACGCAGAGCGCCGATCAGGGCCGGGCCGGTGAGACGGTTGAGCTTGGCGAGCATGCGGGCGGAGCCGTTGGCGCGGGACCGGGCCGAATCCGCGCGATCGGGCGGCTGCGTCTTTCGACCCATCACCTGAGGAGGCAAGCAATGACACGGAAAATTTCGACTTCCATCACGAGACGCAAGTTGGTCGCAGGGCTGGCGTTGACGGCCGCCCCGGTGGCTTTGGGGGGAACGAGTAAAGCCTTTGCACAGGCCCAGCAAACCGGGCCGGAGAAAAGTCTGTATGAGCGGCTGGGCGGCGTCTTCGCCATCGCGGCCGTCGTGGATCACTTCAGCGATGCCGTCGTGAAGAACCCCATCGTCGGTCAGAAGTCCAGGAACCCGCGCCTGCGGGATTGGCACACCAAAAACCTCGGCAGGCTGCCGGGACTCAAGTTCATGCGAACACTTTGGGTCTGCAACGTTTCGGGTGGGCCCTTCCAGTTCACGGCCACCAAGCCCGGCACGACGCCGCTCGGCCTTGAGGAAGCCCACCGCGATCTTCGGATTTCCCCAGCCGAATTCGATGAGGTCGCTGCGGAACTCGGACGAACCCTGGACTTCGCCAAAGTCCCGAGGCGCGAGAAGGCCGAAGTCCTGGCAGCATTCGCCGCCCACAAGGATGAAGTCACTGCCGGCTACGCTGCAAGCAAACGGGGCTAGGTATCCAGCTTCCGGGGGCTAGACGATTTCGCGGCATGTCGGTCGGCGTGGGGCTGCGCCGGCCGTGAGCTTGCAGCGGAAAACACCCCACGAGTTAGCCTTGGTTCCCCGGCGTCCAGGCCTGATAATCGCCGGTCGCGGCAGGGCGGCGGCCGCTGGCCAGCGTCGAGCCGGACGGACGATAGGCCGCCGGCGTACCCGTCAAATTGGGGACGTGCGGCTTTTCCCATTCGCGTGGGGTGTAGGTCTCTTCGGTCGGCGCGACATCGACGGTGTGATGCAGCCAGCCGTGCCAGGACGGCGGTACCCGCGTCGCCTCGGCATAGCCGTTATAGACCACCCAGCGCCGCTGGAAGCCGAGCGTGGCGTCGATCGCGCCGCCTTTGGTACGGTAATAGCGGTTGCCCTGCTCGTCCGTGCCGACCAGTTCGCCGAAGCGCCAGGTCCACAATTGGGTCCCAAAAGTCTGGCCATTCCACCAGGTGAAGAGTTTCAGGAAAAACAGTTTCATGGGCCAGGCCGGTTCGAGAACGCTAGCGCCCTGATGCCATCGGCAGGCCGGATTGTCCAGTTTCGTCCGTTTCCTTCGGGCTGGCATGACCAGGCCCGCGCCGCGCACGTTTTGGTGACTGGATGTCGCGGAATCGGCGCAATCCGTTCATGCCGCATACACCTGCCGGCTGACACGCTGACATCGCATGCAATTGGTGCGGGGACTCGGGAACGTCCGCCCTTTCAATGGGTTCTAGACGCAGTCCCGCCGATGGAGCCGACAATGAACAGTCTGAAGGTTTTGAGTGTCGCAGCAGCCATGACGCTGCTTGTCCCGCTTGCTTCCACCGCGAGCTTTGCCCAGATCGGCGGCCGAGCCGGCGTAGGTGGTGGAGGTGGTGGCGTTGCAGTCGGCGGCGGTGGAGGTGGCGGAGGCGGTGGTGGCGGTGGAGGCCGCGGTTTTAGCGGCGGCGGTGCCGCAGCACCGGCGCTCGGCGGCGGTGGCCGCGGTTTTGGCGGCGGCGGCAGCTATGCCGCGGCACCGGCCATCGGTGGCCGTATCGGCGGAGCGGCCGTCGGCGGCGGAGGCATGAGATTCGGCGGTGGCGGCGGCGTGCCGGTCCAGCGCTACAGCGGCGGCAACTGGCAAGGCGGCGGTTACGGCGGCGGCTATCGTCGCCACCATCGCCACCATGGCGGATTTATCCCGGGAGTCGTGATCGGCGGCGCCTTCGCGAACAGCTATGGCTACTACGCCCCGGGCTATTACGACGACTATTACGATGACAGCGTGGTAGCGGTGGCTCCCGGTGGCGAAGACGCGGAGGCCTACTGCCGGCGGACCTATCGCTCCTACGATCCGCGGTCGGGCACCTATCTCGGCTATGACGGCCAGCGCCACCCCTGCCCGTAATGGCAAGTCTACCGGGTAAATCGAGGACGGCGCATTGCCTGCGCCGTCCTTCTGCTTTTCCGCGGGGCTATTGTACGCACAGGGCCGCGCGCACGCGCAGGCCGTGCGGGGTATCGCCGAACCGGCGGCGGAAGCTGCGGTTGAAGTGGGAAATGTCCGAAAATCCCGCCCGCGAGGCAACCTCACTGATCTTCATTCGCGCGCTGCCGCCATCGCGCAGCATGGCGGCCGCGCAGTCGAGCCTGCGATCCAGCAGATGCTCCGCGAAAGTCCGTCCTGTCGATTCCAGCAACCGGTGCAGATAGCGAACGGACAGGCCGACAAGGCTCGCGACACGGGCGGCATCGAGACCGGGCTCACAGGCGCCTGCGCGGATCGCCGCCAGCGCGGCGGTCTGCCGCGCCGCATGCACGCCGCGTTCGCGAACCAGCATCTGCACCTCGCCGCGCACGCCGAGCGCGCTCAAGGCGAGGTCCCGTATATGCTGCGTGACCAGCTCCATATCCCATTCCTGGTCGAGCGAAAACAGCGCGGCGAGATAGGCATCGAGCAGGCGCAGGCCAGCATTGTCGCCGGACAGGCACCGCTGCAGCGGCTGAGGTAACCCGGCGAGCAGCGGCTCCAGCGGCGCACGGTCCATGCAGACGGTCCAGGCAAAACTGTCGTCGAGGGAATGCAGCGCGCTGGTGCTGCGGCTCTCGAGGACCGCTGCGCCATACTTGCCGAATTGGCGCTCGCCGCAGCCGCCATCGAGTTGAAAGCGCCCGCCACCGCTGATGACGATGGACAAAAGGTCCCTGCCGTCGGCGAGATGGCAGGCCCTGCGGTGAAAGCTGGACGGCGTCCCGTCGACACGCCCGACGCCGACGGCTCCGAAACTCCTGGCGACGACCGAGAGCTTGCGCCCGGCCGGCGAGCGGTTGACGAAATCGAGCTGCATGTTGAGCTTCATGAAGCCCTCATGCCCACGCACGACCGCACCCGGCGCTAGCGGGTTGCTCGAGACGCAAATCGTGGTGGAATCTGACGCGGCAGCGCTCATGGTGGCACCTTGTGATTGTGCGGACCGGCGGCAGCGTTGCCATTCTGCCAGCAATGGCAGTTGACGATGCGTCTCGGCAGAGCCCCCTTTGTTCAAACACTGCGACAATGCGGCACAGTTTATGCGTGCAGCGAACCGGCTTGTTCGCCCGCATCCCAATCTCCCGCGAACGATGAACCGGCCCGTTGCCGCCTCCTACCGAGCCTGTGAACCGCGCAGCCTTGCGCGGCCCACACCAGCCCTCAAGGAGAGACACTCATGACTGAGATCGCGCATTCAGCCCGTCGCCACCGCGCCCGTGCGCTGTTGGCGGGCGCCATGACCGCCTTGCTTGCCGCCTGTTCGTTCGGCGCGATGGCGCAAGCCGAGGACGCTCACATCGAGCAGGCCGTGTTCGACGCCCAATCCACTTTCTTCGCCGCCATCGTCAAAGTGGCGAACGACGGCGAAAAGTGGACGCATGTCCTGCCGGGGAGCGTCGGCTTCGATGCCCATCTGAAGGTCGACACCCGATGGCCCGGCTACGTCGAACGGGTCGGCGTCTGGCTCGGCGACTGCAACGGCAGCGGTTGCGGATCCAATCCGAGAATTCTGTACGAAGAGCCGATGCAACGGGACTACGATGTGAACCGCAGCCTCTCGTTCGCGGTCGAAAAGCTGCTCGAAACCCGTTCCGGCGCCACCAGCTATCGCGACCTGATCATGAATCGCTGCAACGCCAGCCCGGCGTCCGAGCGTCACAGCTTCAAGATGACGATCGACGCGACGTTTTCCGCCAATACCCGAAAGGCCACGGACAATGATAATTTCCTTCCTATAGAGGTCGGCGCGGGGTTCAATGGCGGCGATGTGACCCGTCATGATAAGTTCGACATCAACGTGGACTGCCTCGGGCCGCCGCGGACGACCGCGGACCGCAACCCCGATCCGCATCGCACCAAGGTCACGGCGACCGATCTCGACCTGTTTCTCTCGACCTTCGCGATCCCGGTGTCCTCGCAACACGGCCCGAGCGGTACGCAGTGCAAGCCGCTGAAGGTCACGACCCGCGTCGAGACCGACAAGGCCGGTCCGGTCAACGTAAAGCTCTGGCGCCAGGTCAATGGCGGTCCGATCACCAGCGAAGGCCGGCACATGGACGCCACGGCACTGGCGGGCGGCAAGTTCGGCGATGACTGGAACAAGGTCGAGCACTTCACCCAGACCACGACCGTGCAGTACAAGGCCGAAGTGCTGGGCGGCACGTTCGCGCCGCAGACCGGCTGGAAGAGCATCACCATCCATTGCAATGGTGACTTCGCCTCGCCACAGACCAACGCCAATCCCGACAATCGCAACCCGCCGAGCGGCAAGCCGCAGAACGAGGCGCGCGTTCCGACCATCGTCACGCCGCCGCCGCGCGTGACGCCGCCGCCCCCGCGTATCGTCTGTGTCGGCGGCAAGGTCGCGGCCGGCGCCTGCGCCTGCCCCACTTCGCTGACCCCGATCCAGAAGAGCAGCGCCAACTTCCAGTGCGTGAAGGTCGCGCAGTTGCCCGACCGTCGCATCGATTGGCAGGCCTCGCAGGCTTCGATGCCGAGGCGTCCCTGGTCTCACGCCCAAATCGGTCCCGGGCCGCGCCCGCAGCCCATGCACCGCCCGTTCATGCGCGCCGGCTTTCGGTAAGTCGCAGGGACAAGTGAACCTTGACGGAGGACGGCGCCCGGTGCGCCGTCCTTTTCGTCATGAGCGCAGCGCCATCGCCACGCCGCCGAGGGTAACCACCAGCGCGGTGATTTCCCGAAAACCCAGCGGCTCGTGCAGCATCGCGCCGGCCGCGAGCACGCCGACCACCGGCACCAGCAGCGTGCCGATCGACGCGGTCGCCGCCGGCAGGCGCTCCAGCGCGGCGAACCAGCAGACGTAACTCAGGCAAAACTGGATCAGCGTCATGTAGAGCATCGACGCCCAGCCCACCATCGAGAGCGCGGCCAACTGCGGCTGCTCGACGGCCAGCCCGACCACGGCGATCGGCAGGCAGCCGATGCCGATCGTCCACGCCGCCAGCGACAGCGGCGGCATCGCCAGCGGAAAGTGTTTTGTCAGCACGGTGCCGAGCGCGACGCAGACCGCGCCCGCCAGCGCGCACAACAGGCCCGGCAATTTTGCCAGGCTGGCCTCGAGGCCGTTGCCGCCGATCAGGACGGAAATGCCGATCAGCGCAATCGCCAGCGAAACGGCGCGCAGCGGCGACAGCCATTCGCCGAGGATTGGCCACGCCAGAAGCGCGACCCACACCGGAATCGAGATGCCGAGCACCGCCGCCTCGCTGGCATCGAGCCACAACAGCGCCAGCCCCATGAAGGCGACCCAGCCGCCGATCGTCAGCAGCGATACCAGCAGCAGCCGCGACCACATCGGCCGCGGCACCATGAGGCTCTGCCGCCGCGCCAGTGCGACCAGCGCCAGTGCCGCGGCGCCGACGATCCCGCACAGCCCGCGCGACGACAGCGGCGGCCACTCGGTCAACAGGTTCTTCATGATCGGAAAATTGAGGCCCCAGCCCACCGAGGCGACGGCGAGGCAGGTCAGGCCGAGCGGCGAAATCCGGGCACGACCCGTTCGGGCAACGATCGTCATGAAGGGAACAAATCCGGGTGAAGGGCGATTGGCCGGTGCGGCTGCCGACTGAGCTAACCCCGAAATCCTTCCGGCGCAAACCGCTTATGCCCGGTATCGTGCAGACGCGTCCGCCCAATTGCCCGCGACATCAAATCGGCCGGGGGTTATGATTCGGCTGCACTGCAATTCTCGTATGCGTCATGGGAAAGGTTCATCCTGCCGCGTATCCTCGTTGTCGATGACGATCCGATGGTCTGCATGGCCATCGAGGCCTGCCTGCACCGCCAGGGCTTCGAAGTGACCGTTGCGGACGGTGGCGAGGCAGGCATGCGTGCGCTCGAATCCACCACATTCGATGTCATGCTGATCGACATCTTCATGCCGCACATGCGCGGCTATGAATTGATCCGGATCTTTCACGAGCGGGCCCCCACGATTTCGTTGATCGCGATGTCCGGCTACGCCTTCGCCGATCCCGGATCGGCCTCGGCCGATTTTCTCGGCATCACCCTCCAGTTCGGCGCGGCATGTTGTCTGCGCAAGCCGTTCAGGCCCGACGCGCTGGTGGCGGCCGTCAATCAATGCCTCGCCAGGCCGGCATCGTCCGCGGACGGGTCGAACCAGTAGAATTCGAAAACAGCCCCCGAAATGCCAACATTCTCGACCGTATCCCAGCGGCTCATCCTCGCAATCGGCGTCGTGCTGCTGCTGGGCATCAGCGCCGCCTCGATCGCTCTCGATGTCAAATCGCGCTCCGACGCGGCGCTGGTCGATCACACGCTCCGGGTATTGAAGAAACTATCCGATCTCGAATTGCTGGTTCGCCGCGTCGAGAGCGCGTCACGCGGCTTTGCGCTGACCGTCGACGGCAATCTCCTGAAGGAATATCGCGATGTGCAGGACCGGATCGCACCGGCCTACGCGGAATTGACCAAGGCGATCGGGGGCCATGCCGGGCAAATCCGGTTGCTCGAGGCCAGCAAGGCGCTGGTGGCAAGGCGGCTCGCCATCAGCGACGAACTGGCCCGCCTCAAATCCGCCGGCGACAGCGCCGGGATCGCGGCACTGATCGCCGGCGGCGACGGCCGTGCCGCGATGGCGGCGGTGACGGCGAATTTCCGCGAGCTCTCCGCAGAGGCCGAACAGCAACTGGCGGTCCGCACCGCGGATTCGCGGCGCACCCACCTCATTCTGCTGGCGATCGAACTCACCGGCCTCGTGCAGATCCTGATCCTGGCGGTGCTGCTTGTCCGCGAGGCGCGGCGCTCGAACGAGGAACTGCGGGTGTCGCTGCGCGCCACCGAAGCCGCCAATCAGTCGCTCGAGGCCGCGGTGGCGGAGCGGACCGCGCATCTGGTGGCAGCCCATGAGGAGCTTGCCCGTTCGACCTCGGTGCTGCAGGCCACCTTCGACGGAATGGCCGAGGCGGTGCTGGTGATCGACACCAAAGGGGCCGTGGTGCTGTCGAATGCCGCGGCCGAGCGGATGCTAAGCTACCGCAAGGGCCTGAATGTCGAGCAGTTGCGGGCGCGAGCCGAGCTGTACCGGCCCGACGGCGTTACGCGCTTGCCGCATGATGAAATGCCGACGGTACGGGTGTTGCGCGGCGAGCAATTCGACCGCACCGAATTGCTCTCGCGCCGCCCCGGCCGCCGCGATCTGCTGCATTTCGTGGTCTCCGGCTCTCCGCTGCGAGACGCCTCCGGTGCCATCACCGGGGCGGCGCTGGTCTATCACGACATCTCCGAGGCGCGGGACACCGAGCGCAAACTGCAGCAGGCGCAGAAGCTCGACGCCATCGGCAAGCTCACCGGCGGCGTCGCGCATGATTTCAACAACATGCTCACGGTCATCACCGGCACCACCGAGACACTGGTGGCGGGGCTGAAGGACCGTCCGGCGCTACAGGCGGCCGCAGCCCTGATCGATCAGGCGGCCGAGCGCTGCGCCGAACTGATCCAGCATTTGCTGGCGTTCGCCCGCAAGCAGCCGCTGCAGCCGAGCAATGTCGACATCAACGCCGCGGTGGTCGATATCGCAAAGCTGCTGCGGCCGACGCTGGGCGAGCAGATCGAGATCGAGACCATCCTGGAGCCGGGCGTCGCGGTCGCGCATATCGACCGCTCGCAGCTCGCCAATTCCGTGCTCAACATGGCCATCAACTCCCGCGACGCCATGCCCGGCGGCGGCAAGCTGTTGCTGGAGACCCGCAACGTCGTGCTCGACGAAGCCTATTCGCAGCTCAATGCGGAGGTTAAGCCCGGACCCTATGTCATGCTGGCCGTCAGCGATACCGGCACCGGCATGGCGCCGGAGCTGTGCGAGCAGGCGTTCGAGCCCTTCTTCACCACCAAGGAGGTCGGCAAGGGGTCGGGGCTCGGGCTGTCGATGGTGTACGGCTTCGTCAAGCAATCCGGCGGCCACATCAGGATCTACAGCGAGGTCGGTCACGGCACCACGATCCGGCTTTATCTGCCGCCTGCCCTCGGCGCGACCGACATGGCCGGCGCAGCGGCGATGCCGGCCACCGGCGGAACCGAGACCATTCTGGTGGTGGAGGACGATGCTTTGGTGCGCAACTCCGCGATCGCGCAATTGACCAGCCTCGGCTACAGCACCGTCGCTGCCGCCGACGGCCGCTCGGCGCTCAACTATGTCACGAGCGGAAAACCGTTCGATCTGCTGTTCACCGACATCATCATGCCCGGCGGCATGACCGGCCGCGAACTCGCCGACGCCGTCGCCGAATTGCGGCCCGGCACCAGGGTGCTCTATACCTCCGGCTATACCGACGATGCGATCATGCATCATGGCCGGCTCGACGAGGGCGTGCTGCTGCTGACAAAACCCTATCGCAAGACGCAGCTGGCGCGGATGGTGCGCGAGGCGATCGGCGGCAATCCGGGCCAGCCGCCGCCTACGACCGCGTCGCCAGCACCACGCCCGCCAGCGTGAACACCAGGGCCGCGATCTGGACGATGCCGAGCGGCTCGTGCAGCGTGATGGCGGACGCGACCACGCCGATCACGGGCACCGCCATGGTGCCGATCGCCGCCACCGACGCCGGCAGCCGCGCCAGCGCTGCGAACCAGCAGAGATAGCAGACGCAGAACTGGATCACCGTGCAATAGAACATCAGGATCCAGCCGAGACTGGACAATCTGCCGACGTCGGCGTTCTCAAAACCGAGGCCGAGGATGGCGACCGGAAGGCTGCCGAGCCCGATCTGCCAGGCCGCGGCCGAAAACGGCGGCAGGTTGAGCGGATATTTCTTGGTCAGCACCGTGCCGATGGCAAAGCCGATCGAGCCGCCAAGCGCCATCACCATGCCCGGCAGCTTTTCCACGCTCGCGGCAAACCCGTTGCCGCCCATGATGGCGGCGAGACCCGCCAGCGCCATCACCAGCGAAATCACCCGCAACAGGTTGGGCCGCTCGCCGAGCACCGGCCACGCCAGCAGCGAGGCCCAGATCGGCAGCGTATAGGCGATCAGCACGGCTTCGCTGGCCGGCAGCCAGAGCAGCGCCAGCCCCATCAGCATCATCCAGGCGGCCACGTTGAAGAACGCCGCCACCAGCAGCCGCGGCCATACCTCGCGCGGCACCTGCAGGCTTTGCCGGAATGCCAGCGCCAGCAGCGCCAGCAACCCCGCTCCGATCACGCCCGGCACCCCGCGCATGGTGAAGGGCGGCAATTCGCTCAACAGATATTTGTTGATCGGCCAGTTGATGCCCCAGCCCGCCGAGGTGATGGCGAGGAACATGAGGCCCGCGGCCGTGGCGGGCGCACGCGCGCGCGTGTGATTTGGGGCGGTCATCACGGGCTTTCGGTCAGGGAATCGGCGGCACCTTGCCGGTTGTCCCGGCCCTTGGCCACCGGCCGGCGGGCATAGCTGGCCGGATTTCCCCGTAGCGGCCCGTGAGTTTTCAGGGAGCAACCCCAAACCGTCTCAAAACCGCAAAATATACTTGCCCTGTGAACAGCGGGGTGAAGCCCGAAAACGGTCGTCCGAAACAATTTTTTCTTCTTGGGAATCCCTGAGGACTCACTGATACTTGGCCCCGATCGAGGCGCGCCCGGCGGCCTTGGATTCCTTATTTTCCACCATATTTAGTATTTGATTCAGGAACTCGTACTAGTCCTTGACGGGTGCGATGGAGTCGGCCTAGTTTTGGATCGTTCGGCGCCGGGTGGTTTTCAGTCCCGCCGGACGCTCCCTGACAGGGTTCAGATTGACCATTCCGTTAGCCGTGAGAGGCCCGGGGGATGGGATGTCTTGACCTGAATTTGGCGGACTTTTTGAGCGGCAAAAAAGGGCCGAACGGCCCGCCTGAAGAGCGAAATGGGGCGTTAAAACAGCAGGCCGATGCTCGCATCGCCCCTGCGCAGAGAGAACAGGCCGGAACCACCGGCTGAGCTTGCGGGCGGTCGGAGCGCGGTTGCAAACTGCGCCCGTCAGGTTCGCCCAAGGAAAAAACCGCCGGCGCCGCGTGCAAACGGTCCGGACACAGAGATGGGGCCACGACCATGCGAATCGAGCGACGCAACACCACCCAGGGCCAGTCACCTTATGCTGGCATCGATTTCAGATTGACGACATCGGAGATCCGCAACCCCGATGGCTCGGTGGTGTTCCGGCTGGAGAATGTCGAGGTCCCCGAATTCTGGTCGCAGGTCGCCTCCGACGTGCTGGCGCAAAAGTATTTTCGGAAAGCCGGCGTCGCCGCCCGCCTGAAGAAGGTCGAGGAAGAGACCGTGCCGTCCTTCCTGTGGCGTTCGGTGCCCGACACCGAGGCGCTGGCGGCTCTCCCCGAGAACGAGCGCTATGTCAGCGAGCTCTCGTCAAAGCAGGTGTTCGACCGGCTGGCCGGCTGCTGGACCTATTGGGGCTGGAAGGGCGGCTATTTTGGAACCTCCGAGGAAGACGCGCAGGCCTTCTTCGACGAACTGCGCTTCATGCTCGCCAAGCAGATGGTGGCGCCGAATTCGCCGCAGTGGTTCAACACCGGCCTGCACTGGGCCTATGGCGTCGATGGCCCCGGCCAGGGCCACTACTACGTCGACCCTTTTACGGGCAAACTGACGAAATCGAAGTCGGCCTACGAGCATCCGCAGCCGCACGCCTGTTTTATCCAGGGCGTCAATGACGACCTCGTCAACGAGGGCGGCATCATGGACCTCTGGGTCCGCGAAGCCCGCCTGTTCAAATACGGCTCCGGCACCGGCTCGAATTTTTCCCGGCTGCGCGGCGAAGGCGAGCGCCTGTCCGGCGGCGGCCGCTCCTCCGGCCTGATGAGCTTTTTGAAGATCGGCGACCGCGCCGCGGGCGCGATCAAGTCGGGCGGCACCACCCGCCGCGCCGCCAAGATGGTGGTGGTCGACGCCGATCACCCCGACATCGAGACCTATATCGACTGGAAGGTGAAGGAAGAGCAGAAGGTTTCTGCCCTCGTCACCGGCTCCAAGCTGAACCAGCGGCACCTGAAGGCCGTGCTGAAAGCCTGCGTCAATTGCGAAGGCTCGGGCGACGATTGCTTCGACCCGGAGAAGAACCCTGCCCTGCGCCGCGAGATCAAGCTGGCCCGTCGCGCCATGGTTGCCGACGGCATGATCAAGCGCGTCATCCAGTTCGCCCGCCAGGGTTACAAGGACATCGATTTCCCGATCTACGACACCGATTGGGATTCGGAAGCCTATCTCACCGTCTCCGGCCAGAATTCCAACAACTCGGTCTCGCTCAAGGACGACTTTTTGCGCGCGGTGGAAACCGACGGCGACTGGAACCTGATCGGCCGCACCAGCAAGAAGGTGACGAAGACTCTTAAAGCCCGCGACCTCTGGGAAAAGATCGGCCACGCCGCCTGGGCGTCAGCCGATCCCGGCCTGCACTTCAACACCACCATGAACGACTGGCACACCTGCAAGGCGTCCGGCGACATCCGCGCCTCGAATCCG
The DNA here is from genome assembly GCA_963706975.1 of uncultured Alphaproteobacteria bacterium. Taxonomy (GTDB): domain Bacteria; phylum Pseudomonadota; class Alphaproteobacteria; order Rhizobiales; family Xanthobacteraceae; genus Bradyrhizobium. The sequence goes on from CAVPOL010000040.1 coordinate 28,769, forward strand.
TGCTCGGAATACATGTTTTTGGACGACACGGCCTGCAACCTGGCGTCGGCCAACCTCATCACATTCTACAACACCACGACAAAGCAGTTCGACGTCAAGTCCTACGAGCATCTCTGCCGGCTCTGGACAATCGTGCTCGAAATCTCCGTGATGATGGCCCAGTTTCCATCAAAAGCGATCGCCGAACTCTCCTACGAGTTCCGCACGCTCGGCCTCGGCTTTGCCAATATCGGCGGCCTGTTGATGACCATGGGTCTGTCCTACGACTCCAAGGAAGGCCGCGCGTTGTGCGGCGCCCTGACTGCGATCATGACCGGCGTCAGCTATGCGACCTCGGCCGAAATGGCAAAGGAGCTCGGCCCCTTCCCCGGCTACAAGAAGAACGCCGGCCACATGCTCCGCGTGATCCGCAACCACCGCCGCGCCGCCCATGGCGAAAGCCGCGGCTATGAGGGGCTCGCCGTCAACCCGGTGCCGCTCGATCACGCCTCCTGCAAGCAGCAGGATCTGGTCGAACATGCCAAAGCCGCCTGGGACAAGGCGCTCGAGCTCGGCGAGATCAGCGGTTTCCGCAATGCGCAGACCACCGTGGTGGCGCCGACCGGCACCATTGGCCTCGTGATGGATTGCGACACCACCGGCATCGAGCCCGACTTTGCGCTGGTAAAGTTCAAGAAGCTCGCCGGCGGCGGCTACTGGAAGATCATCAACCGCGCTGTCCCCGAAGCGCTGCGCGCGCTCGGCTACCGCGAGAGCGATATCGCCGAGATCGAGGCCTATGCCGTCGGCCACGGCTCGCTCTCCAACGCCCCCGCGATCAACGTCTCCACGTTGAAAGCAAAAGGTTTTACCGATGAAGCGCTGAAGAAGGCCGAAGCCGCCCTTCCCACCGCCTTCGACATCAAGTTCGCCTTCAACAAGTGGACTTTTGGCGAAGACTTTTTGCGCGACACGCTGAAGCTCGATCCCGCTGTCATCGCCGCGCCGAACTTCGACCTGCTCACCGCGATCGGCTTTTCGAAGCGCGAGATCGAAGCCGCCAACGTGCACATCTGCGGCGCGATGACGGTGGAAGGCGCCCCGCATCTGAAGGCCGAGCACTACAGCGTGTTCGATTGCGCCAACCCCTGCGGCAAGATCGGCAAGCGATATCTCTCGGTGGAAAGCCACATCCGCATGATGGCGGCCTCGCAGCCGTTCATCTCGGGCGCGATCTCCAAAACCATCAACATGCCGAACGACGCCACGGTGGAGGATTGCAAGTCCGCTTATCTCCTGTCCTGGAAGCTCGCCCTGAAAGCCAACGCGCTCTACCGCGACGGCTCAAAACTGTCGCAGCCTCTGAACTCGCAGCTGATCAGCGAGGACGACGAGGAAGACGATGCCGTCGAGGCGTTTTACGACAAGCCGATGGCCGCGCGCACCGCGGCCCTTTCGGAAAAGGTCGTCGAGCGCCTGGTCGAGCGCATCGTGGTGATGCGCGAACGCGAAAAGATGCCGGACCGCCGCAAGGGCTATACCCAGAAGGCGGTTGTCGGCGGCCACAAGGTTTACCTGCGCACCGGCGAATATGACGACGGCCGCATCGGCGAGATCTTCATCGACATGCACAAGGAAGGCGCGGCACTTCGCTCCTTCATCAACAACTTTGCCATCGCGGTTTCGCTCGGTCTGCAATACGGCGTGCCGCTGGAAGAATATGTCGACGCCTTCACCTTCACCCGCTTCGAGCCCGCGGGCCCGGTGCAGGGCAACGACAGCATCAAATACGCCACCTCGATCCTGGACTATGTGTTCCGCGAACTCGCGGTCAGCTACATGGGCCGGTTCGACCTCGCCCATGTCGACCCCTCCGAGTCCAACTTCGACGCGATAGGCAAAGGCGTCGAGGAAGGCAAGGCGCCGGAGCAGCCCAGCAACAAGTACCTGTCGAAGGGCCTGACCCGTTCGCGCACGGACAATCTCGTGGTCATGCGCAGCGAGCCCTCCACCGACATCCGCGGCCAGGGAAACATTCAGGGCAACGTCACCTCGATGTCTCAGCACGGCACAAGCGCCCGCGTCAGCGACGCGCTCGAAGGCGCCGTCGCGCTGAAGCAGGAAGTTAGCCACGACCTGTCGCCGACCGAAAAGCTGGAAGCGCTGCAGTGGAGCAAGGCAGGATCAGCGGCCCAGGCCGCGCCCTCCAAGGCGGAACGCCGCGCCGAAGCCAAGGCCAAGGGCTATGAGGGCGAGATGTGCGGCGAATGCGGGCATTTTTCGCTGGTGCGGAACGGGACCTGCATGAAGTGCGATACGTGCGGCAGCACGACGGGGTGCAGCTGAGCATTTCAACCGGAGGGCACCCACCCGTTCGCCAGCGACGACTAGCTCAGAAACAAAGGTCCGGCGGTCGAAAGCGACCGTCGGAAATGCTGCGAGGAACGAATTGTGAATTCGTCACGACATCGTGCGAGGTGATCGTTATCTGCGCGAGATCGGCCCGAGACGGTGCAGTCACGTAATCCGATTAAAGGCGTATTGCACCGACCCACAGACGTAGACCACGCCCCAATGCCGAGTGAAGTTGAAAATCCCGACAAGACACTAGACTCGGCCGCCGAGCCGACAGGCCGCCGAAAACAGTACCGGACGAGTGCTGGAACTAGGGCTGCGATGGAAGCCTGCTGCACGCACGCGCGAGCGCTTCTCAGTTCGGCGCACGCAGTCCAAACCGCCGGACACGGCAACATCGCCTACCATTTAGCTACGCTAGTTTTGGAAGAGCTCGGCAAGCGTCATCTATTGCAGATACAAGCGATTGCGGAAGAACGAGACGTCCCACCGTCATGGCCCGGGAAACATACACAAGATCACATCAAGAAGTTGTTTTGGGCGTTCTTTGGTGTCGAGTTAATGTCTGGTACCGTCACGAAGGCTTCTCTCGAAAGCTTGCGAAGCTTGGCAACCTCGATTTACGGGAAGCGGTTAGCAGGACTGTACGTCGACGTGACCGAGGATGGATTAACCCTCCCGGCTGACGCCGTATCGCCCGAAGATTGCGATAATCTGTTGAAGCTCGCGGCGGCGCGCCTCGGGCTCGCCGAGAGCGAAACCTTCCGCGAGGATATCCCTGACGAAGAAACCGCGCTCTACGTGTGGTTCCTGAACTCAACCGACAATCCGGAAAAGCGAAAACTCATCCTCTCCGGTAGTTCACTCAAAAAGCTCGGTGAACTCCACGATGTTCGCGCGTGGACTGTCTGGTTGAAGGCCCAGTTTGATGACTTCCGAACATGAGAGCCGGACTGCGGTCGAACGCGAACTTAAGCGTCCCCTCCCCGCAGACGGCGCCCCCTTGAAGAACAAATGGCGGATCCGCGTTCGGGTTCTTTGCGGTTCGCACTCGATTCGACCGAAATCGCTTTCCGCGTGGAATAAAGACGTGGATTGGATTTGGCTGAACGCGGTGTCGGGCAAGAAGGACCAGATCGACGTCGAATTCATGCTGCTCGACAATATTCCTGCCCAGGCCCTGTGGCACTACGGCTGGGGCCTGTCGCGCCACTTCGTAACGGCGCTCAACATCGGCACCATGGGGTTCTGGTGGTGGCGCCTTCCCGAACAAATTGACCGTTACTACACACGGATGGACGATCTTGAAAATGGAAAGGAGATGGCTGTCACCCGATCGCCCAGCCTGAAGATTGACTGGGGCGAAAACCGAGTGCTGACTGAGGAAGACCTTCAGCGAGTCAAGCGCTGCTTTTTGGCACTCCCGGGTCCCGACGAACAAGCGCAGCAAGTGGCGTTCGGCTACTATGTCGGCGGAATCACGTTTCTTTCGCTCAACGATATCCACTGGCAATGCGAGGCTCAAGCGTTTGGGAATTTCTTTCAGTGTCTTCGCGCCTTGATGCGCGATTATGGCGGGTGGTATCCAGCGACCGAGCCTTTTCGAGTCGCCTTCTTACGCTTCATAAGCGGCATGTTTCCTAAACTCGATGAAGCTAACGAACTGGCAAATCTCTGCGATAGCTACGAGACAGGCAACTTCGAAGGCGTCAAGGTGACGTTGAAGGAAACTACTTTCATGAAATTCTTCTGCGATTCTTACTTTATGCGAGATGTCGAACCGCTGCGGCTGAAGGAAAGACAGAAACAATTCGCAGAGAAGGCGTGACTCTGAATTTCAAGAAAATGGGGCTTCTTAGTTCGCAGCGCGCAGGGCGGATTAGCAAAGCGTAATCCGCCCTCCTCCCTTCATCCCCTCACTTCGCCAGCCCGAGCGACTTCAGCGCCTGGCCGTTGCCCTCGTTGTCGGCCTTCATGAACTCCGCAAAACCGGCCGAATCCAGATAGATCATGTCGAAGCCGCGCCGGTTCATGAACTCCTTGAATTCTGCGCTGTCCCAGATTTTCTTGATCGCGGTCTCGTACTGCGTGGCAATCTCCTGCGGCAGGCCTTTTGGCGCCGCAAAGCCGCGCCACACGCCCTTGTGCCACTTGTGGCCCGTCGCCTCCTCGGTGGTCGGCACATCAGGAAAATTCGGCGCGCGTTTTGGCGAGAAGAACACCAGGCTGCGGACACGCCCCGCCTTGATCAGCGCCTCGGCTTCCGGCATCGAGCAGGCGACGAAATCGACGCCGCCGGCCGCGAGATCCGTCAGCGCGGTCGCCGCCCCCGTGGACGGCACCCAGCGGATCGAGCCGGGCGAAACGCCGTCGGCCTGCATCAGCCCGGCGAGCGCGACATGCCAGCTGCCGCCCTGTCCGGTGCCCGAGGCCACCACCTTGTTCGGGTTCGCCTTGATATGCGCGAACAGCTCCTTGACGTTCCTGTAAGGGCTATCCGCCTTGACGTGGATCGCGGCGGGGTCCTGGTTGACCAGCGCGATCGGCGTATACTTTTCCCAGGTGAGATCGGTGAGCCCCACCCAGTGCATCAGGTTGATCTCGAGCGTGATGAGACCGAACGTGTAACCATCAGGTACTGCTGACGCGATCGCCTGGTGGCCGACCACGCCGGACCCGCCGGTGCGGTTCACGACGTTCACCGGCTGCTTGAGATCGCGTTCCAGCATGTTGGCGATCTGGCGCGCGACCGCGTCGGTGCCGCCGCCGGCGGCCCACGGCACGATCAGCGTGATCGGCCGCTCCGGAAAGGCCGCCTCGGCGCTTCCGGCACCGAGCAGGCTCGCCGCCGCAAGTGCGGCAAGCGCAAGATTTCTGACATGGCGAAACATTCGCAAAATCCTCCCGCATTGTTCTTGATGCGCCGGGTGCGACACCGCGACGCGCGCTTTATGCGCTACTCGCCATTCCGACGGCGGAGCGCCGACATGTCAAGGGGAAGCCGGCAGAGCGAAGTAGCGGAGCGTCATTCGCCGCTTGTGCCCGACGGACTGCCCTTTTCCGCAACCGGCACAAATGCTAGATTGCTGACATGACCACCGCCGAGGACGTCGAGAAAGCCGTCGAGCAGCTTGCCCCGCGCGAGTTGGCGCGTTTTCGTGCCTGGTTCGAAGCCTACGACGCCCGGCAATTCGACACCGCGATCGAGCAGGACATCAGCGCCGGCAAGCTTGATGCGCATGCGGAAGAAGCTCTCGCCGCGCACCGCGCCGGGCGTTCGCGCGACTTGTGAGGCATTTCGCTTCACGAAATTCTGGGCCGCCTACGAGGCGCTGCCGCCTTCCGTTCAAAAGCTGGCCGGCGCCAACTATGACCTTCTGAAACGCGATCCGCGCCATCCATCGCTGCAGTTCAAGAAAGTTGGACGTTACTGGTCCGTCCGGATCGGGTTACGCTACCGTGCCCTCGCCGTTGACGTGGATGGCGGCTATCTGTGGTTCTGGATCGGCTCGCACGCCGACTACGACAGATTGATTGGATAGGGTTGCAGCCCGTGTCGCACCCCTTCATCGATCCGCTTTACGGATAGGCGCGATCGGGTTTTCGAGGCATACTCCATCCGGGGCAAGAGCCGTGGGCGCAACATCGAGGAGCGTCGCCTGAAAATGTCGAGGGATTTGCATGGCGCCGCAACCGCTCGGTGAGCCAGTCTCCCAGCCGCGCCCGGCGTCGGACTCGACGGACTCCATGCCGCTGGTGCGCGCCTTCCACCAGATCCTGATCTGGCCGCTGCAGCTTTTGCCGTTGACGGAATCCTCCAAGATCCATCGTCATTGGGAGTTTTTGGAGAAGGACCAGAGCCGGGTCTGGAAGGAAGTGGACGATGAATTCTGCGCCGATCCCGACGGTTTTCAGGAACGGCACTATCGCGAGTTCGTGACGTTCCTGCCCTATGTGCAGCGCCTGCTCTATGGCGAAGGCGCCAAGCGCCGCTCGATGGCGTCCTACGGCGAATCGCCGATCAAGGTGTACCGCCGGACCGACGTGGCAAAAGTGCGCGTCGCCCTGCCCGGGCGCGACGCGGCTGTCGTGTTCGATGTCCGGCATGCCGATCTCTACTTTTTCTATGACGTCGACCTCGTCATTCTCGCGGTCGAGATTTCAAGCGCGAACATCGCGCTCGATGTCGCGCAGGAGATGCTGCATCGCTTCGGCCGCGCCTATCCGGCCGGCTGGGACGCGCATGGCGATGGCCTGAACTGCCCGCGCAAGGTGGAATGGCTGGCCGCGGACGGCCGCGTGCTTGCGGCCTCCGATTACGAAGACCGCAAGCAATATCTGGCCTCGGTGTGCCGCGAACGGGCGCCGAACCTCGCCGCGCACTGGCAATACCTGCTGAGCCCGATGGCCGCCCATCACACCGAAGAGGCCGGCGCGCTGCGCTTCCGCCACCTCGAATATTACCGCATGCCGTTGATGGCCTACCTCGCCGTCGACCGTCCGGAGCAACTCACGCGGGCAGACTATGCGCGGCTTGCCTACACCGTCGGGCCCGGCGACCGCGACACGCTGCCGTTCTCGCAGCGCTATCTCGGGGATTTCGAGCAAAACCATTGCTACGACCGCTATTTCGACGAGGCCCGCACAGGCAGCGGGTTGACCACCCGCGTGATGTGCTGCGACCACGCCTTCGTCATGGTCGGCGACGCCGCGCGGCCGGTCTTCACCGATGCCGAGCGTGGCGTGCTGGGCCAATTCCGCCACCAGTTCTTCCTGCTGGCGCTGATCGCCCACATGCACAAGGCGGCGCTGCTGATGCTGTCCGACCGCCTGGTGCAGACCGTCACGCGGCTCGATATCGAGGACCAGGACACGGTGCGGCGTTTTCGCGTCGAGATCAGGAGCCTGCTCGAAATATTCCTGCGCTTCACCCACCGCTACTGGTTTCACGACGTCTCCGACCACGTGCAGACCCGCGACGTGTTCCACGTCATGGTAAAACACCTCGGCACCGAGCGGCAATACGCCGATATCCGCGAAGAGCTGAAGGACATGGGCGCCTATCTCGACAGCGACCTGCTGCGCCGCCAGTCCAACATCTTCCTCCGGCTCACCGTGGTCACGATGATCGGCCTGATCGGCACCACCACCACGGGCTTTCTCGGCATGAGCAGCCTGATCGCCGCAACCCATCATCCTCTCGCAATGAAGGCGCTTTACTTCGCCGTAACGGGGGCTGCTATCGCGGGGCTCACCATCTATACGGTGGCAAAATCGCCGCGCATTGCCGAATTTCTCGATGCCCTGACCAATGAACGTCTGTCGCGCCGCGCCAAGGCGCTGGCGCTGCTCGGTATCTGGCGCAGGAAGCGGTGACGGCCTCTGAAGGTCGTCATTGCGAGCGCAGCGAAGCAATCCATCTCCTTTCTTTCTTGCCGAGCAATGGATTGCTTCGCTGCGCTCGCAATGACGTTGATAGAGTCCCGGGTGCTCTTGCTCTCCTTACCGCACCACGTCGAGCCTGACCTTGGTGATCCCCGCATCGACCATTCCCAGCGCACTGGCCGCGGAATGCGAGACGTCGACAATTCGCCCGGGGATATAGGGACCGCGGTCGTTGACCCGCACCGTCACGGCCTGTCCGTTCACGACATTGGTCACGCGCAATCGTGTGCCGAATGGCAGCGTCGGATGGGCTGCGGTCAGATCATGCGTGTTGAATTTTTCGCCGCTCGCGGTCTTCGTCCCCTCGGTGTAGAAGCTGGCGACGCCGTTGGAGGCGATTTCCGTCCCGGCCGCATGCTTGCGCCGCGCGACCGGGGTATACTTATACTTCTTCACCGACGCGATGCGCCTTTGCATCATGGATGACGCCGTCCGATCGTATCCAGGCGATGCCTGTCGGCTGCCGGCGGCAGTCTGTGATTTCCGGGCGACTTCCGTCGTTTGAGAACAGGCCGCGAGCATCCCCGCCCCCGCCATGACGGCAATCAGTCGAATGATATTGCGGACGCGGGCGGCCGAAACCGGAGACGCGTCACGAACACGGATTGCTTTACTCTCGACACTCGAAGCAACGGCACAGGCGATGGAAGACATCACGCATCTCCAATCTGTGCCCCCAACCAACACCCGCGCCAATGGCAGGAACTCAATGAGGGCTGAACCGTGGCCGCAGCCGACCAGACGCGGCCCGGACCGCGCGATTTCATTGGAGTGTGATGATTGCGCCACAAGGGATTTCTTCTCCCCTCCTCCCGCGAAGCGGTGGGGAGGGGTCGGGGGTGGGGGGTCTATCGGCGGGAACCGTTTGCTTCGGTGAATGCCGCGCGACCCCCACCCCCAACCCCTAAGAGCGAGCTTCGCTCGTCTCGACCCCGCCACGCGCAAGTGCGCGTGGAGGAGGGGAGTAAGGCCGCCTTTGCATGGGCTCGTTTTCAATATTTTTGGTTTGGGGCGACTAACCCCTGTTCGGCTTCCACCCATAAGCCTTCGCACAGGCGCCGCCCATCAGCATCGCCCGCTCGCTGTCGCTCAGCCGCTCCGTCATGCGAAAGGGCTCCACCGCCTGCTCGTAATTGACCACCACAAACGCGCGGGTCCAGTCGGTGCCCCACAGGCAACGCTCAAACCCCCAGGCATCGAACACGCGCGCCAGCGGATCCCAGATATCCGGGAAAGGATAAGGCTCGCGCGACAGCGTGCAGGCGCCGCTGACCTTGATCACCACGTTCTTGCGCCTCGCCAGTTCCAGCACCTTTGGCAGATCGGCCCAGGGGTTTGGCGGCGCCGGCGGGCTGCGCGGCTGCAGGATGCCGAGATGGTCGATGATGAAGCGCGTGTCGGGATGGCGGTCGATCAAGGCGGTGCCGGCGTCGAGATTGTCCCAGCACAACAGGTTGACCGGAAAATCGTGTCGGTCAGCCGCGCGCGCGATGCGGTCGAGGCCGGGGTGGCCGGGCGCGCGCCCGTTCTCCTTCGTCAGCATGATGCGGATGCCGACCGCGCCCGGCGTGTTCTTCCAGTCGGCGACGACATCGGCCACGTCAGGGTTATCAGGATCGACCGGCTTTACGATCGCCATTCGGCCGGGATGGGCACGCTGCACCTCCACCGCATAGCTCGCGTCATAGCGGTACATCGAAAACGACGAGATGAAGATGGCGCCGTCGACGCCGACCCTGTCCATCGCCGCCACCATCTCGTCGCCGGTGACGTGATCGGGCCAGTTCGGCACGCTGGCCCAGGGCCGTCTTGGCGTGTTGGCCTCGTAGGCATGGACCTGGGAATCGATGATCATGGGGAAGGTTCCTCTGTGCGAGCGGTGGCTAGCGAGCAGCACGTTCAATCCCCTCATGGTGAGGAGCACGTTGGCAGCGCCATTGCGCTGCCAGCGTGCCTCTCGAACCATCTAGCACACTGCCTGTTGCCATCCTTCGAGACGCGCGCAAGGGCGCGCTCCTCAGGATGAGGCCTGAGGTTGGCTGTGTTCCTCGGCGGCCGTAAAAAACTTCGTGCCGTCGAAAAACCGGTTCGGGCGATTGAAGATCGAGAGGAACATTGCCCCGTTGGGCGCATGCGCGACATGGATGTTGCCGCCCGGCCGCCAGACAAAATCGCCGGCGCCGCAGCGCCCCTCGGCGTCCTCCAGCGAGCCCTCGAGCATGAACGTCTGTTCCAGCGCGGTGTGCTCGTGCAGCGGCACCACGGCACCCGGCGCCATCCTGAACAGGATGGTCGAGCGCCCCTCGGCGTCCTGGTACAGGATCTTCATCTCGATGCCGTCGAAATCGGTTTTCTGCCAGGGCATCGCGGAGGCCGCGACGATGGTCGAGCGAAGGTTTGGCGGGTTGACGGGCACGGGCTTGTTCATGCTTGCTCTCCCTGAACGAATTTTTGGGTATGCTATTACGCGGGCGGACAGGAGCCAACCATGCAAATCGCCGTCATCGGCGCCGGAGCCGTCGGATGCTATTATGGCGGGCTGCTGCTGCAGCGCTGGCCACGACGTCACCTTCATCGGCCGGCAGCCGCATGTCGACGCCATCAACACAAACGGCCTGCTGCTGGACATCAGGGATTTCAGAGACCACCTGCCGGCGAAAGCCGCGACCGATACCGCCGCGCTCGGCGCACCGGACCTGGTGCTGGTGTGCGTCAAGTCGGCCGATACCGAAGCCGCCGGCCGTTCGCTGGCCGGGCGGCTGCGGCCGGACACCTCCGTGCTCTCCCTGCATTGCCACTGATGGTTCGATGGGTTTCGCAAGGGCTCAACCCAAACTTCGAACTACGTTCCCGACTCCGGCGACGCCTCCCTCGATGCGGAAAAGATCTCCCAAGTCACCATGAACATCGCCGCGATCAGAGGTCCGATGACGAAGCCGTTGAGGCCGAACACCTGGATGCCGCCCAGTGTGGAAATCAGCACGACATAGTCCGGCAGCTTGGTGTCCTTGCCGATCAGGAACGGACGCAACAGATTGTCCACCAGTCCGATCACCAGCACGCCGTACAGGATCAGGCTGATGCCCTGCCACACGGCGCCGGTGGCCAGCAGATAGATCGCCACGGGTCCCCAGACCAGCCCGGCTCCGACCGCCGGCACCAGCGACAGGAAGGCCATCAACACCGCCCACAGCAGCGCGGCGTGAATTCCCAGAAACCAGAACGCGAGCCCTCCCAGCACGCCCTGCGCGATCGCGACCAGGATGCTGCCCTTCACCGTGGCGCGGAGGACATCGGTGAACCTCGCGAACAACGCGGTCTTCTGGCCGGCGCGCAGCGGCACCGCCTGCTTGATTCGCCCGGCCAGCGCCTTGCCGTCGCGCAGCAGGAAGAACAGCAGATACAGCATGATGCCGAGGCCGATCACGAAGTCGAAGGTGTTGATGCCCACGCTCAGCGCCTGCGGGGCCACCGCCTGGCCGCCCTTCGCGAGCCCGGCCGCCACGCTGTCGCGAACCTTGGTGAAATCCGTCAGGTTGAAGCGATCCAGCAGCCCGGTCACCCAAGCCGGCAGGGCGTCGAACATCCGCCGGGTGAAGGCGGCAAGGTTGTACTCGCCGGACTGGAACCTGGCATAAAGGCCGGAGGCTTCCTGCAGCAGGGACGCCGCGATCAAGGCCAGCGGGAGAAGCACCATCGCAATCACGATCAGCACCGTCGCCGCGGCGGCGAGATTCGGTCGTCCGCCCATCCGGGCCTGCAATCTCCGGTACAGCGGCGCAAAGGTCACGGCGACGACGACGGCCCAGAGAATGGCGCCATAGAACGGTGCCAGGACCCAGCCAAACGCCAGCGTGATGGCGACAAGCAACAGCAGAAAACTCTGATTTTCGAGCCTGCGCACCGCGGGCCTCCTTGTCGCGTTGCTTGTCGCACGCCGTTGCCAATGCACTCAACGCCACCTGGTTCAAATCCGTCGAGCAAATTGAGGCGCGAGGCCGCGGATTGCGGCATCGCCGGGGATCAGCTACCCCCAACCGCATCGGTCTCAGACAGGAGCCAACCATGCAAATCGCCGTCATCGGCGCCGGAGCCGTCGGATGCTATTATGGCGGCCTGCTGCTGAAGGCAGGCCACGACGTCATCTTCATCGGCCGACAGCCGCACGTCGACGCCATCAATGCGCAGGGCCTGCTGCTGGACATCAGGGATTTCAGGGGCCATCTGCCGGCCAATGCCGCGACCGATACCGCCGCGCTCGTCGCACCGGACCTGGTGCTGGTGTGCGTCAAGTCGGCCGATACCGAAGCCGCCGGCCGTTCGCTGGCCGGACGGCTGCGGCCAGACACGGTCATGCTCTCCTTGCAGAACGGCGTCGACAATGCACAGCGGCTCGGCGCCGTCACCGGCCACCCCGTCATTCCGGTCGTCGTCTATGTCGGCAGCGCAATGGCCGGGCCCGGCCATGTCAGGCATCACGGCGGCGGGGATCTGGCGATCGGCGCCTCGCCTGCGAGCGACGCGCTGGCGCAGACGCTGCTGGCTGCCGGCATAAAAACCACGATCGCCGCCGATATCGAGACGACCTTGTGGAGCAAGCTGATCATCAACTGCGCCTTCAACGCGCTGTCGGCGGTGGCGGGCATTTCCTATGGGCCGATGCTGGAAGTTCTGGGCGCCCGCGACGTCGTCACGTCAGCGGTGCGGGAAGCCACCGACGTCGCCCGCGCCTGCGGCGTGGCGATCCCCGAAAACCTCGCCGAGCAGATCCTGAAAATCCCGACCGCAATGCCGAACCAGACCTCGTCCACCGCCCAGGATCTGGCGCGCGGAAAACCCAGCGAGATCGATTTTCTCAACGGTTACGTGGTGCGCAGGGGCGCGGAGCTGGGCATTCCGACGCCGACCAATCAGGCGCTGCAGGTGATGGTGAAGCTCGCGGAGCGCGGCAGGGAATTGGCGAGGTCGAAAGCGTGACGAGGGCGTAGCCTCACCCCTTCAGCTTCAACCGCCCCATGAAATCGCGCTTTCCCAGCGGCGCGCCCATGTGGCGTAAAATGTCGTAGGCCGTGGTGGCGTGAAAGAAAAAATTCGGCAGCGAGAACGACATCAAAAATCCTTCCGCGGTGAACGGCAGCGCGCGCTCGCCGAGCTTGAAGACGACGTCGCGGCCGAGCAGCGCGTCGACCGCCTCTGATGTCAGCGCCGACAGTTCGTTTCGCGCGTCCGTCACCAGCGCCTGCAGTGCAGCAAAATCGAGGTCGGGGTTGCCCGATGGCGGCAGGAACACGCCGGTCTTCGCCGCCTCCATGGCGCCGCGCGAATGATGCGCCACCGAGAGACCTGGAACTGGAACGGCAGCATGTCGCTGGCGAGCCGGGCCTCGACCACCTCGGCCGGATCGATGCCCTTGTCGTGAAAATGCGCCAGGCTCTTGGTCATGAGACCGTCGACCGCGCCGAGGATCTGCAGATAATTGGCGACGGTGGCGTCGTAGAGCGAAAAGGCCATGGGACACGTCTCTCCATCACGTCGTTGAATTCCGACGCGCGGCACAGTTCCCGGAATCGCCGCCAATTGCAATCGCCGGTTCAGCTCTGATGCGGTCCGCGCATCATCTTCATGGCGTTCTCGATACTACGCCACTCTCTGGCTTCGTCCGCCTCGCCCCTGCTTTCGCACGCCACGGCATGGCGCGCTGCCTCCGCGATCGCTGTGGAGCCATGCTGCTCGAGCATCCGGCGCGCGATGGTGTGGATTTGGGTCTGGGAAATCATCTCGTTCTCCCTGTTCGTCGGTCGGAACCGCGGGAACCGGTTCCTCCATCATGCCCGCAGCATCCCCTAAAACCTCGGAACCGGAGGTCTCGTTCCGCAGCCAACGGCCCGTTTCGGGTTCCCGCAAAGCGGCCACAGCAGTGGCCCCAACCTCACCATGGCACCGCCTTGCTTTGGTCAAACCCGGCTGGACTCTGGGCGCAAACAGGGCACCGAAATTGCCTCACATCCGCCGCTCACCCGCAAACGGGTGGCATGGACCGAGCCACGGAGCGCCAATGCATTCCATGTCGAAGCTGAACGAATCCGATCCGCATGACACCTTTGCAATCCCGCCGGAAACCGTGCCCGTCGCATGGGCCGACAAGGTGCTCGCGGACATCACGAAGGACAGCCGGAGCGCCGCCGCGGATCGGCCGCCGGCTGCGGCATCGGCCGCAGCGCCCGCGGTCGACACCACTTTTCGCGCGACCGCGGTCGGTGATCTCCGCTTCGCGAATGACACCGCGGCCGAGCCGAGGCCGATCGGCAAATGGACGAAAGGCGCCGTCATGCTCGTGCTTACCCTGTGCAGCGCCGCTGCCGCCGCAGGCTGGCAGCAATACGGCGGTGCCGCCAGGCAGATGATCTCGCACTGGACGCCCGCCTTCGCGCTCAGCGCTTCGCCAACGGACAGCACCGGCCCCGACGAGCAACCGGTTGCGGCTGCCGTTCAAGCAGCCGCCGCGGATCCGGCGCCGCAAGTCACAGCGCCGGCCCCGCCCACGGAGAGCGCCGCACTGCCGGCAACGGCGCCCGCTTCCGATGCGACGCAGCTGCAGTCGATGGCGCGCGACCTTGCCGCGATGGCGCAGCAGCTCGCTGAGCTCAAGGCCAGCATCGCCGAACTCCGGGCCAGCCAGCAGGCCATGGCGGTCGCCAAACCGGTCGAGACAAAACTCTCCGAGGCCAGGCCTTCAGCAGCAAATCCCAGGCCAAGGATATCGCCGCCGCCACGTCTGGCCGCGGCGCCGCCGCACCGGCCGATGCCGGCCTATGCGCCCGCGCAAGCCGCCGCACCGCCGCCGATGCCGCTGGCAGCTCCGCCTGCCGCCTCATGGCAGCCTGCGCCGCCCCCGCCACAAGCGGCGACCGAGCCGGATGGCGAGCCGGTGGTGCGGCCGCCGATGCCGTTGCGCTAGCTAGTAGTACTGGCGACCGCGTGGGTCGCTTGCTGCCCATGCTTCGAGACGCTCGCGTCGCTCGCTCCTCAGCATGAGGTTGTTGTGTTTCAGCAAGTTGACCTCATCCTGAGGAGGCCACGAAGTGGCCGTCTCGAAGGATGGGCAGCGATGCCGATCTGTGATTCCGGATGCTGGCGCGACGGCTCCGGCGTCGCGCTACTGCTGCGGACCGGAAAGCGCGATCTCCCGTTCGGCGCGGAACACGTTGCCGTAGAGGCTCGCGATCCACTGCCGTCCGCTCGCCGTCATGTTGAGATAGCGGATCTCGGTCTGGATCTGGGGCGCCACGCTGTTCCAGTAGAATTGCGGGTAGCGATTGACGATGTCGGCCGGCAAGTCATAGCCGAGCTGGCGATTCATGCCGACTTCCTCGAACTCATGGTAGAGCGCGTTCGCCTTCCGGATGTAGTTGGGATCGCCGAGTTGCCCGATGAAATCCGCCGCCCGGACGATCGACGCCGTCTCGTCATATTGCTGGCCGGCCAGCGGCGGAAACCTTGTGCCTTCGATCGCATCGGCAATGCGCTGCTTGTCAAACGGAGCAGTGACCCGCTCGCATCACATAAAGCTTGGAGCGGTCGACATGGTGAGCCATCAAGGCGGCATCGGAGGAACCGCGCGGCAACATGACCTTCCCGCCGGTCGCATCGATCACAAAACCGTCGGCGTCGTCATCTTTGAAAAGACCGCGGACGTAACCGATGTCATGGGCAAGGCAGGCAAGGATGACATTGGCGTATTCATCCGCGCTCATCGGACTGTGCAACGCGCGGCCGCGCAGGATATCGTGCCCGGCCAGCGTGACCAGCAGGGTATGCTCGACATTGTGGTAGAGCGCGTCGCTGTTGCCTATGCATTCGAGCGCGACGCGGGCGGCGGCCGGCACCATCTCCACGAGGCTCTGCCCAGGCCCGAACCGGCGACGCATATAGGAACGCAGAAATTCTTCCAGCGCGTCGGCAGCCAGTTCCGGTAACGTCATCATGGATGCTGCCTCGCTTCGGCAAACGTCTCGGCCGGCTCCTGCCTTCTGGTTCAGTTCTCAAGGACGGTCAGCATAGCTCCCCCTGGCCCGCCGGCCAAACGCCGATTGTCGCGCAGGCAAGAAAAACGCGGCATTGTGTTGCGGTGCCGCTGCTCCCGGGCCACGATCCTAGTTCTTGATGCGAACAAATCCGGCAAGCCTCGGCTTCTGTGTCTCGCACCAGACCGTCATGCCGAGGCGTCTCTGGTCGAGGTCCGTCGACCGTGTCGCGACCGCTATTTCCGACATCAATACGTCGTCCCCGCGCTCGCCCATCTTTCCACCCGTATGCAGGAAGGCGATGGCCTTTCGCACCTGCTCGGTGGTTTCCGCCGGCAGATGCATGTCCTGGGACTTCTGCACCAGATCCTGATGGACGACATCGGTCCCGGGGCACTCCACCTTGGCGGCGAAAGCCTGCAGGACCATGGTCACATATTGCGAGCGGGGCTCGGCATGAACAGGCGTCGCAAGCACAACCAATCCAGCAACCAACAGACCATAGCGCATCGCCGCCTCCCTGAATTTGGCGCCAAGGCTAGCCGCAACGGAATCGCAGCGCAACCTCTCGGACAAGCGATGATGCTGCGTTCGAGGGGCAGCCACCGGCAAGAGCCCATTCAAGCTAGCGTGTCCCGCCCGCCATCGCCTGGGCGGTTTCCGCCCGGTGCGGCAGCACCCAGTTCGGACGGATGAAGTGGCAGGTGTATCCGTCGGGATATTTTTCGAGATAATCCTGATGCTCGGGCTCGGCTTCCCAGAACGGGCCTGCCGGAGCGACCTCGGTGACCACCTTGCCCGGCCAGATGCCTGACGCATCGACATCGGCGATGGTGTCTTCCGCGACCCGCTTCTGCTCGTCGCTGGTGAAGAAGATCGCGGAGCGATAGCTCGTGCCGATATCGTTGCCCTGGCGGTTCAGGGTAGAGGGGTCGTGAATCTGGAAGAAGAACTCCAGCAGCTTTCGAAAGCTGATCACGCTGGGATCGAAGATGATCTCGATCGCCTCGGCATGCGTTGCCGTGGTTGCGATAGGTGGCATTCGGCACTTCGCCGCCGGTGTAGCCGACCCGGGTCGAAATCACGCCGGATAGCGGCGGATCAGATCCTGCACGCCCCAAAAACAGCCCCCGGCCAGCACTGCGCGTTCCGTCGAAACCGTCCATGTCGATCTCCCTCTCGTCGATGATGCCTGCGATATGGTGTTCCCAACAGATAACAGCAACCGAAGCCCGGATGGAGCGACGCCTAATACGGGAGTCGGCGCCGCGGCTCCCGGTGACGCCTGTTCACCTATCCTCCAGCTCCGGCGGCTCGAACCAGTTCGTCAGCGACAGGCCGCCGTCGACCACGAAAGCGGCTCCCGTGACATAGGCCGACAGCTGTTCGACAGCACCGCCAGCGCCATCGGCGCGAGATCTTCGCCTCGCCCGAGCCGGCCGAGCGGAATATGTCTTGCCAGCGACGGATCGGCGACAAAGCCGCCGGCCGCGATGGCGCCGGGCACCAGCGCGTTGACGCGGATGCCGTAGCGGCCTAAGCGTCCTGGCCAATTCCTTCACCAGCATCGCCAGCGCCGCCTTCGGCGTCGAGTAATGCGGCAGATTGCGCGGCGTGCCGGCGTGCAGCGAGGTCAGGACAGGAACGAGCCGGGCTCGCTGGCCGCGATCAGCGGGCCGCGCCAGTTCGCGCGCGAGATGAAAGCCGGCGTCGAGATTGACCGCGTGCATCTGCTGCCCAGGTCTCGTCGTGACCGCCAACACGTGATCGTTTTCGCGCCGCGGCGGCGACGCCGAGTGCACGAAGTGCGTCACCCGCCCAAGCGCCGACCGTGCATGCGCCAGCAGCGCATCGCAGCCTGCGCGGCTGGCGAGATCGCCGATCCAGGGCACAGCCAGCTCCGGCCGCGGCGAGGAAACTTATTGCCGCTGCGACCTTCTCCTCGCTGATGTCGGCAAACACGGTCCGCACGCCCTCGCCGACCAGCGCCTGCGCGATGGCGCGGCCGATGCCGTTTCCTGCCCCGGTGACAAGGGCCGCCTCGCGCGCGGGGTCGAAGGCATGGTCGAACAGGCTCATGGAACGAAGGACTCCACGTCGAAAAAGGCGGGTCGCAGGCGGCAACATAGCACAGGATAGCTCGGCCCGATGCGCGGCGTTTGCCTTTCGTTAACGACGGCCATGGCGCGGATCTAACTCGGCGAAGAAATCACCACAATCGCTTGCCGGAAATGGCGCGCATCGAAAACGGAGGGATGTGATGCGAAGGGGAACCGCAATCATGCTGGGCTCGCTGGCCATGCTGGCTGCACTGCGGACTGCCCTGCTGGCAATGTCCTGCTGCCCTGAAGAGCAGGGCAAATCGGCGCCAGCGGCTGCATCGCCGACGCGCCGCAGCCCGACAAAACGTGGGTCGCACTGCCCTGGCAGGAAATCGACGCGGCGGGCAAACCCAGCAGCGCTCGACCCCTCGCCCCCCCAACCGTCGACTGCGGATCGCGCTCGTGGACGACAGGCTGTAGTCGCCCCGACGGCCCGTCCAATCTCAATACGGCGGCTGCTTGCGCGCCCGCTGCGCCTTCGCCGCTTCCATCCACCAGACGAGATCGTCGGCGAACCGTGGAAACGCGTTCGCCAGCGCCTTGCCGCCCTCGCCGATCGGCTTGCCTCCTCCGACAGCGTCTGCCCGATCGGCCCGGCGGAGATCGTGGACGAGATCACCACCATGCCCATCTCGGACAGCGTGCCGTGCCAGGCAATCGCGGCGCGCGCCCGGCAAAGCGGCCGGCCGAATAGCTGACAATCGCCGCCGGCCGCCAGAACCATTCCTCGAGGAAATGGTCGGTGAGGTTTTTCAGCCCCGGCTGCATGCCCCAATTATATTCGCCGGTGACGAAGACGAAGCCGTCGGCGTCGCGGATTTTCCCTGCGAGGTTTCCAGCGCCGCCGGCGCTGCGCCTTTCGGATATTCCTTGTACATGCGGTCGAGCATCGGCAGCCCGACCTCTTTGGCATCGATCAGTTCGACATCGTCGCCGCGCGCGCGAAAACCCTCGACGACGAAGTGCGCCAGCCGGATGCCCATCCGGTCGGAGCGGTAGGAGCCGTAGAGGACGAGGATGCGGTTGCTCATGACGGTGATGCTATCACATGCGCGCGAGCACCGCGACCGGGCCCGGATGCGTCGCGGAGTCCGGATCGATCAGTTACCTTTTCCATTCGCCCCCCTGTTGCAAGGTGCTAGGGTCCGGACATCGACGAGGCGCTTTTGGCGGGAACTCAAGATGAGACGGCACGACTTCATCACGCTTCTCGGTGCTGCTGCGGGCGACCTGGCCGCGTGCGAGCGGCGCGCAGCATCCCCGGCCCTCGCGTATCGGGTGGCTCACCACCGCACCCGCCGCCGACATGAGTCCGTTTCTACGACGCGCTCCGCGGCGGACTTGCGGCTCAAGGCTACGTCGACGGACGCAATCTCTCGATCGTCGCGCGCTATGCCGATGGCGATATTGGCCGGGTTCCGGCGCTGGCCGACGAATTGGCCGCCCAGCAGGTCAATGTGATTGCCACGCAAGGCACGGCCACCCGCCAGCTTCTGAAGGTCAGCGCCTCGGTGCCGGTGGTCTACGTGTTCAGCGCCGATCCAGTGCTCGCAGGCATCGCCGACAGCCTTTCCCGGCCGGGCCGCAACATGACCGGCATCACTTTGCTGTCTGCCGAGTTGAATGGAAAGCGGCTCGAGCTGCTCCGTGAAATCATGCCGCAGATCGGCCGTGTTGCGATCCTCGCCAGCCCGACGCATGCCGGTGAAGAACTGGAGCGAAGCAACTCCATGGAAATGGCAAAAAGGCTCGGCATCGCCATCCAGTACTTTCCGGTACCGAACCTGCAGGAATTGAGCGGCGCTTACGCGAGCATGGCGGCCGACCCGCCGCAGGCGCTGGTTGTATTTCCCGATCCGATCACATTCTCAAATCGTAGGCAGATCGTCGATTTCGCCAATGCCCGCCGCATCCCCGTTATCTCGGGTTGGGCAGATTTTGCGGAGGCCGGCGCACTGCTTTCGTATGGACCGAGGCTTGTCGAATCCTATCGGCGGCTCGCTTACTTCGCCGACCGCGGTTTGAAGGGAGAGAAGCCTGCCGATTTACCCGATTGAGCGCCCCACTGTATTCGAGCTGGTGATCAATCTGAAGAGACCCAGGACCCTCGGCATCGAACTCAATCCAGCACTGGTCGCGCGGGTTGATCGCGTGATCGGATCGCGGATTCTGACCCGTCGACCGCTTGTAACGCAAGACCTCAGAGACCGCAGGATGGGGTTGAACCCCCGCGAAACCCATCACCACCTTCACTTCCTGATAGCGTTCGCCGGATCTCGTGCTCGTCTCGTGATGGGTATCGTTGCGCTCCACCCATCATGCGGGCTGCAGCGGATTGACGAAGTTTGCCTGGGCTTGTGGTTGCGGAGATCGTCCGGCCGAGGTGACGGGCCTCCATCAACTCCATCCGGAAAGAAGCCGCACCGCCC
>CAVPOL010000041.1:0-10812 GCA_963706975.1 uncultured Alphaproteobacteria bacterium
ACTTGCCGCTTCGTTCGTGGTTCCGTATTGCTAACAACTCGACCTTCGAGCCCTTCATCATCTTCTGTCTCGTGGCCGCAATCTATTTTGCGATGTGCTACCCGCTGTCGCTGGCCAGCCGTTTCCTCGAAAGGAGAGCTAATGCAGGCAGCGCCAGCCACTAGCGCCACCGTCGTGCAGGTTACGGGAGTGGTGAAAGAGTTCGGGACGTTGCGCGTCCTGGACGGCGTGAGCCTCGACGTGGCGCGTGGCCAGACCGTGGCCATCATCGGCCGGAGCGGATCCGGCAAGAGCACGCTGCTGCGTTGCATCGCAGACTCGAGACCATCCAGGCCGGCAAGATCGAAGTTTGCGGCCACGAAGTCGGCCGGCCCGGCAGGGTCGCACGGGCGCAGTTGCGCCACGATGTCGGCATGGTTTTTCAGGGCTACAACCTATTCCCGCATCTCACGGTGGAGCGGAATATCACGTTGGCGCTGACCTTGGTGAAAAAGCAGCCAAGGGACGCCGCGCAGACGAAGGCTGCCGAGGTGCTGCGCCTCGTCGGGCTGACCGACAAGATCAATTCTTATCCCGAGCAGTTGTCCGGAGGACAGCAGCAACGGGTCGCCATGCGCGTTCGCTCGCCTTGTCCCCCCAAGTCATGCTTTTCGACGAGGTGACTTCTGCGCTTGATCCCGAGCTGACCGCAGAAGTGCTCGCCGTCATGGAAGATCTCGCGATACGCGGCATGACGATGATCACCGTCACCCATGAGATGGGCTTCGCGCGCAAGGTGGCGAACCAGGTCGTTTTCATGCACCGGGGAAAGATTTGGGAAAGTGGACCGACATCGGAACTGTTCGCACGACCGCAGACTGCCGAATTCAAGCAGTTCATTTCGAGCGAGCTGTAGCCGCTATGAAGATGATGTCCAACCTTGTCTGGAAACTCTTTGCCGTCTTCAGTTGGCTTCGGTTCAAACCCGATGTTGACCTGTCCTTCCCGCGTCCGCCGTCGGGTCGAAAAGCTTCGCGTGATAGATGAGGAAGGCTGATGAAGGAAATCCGCCGCCCATGATCCTGGTCTTCGGTTCGCTCAACGTCGATCTGGTGGCGCGGGTGCCGGTCATACCCGGTCCCGGCCGGACCGTGCTCGCGCCGTCCTACGCCACGCATTGTGGCGGCAAGGGGGCCAATCAGGCCGTCGCCGCGGCGCGAATTGCCGGCCCGGGAAGGGTCCGGATGGCCGGTCGCGTCGGGCACGACGGGTTCGGTGACGGCGCACTGCAAAACCTCGCGGCCAATGGCGTCGACACCAGCCTGATCGTGCGGGCGGACGAGCCGACCGGTTGCGCGTTCATCACCGTCGATCTCGGCGGCGAGAATGCGATTACTGTGGCGAGCGGCGCCAACGAGGCCGCAAGCGCCGCTGATGTGCCGTCGGCGCTTTTCAGCGCCGACACCGTGCTGGTGTTGCAGATGGAGGTGCCATTCGCGCAGGTCGCACGCCGGACCAAATCGGCATCCGGCACCGTGATCTGGAATTTGGCGCCGGTCCCGGAGCAGATGACATCCGCCATGCTGCGGGATCTGCTTGACGCGACGAACTACCTCCTCGTCAACGAACATGAGGCGCTTGATGCCGCCGCCACGATAGGCGCCGACGCGTCTGATTTCGAAGCGGCGGCCCGCGGGCTGGCGCAGGCCAGCGGCCTGACTTGCGTCGTGACCGCGGGCGCTGAGGGCGCATTGGCGCTGACCGACGGCGCCGCCAGACTGCGAGCGCCTTCCCCGGTCATCAGCCCTGTCGACACGACGGGCGCCGGGGACACCTTTGTGGGCGCGTTCGCAGCGATGCTGAGCGAGCAGGCGCCGCTGCAAAACGCCTTGGAGGTCGGATGCGAGGCCGCCGCCCTGAAATGCCTGAAGGCCGGGGCGCAAGACGGTATGCCGACCAGAAGCGCGATCGGGTCGATTGTCCGACGCGATGGCTAACATCCCAGGCGCGGTCGTTGAACAAATTGGCGCGTGGTGCCTGCCAGCCACGCGCACATTATCGCGCGCGAGGGCTGACAAGGGCTCCCGGTCGACTTCGCTCCGCGACGAGTTTTGACTTGAGTTTGAACGGCCGGGTGCGGGCTCTATCGGGGTGTATTGAGCGTTAGCTTCTCTTCGGCGGCGTCGAGCCAGCCCTGCGGATCGGCTTTGAGATCGTGGTTGAGCCAGTGGCCGGTGCGGCCAGCTGAAGTGCACCCAAAAATGCACCCAAATTAGGTTTTCGGCGATTTCAGCGAGAAAAATCAGAACGCCTAAAATGCAAGAAGTGGCTGCACTGCAAGTGTTTCTTGTGGCGATCCCGGCATGACTCGAACATGCGACCTACGGTTTAGGAAACCGTCGCTCTATCCGGCTGAGCTACGGGACCGCGAACCCGCGTAAAGGCGGGTGCCTGAAGGCTTCATAGCAAAGCGGGGGCTGCTGTCGCCAGCCCTCTGCACCGCCTCTTCGATATCGCGAAGCTTCTGGTTCCTGGTCGAAAGTCAGCGACAGCAGGATGAGAGGAACAAAAAGGAGCCGTCCATGGACGGCTCCAGGTGCAGCTGTTCAGCATCGTGTACCGCCGTTACCTTGTTTGCGGCCATACCCCTTCAGCATAGTGCTGATTCGGCTCGGGTTATGTGACCCCGACAACACAGGCGAAGCGCATCAGCACGGACGCGTCGATCCAATCTCCATCGCCGGCGCGGCCACCCACCCTCTCCATTTATCGAACGGCCGGCGAAAGGTTCGCCTTTTATGGTGAAGCCGGCGGCATCGCATCAGGAATAGAGATTGCGCGTGGTGGAGCTTTTCTCGGCGGCCGCGGGGCCCGGAACGTCCTGAACGTCCCATCCAGCGCGGGGTTGCTGATCGAAATGATGGCTTCTCGCTGATGAATGATCTGCTTGATCCAGCGGCCCAGCCGCGTTCGCGGCTGGTAGGGAATGTCTGCGACATAATGCACCCATTCATAATGCAGGATCGCCAGCATCATTCCGAGCAGCGCGGAATTCGCCGCCAGCATTCCGAACAGGAGCGCGAACAGGCCGCCGCAATGGCGAGATTCGGCAGCAGAAACCAGAGCAGCAGAACAGCAGGTCCAGCCGGTTCAGCTCGACATGGTGGTCGTAATGCAGGCGGTGCTGCAGCTTTCCAGCAGCGGCCATGACAATCGCGGCGCGTGAAACGCGAAGCAGTGCATGCCGTATTCGCTAGATCGAACAGCAGCGCCCCGACCGTATCACCGCAGGCTGCAGCGACACCAACCCGGCGCCGGCTAGCAGTTCAGCCGCCACGCCGAGCAGCAGTAGGCAACTCCGCCATGACGGACAAAGACGAGAAGCGTTTGAACGGTGCCGTTTTCCATCTGACAGCGCGCTTCGCCCGCGCATCGGCAGCGGCCGGCTGGCGCTGCACGGCGGCTTCGGGTTACCAGAAGCCGCGTACCGGCGGCGCGGGAGGCCAGTCCGCGGCCAGGGGTCAGGCCGCGTAAGCTCGATTCGAGCCTCGAGCCCTTCAGCTCGTCGGCCCTGGCCTGGCTGCCCGCGAGTTCCGGCTGGACGCGGCGATAGACTTGCTGCGTGGCCAGAATCTCGCCCGCGCCGGCGGCGATTGCGCCCGGGAAGCGGTGTTGACACCGTTCCGATCGCCGTCAGGTCGCGATGCGATCGGCCGAACTCCCCGAAAGAGAGTTCTCCGGCGTGAACGCCGATGCCGACCCGAGATCGGCGCCGGCAAGGCCATCCTTCGACCGTCTCGCGCTCGAGGCCCCAGCGCCTGGATCTCGCGCGCGGCCGACCGCATCCCGCGCATGATTCTCGCTTCGATCGGGAAATTGAAGACCGCCATCACCGCATCGCCGATGGTCTTGTTGAGAAGTCCGTCATGTTCCCAGATCGCGTCGGCGCACCGTCGTAGAAGGCGTCGAGCAATCCCGGAATCGCATCCGGCGGCAGCGACTGCGACAGGCTGGTATAGCCCCTCAGATCGGCGAACATCACGGTCGCGTCGATGTGACCTTGCGGGCCCGCATCACCTTCGTGAACATCAGTTCGCAGTCGTGCAGGTGTTGGGGTTCATCTTGCTCGGACGATGCCGAACCGGAAACGGCACCAAAGGCACACCGCGCAGCGGCACCGGCACGTGCATCTGCTGCCAGCAGCCCGATGCGGAACCTTTCCTGGTTCACGGTCATGGGCTCTGGAGTCCAGGTATCGAGTTCGGCGAGATCGGAAGTTCGCAGCCACGCGCGAAGCCGATCCTTTCACGTGCCGATTAAATCACTCCGGTGCCGGTTGT
Source organism: uncultured Alphaproteobacteria bacterium (assembly GCA_963706975.1). GTDB lineage: Bacteria > Pseudomonadota > Alphaproteobacteria > Rhizobiales > Xanthobacteraceae > Bradyrhizobium. The sequence continues at coordinate 4,320 of CAVPOL010000041.1, forward strand.
CAAAGCAGCGTCCCGACGCTGCGGCCCATCAATCCCTCTGCCCGCTTCCGGCACGGGGTGACCTCCGCATCAATTCGATGCCGGCAAACCATGGACGCTGCCGCGATGCCAAAAAGCCACCGTTCCGGCGTGACAAGCCGCTCGATTGTGTCCACACTCCGCAAATCCGTGTCGCGAAATCTCCGTGTGAAAACCGTGTCTGGAGAGAATCTTCCGTGATCGCATCACGATCGGGCGTGCGGTATTTGGCACTCGCAGCGTTCGCCGCGCTGGCGGTGCAGGCCGCTGACGCCGCGACGACGAAACCCGCCGCCACTGCAAAGCCCTGCGCCGCGGCGGCAAAGGGCCCGCCGCCGCTGCGGAATATGGGAGGGCTACTGGGCGAAGAACCGGAAGGACTGCCGGTATAATGACGGCCCGGATTCGAAAACCATGATCGATCTGAAGAACAAGGAGAACGGCCGACCCGCTCCGCTGTACGACCAGTATGAAAACCATTGCCGCATCGACAGCCACGCGACCAGGGCAAATGTCACGACGCTGAAATTGACCTGCTATGAATTCTGGGAATATTACAAAGCCAAAAAAGAGCCGCGGCGCGACACCATCACGGTGACGCCAAAGGATCGGGACAGGATCGTCATGAACGGCAGTTCCTATATTCGCTGCCGGAAATGATCGCGGTGACTCGCGCCCGCGGAACCCGTCGCGAAATCTCCAATAATTTCCAGGAATGTTGCCGCGATACACCCGGCACCGTGCACAAAAAGGCCACAATCCCTGCGGGAAATCGTGCCGTTTCCGGGGTGACAAGGGCGCCAATAATGGCGACAATCCGCGGAATTCGTGTCACGGGGAGAAGGCAAGCCACTCCCCGCAATCGACGCCGGAAAATCGCTTGTGATTGCATCGCGCACCATCGCCTTGAGCCTCGCCATCGCCGGCTTCGTCGCGCTGACGCCGTCGCGCGCGCTGGCGCAGTGGTGGAGCGGCAAGCCCGCCGATTTCGAGGACTGCGCCGATCGCGCCGAGAAGGCCGCGACGAAGGAAGAGAAGGCATCGAAACTTTCCGAATGCCACGCGAAATTCGCCGGCCGGCGCAAGCCGGGTGGCGGCTACACCTATTTCGATTTCATGCAGAACCGGCATTTCGATCTCGCGGGACCGAACCCGACGCCGGAAGAGCAGAAGAAGATCGACGAGGAATATATCGCCTATCTCGACCAGCAGCGGCGCTCGACCATCGCCGCCGCCTTCGCGGCGAAACAGCAGCAAGTGCAGCAGGCCTCGCTGAAAACCGAAACCGAAAAGGTTCCGGTGCCGCGCGAGAGTCCGCTCAAACAGCAGGCGGTTGCCGGCGAGCCGAAGCCGGGCGACGCAAGGTCCGGCGAGCTGAGGTCTGGCGAGGTGAGGCAGCGAACCCGGGCGACCAATTGCCCGAAAGATTCCTTCTCCTGCGACTGGCCGCGGCTGTCGGAAGGTATCCGGGAGATCAAGAAGCTGTTCGGCGCGAGCCCGGCCAAGCCCAAGCGCAGCTGATCGACGCTGTCGTCCCCGAGAATTGCATTAGCAGGTTTTCGCGGTGGCCCGCGAACTGCAGAACCTCAACCGGGATGGCATCATCAAGGTGCGTTGGTCCGCTTGGCGCGGCGCGTCGTCACCGGCCTGGAAACAGGCGCGACCAGCGCGGTAAACCGTTCGCGCCGCGCGCTGCTCCTGCAGCCGCGCATCGTAACCCGGCGACGGCGTCGCGGTCGGTGGTGCTGCGTCGGCGGCGTTACGCACGCCGCACCGCCGAGCACCACAAGTGCGGCGGCCTTTGCGCAGAATCGTTTCATGGCGCTGCTCCCGGCAAGGTCCCGAAAAATCGTCCCCCATCGTCGCCATTTCAAGGCGGCCCCTGTCAAGGCCGGATCTGTTCCAGCGACAATCCCGGCGAGCTTTCCCGGCTTGCTCGGCGCTCCTGATCAGCGCCACGACGTGGCGCGTCAGCGGCACTTGCAGCCCGCGCCGGTCGGCGATCTCGGTGATGACGCCCTGCAGGTAGCCGATCTCGGTGAGGCGGCCGCGCTGCAAATCCTCCCACATCGAGGAGCGTGCCTCCGGATCGATCTTCATGGTGCGGCCCAGCACCGCATTGAAGACGGCGTCCGGCAACCGCAGCAGATGCGGCGTCCAGTTCGCCGGTACCGGCGTCGACGACACCGGCACGATGCCCTCGGCCGCAAGGGCGCGAAGCCCCTCCGCCATCTGGTCGGCGAACAGCCTGCGCCAGCCGCGCCGCGCCAGCTGCTGGTGCAGCGGCAGATCGGCCAGCGCGTTGAGCGCATTGTTGAGATTGACCAGCAGCTTGCCCCATTGCACGCCTTCGATGTTGGCGGTCGCGCGCATCTTCAGGCCTTCCACCGAGAGCCTGTCCGCGGTGCCGGCGTCATCGGCCTCGACCACGATGTCGCCCGAGGTGGAGCGATGGAATTCCCTCGCCTGCCGAGACCACGTTGAACGGCACCATGCCGCCGAGCACGCGACGCCCCGGCAATCGCGCACGCAACACCGCGACATTACCGACGCCATTTTGCAGGCTGACGATCACGGCGTCATCAGGCGCATGCTTTGCGATGATGTCGGCGATATCTGCGGTATCGCGCTCTTGACCGTCACCAGCACCACGCCGGCATCGGCAAATATCGAAGGATCTTCCAACAGGGTCAGCGCGCCGGCAGCGATCCGCTGGTCGAGGCCCTCGAACTGGTCAGCCGCAAGCCGTTGGCTTCGATCTCGCCGATCACGCGCGGCCGCGCCAGCAGCGCGACACTGCGTCGGCCCGCCGCCAGCATGCCGCCGGCGAAGCAGCCGATGCTGCCGGCTCCGGCGACGCCGATCGTTGTGTGGGCCATGGTGACGTCTTGCCTCGTTCGGTCACGTGATCAGATGCAGCCCCGCATCCATCCGCACCAGTTCGCCGGTCATGTTGCTCGAGGCCGGCGTCGCCAGAAAACACACCAGCGTCGCGATATCGTCCGCCGTTGACGCAACCTTGAGCGGCACCCGCGCCACCACGCTGTCGCGCACCGCCTTGGCGCCGGCCTCGCCGCGGCCCTTGGTAAACCAGGGCGTGTCGATGTAGCCGGGACAGACGGTGTTGACGCGGATCAGCGGCGCCAGCGCGCGCGCCAGCGAATAGGTGATGGTGTTGAGCGCGCCCTTACTCGCGGCATAGGCGACCGACGAGCCGACGCCGCTGATGCCGGCGACCGAAGAAACGTTGACCACCGACGACGCCCGACCGGATGCCTTGGCGCCGGCCTCCAGCAGGCTGCGCGCCGCCCGCACCATCTGGAACGGGCCGATGGTATTGACGCCGAACAGGCGCTGAAAATCCTCCGCCGACAACCCGTCGAGATCGGCATGCGGCACGTGTTTGGTGGTGCCGGCATTGTTGATCAGCGCATCGAGCCGGCCCCAGTTTGCTGCCGCCGCGACGATTTTCCTGCAGTCCTCGTCGCGCGACACGTCGCCCTGCACCACCACCACTTCCGCGGCGCCTGCGCCGCGGCACGCTTCGGCGGTCGCTTCGGCTTCCTTCTGGCTAGAGGAATAGTTGATGACGAGGCGCGCGCCATCCTTGGCCAGAATTGCCGCGGTCGCAGCTCCCAACCCGGACGCCGAACCGGTTACAATTGCGCACAAACCATCCATCGACATCCGCATTTCCTCTTTTTGATTGTTCAAGCCGGGCTGCGATCTACCATATCGTGCAGGCCAATACCTGCAAATCGGCCAAACTCCATTGGGCGGAATTACTCCTGATCGGCCGCCGCCGCTGCATGCCGCCCTCGCAGGCCGCCCTGCGGAGACAGGCGTTGTCTTGGCGGTAGCTTTTCCCCATCATCCGGTGCAAGAAAAGACCGCACCGGGGCCCGGCGGAACTGCCGGGCCAGGCGCCAATTCGAAACGGGGAACGCTGTGGAGAGTGAGAACATTGTTGCCGAGACCGCGGAAAGGATTTTCGCCGATCTCGCCGACGCCCAGACCATCAACAGCGACCAGCAGGGAAACTGGAAAGCGCCGCTCTGGCAGGCGCTGACCGAATCCGGCCTGCCGCTGTCCTGGGTGCCGGAAGACTGCAACGGCTCCGGCGCCAGCCTCGCGGAAGGATTTTCCGTGCTGAGCTCGGCCGGACGATTTGCGGTCGCCGTGCCGCTGGCCGAGACCATGCTGGCCGGATGGCTGCTGGCGCAGGCCAGCATCGCCTCGCCTGAAGGCGAGATGACGGTCGTCCCGGCAAGCCCCCGGGATCGCATCACGCTCAATGCCGGCGGCACCCTGTCGGGCCGCGCCCGCGGCGTGCCCTTTGCCAAGACCGCAAAACACCTCGCCGTGCTCGCCAGCGGCGCGAACGGGATCTCGATCGCGCTGGTCGATGCCGGAGCCTGCCGCATCGAGGCCGGCCTCAACCTCGGTGGCGACGACAGCGACACGGTCACCTGACCAACGTCGCAGCCCATCATGACAAAACCGGCGCCGAAAGGTTTCGATCAGACCCGGCTGATGCTGATGGGCGGCGTGGCGCGCTCGCTGCAGATCGCCGGCGCGCTGGAATCGATGCTCGACATCAGCGTACGCTATTCCAACGAGCGCGTCGCCTTCGAAAAGAAGATTTCAAAATTCCAGGCGGTGCAGCACAACCTGGCAAGGCTCGCCGGCGAGTTGGCGGCGGCACTGGCGGCTGCGACCTCGGCCGCGGATGCCATCGCCAACAGCAAAACCTTCGACGACGAGGTTTTCCTCGAAGCGGCGGCGGCAAAAATCCGCTGCTCGGAAGCCGCCGAAAAGGGTGCTGCGATCGCCCATCAGGTGCATGGCGCGATCGGTTTTACCATCGAGCACATCCTGCACCGCTACACGCTGCGCGCGCTGGCCTGGCGCGACGATTTTGGTTCCGAGAGTTACTGGGCCGTGGAGCTCGGCAAGATGGTCGCCGACCGCGGCGCCGACGAATTGTGGCCGCTGGTGGCGTCACGATGATGCTATCGCAGCAGTCGACTTCCTTCACCTCTCCCATTGGGAGAGGTCGGATCGCGCTAGCGATCCGGGTGAGGGGTTTTGCTCGATCGATAGACCGTACCCCCTCACCCCAACCCTCTCCCCATGGGAGAGGGGGCGCACCTGTACTGCAGCGATATCCAGATTCCACTGTCCGGGACTAAATTAAATGACCGCAGCCCTTCGTTTCGATCCGATCCGCCTGCCGCCCGAATGCGAGAAATTGCGCAAGGAAGTGCGCGCCTTCCTCGCCGAGGAGATCGCCGCCGGCACCTTCGATCCGCACCAGCCGAACCGCGAGGACACCGACGCGCCGGAATTTTCCCGAAGGGTCGGCGAGCGCGGCTGGCTCGGCATGACCTGGCCGAAGAAGTATGGCGGCCACGAGCGCACCTTCCTCGAGCGCTATGTGGTGACCGAGGAAATGCGCGTCGCCAACGCGCCGACGCGGCGCTTCTTCGTCGCCGACCGCCAGAGCGGCCCGGTGCTGCTGAAATACGCCCCGGAAAACATCAAGATGGACATCCTGCCGCGGATCTGCCGCGGCGAGGTCTGTTTTGCCATCGGCATGAGCGAGCCGAATTCGGGCTCCGACCTGTTCGCCGCGAAGACAAAAGCGACCAAAACCGACGGCGGCTATCTGATCAACGGCACCAAGATCTGGACCTCGTCGGCGCATATCGCCGACTACATGATCGCGATCTTCGAACTTCGGCCTCGACAAGAGAGAACCGCCATCATGGCCTGCCCGGTTCCTGGTCAGGACGAAAGAGCCGGCATCCAGGTCGATCCAATCGGCCAGGTCACCGGACAGTTCGAATTCAACGAGGTCGTGTCTACCTACTAACTCGTACCCGACGACCACGTGCTCGGCGGAGTCGACGGCGCCTGGAAGCAGCGACCTCGGGGATTGGCCTATGAACGCTCCGGTCCCGGAGCGGTTTCTTCGAATCTATTACGTGCTGACCGATTCGTCCGCGCGCGTGGGCGGAAGCCGGAGACCCACAGCGCCGAAGGTATCGGCGGGCTGGTGGCACAGTTGCACGCCATGCGGCGGATGTCGGTGTCGGTGGCGGGCATGCTGCAGGCCGGCAAGGAGCCTTCGGTGGAAGCCTTCATCGTCAAGGACATCGGCACGGTCTGGGAGCAGCGATGGCCGCATCGCGTCCACGACCTCGCCGGCTTCGTCGAGGAAACCGCCGCCAAGCGCGAAAACCCTGGAAGCCGATTGTCATTCGCGATCAAGACCGCACCGAAGCTGACGATCCAGGGCGCACCACCGAAGTGCTGCGCGGCATCGTCGGGCGCGAACTCGGTCACGGTAGACGCGACTGTTCTTCCTCACCTCTCCCCTTGTGGGAGAGGTCGGATTTCATCGTCAGATGCAATCCGGGTGAGGGGTTAAGGCCTATCGATAGACCGTAACCCCTCACCCCAACCCTCTCCC
>CAVPOL010000042.1:0-8890 GCA_963706975.1 uncultured Alphaproteobacteria bacterium
TTTTCGCCGCTCGTGACCACCGCGCAACGGCACCGATCAGCGCTTTCTGCGGCGCGCTGCCTTTATCTCTGCAACGCGTCCCGTGTCCCGGTCGCCGAGATGGCGACCCCGCTCGAGCATCTCCAGCGCGTATTCCTCGTAGGTCAGCCCGACCCGCTCCGCGCGCTCCAGCCGCATCTGCGCGACGTCGCGGCTGGCCGGCTTCCATGCCTTCCGGTGCGCTGCTCGCCAGGCGAGGAAGACATAGGCGTCCCCCTTCCCCCATGGCGGCCCCTGGTAGTCGTCGAGCGGAGGGCCGCCATTGTCAGTGCGCTTCGGCCGGCGCGGCATCGACGATCAGCTCCTCATCAGCGCAACCAGATAGATCGCGGATTCGGGTCCCGCTGCATGGAACGTGCAGTCGGACGGCGATCCAAGCGCCAGGCAGTCGCCCGGCCGCATGTCATGAACGACGTCCCCCTCGGTGAAGTCGAGGCGCCCCTCGATCAGCCATATCTGTTGGCGGAAGTAGGCATAGGACGAGGCGGGGAAACCGACCCTGGCGCCGGCCGGCAGTTCGACCCTGATCAGCTCCAGCGGCATGTCGGAAGCCGGAGAAAGATGTCGGCGGACGTAGCCGGTCTCGGGATCGCGCCATTGCGGCTGCTCCGGCGCGCGCGCCAGCCCGCCGCCATTCGTCTCGGCGCGCGCGATCAGTGCTGACAGCGTCACGCCGAAGGCGGCGGCGATCCGCACCAACAGCGTTGCGGCTCGGACTTGTCTCTCCGCGCTCGATGGCGCTGAGCATGGCCTTCGAGACACCGGAGCGTTGCGCCAGCTCGGAAAGCGACCATTCGCGCTGCGTCCGCTCCGCGCGAATGCGTCGCGCGATGCCGTCCGACAGTTCGTCCGATATACTGGCCATTCGGCCTTTATAAAGGACACGATCATGCAAGGCAAATGCCGGTTGCAGGCTTGACGGGGTTTCAGACCGGTCGTTGCAGCACAGTAGGAAGAGGACAAAGCCGCGAGACGTCCGGGTACGAACGTCCCGATCACCGCCGGCGATACCACGCCAGGCGTCTTCCGATTGGCGCCTTCAGAACTTCAGGCTGAACTTCGTCACGGCTCCGGAATTGATCACCGTCGCGGCAAAGACCGTGCCGACATAGTTTGAGGTGGTGAGGCCGTCACCTCCGAAATTGCAAAGGAGAAAGCAACTCGTCTTGGACGGAGTGGCGCCTCCCACGCCGCCGATGAGCGACGCTCCAGCGACGTTGGTGAAAGTTCCTCCTTGCTGCAGCAGCAGGCCACCACCGCCGCCGCCGCCAATCCCGGGAGCAGTGGTGCCGTTCGCCGCGCCGCCATTGCCGCCAGTGAAAACCTGTCCGGCGACAGTGGCGTGCGGGCCAGCCGTCGTCAGCACCACGCCATAGCCGCCCGCGCCGCCGCCACCGCCGGCCAACGTCGTCGGCATTGACGGCCGCGGTGGCATCGCCGCCGTTGCCGCCTATGAACGAGCCCACCGGCATCACCGCGGTGGTGATCCCATTGACGCCGCCGGCGCCACCGCCGCCCGAATCATTGTTTCCCGGAGCACCGCCAGTGGTGGCAATCGAGCCCGGTCCGCCGCCGCCGCCACCACTGGTTGTTACAGCCTGGCCGTCCCCACCGTCCTGCTGGTAGCCTCCACCCGATCCGCCCGTGAATAGGGTAGTGCTTCCGCCATTGCCGCCGAATGATTGCGCCAATGCGGCGACCGGCCACCCCAGCGTTACTGCAGCTGCGCCGGCCAGCGTGGTCGTTGCGAGCAATATGCGCAGAAGCGAACCGCGCTCGACTGCGCCACCTCTTGCAGAAATCGTCAAAGCAGCCCCGCGTCCCTGGGTGAAGTTAAGGTAAATCGGCTGAATGGCCCGCCGATCATCTTTGCCTTGCCGTCATCTCGTCCCCCGAGTCGTTGCAATCGAAGAGACGGCTTCGCACTCTACTTTCAACTTTTGCGCGAGGTCAATCGCGCCTAAGTCCGTGACAGACTATGTCCACCGCGACGCGCTACAACGTCGCCAGCTGTTGCCGAATTGCAGCATGGAAGGCCGCTGCGCCCTACCCGAATGAATAGGCCCGCGTCTATTTCAGGGAAGAAATGCCAAACCACGCATCGTGGCCCGGACGGACCGGCATCAGGCGCCGAGAGAGTCGAGCCAGGCGCGATCAGCGTCTTCTGTAAAACTACGACCGTCGCCATTAGCAGTTTCTGCACCATCCCGGGTCATGCGAGCTTAACCGGCGCCCGCTATGGTTGGAGCTTGATGGGCATGTGGGGACAAGCCATTGATGTATGTTGACCGGGAAATTTCCGGCGGAGAAGTCACCTCGCAAGAACGGCGCGGAACGACACAACCTGACCACCGCGTGCTCGGCAACGTCGTGCAGTGCGACGGCGCGCGCGCCATCATCGCCGCCCACGCCGATCACGAGGACGGATCGGTCACCGGCCTGTGGACGGTCGGCAAAATGGTGTCGATCAATCTCGGAGACGACGCGTACGGTCGGCCTGGTCTTCGCGATCAACAAATCCGACCTGGCAATGGACAACAGGCAGCCGCAACGCCATCGAGGTCAGTGTCGAATTGATCGGCGAGGTTCGCGACCATCCGGACAATGGCAAGCCCATCTTCGACCGCGGCATCACCAACTACCCCTATATCGGAGCGATCGCGCACCGCATCCGCGCCCGCGACTTGGCCGCGGTCTACGATCTCGCGGGGCCGCCGCTCGGTCATCGCCGGGGCAGCTCTCGCAGGACGAGGCGATCGACGCCTGCATTGCCATCGACGAAACGCTGAACCGCCATTTCGCGGTCGTCGGCACGACCGGTGTCGGCAAGTCGACCGCCGTCGCGTTGCTGCTGCGCAAGGCGATCAAATCGCGTCCGGACCTGCGCATCCTGATCCTCGACCCGCACAATGAATTCGCGGGCGGCGGTTTCCGGAAGCAGCCATTCGCGTCATTCCAGCTCCGCTGGATTTGCCGTTCTGGCTGTTCCAGCTGGAGGAATTCACGGAGGTGCTGTTTCGCGGCCGTGAAACGTACCGGAAGAGGTCGACCTGCTGCGCGATCTCATTCCAGCACGCCAAGCAGATCTATCGCAATCCAGGTGGGTCGACCTACCTTCGCCGCAGCGGCGACGGCAGCGCGATCACCGCCGACACGCCGGTGCCGTATCGCATGGCCGATCTTGTTGAAACAGATCGACGAGCGAATGGGGCAGCTCGAGACCAAGAACGACCGCCCGGCTTACCGCTCACTGAGGGGCCGCATCGAGGCGGGCGATCGCCGATCCGCGCTATCGCTTCATGTTCAATTCGCGGCTGATCGAGGACACGATCCACGAAACACTGGGCAAGATCTTTCGGGTTCCCGCATCAAGGCAGGCCGGTCACCTGCTTGGAGATGGCCGGCATGCCCTCCGAGGTCGTCAATTCCGTTTGCTCGGTGCTGGCGCGCCTGGCGTTCGACATGGCGCTGTTGAGCGACGGCAAGTTTCGCCTGCTCCTGCTTTGCGAGGAAGCGCATCGCTACATGCCGTCCGATCCGCGGCTCGGCTTTGCTTCAACCCAGCACGGAGTGTCGCGTATCGCCAAGGAAGGCCGCAAATACGGCTGCTATCTCGGCGTCGTCAGCTCGCGACCCCGGCGAGCTCGATCCGACCATCCTGTCGCAATGCTCGACCGTGTTCGCCATGCGGCTGGCCAACGAGCAGGACCAGGCGATCATCCGCTCGGCAATCGCCAATTCGTCGGCATCCACGCTGTCCTTCCTGTCGGCAATGGGCCAGCGCGAAGCGATCGTTGTTCGGCGAGGGTGTCGCAACGACGATGCGGTTCAAGTTCGAGAAGGTCCCGGCCTATTTGCTGCCGGGCGCCGGCAAGAAGGCGGACAGGCAACGATGTGGAGGATGCTGGCTAGACGTCGACCTTGCATTCGATCGTCGAACGCTTGCGCAACGTTCCGAAGGTTTCCGCCGCCGCCACGGATTGGTGAACCGGTCAGTCCGGGTGCGGCAGGCCGGTAAGTCCGAATTCCGCAGACCGCCGCTGCCGCAACCAGGCGATCGGACCGGCCTGGCCGACTTGCGGACATTGGACGCGACTGATACCAACGGCCCGCTGATGTAAACTGGCAGTACCAGATTGAGGCTGGCGTAATTCAAGGTGGCGTGGAGGACCCTCGCCATGCCGAGAACCGTTGAGATCAAGCCGAGCCATACGCCGTCGCAGCTTCGCCGTCTGGCTGCTTCATCGAAGGATGCGAACCAGAGCCGGCGATTGCTGTCGATCGCGGCGGTTCTGGACGGGATGAGCCGGGCGGAGGCGGCGAAGATCGGCGGCATGGACCGGCAGACGCTGCGGGACTGGGTGCATCGCTTCAACACGCATGGCCCTGCCGGGTTGAAGGACAACCGCCGCCGGGGGAACCCGAGGCGGCTTTCGGTTGCGCAGCAGACGGAACTTGCCCAGATCGTGGAGACTGGCCCGGATCGGACAGTCGACGGCGTGGTGCGCTGGCGACGCGTCGATTCCAGCACGTCATAGAGGAGCGCTTCGGGGTCGTGTATCACGAGCGCACCATCGGCAAGCTGCTCAAGGCATTGGGCTTCTGGCACATCAGTGCCAGGCCGCGTCACCCCAAGCAGGATGGCGAGGTCATCCAGGCGTTCAAAAAAACTTCCCGCGCACGCTCGCTGCCCACCTCGCGGGGGTGACCGCGCAAGAAGAAGATCGAGATCTGGTTCCAGGACGAGGCGAGGATCGGGCAGAAGAACGGCCTCGCGAGGCAGTGGGCGCGGCGCGGCACGCGGCCGACCCAGCCTGCAGACCAGCGCTACGAGAGCGCCTACCTGTTCGGCGCCATATGTCCGGCGCGCGGCGTGGGCGCTGCACTCGGCGCTGCCGTTCGCCGACACCGACGCCATGCAGCGGCACATCAACGAGATCGCCCTACACGTCGCCCGAGGCACGCACGCCGTCCTGCTGCTGGATCGGGCCGGATGGCACACCACCGGCAATCTCGTCTGGCCGAAAAACGTCACGCCGATCCTGTTACCGTCACGCTCGCCGGAGCTCAATCCGGTCGAGCAGGTCTGGCAATATCTGCGCGCCAACTACCTCTCCAACCGTGTCTTCGACGACTTCGACGCCATCATCGACGCCGCCTGCGACGCATGGCGAAAACTCGTCGCACAGCCACGGACGATCACTTCAATCGGAATGCGGACCTGGGCACATGAGGGTCATTTGTGAAGGCCGTTGGTATGAGCCGTCCCGCACGACGGTTGCTCAGGTCCTCTGCCCCAAAGGGCAAAGGCCGGCGGGGCTCGTCCGAGCAAACGCTTGCAAGACAGACAGTCAGGCGCAGACCCGGTTCCGGCCGAGCCGCTTGGCCTGGTACGGCGGGCAAATCGGCGCGGCGGTAGAATTCGTCCGCGCCCTCCTTGCCGTCCCAGACTGCGAGCCCGACGCTGGTGGTGATCTTCAGGCGTAGCATTGCCGGAAACGATCGCCATAGCCTGCGATCGCCTTGCGGATGCGCTCGGCGAGCTTCAGCAGAACTCCTCATTGTCCATGTTCGGCGCAACGACTGCGAATTCTTCGCCGCCGAGCCGCGCGACGACGTCGTGGTAGCGCGTCATGTCCTTGAGACAGCTGGCAACGGCGCGGCAGCACCTCGTCGCCGACGGTCGTGGCCATGCGTGTCGTTGACCTCCTTGAAATGATCGAGGTCGAGGATCATCAGGACCGACCGGCCTGCCGATGCGGCGAAACTCTTCGAGATATTCGCGCAGCGCGTCGTCGAAATAGCGCCGGTTCTGCATTCCAGTCAGGCCGTGGGTCAGCACGGCCAGCTCCAGCGTTTCCGACCGCGGCGCTGAGCGACGCCGTCTGGCCCTGAGCTTGCCCTCCTCCTTCACCTGCGTGCGGATCAGCGGATAGATGAAGAAGACCCCGAAAAAAAGCGCGGTTGCCTGAAGGAGCACTCCCGGTCGCAAACAGTAGCTTGCCGGGAGGGTTTCGATGCCGGGCAGTTAGGCGCTCGTGTCATTGATCGACGCGGCGATGAAATGGGGAGTTCGTCATAGGCGAAATAGGTCGCGACGCCCGCAGCCAGGATGACGGCGATAGGAACACGAAGAAGGCCAATTCCGACTGGTGGAAACGCATAAAGCTCCCATCGAGAGGGGCAGGGCTCCCGTTATGTCATGTGCCTGACTTACGGGAGGTTAATTCAACGGAGAGTGGATAGCGCCCGGCCCTGCACTGGGCTCCGGCTTGACCGCACGTTCAACATGTTCGCGACTAGCGAATTGAAATATCCAGGATAAACGGGAAGCCACCCTTTTCCATTCCGGACCCAACTGGTTGCGGAACCATGTCGATTGCCTCTTCGGCGTATTCAGGCGCGTCGGCGGATCGATGCCAGCTTCTGCGCCTGCGCCAGCGTGGCCCGGCCCTGGATCACCATGGCCAGTTCACGCACCCCCGATTGCCTTCAAGGCGGGCAGCGCAGGGTCGAGCGCGGCAGTGCCAGCAGCGCCTCCACCTCGGCCATCGCGCCGTCGAGGCGACCATGCGAGCGCAAAACGGACGCCGATCCGCTGCGATCAGAAGCGGCCGCTCGCGGCTCGGTGACGATGAGATGTGCGCTGCTAGCGGGTCGACCAGCGGGCTGCCGGCGCTCGCCTTGCCACTGCCTTGATCGATCGGCCGGGAAGCCTGCAGCACCTCGAGCGCGCGTACGATGCGCTGGCCGTCGCCCGGCCTCAGGACGGGCGTGCCATGTCCGGATCCCTGCCTGAGCAGGATCTCGTGCAGCGCCTGGGGCTCCGTCCTCGCGCGAGCCGTCGGCGCCAGTGATCGCGCACGTCGTGCGGTATGTCGGGCATCCCGCGAAATACCTTCCGGTCGGAGCGCGGAGATCGAGGAGGAAACCCCCGTGCCACCGACGAAGATCGGGCCGCCTCCCGGTCAGCTTGCCCCTCCGCGGGCGAGTCCGCGGATACGTCGCACCACCAGGCACCGGTCGAAAAGGCGGCAGGATGGATGGACATGACCGTAGAGCTCATGCGGCACGCGCCGCCGCTCGTCGGCCGGTGGGCTGCGCGGTAAGCACATCGAGCAGGGCGAATAAGCCTGCATCGAGTCGGTATTGACGATGATGCCGCCTTCGCGCAGGGCGATATCGAGCGCCATGGCACGACTTGCCGCTCGCGGTCGGTCCGGCTATCAGGATCGCATCCTTGATGATCCCATCGCCCGAAAGCGATCCGCCCTTCTCCCATGCCGCTCGTCGCCACCCTCATTTCCAATCCCGAAAGCGCGCGCCATCTCGGATAGCCTGGCGCATATGGCCGCACGCTTGGTCGGAGCAAAGACACAACCGTGGATGGCTGGCGCAAGCGGTGGCATGCGACCTCGAGACTGCCCGATGGCGGGCAGGCGCCCCGGAAATCGAAGCGGAGACTGGCGACTTCGCGGCTTTCGTCGGAGCCGGTCGACATCGCGGTGCAGCGCGCCGGGCCGGCGAAAGAAGCTGCTGATCGCCGACATCAATTCGACCATGATCGACCAGGAGTGCATCGACGAACTGGCGGAAGAAATCGGAATCAAGCCCAGCATCGCGGCGGTGAGAGCCTCGCTCGATGAATGGCGAGATCGCCTTCGAGCCGGCGTTGCGTGAACGGGTCGCCCTGCTGAAGGGGCTCGAGAGGGTTTCGGTCATCGCCCGCGTCATCGAGCGGCGGATCACGCTCGCCGCCGGCGGGTGTCGAGTTGGTCCGCCACCATGCTGGCCGGCACGGCGGCCTGGACGGCCCTCGTGTCGGGCGGCTTCGACGTTTTTCACCGGGCCGATCGCCGCGACGATCGGCTTTCAGGAAAGTCGCGCCAACCGGCTTCTCGCACAGGACGGCCGGCTGACGGGGGCGGGGTGGCCGAGCCGATCCTCGGGCGCGCTGCCAAGGCTGCCGCGCTGCGACGAGATCTGCAGACCGCCTTGGCCTGAGGCCGGCCGACACGATCGCCGTCGGCGACGGCGCCAACGACCTCGACATGCTTCCGCGTTGCCGGAACCGGCGTGGCGCTGCACGCCAAACCGGTGGTCGCCGCAGAGGCCAGGGATCGGCATCGACCATGGCGACCTCACGGCGCTGCTGTATCTTCCAGGGCTACCGCCGGGACGAGTTCGCCGCATGAAGCCACTGCACACGCCGCGCCTGGTCATCCGCAACTGGCAGGAGCGCGACCGCGATCTCTTCCATCATATTAATTCCGACGAGCGTGTGATGCAATTTTACCCGTTCCGCCGAACCAGGCAGCAGGCCGACGAGGTGATGGACAAGTTGCGTGCAGCAATCAACGCCAGGGGCTTCGGCATAGCCGCAGTCGAGCTGGCCGACAGCGGCGAGACGATCGGCTATGCGGGACTGTCGCCGGTGACGATGCCTCCGGTCATTCCCACGGAGGGGGGGGAGATCGGCTGGCGGCTCGCGGCGGGGACATTGGGGCCGGGGATATGCCAGCGAAGCAGCCACCGCGCTGCTGCGCTTCGGCTTCCGCGTTCTCGAGTTGGAGGAGATCATCTCGTTCGCGGTCGCGACCAATGATTCGGTCGATTGCCGTCATGCAGCGAATTGGCCTGCGCTACGACGGGACGTCGGACTTCGACCATCCGCGCGTGCCGGAAACGCTGCCGCATCTCAGACCACACGTGCTCTACCGGCTGACGCGCGAGGACTGGCGCGAGCGTTGAGCCGCGTGTGATCCGACAAGACCGCGGCTTTTCAGGAAGCACCGCACGACAAGACAAGGGCGCGCCTGAGCGCCCCTTGCCGTGCATTTTCAATGGCTTG
>CAVPOL010000043.1:0-64806 GCA_963706975.1 uncultured Alphaproteobacteria bacterium
ATCACCAACGTCATCATCGCCATCCTCCTGATCGGCGTGGTCGGCATGCTGCTCGACCAGATCCTCGCGCGGTTCACGCGCATGGTCACGTTCCCGGAGTGATGATGACCGACAAATTGATTTCCATCGAAGCCATCACCAAACGCTATCCGGGCGCATCGGGCGGCGAGATCGCGGTGTTCGAGAAACTGTGGCTGTCGATGGGCCGCGGCGAGTTTCGCTGCGTGATCGGGCATTCCGGCTGCGGCAAGACCACGGTGCTGAACATTCTGGCCGGGCTGGACGAGCCGAGCGAGGGCACCGTGATCGTCGACGGCCAGGCGATCGAGGCCCAGCCTCGATCGCGCGGTGAATTTTCGACCATGCGCTGTTGCCGTGGCAGACCATGTTCGGCAACGTCGCCTATGCCGTGACCTCGAAATGGCGCAACTGGGACCGCGCAGGGTGAAGGCACATGCGCAGACCTTTATCGATCCCGTGGGCCTCACCGGTTCGGAGCACAAGCGCCCGTCCGAATTGTCGGGCGGCATGAAGCAGCGCGTCGGCATTGCGCGGGCGCTCTCGATCACCCCAAAGATCATGTGATGGACGAGCCGTTTTCGGCGCTGGATGCGCTGACCCGCGGCACGCTGCAGGATGAGGTGCGGCGAATCTGCCTTACTACCGGGCAGACCACGTTCATGATCACCCATGACGTCGATGAGGCGATCTATCTCGCCGACAAGATTTTTCTGATGACCAACGGCCCCGGCGCGGTGCTGGCCGAAGTGCTCGAAAATCCGCTGCCGAAGGATCGGGGCCGCATCGATCTGCATCGCCATCCGCTGTACTACGCGCTGCGCAACCACATCGTCGATTTCCTGGTCAGCCGCAGCAAGACGTTTGCTTCGGACACGCCGAGCCACGATCCGCGCAATGTCCCGGTGGTGAAGATCGGCAAGCCGGAGCTGGTGATGCGTCGGTCTCGGGAAATGAAACAGACGTCATGGCCGGGCCTGTCTCGGCCATCGACGTGTTCGTAACGCTGGAAGCGAAAGGTAAGAGCACCATGAAACGATCCGACCTCACCGAAAAGCTGCTCGACATCAAGCGCGAGAACGGCTGGAGCTGGAAACACATCTGCGAAAAGATCGGCGGCTATTCGGAAGTGCTGATCGTCGGCGCCATTCTCGGCCAGATGAAACTGACAAAGCCGCAGGCGGCCAATGCCGCCGAGCTGTTCGGACTGTCAAAGTCCGAGACCGCGATGCTCAACGAGGTGCCGATGCGCGGCGACGGCACGCCGATGCCGCCGACCGATCCCCTGATCTACCGCTTCTACGAAATGGTGATGGTCAATGGTCCGGCGTGGAAGGCGCTGATCGAGGAGGAGTTCGGCGACGGCATCATGTCGGCGATCGATTTCGACATGGCGATGGAGCGGGTCGCCAACCCGAAGGGCGACCGGGTCAAGATCACGATGTCCGGCAAATTCCTGCCGTACAAATATTACGGCGCGACCGGGAACGTGCCGGAATACGGGTTCAAGGAGGGATGACGTTGCCGTCGCGTCGCGACGGAGGAACCTACGTCCCCGCCTTCACCTGCGGCGCGGCCTGCGCCATCAGCTCGTCCATCTTGGCGCGAATCTGGGCTTCGGTGATCGCGACGCCCTTGGCCTTGAAATCGCCGGCATTTGCGCAGCACGTCGCCGTCGCCGGCTTCCTCGAAATCGGCCGCGACCACTTCCTTGGCATAGGCGGTGGCCGCGTCGCCGGAAATGCCGAGCTTCTCCGCCGCCCACATGCCCGAGCAGCCTGTTGCGGCGGGCTTCGGCCTTGAATTTCTGCTCCTCATCGAGGGCGAACTTCTTCTCAAAACCTTCTTCGCGCTTGTCGAAATGCGTCATGTCCTCGGGTTCCAATCCTGCCAAATGGTGAACGCGGCCCTCGTTGCGGCGGCCCTGTCGCGCGCCTAGATAAGGGGGCCATTCGGCAGAACAACGGGCCTTTAAGCCGCAGCTAAAAGGCGGAATCAGGCCTTGAATCGGCCCGGTAAAACTGGCCCCGGCGGCCGGATCGATTGTGCTGGAAGGCCAATCAGATAGGTTGCCCACAGGCCCGGTTCTTGTTCTGTTTCCGTTGTGGTTCAGGTTCCTGGCCTTCACGGCAGCTCCGTCGTGGGTCGTCAGTCCCTTGTCATCCGGAGCACACCAAATTCATGGATTTCAACAAAACACGGTACATCCCAATGAGCCGTCGGCGCCGCATTTATGAAGGCAAGGCCAAGGTCCTTTACGAAGGCCCCGAGCCGGGAACCCTGATCCAGCACTTCAAGGACGACGCGACCGCGTTCAATGCCAAGAAACACCAGGTGATCGAGGGCAAGGGCGTCCTCAACAACCGGATTTCGGAGTACCTGTTTCAGCACCTCAACGACATCGGGGTGCCGACCCACTTCATCCGCCGTCTCAACATGCGCGAGCAACTGATTCGCGAGGTCGAGATCGTGCCGCTGGAAGTCGTGGTGCGGAACGTGGCGGCGGGATCGCTGTCGCAGCGCCTCGGCATCGAGGAAGGCACCCAGCTGCCGCGCTCGATCATCGAGTTCTATTACAAGAACGACCAGCTCAACGACCCCATGGTGTCGGAAGAGCACATCACCGCGTTCGGCTGGGCCACGCCGCAGGAAATCGACGACATCATGGCGCTCGCCATCCGCGTCAACGACTTCCTCACCGGGCTCTTCCTCGGCATCGGCATCCGCCTCGTCGATTTCAAGATGGAATGCGGCCGGCTGTTCGAGAACGAGATGATGCGAATCATCGTCGCCGACGAAATCTCGCCCGAATTCGTGCCGGCTGTGGGACGTCAAGTCGAACGAGAAGCTCGACAAGGACCGTTTCCGCCGGGATCTCGGCGGCCTGCTGGAGGCCTACACCGAAGTCGCAAAGCGGCTCGGCATCTGATGGAGAACGAGCGGCCGGCCGGCACCGGGCCCGGTGCTGGTGAAGAGCTGAGAGCTGGAACCGTTGGAAAGACGAATCGTGAAGGCACGTGTTACCGTTACGTTGAAAACCGGCATCCTCGATCCGCAGGGCAAGGCCATCGAAGGCGCGCTGAAATCGCTCGGCGTCGACGGCGTCGCCAGCGTGCGCCAGGGCAAGGTGTTCGACATCGAACTGTCCGGCTCCGACAAGGCCAAGGCGGAAGCCGCGCTGAAGGATGCCGCCGACAAGCTGCTGGCGAACACGGTGATCGAGAATTACCGGGTCGAACTGCTCTAGGCTGCCACTGCCATGAAATCCGCCGTTCTCGTCTTTCCCGGAATCAATCGCGAGCGCGACATGGCGCGCGCGCTGAAACTCGCCTCGGGGCATGAAGCCGCGATGGTCTGGCATGCCGAGACCGCGCTGCCGAAGGGCACCGACCTCGTCGTGGTGCCCGGCGGGTTTTCCTATGGCGACTATCTGCGCTGCGGCGCGATCGCCGCGCGCGCGCCCGTGATGGACGCGGTGCGGGCGTTTGCGGCCGATGGCGGCCTCGTGCTCGGGGTCTGCAACGGTTTTCAGATCCTCTGCGAAGCGGGGCTGTTGCCCGGCGTTCTGATGCGCAATGCGCGGCTGAAATTCATCTGCCATGACGTGCATCTGCGGGTGGAGCGCTCCGACACGCCGTTCACCCGCGGCTACAATGCGGGGCAGGTGATCCGCGTGCCGGTCGCCCATGGCGAGGGCAATTACGAGGCGGACGAGGAGACGCTGAAGCGGCTCGAAGGCGAGGGGCGGGTGCTCTATCGCTACTGCTCGCCGGAAGGCGTGGTGGACGAAGCCTCCAACATCAACGGCGCGGCGCAGTCGATCGCCGGCATCGTCAACGAGCGCGGCAACGTGCTCGGCATGATGCCGCATCCGGAAAACCACGTCGAAGACATCATGGGCTGCACCGACGGCCGCGGCCTGTTCGCGGGCCTGGTGCGCATCTGGAGAAGGCGGCGTGATCTCGCGTCTGCGAAGACCGGCTGCTCGCGGCCGTCGCGGCGCTGCTCGTTCATCACCGCCGCTTCACGCGCAGGACTATCCCAACCGTCCCATCACCATGATCGTGCCGTTCGCGGCCGGCGGCGCCTCCGACGTGATCGCGCGCACGGTCGCCGAGCAGATGGGCGCGGCGCTCGGGCAGACCATCGTGATCGAGAATGTGGCGGGCGCCGGCGGCTCCACCGCGCTGGCGCGGGCGGCGCGCGCCGGAACCCGACGGCTACACCATCGCGATCGGCAATGCCGGCACCAATGCCGCGTCCTACACCATCTATCCGATGCTGCCGTTCAGGCCGGACGCGTTCGCCGCCATCGCCATGGTCGCAAAGACTTTCGGCATCGTGGCGCTGCGCAAGGATTTTCCGGCCAAGAACCTCAAGGAATTCATCGCCTACGCCAGGAGCAATCCGGGCAAGGTCAATCTCGGCCATGCCGGCGT
The DNA here is from genome assembly GCA_963706975.1 of uncultured Alphaproteobacteria bacterium. Classification (GTDB taxonomy): domain Bacteria; phylum Pseudomonadota; class Alphaproteobacteria; order Rhizobiales; family Xanthobacteraceae; genus Bradyrhizobium. The sequence goes on from CAVPOL010000043.1 coordinate 4,458, forward strand.
CGGCTCGTCGAATTTTTTGATCTGCAAGAGTTTTATCCAGGCCGCCGGGATCGAGGTGCAACTGGTTGGCTATCGCGGGGCGGCGCCCGCGCTGACGGATGCGATCGGCGGCCAGATCGACGGCGTCTGCGATGCGGCGGCTTCCGTCAGCCAGCCGATCGGCGACAGGCTGGTGAAGGGTCTGGTCGTGGGCTCCACCGTGCGGCTGGCGACACTGCCTGAACTGCCGACCTCGGCGGAAGCAGGCCTTCCCGAGTTCGAGGCGCAGGGCTGGAACGGCCTGTTCGCCCCAAAAGGCACGCCGCCGGAGATCGTTGCAAAATTGAACGCCGCCGCGCGAAAGGCGGTGGAGAGCGATGTGGTGAAGAAGCGTTTTCACGACCTCTCGACGGTGCCGCCTGATGCAAACGAGCATGCGCCCGAGGTGCTGCAGCAACTGGTGACGCCGCGACGTCGAGAAATACAAAAAAACTGCTGGAAGAGAAAAATAGTCCGCCTTCATTCCGCGGGCTTCTGCCCCTTCAGCCCGACGCGAAAGCGGTTGATCCGGTCGCCTGTAGCCGCCGCGGGGCACAGTCATCGCAGCGACGCCGGCCATCACGAGGACGAGCCCGAGCGCCAGATTTGACGGCACGCTTTCGCCGAGCAGCAGCACCGACAGGCCGACCCCGATCGGAATGCGCACATAGCCCTGTGCATTCGTCGTCAATGTGCCGAGCCGCGTCAGGCACATGTAAAACAGCATCAGCCCGAGCGCGCTGGAGAAAATGCCCATGGTGGCGACCGCGGCGAGGGCTTGCGGCGTCGGCCGCAGCGTCCATGGGTGCTCCACGATCATCGCCACCGGCAGCAGCAGGAGGCCGCCGAACAGCAGCGAACCCGCCGCCACCACCATCGGGATCGTACTCGGTCAGCCGCAGTCCAAAAATGGTGGCGCAGGCAAAGGAGACGGTGGCGAGCAGGATCATCATTTCGGGAAAATGTTGCCGCCGAGCCCGGCCAGCGCATCGAGGCCGATGATCACGGCGGTGCCGGCCAAACCCAGCACGGCGCCGGCTAGTTTTAGCAATGTCGCCGGCTCGTGGCGGGTGATGCCCCAGGTGATCAGGAAGGCGAAGATCGGCGTGGTCGAGGCCAGCACCACCGTGGGCGCTGCCGCTACGTATTGCTGCGCCCAGGTGATCATCAGGAACGGGATCGTCGAATTGATGGTCTGCTGCTGCGCGAACAGCTTCCAGGCCCCGGCGTGCGACGGCAGGCGCAGGCCGCGCAAATGCAGGATGGCGATCAGAAAGGCGGCTGCGATCAGCGAGCGCGCCGAGATGAAGGTGATCGGCGGGATGGTGCCGAGGCCGATCTTTGTCAGGGGATAGGTCGAACTCCAGCAGCAGGCCAGCGCCAGCAGTAGCGCGTAATCGCGCCAGTTGCGGGCGGGCGCGGCTGGCAGTACCGACCTAGGTGGCAACGGCGTCGGCCGCCGGCGGCATCCGCCGCTTCACCCGCTTGATGGTGCCTGAAAAGGTGAACAGCGAGCGCTCGCCTGAGGTCAGCAAGCCGCGCAAGAAGATCAGCGAGCCGCCGGCGCGAGTGATTTCGCCCGTGCCCTCGACCAGCTCGCCCTCGCGCGCGGCGTCGAGGAATTCGCAGGAGAACGACACCGTCACCCTGGCCCCTGCAGCACCGGTGCGGCCAAGGCGAACAGGCAGTAATCCGCGAACGACATGAAGGCGCCGCCATGGACATTGTTCATGCCGTTGAGATGTTTTCTTTCGACCCGGAAGGCGCAGCGGATCCGGCCGTCGTCCTCCATCCGGTGCCAGAACGGCCCGTTATGGGTCTCAAAACTGTCGCGGCTCCAGGTCCGCCAGCCGGCGAACTCGCCTTCGGTTTGCACGTGCAGATCGGGGCGGTTGAGGAAGGCGGATTTGGTGATGTCGTCCAAGGTCAGGGGGCCTTCATTCGAGGGGTTTCAGTCCTTAAATCCGATCCGCAGCCCATGTGCAAACCCCGCTAATGCATTGGTTGCCCGCAAATCTATGGACAGCGGGAAAATGCGCCGTAAAAGGCCTTTTCTGCCCGGTCCGATCTCCCTAATAAGGGTCCTCAATCGCCCAAAGAGCCCCATGAATCAGCCCCAGATCACCCCCGAACTCGTCGCCAGCCATGGGCTGAAGCCGGACGAGTATGAGCGCATTCTCAAGCTGATCGGCCGGGTGCCGAGCTTTACCGAGCTCGGGATTTTTTCCGCGATGTGGAACGAGCACTGTTCGTACAAATCCTCGCGGCTGCATCTGCGCGGGCTGCCGACCAAGGCGCCCTGGGTGATCCAGGGGCCGGGCGAGAATGCCGGGGTGATCGACATCGGCGACGGCCAGGCCGTCGTGTTCAAGATGGAGAGCCACAACCATCCGAGCTACATCGAGCCCTATCAGGGCGCGACCACCGGTGTCGGCGGCATTTTGCGCGATGTGTTCACGATGGGGGCACGGCCGATCGCCTGCCTCAATGCATTGAGCTTCGGCGCGCCGGAGCATCCGAAAACGCGGCATCTGGTGTCGGGCGTGGTCGCGGGCGTCGGCGGCTATGGCAATTCGTTCGGCGTGCCAACGGTCGGCGGGCAGGTGCGTTTCCACACCCGCTATGACGGCAACATCCTGGTCAATGCGATGGCGGTCGGGCTTGCCGATGCCGACAAGATTTTTTATGCGGCGGCCTCCGGCGTCAACATGCCGATCGTCTATTTGGGCTCCAAGACCGGCCGTGACGGCATTCACGGCGCCTCGATGGCCTCGGCCGAATTCGACGACGATTCCGCCGAGAAGCGGCCGACCGTGCAGGTCGGCGATCCCTTCGCCGAAAAACTGCTGCTGGAAGCCTGCCTCGAAATCATGGCAGCCGATTGCGTGATCGCGATCCAGGACATGGGGGCCGCGGGCCTGACCTGCTCGGCGGTCGAGATGGGCGCCAAGGGCGATCTCGGCGTCGACCTCGATCTCGATGCGGTGCCGACCCGCGAAACCGGCATGAGCGCCTACGAGATGATGCTGTCGGAAAGCCAGGAGCGCATGCTCATGGTGCTGAAGCCCGAGAAGGAAAAACAGGCCGAAGCGATTTTCCGGAAATGGGGGCTGGATTTCGCCGTGGTCGGCTACACCACGCCGAGCAAGCGGTTTGTGGTGAAACATGGCGGCGACGTGATGGCCGATCTGCCGATCAAGGAGCTCGGCGACGAGGCGCCGCTGTACGACCGGCCGCATGTGGCGTCGCCGCTGTTGCCTGTCATTCATGCGCGCGACGTATCGCCGCCGGTCGAGAATTGCTGCCGCGCTGGAAAAACTGATTGCGACGCCGGAACTGTGCTCGAAGCGCTGGGTGTGGGAGCAGTACGACCACGTCATTCTGGGCAATACGGTGCAGCGGCCCGGCGGCGATGCTGCGGTGGTGCGGGTGCAGGACGGCCCAAAAGGGCTGGCGCTGACGGTCGACGTGACGCCGCGTTATTGCGAGGCAGACCCGTTCGAGGGCGGCAAGCAGGCGGTGGCGGAAGCGTGGCGCAACATTACCGCGGTCGGCGGCCGGCCGCTCGCCATCACCGACAATCTCAATTTCGGCAATCCCGAGCGGCCGGAAATCATGGGCCAGTTCGTCGGCTGCCTGAAGGGCATTGCCGAAGCCTGCCGCGCGCTCGACTTCCCGGTCGTGTCCGGCAATGTCTCGCTCTACAACGAGACCAACGGCCGCGGCATCCTGCCGACGCCGTCGATCGGCGGCGTCGGTCTGCTCGACGATTTCACCAAATCCGCGACGCTTTCGTTCAAGGCCGCCGGCGAGGCGATCCTGTTGATCGGCGAGACCCATGGCTGGCTCGGACAATCGGTCTATTTGCGCGACATCTGCGGCCGCGAGGAGGGCGCGCCGCCGCCGGTCGATCTGGCGTCGGAAAAGCGCAACGGCGACGTGGTGCGCGGCATGATCCACGCAGGCACCGCGACCTCGGTGCATGACGTCTCCGACGGCGGCCTGTTGGTAGCGCTCGCCGAGATGGCGATCGCGAGCGGCATCGGCGCGCAGCTGTTGGCAGCGCCTGGCTCCATCGTGCCGCATGCCTGGTGGTACGGCGAGGACCAGGCGCGCTACATCGTGACGGTGCCGGAAGCCGAGGCTGGCCTCGTGCTGGCGAAGATGAAGGGCTGTGGCGTGCCCTGCGCGCGGATCGGCACCACGGGCGGGGATGCGGTCGCTGTCGCGGGTGAAGCCGCGGTTTCGATCGCGGCGCTCAGGAACGGTTTTGAGAGCTGGTTTCCGGCCTACATGAACGGCAAGGCGTCGTAGCCGGGATTCCTCAACGTCATTGGCCGAGCAATCCATGCGGCACCCGCCAAGCTCCTAGATGGATTGCTTCGCTGCGCTCGCAATGACGGCGTTGAGATAGGTCGTGCTCACAGCACCTTCTTCGCGCCCGGGATCTTTCGCAACGCGCGCGTCACGGCCCAGCTGAACGCCACCGTCAGTACGAATACGATGGGTGCTTTTACGGTCGCCGGCAGATTGAAGTCGAACAGCCAGTAGGACAGCCACAGCACGATCGGGTAATGCACCAGGAACATGCCGTAGGCATCAGGCTGCATCAGATCGAGTACGCTCCTGCCTGATTGGGCGAACCTCAGAAAATAGGCCAGGATCAGGAACAGGATGGCCACGCTGAAGACAGTGAAGCAGACGGCATAGCTCGCTTCATACCAGTTCGGCAACGGCGACGGATTCCCCAGATTTTCGCGCTTGATGGAGATCAGCACCCACATCAGGTAATACGGAACGATCGTCAGGATCATCCAATCCCAGCTGACCTTCGCCATCCGGCCGTCCGCCGCCAACAACCCGCGATCCAGATACTGGACTCCAATGCCGGCACCGAAAAAGAAATAGGTAGCATAGAGCATCACGCGGCCGTGCTGGACCGAGAACGGCCCGAACTCGAGCCAGCTGCTTGGTCCGTAGTACATCAGTCCAGGAACGTAGAACGCAGCGGTGACGGCAAGCATGACTGCGAAAAACACCGCGGGCCGACGGCGGCCATGCAGCGACAGGCGATTGATCGGATCGAGCATGTTGGGTGACAGCCGATACAAGAGGCAGGCCACCAGGTCGAACGCAAACAACACCCAGAGAAACCACAGCGGTCCGCTCGGCCAGGGGCCTTTCGTGATCATGGTCCACCAGAATTCCGAAAAGCTGATTTCGGGATGATGCCGCAGGGAGTTGGCATAATAGGCCAGTGGAATCACCGTGAACGCGCAGATCACGAACGGCAGGCCAAGCCGAAACAGACGGTCTTTCAAATAGTTCAGCGGTCCCTTCCGGGCGATGCCCGGCCAGGCGAACAGCCCCGACAGAAAAAAGAACATCGCCATGAAGAAACTGTCGGTGGCGAGCACGATCATGTCGAAGCCGAAGAATTCCTTCGGGTCGGTGTGACCGTAGTACGTATAGGGGATGACGGCGTGGTGCAGCAGCACCACCAGCGTCAGGAAGGTGCGGGCGCGGTCGAGAGAAAAATTTCGGACCTTTGCTTTCGGCGCGACGTGAGCGTCCGCCGCCGCTGAGGTGTCGGTAATCGTCGTCATGGGCGCCCCCCGGCAGGCTGATGGCAGCGGATGTTGCAACCGGGAACCGAATTCATCAAGCCTCAAGGGCTCAATCTCACGCGACCGAACGTCAATGTGATGCCGCTCGTGGGGATCGCGGAGCGGGAAAAGGGCCCTGCGCGGGCGGCAATCCAATGCCATCGGATGCGCGCGGGAACCAGTTCCACGGCCCGGGGTTATGTCCACGATTTCGCGAAGGCTGGAGCATCGGGCGATGACGATTCTGAAATGGGCGCTGATTTTCTTCCTGGTCTCGGTCGTGGCCGGCATACTCGGCTTCACCGGCATATCGGCCGCCTCGGCGGATGTCGCCCGCTTCCTGTTCTACGTGTTCGTCGTGATCTTCCTGGTGCTGGTGGTCCTCGGACTCACGATCTTCAGGGCGTAGCTAACACCCATCGTCGACATGCCCGGGCTTGACCCGGGCATCCACGTCTTGCTTCGTTTGAATGGCATCCGAAGGCGTGGATGGCCCAAGCCCGGCCATGACGAGGAGAGTCTCGGACGCTACCCCACTTCCTCGATCTTCACCTTGTCGGGATAGAACGCCAGACGGCCTGCTATTTCCGCCATCGCCGGGAACGGCGTCTCATAGGTCCAGATCGCATTTTGCAGCGTCTTGCCATTGGCCTCGATGCTGAAATAATTGGCATCCCCCTTGTAGGGGCAGTGCGTGACGCGGTCGGTGCGCGCCAGTAGCGCCATATTGGCGTCACCGCGCGGCACATATTGCACGGCCGGGTAACTGGCTTCCTTCAGCGTCAGGGCGTGGGTGGTGTCGGCGATCACGACGCCCTCGGCGGTGACGCGGACGCGCTTCGGGTTCGCAGTGATGGCGATGGGGTGGTCGGGGCCGGGGAGTTTCATGACGGCAGCCTCTTGCGGTCAGCCCGTTGTGATCGCGCGCCGCGATCCCAGGGGCTTTGCAACGATTGGGGCTGGAATATAGTGCGAAAGACGTGACCTGGAAGGGCGTCCACGCTAAGTTCTGACAGTTCCGCGGCCAACGTCGGCCGCGATTCGAACCGCCGACGGGAGACATTCTGGATGCCGATGGACGCCCACGATATCGAGTCGATGATCAAGGCAGCGATCCCCGACGCCGAGGTGACGATCCGCGATCTGGCCGGCGATGGCGACCATTATGCCGCGACCGTGATCGCGGAGTCGTTCCGAGGCAAATCCCGCGTCCAGCAGCACCAGATCGTCTACCAGTCGCTCAAGGGCCAGATGGGCGGTGTGCTGCACGCGCTGGCGCTGCAGACCGGGGTGCCTGAGGGCTAGTCCGGCCAGGCGCGGGGGCATGGCCATGGCAGGGGGCGAGCATCGCGGCGCGCTGTTTCGGGCAAATTTGCCTCACCAGCACAGCCGCGTCACCTATGCCGAGCTGTTTTTCGATCTGGTGTTCGTGTTCGCGGTCACCCAGATCTCGCATACCTTGCTGGGCCATTTCACGCCGCTTGGCGTCTTGCAGACTACCCTGCTGTTCCTCGCGGTCTGGTGGGTGTGGGTCTACACTTCCTGGATCACCAACTGGCTCGATCCCGAACAGACGCCGGTAAGGGTCCTGCTGTTCGCGCTGATGCTCGGCGGGCTGGTGCTCTCCACCTCGATCCCGCAGGCCTTCGAATCGCGCGGGCTCTGGTTCGCCATTGCCTATGCCTCGATGCAGGTCGGCAAGACCGTATTTCTGTGGATTGTGACGCCGCCTGCGCGACATCTGGCGCGCATGAATGCGATCCGGATCACGGCCTGGCTGGCGATGTCGGCGGGGTTCTGGATCGCAGGCGGCCTGGCAGAAGGACATTTGCGGCTGGTGCTCTGGGCTTTTGCGCTCGGGATCGAATATCTGTCGCCGGCGGTGCGGTTCTGGATCCCGAAATACGGCGCCTCCTCGGTGGCGGACTGGGTGGTCGAAGGCGGTCACATGGCCGAACGCTGCGCCCTGTTCGTCATCATTGCGCTCGGCGAATCCATCGTCGTCATCGGGGCGACATTTTCCGAACTGGCCTGGACCACCGAGAATGTCAGCGCCTTCGCATCGAGCTTCGTCGGCAGCCTCGCAATGTGGTGGATCTATTTCCACAAGGGCGCCGAGGCGGGGTCCGAACTGATCTCGAGATCGAGCGAGCCGGGCCGGCTGGCGCGGCTGGCCTACACCTACCTGCATATGCCGATCGTCGCCGGCATCGTCGTGTCGGCGGTCGCCGATGAACTCGTGCTCAAGCACCCCGGCGGCCATTCCGATCCCAAGACCGTCCTGAGCGCAATCGGCGGCCCGCTGCTGTTCCTGCTCGGGACCATCCTGTTCAAGCACAGTATCCGCGGCTGGCTGCAGCTTTCGCATGGCGCGGGAATCATCGCGCTCGGCATCCTCGCCTGGTTCGCCGGCGACATGTCGCCGCTGCTGCTGTCGATCGCCACCACCGCGATCATGATCGTCGTTGCGGCCTGGGAATCGATCTCGCTGAAATCGCCGTCGGGCGAGGCGTTGTCCGATTAGCCTCTGTCCGAGCCTACCGGCGCCCAGGCAGGCGCCGGTCTTGGTCCTTTGTCCCGGCTGATGGTAGGGTTCGGGAAAGGGAGTTGCGCGCGCGCCGGAATCCGTGCTGAAGCGTGCAACGGCGCCAACACCGGCGCCAGATCGTCAAAAACCTGACATGGGGGAGGTTACCGGTTTCATGACGTTGTCGATGGCTGCCATCCATTATCTGCGCGGGCTGCTGGCGGTATTGTCAGTCCTGGCGCCGGTGGCATCGTTGGCGGCCGAAGGCCCGACCAAGGGGGCCGACTTCGTCCGTGTCGGTCCCGACCAGATGCACCAGCTCCAGGTGGTGAAGGTCGAGTCCTATTCGTTCCGTGTCGAACGGTCGGCGATCGGCCAGATCGCGTTCAATGAAGATGCCAGCACCATCGTTCTGACGCCGTTCTCGGGCCGGGTGACCCGCCTGATCGCCAGGGTCGGCGACCGCGTCAAGAGCGGCGATCCGCTGCTGGAAATCGACAGTCCGGAGCAGGTGCCACCGCAAAATGAATTCATCGCCGCACAGACCGCCCGCAACAAGGCGCGCTCCCAGCTCAGCCTCGCCCAGACCGTCGAAAAGCGCGCCCGCGATCTCTACGAAGGTAAGGCCGCCCCGTTCAAGGATTTGCAGCAGGCCGAGGCCAACCTCGCCGCCGCCGAGAACGACATGCGATCGGCCGATACCGCCTTCGACGCCGCCCGCATCCGGCTGCGCATCCTCGGCCGCTCGGAGACGGAAATTGTGGCGCTCGAGCAGCACGGCACGCTCAGCCGCGTCACCCGGATTACCGCGCCGATCGACGGCACCGTTATCGCCCGCAAGGTCGGGCCCGGGCAGTATGTCAAAGCCGATTCCGGTGACCCGCTCTATACCATCGCCGACCTGTCGACGATGTGGCTGAAGGCGCAAATCTTCGAACAGGACATCGCGTTCGTGCGGATCGGCCAGGAGATCGAGGCCAAGGTGGTGGCGGCCGGAAACCGGACCTTCAGGACGCGCATCAGCGCCATCAACGCCGCCTCGGACCTCGCGACTCGCCGTGTGGTGGTGCGTTCGGAAATCGGCAATCCTGACGGCGCGCTCAAGTCCGAGATGTTCGCGAGCTTCAAGATCGGGACCGACGCGCCGTCGAACGCGCCGGCGGTGCCGACCGCCGCGGTGATCCGCGAAGGCAACCTCGCGACCGTGTGGGTCGAGACCGAGCCGATGCAGTTCCGCCGCCGCAAGGTCGAGATCGGGATCCAGCAGGACGGACTGACGCAGATCCGGAACGGGCTTGCCGTCGGCGAACTGGTGGTCGCGCGCGGCGCGATTTTCGTCGATAACGAGTGGCGTCAATGATCGGGTCTGCCGGAGCCGCTCATGCTGCGTAGTCTGATCGCGTTCTGCCTGTCGCGGCGGCTCTTGGTGATGGTGGCGTTCGCGGCCTTTCTCGGGCTTGGCTACACCGCCTTCCTGACCCTGAACATCGAGGCCTATCCGGACCCCGCGCCGCCGATCGTCGAGATCATCGCCCAGCAGCAGGGCCAGTCGCCCGAGGAAGTCGAGCGTTACATCACGATTCCGATCGAGGTTGCGGTCGCCTCGACGCCGGGGCTGAAGTTCATCCGCTCCAACACCGTCTACGGGCTCGGCTTCGTCCGCCTGCAATTCGAGTATGGCCGCGACTACAATTTCGTTCGTCAGCAGACCCTGAACCGGCTGAAGGATGCGGTGTTGCCGGCCGGTGTGCTGCCGGTGATCTCGCCGGCCGGCGGCATCAGCGAAATCTTTCGCTACGAACTGGTCGGGCCGCCGGGCATGGACGTGATGCGGCTGAAGGCGCTGCAGGACTGGGTGGTCGAACGCAAATTGCGCATCGTGCCCGGAGTCGCCGACGTCGCCGTGCTCGGCGGCAAGACCAAGGAATTCCAGGCCGAGATCAATCTCGACCGCATGATGGCCTACGGCCTGACGCTGCCGCAGATCATGACCGCGATCTCGGCCAGCAATTCCAATGTCGGCGGCCGCACCATCGCGATCGGCGAACAATCGGTCAACGTCCGCAGCATCGGTGTCATCACCTCGATGGACGACATCGGCAATATCGTGCTGACCCAGCAGGGCGGCGTGCCGGTGCTGGTGTCCGATGTCGCCAGGGTGCAGATCGGCTTTGCGCCGCGGCTCGGCCTCGCCGGCCGCGACGACAAGACCGATGTCGTCACCGGCATCGTGCTGATGCAGAAGCTCGAACGCACCATGGACGTGGTCAAGCGCGTTCGTGTGGCCGTCGAGCGCATCAATACCGACGGGACGCTGCCGCCCGGCGTCAAGATTGTGCCGTTCTACGACCGCGGCGACCTCGTCGCCATCACCGTGCAGACGGTGCTGCACAATCTGCTGTTCGGGGTCGCGCTGATCTTCCTGATCCAGTGGGTGTTCCTCGGCGACCTGCGCTGCGCGCTGATCGTCGCGGCGACGATTCCGGTGGCGCTGCTGCTGGCCGTCATCATCACGGTGCTGCGGGGCAAGTTCCGCCAATTTGCTGTCGGTCGGCGCCATCGATCTCGGCATCATCGTCGACGGCACCGTGATCATGGTGGAAAACATTTTTCGTCATATCGCGCATCACACGCCAGGCGTGGCCAAAAATCGACCGGCGCGGCTCAGCGACAAGCTGCACCGGATCCTGACCGGCGCCATCGAGGTCGACAAGGCGATCTTCTTTTCCGTCATCATCACCATCGCCGCCTTCTTGCCGCTGTTCACGATGCAGGGCGTCGAAGGCCAGATCTTCGGGCCGATGGCGCGAACCTATGCCTATGCGCTGCTCGGCGCCGTGATCGCCACCTTCACCGTGACGCCGGTGCTGGCCTCGATCCTGCTGCCGGCGCATGTCCAGGAGGTCGAAACCTTCCTGGTCCGGAATATCCGACGCGTCTATCAGGCCGTGCTGGTGCCCGCGGTGCGCCACTATCGGCGCGCGGCGGTCGTCGCGGCGCTGTTCCTGGCGCTGTGCCTCAGCCTGAGCCTGCGGCTCGGCACGGAATTCCTGCCCAAGCTGGAGGAGGGCAATCTGTGGATCCGCGCCGTGATGCCGCCCACCATCACGCTGGAAGCCGGGATGGAGACGGTGGCCAGGATCCGCAGTGTGATCTCGAGCTATGCGCCGGTGCAGACGGTGTTTTCCGAGCAGGGCCGCGGCGACGAAGGCACCGACCCCGACGGTTCGTTCCTCGCCGAGTTCTTCGTGCCGCTGAAACCGTTCGACAAGTGGCCGGCGGGACTGACCAAGGAGGCGATGGTCAAGCAGATGAGCGAGCGGCTCAACCGCGAATTCGTCGGCGTCGACTTCAATTTCTCGCAGTACATCCAGGACAATATGGAGGAAGCCGTCTCCGGCGTGAAAGGCGAGAACTCGATCAAGATTTTCGGCAAGGACCTCGCCGAACTGGAGCGGCTGTCCAAATCGGTGAAGACCGAGCTCTCCGGCGTCCGCGGCGTCGCCGATCCCGCCAGCTTCAATCTGCTCGGCCAGCCCAACCTGGTGATCCAGATCGACCGCGCCAAGGCCGCGCGCTACGGGTTTTCGGTCGGCGACATCAATTCCGTGGTGCAGGCCGCGATCGGTGGCCAGGAGGTTTCAAAAGTCTATGAAGGCGAGATGATTTTTGCGCTGACCGTGCGCCTGGCGCCGGAATTCCGCCGGGACGTCGACGCCATCCGCGCCATTCCGGTGGCGTTGCCGAATTCGGATTCGAAGCTGCCGACGGCCTATATAAGGCTCGGCGATCTCGGCGAGATCAAGCTGATCAGCGGGGCGGCCTACATCTACCGCGAAAACAGCCAGCGCTTCATTCCGCTGAAATACAGCGTCCGCGACCGCGATCTCGGCTCCACCGTGGTCGAAGCGCAGGAACGCATCCGCAAGAATGTCCCGGTGCCGCAGGGCTATTCGATGGACTGGTCGGGCGAATATGGCGCGCTGGTCGACGCCAAGAAGCGGCTCGCGCTGATCGTGCCGCTCAGCCTGCTCTTGATCCTGATGCTGCTCTACAGCCTGTTCAATTCGATACGCGACAGCCTGCTGGCATTGTCGGGCATCCCGTTCGCGGTGGCCGGCGGCATTTTGGGACTTTACATTGCCGGCCTGAATTTCAGCGTTTCGGCGGCGGTCGGATTCATCTCGCTGTTCGGGGTGTCGGCGATGGATGGCATTCTGCTGATCTCCTATATCCGCAGGGAACTCGACGAAGGCCTCGGCACCGAAGACGCCATCATCCGCGCCTCCGAGACCCGGATGCGGCAGATATTCATGACCGGCCTGTCGGCCTGCATCGGCCTCGTGCCGGCGGCGATTTCGACCGGGATCGGTTCGCAGGTGCAGCAGCCGCTGGCCTGCGTCATCGTCGGCGGCATGCTGCTGTCGCCGATCTGCAGCCTGCTGGTGATCCCGGTGCTGGCAAGGCTATGGATGCCGACGATCAGGAAAAGCGGTCTGGACGCGCCCGGACCTCAGTCGTCCGCGGCCACCAGCGCGTGAACCGAGAACATGCCGGCGGCGTCGGTCCATGATTGTCGCACGCCCCAGCCCGAGCCGCGCGCCAGCGCGGTGAAGCGGTCGAGGCTGTATTTGTAGCTGCTCTCGGTGTGGATGCTTTCGCCGGGACGGAACGAGAAGCTGCGGCCGAGCACGCGCACGCTCTGCGCTTCTTCGCTATCAGGTGCATCTCGATGCGGTGACGCTCGCGGTTGTAGATCGCGCGATGGATGAAGCCGGAGATGTCGAAATTGCCGCCGAGTTCGCGGTTGATGCGGACCAGCACATTGAGATTGAAGCGCGCGGTGACGCCGGCGGCATCGTTATAGGCGTCGTACAGCACCCGCGTCGTCCTTTTCGAGATCGACGCCGATGACCATCTGCGCGCCATGGCCCAGAATTTCGCGGCGCGCTGCGCAGGAAGGCGGAGGCCTCATGCGGCTCGAAATTGCCGAGCGTCGATCCCGGGAAGAACCCGACCTTCGGCATGTCCGCTGACCGCCGTCGGGCAGGGCGAACGGCGTGGTGAAATCGGCCGTGACCGGATGGACGTCAGCGTGGGGAAATCCCGGCGCAACGCGTCGGCCTGCGCCTTCGAGGAAGTCGCCGGAGATATCGACGGGCACGTAGGCGCCGAACTTGCAGCTGATCCAGCAGCAGCCGGACCTTTGTGGTGGCGCCGGCGCCGAATTCCACCAGGGCCGCGCCCTTCGGGAATGATCGCGGCGATCTCGCCGCCGCGCTGGCGCAGGATTCCAAGCTCGGTGCGGGTCGGGTAATATTCCGGCAGCACGGTGATCTGTTCGAACAGTTCCGAACCCGCGGCGTCATAGAAATATTTCGGCGACAGCCGTTTTGGCGGCTGCGACAGGCCTTCGATCACGTCGCTGGCGAAGGCCGAGGCCTGCTCGTCGAGACGATGCGCTCTGGCCAAAGCGGGGGCGTGCACATTCATGATACTCTCCAGAACGCGCTTTCCGGCGCGAATGGCATATGAAAATCAGGCGGCGTAGTCGGCGAGGCGCAGTCCCGTAAATTGCCAGCGATGGTGCGGATAGAAGAAGTTGCGATAGGTGATACGGCTGTGGCCGTCGGGAGTTGCAAGCGAGGAGCCGCGCAGCACCAGCTGGTTGACCATGAACTTGCCGTTATATTCGCCGAGCGCGCCTTCGATGGCGCGGTAGCCGGGGTAGGGCGAGTAGGCGCTGCGGGTCCATTGCCAGACGATGCCGAAGGCGTCGTTGAGCTGGCCGGCGCGCGCGGCGACCTCCCATTCCATCTCGGTCGGCAGATGCTTGCCGCTCCAGCGCGCGAACGCGTCGGCCTCGTAATAGCTGACATGGCAGACCGGGGCGTCGACGGATCGATCGGCTGCAGGCCGCCAGCGTCATGATCTTCCACTCGCCGTCGATCTCGCGCCAGTGGCCCGGCGCTTGCCATTCTTCGTTTTCGACGGCGGCAAAACCGTCCATCAGCCAGAGCGTCGCCGTGGCGTAGCCGCCGTCCTCCATGAAGGCGAGCCACTCGGCATTGGTGACGAGGTTGCGGGCGAGTTTTACCGGGCCGACCAGCGCGCGGTGCGCGGGCTTTTCATTGTCGAAATGAAAGCTGTCGTCGCTGTGCCCGACGGTGTGGATGCCCTCGTTGAGCGTGACCCAGTCGTCGCCGCCGCGAGTATCGTCGCCGGTCGGGTCGGCGCGGAAAACGCCACGCCGGATCGTAGGCCGGCGGGATCGGGTTTTGCGCGAAGGCGTGCAGGATGTCGGTCAGCATCAGTTCCTGATGCTGTTGCTCGTGGTTGAGCGCCGACCTCGACCAGCGGCGCGAGCGCGCGCAGCGCGTCTTCGCCGGCCGTCTGGAAGAATTTCACGACGGCGGCGTCGACATGCCGGCGATAGGCGGTGACTTCGTCGGCGCCGGGGCGGGTCAGGTGGCCGCGCTGGTGGCGGGCGTGCCGGGGTCCGGCGCTGACGTAGTAGGAATTGAACAGGAAGGCGTAGTCGGGATGGAAGGGCTGGTAGCCCGCGACAGTGTTCGCCGAGCAGGAATTGCTCGAAGAACCAGGTGGTATGGGCGCGGTGCCATTTCGCCGGGCTGGCGTCCGGCATCGACTGGATCGAGCTGGTCCTCTGGTGACAGGGGGGCGGCGCGGCGCTCGGTCTCATCGCGGACCGCCAGATAGGCTTCCACCAGCTCCTGCGCGAGTGCTGCCGGAATCGGAGAACAGTGACGGGCAGGGGCGGGCTGGCGGCCGCAGCGGATACTGGTTTCGTCACTGGCGATCTCCGGTTGGGGAGAGAACGTTGCTCTGGCAGACGGGTTCCCGAGAACGGTCCGTCCTAGATAGGGCGTTCCCGGACGGTAAAAAAGCCTCTCGCGGCTATGATGTCGCTGTCATGCAGGCTATGCGCCCGCCTATCGCGCGTCCCGGGATACCGGCCGAACGCCGCCCGCCGCATGCCAGCTCCTCGCCATTTTACTTTGGATGCACAACGGTTTGGGGTACATATATGGGAATGTCGGGTTTGATCGGCCGCTGATCGCCAGGCCAGCGCAGGGGCTGGCCGCAAAAGGAAGCGAAGATGAGCATCGAACAATTTATCGACAACGAAGTGAAGTCGAACGACGTCGTGCTGTTCATGAAGGGAACGCCGCAGTTTCCGCAGTGCGGTTTTTCGGGGCAGGTGGTGCAGATCCTCGATCACATCGGCGTCGGCTACAAGGGCCTGAACGTGCTGGAGTCCGCCGAACTGCGCGACGGCATCAAGGCCTATTCGAACTGGCCGACCATTCCGCAGCTCTACGTCAAGGGCGAGTTCGTCGGCGGCTGCGACATCATCCGCGAGATGTTCCAGGCCGGCGAATTGCAGCAGCTGTTTGCCGACAAGGGCGTCGCCGTCAACGCGGCGGCCTCGGCCTGACTTGGCGGCGCGCCAGATCGGCGCCGCGCGGCTGGAAGTCATCGTTGCCGACATCACGACCCTGAGCGTTGACGCCATCGTCAACGCGGCGAATACGTCGCTGCTCGGCGGGGGCGGCGTCGATGGCGCGATCCATCGCGCTGCGGGGCCGGAGCTTCTCGCCGAATGCCGCACCCTCAATGGTTGCGAGACGGGCGATGCCAAAATTACTCTCGGATATCGGCTTCCGGCGCGGCATGTGATTCACGCTGTCGGCCCGGTCTGGAATGGCGGCAGAAGCGGCGAGGACGAATTGCTGGCCTCCTGCTATCGCCGTGCGATCGAGTTGTGCCAGGCGCATGGCCTGGCCTCGGTGGCCTTTCCCGCCATTTCGACGGGGGTCTATCGCTTTCCCGCCGATCGCGCCGCCGAGATCGCGGTTTCGGCGACGGTCGCTGCGCTGGCGGCAGCGCCAGTGGTAACCCGCGCCATCTTCTGCTGCTTTTCCAGCGACACCGCCCGGCTGCATGGCGCGCTGGCCGCATTTGGAAGCCCTTGTGCCGATGAGACGGCTCGTTAAACTCCCGGACGCCATTCCGGGAGGGGACATGAATTCAGGTCTTATGGGCGTGCGCTGGGGATCTGGCGCGCTATTCGCATTGCTGGCCGCGCCGCTCGGCGCGCGCGCAAGGCACCTTCGATATTCCTGCCGGCGCCCGCTTCAATCCGGACAAGCTCGCCAAGGTCAGCGAGTTCTTCAGGAACGAGGTCGCGACCGGGAAAATCGCCGGCGCGAATGTCCTGATCCGGCAGCGCGGCAAGGAGGTCTATCACGAAACCTTCGGCGTGCAGGACGTGGTGTCCAAGACGCCGATATCAGACAAGACCATCTTCCGTCTGTCTTCGCTGACCAAGGCGATCACCTCTGTCGTGGCGATGCAGTTGATCCAGGACGGCAAGATCAAGCTCGACGATCCTGTCTCGAAGTACATTCCCTCCTTCGCGAATATGAAGGTCGGTGTGGAGAAAAAGGCCGAGGACGGCACCAGGACGCTCGAACTGGTGCCGCTGACCCGGCCCATCACCATTCTCGACCTGCTGCGTCATACCTCCGGCGATCACCTACGGCTTCTATGGCGACAGTCTGGTGCGCAAGGCCTACGCGGCGGCGAACCTCTATGCGGGCGAATTCGACCTTGCCGAATTCGCCGAACGGATCGCCAAGCTGCCGCTGCACAACCAGCCGGGCGCGCTCTGGCAATACGGCCATTCCACCGACATCCTGGGGCGGGTCATGGAGATCGTGTCCGGAAAATCATTGCTCGAGATCGAGAGGGAAAAGCTGCTCGATCCGCTCGGCATGACCGATACCAGCTTCTTCGTCACCGAACCGGAGAGGCTGAAGCTGCTCGCTCAGCCGGTGCCGAACGACAGTAATTTCCGGGTCGGCCGCGAGTACCGGGTCGAGGTTCGCCAGAAGTGGGAATCCGCCACCGGCGGCATGGTTTCGACCATGGCGGACTTTTCGCGCTTTGCGCAGATGCTGCTCAACGGCGGAACGTTCGAGGGCAAGACCTATCTCAACGCGAAGACGTTCGAATTGATGGCGTCGGACCATACTGGCAAGGACTCCGGTGTCGAGCGGGATTATTACTATTTCCCCGGGGACGGCTTTGGCATGGGACTTGGGCTTGCCGTGCGCACCGATCCCGGCAACGCCAAGCCACCGCCGCCAGGGTCGCTCGGCGAACTGAAATGGGACGGCGCCAGCGGCTGCTATATGGTGATCGACCGCAAGCAGGACATGTTGTTCGTGCTGCTGGAGCAGACCCCATCGGAACGCCAGCGCGTCCAGCGCACGCTCAAGCAGTTGATCTATGAAGCCATGGAGAACTGACCGCCGCCGCAGTCTTCGGCCGGCGGCGCTGGCGCTGTTGCTCGCGGCGTCGCCGGCTGGCCGGCCGCCGGTCGCGCCGAATCCCCGGCGGCCGCGCGCCTCCAGCTTTTCGCCCGAGAAACTCCAACGCGTCGGCGATTACATCCGCAACGAAATTGCGAGCGGAAAAATCCCCGGCGCCATCCTCCTGATCCAGCAGCACGGCAAGCCGGTCTATTTCGAGAATTTCGGCGTCCGCGATGTCGCGACCAAACTGCCGATGACCGCGGACACCATCTTTCGGCTGTATTCGATGTCGAAGCCGATCACGTCGGTGGCGGCGATGATGTTGGTGGAGGAGGGCAAGCTCTCCCTCGCTGACCCCGTTGCAAAATTCATCCCGGCCTTTGCCGATGTGAAGGTCGGCGTCGAGAAGCCGGGCGAGGCCCCGCTGCTGCTCGAGCCGCTCAGCCGCCCCATCACCATCGAGGATTTGCTGCGCCACACCTCCGGCCTGACCTACGGCTTCTACGGCGGCAACTCGGTACGAAAGCTTTATGCGCAGGCCAATCTGTTCGACGGTCGAAACCGACAATGCCGAATTCGTCGCGCGCATCGCCAAACTGCCGCTGGCCGAACAGCCGGGAACGCTGTGGGATTACGGCCATTCCACCGACGTGCTCGGTCGCGTCATCGAGGTCGTATCGGGAAAATCGCTGTTTCAGTTCGAAAAGGAGCGCCTGCTCGATCCCCTCGGCATGAACGAGACCGCGTTCTACGTCGCGGAGCAGACCAAGCGGCCGCGCATCGCCGAGCCGATGCCGGAGGACCGCATGATCAGCCCGACCACCATCGTCCGAAATCCGATGCAGCCGCGGAAGTTGGAATCCGGCGGCGGCGGCATGGTCGGCACCATCGGAGACTACGCTCGCTTTGCCCAGATGCTCCTGAACGGCGGCACCCTCGAGGGCCGGCGCTATCTCAAGCCTGAAACCATCGCGCTGATGACCTCCGACCGTGTCGGCCCCGAAACCGGCATCGTGCGCGACACTCTTTACTATCCCGGGCGCAACCAGCGGTTTCGGCCTTGGTTTTGCGGTGCGTACGTCCGTCCCGCCGAGCACGACGTGGCCGCTGGGCGAATATCGCTGGGACGGCGTCGCGCGGCACCTTCTTCTTCATCGACCCGGCGGACGATCTGTTCGTCGATCTTCATGGTGCAGACGCCCTCGCAGCGCGGCCGGATCCAGCTGCACCTGAAGACACTGATCTATCAGGCGCTGGGAAGGGGATGACCCGCTCGTTTGCTGCGATGCGAACTGGGGGCATTTGCGACGTAGCCCGCTGGCGGGCGCAGGCAAAGCTGTTATCATCGCCCGAATTAATTGAATGGAGCATTGCCATGGACGCCGTGACACCAAAAGGCTCAGCCGACACCCATTCCCACCTCGTCCGCCCCGACAGCATGGAGTGGCAGAAGACCCGCTTCCCCGGCTGCGAGGCCAAGACGCTGCTGTTCGACCACAAGACCGGCCTGATGACCGCCTTGATGCGGTTTGCGCCGGGCGCGGTGCTGCCCGACCACGAGCACGTCAACATCGAGCAGACCTATGTGCTCGAAGGCAGCCTGGTCGACAAGGAAGGCCCCGCGGAGGGCATCGAGTGCAAGGCCGGCGAATTCATCTGGCGCGAACAGGGCAGCCGCCATGTCGCCTGGTGCCCGCAGGGCGGGCTGATGCTGGCGATCTTCCAGGTCCCCAACAAGTTTTTCGAAGCCGACGGCCGCGTCATCGACGCCGCGGGCCAGGACTGGAACGAGACCTGGGGGCATACGGGCAAGGGGTGAGGGCGGCTTAGGTCCGCAGTTTCTGCCGTCATTGCGAGCGCAGCGAAGCAATCCAACTTTCTTCTTGTCGCCGCATGGATTGCTTCGCTGCGCTCGCAATGACGAATATGTTGCCTACGCCCCCCGCACGATCTCGCGCACCAGCCCGACCGTCTCCTCGATCATCGCCGCGGTCACGTCGAGATGCGTGCAGGCCCGGATCCGGCCGTCCATCATCGCGAGCAGTACGCCGCGCGGGCGCAGCGCCTTGACCATGTCGTCGCCGGTGACGCCGGCGCCGTCGGGCTTGAAGAACACGAGGTTGGTTTCGGGCTGCTGCACTTCGATGCCCTGGATCTGCGACAGGCCCGCGCGCCAGCGCGCGGGCGTTGGCGTGATCGTCGGCCAGCCGATCGACGTGGTGGTCGAGCGCGTAGACGCAGGCCGCGGCGCAGATGCCGGCCTGGCGCATCGAGCCGCCGAGGCGCTGCTTCCAGCGCCAGACCTCGTCGATGAAATCGCGGCGAGCCGGCGATGGCGCCGCCGACCGGCGCGCCGAGCCCTTTGGAGAAATCGATCCAGGCCGAATCCCAGCCCGCCGCCATCTCGCTTGCGGCTATGCCGGTCGCGACGCAGGCGTTCAGCAGCCGCGCGCCGTCCATGTGGGTGGCCATGCCGTTCGCCTTCGCGATGCTCGCACGACCTCGTCGAGATCGGCCTTCTTCCAGATCGTGCCGCCGCCGATATTGGCGGTTTGTTCGACGCTGACCACGGTCTGCGGCGGCTGGTAGCGCGAGCGCGGGTGGAGGGCGGCGCGAAACGTGTCGGCCGAAAATTGTCCGTCGGCGCCCTTCAGCGGCGTGATCTGGAATCCGCCAAGCGCGGCATGGGCGCCGCCTTCGCGGGCGATGATGTGCGCGGTCTCATGCGCCAGAATCTCGTCGCCGGGCCGGCAATGCACCAGCGTTGCCGCGACGTTGCACATGGTGCCCGAGGGCATGAACACGGCGGCTTGCTTGCCGAGCAGGTCGGCGACCCGCTCGCACAACAGGTTCACGGTCGGATCGTCGCCGATCTGCTCGTCGCCGACCTCGGCGCGCGCGATCGCCTCGCGCATTCCCGGTGTCGGCCGGGTCTGGGTGTCGGACAGCAGATTGATGCGGACCGGGGGCGCCTTGGGATCGCGCGGGGGAGGGGTGTAGTCATGGTCGATCGCAAGGTCGTCATCTTGATGACGTCAGCCGGGCCTCGTTCCGGCCATCCACGTCTTGCTGTCGCTCGCGACCTCGAGGCACTCGGATACACGGGACACAAACAAAAAAGGCCCCGGTAAAACCGGGGCCTTTGAATCTCGTAAAACGCCGACAACCAATCAGCGCGAATAGAATTCGACGATCAGATGCGGCTCCATCTGCACCGCGAACGGCACGTCGGACAGATGCGGGATGCGGGCGAACTTCGCCGTCATCTTGCCGTGATCGACTTCGAGGAAATCGGGCACGTCGCGCTCGGCGAGCTGGACTGGCTTCCAGCACCGACGGCGAGCTGCTTGGAGGATTCCTTGACCTCGATGAGGTCGCCGACCTTGACCTTGTAGCTGGCGATGTTGACGCGGCGGCCGTTCACCTTGACGTGGCCGTGGTTGATGAACTGGCGCGCGGCGAACATGGTGGCGACGAATTTGGCGCGATAGACCACGGTGTCGAGACGGCGCTCCAAAAGGCCGATCAGGTTTTCACCGGTGTCGCCCTTCATCCGGCCGGCTTCGACATAGATGCCGTGGAACTGGCGCTCGCGAGATGTTGGCGTAATAGCCCTTGAGCTTCTGCTTGGCGCGCAGCTGCACGCCGAAGTCGGAGAGCTTGCCCTTGCGGCGCTGGCCGTGCTGGCCGGGGCCGTATTCGCGGCGGTTGACGGGGCTCTTCGGGCGGCCCCAGATGTTCTGGCCCATACGGCGATCGATCTTGTATTTCGCCTCACTGCGCTTGGTCATCGCGTCCTCTTTAAAGGTTTGAGATTTGAGGAAACGCGCCCTCCTGTGCGCCGGGAATTTCCCGGTGCCGACAGGTCCGACCCCAAAGCTTGAAGGGGCGGACCACGGGTCGCGAAACGCAACGCGGGCCGAAAACGGCCCGCGAGCAGGCGGTTTCTAGGGAGAAACCGCTGCCCTGTCAATCAAAAGGGCCCTGGCTTTTGCGGCCAGAAATCAGGTCGCGACGGCCCGGACCGGCTTGGATCGATTCGGCTCTGTTGCCGCTGGCCGCGCAATTCGGCTGCTATTTCGGTGTTCAGGACCTGTTCCAGCCGGGTCAGGGCCTTGGCGATCAGGGCGGCATCGGTAATCCGGTGATCCCAGCGGATCACGACATCGATGGTCTGGTCGGCCGCCACCACGCCATAACTGAGCACAAACGGCCCCGGGCTCAGCGCATGCAGCTCGCCGGCCCCGTAGGCGGCCACCGAGGTCACCCCGAAGCTCCCGAACCAGTTGGCGCGCTGGCGTCCGAAATTCAGGCCCGATCAGCCACATCAGCCGGCGCAGCGGCAGCGGCAGCCGCGTCACCCGCAAGATCTTCCGGAACGCCGGCACCTGGTCGATCGGCGCGTCCTTGGCCTGCCGGATCTGCGCGTCGACCTCGCTGAGCGGCAGTTCGTCGGCTGACGGGACCTTCTGCGGCAGCACGCAATCCTGGCCGTCCTCGACCCGCGCAATCGCCACCATCGCGATGCTGCGCGGCAGTTCGTAAAAACCCGGCCACGGCCATTTGGCGTAGAGCGTGCGCAGCACCGGCTCGTCCTTCGCCACCAGCGCGAACGCCTTGACGAAGATCGCGGCCCAGCCGGGCGGCTGCGCGGCGAGCGCGCGGGCCTCCGTCAGTGAACGGACATTGAGCGGGCGGGCGAGCGAAACAAAGGGCACGCGAATCGATGCGCGCATGAGGTCGGCGACGAGGCGGCGCGGCATTGAGATTTTTCGAACCGTTCCGCGCATCGTTCCACTCAAGTTCCCGCAACATCAGCCGGGAGCCGGATCGCTCCCTCGGCCGTTCCTTCATCTAGCACGAACCGGTGGACCTGACGCCAGCATTTGCTGCGGTCCGGCCTGACACGCCCGGCTTGTCACAGTCGCCTTGAATTATCGGGCCTTGACGGTTTGACGCTTGCGATGACCGCGCCTTCGGGGATCTGGTAGGATTCGCCGGCCTTGATCTTCATCGGCGGCTTGCCCATCAATCAGCTTCAAGTTCGCCCTCCAGCACATAGCCGGTTTCGGCGCCGGGATGGGTATGGCGCCGCGCACCGGCCGCGCCCGCCACGGCGGGAACTTCCGGGGAACGTCGGAGTGAGGTCGAAACATCGCGTCATGACGTTGGATCTCCGCGACAACTGCCGGATCTGAAGCGAGTGTTGAGCCGGCGAAGTCGAGCTTTTGCAGCGGCGTGCGCTTGATGCCGCTCTGCTGGGCAACCCGCAGCGCCGGCGCAGGCGAACGCAGCGACGGTCAGATCCGAGGATGATTTTCGTGTGATCATGATTTCTCTCCGGGTGCTGCCGCCGGCACGCACTGGACACCGCCGGCCACAGACTGGTCGCCGAACGCGTGCTTGGGCTGTTGTCCGACAAGAAAGATTGTCCAGGCGGGTGGCAGATTGCCGGAATGAGCTGCGCGGCCTGCGATAGCGGCGGGAGATGCGTCAGGGCCGCTGCGGCACCACCCCGCAGCTCAGCGCTTGATCCCCTCAAAGCTCGCCGCGATGCCGCGCTGGAACAGCGACCAGTCGAAACCGAGCGCCAGCGCCACGTAGCCGCGGTCGATCATCGCGTTGGCCTGCTCGGCGGTGCGCGCCACGCCGCCGATCGGCACGCCGCTCTTCAGGATGCCGGCCTCGGCGCGCGCCATCAGCGCCTGCACTTCGGGATCGTCGATGCGGCCGCGCTTGTTGATGGAGGTGGCGAGGTCGCCGGGGCCGATCACCGCGAGGTCGATGCCGGGCGTGGCCATGATCTCGTCGATGCGGTCGACCGCCTCGACATGCTCGATGGTGATCATGCAGATCATGTCGTCGTCGGCGGTCGCCATGTAGTCCTGCATCGAGACGCCCCAGCGGAACGGGGCATGGAACGGACCCCACAGCCGGTCGCCGCGCGGCGGATAGCGCACGCTGCGCACCGCCTTTTCGGCATCCGCGCGGCTGCAGATCATCGGAAAGTTGATGCCGAGCGCGCCGATGTCCATCGGCGCCTTGGCAAGCCAGGGCTCGTTGGCGGCGATCCGCGCCATCGGCACGCAGGGCGTGCCTGAGGTGGCCGTGATCATCGCATGCGCGGAGCCGAGATCGATCGGGCCGTGCTCGAGGTCGACGATGATCCAGTCGAGCCCGGAGCGGGCCATGATCTGCACGGTCTGGATGCTGGGAATGGTCGCGATCGCGCCGAAGGTGGGGCGACCTTCCCGCCAGAGCTTGCGCAGGCGGTTGAGCGGTGCGTTGCGGCGGTCAATGGTCGAACTCCAAGATGTCGCTGCGGATGACGCAAAGCTAGCAGTTCACGCCGGGACGCGGCCGCCGAAAAACGGCATCAGGGCCTGGCTCAGCGTGTGCGGCCGCCTGGAGGTGAAGATCATTTCGGCGCCGGCCTCGTCGACCTCGCTGCCGGGGGGGCCGAGCAGATCCGAAACCCGCCGCGCGATCGCGGGCGCGGGATCGATCCAGTCCACCGGCCAGGGCGCCAGCCGCGACCAGCCGGTCCAGCAGCAGCGGATAATGGGTGCAGGCCAGCACCACGGTGTCGGTGCGCCGGACGCTTGCGCCGTTGCCGACAAAGCAGGGCGCGATTTCGGCTGCGATGTCGGCGTCGCTCACCGCTTCGCCGCTCAGCGCCGCTTCCGCCAGCGAGGCGAGATCCGCCGAGCCGACCAGCGTCACTTCGCAGCCCTGCGCGAAATCGCGGATCAGCGCCCTGGTGTATTCGCGCTTGACGGTGCCCCTGGTGCCGAGCACGGACACGCGCTTGGTCTTCGAGAACTGGCGCAGGCCGGCTTGATCGCCGGCACGGTGCCGACAAAGGGCACGGTGTAGCCGCTCGCGCAGATGCGACATCACCAGCGTGGAGGCGGTGTTGCAGGCGATCACGACCAGATCGGGGGCGTGCGCGGCGATCAGTTCGCCGATCAGCGGCACCACCCGGGCGATGATCTGCGTCCTCGCTGTGGTGGCCGTAGGGAAAGAACGCGTCGTCGGCGACATAGACGTAATGCGCATCCGGCCGCGCGCCGACGATCTCGCGCAGCACCGTGAGCCCGCCAAGGCCGGAATCGAACACAAGAATGGTCGGAGGCTGCGCCACGGTGCGTGAGTTTAGCCGATCCGGGGTTACCGGTCAGTTGCCGATCGCTAGGCCGTCAGACCGGCTGCAGCGGGCGGTGCGGCTGCCGCCGGCAATTCGACGCGAATGGCATCGCCCGGCCGGACCTCGCCGCCGACGAGCACGACGCTCATGACGCCGGCCTTGCGGATCAGGTTCCGTCGTCGTCCCTGTCCAGGGTCGCGGCCATCAGGCCCTTCTGAAAAGTGTCGAGCTGGACGCAGGGGTTGCGCAGGCCGGTGATCTCGACGACCGCGCTGGTCGCCAAGATGCAGCCGCGTGCCCGGTCGGCAGCGCCAGCAGGTCGATGCCCTCGGTGGTGACGTTCTCGCCGATGTCGCCGGGCGTGCACCGCAAAACCCTTGTCGCGCAGTTCGTCGAACAGCTCGGAATGCATCAGATGCACCTGGCGCAGGTTCGGCTGGGTCGGATCGCTGCCGCACGCGCGAGCGGTGTTTCACCGTCTCGCCCACATGCGCATCGCCGTCGACGCCGAGGCCGGTCGAGCAGGCGGATGCTCAGAGGTTCGGGTCTTGCTGAAATGATGACCGCTGCTGGCGCTGACGGCGACGACGCGGCCATGTCTCGATCGTCGCCTCACGCTTCGCCGAACACCCGCTTGAAGATCGTGTCGACGTGCTTGAGGTGATAGCCGAGGTCGAACTGTTCCTCGATCTCGGCGTCGCTGAGATACTTCTTCACCTCGGCGTCGTTCTTCAGCAGCGTCAGGAAGTCGCCTTCGCCGCGCCACACCGGCATGGCGTTGCGCTGCACCAGCCGGTAGGCGTCCTCGCGGCTGACGCCCTTTTGCGTCAGCGCCGATCAGCACCCGCTGCGAATGCACGAGGCCGCCGAGCCGGTCGAGGTTCTTCTGCATGTTCTGCGGGATAGACCAGCAGCTTGTCGACCACGCCGGCGAGGCGGTTCAGCGCGAAGTCGAGCGTCACCGTGGCGTCGGGGCCGATCATGCGCTCGGCCGAGGAGTGCGAGATGTCGCGCTCGTGCCAGAGCGCGACGTTCTCCATCGCCGGCATCACATAGGCGCGCACCATGCGGGCGAGGCCGGTGAGGTTTTCCGTCAGCACCGGATTGCGCTTGTGCGGCATCGCCGACGAGCCCTTCTGGCCCTCGGAGAAGAACTCTTCGGCCTCCAGCACCTCGGTGCGCTGCAGATGGCGGATTTCGGTGGCGAGCCGTTCGACCGAGGAGGCGACGACGCCGAGCGTGGCAAAATACATCGCGTGGCGGTCGCGCGGGATCACCTGCGTCGAGACCGGCTCGACCGCAAGGCCCATCGCCTTGGCGACATGCTCTTCGACGCGCGGATCGATCTGGGCGAAGGTGCCGACCGCGCCCGAGATCGCGCAGGTCGCGACTTCCTTGCGCGCGGCGATCAGCCGCTCGCGGGCGCGGCGAAAATTCGGCATAGGCGTAAGCGAGCTTCAGGCCGAACGTCACCGGCTCGGCGTGGATGCCGTGCGAGCGGCCGATGGTCGGCGTCATCTTGTGCTCGAAGGCGCGCTTCTTCAGCGCCGCCAGCACCTTGTCGACGTCGGCGATCAGGAGGTCGGCGGCGCGGGCGAGCTGCACGTTGAAGCAGGTGTCGAGCACGTCGGACGAGGTCATGCCCTGGTGCACGAAGCGCGCCTCGGGGCCGACGATTTCGGCCAGATGGGTCAGGAAGGCGATGACGTCGTGCTTGGTCTCGCGCTCGATCTCGTCGATCCGCGCGACGTCGAAGGTGGCGTCCTTGCGCCTTGGCCCAGATGGTTTTGGCGGCCTCCTTCGGGATCACGCCGAGTTCGGCCTGCGCGTCCGCCGCATGCGCCTCGATCTCGAACCAGATCTTGAAACGGGTCTGCGGCTCCCAGATGGAAGCCATTTCCGGGCGGGTATAGCGGGGGATCATCGGGGACTCCGGACCAGCAAAGCGGGGGATCAAGCGCGACTCCCGGCCGATTGTTTTTTACGCCGCGCTTTAGCAGAGCCGCCCCGGCGAGACAAACGCCGGCCCGCTGTCCCGGGTCGCTGCGCCAGCGAGGGCTCGGCCCGCCCGATCACAAAACATTGACTGACAGATATTGAAATCTGTCAGCGAGATAATGCTATATCGCTCTCGACGCCAATGCTGGGCGTCACCCTGGCCCGCCGGCCGATCGACCCCGGGCCACGGAGCTTTTCCAGAGGACTTAAGCCATGACGATCGAAATCCTGAATTTCACCCACAAATCCAGCGCTGGCTCAACGCCCAGGTCGCCCGCCACCTCGAGACCCAGGCCACGAAGTTGGCCCGCTAACCCCTTCGGGCGGCGATGGCCGCCCGCCACAACGGCTCAAGCAAACGGTGCGCGCATGAACGAAAATCGTGGTTCTGACCCCGGAGCGGATCCTCGAAGTCACCGAGGACGTTCTGCGCCGCTTTGGACTGGCGAAGGCCACCGTGGTGGACGTTGCCCGTGCGCTGGATGTCAGCCACGGCAGCGTCTATCGGCATTTTCCGAGCAAGCAGTCGCTGCGCCAGGCGGTGGCAAAACGCTGGCTCGACCGCGCCAATGCGCCGCTGGCAGAAGATCGCGGAAACCACCGGTCCCGCGCCGGCGCGGCTCGAGAAGTGGTTCCGCACCATGTTCGACATCAAATACAAGAAGGTCTGCGACGACCCCGAGATGTTCACGACCTATCTGACGCTCGCCCGCGAGGCCTGCGAGGTGGTCAAGGCGCACAAGGAACGCCTGGTCGACCAGGTCGCGCATATCATCGCCGACGGCGTCAAGCAGGGCGCCTTCCAGGTCGCCGACGCCAGGGTCGCGGC
Source organism: uncultured Alphaproteobacteria bacterium (assembly GCA_963706975.1). GTDB lineage: Bacteria > Pseudomonadota > Alphaproteobacteria > Rhizobiales > Xanthobacteraceae > Bradyrhizobium. The sequence goes on from CAVPOL010000043.1 coordinate 31,924, forward strand.
CCGCGCGGTATTCGACGCCACCACGCGCTACCATCATCCCGCGCATTCCGACGAATGGAAGGATCCGCAGCTTGCCGCGCGGATCGACGCGCTGCTGGCGCTGCTGCTGAAGGGCCTGGAAGCGCCGCGTAAGCGCTGAAATCATTTTTCCCTGCGCCGGCTCTGCACATCTCGAACATGAAATAGGTCCGATTCGCCCATAGGGTCGGTATCCAACATTCATGATCGGTATCGGATCGACAATGAGACGGATTTTCACGCTCTGCCTGCGTTGCGCTGGTGATCGTCATCGTTGCTCTCGCTGGAGGGCTTTACTGGGATGGCGGAATCTATCGCCTCAACGTTGTTATGCGCCGCGGCGGAAGCATCTGGGTCGCTGCAAGTCCGGACAACTCCGCGTATCTCGCCTTCCATGAAACTGGCGCTGACCAGGCCCGATCTCAATGTGACGCCCGGCGACCTTCATTGGCGCGAAATTCACCCGGCTTTCAAGTCAGCGAGCTTCCCGTGCTGGCGGAGGGGCGTGAGGTAGATCGCATCGTTCTCGCCAGGATCGATCCTGCACGGTTTCGGTTCGAAGTGAGAAACCGGTCTTCGGGAGATAGGGATCTGCAGGCCTGGATGCAGTTGCTTGGCGCGGCGCTTGTCATCAACGGCAGCTATTTCACCAAACACGGAACACCTGACACGCCTGCTTGTCAGCGCTGGTGCCCGATCGGGACCAAAGGCCTACGATGCGACCCACGGCGCATTCGTCGCATCCAGCTCGTCCGTACAGGTGCAGGATCTTGCCGGTACGTCATGGAGCCGGGTATTCGAAGGGGCTCGACAACGCAATGGTCTCCTATCCGATGCTGATCGGATCGGACGGGAAGGGCCGGGCTGATGCGTCGAAATGGCTGGCCAACCGCAGTTTCGTCGCGCAGGACGTCGACGGATACATTGTTCTCGGAACAACCGTGGACGCGTTCTTCTCGCTCGACAAGTTGGCCGATTTCCTGCGTCAGTCACCGCTGAAGCTCAAGACGGCGCTTAATCTCGACGGTGGGTGGCGTGTCAGGGGATTTCGCTGGGCGGGTTTGTGCGGGACCATTGCGGCAGGTTTGAAACGAGAAATGTTGACGGACGCCTGGAGGTCCTGGCGCCGTTGTTCGGTGAAAGGCGACGGACGTTGCCGATTGTGCTGGCAGTGTTTCCAAAATAATCTGCGAGGCCAATTCGTGAGCCTCGAATTACGACCCGATCCCCCATGACGGCGGGTCTCCGGGACCTGTTGTTTGATATCCATCAATTCGTGCACAGGCGCGCACGATATCATGGGCGCGGAGGAAGGCGTGCTGCTGGCTGTGTCTTGCGGATATCCATGCCAACCGGCAGGCGTTTAGCGCGTGCCTCGACTCTGCGCGGGCGCATGGCGCGCAACGGTTCATTTGCCTCGGCGATTTCGTCGGCTATGGCGCCGATCCGGAATGGACGGTCGAGACGGTGATGGACCTCGTCAGCGGCGGCGCAATGGCGGTGCGCGGCAACCACGACAATGCCGTAAGCTCCCCGTCCGAAACCATGAATGCCGAGGCCCAGGCCGCGATCGAATGGACGCGCGGGCGGCTGAGCGCGGCGCAGCGGCGTTTTCTGGCGGAACTGCCGATGACGCTGCAGGAGGACGACCGGCTCTATGTGCATTCCGAGGCCAGCAATCCGGCGAAATGGCGCTACGTGCAGGGCACGTCGGATGCCGCGCGCAGCATCGTGGCCACCGAGGCTCACGTCACCTTGTGCGGCCACATCCATCAGCCGGCACTTTATTCGATGTCGTCGACCGCGAAGATGACGCAGCTTCGTGCCGTCCTCGGGGGTGCCCGTGCAATTGCTCGGCGGCCGGCGCTGGCTCGCCGTGCTGGGCTCGGTCGGGCAGCCGCGCGATCGCAATCCGGCGGCATCGTTTGCGATGCTCGACACCGAAAGCCGCGAAATCACCTATTGCCGCGTGCCCTATGACGTCGAGGCGGCGGCGCAGCGGATCCGCGCAAACGGCCTGCCGCTCTGGCTGGCCGACCGCCTCGCTGGTCGGGAGGTGAGCGATGGTCAAGCCGCTGATTGAGCCGGGCGCCGTGATCGACGGTTTTACGATCGGCGAGCGCGTCCATCAGGGCGGCATGGCGACACTGTGGAGCGTGACCCGGCCCGACGACCGACGTGCCGATGCTGATGAAGGTGCCGCGGATTTCGGAAGGCGAGGATCCGGCTGCCATCGTCGGCTTCGAGATGGAGCAGATGATCCTGCCGCGGCTGTCGGGGCCGCATGTGCCGCCTGCTTCGGCGCCGGCGATTTTGCCGCGCAGCCCTATGTGGTGATCGAGCGCATCCCCGGCAAGACGCTTTACGACCGCCTGAGCGATCTGCCGATCCCATACGAAGAGGCGAGGGTGATCGCCGGCAAAGATCGCCGACCGCGCTGGCCGACCTGCACCGGCAGAACGTCATCCATCACGACATCAAGCCGAGCAGCATCATGTTTCGCGCCAGCGGCGAAGCGGTGCTGATCGATTACGGTCTGTCGCATCACAACCAGTTGCCCGATCTGTTGCAGGAGGAATTCCGTCTGCCTTACGGCACCGCGCCCTACATGGCGCCGGAGCGGCTGCTCGGCGTGCGCGACGATCCGCGCAGCGACATGTTTTCGCTCGGCGTACTGCTCTATTTCTTCACCACCGGCGAGCGGCCGTTCGGCGAAACCGAGACCTTGCGCGGCATGCGGCGGCGGCTGTGGCGCGATCCTTATCCGCCGCGCCAGCTTGCGGCCGACTATCCGCCCTGGCTGCAGGAAATCGTGCTGCGCTGCCTGGAGATCGAGCCGGTCTGGCGCTACCCGACGGCGGCGCAACTGGCGTTCGATCTCGGCCATCCCGACCAGGTCAAGCTGACCGCGCGCGTCGGAGCGGCTGAAGCGCGATCCGCTCTAGACCGTGTGGCGCCGCCGCTTCAACCGCGGCCTGACCCTGCCGAAACCGAAAGCCGATGTCGCCGCGCAACTCGCTTCGGGTCCGATCGTGGCGGTCGCGCATCGATACCGCGAGGGATCGGAGCCGCTGAACGAGGCGCTGCGCGTCACCGCCGGGCAGGATGCTGGCAACCCTGCCGTCGGCGAGGCTGGCATGCCTGAACGTGCTCAGGCTTGGAAGGGTCACGATCGACAGGACGCTCGACGAGCAGGGCCGCAACAAGCACATCGACCGGATGGTGGCGCTCAGGCATTGGGCATCGCCCTCAAGCTCGATGAAGGCAGGCTCACCGTGCATGTGCTGGAGGCGGTCGATGCGGCGGCTGCAATCCTGGAATTCGCCGAGGCCAATCATGTCGATCACATCGTGATCGGCGCGCGGCAGAATTCGCTGGCCCGCTCGCTGCTCGGCAGCGTCTCTTCCAGGGTGGCGACGGAGGCGCCTTGCACGGTGACCGTGGTTCGGCCGCCCCGGCTGGCATCGCTGCGGCTTCAGGACGATCCCGTCAGGCCGCGCGGACCTGCTTGATCTGGCTTTCCGGCCCAAGCGGAGGTTTGACGTGGCGCCTGGCGTCGACATGCACCCCGGCACCGAAGAACTGAATGATTTCGCGACACGGCGCGCAGTTGAACATGTTGCGGAACGCAGCGGCCTTCGACATCTCGTTCAGGCAACCCGGGCAAAGCGGTTTCATTGCAAGGCTATGACTGCGCTATGGCTGGCGTATTCGGCAGTGAACGAACAATTTCCGTCCGTCGCGGGTGTCCGGCTCAGTAACGTACATGCAAATGCGGCAACTGCCGCATTGAGTCCGAGCCACAACGCCACGCCGGTCCAGATGAATGTCGTTATGATGCTGCTCGCCCCCGCGAAAACTGATTCGCTGCTTGTGCCGTGATTTGGCGGAATCCGTGAAGACCGGGCGACTACGGGGGGACGAACGAAAATTGAGCATATCGCGGCGCAGTATCGGCGATGTCGGCGCGCCTCGCCCATGGCCGCCAGTCGCGACAGTCCGCGCGCTCCTCGACATGATACGCGACATGGCCGGGAGGAGAGCCAGCCCTATGGCTCGATTTCAACATCCACGAACAGCTTCTCGGTCAGCAGAAGTTCGCAATCCGTCCTGAAGGGCTGGGGTAAATCGATGAATTCCTTCTCGAAATCCCTGAATAGCGGCAACTTCCTGGGATCGAGGCCCTTTTCCTGCAGCGCCTCGGAATAGTTGCGCACATTGGCCACGCGCTCCCCGAGGACGGCGAGCAGCTCCGACCGCGGGATCGTCTTGTAGTTCTTGCGCGCGGTCGACACCACTGCCTTCGCCTTGGCGGCGCCGCGGGCCGGGATCGGCAGGATGGCGTCGAGAATCTGGCTCGGTTCGGTCTCCGTCTCGCTGCCGTCAGTTCCAGGGCGTGGCGTTCTCGCTGCCGTGATGGCCGATCTTGAGGAAGTCGAGCGGCTTGTTGAGCAGTTTCTTGCGCATGTTCCACATCGTGTTCCAGGCGCCGTTGCTCTTGCCCTCCTTGAACTTCTTGTCCCATTCGGCATCGCCGACGAACAGCAACCGTTTGCCTTTCCACTCGATCAGCAGCACGACGCTGGTATTGTTCGTCACCTTGCCGTCCAGATCGGCAAAGGCGAAGGCGTTGGACATCATGCGTGATTGCAACCGCCGGAAATCGGCGGCGCTGATATTGGTCGGAGCGACATTCGCCGCCGGGGCCGCGCGTGCCTGGAATTCCGCGGTGGCGTCGGAGAGCCCGCGCAGCGTTTCGTCGGCCTCGTCGCCGAGGTAGAAGTGGTCGATATCGTTTTCGGGGCTGAGCACGCGTGATCTTGGCGCCCTGCAGCTGGATGCCCGAGGTCGTCGTTGGTCATGCCGGCATGAACGTATTTCGGCTCGATGCCGTTTGCTTCCGGCAGCGCCTGTGCGCAAGCGCCTCCATGGCGCCATCATTGGCGATGCCGTACATGGCGACCAGTTCCTGCAGCTCCGGGCGACAGCGCCAGATTCTGCTCGGCAAAACCCCGCATCGCCCGCATCGCGAAGCCGTGCAGCTTGTGCGAGCGTCCGCCTGGGGATGATTTTCGGTCCATCGCCACGTTCATCCAGATATTGCCGATCTTGATGTTGGCGAAGACGCTCCGGGTCCAGACCCTTGATGTGGTCCTCGTGCTCGTGGGTTGCGACCAGAAGGTCGATGCGCTTCTTGCCGCCGCCTGCATCGGGCAGCATCTCCTTGAGATGCTCGATGGCGCTCCGCCAGCGTGGTCGGCCAGCCCACCGAACCGCAATCGATCAGGATATGAAAGTCTTCGACCTTGCTGCCGCTTGCGGATGGCCTTCGGGATCCGGCAATAGATGCAGTCGCCGACGCCGACATTGTAGGCGCGTATCAGGAGCTTATCTGCCATTGCCGGCTCTCCCATTTCATCGTCTTCATCGCTGTGGATTCCGAAGTGCGGCGACAGCTCGAACCGCAGCCCGCCATCGACGGTGCGCGCCGTGAACGGCGCAATCTTGCCGGCGACCATGCCCTTCGAGCTCTCCAGCGCCTCGCCGATACGCCCGGCCTTGATCCGCCTGGCGATCGACTCGAGGAACGTCGCCACGCGGCCGGCACCCTCCGCGGCTTCCTCGTCCGCCTTTTTGCCGCGACCGGCAAGCACCGAGCCGGGCTTGCGCGTCCAGGCCATGACATTGCCGTCCTGGTCCAGCGCCAGCGTTCCGCCGCACAGCAGGCTGGTCGACTGACCGTTGAAGCTGCCGAACTGTTCGCCGTTCAATACGGACGTCCTCGCGCCAGACATACTGCAGCACGATCTGTTTCGGCAGCCGGCGGCCTTCCCGGGTCAGCTTTTGCGCCGTGAACAGGTCGGCGACGGTGACGTCGGCATAACGGGGAATGAACAGGGCGTCGCGGTTGTCGTCGAGGAAGCTGTAGGCTTCGGCGCGTGAACTTGCGATCGTTTCGGGGTCGTGGAAGACCGCGAGTTGTCGATCCGCTGGAAGACGTGCCGGACCGCCAGCAATTCCTCGCGATCAGCTTCATTGAGGATGCCGCGCTTGACGAAAATATCGAACATCATGCCGCGATAATCGTCGGGGTCGGTCGGATTGGCGATCTCCTCGGCCCGCAGCATGGCGATCGCATAGTCCCGGAAGGTGGCATCCACCGGCGGGAGCAGATCGAGCGGCTGAATCGCCATCTGCTGGATGCGCATGATGGTGAAGGCGAAGGCCGCCTTCACCGAGTGCTCGCGGTCTTCGATGTAATGCCGCGACAGCCGGAACAGGATGTCGAACACGGCTCCGGTCAGGACTTCGGACATCAGATGCGGCCGCTGGTCGCGGGCGAGGGAGTGCATGGTGCGGTCGTTAATGGCGCTGCGCAGATAAGGGCGGCCTTCGACGGCATCGCCGAATTCATCCGCGATGTTGGTCAGCGTATTCGGAGTGTACAACTGGCCCTCGGTCTCGATGCCCAGTCGTTCGCGAAACGCATTGTTGCGAAATACCACCAGCAGCGCGGTGAGGTCGCCGGCGAACTCGTGGAAGGCCGCGGTCTCCGGCGTGGTCGCCTCGTTGAAGTAGGGCCTGATGCCGTCGAGCACGGCATGGCCGAACTCATGGTTGACAATGTCGGCGGAAAGGCAGGTGTAGATCCGATCCTCGCCGCGGTCGAAGTAGTAGAACTGCAGCGATTTACTCTGCCGATCGTAGTACGCGTTCTCTCCGTAACCGGCATGCGGCAGCACGATCAGCCGGCTGCCTTCGAAACCCCAGAGAATTTTTCGCCCGAGGCCGAAGCCGCTTTCATAGAAGTCGAGGGCGTTCTGCACGATCGCCCAGACATGGACCTGATGAAATTGCAGGTTGTCCTTGACGGCCTTGATGCCGTCGATGTCCTTGAGAGGCTTGCCGTCGGTATCGGCAAAGGCGTTCTGCCTGGAGTCCCATTTTGCCGGCGGCGTCAGCGTGCCCGCATCGGCATTGTAGTCCACGACTGCGAAGCGTGCCGAGGTCGGACCATCCGCCAGGCCCGGCTCCCAGGGCACGTAGAATTCCTTGTCGATCTCGAGGTCAGGATTCTTCGCTGCAACCGCCGGGTCCTGATAGTAAACATCGCACTTGATCCGGAGCTCGAACTTCTTTTCGAGACCCAGCCCGAGATAGCGGCGGGCGGCATACAGTGATCGTCTCTGGACTGCCGTCAGATCCATGTCTGGCGCTGCGTCCGGGTCCGGCCGTTTTCGGTTCGGCATAATATGCCCTCCACCGCTCGGGGTGTCATCCAACGGATGCGTCGCAAAATGATTGGATTCCAGCAATGACTCATACCATCAGAGCCGGATGAAACTGTCAATCAAGGGTTGAAAGGTGCGCCAGATTGCGCCGCGCGCGAATGCGTATCGACCGTTCATCGGGCATGGCCCGAGCGCGGCGCCGGAGGGGCTGGCTTCCACCCACATCCACAAGGCCTCGGCAACGCCGCACTGGATGGGATTACACCGCCTCGCCGCGGGCCAGTTCTGCCGCGTTGCGGATCGCGGAAATATTGGCCTTGTAGGTCTCCATGGTGCCGCCCTTGAATACGGCGGAGCCGGCGACGAAGGCATTGGCGCCGGCGGCGGCGAGCTGGCCGGAAACGGCGGCACTCACGCCGCCATCGACCTCGATGTCGATCGGGCGGCCCGCGGTCATCGCGCGCAAATCGCTGATCTTGCCGAGTGCGGAGGGGATAAAAGCCTGGCCGCCGAAGCCGGGGTTGACGGACATCACGAGCACCAGATCGATCAGATCGATGACATATTCGATCGCCGAGACCGGCGTGCCCGGATTGAGCGAGACGCCGGCCTTCTTGCCGAGGCTGTGGATCGCCTGCAGCGAGCGATGCAGATGCGGGCCGGCCTCGGCATGCACCGTGATGTGATCGCACCCCGCCTTTGCAAAAGCCTCCAGGTAGGAATCGCAGGGCGAGATCATCAGATGCGCGTCGAAGATCTTTTTTGTGTGCGGGCGCATCGCCTTGATGACGTCGGGGCCGTAGGAGATGTTGGGAACGAAATGCCCGTCCATCACGTCGAGGTGGATCCAGTCGGCACCGGCCGCATCGACGGCGCGCACTTCTTCGCCCAGTCTTGAAAAATCCGACGCCAGGATCGATGGCGCGATGACCAGGGGACGTGACACGAATGGCTGGGACATGTGCGCTTTCCGGAAAAACACGTTCGGGGTCTGCGGAGGTTTTCCGCGTAACACGCGCCCGGCCCGGGGGCAATGTGGCCAGGCACAGATGATCGCGCGTGAGGCCAGGGCGATTTCAACGGCAAGGGCCGTTTCGTTCTCGGTCAGCGCCTGACGCTTTTGGGGATAACCGCTACCCAAAACGATCCTTCCATGCCGGCTGCGCGCCGGGGAAGGGCAGTGCGGTCGCCTCATACACGCCGCGCGCGATCGCGCGGGCCATGACATTGGCGGCGACCATGCCGAGCTCGGTCAGGCCGGCCAGCGGATCGATCGGCTTTTCGCCGGTCGCCGCCGCAAACACCACGTCGCCATCGAGCGGTGCGTGCGCCGGATAGATTGCGCGGGCAAAGCCGGTCTGCGCGATCATTGCCAGCCGTTTTGCCTGCGGCTTTGTCAGTGCTGCGTCGGTGACGACCACGGCCAGCGTGGTATTTTCCACCGCGGTCGCTGCGTTACCGCCCTTGATGCGCATCGCCAGCATGTCCGGGGTGAACGACGTGGGCAATCCGCGCCCGCCCAGTTCGCCGCCTGCTTCAAACGGCGCGGCCCAGAACCAGGGTCCGTCGCCCACCGTGACGCTGCCGATCGCATTGACCACCGCCAGTGCCGCGACCTTGACGCCGCCCGGTGTCGCCGCCGATGCCGAACCGATCCCGCCCTTGAACGTGGCGGTGGTGGCGCCGAGCCCGGCGCCGGCGCTGCCGAGTGCGAAATCGTCACTGGCCGCGACGGCCGCGGCATAGCCGAGTTCGCGGTAGGGCGCGAAGCGGCCCCAGGCCTTGTTGCCGCCGTTCAATAGATCGAAGCAGATTGCCCCGGGCACGATCGGGACCAGCGCGCCGCCGATCGCAAAGCCGCGGCCCTGTTCGGCGAGCCAGGCCTGCACGCCGCCGCCGGCCTCCAGCCCGAACGCCGAGCCGCCTGACAGCGCGATGCCGTGGATCTGTTCGACGGTATTTTCCAGGTCGAGCACCGCGCCCTCGCGAATGCCGGGTCCGCCGCCGCGAATATCGATCGCCGCCACCGCAGGCGTATCGAAGATGACAGCAGTAACGCCCGACGCCAGCGTCGCGTCGCCGGCGTGCCCGACGCGGACGCCGGCAATATCGGTGAGCAGATTTTTCAAGCGTCGAATCCGTAAAGGGCGGCGCAGCGATGCGGGTCAATGACAACGGAAGAAGTATCATAGCCGTTGCGATGGCGCGCGCCTATTCCGGCTGACACCTACGCGCGAACAGCCTGGGGATGGGGACCGGCCTCCGACGCGGCGAGATGCGGCGACAGCGGCACCGAGAGCCGGCATATCAGACCTTCCGGCCGCCAATCGAACTCGGCCTTGCCGCCGAGCTGCGTTTCGATGCTGGAAATCACGCTTCGGGTTCCGAACCCTCTGGAGACCGGCTTCTGGACGCACGGCCCGCCGGCTTCTTCCCACACCACGGTCAGAAGATCTTCCTTGACGTCCCACCTGATGGAGAGCCGTCCCGCCAGCGTCGATAGCGCGCCATATTTGGCGGAGTTCGTGACCAGTTCGTGCAGCGCCAGCGCCAGCGTCTGCGCGGTGGTCGGCTGCAACTGGACTTCGGTTCCGGACAATGCGATCTGGCCGCCCATCGAATAGGGCGCGAGTTCCTCGTCGACCAGCTTTCCGATCTTGGCGCCCTGCCAACTCGAGAGCGAGAGGATGGTGTGCACCCGTGCCAGCGCGGTGATCCGCCCCTCGACCGACTGGACATAGGCCTTGACGTCCTCGCCACGCGTCAGCCGCACGATCGACTGCGCCAGCGCCAGCGCGTTTTTCGCCCGGTGATCGACCTCGCGGGCCAGCAGGTTCTGGCGCTCTTCCGCGTGCTTGCGCTCGGTGATGTCGACGGTAACGCCGCTGACGCGCACTACGCGGCCGCCCTTGTCGATGGTCGCAGCCGCCGTGCCGACGCACCACCGGACCTCGCCATCGGGCCGGATGATCCGGAATTCCGCCTCGTAGGACGTGACACCCTTGGCGAAATGGGCGATCGCCTTGCGCAATTCCTCGGTATCGGCCGGGTGGAGCAGCGCCTGAACGCTGGCCGGCGTCACCGCAAAGCTTTGCGGGTCGACCCCGAAGATCCGGTACTGGCCTTCGTCCCACATCCAGTCGCCGCTGACCCAGTCCCAATCCCAGGAGCCCATCCTGCCGGCGGCGATCGCGAGGCTGCGGCGCTGTTCGCTTTCCAGGAGCCTGGCATTGGATTGCTCGAGCTCCGCCGTACGCGCGCGAACACGATTTTCCAGCTCGGCGTTGAACCGCTCGAGCTGGCGGGTCTTGCGGTACAGTTCCACGAACACCCTGATCTTGGCGCGCAGCACCTCGGGAATGACCGGGACCGGAACGTAGTCAACCGCGCCCATCTCATAGCCGCGCAGGCGGTCGATGTCGCTGACCTGAATGGCCGAAATGAAGATCATCGCGGTCTGCTGGAAGCGCGGATGCTCCCGGATCATGGCGGCGAGTTCGAACCCGTCGAGCTCGGGCATGCAGACGTCGACCAGGATGACCGCGACGTCGACCTTGAGCAGGTATTCCAGCGCTTCGCGGCCGGAGGTCGCGACCAGGAGATTTTGGCCAAGCTCCTTCAGAATGACCTCATAGGCGAGAAGTTTTGCGGGTTGGTCGTCAACCAGCAGAATGTTTACTTTCTCGTGGTCCATCATGTGCGTGCGCCGATCAGCGGTGGAGCCACATTCTTATGGCGAGAAGCAACTGTTCGGTGTTGACGGGCTTGGCCAGATAATCCGACGCGCCGGCCTCCAGACATTTTTCCCGGTCGCCCTTCATCGCCTTGGCGGTCAGCGCGATGATCGGGAGGCGGCGAAACGCCGGGTTTTCGCGGATCACACCGATGGTCTGGTAGCCATCCATCTGCGGCATCATGATGTCCATCAGCACGATCGAGATCGCCGGATTGGATTCGACGAGTACGATCGCCTCGCTGCCCGTCGTGGCGGTAAGCACCTTCATGCCGCGGCGTTCCAGCACGCTGCTCAGCGCAAAGATGTTGCGCGCATCGTCATCGACCAGCAACGCAGTCTGGCCGACCAGATCCTCATCGGAGCTGTTGAGTTTCTCCAGCATGCGCTGCTTCTCGATTGGCAATTCCGTGATCACACGGTGCAGAAACAGCGACGTTTCGTCGAGCAGCCGTTCCGGCGATTCCACGCCCTTCACGACGATGCTCCGCGCCATGGTGTGCAGTTCGGCATCCTCCTCGACCGAAAGTTCCCGTCCGGTAAACACCACCACCGGAACGTTGGACAGTGAATCGTCCTTGCGGATCTGATCGAGCACCTCGAAGCCGCTCATGTCGGGCAGCCGCAAATCCAGCACCACACAATCGCAGGGGTTGTCGCGCATGGTGGAGAGGGCGCCTGCGCCGGTATCGGAAGTCATGATTTCGATATCGTCGTGATCGAGCAGCGCCCGGATGCTCATTTGCTCCGCTGCATTGTCCTCGACGATCAGGAGGCGCTTGCGGCGCGGTTTGGCGTATTCCTTGATCTGGGACAGCGCCGCACTGACGCCCTCCGTGGTGGTCGGCTTGTTGACGAAGGAGAACGCGCCGCGCGCCAGAGCGTGCTGGCGGTCTTCGTCCAGCGTGATGATCTGGACCGGAATGTGCCGCGTCAGCGGGTTGTGCTTCAACTGGCTGAGCACGGTCCAGCCCAGCATGTCGGGCAGGAAGACGTCGAGCGACACCGCGGCCGGCTGGAACTGTTTGGCGAGCTCCAGGGCCTCTGCGCCGAGGGCGGCCACCAGCACCTTGAATCCCTTGTCGCGGGCGAGGTCGACCAGCACGCGTGCATAATGTGGATCGTCCTCGACGATCAGCAGAATCGTATCGCCGGGTTCGAGATCCAGTCGGTCGTCCGCCAGCTGTTCGATGACACGTTCCTGCGCGGCGGCCGGCAGGGCGGGGGCGATGCTGTAGGACGAGGAGGCAGGAGTTCGCGGTGCCACGGTCGGTCCGGAATATTTCAACGGCAGATAGAGGGTGAAGGTACTGCCCTTGCCGGGCGTGCTGCGCAGGTGAATTTCGCCACCGAGCAGGCTCGCCAGTTCGCGGCTGATCGCAAGGCCGAGGCCAGTGCCGCCATATTTCCGGCTGGTGCCGGCGTCCGCCTGCTGAAACGCCTCGAAGATCAGCTTCTGCTTTTCCAGGGGGATGCCGATGCCGGTGTCGGAGACCTCGAAGGCGATCACGGCCGGCGAATTGTTCAGCACCGGATGGTCGGTGCTCCAGCCGCCCACGGCGGCCGAGACATTGAGGCGAACGCCGCCCTCTGCGGTGAATTTGAACGCGTTCGACAGCAGGTTCTTCAGCACCTGCTGCAGCCGTTTCGAATCGGTGACGATACTGCGTCCCAGATTGGGGTCGACCTCGATGTTGAATGACAGCGTCCGGTTTTCCGCTTCGTGCCGGAACGGGCGTCCGACGGTGTCGAGCAGATTGTTGGTGAGAATTTCCTCCGCATCCACCGTCACGGTTCCGGATTCGATCTTGGACAGATCGAGGATGTCGCTGATCAGGTTCAACAGGTCGGTGCCGGCGCCATGAATGGTGCGGGCGAATTCGACCTGCTTCGGCGACAGATTGCCGTCGGGGTTTTCGGTCAACTGCTGGCCGAGGATCAGGATGCTGTTGAGCGGCGTGCGCAGCTCGTGCGACATGTTGGCGAGGAATTCCGACTTGTATTTCGACGTCAGCGACAGCTCGGTGGCCTTCTCTTCCAGCGCGCGCCGCGCCTGTTCGATTTCCTGGTTCTTGCGCTCCACTTCGACGTTGCGTTCGGCGAGCTGCTGGGCCTTCTGCTCGAGCTGTTCGTTGGTCTGCTGCAGTTCCTTCTGCTGGGTCTGCAGTTCGCCGGCAAGCTGCTGCGACTGCTTCAGCAGGCCTTCGGTCTGCATGGTCGCCTCGATCGAGTTCAGCACGATGCCGATGCTGTCGGTGAGCTGTTCGAGGAAGGTCATTTGCGAGGTCGTGAACGCGCCGACCGAGGCAAGCTCGATCACGGCCTTGACCTGGTTCTCGAACAGCACCGGAAGCACGACGAGGTTTCTCGGCACCACCCGCAGCAGCGCCGAACTGATCGGGACCGCGTCGGTCGGGATATCCGCGACCAGCCGCTGCCGCTTGTCCATCGCGCATTGTCCGACCAGGCCCTCGCCGAACTGGACATATTGCTGATGCGGGTAGGCGCTATCGCCGGCATACGCCGAGAGCAGCCGCAAATGCGGATTGTCCTCGTTTTCGACCTGGTAGATCACGCCCATGTGGGCGTTCACCAGCGGGGTCAGCTCGGTCAGCAGCAGCCGGCCGACCGTGGTCAGGTCGCGCTGGCCCTGCAGCATGTTGGTGAATTTGGCGAGGTTGGTCTTCAGCCAGTCCTGTTCGGTGTTCACGTCCGTGGTGAGACGGAGGTTGCCGATCATGGTGTTGATGTTGTCCTTGAGTTCGGCGACTTCGCCGCGGGCATCGACCTGGATCGAGCGGGTGAGATCGCCTTTGGTCACCGCGGTCGCCACTTCGGCGATGGCGCGCACCTGCGAGGTCAGGTTGGCGGCCAGCAGATTGACGTTGCCGGTGAGGTCCTTCCAGGTGCCGGCGGCGCCGGGCACGTTGGCCTGGCCGCCGAGGCGGCCTTCGACGCCGACTTCGCGGGCCACGCTGGTGACCTGATCGGCGAACGTCGCCAGCGTCTCGGTCATGTTGTTGATGGTGTCGGCAAGGGCGGCGACCTCGCCCTTCGATTTCACGGTGAGATTTTGCTTCAGATCGCCGTTGGCGACCGCGGTCACGACCTTGACGATGCCGCGGACCTGCTCGGTCAGGTTGGCGGCCATGAAATTGACGGTGTCGGTGAGGTCCTTCCAGGTGCCGGCGACGCCCGGCACCTGCGCCTGTCCGCCGAGCTTGCCTTCGGTGCCGACCTCGCGCGCGACGCGGGTCACTTCGCCGGCGAAGGCGTTCAACTGGTCGACCATCGTGTTGATGGTGTTCTTCAGTTCGAGGATCTCGCCCTTGACGTCGACGGTGATCTTTCGGGAAAGGTCGCCGCGCGCCACCGCCGTGGTGACTTCGGCGATGTTGCGGACCTGCGTGGTCAGGTTGGCGGCCAGCAGATTGACGTTGTCGGTGAGGTCCTTGAAGGTTCCGCCGACGCCGGGCACCACGGCCTGGCCGCCGAGCCGGCCCTCGGTGCCGACCTCACGCGCCACGCGGGTCACTTCGGCGGCGAACGAGCGCAGCTGCTCGACCATCGTGTTCAGGGTGTCTTTCAGCAGCAGGATTTCGCCGCGGACGTCGACCGTGATCTTCTTCGACAGGTCGCCGCCGGCGATCGCGGTCGCGACCTCGGCGATGTTGCGCACCTGCGCGGTGAGGTTGGAGGCCATGAAGTTGACGTTGTCGGTGAGGTCCTTCCAGGTGCCGGCCACTTCCGGCACCTCGGCCTGGCCGCCGAGCTTGCCTTCGGTGCCGACCTCGCGTGCCACGCGCGTCACTTCGGAGGCGAAGGCGTTGAGCTGGTCGACCATCGTATTGACGGTGTTTTTCAGTTCGAGAATTTCGCCTTTCACGTCCACCGTGATCTTCTTGGACAGGTCGCCCTTGGCCACCGCCGTGGTCACCTCGGCGATGTTGCGGACCTGGCCGGTCAGGTTGCCGGCCATCGAGTTGACGTTGTCGGTGAGGTCCTTCCAGGTGCCGGCGACGCCGGGCACATTGGCCTGGCCGCCGAGCCGGCCTTCGGTGCCGACCTCGCGCGCCACGCGCGTCACTTCGCCGGCAAAACGGTTGAGCTGATCGACCATGGTATTCAGCGTTTCCTTCAACTGAAGGATTTCGCCGCGGACGTCGACCGTGATTTTTCGCGACAGGTCGCCGCCGGCGATCGCGGTGGCGACTTCGGCGATGTTGCGGACTTGCGCGGTGAGGTTGCCCGCCATCGAGTTGACGGAGTCGGTAAGGTCCTTCCAGGTGCCGGCGACGCCGGGCACCTCGGCCTGGCCGCCGAGCTTGCCGTCGGTGCCGACCTCGCGCGCGACGCGGGTGACCTCGCCGGCAAAAGCGTTGAGCTGGTCGACCATGGTGTTGAGCGTCTCCTTCAATTGAAGGATTTCGCCCGACACGTTGACCGTGATCTTCTTGGACAGGTCGCCTTTTGCCACCGCGGTCGCGACTTCGGCGATGTTGCGGACCTGGCCGGTCAAATTGCTGGCCATCGAGTTGACGCTGTCGGTGAGGTCCTTCCAGGTACCGGCGACGCCGCGCACCAGGGCCTGGCCGCCGAGCTTGCCTTCGGTGCCGACCTCGCGCGCCACGCGCGTCACTTCGCCGGCAAACGCGTTGAGCTGGTCGACCATGGTGTTGACGGTGTCTTTCAGCTCCAGGATCTCGCCGCGCACGTCCACCGTGATTTTTTTGGACAGGTCGCCGTTGGCGACCGCCGTCGTCACCTCGGCGATGTTGCGGACCTGCGCGGTCAGGTTGGAAGCCATCGAGTTGACGCTTTCCGTCAAATCCTTCCAGGTGCCGGCGACACCGAGCACGTTGGCCTGTCCGCCCAGCCTGCCCTCGGTACCGACCTCGCGGGCGACGCGCGTCACTTCGCCGGCAAAGGCGTTGAGCTGGTCGACCATGGTGTTGAGCGTTTCCTTGAGCTGCAGGATTTCGCCCGACACGTTCACCGTGATTTTCTTTGAAAGGTCGCCGCCGGCGATGGCGGTGGCGACGTCGGCGATGTTGCGGACCTGCGCGGTCAGGTTGGACGCCATGAAGTTGACGTTGTCGGTGAGGTCCTTCCAGGTGCCGGCGACGCCGGGCACCTGGGCCTGGCCGCCGAGCTTGCCTTCGGTTCCGACCTCGCGGGCGACGCGCGTCACTTCGGAGGCGAAGGAATTGAGCTGGTCGACCATCGTGTTGATGGTGTCCTTCAGCTCCAGAATCTCGCCACGGACGTCGACCGTGATTTTTCGCGAAAGGTCGCCGCGGGCGACCGCGGTGGTGACGTTGGCGATGTTGCGGACTTGCGCGGTCAGGTTGCCGCACATCGCGTTGACGGAGTCGGTGAGGTCCTTCCAGGTACCGGCGACGCCGGGCACGATGGCTTGGCCGCCGAGCTTGCCGTCGGTACCGACCTCGCGGGCGACGCGGGTGACTTCGGAGGCGAAGGAGCGCAGCTGGTCCACCATGGTGTTGATGGCTTCCTTCAGCTGCAGGATTTCGCCGCGGACGTCGACCGTGATCTTCTTGGACAGGTCGCCATTGGCGACAGCGATGGTGACCTCGGCGATGTTGCGGACCTGGCCGGTCAGATTGTTGGCCATCGAGTTGACGCTTTCGGTCAGGTCCTTCCAGACGCCGGTGACTTCCGGAACCTGGGCCTGACCGCCGAGCTTGCCCTCGGTGCCGACCTCGCGGGCGACGCGCGTCACCTCCGAGGTGAACACGCTGAGCTGCTTGATCATGGTGTTGACGATGTTGGCCGACTGCAGGAATTCGCCGCCGAGCGGGCGGCCGTCGACATCGAGTTGCACGGTCTGCAGCAGGTCGCCTTGCGCCACGGCGGCGACTGCGCGCGTCACCTCGCGGGTCGGCCACAGCAGGTCATCGATCAGGGTGTTGACCGAGCCCTCCATGTCGGCCCATGAGCCGCTGGAAAGGTCGAATTTCACCCTTTGCCGTGTCTTGCCCTCGCGGCCGACCACCTGTCCGACGCGCTCCAGCTGTTGCGCCATGCGCTGGTTGGCGGCGACGATCTCGTTAAATGTGTCGGCGATCTTGCCTTCGATTCCGAGATGGTCGCCCGTCATCCGCACCGAAAAGTCGCCGGCGCGCATTGCCTGCAGCGCGTGCAGGAAATCCTGCAGCGGATCGGCCGTTCCGTTGGACGCCGGCTTGCGCTTTGCCATGCGACGGGGGGTGGAGACGGGATCGAGGTCGCTCATGTTGGTTCCCCCAAGGTACTAAATGCGCACGCGAATCCAGCCAGCGCGTGCGTCGATGCGCGATAGAATGCCCTACTAAATCTCAGATCAAGCTGGAAAATTTGGTATGGTCCGTGATGCAGCCCGGCCAGATTGAGGCCAATTATGATCAAAGCGCATTGCCGCCTTTGGTTCCCCGGAACCGGAATATCTTTTGCAGGGCTAGGGGATGCGTTCCTTCAACGGAACCGGCCTGGGCGGAAGCACCTCGCCATGCCATTAACAGGGACCGACCGGCTGGGGTCAGCAACCCGGCTCAGCGGCCGGTCCCGGAAATGAAAACGCCCCGGCGAACCGGGGCGTTGGAAGCTGCGGACGAATGCAGGGCGTTACGAGCCCTTCGGGTTGAGCTCGGCGTAGTTGCCCTTGGCGTCCCATTTGTAGACGACATAGTCGAGCTGCTTGATGTCGCCCTTGGCGTCGAATTCCAGCTTGCCGAGCACGGTTTCCCACGCGCCGGCCTTGATGGTGTCCATCACCTTTTTCGCGTCGGTGGTGTTGGCTTTCTTCACCGCCTGCGTCCAGACCTGCATCGCGGCGTAGGTGTAGAGGGTGTAACCCTCGGGATCGATGTTCTTGGCCTTGAACTTCGCGACGATCGCCTTGGCGGTCGGCTTGTTGCGCGGGTCGGGACCGAAGGTGAACAGCGTGCCTTCGCCGGCCGGGCCGGTGATCGAGGCGAACTCCTTGTCGGCCAAAGCATCGCCGGCCATCAGGGTGGTCTTCATGCCCTGGTCGCGCATCTGGCGCACCAGCAACCCGGATTCCTGATGGTAGCCGCCGACATAGACCAGATCGATATTGTCGCGCTTCATGCGCGAGACGATCGCGGTGAAGTCCTTGTCGCCCTTTGTGTAGGACTCGAACATCTTCTCGGTGATGCCGGCCTTGTTCAGCGACTTCTTGGTTTCGTCGGCCAGTCCCTTGCCGTACGTGGTCTTGTCGTGGAGGATGGCGATGTTCTTGCCCTTGTAGTTCTTGCCGATGAACTCGGCGGCGACCAGGCCCTGCTGATCGTCACGGCCGCAGACCCGCGCCACGTTCCAGAGCTTGCGCTCGGTGAACAGCGGATTGGTCGATGCCGGCGTAATCTGCAGCACGTTGCCGTCGGCATAGGCCTCCGACGCGGGGATCGACGACGAAGAGCAAAAGTGTCCGGCGACGAACGGGATTTTTGCGCTGGCAAACTTTTCCGCCACCGACTTGGCCTGCTTCGGGTCGCAGGCGTCGTCGCCGATCTGCAGCGCAAGCTTCTTGCCGAGCACTCCGCCGGCGGCATTGAGGTCCGCCACCGCCTGTTCGGCGCCGTTCTTCATCTGCCGGCCGAATGCGGATTCGCCGCCCGTCATCGGGCCCGCGACTTCGATGGAGATGTCCTGTGCCAGCGCTGCGCTCGACAGCGCGAATGATGCGCTCAATGCCAGGCCGATGAGTTTCAGTGATTTCATGAGGTGTCCTCGCGGGTGGATCGCTACGGGAAGGACCCGGCTGGGGCCGGGTAGACCGGCGACATTGTCGGCTGATTTTGCCGCGAAGTCATCGACAATATTCGGGCAGAGCCGGGGCTATTCGCAGCATCTTGCCGCATCCGCCGGCGTCGGCCGGGATGACGGTGGGGCTGTGGGTCACCCCCTTCGGCCGCCTTCCAGATAGGCGGCGCGGATTTCAGGGCGCTGCAGCAACTCCTTGCCGGTTCCAGCCAGGGTGATCAGGCCGTTGACCATGACGTAGCCGCGGTGGGCCAGTTTCAGCGCATGGTTGGCGTTCTGCTCGACGATCAGCACGGTGAGGCCGTCCTGCCGGTTCAGGGTGCGGATGGCGTCGAAAATCTGCCGCGCGATCAGCGGCGCAAGTCCCAGCGACGGCTCGTCCAGCATCAACAGGCGAGGGCGGCTCATCAGCGCGCGGCCGATCGCCAGCATCTGCTGTTCGCCACCGGACAATGTACCGCCGCGCTGCGTCATGCGCTCCTTCAGCCGCGGAAACAGCGCCAGCACCCGTTCCAGCCCGGCCGACCGTTCGGCCTCGCCGGACTCGGTGGCGTCGGCGCCCATCTGCAGGTTTTCCGCCACGCTCATGCGCGGAAAAATCCGGCGGCCCTCCGGCGATTGCGCGATGCGCAGCCTTGCGATCTCGTGGGTGGGCAGCTCGGTGATATCGCGGCCGTCGAACAGGATTTGCCCGGAACGGGCGCGGGGTCTACCGAACACCGTCATCATCAGTGTCGATTTGCCGGCGCCGTTGGCGCCGATCAAAGCGACGATCTCGCCCGGGTTGATCTCGATGTCGACGCCCTTCAGGGCCTCGATCTTGCCGTAGGCGGCGCGGAGGCTGCGGATCGCTAGCAGGGGCGCGGTCACGTGCCGCTCTCCATGATCGCGATGGCTTCGTCCTCGTCGGCGCCGAGATAGGCCGCGATCACCTTGGGATCGTCGCGGATTTCGCCCGGCGTGCCCTCTGATATCTTGACGCCGTAATCCATCACCACGACATGGTCAGAGATTTCCATCACCACCGACATGTCATGCTCGATCAGCAGCACGGACGTGCCCTGCTGGTCGCGGATCGACAGCAGCAATTCGCTTAAAGCCGCGCTTTCACGCGCGTTGAGGCCAGCAGCCGGCTCGTCGAGGCAGAGCAGCGCGGGCTCGGTGCACATCGCGCGCGCGATCTCGAGCCGGCGCTGGTCGCCATAGGGCAAATTGCCGGCGGCGTCGTCGGCGCGCTCCAAAAGGCCGATGCGATCGAGCCAGAACTTTGCCAGATCGATCGCGCGGTTCTCGGCGACGCGCCAGGACGGCGCGCCGATCAGGCCGAGGAAGGTGAGGCCGGAGGCCCGCATCAAGGCGTTGTGCTGGGCGACCATCAGGTTTTCCAGCGCCGTCATGCCGGGAAACAACCGGATGTTCTGGAAAGTGCGCGCGATCCTGGCCTGTTTCGAGATCCGGAAATCGTTCAGGCGTTCGAGCCGGATGGCGCGGCCGTCATCATGGGCAGATCCGCATGGTACCGGCGCTCGGCTTGTAGAAACCGGTGATGCAGTTGAACACGGTGGTCTTGCCGGCGCCGTTCGGCCCGATCAGCGCCGTGATCCGGCGCCGCTCGGCCGCAAACGACAGGTCATTGACGGCGACGATGCCGCCGAAACGCATCGACAGATGATCGACGGTTAGAATTGCATCGCCGCTCATCCGTGCCCCTCCTTGACGAGGTCGGACGAGATGGCCTGGCTATGCCTGAGGAATACGGTCGGGGCGCGGTGGCCGATCAGCCCGCGCGGCCGCCAGATCATCAGCAGCACCATGGCGAGCCCGAACACCAGCATGCGGAAGTGTTCGAGCCCGCGAAACAGCTCAAAACCGCCGATCATGACCAGCGCGGCGAGGGCGACGCCGAGCTGCGAGCCCATGCCGCCGAGCACGACGATCGCCAGCACCAGCGCCGATTCGTGGAAGGTGAAGGATTTCAGGACTGATGAAACCCTGCCGCGTGGCGAAGAACGCGCCGGCCAGGCCGCCGAACATGGCGCCGGTCGCGAATGCCGTGAGCTTCGTGGTGGTCGTATTGATGCCGAGCGCGCGGCAGGCGACCTCGTCCTCGCGCAGCGCCTCCCAGGCGCGGCCGATCGGCAGGCGGCGCAGCCGGATCGTTACCCAGTTGGTGAGCAGCGCCAGCGCCAGGATCAAATAGAACAGAAACACGATGCGGTGGGTCGTCGAGAATTCGATGCCGAGTTTGGCCGCAAGCCCGTCATCGTCCGGCGTCAATGGAATGCCGAAGAAGGACGGCCGCGGAATCCCGGTGACGCCGTTAGGGCCGCCGGTCAAGCTTTGCCAGTTGATGATGACGAGCCGGATGATCTCGCCGAACGCCAGCGTCACGATGGCGAGATAGTCGCCGCGCAGCCGCAACACCAGACCGTGACCCTGAAGATGCAGGGCTCGTGGGGCGCCAAGGACGTCTTCAACGAAATGGCGGAAGATTACGTCGAAGCGCGTCAACGACATGGCCGGCGGCCGGCTGCAAGATCGACTATCTCGTCGGCGGCTCGGTCGTGCATCCGTTCCAGGTGTTCGACGGCGTGCATGGCGGCCAGATCGACGCCGCCCACACGGTGACCGTCTACTGGTACGGCAAGCACAAGGCGGCGTCGCTGTTCGGCACCGGACCGGTGTTCGGCTTCAACGCCAATGAGGGCCTCGGCTGGATCCACAACGGCGGCGGCAAGGAGCTGTTCGAAGAGCTGCAGACCCAGATCATGAAGGTCAACATCAAGAGCTTCTTCGCCATGCCGATGCCGACCCAGCCGCTCGGCTGGTTCAAGAAGCCGATCACCAGCGAGGCCGACCTCAAGGGCCTCAAGTATCGCACCGTCGGTCTCGCCGCCGATCTGTTCCAGGCCATGGGCGCTTCGGTCGCGCAGCTTCCGGGCGGCGAAATCGTGCCGGCGATGGAGCGCGGCGTGATCGATGGCTTCGAGTTCAACAACCCGACCTCGGACCGGCGCTTCGGCGCGCAGGACGTCGCCAAGAACTACATGATGGGCAGCCACCATCAGGCGACCGAATACTTCGAGATCATGTTCAACCGGACCAAGTTCAACGCGCTGCCGAAGGAGCAGAAGGCGATCCTGCAATACGCCGCCGAGGCCGTGTCGTCGGCCAACGAGTGGAAGGCGATGGACTACTACTCGAAGGACCTGCAGGAGCTGATCACCAAGGACAAGGTCAACGTGCTGCGCACGCCGAAGGCGGTGTTCGAGCGCAGATCAAGGCCTGGGACGGCCTGATCGCGCAGCTCGCCGCGGATCCCTTCATGAAGAAGGTGATGGACTCGCAGAAGGAGTGGGTGCGGCGGGTCGTCTACTACGGCATGAACAACGCGACCGACTATCGCGGCGCCTTCGATCATCACTTCCCGGGCGTGCTGAAGATCTGACGGCGTTGGCGCGGCGCATGTCGATGCGACATGGACGGGCGGCGCGGCGTCGCGCCGCCCGATCCTTAATCGGGGACAAGCACATGCGCGGCTGGCCGCGGTGCAGCCAGCCATGACCCGCTTTCTGTTCTTCATCGACTCGCTCAGCACCTGGGTCGGCAAGGCGTTCGCCTGGCTGATCCTGGTGCTGACGCTGGGCGTCAGCTACGAGGTGTTCGTCCGCTACGCGCTGCGCGCGCCGACGACCTGGGCCTTCGACTTCAGCTACATCACCTACGGCGCGCATGTTTCTGATGGCGGGCGCCTACACGCTGTCGCGCAACGGCCACGTGCGCGGCGACGTGATCTACCGGCTTGGCGGCCGCGCACGCAGGCGACGATGGATCTCGTGCTCTACATCCTGTTCTTCCTCCCGGCGGTCTGCGCGCTGATCTATTCGGGCTGGAACTACGCCGAAGATGTCGGTGCGCTTCCGGGAGGTGAGCATCTTCAGCCCGGCCGGCATTCCGGTGTTCCCGCTGAAGGCGCTGATCCCGGTGGCCGGCGTGCTCCTGCTGATCCAGGGCATCGCCGAGATCATCCGCTGCATCCTCTGCATCCGCAGGGCGACTGGCCGCAGCGCCTGCACGACGTCGAAGAGATGGAGACCGTCATCCTGCACGAGCAGCAGTATCTCGCGCGAGCATGGCGAGACGCCAGCCCGCTGCCGGGCACAAGGAGACCGGAGCATGACCGATCCGCAAATCGGCATGTCGATGCTGGTCCTGTTCATTTTCATCATCATGCTGGGCTTTCCGATCGCCTTCACGCTGATGGCGATGGGCGTCGGCTTCGGCTTCTACGCCTACTACACGCCCGGGCAGGACGTCTTCGCGAACCGCGTCTTCACGCTGCTGGTGCAGAAGACCTTCGAGGTGACGTCGAACGACGTGCTGATCTCGGTGCCGCTGTTCCTTTCATGGGCTACATCGTCGATCGCGCCAACATTCTCGACCGGCTGTTCCACTCGCTGCAGATCTCGATGAAGAACGTGCCCGGCGCGCTGGCCGTGGCGACGCTGGTCGTCTGCGCGATGTTGCGACCGCGACGGGCATCGTCGGCGCCGTCGTGACGCTGATGGGCCTGCTGGCGTTGCCGGCCATGCTGCGTGCCGGCTACGACAACAAGCTCTCGGCCGGCGTCGTCTGCGCCGGCGGCTGCCTCGGCATCCTGATCCCGCCGAGCATCCTGCTGATCGTCTATGCGCGCGACCGCCGGCGTCTCCGCCGTCAAGCTCTACGCGCGGCGTTCATGCCCGGCTTCGTGCTGACGCGGCTTTTACATCCTCTACGTGATCGCGCGGGCGATGATCAATCCGGCGCTGGCGCCGAAGCTGCCGAAGGAAGAGACCGACATCCCCATCGGCGAGGTGTTGTGGGCGCTGCTCACCTCGTTCTTTCCGCTCGCGATGCTGATCGTCTCGGTGCTCGGCGCCATTCTGTTCGGCCTGGCGACGCCGTCGGAGGCGGCCGGGGTTGGCGCGCTCGGCGAGCATCGTGCTCGCCGCCGCCTATCGCGCGCTCAATTTCGAGCATGCTGAAGGAATCGGTGTACCTCACCGTCCGCGCCACCGCGATGGTGTGCTACCTGTTCATCGGTTCGTGGACGTTCTCGTCGGTGTTCGCGCTGCTCGGCGGCCAGGGGTGGTCGAGCAGTTCTTCCTCGGACTCAATCTCTCTCCGACGAGTTCCTGCTGCTCACCCAGGTGATCATCTTCCTGCTCGGCTGGCCGCTGGAATGGACCGAGATCATCATCATCTTCGTGCCGATCTTCCTGCCGCTGCTCGACGACTTCAACATCGATCCGATCTTCTTCGGCATCCTGGTGGCGCTGAACACCCAGACGGCCTTCAACACGCCGCCGGTCGCCATGGCGGCATTCTACCTCAAGGGCGTGGCGCCGCCGCACGTCAAGCTAACCGATATCTTCAGCGGCGCGCTGCCGTTCGTGTTCATGGTGTTCGTCACCATGGCGCTGGTCTACATCTTCCCGCAGATCGCCCTTTGGCTGCCGGACTACCTCTACACGCCGCGCTAGGTTCGTGCGCAGCACGTCGGGACGAGCGCATGAGCCTCTCCGCGCTTGGCTTGGCGCAAGCCGCGGCGACATCCGCGACGGGCGCATCACGCTCGGTCGAGCTCGTCGGCGATTGCCTGAAGCGCATCGACGAGGTCGATGCCAACGTTGCAGGCGTGGGCCTTCCTCGACCCGATCACGCGTTGCGCCAGGCCGAGGCCGCCGACGATCGGCGCAGGCGGGGCAAGGCGACGGGGCCGCTGCACGGCGTACCTGTCGGCATCAAGGACATCTTCGACACGGGCGACATGCCGACCGAGCTCGGCTCGCCGCTATGGGCCGGGCGCACGCCGCGACGCGACGCGGCGGCGGTGGCGCGCTTGCGCGCCGCCGGCGCGGTGATCATGGGCAAGACGGTGACAACCGAATATGCCTACTTCCATCCAGGCAAGACCCGGAACCCGCACGATCCGGCGCGCACGCCCGGCGGTTCGTCCAGCGGTTCGGCGGCAGCGGTAGCCGCCCACATGGTGCCGGGCGCCATCGGCTCGCAGACCAACGGCTCGGTGATCCGGCCGGCGGCCTTCTGCGGCGTCGTCGGCTTCAAGCCGACCCATGGTCTCATCCCGCGCAGCGGCGCGCTGATCCTGTCGCGCACGCTCGACCACGTCGGCGTGTTCGCGCGCAGCGTCGAGGACGCGGCACTGCTGGCCGAGACCTTGATGGGTTTCGACGAGGAGGATGCCGACACGCGGCCGCTGGCCCGCCCGCCGCTGGCGAGCGTGGCCGCTTCGGGCCGCCGCTGCCGCCGCGCTTCGCCTTCGTCAAATCGCCGGCGTGGAAGCATGTTGAGCCCGGAACCGCCGCGGCCTTTGCACAGCCCGTCGAGACGCTCGGTGAAAACGCGCCCGAGGTCGACTTGGGGGCCGGCTTCGAGGCGGCGATCGACATGCACCGAACGGTGATGGAAGTGGAAATGGCGCACAATCTGCGCCGCGACTATGACCAAGGCGGCGAGAAGCTCAGCGCCAGGCTTCGGCAGCTGATCGAACGCGGGCGCCAGGAGAAGGCCGCGGATTATCTGCGGGCGTGGCGGGCAGAGAACGGCTCTACGAAGCCCTCGACCCGGTATTCGACGAATACGATGCGATCCTGACGCCGGCAGCGCCCGGAGAGGCGCCACGCGGCCTGGAAGCGACGGGCAACCCCGCTTTCTGCACGATCTGGACCTATCTCGGAGTTCCCGCCGTGACGCTGCCGCTACTTCACGGGCCATCGGGAATGCCGCTTGGCGTCCAACTCATCACCCGGCGTGGCAACGATGCGCGGCTCTTGCGCACCGCGCATTGGCTTGCGAAAACCTTCAAGGGCGGCGCGGGCGCAAAGAAGCGAGCGTCGGCGCCGCGCAATGACGCATCCAGCCGGAAGAAGGGCAGAACACGATGACCCTCATTACCGGAATCATCGGCATCGCCATGGTGCTGGGCTTCCTCGGCATCATGCTGTGGTGGGTCAAGGCGTTGCCGCTGATCATCATCGTCGTCGTCGTCATGGCGCTGCTGATCTACGATTTCGTGATGACGCTGCGCGAGGAACGCGGCAGCCAGCCGTAGCAGGTCCAGCCCGACTACAGATCGAGGTCCCAGGTTTCGCTGACGAGGTCGCGGCCGATGCCGGTGTAAGGCTCCTCGTGAACCTTGCGGAACCCCGCCGCCGCATAAATGCGGCGCGCCGCTTCGAGATTTTGCTGCGTCCATAGCGTCAGCTTGCGGTAGCCGGCCGCCTTGGCGAACGCGATGGCCTCGTCGACGAGGCGGCGGCCGAGGCCCGCGCCGCGCGCGAACGGCTCGACGATGAGCAGGCGCAGCTTGGCCACGTCGTCGCCGGCATCGGCGACGAAAACGCAGCCGGCGCGCAGCCCGCCGGTCTCGGCGATCCAGCAGCGCTCGCGCGACCTATCGAAATTCTTGACGAAGGCCGCGGCGATCTCCGCCGCCAGCGCCTCGAAACGCTCGTCCCAGCCGAACTCTTGCGCATAGATGCGCCCGTGCGCCTCGATGACCCAGCCGATATCGCCAACGCGCGGCGCGCGCAGGCGATAGGTTTCGCGCGCCGTCGTGCCCAGCAGCGCTTCGATCGTGTTGAGCGCGCCGATCAGCCGCTCGCGGTCGCCGGCCCCGAGCGGCGCGATCAAGGCGCCGACCTCGTCGCTCGAGCGCCCGTCGAGGCTGGCGAAGAGGCGACGGCCGGCCGCCGTCACATGGATGAGGTTCTCGCGCCGGTCGTTGGGCGATGGACGGCGCCTGATGAGCGCCCGGCGCGTGAAGCGCGCCAGGATGCGGCTCAGATGCGCCGGGTCGAGGCCGAGGTCACGGCCGATGTCGCGTGCGCTCGGCGCTTCGCGATTGCAAAGCTCATAGAGGACGCGGCCCTCGGTCAGCGACAGATCGCTGCCGAGATAGTTGTTGCCGACGATACGCAAGCGGCGCGTGTAGAAGCGGCTGAACTTGCGCACCGCGGCGACAGCGGCGTCGGTGCTCTTGTGTCGCGGAGCGGTCTTGCGTTGGGATTGGCGCATCGGGAGGCCTCGACGCTAGGCTCGCGCAGATACTTGACGGAGTCAAGTAATGCGGTGGCCCATGGACCGGCACACGCCGGCCGGGCGAACGCGCCTCGACAACACCTTTTCTGTCGTCCGGAAGATGGGGCCGCCAGGTTAGCGGCGACCCTTTCGGCCTGCCGTAATGATCGAACCCAGCAACTACCCGCGAAACGCAGCAACGTAGCGGGACGTGTCGTAATAGCTGCGATAGCGGGCGACCAGGCCGTCGGCGTTCACCGCGAAGTGGTGAAACACGTCTAGTGCGACGCGCTTGCCGGTGCGCCGGAAGGTGAACTCCTCGTGCACCAGAGCGATAACGTCGCCTCCGTCGCAGAAGAAACGGCTCGGCTCGAAGCGATGGAGCTCCTGCTCGCGGGCAACGCCTTCGAAGAACTTCGGCACCTCGGCACGACCGCGCCGCTCGACATGGGTCGGCACGTCGAGGTCGGCCTTGCCGCCGCTCCAGACGACGTCCTCGGCAAGCAAGCTGAGCACGGCCGGCAGATCGCCGGCCCCGAAGGATTGGAACAAGGACTTGACGGTCTCGACCGGGCTGGCTGTCATTTTTCGCGCTCCTCTCATCTGACGCCAATTACGCCGATCGGGATGATCCGGTTTCAGAGCTGACCGGGCCGCGCGCAAACAAAAAGGGCGCGGCTTGCGCCGCGCCCTTCCCTATGTCTTGGACCCGACGGTCGGACCGACTTAGAAGTCCATGCCGCCCATGCCGCCGCCGCCCGGGCATGCCGGGCATGCGGCTTCCTTCTTCGGGCGCTCGGCGACCATCGCTTCGGTGGTGATGAGCAGGCCGGCGACCGAGGCCGCGTCCTGCAGCGCCGTGCGCACGACCTTGGTCGGGTCGATGATGCCGGCCGCGACGAGGTCCTCGTAGTCCTCGGTCTGGGCGTCGAAGCCGAAGTGCGTCGGACTTCGTTCTCGAGCAGCTTGCCGACGACGATCGAGCCTTCGACGCCGGCGTTCTCGACGATCTGGCGGATCGGCGACTGCAGCGCCCGGCGCACGATGTCGATGCCGGCCTGGTCGTCGGGATTGTCCGACTTCAGCTTCTCGAGCGCCTTCTTGGCGCGGAGCAGCGCGACGCCGCCGCCGGGAACGATGCCTTCCTCGACCGCCGCGCGGGTGGCGTGGAGGGCGTCGTCGACGCGGTCCTTCCTCTCCTTCACCTCGACCTCGGTCGCGCCGCCGACGCGGATGACGGCAACGCCGCCGGCGAGCTTGGCCAGCCGCTCCTGCAGCTTCTCCTTGTCGTAGTCGGAGGTGGTCTCCTCGATCTGCGCCTTGATCTGGTTGACGCGGCCCTCGATCTCCTTCTTCTTGCCGGCGCCGTCGACGATCGTGGTGTTGTCCTTGTCGATCGTCACCTTCTTGGCGCGGCCGAGCATCTGCGAGCGTCACGTTCTCGAGCTTGATGCCGAGGTCCTCGGAGATCACCTGGCCGCCGGTGAGGACGGCGATGTCCTCGAGCATCGCCTTGCGGCGATCGCCGAAGCCCGGAGCCTTGACCGCCGCGACCTTGAGGCCGCCGCGCAGCTTGTTGACGACGAGCGTGGCAAGCGCCTCGCCCTCGATGTCCTCGGCGATGATGAGCAGCGGCTGGCCGGACTGCACGACCGCTTCCAGGAGCGGGCAGCATCGCCTGCAGGTTCGACAGCTTCTTCTCGTGGATGAGGATGTAGGGATCCTCGAGCTCGGCCACCATCTTCTCGGCGTTGGTGATGAAGTACGGCGAGAGATAGCCGCGGTCGAACTGCATGCCTTCGACGACGTCGAGCTCGAACTCGAGGCCCTTGGCCTCCTCGACCGTGATCACGCCTTCCTTGCCGACCTTCTCCATCGCCTCGGCGATCTTCTCGCCGATGATCGTTGTCGCCATTGGCGGAGATCGATGCCGACCTGGGCGATCTCCTCGGAGGTCTTGATCTTCTTCGAGCGCGCTTCGAGGTCCTTGACCGCCTCGGTCGACGGCGAGGTCGATGCCGCGCTTCAGGTCCATCGGGTTCATGCCGGCGGCGACCGACTTGGCGCCTTCGCGGACGATCGCCTGGGCGAGCACGGTGGCGGTGGTGGTGCCGTCGCCGGCGATGTCGTTGGTCTTCGAGGCGACTTCGCGCACCATCTGCGCGCCCATGTTCTCGAACTTGTCCTCGAGCTCGATCTCCTTGGCGACGGTGACGCCGTCCTTGGTGATGCGCGGGGCGCCGAAGCTCTTGTCGAGGACGACGTTGCGGCCCTTGGGGCCGAGGGTCACCTTGACCGCGTTGGCGAGAATGTCGACGCCGCGCAGCATCCTCTCGCGCGCGTCCGGCGAGAATCTTACGTCTTTGGCTGCCATTGCTGTGATCTCCTTGTGCTTGATAATGTTGACGGAGCGAGCGCGTCGAGGCTCAGGCGGCCTTGCGGCGCGGCGACGCTTGCCTTCGACGACGCCCATGATGTCGCACTCCTTCATGATCAGGAGGTCCTCGCCGTCGATCTTGACCTCGGTGCCCGACCATTTGCCGAACAGGATGCGGTCGCCGGCTTTGACGTCGAGCGGGACGAGCTTGCCGGCTTCGTCGCGGGCGCCGGGGCCGACGGCGACGACTTCGCCTTCCTGCGGCTTTTCCTTGGCGGTGTCGGGAATGATGATGCCGCCCTTGGACTTCTCTTCGCCCTCAACGCGGCGAACGACGACGCGGTCGTGCAGCGGACGGAATTTCATGTGCTGTCTTCCTCTCTTTGGCGTCCTTCCGGGACGCTTCAGGTTGGTGTTAAGGCTGGCGCCTCTTGTGGAAAATCGCTGTTAGCACTCCCCAAAGGCGAGTGCTAAGGCGCCCCGGACATAGGTCCCGGCATCGTGCGAGTCAAGGGGTTCTGCGGGCCTCTCGACTTGACGGATGGCGCCCGGCTCCCCATCGTCGCGAGATGACGGATTTGGCAGAGATTCCCCAGACTTGTGCGTGCCTTCACACCCGCATGACAGCGCGGGCCGTCACCCGCGTCTATGACGAGGCGTTGCGCCCCATCGGGCTGAAAATCACCCAGTTCGCCCTGCTGTCAGCCATCGACATGGGGATCGGCGGCTCTATCAGCGACCTGGCGGAGCGGCTGGCTCGTTCGAGCGCACGACGCTGACGCAAACCTGCAGCTTCTCAAAGACAACGGCTTCATCGTCCCGCGCGAGGGGACCGGCCGGGCCGTCGCCTATGCGATGACGCCGAAAGGGCAAAAAGCCATGGCGGACGCCATTCCGCTCTGGAGAAAAGCCCAGGCCAGGATCGAGGAGAGGCTCGGGCCGGCACAATGGGAAGCCACCCGCAATCATTTGCGGCGCTGCGCAGAGCGGCACTGCAGGCCGCCTGACCGGCCTTGACGGGGCGATACCGCGCCCCTAGGTGTGTACCTACACGTTGGAGATCGCAATGGACGCACAAAACCACGGCGTCGTGCCGCGCGATGTGGCGCTTGGGCTGAAGGGCATCGACCTGCTCAGGGGCCTCATCGAAGGCCGCTATCCCAATCCGCCCTTCAGCCAGACGACCGGCATCTACCTCGTCGAAGCTCACGACGGAAAAGTGCTGTTCGAGGGCGTGCCGTCGGCGGCCTTCCTCAATCCTCTTGGCACGGTGCATGGCGGATGGACCGGCGCGATCCTGGATTTCGGCCATGGGCTGCGCCGTGCACACGACCCTCGAGGCCGGCCAGACCTACACAACCGTGGAGATGAAGGTGAACATGGTGCGGCCGATTTGCCGACGACGGGGGTGGTGCGCTGCGAGGGCATCGTCATCCATCGCGGGCAAAGCATCGCGACCTCCGAGGGCCGCCTCATTGATGCCAACGGCAAGCTGCTCGCCCACGGCACCGAGACCTGCATGATCATGAAGTTGGGGAAGGGACACCAGTGTGGCGATTCCGAAATTCGCCACGTGTTGATGGAGGCCTCGGAGCGAATTTCGGAATCATAAGCCACACTAGAAAAGATTGATTCTAGCGTGCTTTTTGAATTTGAAGTTCGCGCTGATCGTGATCCAAACAATGTAGCGAACTTCAAATTCAGCACACTAGAGCGGATCACGCGCGGGGCCTCGCCGTGAGGACCGAGCCGGCGATGATGAGAACCGATCCCGCAAGCACTGCGACACCCGGAACCTCGCCGAAGAATCCGTAGCCGAACACGACCGCCCAGACGAGCGACGTGTATTCGAGCGGCGCGAGCACCGAGGCGGGTGCCCGCGCGAAGGCTTGGGCGAACAGAATCTGCCCGGCCGTTCCTATGATGCCGATGGCCGCGAAGATCGGCCAGTCTGCGGCGCGGATCGGCGTCCACACGCTGGCGGCCGGCAACGCCATGATGAGGGCGGGGCCGACCGTCCGAAACAACAGGATGATTTCGATACGGTCGCGCGTTGCCCGCGCTCTGAGCAGCACCATCGAGACGGCGTAGGTCAGCGCGCACAACAGCGCCGCCGCGATACCGTCCCACGCCCGCTCCACATCCGAAGCCGCCGGCGCCAGCACCATGACGCCCATTCCGGCGAGACCCGCCGCCAGGCCGCCGACGATGCGCCGGTCGAGCCGCTCGCCGAGCGTCACCATGGCGATCACCGCCATGAAGATCGGCGCCAGAAACCACAGCGCGAAGGCTTCCGCCATCGGCAGCCGTGAGAGCGAATAGAAGAAGGCCGTCGCGGTGACGACGCCGAGCACGCTGCGCAACGAATTGGCGATGATCGTTTCGCGCGACGGCCAGCCCGGACGTTGCCACGCCGCCCAACCGAGCACGCACAGCCCGCCCGCCGCAAATCGCATGAAGGTAACCTCGAAGGTCGGATAGCGGGCGGAGACCTCCTTGACGAGCGCGTCCATGGCCGAAAGGACCGCGATGGCGAGGACGGCACGCACGATGGCGCCGTTTCTGTCTTCGGTCATGACAGCAGCGCCTTCATGGCGTCGACGAGCAGTTTCACGGCCGCGACGGTGAGCAGCAGATAGCACCAGAAGAACAACCTCTGCTGCGCAGCCGGTCGTGCAGCCGCTTGCCGAGCCACACGCCGATCGGCACGGCGGGAGCAAGCGCCAAGGCGCCCCAAAGAGCCTGCGGTCGCGTGAGACCGAGCGCCACATAAGGGAAAAGCTTGATGGCGTTGGCAAGCGTGAAGAACGCGATGTTGGTGCCCGCATACATCGACTTGTCGAGGCCGCGGGCCAGGAGATACATGCCGATGGGTGGACCGCCGGCATGCGCGATGAAAGTCGTGAAGCCCGAAGCAGTGCCGGCCAGGAGCGCGAGGGGAGGCGTCGGCGGCAACCTGCCGGGCCCGGGCGTGGCGACCACGCACGAACCATTGCCCCGTGAAGATGAGCATCACCAGGGCCATCAGCGTGGTGACGATGCGCGCGTCGACGAACACGAAGGCGGCGGTGCCGATGCCGATGCCGACGACCATACCGGGCAACAGCCAGACAAGATCGGGCTTCGACCAGTTGGCGCGGCCAAAGGCGCCCAGTGCGCAAATATCCATCAGGGAGACGAGCGGCGCCACCATGATGGCGGCATCGAGCGGATCCACCACCAGGGATAGAAGCGGAATGCCGAACATGGCGAGGCCGCCCCCAAAGGCGCCCTTGCCGATGGCCATCAGGGTGGTGGTGAGCCAACCGATGGCCAGAAAGAACAGATCGATCGACATGGGAAACGGGCGGCTGGCTCGCCAAGGGAGTGTGGCCGGCCATCGTAAGACATTGTTTGGCCCGATGCGCTAGTCAGGGCGGCGGGCCGCCATGACCATCATCCTCACCTTCTTCGTTAACTCTGGGCTCAACTTCGTGCTCGGCCTCCTGGTCGCGAAGTTCCTGGGGCCGGAGGAGTTCGGCCGCTATGCGATTGCAGCGGCCATCGCGACGGTCTTGAACGCGACGCTGC
Source organism: uncultured Alphaproteobacteria bacterium (assembly GCA_963706975.1). Classification (GTDB taxonomy): domain Bacteria; phylum Pseudomonadota; class Alphaproteobacteria; order Rhizobiales; family Xanthobacteraceae; genus Bradyrhizobium. The sequence continues at coordinate 64,724 of CAVPOL010000043.1, forward strand.
TCGATTGGCTGCGGCTCTCCGCATCACGTTTCTACTCGGAGCGCACGCGGCGCGAGCAGCCCACCATTCGCGCGACGCTCGAT
>CAVPOL010000044.1:0-178387 GCA_963706975.1 uncultured Alphaproteobacteria bacterium
CCCTCTCCCACAAGGGGAGAGGGGAAGAAGGGCCGTCGCGTCTAACTTCCGACGTCCGCTCAAAACACCTTCTTGATCCAGTTGTGCGGGTCGGCGGCGCGGCCGTACTGGATGTCGACCAGCTTCTTGCGCATTCCCATGGCGACGGGGCCGGCGGCGCCGCCGCTGATGAGGAAATCGCCGCTCGCCGAACACACCTTGCCGATCGGCGAGATCACGGCCGCCGTGCCGCAGGCAAAAGCTTCCTTCAGCTTGCCGCTGGCGGCATCGGCGCGCCACTGCTCGATGGTGTAGGCCTCCTCGCGCACGCGCGTGCCGGCATCCTTTGCCAGCGCGATGATCGAATCGCGGGTGATGCCCGGCAGGATGGTGCCGAGCGGCGGCGTCAGCAGCGAACCGTCGTCGAACACGAAGAACACGTTCATGCCGCCGAGTTCCTCGACGTAGCGGCGCTCGACCGCATCGAGGAAAACCACCTGATCGCAGCCGTGCTCGATCGCCTCGGCCTGCGCGCGCAGGCTGGCGGCGTAATTGCCGCCGCATTTGACGGCGCCGGTGCCGCCGATCGCGGCGCGCGTGTAGTTCTCCGACACCCAGATCGACACCGGCGCAGGTCCGCCCTTGAAATAGGAGCCGACCGGCGAGGCGATGACGGCGAAGATGTATTCCGCCGAAGGCTTGACGCCGAGGAAGACCTCGCTCGCGATCATGAAGGGCCGCAGATAAAGACTGCCCTCGCCGCCCGGGATCCAGGCGCGGTCGATGCGCACGAGCTGCTCGACCGCTTCGATGAACACGGGCTCGGGCAGCTGCGCCATCGCCATGCGGTCGGCCGAACTCTGGAAGCGCCTTGCATTGGCGTCGGGGCGGAACAGGTTCACGCCGCCATCGTCGCGCTTGTAGGCCTTGAGGCCTTCAAAGATCTCCTGCGCGTAGTGCAGCACGGCCAGCGCCGGATCGAGCGGGAAATTCGGCGCGGGATTCGACCCGCGCGTCATGCCAGCCCTTGGCCTGGTTGTAGCGGACCATCGCCATGTGATCGGTGAAAACCCGGCCAAAGCCGGGGTCCACGAGCTTTGCCGCGCGGTCCTTCTCGGAGGTCGGGCTGGCCGCAGGCTGGATGTCGAATTTCAAACTCATTGCCTTGCTTCCCGCTGTCGGAGCCGGCGCGATGTCCGGCGACCGCCTGTCAGTCCGGGCCTGATCGATCGAAACTCCCATGGGCTCTCTCCCGGATCGACGCTGGTTCTCGCGCCTGCGCCGCGGCGCTGTTGGTTGACGCCTGGCCTTCCCGCCTGCCTTGCGGCCGGTTTCCACGCCAGCACGTCCTTAGGACATGCTTTTGTGGAATGCGGAAGTCCAGTATGTTTTGCCGAAATGCCGCTCGACAATCGTACGGTAATAAATTGGCGGCGGCCTCGGCCGCCTCTGGCTTTCTCAGGCCGTCTTGAACTGGCCGCGGTCGAAACGATTTAATATTTCGCCGCGGCTGACAGTTTTGTAACATTGAACCCAAGATACGTCAATATGGCTGACATAAATTTCTCAACGCTCCCTCCCGACCCCGATTTGAGGGCGGGCGAGACGCGCGCCTCCGGCCCCGGGCGGGCCGATTTGCGCTGGGATATCATCGAGCTGCTGTTCTTCGCCTACCGCGATTTCGTCGGCGATGCCGATCACGAATTGGAGGCTTTCGGGTTCGGGCGGGCGCATCACCGGGTGCTGCATTTCGTCCACCGCTACCCCGGGCCTGAAGGTCGCCGACCTCCTCGACGTGCTGCGCATCACCAAGCAGTCGCTGGGGCGGGTGCTCAAGCAGCTGCTCGACGAGGGCTATATCGTGCAGCGCACCGGCAACAACGACCGGCGCCAGCGCCTGCTTTACGCCACCGCCAAGGGCGAGGCGCTGGTCGGAAAACTCGCCGGCCTGCAGACCGACCGGATCAAGCGGGCGCTGACGGACATCGCCCGCCGGCGGGAAACGGTGCGCCAGTTCCTGCGCGCGATGATCGATCACGACGACCCCGACAAGGTGCTGGCGACGATCCTCAGCGCAGGCAAGACAACGCAAAGGACTAACGCGTGATCCAGGCAGCCACCACGCGCGGACCCCGACGCAACCGGCCGACGACGCCCCGCATCTGCTGCTGGTCGACGACGACCGCCGCATCCGCGATCTGTTGTCGCGCTTCCTCGCCGGCGAAGGCTACCGCGTCACCACGGCGATGAGCGCCTCCGACGCCCGCGCCAAACTGCTCGGCCTGCATTTCGACCTGCTGATCCTCGACGTCATGATGCCCGGCGAAACCGGCTTCGACCTCGCCCGCTTCATCCGCACCTCGTCCTCGGTGCCGATCATCATGCTGACGGCGCGCCACGAGGCGGAAGCCCGCATCGAGGGCCTGCAGATCGGCGCCGACGACTACGTGGCAAAGCCGTTCGAGCCGCGCGAACTGGTGCTGCGGATCGGCAATATCCTCAAGCGCAGCGCGCCGCCGCCGGTGGAGACGCTGGAGCAGGTCGCGTTCGGACCCTACGTCTATCATCTCGACCGCGGCGAGCTGCGCCAGGGCGAGGACACCGTCCACCTCACCGACCGCGAGCGCGAGATGCTGCGCATTCTCGCGGTGACGCCGGGCGAGACCGTGCCGCGCAGCGCACTGACCGGCGACGGCTCCGTCAACGAGCGCGCGGTCGACGTGCAGATCAACCGCCTGCGGCGCAAGATCGAGAAGGATCCGGCCAATCCGCTGTTCCTGCAGGCGGTGCGCGGCATCGGCTATCGCCTGGTCGCTTCGCCTTGAGCAAACCGGCATGAGCACGCTCGACACCGGCCTCACGCTGATCCGCAGCGCCGCCGGCCGCGTCTCGCGGCCAATGGCTGGATGGGCAACGCATTCAAGAGCTGGATGCCGACCGGGCTTTATGCCCGCGCGCTGCTGATCATGATCGTGCCGATGGTGATCCTGCAGACGGTGGTGGCGTTCGTGTTCATGGAGCGGCACTGGAACACGGTGACGCGGCGGCTGTCGGCCGCGGTGGTGCAGGACATCGCCAGCCTGATCGATGTCTACAAGGGCTATCCGCAGGACAAGGACCGCGCGCAATTGCGCCGCGTCGCGCAGCGGATCGGGACTGGTGCTGGACTTCCTGCCCGTCGGCGACATGCCGCCGCCCGGCCCGAAACCGTTTTTCTCGCTGCTCGACCAGACGCTGTCGGTGCAGCTCGGCCGGCAGATCGCAAGGCCGTTCTGGATCGATACCGTCGGCAGTTCCAACCGGTGGAAATCCGCATCCAGCTCGACGACGCCGTGATGCGGATGTTTGCGCAGCGAAGCGCCGCCTATGCCTCGAATTCCGAAATCTTCATCTTCTGGATGCTGGGCACGTCGTCGATCCTCCTGATCGTCGCGGTGCTGTTCCTGCGCAACCAGATCAAGCCGATCCTGCGGCTGGCGGACGCCGCCGAAAGTTTCGGCAAGGGCCGCGACGCCCCGAATTTCCGGCCGCGCGGCGCCCGCGAAGTCCGCCGCGCCGCCGGCGCCTTTCTCGAGATGAAGGCGCGCATCGAGCGCACGATCGAACAGCGCACCGCGATGCTGGCCGGCGTCAGCCACGATCTGCGCACCATCCTGACCCGCTTCAAGCTGGAGCTGGCGCTGATCGGCGACAGCCCGGAAGTCGACGGCATGCGCAAGGACGTCGACGAGATGTCCGGGATGCTGGAGGATTATCTGGCGTTCGCGCGCGGCGACAGCGGCGAACATGCGCAGCCGACCGACATGGCGCTGGCGCTGGAGGAATTGCGCAGCGATGCCGAGCGCAACGGCCACACCGCGACGGTCAGCTTCCACGGCCTGCCGGTGGTCACGGTGAAGCCGGCCGCGTTCAAGCGCTGCCTCGCCAACCTCGTCTCCAATGCGGCGAGGCACGCCAATGCGATCGCGATCACCGGCCATCGCGATCACCGCTATCTGACCGTGACGATCGATGATGACGGCCCGGGCATTCCCGCTGACATGCGCGAGGAAGTGTTCAAGCCGTTCCTGCGGCTCGACGACGCCCGCAACCAGGACGAGGGCGGCACCGGCCTGGGGCTGGCGATCGCCCGCGACATCGCGCGCTCCCATGGCGGCGACATCACGCTCGGCGACAGCCCGATGGGCGGGCTTCGGGCGACGGTCCGGGTGCCGGTGTAAGGACGCTCTTTATTCACCTTTTGACGGTATCAGGATAGGGCATGACGACGAGCATCCTGCTTTGCATGGGGCTCGTTTTCGAGATTTTTGGTGAGACCCTGCGGTGGTCGCAAGTGACCTCCACTGCCTCATGGTGAGGAGCGCGCCCTTGCGCGCGTCTCGAACCATCGGGCAACTCCGGTAGAGCGAACGCTACTTCGGCAGTTGCTTCGGCATCATGCCCTTGAGCCTTTCCATGTCCTTGAATTTCATCTTCATGCCGCCGGGCATCACGATGTCGCCGGGCTTCTGGTCGGATTTGCAGGCGCCCAGCCACTTCGCCTCGATCGTGGTGGTGGAATCGCGCGGCACCGCGGCCGGCCGCCCTCGCTGTGCGAGGTGGATTTCACGGTGTAGGCGGAGTTGAAATCGCCGGTGATTTCGGCATGCGAGGTGATGGTCATGCCGGCGACGGTGCAGACGGAATCGCTGACATAGCCGGTCGCGGTCTTCTGCATGTCCTGCTTGGCGCAGGTTCCTTGACGCCGGCGAGAACGAGGTGCTCATCTCCTTGTCGGTGGTGGCGTCGGTGCAATGCTGCATCGTCATGTCGGGCGCGGACGAGCCGGCCCGCATGGTCTTCAGTTCCCAGAGGCCGGCCTTGCGCGGCGGCAGTTCGACCGCGCCGGCATCGGGCGCGGCACAAGCGGCCAGCAGCGCAACCGCCACGCAGAAGGAAACAGACTGTCGCGTCATGCCCGCGCTCCCGCGGTCGGATGGCAGGATGGACCAGTTCAGTAGAGCGCGCGCAGCGGCCGTGCCGCCATAGGGCAGCCAGCGGCAGGCGAACGAGATGTAGCCGCCTTCGTCTGGCTGCACGGCGAGGAATTTCACCACCTTGCCGTAAGCGGCGCAGTGGTCGACCGCGCAGCTGGCGGGAAGTCGGTCTGGGACGCCAGCGAAAAGGCGATGATGCCGCCGGTGTCGTTGCCCTTGAACGGCGGCACCCATTGGGCCTGCGCCGGCGCGCACGCCAGCATCCCGCTTATCGCAACCAGGCTCGCCGCCGCAATCTTTCGCATCGCAAACTCCATTTGGCTGGGAGCCACCTTACAGCGCATCGGCCGCCATGAAAAGAACGGCGGACCGTCCGACGCCGAGTTATCGGCAGGTGTTGCCGCGCTGCACTTGACCTCGTGCGGGCTTCGCGGCACCGTCCCGGGCGATGGAACATCGGCGGAATCCCATGCGCGACCGTTCAAATCCCTGAAAGACACGTCGGCGCCGCGCTCGGCGTTGCGCTCGGCCTGCTCGCCTTTGGCCAGCCGGCGCAGGCCGCCAACCCGCTGGAGCTGAATTTCTGGCTGTTCGGCCCGCGCTATGACGGCCGCGTCGCGCCATGCGAAACGGCGCTGGGACCATCATTTCGCAGTTCTGGGAGAAGGAAAGCAGCTTCTGGAATTCCCCGCTGCGGATCACCGCCTATGGCAACATCCACGAAACCGCGTTCCGGCCCTGGCAGTCCGACAATATTCCGCGCCGCTTTTGCATCGCGCGAGGTGATGGTCAGCGACGGCAAGTTGCGCACCGTGCACTATTCGATCATCGAGGACGGCGGCTTCGCCGGCTTCGGCCAGGGCGTCGAATGGTGCGTTACCGGGCTCGACCGCAACTGGGCCTACAATCCCGGCTGCAAGGCCGCCCGGCCCTGAGACCAGCGGGCCCCTTTCCGGATCTGACGTCGCGCCCGCCTCCCGGCAGCTACCCCCATTTTGTTCTTGAAATGTTCTCGTCTCCTGCTAGGTTCCCGGGCGGTTACACGGGTGAGGGAGCGTTGCCATGTTTCGTTCGCGGATTTGGATTTCCCGGCTTTTGATCTCGCTCTGCCTGTTCGCCCGGCCTGGCGCGGGCCGGCCTCGGCGCAGGACCAGCGGCAGAACGCGCCCGGCGAGTTCGATTTCTACGTGCTGGCGCTGTCGTGGTCGCCCTCGTTCTGCGAGGCGGCCGCGGAGCGCGGCAATGCCGCGGCGCGCACCCAGGCCCAGTGCAGCGGGCGGCCGTTCTCCTTCGTGGTGCACGGCCTGTGGCCGCAATACGAGCGCGGCTTTCCCGAATATTGCCAGCGCCCCTCGCCGCGGCTGGAGCGCAACATCATGACGTCGATGCTGGACCTGATGCCGGCGCCCGGGCTGATCTTCAACGAATGGGACAAGCATGGCACCTGCTCCGGACTGGCCGCGAAAGCCTATTTCGAGACCATTCGCAAGGCGCGCGCGGCGGTGAAGATTCCGGCGGAATTCCTCGAACTTGTCGGACGCCAAAACCATCGCGCCCGTCGCGGTCGAGGAGGCCTTCATCAAGGTCAATCCCGGCCTGAGCACATCGGCGATCTCGGTGACCTGCGATAGCAGGCGTCTCAGCGAAGTGCGGATCTGCCTGAACAAGGACCTGCAGTTCCGCGCCTGCGAGGAGATCGACCGCCGCGCCTGCCGCCGCGACGAGGTGGTGATGCCGCCGCTGCGGGGCGGGTGAAATTCGCCCACGCTGCTTCAACGTCATTGCGAGCGCAGCGAAGCAATCCATGGTCCGGGCAAGCCAGTTGGATCGCTTCGCTGCGCTCGCAATGACGGGGGTTATGTCGTAACCCCTTCCCCATGAACTACCGTCACGCCTTTCATGCCGGCTGCTTCGCCGACGTCATCAAGCACATCGTGCTGGTGCGGATGCTGACCTATCTGCAGGAAAAGCCGGCTGCCGTTCCGCGTCATCGACACCCATGCCGGCGCCGGGGTCTATGATCTCACCTCCGACGAAGCGCGCCGGAGCGGCGAATGGCTCACCGGCATCGCCCGCATCATGCAGGCGCGCTTTTCGGAACAGACGCTGCCGCTGATAAAGCCCTATCTCGACATCGTCAGGGCCTTCAACACCAAGGCCGAACTGTCAGCCTATCCCGGCTCGCCGCTGATTGCCCGCGCGCTGCTGCGGCCGCAGGATCGCCTGACCGCCTGCGAGGTCGAACCGAAAGCGCGCAAGCGCCTGATCGAGGCGCTCCGGCGCGACACCCAGGCCCGCGTGGTCGACCTCGACGGCTGGATGGCGCTGCCGGCCTTCGTGCCGCCGAACGAGCGCCGCGGCCTGGTTCTGATCGATCCGCCGTTCGAACAGAAGGACGAGTTCGAGCGGATGGCCGAGGGCTTTGCCGGGGCCTTCGCCAAATGGCCGACCGGCAGCTATCTGCTGTGGTATCCGGTGAAAAGCCGGCGCGCCACCGACGGCCTGGCCCGGCATGTCGCAGGAGCAGCCGCCGCCTCGGCGCCGCCGGGAAAATGCCTGCGGCTGGAGTTCAGCGTCGCGCCGCAGGAAGCGGGCGGCGGGCTGGTGTCGGCCGGCCTGTTGATCGTCAATCCGCCATGGACGCTGATGGGCGAGTTGAAGGCGATCCTGCCCGAGCTTGAAAAGCCGCTCGGCCAGGGCGGCGCCGCCCGGTTCAGGCTGGAAGTCCCCAAGCCGTAGGCCGCCGCAAAAGTCCGATCTGGACGGTAGGCAATTCGCCGCGAACTATATTATGCTCGGTCCTACAGGGACTGGCTTTACGTTCCGCTTCCGCGAATGGTAGCGGCGGAGTGACAAGGCCTCGAACAATCCAAGACGGATCGGCGCGAGCGCCTAATCCGCAGCAATGGCCAAGCTCTCCGGCAGCGCAGGTCCGGTCGGCCGGGACGCGGAAGGCGCGTCGCGGCGGGAGCAGTGCGGGGGAGGAGTTTCCCGATGGCCATGACGGGTACGGTCAAGTTCTTCAATGGAGAACGGGGCTATGGCTTCATCAAGCCCGATGACGGCGGCCGCGATGTGTTCGTGCACATCACCGCGGTGGAGCGGGCCGGATTGAAGGATCTGACCGAAGGGCAGCGCATCACCTTCGAGGTCGAACCGGACAAGAAGGGCAAGGGCCCCAAGGCGGTCAATCTGGTGATTTCTTCGTAGCTGCGTTCGAATTCACTTGAAGGCTGCACTTCTGAATTCGTCATGCCCGGGCCTGACCCGGGCATCCACGCCTTTCTTCGCAGATGAGACGAAGACGTGGATGGCCGGGTCAAGCCCAGCCACGACGGAAGGTGTTGGCGTTTCCTCGCAACAACTCAACAAAAAAATCCCGGCCGCGTGAGCGGCCGGGAGGTTATGTTGGTCCAGTGTTCTTGTTTTCAGAAGTGGTAGTTCACGCCGGCGCGCACCACGCCGAAGCGGTAGCCGTTCGATGCGCCGGTGATGGTGAAGTTGGAGCTGTTGAGGTCGACATAGAGATATTCGATCTTCGCGGTCCAGTTCTGCACCAGGCCGAATTCGGCGCCGATGCCCACGGTCCAGCCGAGATTGGTATGGCTCTCGGCAAGGCCAAAGGTCTCGCCGCGCAATTCGCCGAACGCCAGACCGCCGGTGCCATACAGATAGACGTTGTTGAAGGCGTAGCCGGCGCGGCCGCGCACGGTGCCGAACCACGGGTTGGAGAACTTCCAGGGCGCGAAGGTGTCGTTGGCGCCGGTCGCCTGGATGTCGGCTTCGGCGCCGAACACCCACGGGCCGGACTGCCAATTGTAGCCGCCCTGCACGCCACCGACGAAGCCCGACGGCTTGGTCAGGTTGTTCTCGACCGAGCCCCAGGCATAGCCGAGATTGCCGCCGAGATAGGGACCGGCCCAGCTAAAGGCATTGAGCGGCTGGTTGACGGTATAGGGGGCGCGCGCGCCGTAATTCATGTCGGCCGCCTGCGCCGCCAGCGGCAAGCTCGCCGCGATCAGCGCGATCGCGCCTGATACATGCAACTTCATCTCGACTCTCCAACGCAACTGCCGCGACCTTCGATTTCGCGCTGCCTAGGGGCTGGCGGCGCGAAGCCGCATGGTTACGGAACCCCGTCTTTTGCTGATAAGGTTTATCGAGAGTTTTAAGTTAAAGGCCTGTTAAGGCCGGTTGCCGCCTGCTCCATCATTCTTAAGAGAACGTTACGAGGCCGCGGCCAACCCGGCTGCAGGCCTGGCGCCGGCGTCGGAACGCTGGCGATGCCCTGTCGCAGCGCCTAAATAGTCGGCCGATGGATCACGATTCGACCGAAAACCCCAAAATTTCAGCGCCGCGGCCGGCGAAGCCCGGTTCCGCGCCGGTCGCCGGCCATGCCGACCTGCCGCCGCAGGACGGAGCGCTTGAGGATATCGATCCCGCGACATCGTCCGCCGAAGAGGACGACGAGGCGCGGTTGCCGGAAGTCCCCGACGAATCAGGCGAAGCGTTGCCGGAAGGCCGGCTCGCCTTCGGCCATGCCGCGATCGACCAGGCGGTGCGCCTGGCTCCTACCTCGCCCGGCGTCTACCGCATGCTCAATGCCGGCGGCGATGTGCTCTATGTCGGCAAGGCCAAGAACGTCAGGAAACGGCTCTCCTCCTACGCCAGGGTCTCGGCGCCGCAGCCGGCGCGAATCCTGCGCATGATCGCGGCCACGGTTTCGGTCGAGATCGTCTCGACCCCGACCGAAACCGAGGCGCTGCTGCTGGAAGCCAATCTGATCAAGCAGCTGCGGCCGCGCTTCAACGTCCAGCTGCGCGACGACAAGTCGTTTCCCTATATATTGATCACCGGAGACCACTGGGCGCCGCAAATTCTGAAGCATCGCGGCGCGCAGTCGCGGCCCGGAAGATATTTCGGGCCGTTCGCCTCGGCCGGCGCGGTCGGCCGCACCATCACGGCGCTGCAGCGCGCCTTCCTGGTGCGCTCCTGCACCGACGCGTTCTTCGAAAGCCGCACCCGGCCCTGCCTGCTCTACCAGATCCGGCGCTGCTCCGGGCCCTGCACCGGCGAGATCGATTTTCCCGGCTATACCGAACTGGTGCGCGAGGCCACCGACTTCCTGTCCGGCCGCAGCCGCGCGGTGAAGCAGGAACTCGCGGGCGAAATGGAAAAGGCGTCAACCGAACTCGAATTCGAAACCGCCGCACTCTATCGCGACCGCCTCGCCGCCTTGTCGGCGATCCAGTCGCAGCAGGGCATCAATCCGCGCAGCGTGGAGGAGGCCGACGTGTTCGCGATCCACCAGGAGGGCGGCTACTCCTGCATCGAAGTGTTCTTCTTCCGCACCGGACAGAACTGGGGCAACCGCGCCTATTTTCCGCGCGCGGAGAAATCCTACACGCCGGAAGAGGTGCTGGCCTCGTTCCTGGCGCAGTTCTACGACGACAAGCCGCCGCCGAGACTGATCCTGCTGTCGCACGTGATCGAGGAGTGCGAGCTTCTGTCCGATGCGCTCTCGATCAAGGCCGGCGTCAAGGTGGAAGTCTCCATGCCGCGGCGCGGCGAGAAGAAGGAGATGATCGCACACGCGCTGACCAATGCGCGCGAGGCGCTCGGCCGCAAGCTCGCCGATACCGCGACGCAAGGCAGGCTGCTGCAGGGGCTGGTCACCACGCTCGGGCTGCCGCACCCGCCGAAGCGGATCGAGGTCTACGACAACAGCCACATCATGGGCACCAACGCGGTCGGCGCCATGATCGTCGCCGGGCCCGACGGCTTCATCAAGAACCAGTACCGCAAGTTCAACATCCGGTCCGAAGGCCTCACCCCCGGCGACGATTACGCGATGATGCGCGAGGTGCTGGAGCGGCGCTTCAAGCGGCTGTTGAAGCCCGCGGAAGCCGATGCCGCCAGGGCCAGGGCGGACGATGATTCGTTTCCGCAATGGCCCGACCTCGTCATCATCGACGGCGGCCGCGGCCAGCTCAACGCCGTGCGCGAGATCTTCGAGGGCCTCGGCCTCACCCAGGTGTCCCTGCTGGCGGTCGCAAAGGGGCCGGACCGCGACGCCGGCCGCGAGACCCTGTTCATGCCGGACCGCGAGGCGATCAAGCTGGAGCCGCGCGACCCCGTGCTGTATTTCATCCAGCGGCTGCGCGACGAGGCGCACCGCTTCGTGATCGGCTCGCACCGCAAGCTGCGCAAAAAGGACATCCGCGAGGCCGGCCTGCAGGAAATTCCCGGCATCGGCCCGTCACGCAAACGTGCCTTGCTGCACCACTTCGGAACCCTGAAGGAGATCGAGCGGGCCTCGATCGCCGACCTCGGCAAGGTTCCGGGCGTCAGCGCCGAAAGCGCCCGCAAGATTTTCGAGTTTTTCCACTCCCAGCCGGGGTAGAGGTAATTTTGCTTTAGATTCGCAGCCGCTGCATGCGCCGCACGGTTGACCTTCAAGCCTGAGCGGTATTGGTAACACGGATGAACATCGCGACGACAAAAGGGCAGCCGAAGCGCATGTCCCTGCCGAATCTCCTGACTTACGGCCGGATTGCAGCGATTCCGGTGGTGGTCGGCTGCATCTATGCGCAGTCCATCATGGAGGGGCCGCTGTGGCTGCGCTGGGTGGCGCTGGCCGTGTTCATCGCCGCCGGCATCACGGATTATCTGGATGGCTACTATGCGCAAATCTGGGATCAGCATTCGGCGTTCGGCCGGATGCTGGATCCGATCGCCGACAAGCTGCTGGTGGCGTCCTGCCTGCTGGTGCTGGCGGCGGACGATAAATTCCGCGGTGGCTTTGGCGTGATCCTCGCGGCCATGGTGATCCTGTGCCGCGAAATCCTGGTATCCGGGTTGCGCGAATATCTGGCCGCCCTGCGCGTCAGCGTACCCGTCTCAAAACTCGCCAAGTGGAAAACCGCTCTGCAACTGGTGGCGATCGGCTTTCTGATCGCGGGCGAGGCCGGCGAGGAAGTCCTGCCATGGACCACCTTGATGGGAATTATCCTGCTGTGGCTGTCGGCGCTGCTGACGATCTACACCGGCTGGGACTACCTCCGCGCCGGCATTCATCACCTCATCAAGGAGGATGAGGAATGAAGGTGAAATATTTCGCCTGGGTGCGCGAACGGATCGGCAAATCGGAGGAAACGATCGAGCCGCCGCCGAACGTGCGCACCGTGGACGATTTGATCGCCTGGCTGGCCGGACGCGGCGAGACCTACGCCCACGCCTTCGAGCGGCCGCGCGTGATCCGCGCCGCCATCGACCATGCCCACGTCAAATCCGATGCCGTGATATCAGGCGCCCGCGAGATCGCCTTCTTCCCGCCGATGACCGGCGGTTGATTCGTTCATGGCCGCCGCCGTCACCATCCGCATCCAGCAGGCCGACTTCGACATCGGCCGCGAGATCGCCGCGATGACAAAAGGTCGCACCGATATCGGCGCCGTCGTGAGTTTTTCCGGCATCTGCCGCGGCACCGAAGGCGATGACGCTATCGCGGCGCTGACACTCGAGCATTATCCCGGGATGGCGGAAGCCGAAATCGCGCGTCATGCCGAGACCGCGACCGCGCGCTGGCCGCTGACCGCGGTCACCGTGATCCATCGCGTCGGCCGCATCACGCCAGGCGAAAACATCGTGCTGGTGCTGACGGCGTCGGCGCACCGCCAGGCGGCATTCGCTGCGGCCGAGTTTTTGATGGACTATTTGAAGGCCAACGCGCCGTTCTGGAAGCGCGAGGAAGGCGCCGCTGGGACCGGCTGGGTCGACGCGCGCAGCCACGACGACGAGGCTGCCGCGCGCTGGACCAAATCCTGATGGTGAAGCGCACAAAACCGGCTTTGAAGCGGCCGGCCGCATCCCAATTTGCAAAAGCCGGATCCGGCGAGTTGCACACGCTGCTCGATTTCGTGCGCTATGCGGTCAGCCGCTTTATCGAGGCAAAACTGGTGTTCGCGCATGGCACCACCGATCCGGTGGCGGAGGCCGCCTTCCTGGTCTGCGAGACGCTGCATCTGCATCCCGACCAGTTCGAGACCTTTGCGACCGCGCGGGTGACGGCAGCGGAGGGCAAGGCGATCCTCGACGTGATCGCCCGCCGCGTCACCACGCGCAAACCGGCCGCCTATCTCGTCAACAAGATTTATATGCGCGGCCTGCCGTTTTACGTCGACGAGCGCACCATCGTGCCGCGCTCCTTCATTGGCGAATTGCTGGATTCGCATTTTGGCGGCGACAGCGACGCGGGCGGCTCGCTGATCGACGATCCCGCCGAGGTCGAAAACGTGCTCGACCTCTGCACCGGTTCGGGATGTCTCGCGATTCTGGCCAGCCGGAATTTTCCGAATGCCGGGATCGACGCGGTGGATATCTCGAAGGATGCGCTCGCCGTCGCCGCCCGCAACGTCGCCGATTACGGCCTTGAAGACCGGGTCAGGCTGCATCGGGGCGACCTGTTTGGGCCGCTCGGCGGCAAGCGTTACGACCTGATCATTTCCAACCCGCCCTATGTCGACGCCGAAGGCATGGCGGGATTGCCGCGCGAATGCCGCGCCGAACCAAGGCTCGCCTTCGACGGCGGCGCCGACGGGCTCGATATCGTCAAACGCATCCTGGACGAGGCCGGACGGCACCTTTCGCCGCAGGGTGGCCTGTTGTGCGAAATCGGCCGTTGCCGCCCCGCGCTGGAGGCCGCCTGCCCGCAATTGCCGCTGCTCTGGCTCGACACCGAGGATTCCGACGGCGAAGTGTTCTGGATCGCCGCCGCCGATCTGTGAGCGAGACGAAGTGCCGCGCAGCCTGTCCTAAATCCGCCCGATTGAGCGGAAATATTGCGGTGCATTGGCGTTCCCGTACCGCAACGAAGCTGTTAGCTTGCCGGACTGCCCGCCACGCCCCAAAACCTCGAAGAGGCCCCCATGCTGGACAAGAGCCCACGCCCCGCCGCCGTCAACGTGCCGAACGACCTTGCCGCGCACTGGATGCCGTTCACCGCCAACCGGGCGTTCAAGAAAAACCCGCGGCTGCTCGCCGGCGCCAAGGATATGCACTATTTCACGGTCGACGGCCGCAAGATCATCGACGCCGCCGCCGGCATGTGGTGCTGCAATGCTGGCCATGGCCGCAGCCAGATTGCCGAGGCGATCGGCAAGATGGCCGCCACGCTGGACTACGCGCCGCCGTTTCAGTTTGGCATTCCCCAGGCCTTTGAACTCGCCAGCCGCATCGCCGATCTCGCGCCCGCCGGGCTCGACCACGTGTTCTTCTGCAATTCCGGATCGGAAGCCGCCGACACCGCGCTGAAGATCGCGCTGGCGTATCACCAGATCAGCGGCCAGGGCGGCCGCACAAGGCTGATCGGCCGCGAACGTGGCTATCACGGCGTCGGCTTCGGCGGCACTTCCGTTGGCGGCATCGTCAATAACCGCAAGATCTATGGCTCGCTGCTGTCGGGCGTCGATCATATTTCGCACACCTACGACCGTGAGAAGCAGGCCTTCAGCAAGGGCGAGCCTGAATATGGCGCGCATTTCGCCGACGATGTGGAGCGGCTGGTCAATCTGCACGGCGCCAACACCATCGCCGCGGTCATCGTCGAGCCGATGGCCGGATCGACCGGCGTGCTGCCGGCGCCAAAGGGTTATCTCAAGCGGCTGCGCGAGATCACGCAGAAGCACGGCATCCTGCTGATCTTCGACGAGGTCATCACCGGCTACGGCCGGCTCGGCTACGCGTTCGCCGCCGAACGCTATGGCGTCTTGCCGGACATGCTGACATTCGCGAAAGGCATCACCAATGGTGCGGCGCCGATGGGCGGCGTGCTGGTGCGCGACACCATCCACGACGCCTTCATGAGCGGCCCCGAGCATGTCGTCGAACTGACCCACGGCTATACCTATTCGGCGCACCCGATCGCCTGTGCCGCGGCGCTGGCGACGCTCGACATCTACCGTGACGAAAAACTGTTCGAGCGCGCGAAGGAACTGGAGCCGAAATTCGCCGACGCCGTGATGTCGCTGAAGGGTGCGCCCAACGTGGTCGATATCCGCACCGTGGGGCTGACCGCCGGCATCGACCTCGCCTCGCGCCCGGACCTGCCCGGCAAGCGGGGTTTTGACGGGCTGAACAGCGCCTTCCACGACAACGATCTGATGCTGCGGGTTGCCGGCGACACCCTGGCGCTGACGCCGCCCCTGATCGTCACCGAAGACCAGATCGGCGAGATCGTCGACAAGGTCGCCAAGGTGATCAAGGCGGTGGCGTAGGGATTTCTTGCCCCGGACGCGGTGCAGCGCCACTTCGGCGGTGCGCCGCTGAGCCGGGGCCCAAATCTCCGTTCTGAAGACGGCTGCGTTTCACGCTGCACCGCGCCCGGGACACCTACTGCGGAACCTTCAATTCCCCTCCACGTTCACTCCCGGCAGTGACGCTTTCGTCGCTGCGGTGGAGGACTCTCGGACATGCTCGCGCTATCGAGCGGCGTGCTGCGCACCGCGCTGACGCTGAAGGTCAACCAGATCAAGCGGGCGACGAGCTCGTATCTGCGCGACCGGACCAACCAGGCCACCGGCACCGCCACCTCCTACGCGGTCGCCGCCGGGTTGTTCGCTGCATCAGGCGTTTTCCTGATCGCCGCCCTGTTGGTCGGCGCCACCGCGCTGTTTCGCTGGATTGAACTCAAATACGGCCTGTTTCAGGCGTTTGGCGCCGTCGGCGGCTTGCTGCGTGGTGATCGCCGCAATCTGCGCCGGCGTGGCTTCCAGCCGCCTGAAGCGGCCGGCGCCACAATTCCCCTCCCTGGGCAGCCGCCTGCGCGTGGCCATCAAGGCCAATCCGATCAAGCCGGCCCGGGTCGAGGCTGCGCGAAGCGCGGCAGCTTCAGTTCTGAGCGAGCCTGCCACGCCCGTGACCGATGCCAATCAAGGGCCCCGAACCTCACGCCCCGAGTTCGCGCTGAGCAGCCGAAACGTCCAGACCGGCTTGATCGTGGCGGCGACGCTGCTGGGCTGGGCGGCCGTGCGCCGGCAGCAGGCGCGACGAACGCAAGTCTGATGTCCGGCCGGCGATCCGACCATACGGACAATCTGCTGTTGATCGCCGCCACGACGATCGTGGTGGTGACCCTGCAACGCTATCTTCAGCCCACCCCGCTCGCGCAACCAAAGCAACCAGTCATCGGCTCGGAGGTCGCAAGCCCCGGTTTCGTGCGCGAACTTGCTCAGCAAGGTCGCGGACGGTTTTCCGGCAACCCTTTTCACATCCCGTGGGCCGGCTGGAAGGACATTCTGTGGCGTACTTATGAACAGATCAACGATGACCGCCTGCTCGCCACCGCTGCCGGCGTCGTGTTCTTCGGTCTGTTGGCGGTGTTCCCGGCCATCACGGCGCTGGTGTCGTCCTACGGACTGTTCGCCGACGCCTCCACCATCGGCGCCAATCTGCAGACCCTGGCAGTGATGTTGCCGGAGGGCTCGTTTCAGATCGTGCATGACCAGATCGCGCGGGTGCTTGCCAAAGGCGACACCACGCTCGGCTTCACCTTCCTGTTCGGCCTCGGGCTCGCGCTCTGGAGCGCCAATGCCGGGGTCAAGGCCGTGATCGAAGCCTTGAATGTGGTCTACGGGGAGCGCGAAAAACGCGGATTTCTCCGGCTGAACCTGCTGTCGCTGGCTTTCACGACAGGCGCGATCATCGCCCTGATGTTGATCGTGAGCGCGGTGGTGGCCTTGCCCCTCATGCTCGATCACATCGGCCTTGCGCAGCAGAGCAAAACTCTCGTCAGTGTGGCGCGTTGGCCGCTGATGTTCGTGGCTCTGGTGGTAGCACTCGGCGTGCTCTACCGGTTCGGGCCGAGCCGGCGGGCGGCAAAATGGGAGTGGCTCAGCATCGGCACGCTGGCCGCCGCTTTGCTGTGGATCGGCGGCTCCGCGCTGCTGTCCTGGTATCTATCGAACTTCGGCAATTACGACGCCACCTACGGCTCGCTCGGCGCTGCCATCGGCCTGATGATGTGGATGTGGATGTCGGCGATCATCGTGCTGTGCGGCGCCGAACTCAACGCCGAAATCGAACACCAGACCGCGAGGGATTCTACGGTCGGCCGGCCCAAGCCGCTGGGCGCCCGCGGCGCTGTCATGGCGGATACGCTGGGTCCGGCGGTTCCAGGCAACACGAAAGAACAATAGCCTTGCGAATCAACATTAATGCTAAGCTTTTCCCGGCTTGGGGCGCGCAGCATACGACCGATACCTGAAGGTTGCGTTCTCCGAAAGCGGGGACAGTTTGCACTCGAGGGTGTTGCGCGCGACATGATTCGCATTTCGACGATTTTCATCGCCATCTGCATGGTGCTGGTTGCCGCCTCGCTCGGCCTGACCCTGTATTCGGTGGCGGGCATCAGCGGATCGGAATCCGCGATCGTGGCGCTCACCGCGCTGACCTTCCTGATCCTCTACAACGCCGTGTCGATGCGGCTGCGCGACCGCACCGATGTCGGCGGCCAGATCGCGGATCTATCGCGCGGCACCGCCGACCTCGCGCGCCAGGTCGCCGAATTCGGCCGGCGGCTGGCCGCCGTCGAGGGCCGGGTGGTATCGGCCAATTCGGCCGGCGCCGACCGCATCCAGGCCGTGGTCGGCGAGATCAACGAACTCGGCGGCCTCGTCAAGCATCTCGCGGTCTCCGTCGCCAGCCATGACGACCTCTTGGCCGCGAATGCGGCCGCCGCCGCGGCACCGTCGCCCCGGGCTGCGGACCGACCGGACAACCAAGTGCAAAACGAACTGCCGTTGTCGGCCGTTGACGCCAGGGCAGCGACCGCGCCGGCCAAAGCTGCGCCTTCACCTCCACCTGCCGCGCCGGCGGTCGCATCGCCTGCCGACACCGCGCCGTCGCTCGGCCAGGCGCAGATCCTCGCCGCGGTGCGGAGCGCGGTGGAGGAAAACCGCATCGATATCTATTTGCAGCCGATGGTGACGCTGCCGCAGCGCAAGGTGCGCTTCTACGAAGCAGTGACGCGGCTGCGCGACGACAAGGACCAGGTTCTCGTCGCCGAGGATTTCATCTCCGCGGCCGAAGCCGGCGGCCTGATCGGGCGGATCGATCACATGGTGATGCTGCGCTGCGTCCAGGTGCTGCGCCGGCTGATGGTGCGCAACAAGGACGTCGGCATCTTCTGCAACGTCGCCGCCGCGACGCTGGGCAATCCCGCCAGTTTCGCGCAATGCCTGGATTTCCTCGAAGCCAATCGCGCACTGGCGCCGTCCTTCGTGCTCGAATTCAAGCAGGCGACGTTCCGCAATCTCGGTGCGACCGAAACCGAACATCTGGCCGCATTGGCGCAACGCGGCTACCGCTTCTCGATCGATCACGTCACCGATCTCCGGATCGAGCCGCGGGAACTCGCCGACCGCGGCGTCCGCTTCATCAAGGTGCCGGCCGCGCTGCTGCTCGATATCAGGCAAAGTTCCACCTCCGACATTCATCCCTCCGACCTTTCGGATCTGCTCGGCCGTTTCGGCATCGACCTGATCGCGGAGCGGATCGAGGGCGAACGCGCCGTGGTCGACCTGCTCGACTTCGACGTGCGGTTTGGACAGGGTTTTCTGTTTGCGCCACCCCGGCCGTTGCGGCCCGAGGGGGCATCTGCTACCGGCGGGGCCACTTCAGTCAAGGCGCAGGAACCCAATGGACCCGGCAGCAACGCTTCCCCCAGCAACCCGGCAATCGACCCGCCGCCGCGGACGTCAGGCAACGCCGCATTGGCGCGTCGCGCCGCGGGTCCGGGCTGACCGGCGCTCCCTGCCATGACATCGCTTACCTTCGTCGAGAAACTGCGCGACCTCGTCGGTGGCGTGGAGGTCGTGCTCTCCGATATCTGGGGCGTGGTTCACAACGGGCTCGAATCGTTCCCCGAAGCCTGCGAGGCGCTGCACAACTTTCGCAGCCAGGGCGGCACCGTCATCCTCATCACCAATGCGCCCCGTCCCGCCAATTCGGTGCAGCGGCAATTGCGCAAGATGGGGATTGCGGACGAGACCTATGACGCCATCGTCAGTTCCGGCGACCTGACCCGGCATTTTGTCGCCGACCATCCGGGCAAGACCATGTTTTGGCTCGGCCCGGAGCGCGACAATTCGATCTACCGCGGCCTCGACTCCAGGCTCGCGCCGCTGGAAGCGGCCGACTACATCGTCTGCACCGGCCTGTTCGACGACGAAACCAAATCCGCCGAGGACTATCGCGGCATGATGCTGAAGGCGCGCGAGCGCCGGCTGACGATGGTCTGCGCCAACCCCGACATCGTGGTCGAGCGCGGCGACCGGCTGATCTATTGCGCCGGCGCGATCGCCGAGCTGTATCGCGAACTGGGCGGCGAGGTGATCTTCTACGGCAAGCCGCACCGGCCGATCTACGAACGCGCCATCGAGCTCGCGGCCGAACGCCAGAGCCACCCGATCGAGCTCAGGCGCGTGCTGGCGATCGGCGATTCCGTGCGGACGGATCTGGCCGGCGCGCACGGTTTCGGGATCGATTGCCTGTTCGTGACCCGCGGCATCCATTCCGAGGAGTTCGAGGGCGTCGACCAGCTCGATCCGGCCTCGGTGAAGGAATTGTTCGGCCACCCGCCGAAGGCGCTGACGCGGGAGTTGAAGTGGTAGGCGGCGCAATGCCGGTGCCAAACGTCGTCATGGCCGGGCTTGACCCGGCCATCCACGTCTTGAGGCATACGCGGTGACAAAGACGTGGATACCCGGGACGAAGCCCGGGCATGACGAACTTTGGTGCTGGCTGCTGGTTGAATTGAGGGAGCGTGCCCTTACGCGCTCGCCATATCCGGAAACACCGCCTCGATCTTGGTCTTCAGTGTGGCGGCGTTGAACGGCTTGACGATGTAATTGTTGACGCCGGCCTTCTTGGCGGCGATCACGTTCTCGGTCTTGGATTCCGCCGTAATCATGATGAACGGCGTGGTGGCGAGATTGGGGTCGGCGCGGACTTCGCGGAGCAGGTCGTAGCCGGTCATCGGCTCCATGTTCCAGTCGGAGATCACCAGGCCATATTTCTTGCCGCGCATCCTGTTCAGCGCCTCCGAGCCGTCGCTGGCATCGTCGATGTTCTCGAAGCCGAGTTGCTTCAGGAGATTTCGGATGATGCGGATCATGGTGTTGTAGTCGTCGACCACCAGAACCGACATCGACAGATCGATCGCCATCTTTACTCCCCCGCAACGCTGCAAAAAGCGCCAACAACACCGCGCCGGCAAAAATCCGGCAGTTCGCCCCCAACCAGTAGCATCAGCCGTTAAACAGCCCGTTAACCGGCCTGTGCGGGAAAATTGCAGAAGGCACCCTCTCTGCGTTGCGCCGGGCGCGCTTGACTTCATCGGGCGGCCCGCGTCACCGTCCCGCCCCCAGCCGAATTGAGCCGAAGCATCCCCGAACATGACGCCTGCGTTCAGCATTATCCGCGACAGCACGCCCGCGGCCGCCATCCCCAGGGGAGCGGTGGTGGCGATGGGCAATTTCGACGGCGTCCACGTCGGCCACCGCGCGGTGATTGAAGCCGCCCTGCAGATGGGCCGCGCCCATCGCCGGCCGGCGCTGGCGCTGACCTTCGAGCCCCACCCGCGCCGCTTTTTCAGCCCGAACACCCCCCAGTTCCGGCTCACCGATGAGACCGCCAAACTCAGGCTGCTGGCCGGGACCGGGCTTTCCGGCGCCGTGGTGATGACCTTCGACAAGGGCCGCGCCGGCACCTCGGCGCAGGATTTCATTCACCATGACCTGATTGAGCGGCTCGGAATCAGCGGCATCGCGGTCGGCTACGACTTCCATTTCGGTAAGGGGCGCGTGGGCTCGCCGAGCCTGTTGGTCAGCGAGGCTCCACGGCTCGGCATCGAGGTCGACGTCCAGGCCCATGTCGATATCGACGAGCGGCCGGTGTCTTCCAGCGCCA
Organism: uncultured Alphaproteobacteria bacterium; assembly: GCA_963706975.1. GTDB lineage: Bacteria > Pseudomonadota > Alphaproteobacteria > Rhizobiales > Xanthobacteraceae > Bradyrhizobium. The sequence goes on from CAVPOL010000044.1 coordinate 20,922, forward strand.
TCCGCATGGCGCTGGCCGAGGGCCAGATCGACGACGCGTCAGCCATGCTCGGCGGTCCCTGGTTCATCCATGGCGAGGTGATCCATGGCGAGAAGCGCGGCCGCGATCTCGGTTACCCCACCGCCAATATCCGCCTCGACAGGAATTGCGGGCTCAGGCACGGCATCTATGCGGTGCGGGTCGGCCGCGGGCCTGCGCGTTTTGATGCCGTCGCCAGTTTTGGCCGCCGCCCGACCTTCGACAATGGCGCGCCGCTGCTGGAAGTATTTTTGTTCGATTTCAGCGGCGATCTCTATGGGGCGGCGCTCGATGTCGCCTTCATCGGCTTTATCCGCGAGGAACTGAAATTCAACTCGATCGAAGCGCTGGTGCGCCAGATGGACGACGACTCGGCCAAGGCGCGGGCGGCGCTGGCGGCGGCGCCGCAGGCATTTCCGAAACTGGGGGTGGTCACTTGAGCAAGACCGAAAAGCAAAAAATGCTGGCGGGCGAACTCTATCGTCCCGATGCCGAGATTGGCGCCGAGCAGGCGGTCACCAAGGCGTGGCTGGTGCGTTACAATGCGGCGCTGGCGGCTCCGGTATCGGAGCGCCACGTGTTGCTGCGCGAACGCCTCGCGCATGTCGGCGCCGACGCGGTGATCCGGCCGCCATTCTTTTGCGATTTTGGCTACAACATCCGTCTCGGCGACGGCGTGTTCCTGAATTTCAACTGCGTCATCCTCGATGTGGTCGAAGTCAGCATCGGCGACCGTACCCAGATCGGACCGGCGGTGCAGATTATGCCGCCGACCACCCCCGCGACGCCAATACCCGCCGCGAAGGCCTCGAATTCGGACGTCCGGTGCGGATCGGCAGCGACGTCTGGATCGGCGGCGGCGCTATCATCCTGCCCGGCGTGAGGATTGGCGACGGCGCCGTGATCGGGGCCGGCAGCGTGGTGACGCGGGATGTCGGGGCGGGTCAGACCGTGACCGGTAATCCGGCCCGGCCGAGACACTCTCCGCCATCATCCTGAGGCGCGAGCCGTCTGCGGCGAGCCTCGAAGGATGGGAGGTAAAAGTGCCTGCAGCCCATCCTTCGAGGCGCGCAAGGGCGCGCACCTCAGGATGACGGCGGAACGTTTCGGGGCCTTTGCGATTTCCCCCTCCCCCTGCTATGAAACCCCCATGTTTGCGCGGCGCACCATCCCCATTAGCAGCCCGGCTTCCGCCTGAGCTTTGGCTCGGCGCAAGACCGGGATTTCCCTGTTCATCCGCGTTTCACCGCGATCCAGCGCCCCTTAGCCAAACCAGAGCATTCATGTCCGAAAAGCCGCAAAAGTCCAATTCCGCCGATTATTCCAGGACCCTTTATCTGCCGCAGACGGATTTTCCGATGCGCGCCGGCCTGCCGCAGCGCGAGCCGGAAATCCTCAAGCGCTGGAACGAGATCGGCCTCTACGACAGACTGCGCCAGTCCGCCGCCGGGCGCGCCAAATTCGTGCTGCATGACGGCCCGCCCTATGCCAACGGCAACATCCATATCGGGCATGCGCTGAACAAGATCCTCAAGGACGTCGTCACCAAAAGCCAGCAGATGCTCGGCTTCAATTCCAATTACGTGCCGGGCTGGGACTGCCACGGCCTGCCGATCGAATGGAAGATCGAGGAGGAGAACTACCGCTCCAGGGGCAAGCAGAAACCGGATTTCCGGGATTCCACCGCGATGGTCGCGTTCCGCAAGGAGTGCCGCGCCTATGCGAACCGCTGGCTCGACGTGCAGCGCGAGGAGTTCAAGCGGCTCGGCATCATCGGCGACTGGGACCATCGCTACGCCACCATGGACTACGCCGCCGAGGCGCAGATCGCGCGCGAGCTGATGAAATTCGCCGCCAACGGTACGCTCTACCGCGGCTCCAAGCCCGTGATGTGGAGCGTGGTGGAAAAGACCGCGCTGGCGGAAGCCGAGATCGAGTATGAGGATTACACCTCGGATATGGTGTGGGTGAAATTCCCGATCATTTCGCCGGCGCATGGCGTGCTCGCCTCGGCCTGCGTCGTGATCTGGACCACCACGCCATGGACGCTGCCCGGCAACCGCGCCATCAGCTTTTCGCCGAAGATCACCTATGGCCTCTACAAGGTCACCGACGCGGCTGATGACAACTGGGCCAGGAATGGCGATCACCTGATCCTCGCAGACGCGCTGGCGGAAAGCGTGTTCAAGCAGGCGCGCGTCACGGCCTATGAAAAAGTGCGCGAGATTCCGGCCGATACGCTCGATGCGGTGGAATGCTCCCATCCGCTGAAAGGCGTTGCCGACGGCTATCAATTCACCGTGCCGCTACTGGCAGGCGATCACGTCACCGACGATACCGGCACCGGTTTTGTTCATACCGCGCCCGGCCACGGCCGCGAGGATTTCGAGGTCTGGACCGCGAATGCGCGCGAACTTGAGCAGCGCGGCATCAACACCATCATCCCCTACACCGTCGACGAGAACGGCGCCTTCACCGACCATGCCCCCGGCTTCACCGGCAAACGCGTCATCAACGACAAGGGCGAAAAGGGCGACGCCAACGATGCCGTGATCAAGGCCCTGATCGAGCGCGGCGTGCTGCTGGCGCGTGGCCGGCTGAAACACCAATATCCGCATTCCTGGCGCTCGAAGAAGCCGGTGATTTTTCGCAATACGCCGCAATGGTTCATCGCGATGGACAAGGACATCGCGGATGACGGCAAGGCAAAACCCGGCGACACGCTGCGCGCCCGCGCGCTGCACGCGATCTCGGTGACGCAATGGGTGCCGCCGTCGGGGCGCAACCGCATCAACGGCATGATCAACTCCAAGCCCGACTGGGTGATCTCGCGCCAGCGCGCCTGGGGCGTGCCCATTGCGGTGTTCGTGCGCGAGAAGGGCGACGGCTCGGCCGAAATCCTGCAGGACGAGATCGTCAACCAGCGCATTGCGGAAGCCTTCATGGAGGAAGGCGCCGACGCCTGGTACATGGAGGGCGCGCGCGAACGCTTTCTGGGACCGCGCGCGGCCGAGGACTGGAAGAAGGTCGACGATATCTGCGACGTCTGGTTCGATTCCGGCTCGACCCATGCGTTCGTGCTGGAAGACCGCCAGCATTTTCCGCAGCTCGGCCACATCGTCCGCAAGGTCGACGGCGGCGCCGATACCGTGATGTACCTGGAAGGCAGCGACCAGCACCGTGGCTGGTTCCAGTCGTCGCTGCTGGAAAGCTCGGGCACCCGCGGCCGCGCGCCATACGACATCGTGCTGACCCACGGCTTCACGCTGGACGAGAACGGCCGCAAGATGTCCAAATCGCTCGGCAACACCGTCGAGCCGCAAAAGGTGATGAAGGATTCCGGCGCCGATATCCTGCGGCTGTGGGTCTGCGCCACCGACTATGCCGATGACCAGCGGATCGGCCCGGAAATCCTCAAGAACACCATCGAGACATACCGCAAGCTGCGCAACTCGATCCGCTGGATGCTGGGCACGCTGCATCACTTCAAGCGGGACGACGCGGTGGCCCATGCCGAAATGCCCGAACTGGAACGGCTGATGCTGCATCAGCTGGCGGGACAGGCCGCGATCGTGCGCACGGCCTATGCCGAGTTCGACTACAAGACCGTGGTCGCCAGCCTCTCGGCGTTCATGAACACGGAATTGTCGGCGTTCTATTTCGATATCCGGAAAGACACGCTGTATTGCGACCCGCCGTCGTCGCTGGCGCGCAAGGCCGCACTCAGCACCATCGATCTCGTCTGCGACGCGCTGTTGAAGTGGCTGGCGCCGGTGCTGAGCTTTACCACCGAGGAAGCGTGGCGGATGTACAAGCCTGACGCCGAACCGTCGGTGCACCTGACGCTGTTTCCTGACAGTTTTGACGGTTTTCGCGACGAGGCGCTGGCTGCGAAGTGGGAAATCATCCGCAACGTCCGTCGCGTCGTCACCGGCGCGCTGGAGGTCGAGCGCGCCGCCAAGAACATCGGCTCGTCGCTGGAGGCCTCGCCGCTGGTCTATGTGTCGGACAAGACGATCTTCGACACGCTGTTCGATATCGATCTGGCCGAGGTGTTTATCACCTCGAACGCGATGGCGACGAATGGGGATGCTCCGGCCACTGCATTCCGCCTCAACGAGGTGCCCGGCGTCGCCGTGGTGGTCGAGAAGGCCCGGGGCACCAAATGCGCGCGGTCGTGGAAGATTCTCCCTGATGTCGGCGAGGATGCCGAATACCCCGATGTCTCGCCGCGCGACGCCCAGGCGCTGCGTGAATGGAAGGCGCTGGGGGTTTCCATCTAACGTCGTCCCTGCGAAAGCAGGGTCCCATAGCCACCGGCGTTCGAGGTGACGAAGGAAGATGATCAGCAGTCTTTCCAAACAGAACCACCGCGGCGTCGCGATGAGCGCAAATGCGCTCACGCTGGGGGTCCCCGCTTTCGCGGGGACGACGTGGTGGCTGGCATGCAGCCCATGAATTCCCACCTCCGCGCCGGGATCATCGCCGCCGTCACCGCACTGGTGCTGGATCAGGCCTCAAAGCTGTGGCTGCTGTTCGTGTTCGACCTCGCCCGGCGCGGCACGGTGGCGGTGACGCCGTTTTTCGACCTGTGGCTGGCCTGGAATGTCGGGATCAGCTTCGGCTGGTTCCAGAGCGACAGCGCATGGGCCCAGATCGGCCTGATGGCCGTCAAGGCGGTGGCGGTGGTGGTGCTGGCGATCTGGATGGCGCGGTCGCGAACCCTTCTGGCGACCATCGCCCTCGGCCTGATCATCGGCGGCGCCATCGGCAACGCGATCGACCGCTTCGCCTATGGCGCAGTGGTCGATTTCGCCCTGTTCCACCTCCAGATCGGGGGAAAAACCTACCATTGGTACGTGTTTAACCTTGCCGACGTGGCGATTGTTGCCGGGGTAGCGGCCCTGTTGTATGATTCCTTCCTGGGGGTACCCGCCGCAAAAGCGCCCTGATCACGGCTGATACGAGGCTTGAGACGAGCCTTGCAGGCTGGAGCGGGATTGCGCTGCAAATCGGCGGCCCTGCGGCGATTTTTGAACAGGATTTGCGTGATGCGCGACACCGATGCCGGCGGTTGGATGGTGCAGAAGCCGTGGCGGGCGCTGAAGCTCGTCGCCGTTGCCCTGGGCATCGGCCTCGTGATGGTGTCGGGCGCCGTCCGCGCCGAGGACGATGAGGACGACAAGACCTTCGAAGAGAAGATCATCGACAACATCATGTCCGGCCTTGGCGCCACTAACATGGAAAACAGGGGCATCGAATACCGCGAGCGATCGCCGCTGGTGGTGCCCCCCAGGCTCGATCTGCCGCCCCCCGCCGCTGCGGCCGCGGCAAAGGCGCCGAATTGGCCGAAAGATCCGGACGAGGCCCGGCGCAAGGCCGCGATTGCAGCCCGCAAGAAAGACAACAAGGATCCCGCGCAGTCCGCTCGCCTGTTGACGCCCGAGGAACTCAAGGCCGGCAAGACCGCCGCTGCGGCCCGAACCAGCAACGACCCGGTCCAGCCGGGCAACTCCAGCAACTCTCCGGTCCTGAGCCCGTCGCAGCTTGGCTGGAATGGCAGCATCACCGGCCTGTTCCGCGGCAACACGACCGAGACGGCGCCGTTCAAAGGCGAGCCGACGCGGGACTCCCTGATCCAGCCGCCGAGCGGCTACCAGACGCCGTCGCCGAATTTCGCCTACGGCACTGGGCCGAAGGAATCGCTCAACAAGCGAATCGACGTCATGACGGGTAAAGAAGTCTCCGAATGACGGGTAAGGAAGTCTCCGATTGAAACCCCTCGCCAGCCGCGGGGAATGTTTGACCAGCGGCGGTCGCGCCGGCCCGGGGACGCGCCACTCCCGCTCCGGCATTGCGCACCGGAATGAAGAGGCGCAAGGCGTCGCACCGAAGCCTGCGACGTGGTTTTGCATCACACGCAAATTTGCTCGAGCAAAGAAGGATCGACCGCAATCAGCTGATATCCAGGCTGACTGTCGTCAACACACGCCAATGACTTCACGACTTCGACTAGCCGTCCGCCTCGCCTCGACGCTGGCGCTGCTTGTGGCGCCGTCACTGCACGCCAGCGCCCAGACCACCGTCACTTCGGATCCTCCGACAGCCTTTACGCTCCCCAACGGCCTGCAGGTGCTGGTGATCCCGGATCACCGCACGCCCGTGGTCACCCAGATGATCTGGTACAAGGTCGGCTCCGCCGACGAGACGCCGGGCAAATCCGGCCTCGCCCACTTCCTCGAGCATCTGATGTTCAAGGGCACCGCGAAGCACCCGGCCGGTGAGTTTTCCCAGACCGTGCTCCGGGTCGGCGGCAACGAGAACGCCTTCACCTCGACCGACTACACCGGCTATTTCCAGCGCGTGCCGAAAGAGCAATTGCCAAGGATGATGGAGTTCGAGGCCGATCGCATGACCGGGCTGGTTCTCAAGGACGAAAACGTGCTGCCGGAGCGCGACGTCGTGCTGGAAGAGTTCAACATGCGGGTCGCCAACAATCCGGATGCGCGGCTTACCGAGCAGATCATGGCGGCGCTGTATCTCAACCATCCCTACGGCCGCCCCATTATCGGCTGGCGCCAGGAAATCGAGAAACTCGACCGCGAGGACGCGCTGGCGTTCTACAAGCGCTTCTATGCGCCGAACAACGCGATCCTGGTGATCGCCGGCGACGTCGAGGCCAAGGATATCCGGCCGCTGGTGGAGAAGAATTTTGGTGAAATTCCCGCGCAGCCGGCGATTGCGGCACAGCGGATGCGGCCGCAGGAACCGGTGCCGGCGGCGCCACGCACCGTGACGCTGTCCGATCCCCGCGTCGAGCAGCCCGGACTGCGGCGCTATTACCTCGTCCCCTCCGCAAACACTGCCGCCGCCGGCGAAAGCCCCGCGCTCGACGTGCTGGCGCAACTGATGGGCGGCGGCGCCAACTCGTATCTGTATCGCGCGCTGGTGATCGACCGGCAGCTCGCCGTGAGCGCCGGCGCCGGATATCAGGGCACCGCGCTCGATCCGACGCAGTTCGTGATCTCGGTCTCGCCGAAGCCCGGCGTGGAATTCGCGCAAATCGAGCAGGTGATCGACGGCGTGATCGCGGATATCGAACAAAAACCCATCCGCTCCGAGGACCTGGAGCGGGTCAAGACCCAGCTGATCGCCGAAGCGATCTACGCCCAGGACAATCAGGCGACCCTGGCGCGCTGGTATGGCGGCGCGCTCACCTCGGGTCTCAGCATCGCGGATATCCGCAGCTGGCCGGCCCGGATTCGCGCCGTCACCGCCGAACAGGTGCGTGAGGCCGCGCAAAAATGGCTCGACAAGAAGCGATCGGTGACCGGCTACCTGATCAAGGATGCCGCGCCGAAACGCGAGGAGAAGCGTTCGTGAACCATTCAGGAATTTCCTTCGGTCGTTTTGCGCGTCGCAACGCCTTCGCTGTGGCAGCCTGCCTTGCGATGATGCCGCTGTCGGCTTTGCCCTCGCAGGCCGCGGCAAAGATCCAGCATCTGATTTCGCCTGGCGGCATCGAAGCCTGGTTCGTGCAGGACGCCACCGTCCCCCTGATCGCGATGGAATATGCCTTCGGTGGCGGCGCCACCCAGGACCCGGCCAACAAGCCCGGCGTCGGCAACATGGTCGCCAATCTGATCGACGAGGGCTCCGAAGATCTGGATTCCAAGACCTTCCATGAGCGCCTCGACCGCCGCGCCATCGAGCTCTCCTTCAGCTCGACGCGCGATAACTTCCGCGGCAGCTTGCGCATGCTCAAGGATAACCGCGACGAAGCTTTCGACCTGCTGCGAAAGGCGCTGACCTCGCCGCATTTCGAGAGCAGCGACGTCGAGCGCGTTCGCGCCCAGGTGCTTTCGGGGCTGCGGCGCGACACCTCCAATCCAACCTCGCTGGCCAGCCGCAAGTTCCTCGAAGTCACCTTCGGCGACCACTCCTATGGCCGGCAGGCCACCGGCACGCTGGAAAGTGTTCCGACCATCAACGTCGCCGACATGAGGGACTATGTCCGCCGCGTGCTGGCGAAGGATACGCTGCGGATTGCCGTGGTCGGCGATGTCGATCCGGCCACGCTCGGCAAATTGCTCGACCAGACTTTTGGGTCGCTGCCGGCCAAGGCCAGCCTGACACCGGTCGCCGAGGTTGAAGCCGCCAGGCCGCCGCAGCGCGCCTTCATTCCGCTCGACGTGCCGCAGACCGTGGTGACGTTCGGCGGCCCCGGCGTCCGGCGCCAGGACCCGAATTTCATGGCGGCCTACGTCGTCAACCACATTCTCGGCGGCGGCGGGCTGTCGTCGCGGCTCTACAAGGAAGTCCGCGAGAAGCGCGGCCTGGCCTATTCGGTCTACGAATCGCTGCTCTGGATGAATCACTCCGCGATCTTCATCGGCAACACCGGAACCCGCGCCGACCGCGCCGGCGAGACCGTGGACGCCATCGAAAAGGAAATCCGCCGCATGGCGGAGGATGGCCCGACCCAGCAGGAGCTGGACGAGGCCAAGTCCTATCTCAAGGGCTCGCAGATGCTGGCGCTCGACACTTCCTCGAAGCTGGCGCAGGCCTTGCTCCAGTATCAGCTCGACAAACTGCCGATCGACTACATCGAAAAGCGCAACGCCATCGTCGACGCCGTGACGCTGGATGACGCCAGGAAGGCCGCAAAGCGCTTGTGGGGCCAGGGCCTGCTCACCGTGATCGTCGGCCGCGCCCCGCAGGCCGCCGCGCAACCCGCGGCAGCGACGCCGCCGACGGCGAAGAACTAGCCGAACTTCCGGCATTCGTTGACGCGTGCACGCTCCTCGCCTCCGCGAGCCGGGACCACATTTCTCGCCTCGGGCCCCGGATCAGCAGCGCACCACGCCGCAAGGGCGGCGCGCTGCGCAGCATCCGGGGCACTCATCTCTCGCCCTTCAGCGTAGCGATTAAAGCCGCTATCCTGCCTCGGTCCGATTCTCGCTTGGGGAATGCTGGGCCTTCCGGTGACGCCATGCTGCGGATTTCCCGTGACCTTTCGATCGACGAGAACGATATCGATATCGTATTCGTCCGCGCCTCCGGGCCGGGAGGGCAGAACGTCAACAAGCTCTCGACCGCGGCGCAACTGCGCTTCGACACCAGGAAGATCACGCTGCCGGAAGATGCCGTGCTGCGGCTCAACCGGCTGGCCGGCCAGCGCATGACCAAGGACGGCGTGATCGTGATCCACGCCCAGCGCTTCCGCACTCAGGAGCGCAACCGCGCCGACGCCGTCGACCGCTTGCTCGAATTGCTGCGCGAGGCCATGGTGCGCCCGATCCCGCGCCGCGCCACCAGGCCGACGCTGGGATCCAAGACCCGCCGGCTGGAAGGCAAGAAGCGCCGCAGCGACATCAAGGCGAAACGGGGTTCGGCGCGGTTCGACGATTGACGGCTGCAACGACCGCGCGCCGCCGTCATCCCGAGGTGCGCGCTCTTGCGCGCCTCGAAGGATGAGCCGTATGCCCGGATCTCTCATCCTTCGAGGCTCGCCCAAGGGGGCTCGCACCTCAGGATGACGGCCGCGGGACTGTGAAAGAGCAAGGATATCCTGGACTTCCCCCATGCTTTTCCCGTTACGCAGGCCTAAATTAGGGCCTGGTTTCCCGAGACTCGATCCGCCATGCCCGTCCGCCAGCTCCCCGAACAGGTCGTCAACCGCATCGCCGCCGGCGAGGTGGTCGAGCGGCCCGCGAGCGTGGTCAAGGAACTGGTGGAAAACGCCATCGACGCCGGCGCCAGCCGGGTCGATATCTTCACCGACGGCGGCGGCCGGCGGCGGATCGGTATCACCGACGACGGCAGCGGCATGACCTCGGCCGATCTGGCACTCGCGGTCGATCGCCACGCCACCTCAAAACTCGACGACGAGGACCTGCTGCAGATCCGCACCCTCGGGTTTCGCGGCGAGGCCCTGCCCTCGATCGGCGCCGTGGCCAAACTCGGCATCACCACGCGGCACGCTTCCGAGCCACATGCCTGGTCGCTGTCGGTCGAAGGCGGCGCCAAATCGGCGATCATGCCGGCAGCACTCGGCCAGGGCACCCGCGTCGAGGTCAACGATCTCTTTTATGCGACGCCGGCGCGGCTGAAATTTCTCAAGACCGACCGCACCGAGGCCGAGGCGATCCGCGAGGTGGTGCGGCGGCTCGCAATGGCGCGGCCCGACATCGCCTTCAGCCTTGCCGGCGAGGAACGCGCGCCGGTGACCTGGGCCGCCGCACTGCCCGGCGCCGCCGGCCGGCTGACGCGGCTCGGCGATATCCTCGGCGCGGATTTCCGTGCCAGCGCCATCGAGGTGCGCAGCGAGCGCGACGGCGTGGTGGTCGAAGGCTTTGCCGCCGCTCCCTCGCTGACCCGCGCCAATGCGCTCGGCCAATACCTGTTCGTCAACGGCCGGCCGGTGCGCGACAAACTCATTCTCGGCGCGGTACGCGCCGCCTATGCCGACTATCTGCCGCGCGACCGGCATCCGGTGGTGGCGCTGTTCGTGACGCTGGATACCAGGGAAGTCGATGCCAATGTGCATCCGGCCAAGACCGAGGTGCGCTTCCGCAATGCCGGCCTGGTCCGCGCGCTGATCGTGCACGCGCTGAAGGAAGGCCTCGCCCGCGAAGGCAGGCGCACCGCGGCCAACAGCGACGGCGCCGCACTCGCCTCGTTCCGTCCCTCCTTCGCGCCGCGTCCCGGCAACTGGGACTGGCGGCGCTCGCCAGCCTATCCGGCCGGCCCAATGCCGGGCTTCGAGGGTTCGGCGGCGACCGCGTTCGCCGAACCCGGGCAGGCCGCCTTCGACGTCGGCACGCCGACGGCCGACGTGCGGTTTCAACAGCAGCCATCCGCCGATTTGCTCGACCGCCCGCTGGGCGCGGCGCGCACGCAAATCCACGAGACCTATATCGTATCGCAGACCCGCGACGGACTCGTGGTCGTGGACCAGCACGCCGCGCATGAACGCATCGTCTACGAGAAGCTGAAGGCCTCGCTGGCGCGCAACGGCGTGCAGCGGCAAATTTTGCTGATTCCCGAGATCGTCGAACTCGACGAGGCCACCGTCGAAAAACTGCTCGACCGCGCCGAGGAACTGGCGTCGTTCGGGCTTGCGATCGACACGTTTGGCCCAGGTGCTGTGGCGGTGCGCGAGACGCCGTCACTGTTCGGCAAGGCCAATGCCGCAGCCCTGCTGCGCGATCTCGCCGAACACATGGAGGAATGGGACGAGGCGCTGCCGCTGGAACGCCGGCTGATGCATGTCGCCGCCACCATGGCCTGCCACGGCTCGGTCCGTGCCGGGCGCATCCTCAAGCCGGAAGAGATGAACGCGCTCTTGCGCGAGATGGAAGACACGCCGAATTCCGGCCAGTGCAACCACGGCCGGCCGACCTATGTGGAATTGAAGTTGTCGGATATCGAGAAGCTGTTCGGACGGCGATAGAAGGCAAGGCGCCTCCACATTCTCCGCTGTCATCGTCCGGCTTGACCGGACGACCCAGTATTCCAGAGACAGCAGCGATGAACCGAGGGGCCGCGGCGTACGGGGTCCTCCGCTTTCGCGGAGGACGACGAGTTAGGGGTGGGCGAGCACTTGGTCAAACTGCGAACCAAACCGCAAAAACGTAAACTCCGTATCGTCATACGCCCGCCGTTCCAGTTCCTCGAAGCCTTCGGGTGGCGCGAACGCCGCCGCCTTGTGCTCCTCCACCACCAATAGCGCGCCCGGCGTCAGCCAGCCGCCGTCGCGCAGCGAGGCCAGCGCCTTCTCGGCGAGTTTCATGCGGTAGGGCGGATCGAGGAATACCAGCGAAAACGGCTCCATCGGATGCGCCGGGCCGAGGTGGGTGGCATCGCGGCGATAGACTTTGGTGACGCCGCCGAGGCCCAGCGCCTCGACATTGTTGCGCAGCAGCGCCCTCGCCTCGGCGCCATTGTCGACGAACAGCGTGAATTTCGCGCCGCGTGAAATCGCCTCTATGCCGAGCGCGCCGGTGCCGGCGAACAGGTCGAGCACCCGCGCGGCCTCGATCGGATCGTCATAGGCATGGATCAGGATGTTGAACAGCGACTCGCGCAAGCGGTCCGCGGTCGGGCGGATGTCGCGCGACGACGGCGACGCGAGGTTGCGGCCCTTCAGCCGTCCGCCGACGACGCGCATTACTTTGCAAATCCCTTATATCGAAGCGGATACTCCGCTGTCGCAGCAATGGAGGTCCGCCCCCTCTCCCATCGGGAGAGGGTTGGGGTGAGGGGGTACGGTCTATCGATGGTCCTTAACCCCTCACCCGGATCGCATCTCCGATGCGATCCGACCTCTCCCGATGGGAGAGGTGTGACCGAACTCGTGGCAGGCATCGAACCCAGGCTCACGGGGTAGTCCCTACTCGTCCCGCGGCTTCAGATCGCGCTTGCCGTGGTAGCCGCGCTGCGGGCGGCGCGGCGGGCCGAAACCGTCGGCCTCGGCTTCGTTGCGGGCGCGGGCTTCGTCGCTGCCGGTGCGCTGCACCAGGATGCGGCGGCCCTTGCGGTCGGCGATCAGGCCGCTCTTGCCGGCCGGCTTGAACGGTTTTTTGCCGCGCGGCGCTTCGTCCTCGTCAGCCTTGGCGTCGCCCGGCATCGGCCGGTTGAAATCGGCGCCGGCGAGTTCGGCGATCTTTTCGCCAAGCTGTTCGCGCAGCACGCGGGTCTTGACCTCTTCGACCTGGCCTTCGGCGAGTTCACCGAGCTGGAACGGACCGTAGGAAATCCGGATCAAGCGGTTCACCTCGAGCCCGAGATGCGCCATGACGTTGCGGACTTCGCGGTTCTTGCCTTCGCGGATCGCAAACACCAGCCAGACATTGGCGCCCTGGTCGCGCTCCAGCGTCGCATCGATCGGGCCGTATTTGACGCCATCGACCTCGACGCCCTTCTTCAGTTCGTCGAGTTGGCCCTGCGTCACCTCGCCATGGGCGCGGACCCGGTAGCGCCGCAGCCAGCCGGTGTCCGGCAATTCGAGCGCGCGGGCGAGACCGCCGTCATTGGTGAGCAGCAACAGGCCCTCGGTGTTGAAATCGAGCCGGCCGATCGAGATCAGCCGCGGCAATCCCTCCGGCAGATTGTCGAACACCGTCGGCCGCCCTTCCGGATCCGCATGGGTGGTCATCAGCCCGCGCGGCTTGTGGAACATGAACAGGCGGGTGCGCTCGCGCGGCGGCAACGGCTTGCCGTCAACGGTAATGACGTCGTTGGCGGTGACGTCGAGCGCCGGCGAATTGATGATGCGGCCGTTGACGGAGACGCGGCCCTGCACGATCCATTCCTCGGCGTCGCGGCGCGAGGCAAGACCTGCGCGCGACAGCACTTTTGCGATACGCTCGCCGGACTTTTTCTCGCGCGGCGGACGGGCGGCGCGCTTTTCGAGTTCGGGCTTGCGCTCGCGGTATTCGCCACGGCCGCCGAAGGCCGGACGTTTTGCAAATACCTTGCTGTCGTCCTCATTGTCGCGGCGCGGCCGCTCGGCATCGTCAAGGGATTGAGCCTCGCTGCGCGGATGCTCCTGCCAGGAGGAACCACCCTCGCGCGGGCGATTGAATTTCGGACGGTCCTCGCGGGGACGGTCGAATTTCGGCCGCTCGCGGAACGGACGATCGCCTCGCGGGCGTTCCTCGCCGCCGCGATCCTCGCGCGGCTTGTCGAAGCGCGGCCTGTCGAAATTACGCGCGCCGTCGCGGGGCGGGCGGGAATTGCGGCCGGCGTGATCGGGCGAAGACGCATCGCGCTTCTGCCACGGCTTTGACTCGCCGCGATCCGCGCCTCCCGGGCCGCTCTTGCGGTCCCGGTCGCGGCTGCCAAAATCCTTGCGAGGTCCACGGTCCGGGGCGCCGCGTGAAAATTTCTTGTCGCCGCCGAATTTTCGCTCGGGCCGGTCGCCGCGCGGCCGGTCGCCATCGCGCGGCGGGCGCGCGCTGTAGGGACGGTCGCCCTGCGGCCGGTCGCCGCGCGGCGTATAGGGACGCTTCTCGCCGCCCCCCTCGCGCGGGGTGTAAGGCCGCTTGTCGCCGAACTTCTTGTCCTGGAAGCGCCCGGCCGGCCGTGGCGTCGCCCCGTTCGCCGCGCGGGGTGTAGGGGCGCTTCTCGCCGCCACCGGGACGGTCATCCCGATTGAAGCGCTGCGGACGATCGCCAAACGACGGCCGGTCGCCGCGCGGACGCGGCGCGTCGCCGTCGCGCTTGCCGGCGTAGGGCTTGCCGCCGCTGGCATAGGGCTTCTTGGCGTAGGGCCGGTCGCCGCCGGATTTTCCGGCATAGGGACGCTTCTCGCCGCCGCCTTCGCGCGGGGTATACGGCCGCTTCTCGCCATCGGCCTTGCCGGCAAAGCCGCGCTTGGCGAATTTCTTCTCCGGTCCCCGCGCGGCGCCGGAGCGGCCCTTGCCGCCTGCGGGGCGGTCGCGCCGGCCGCGGGAGTTGTTGTTTTTATCGTTGTCGCGGGGCATGAATGCTCTCTCGTATCCAAATGAAATGGCGGTCAGGCGGATGTGGACGGGCTGTCATAGCGATCACGCGCGCGCGCTTGGCTCAAGGCGCATGGTCACGCAAAACCGGCATCCACTTTTGCTGAATCCGCATCTAGTAGCAGGTTTCTTCCGATGATACGAGGCATGACCGTCCCTTCTTTCATGGATTTGGCGCTGAAAACGGCCAAAAACGCCGGAAAATCCGGCGAAGTGCCGATCGGATGCGTGATTGTCAGGGATTACGAGGTGATCGCCACCGCCAGCAACCGGACCCTGACCGACCGCGATCCGACCGCACACGCCGAAATCCTGGCGCTCCGGCAGGCGGCTGAGGTCATCGGCACCGAGCGGCTGGTCGATTGCGACCTCTATGTCACGCTGGAGCCCTGCACCATGTGCGCCGGCGCGATCTCGCTGGCGCGGATCCGGCGGGTCTATTACGGCGCGGCCGACCCGAAGGGCGGCGCGGTGGATTCCGGCGTGCGGTTCTTCTCGTCGCCGACCTGCCATCACGTGCCGGAGGTCTATTCGGCGGTCGGCGAGACCGAGGCGGCGACGCTGCTGAAGGATTTTTTCAAGGCAAGAAGGTAGCTTCACCTCTCCCGTAGGGAGAGGTCGGATCGCATCGTCAGATGCGATCCGGGTGAGGGGTTAGGATCAAACGAGAGACCGTACCCCCTCACCCCAACCCTCTCCCCATGGGAGAGGGGGCGCACCGTCAATGCTGCAAGGTCAACGCAACAACATCACCCCGCCGTAAAAAACTCCCGCAACATTTTCGCTGTCACATCGGGATTTTCCTCCGTCAGAAAATGCCCGCTGTCGACCGGCGCGCCCGTAACATTGGTCGCCCAGTTCTTCCAGGTATCCAGCGGCGTCGCCGCCGCGCTGGCGATGCCGGCGTCGCCCCACAGCGCCAGCATCGGGATGGTGATTTTCTTTCCCGCCTCATGGTCTTTCTTGTCGATCTCGAAATCGGCATAGGCGCCGGCGCGGTAGTCCTCGCACATCGCGTGCACGCGGGAGGGATCGCGGAACGGGGCCAGATAATGCTCCAGCGCGCGCGGGTCGATATCATCGAGATTTTTCGATTTGGTCTGGCTCGCCATCTTCTGCTTCAGGAAGAAATCCGGATTTCCCAAGATCAGGGTTTCCGGCAGCGGATAGGGCTGCGCCAGAAACGTCCAGTGATAGATTTTTAATGCATAGAGGCGGTTCATCCGCTCCCAGTAATTGAAGGTCGGCAGGATATCGAGCACCGCCAGTTTCGACAGCCGGCCGGGATGATCGAGCGCCAGCCGATAGGCGACGCGGCCGCCGCGGTCGTGGCCGGCGAGCGCAAAATGCACATGGCCGAGTTGCTCCATCGCCTCGATGATGGTCTTCGCCATCGCGCGCTTGGTATAGGGCGTATGCTCGCTGTCGCTCTCGGGCATGTCCGACCAGCCGTAGCCCGGCAAGTCCGCGATGATCAGCGTGAATTTTTCGGCCAGCTGCGGCGCGACCCGGTGCCACTGCACATGCGTTTGCGAAAATCCGTGCAGCAGCAGCAGCGGCGGTCCCTTGCCGCCGACGCGGGCGAAGATGCGGCCCGCCCGGGTGTTGATCCATTCGGCGGCATAGCCGGGAAACAGGTCGGCGAGATCGGGCATCGGGTGGGCACTCCTTGCGGCGCGGCGGCGGCCATCGTTGCTTCAAACTTTGTTTGCCGTTGCCGCTGAGCGCCACAGCGGATTATGCCATCGCCCAGGCCCAACCAGCAAGAAGCCACAGCGAGGGAATGCCATGTCGATCGATTTCGAGATTCCGGCCGAAGCCAAGGCGATCCGCGAGAAAGTCCGCAAATGGGTGCATGACGAGTGCATTCCCGCGGAAAAGGAACTCGACACCAAGCCGCTCGCCGAGGTGCTGGGCCCGCTGCGGAAAAAGGCCCGCGCCCAGGGCCTGTGGTGTCCGTGGGTGCCGAAGGAATATGGCGGCATGGGGCTCGGCCCGCTCGCCAACGCGCTGGTGCAGATGGAACTTGGCGAGAGCATGCTCGGCGCGCTGTCGATGAACACGCAGGGGCCCGACGACGCCTCGATGATGACGATCCTCGCCCACGGCACGGAATATCAGAAGGAGAAGTTCCTCAAGCCGCTGCTCAACGGCGACAAGCGCATCTGCTTCTCGATGACCGAAAAAGCCGCCGGCGCCGACGCCACCGGCATGCAGACGTCGGCGGTGAAGGACGGCAACGAGAACTACATCCTCAACGGCGAAAAATGGTTCTCGTCCTCCGCCAGCGTCGCCGACATGGCGCTGGTGGTGGCGCGGACCGATCCGAACGCGCCGCGCCACAAGCAGCATTCGACCTTCATCGTCGAACTGCCGAACCCCGGCTACAAGATCAAGCGCAACGTCGCCAACATGGCGATCGAGGGTCCGCATGCCGACGCGATCCATGGCGGCCACTCCGAAATCGAGATCAAGGATCTGAAAGTGCCGGCCGACAATCTGCTCGGCGGCGAAGGCAACGGATTCAACATGGGCCAGCACCGCCTCGCCTACGGCCGACTTGCGCCACGGCATGCACAATGTTGCGAAAGCGCAGCGCGCGCTCGACATGGCGGCCGCGCATGTGACAAAGCGCTCGACCTTCGGCCAGTTGCTCGCCGACCGCCAGGCGGTGCAGTTCATGCTCGCCGATTGCGCCAGCGAACTCTATATCGGCCGGCTGATGCTGCTGCACATCGCCTACAAGGCGGAAAAGGGGCTCGACATCAGGCAGGAGAACTCGATCGCAAAGATCTTCCATGCCCACATGGTGCACAAGGTGATCGACACCGCGATCCAGCTGCACGGCGCGCTCGGCTTCAGCCAGGATACGCCGCTCGCCAAATGGTACACCCAGGTGCGCTCGCAGCGGCTGGTCGACGGCCCCGACGAGGTCCACAAGTGGAAGATCGGCAAGAACGTCATCAAGGCGTTCCGCGAGCACGGCACCACGGCAAGCGCGGCGGGCGGCGATTTGCTGTAGGTGCCTGTGACTGTCATTGCCGGGCTTGACCCGGCAATCCATCCTCCTCGAAAGAAGCATCTTGCGAAGAGGATGGATGCGCGGGTCAAGCCCGCGCATGACGATCGGTGAATCCTCGTCATTGCGAGCGAAGCGATGCAATCCATTCTTTCTTTGGACGATATGTTGGATTGCTTCGTCGCAAGGGCTCCTCGCAATGACGCTGTGAGGGCGGCCGCGAACACGCTACCCCTGTCCCTGCTCCCGCTTGATCGCCTGCCAGCCGATGTCGCGGCGGCAGAAACCTTCCGGCCAGTTGATCTTGTCGACCGCGGCATAGGCACGCTGCTGCGCTTCGGTGACCGTCTTGCCGGTCGCGCAGATGTTCAGCACCCGCCCGCCATTGGACGAGAATCGCTTCCACCGTCGGCCCTGGTGCCGGCGTGAAAGATCTCGACACCCTCGACGGCCGCCGCCCCTTCGAGGCCTTCAATGACAAATCCCTTGCCGTAATCACCGGGATAGCCCTTGGTCGCCATGATCACCGTCAGCGCGACGTCGTCGAACCAGCGCAGGCTGAAGTTTTTCAGCTGTCCGTCGGCGCTGGCGATCAGCGCCGGGACGATGTCCGACATCATCCGCAGCATCAGCACCTGGGTTTCCGGATCGCCGAAGCGGGCATTGTATTCGACCAGTTTCGGTCCGTCCTTCGTCATCATCACGCCGGCATAGAGCACGCCCTTGTAGGGCGAACCCATTTTCTTCAGCGCGCGTAGCGTCGGATAAATCATTTCCTCCATGATCCGCGTACACACCGCTTCCGTCAGCACCGGCGCCGGCGAATAGGCGCCCATGCCGCCGGTGTTCGGACCCTGGTCGCCATCGAAGGCGCGCTTGTGATCCTGCGCGGTGGCGAGCGGCAACGCATGTTCGCCGTCGCACAGCGCGAAGAACGAGGCTTCCTCGCCTGTCATGAATTCCTCGACCACGACCTCGGCGCCGGCATCACCGAGGCCGCCACCGAACATCATGTCGACCGCGGCGAGCGCTTCGGCCTCGCTCATCGCCACCACCACGCCCTTGCCGGCGGCGAGGCCGTCGGCCTTGACGACGATCGGCGCGCCCCTGCGCGCGGATATAGGCCTTTGCCTCATTGGCGTCGGTGAAATGCTCGTACGCCGCGGTCGGAATGTTGTTGGCGCGGCACAGTGCCTTGGTGAAGTTTTTCGAACTTTCCAGCTGCCCGGCGGCCCTGGTCGGGCCGAACGCCTTGAAGCCGGCGGCGTTGAGATCGTCGACGATCCCCGCCGCGATCGGCGCATCCGGGCCCACCACCACGAAGTCGACTTTGTTGGTCTTGCAGAAATCAATCACCGCGGCGTGGTCGGTGATATCGACCGCGACGCATTCGGCCTCCCGGGCGATGCCGGCATTGCCCGGCGCGCACCAGAGTTTCGTCACCAGCGGGGAGGCCGCGATTTTCCAGGCGAGAGCATGTTCGCGGCCGCCGGAACCGAGCAGGAGGATGTTCATGAAAGCAGCCAGATGGGGTACCGCGTCGGTGCGCGCACGGTTTAGCACGGCGCAGCGGTGCTGCAACAAACTCCCTGGATCAGGTGTGGATATGTGCCTGACAGCCTCGACACTCGCGCCGAGCCCTTGCGCACGCGCCCAAAAAGTCCGATTCTACAGTCCAGATGCCTCCTGCCGAAGCCCTTCTCAACGCACCGGAATTCACGGTGTCCGAATTGTCCTCCGCGCTGAAGCGGACGGTCGAGGACGCCTATGGGCATGTCCGCGTCCGCGGCGAAATCTCCGGCTTTCGCGGGCCGCACTCCTCCGGCCACTGCTATTTCGCGCTGAAGGACGAGAGCGCCAAGATCGAGGCGGTGATCTGGAAGGGCGTGCATTCGAGGATGCGGTTCAAGCCCCAGGAGGGCCTGGAAGTCATCGCCACGGGAAAACTCACCACCTATCCCGGCTCCTCAAAATACCAGATCGTGATCGAGGCGATCGAACCCGCCGGGATCGGCGCGCTGATGGCGCTGATGGAAGAGCGCAAGCGCAAGCTCGGCGCCGAGGGCCTGTTCGACGAGTCGCGCAAGCAATTGCTGCCGTGGCTGCCGGAGGTGATCGGCGTCGTCACCTCGCCGACGGGTGCTGTCATCCGCGACATCCTGCACCGGCTGCAGGACCGTTTTCCGCGCCGCGTGCTGGTGTGGCCGGTAAAAGTGCAGGGCGAAGGCTCGGCCGAACAGGTCGCCGCCGCGATCCGCGGCTTCAATGCGCTGCCAGCGGGCGGCAAAGTACCAAGGCCGGATCTTTTGATCGTCGCGCGGGGCGGCGGCTCGCTGGAAGATCTGTGGTCGTTCAACGAGGAGATCGTGGTTCGCGCCGCGGCGGAAAGCATGATCCCGCTGATTTCGGCGGTCGGACACGAAACCGACATCACGCTGATCGATTTCGCCGCCGACAAGCGCGCGCCGACCCCGACGGCCGCGGCCGAAATGGCGGTGCCGGTGCGCGCCGAACTGTTCGTCGAGGTTTCCACGCTGGCCCGGCGCACCATGCTGTGCTGGCAGCGCGCCCAGGAAAGCCGCCGCAACGAATTGCGCGCGGCGGCGCGGGCGCTGCCCGCCGCGAGCGAACTATTGGCGGTCCCGCGGCAGCGGCTGGACGGCGCCGCGAGCGCCCTGCCCCGCGGCTTGAAGGCCAACACCCATGCGCATTTCCGCCGCTTTGCGGCCGCCAGCGCCAAACTGACGTTGCGCGTGCTGCACGCCCAGGTCAGCCACGCTGCACAGCGCCTGACCATCAACAGCGAGCGGTTGACCAATGGCGCGCGCTCGCTGGTGCGCCGCCGCCGCGACCGGTTTGCCGGCCTCGAGGCGCGGCTCAAGGCCTCGAAACTTGCCAACGCGCAGGCCCAGCGCCAAAGCATCGCGCGCGAACGTGAACGCACGCTGCGTTTGTCCGAGCGCGCGCGCCGCGCAGTCGCCACCATGGTGCAGCGGCTCGACGCGCGGGTCGCGCACAGCGGACAACTGTTGACGGCGCTGTCCTATCGCGGCGTGCTGGCGCGCGGCTTTGCGCTGGTGCGCGATGAAGCGGGACAGCCGATCCATGCCGCGGCCTCGGTCGGTCCGGGCGCTTATCTCACGGTCGAATTTGCGGATGGACGCATCGGCGCCACCGCGGATGCCGATCGGCCGGCGGCAGCGCGTGTGGAGAGACCGGTTGCGAGCGAGCCGAAGGCATCAGCGCCCAAGCGCGTGGTGAAACCGGCCGGTCAGGGAAGTTTGTTCTAGACCTGAGTAAAATGCCGTCATGCCCGGGCTTGACCCGGGCATCCACGCCTTTCTTGCTTGTCGCAGCAAAAACGTGGATCCACCCCGCGCCAAAGGTAATACGCGGAAAAGTCCGCAAATCATCACAAATCGGTGGGTTTCACGGGCGGACAGCACCGCCTATTTATGATAGATGCGACAGGAAATATTTACCCGGTCCAGATGGCCGGGGCTCATCGGAGAACGCGATCGTGCTCAATAAATTCGGCTCCTCGGGCCATGGCGAAGCGCAGGTGCAATATCTGGACGGCGATTTCCGCGTGATCTCGCCGGGCACCTATGTGCGCTGCGCGGTGACCGACGCGCGGATCCCGCTCGACGAACTGAAATACTGGAGCGTCGATCTGCAGGAAGCCTATGCGATCCCGACCGCGGTATTGCAGCGGCATTTTCCGGGCGCCTTGAAGGGCTGAGATTCGTAGGGTGGGCAAAGGCGCCCTTGCGCCGTGCCCACCACCTTCGACTCGAACTAAAATGGTGGGCACGGCGCGAAGAGCGCGCCTTTTGCCCACCCTACGGATTGGCGCGAAGCTTTTTCTCTCGCGCCTTGAACAGACGCTCCGCCACAAATTTTCTCAATCCCGCCGCGTCATCGAATTCCAGCGTCACCTCGAACGCCAAAATATCCTTCGCCCACGACGGAAGCTCCCCGGCCTGCCGCAGCCGTACCAGATCCTTTTCCGTCGTTACCAGCGTCAGCGCCTCGCGTTTGGCATCCGCGATCAGCGCTTCGATCTCGCTTTTCGAAAACGGATGGTGGTCGGCGAAGGCGCGCTCGCCGACGACGTCGATCCCGCTGGCACGCAGCGTGCGGAAAAACCTGGCGGGATCGCCGATGCCGGCAAAGGCCAGCACGCGCCGGCCGCGCAGCGCGGCGACCGACGCGTCATCCGGAGCTGAGCATGCGCTGAAAGCACTGGCTTGCCCCGCGCGGCGACCTCGGCAGCAACCGCCGTCGGCGGCAGCGCCGCCGGCCGATCACGATCAGCGCGTCGGTGCGTGCGAGTTGCTGAAGCAGCGGCGCGCGCAGCGGCCCGGCGGGAAACACGCAGGCCATTGCCGAGACCGCGGTCGCCATCGATCACGATCAGCGAGGCATCCTTGGCGACCGCGGGATTTTGAAAGCCGTCATCCATCAAGATGACGCTGGCGCCTTGCGAGCGCGCCAGCGCGACGCCCGCGACGCGGTCGCGCGCGACCGATCACCGCGACCGTGCGCGCCAGCATCAACGGGCTCGTCGCCGACATCGGAAGCTGAGTGTGTTCAGCGGATCGACCATCACGGGGCCGCGCAATCGTCCGCCATAACCGCGGCTGAGCACCAGCGGCGTCTCGCCGAGTTCGCGCAGCAGTTTTGTCAGCGCCAGCACGGTCGGGGTCTTGCCGGCGCCGCCGACATGATAATTGCCGACGCAGAGCACGGGAATGCCGGCATCAAAGCCCTGACGCTGCATCCGCCGCGCCGCCACCGCACCGTAGATAGCGCCCAGTGGCATCAGCAATCGCGAAAACAATGACGGGGGCCGGTGCCAAAAGGCCGGCTCACGCATCGGCCGCCCCCATCTCGAGCCGCAACTGCAACAGATAGGGCTCGAGCGCGGCCAGCGTGCGCTCCAGCGCGCCGCCGAGCTGCTCGACCACCTGCGCCGACGCCGCCACCAGCGCGTCGCAGGCCGCCGGATCGGCCAGCAACTGGCCGAGCTGCTTCACCAGCGCTTCCCCGGTGTCGGCGCGCCGCGCGCCGCCGGCACGGTCCAGCGCCTCGTAGACATCGGGGAAATTGAACACATGCGGACCGTGGACGATCGAGGCGCCGAGTTTTACGGCTTCGATCGGATTTTGGCCGCCATGGGCAACCAGCGAACCGCCCATGAACACGATCGGCGCAAGCCGATAGAACAGCCCGAGTTCGCCCATGGTGTCGGCGACATAGATATCGGTGGCCGCGGTCGGCAGCTCCTCGCGCGACCGCAAGCCAGCGTGCAGGCCGGAAGCCGCGATCATGCGGGCGATCGCCTCGCCGCGATCGGGGTGCCGCGGCACGATCACCGTCAGCAGCGACGGAAAGAATCCGGCCAGCGTTCGGTGGGCTTCGAGCAGGATTTCCTCCTCGCCGGGATGGGTCGAGGCCGCGACGATGACCGGACGGCCGCGCGTCGCCGCCATCAGCCGCTCGAGCTTGGCGGCGTCGGCGGGCGGCGCCGGCACGTCCAGTTTCAAATTGCCCGTGGTGACGACGTTGCGGCTGCCGAGCGCGGTAAAGCGCTCCGCGTCGGTGTCCGATTGCGCGAGACAGACCTCGAACTTGCCGAGCAAGGCCGAGATGGTGCCGCTCATCCGGCTCCAGCGCGGAAACGAGCGCGGCGACATCCGGCCGTTGATCAGCACCATCGGCAGCCGCCGCGCCGCACTCGACAGGATCAGATTGGGCCACAGATCGGATTCGATGAACAGCGCCAGCGAAGGCCGCCAGTGATCGAGGAAGCGCGCGACATAGCGCGGCGAATCGTAGGGCACGTATTGGTGGATGATATCGGCGGGAAACCGCTTGGCCACGATCGAGGCCGAGGTCACCGTGCCCGACGTCAGCAGGATGCGGATATTCAGCGCCCGCAGTTTTTCGACAGGGCGGCGGCAGCCAGCACCTCGCCGACACTGGCGCCGTGAATCCAGACCAACGGTCCGTGCGGGCGGATATCGTCGCTGAAGCCGCGCCGTTCGCCGATCCGCGCCGGGTCCTCCTTGCCCTGCTTCAGCCGCCGCTTCATCAGCGCTGGCGCCAGCGGCACCATCGCCGAAGACAGCTTGCGGTAGACGCGCAGGGTCATGGGCAAGGCGTTAGTCAATGCCTGCCTCCGGCCGCCCCACCATCGCATAGGCGCGACGGGCCGCTTCGTTCAAATAGGTCTCGAGCTGGAGGCGGCACTTTTCCATGGTCTCGGCATCGGCGTCCGGCGGCACGATCACCGCATCGACGCCGGTCACTGCACCGCGTCCGAATGGCAAATTGATGGTGGTGCGGTCCCAATTGTTTAACCGGACGAAACGGCTGGTGACCATGGCAAAGGGCACGATCGGCCGGCCGGATTCCCGCGCCAGCATGATGATGCCGAGCCCTGCAACCCGCGAGCGCTTGGGCACGTCGGCGGTCGAGGCGACGTTGCAGCCCCCTTCCAGCGTGCGGACCATCTCCTTGAACGCGCCGACGCCGCCCTTGCGGTTGAACGCGCCGCCGTGATCGCCGGAGCCGCGAATGGTTTCGATGCCGAGCCGTTCGGCGGCGATGGCGTTGAATTCGCCGTCGCGATGCCGCGAGATCAGCACCCTGACGCGATGGCTCGACTTGGTCTTGAGGAACGGAGTGAGGAAATGCTGGCCGTGCCAGAACGCGAAGATCAGCGGCTGATGCGGCTCGGCCACCTCGTAGACGTTGGGCGGATCGAAGCTGAATTTGTTGGTCAGCCAGACCAGCCGAAGATATTCGGCCGCGAGAAAACCCACGGCGCGCTGAACCCATCGGCTGCGCAGTATATTGCGAATTAGTTTTTTCAACGGGCTGGCTTCGTGTCTTGACCAGGATCGAGCAGCCGGTGGAGATGGACCACGAAGTAGCGCATGTGGGCGTTGTCCACGGTCTGCTGCGCCTTGGCCTTCCAGGCTGCGTGTGCAGTGGCGTAGTTGGGGAATACGCCGACGATCTCGACGGCGTCGAGATCCTTGAAGGTGGTGCCTTCGAGGTCGGTCAATTCGCCCCCGATCACGAGGTGAAGCAGTTGCTGGGCACTATCTGGCATGATTGTCTTTCCTAAACGATGTGCCCGGCAAGCAGCAGTCGCAATGTGGTTCGATGGGGTTCAGGGCAGCGGACGGTTGCGAAAATGCTCGACAATGCGAGCATGACGATCGCGTCCCGCGGCCACCAGCACCCCGTGCGTCACCTCCCGGCGATTGTAGGATATCGTGTCCCCCGAGAGCGCGGTCATCCTACCATTCGCTTCCTGCACGATCAAATTGGCCGCGGCAAGGTCCCAGTCGCGGCTCTGGCCGCCGGCAAACGCGGCGTCCAGGCTGCCTTGCGCGACCCGACATAGCCGCAGCGCCAGTGAGCCGATTCGAGGGTGAAGCACGATCTCGCCCGCGGAAAGGTCGAGGCGTTCGACCAGCGGCTTCGGACCGGCCACGCGGGAAAAATCCAGCTCCGCGCCCGCTGTCGCATGAACCGGCGCATCGTTGAGTGCCGCGCCCTGCCCGCGCACGGCGAAGAAAAATTCATCGCTGACCGGCACGAACACCGCCGCCAGCACCGGCGTCGCATCCTCGACCAGCGCCACGCTCACGCACCAGTCCTCGCGGCCGGCGAGGTAGCCGCGGGTGCCGTCGATCGGATCGACGATCCAGGTCATCCGCTTGCCGAGCCGCGCTTCGTCGTCGACGCTTTCCTCGGACAGCCAGCCATAATCCGGCGTGGCGGAGCGCAGCCTGTTTTCGAGGAGATCGTTGACGGCGATGTCGGCCTCGGAGACCGGCGATGAGGCGCCCTTGGTCCAGTTCTTCAGCTCGGTACGGAACAGCGACAGCGCCAGCGCGCCGGCTTCCCGCACCGTGTCGGTCAGCAACGCGGCGTCGCGCGTGATGTCGCGCGACACGATCTGCTGCTGCACGCGTTCGGCGCTAGCGTCCGCCAAGCGTCAGTCCCTCGATGCGCACGGTCGGCGCGTTGACGCCGTAGCGGAATTCCAGATCGTTGGCCGGCGCCATCGACTTGAAGATCTCGAACAGATGGCCGGCAATCGTCACCTCGCTCACCGCATAGGTGATCTCGCCATTCTCGATCCAGAAACCGGAAGCGCCGCGGCTGTAGTCGCCGGTGACGCCGTTGACGCCGGAGCCGATCAGGTCGGTAACGTAAAATCCCTGCTTGATGTCGGAGATCAGTTCGGCCGGCGTCGGCTGGCCGGCCTCAAGATGCAGATTGTACGACCCCGGCGACGGCGACGACGACACGCCGCGCTGGGCGTGGCCGGTCGTGACCATTCCCAATTCGCGCGCGGTCGCGGAATCCAGCAGCCACGACGTCAGCACGCCCTCGTCGATGATCGCGAGTTTCTTCACCTTGACGCCCTCGGCGTCGAAGGTCTGCGAGCGCAGGCCACGGACCCGCAGGGGATCGTCGATGATGCGGATGTTTTTCGAAAACAATTGCTGGCCGAGCCGGTCTTTCAAGAAACTGGTCTTGCGCGCGATCGAGGCGCCGTTGACCGCCCCGACGAGATGGCCGACCAGCGAGCCGGAAACCCGGGGATCGAACACCACGGGCACCTTGCAGGTCTCGACCTTGCGCGGATTGGCGCGCGCCACCGTGCGCTCGCCGGCCTTGCGGCCGACGCTTTCCGGCGAGGCCAGATCGGAGGCGTGCGGCGCCGACGTGTAATCATAGTCGCGCTCCATGCCGGTGCCGTCGCCGGAGATCGCGGTCATCGAGATGCCCTGGCTCGAACGCAAGTAAGAGCCGTGGAAGCCGGTGGAGGTCACCAGCACCATGCCGCCGATGCCGGTCGAGGCCGAGGCGCCGCCGGATTTTGTCACGCCCTTGACCGCGAGTGCGGCGGCTTCGGCTTCGCAGGCGCGGCGTTCGAGTTCCGCGGTCGACGGCACCCTGGCGTCGAGCAGATCGAGATCGGGAAACTCGCGCGCCAGCAACGAGGGATCGGCGAGCCCGACATATTTGTCGTCGGGCGCGACCCGCGCCATCGCCACCGCGCGCTCGGCGAGTTTTGCGACGCCGTCGCCGCTGATATCGTTGGTCGAGACCACCGCCTGGCGCTGTCCGACCAGCACGCGCAAGCCGACGTCATCGCCTTCCGAGCGTTCGGATTCCTCGACGCGCCCGTCGCGCACCTCGACGCCCTGCGAAACACCGCGCACCGCTACCGCGTCCGCGGCGTCGGCGCCGGCGCGCTTGGCCGCCTCCACCAGACGCTGCGCCAGCGTGCTGAGCGCGGATTGGTCGAACAGGTCGGAGGAGGCCGCTTTCGCGGAAAGCGCCGATGCGGCGGATGGTGAAGACATCACGAACAAAATCCCGCGGATTCAAGGAGGATTGAAGGGGCATGGAGGCAAATCAGCCAGCCCTCCAGATGTGCCTGAATCACAAGGATTTCAAGCGTTTGTTGGGTCCGAAAACCAAAGAATTGAGGCTTCCGCGCAAGGTCTCGTCAATCATGCGGGCCAAGGTCTTGTCAATCATGCGGACGGGTGACGGCGGATTAACCAGCCTTTTTAAGCCAATCCGCAAAGCCGCTGTGGCAAGGTCTCACGCATCGACCGGGAACATAATCCCGGCGGGGAGATAAAGCCGTGAGGCGTCAAACAGCAACAAGCGGGTTCAATCCCGCCGGGTCGAGCCGCGCCTTGCGGCTCGACCCTCTCTCTCTGCCCGTCCGCTTCGATGCGCACGACACCCGCGCCGACGGCGGTATCAGGCAGATCGAACTTCACCGCGAACGCGTCGTGCTGCGCCGTGCCGTCCAGGGCATGCGGATGGCCGTCAACGTCCGGGTCAGCGATTTTCTCGGCGTGGCGCTGCGCGGCATCGACGATGTCCAGATACTGGTGCTGGCGCATCGCGATCCGTCATTGACGATTCCGCTGTGCGTGAGCTCCGACCGCGAAGAAATCATCACGGCCTGGCAGATGTGGAGCGAGATTTTCGCGCTCCCGCAATTGTCTGAAGACACGACGCGCGAGCCCGCGCCGCGGCGGCGGCGTCACAACGCGATCCGGGCAAGGCGCCCGAAATTCCTGGTGCGGCGGCGCGCCGGCGATTTGCTCAATCCGGCGAACATCCATCGGGGCGAGCGCGAGATCATCGCAAGGGATTGAGTGCGCTTTCTTCCTGCAACAAATACCGACGTCATCCCCGGATGAGCGCGTTCGCCCTCACTCGCGAATGACGTCGAGCTAACTTGCTCTCATCACCGCATCCGCGAGCATTCCCGCAAACAGCAACAGCCCGGCGTCGCGATTGGACTTGAACAGAAGCAGGCACAGCGCCGGATCTGAAATCTCCAGCCGCCTGATCTGCCAGACCAGATGCGCCGCGAATGCGGCGAGCCCGATCCACGCCGGCCAGCCCGCGCCGGCAAGCGCCAGCGCTGTGCCGATCAACATCGCCGCCAGCGGATAAAACACCATCAGTGCCTCGCGGGTGCGCGCGCCGAACAGGCGCGCGGTGGATTTGACCCCGATCAGCGCGTCATCCTCGGCATCCTGGTGGGCATAGATGGTGTCGTAGCCGATCACCCAGGCGATCGAACCGGCATAGAGCGAAAGCGCCGTCGCATCGATCCGGCCCAGCGTCACCGCAAATCCCATCAGCGCGCCCCAGGAGAAGGCGAGGCCGAGCACGATCTGCGGCCAAAAGGTAATCCGCTTCATGAACGGATAGACCGCGACGATGACCAGCGAGGCGATCCCGGTCATGACCGCGAAGCGGTTGAATTGCAGCAGCACCAACAGCCCGATCAGCGCCTGAATCACGAGCCAGACCAGCGCCTGCCTGACGCTCACCTGGCCTGCGGGGATCGGTCGCGACCGCGTCCGTTCCACCTTCGCGTCGAGATCGCGGTCGGTGATGTCGTTCCAGGTGCAGCCGGCGCCGCGCATGGCGAAGGCGCCGATGAAGAACAGCGCAAGGATCAGCGGCAATCGGCTGATATCGCCGCCAGCGAGCGCCGCCGACCACCAGCACGGCAGCAGCAGCAGCCAGGACCCGATCGGACGGTCGAGACGCGAGAGCCGCAGATAGGGTCGCGACCAGAGTGGCGCGCGGGTATCGACCCAGTTGCCGGTCGCATCGGCAACGCGGGCCGCAGCGCCGCTCATGCGTTCCGCATCATCGGGTGAGGACGTTGCCGTTCAAGGTGTCGAACGTGCTGCCGCCCTTCTTGGTGGGCGTCGCCTCCGGCACCGAAGCCGAAGAGCCCAGCACTTCGCTCAGGCTGGGGCCGGCGGGGGCCCTTTGCTGGACCTGCTGCGCCGCGTCGCAGGCCCGCTTCTGCGTTGCCTCGGTTCCCTTGTGGGTGGCTTTCATCTGCTCGCCGATCTGGGGCGGGATTCCGCATTTGGCCGAGTTGGTCTCGATGTACTTGATCATCTTGAGCTCGGCATTGCTGTAATTTTTGATCAGCTTGCAGGCTTCATCCGGACCGGCTTTTTTGTCCATCGCGGCCTTGATCATTTTGCCGCGCTTCTCCGCCTCTTCGCGCAACGGAATGAACGCCTTCATGCAGGCGTCCTGCGGACCGCCGCCTCCTTGCGTGGGCGGCGCCGGTCCGCGGTCGAACACGGAGCCGCCGCTGCCGCCGCCGATGGGCGCGGCACCCGTTGCCGGAAACGGGCTTGGCGAAGTGGCGGCGGTCTGGGGGGCGCCATTCACGGGTGGAAAAGGCGAAGCGTTGCTCGGGGCTGCTTGTCCCGGAAGCGGCGCCGGGAACGCGCCCTGCGCAAAACCCGGGCCGGCATGGCCCATCACGAGGGCCAAAGCGAGCGGCACCATCAAACGTCGTATCGTCAAAGCTGTTCCTCCGGCAGGCCCAACAACCCCAACCTCTTCCAGATGGGAAGAGCGACTTCGAATAAGGCTTTTTACGATTCCTGCAAGCGCTTAACAACCCGTCGAATTTGGCAACAGCGCGGCGCTGAGCTGCTAGATCTGCCATTAATTCGTTAATTTCGGGATTCTTTGGGCTAAAAGGCGGCCCCGACCGGAACATTGAACATGCCCCGACTCGATTTTCGCAGCCCCCGCCTGTTTGTCGATGCCGCCCTTGCGCCGGGTGAATCGGTGGCGCTCGAGCGTGGCCAGAGCAATTACCTCGGCAATGTGCTGCGACTTGCCGCCGGCGCCTCGATCCTGGTGTTCAACGGGCGCGACGGCGAATGGCAGGCCGTGATCGCGGGGCGCAAGCGGCTTGAAAGCCTGACGATCCTGGCCCAGACAAGACCGCAGGATCGCCTGCCTGACCTCGCTTACGTCTTTGCGCCCCTGAAACATGCCCGGCTCGACTACATCGTGCAGAAGGCGGTCGAGATGGGGGCTTCGTCCCTGCAGCCGGTATTGACCCGCTTTACCCAGATATCGCGGGTCAATAGCGAGCGGATGCGCGCCAACGTCGTCGAGGCGGCCGAACAATGCGGCATCCTGAGTATTGCCGAAGTCGCCGAGCCGGTAGCGCTCGACCGCTATCTGAGCCAGCGCGGGGCACAGCGGCTGCTGGTGTTTTGCGACGAGGCCACGGACACCGCCAGCCCCGTAGAGGCGCTGCAAGGCGTGACGCAACCGCAGGGAATCGACGTCCTGGTCGGTCCCGAAGGCGGATTTGCCGAAGAAGAGCGCGAAGTCCTGCTCCGGCAGCCACGGACCTTGACGCTTTCCCTGGGTCCGCGAATTCTCAGGGCCGATACCGCCGGCGTGGCGGCACTGGCACTGGTGCAGGCGGCCCTGGGGGACTGGGCCGGACCGGGCCCGGCCGGCTAGTTCCAGCCGTTTCCTTCTGGCCGGTCATTAAGCCACTTGGCTATTCCGGGTCGAAACCCCGCCCGGGCCATGCTAAGGGCTGCGCCCTGACCTCTGGAACCCGGTTTCCAGCCAAAATTTGGACTTCGCGATGACCCTGACCGCCGCCCCTCGTGCGACCGGATCCGCCGCATGGGCGGACGCGCTGCTATTGTCGTTCGCGCAGGCCGGCTACGTCAGGGCCGAGCCCGCGATAATGCAGCCGGCCGAGCCGTTTCTCGACCTTTCGGGTGAGGACATCCGCAAGAGCCTGTACCTCACCACCGACGCCGGCGGCGAGGAACTATGCCTGCGCCCCGACCTCACCATCCCGGTGGCGCGGGATTATCTCGCCTCCCCCCTCGCCGGCCAACCCGCCGGTTTCTCCTATCTCGGCGCGGTATTTCGCTATCGCGGCGGCCGGCCGAGCGAATTCCTGCAGGCCGGTATCGAATCCTTCGGGCGAAAGGACAGCGCCGCGGCGGATGCCGAAATGCTCGCGCTGGCGCTGGAGGCGACGTCAGCCTTTGGCCTGACCGAGGTCGAGATTCGCACCGGCGACGTGGCGCTGTTCAATGCGCTGATCGATGCGCTCGATCTCTATCCGGTCTGGCGGCGGCGGCTGATCAAGGATTTCAACCGCAAGGTCAGCCTGACCGAGGATATCGAGCGGCTGACCCGCGCCACCGCCCCCGGCCGCAACGAATATGAGGGCGTGCTGGCAGCGCTGGCCGGCTCCGACCGCAAGGCGGCGCTGGCGCTGGTGACCGATTTGATGTCGATCGCGGGCACCACCAATGTCGGCGGCCGCACGGTCGCCGAAATCGCCGACCGCTTCCTCGAACAGTCGACGCTGAAGGGCGGCGCGCTGCCGCGCGACGCGCTCGGCACCATCAAGCGCTTCCTTGCGATATCGGGCGATCCGAACGACGCGGTGGCGCAATTGCGCACGCTGGCCGCCGACGCGAAACTCGACATTTCAGCCGCGATCGACCAGTTCGAAAGCAGGGTCGGCTTCATGGCCGCGCGCGGCATCGATGTCGGCAGGACGCGGTTTTCGACCTCATTCGGGCGTGGGCTGGATTATTACACCGGTTTCGAGTTCGAACTGCATGACAAGGGCAACGGCGCCGAGCCGCTGGTCGCGGGCGGACGCTATGACGGGCTGATGACCCAGCTGGGTTCGGCGACGCCGATCCCGGCGGTCGGCTTCTCGATCTGGATCGAAGCCCTGACGCAGGCCGGCGGTGCGCGCGCCGCAAGCGGGAGCGCATCATGACCGCGCCATTCGTTCTCGCCGTTCCCTCAAAGGGCCGGCTGCAGGAAAACGCCGAGGCCTTCTTCAGCCGCGCCGGATTGTCGCTGGCAAAACCGCGCGGCTCGCGCGACTATCGCGGCACCATTTCCGGGCTCGACAATGTCGAGATCGCCTACCTGTCGGCCAGCGAGATCGCCTCGCAGCTGGCGCGCGGCATGGTGCATCTCGGCGTCACCGGCGAGGATCTGGTGCGCGAGAGCATCGCGGATGCCGACAAGCGGGTGCTGCTGATCGACAATCTCGGCTTTGGCAGCGCCAATGTCGTGGTGGCGGTGCCGCAGGCCTGGATCGACGTGCGCACCATGGCCGATCTCGACGACGTCACCACGGGTTTTCGCGCCCAGCACAACAGGCGGATGCGGGTCGCGACCAAATACATCAACCTGACCCGGATGTTCTTTGCCTCCCACGGCGTGGTCGATTACCGCATCGTCGAGAGCGCCGGCGCCACCGAAGGCGCGCCGGCGGTCGGCACCGCCGAAATGATCGTCGACATCACCACCACGGGGGCGACACTCGCCGCCAATGGATTGAAAGTGCTCGACGACGGCGTGATCCTGCGCAGCCAGGCCAACCTCGTGGCGTCCCGGGACGCCGACTGGTCGGCCGACGCACGCGAAACGGCGCGCGTCATCCTGGATCACATCGCAGCCAGGGCCCGCGCCAGCAAGTACCGCGAGGTCCGCACCCGCTTTGCCGGTTGCGACGCGGCGCTGTTGGCCGAAGCCCATAACCGTTTTGGGGTGGTGTCGCCGTTCGGCGGGCCGACCTCGTCCGGGATGGTCACGCTGCATTGCCCGCCGGCACAGCTTTACGCGCTCGGCAGCTTCCTTCGCGACAACGGCGCCGACACGGTATCGGTGGCATCGCTGGACTATGTGCTCGACCGAGACAATCCGCTGTACGCCAGGCTCGAGGCGTTTTTGCGGGGCTAATACTGGCTATGTAAGGTCGGAGAATCGACTTGCTGCCATGCTTCGAGACGCGCGCCCAAGGGGGCCCGCTCCTCAGCATGAGGTTGGGGGGTGTTTCAGCACGCTAGACCTCATCCTGAGGAGGCCACGAAGTGGCCGTCTCGAAGGATGGGCAGCAAGACCTATGATTCCCGGAACCGGTTTCGTTCATCGTAGCGACAGCTGGCGGCGAGTATCGTATGCTGGCCGGGATACTGGAACCTGATCGATGATGCTGGGTACGGACGTTTCTGACCTGTCGACCACCGCCGCCACCGCCGCGGCGCAGGGGCTGTCGATCGTCGTCCCCCTGTACAACGAGGCGGCCGGGCTGGCCTTGCTGCACGAGCGGCTTGGCGCGCTGGCGAAATCGCTGCGGCAGCGCTACCGCCTCGCCTGCGAGGTGGTCTATGTCGACGACGGCAGCGCCGACGCCACGCTCAGCATCGCCCGCGGACTTGCCGCCGACGGACTCGACGTCCAGGTGGTGTCGCTGTCGCGCAATTTCGGCAAGGAAGCAGCCCTGATGGCGGGTCTGGACCATGCCCGCCGCGGCGCGGTGCTGTTCATGGACGGCGACGGCCAGCACCCGCCTCAGCTGGTCGAGCAATTGGTCAGCCACTGGATCGAAGGCGGTTTCGACGTGGTCTATACCGCCAAGGCGCATCGCGACAACGAATCCTTCCTGCGCCGGATGGCCGTGCACGGCTTCTACGCGTTGATCAATTGGGGCGCGCGGCAAAAAATCCCGGAAGATGCCGGCGACTTCCGCCTGCTGTCGCCGCGCGCAGCAGCTGCCCTTCGGCAGCTTCCCGAACGCAACCGCTTCTTCAAGGGTCTGGCGAGCTGGATCGGTTTTCGCCAGATCCGCGTCGACTACGAACCCGCCGCCCGCGCCCATGGCGTCACCACCTTCAGCGCCGGCCGGCTGGTCGGGCTTTCGATCGAGGGCCTGACCTCGTTCTCGGTGGCGCCGCTGCGCTTTGCCAGCCTGCTCGGGGTTTTGCTCGCCAGCGTCGCTTTCCTGTTCGGGCTATCGATCCTGTGGGAGACGTGGGTGAGCGGGAAATCGGTTCCTGGCTATCCCTCGCTGGTGGTCGGGCTGATGACCATCGGCGGCGTGCAGCTGATCATGATTGGCATCGTCGGCGAATATATCGGCAAGATCCTTTCGGAGCTGAAGGCACGCCCGATCTATTTTGTCGCCGAACATGTCGAGAAGCGCGCCGAGCCGGCAGCAGGCACCGGCGTCGTCGAACGGACCGCCGCCGAATGAACGATGCTGCGCCGCGCCGGATCTGGCTGTGCGCCGACGATTACGGTATCAGCCCCGGCGTCAACCGCGCCATTCGCGACCTGATCGAACGCGGCCGTCTCAACGCCACCTCGGTGATGGTGGTCGGGCCTGCGATCGGCCGCGACGAAATCCGCGCGCTGCAGGAAACCGCGGCCGGCAGCCCGCGCTGCGCCATCGGCCTGCACGTCACGCTGACGGCGCCGTTTCGTCCGCTGACGATGCACTTTCGGCCACTCGATGGCGGCATGTTCTGGCCGTTTCCGAAATTGCTGCGCGCGGGGCTGCTGTGGCGGCTCGACCCGGAAATCATCCATGCCGAACTGGCGGTGCAACTCGCGGCTTTCGGCGATCTGTTCGGCCGCGCGCCCGACTTTGTCGATGGTCATCAACATGCGCAGCTGTTCCCGCAGGTGCGCGACGCCTTTCTGGCGGCGGTGAAACAGGCCGCACCCAACGCCTGGGTTCGCCAGGGCGGACGCGACCGGCCCCTGCTGCAAAGGCTGGGCACGCCGAAGGCGCTGGTGCTCGACGCCCTGAGCGCGCAGTTTCGCCGCCGGGCCGAGCGCGCCGGCATCGCCTTCAATCCCGGATTTGCCGGTGCCTATGATTTCTCCGCAGAGCCTGACTTCGGGGCGCTGATGCGGCAATTTCTCGCTTCGCTGCCGGAACATGGCCTCGTGATGTGCCACCCCGGCTTCGTCGACGACGTCCTCGTCAGCCTCGATCCGCTGACGACACAGCGCGAACGCGAACACGCCTATCTCGCCGGCGAGGATTTCCCGCGGCTGCTCGATGCGAATAAAGTTACATTGGGTTGACAGCGTTCCCGAAAACCCGGCGGACGCTTTGTCGCATACAGAAATTTAATATCGGCCGGCACTACTTGCGACACAAAGCGCCCCCTACATCTCCCACGCGCCACCGGCGCCAGGGAGAGACGAAATGACACCGCAAGAACGCCAACTGGTAGACGATCTTTTCGACCGGCTCTCGAAGGTGGAGAGCGCGCCACGCGATCCGGAGGCTGCCGCTGCCATCGTGCAAGGCACGCGCAAGGCGCCCAATGCCATCTACCCGCTGGTGCAGACGGTCCTGTTGCAGGACGAAGCGCTGAGGCGCGCCCATGACCGCATCCAGCAACTGGAGAGCCAGGACGCCGGCGAGACCCGCTCATCCGGCGGGTTCCTCGATTCGATGCGCGAGACGATCTTCGGGCAAAGCCCGCAGCGTGGCTCGGTGCCGAACGTCAGGCCGCCCGAAATGCCGAACCGCCCGACATGGAACAGCGGCCAGGTGATGCAGCAGGCCCAGGGGCCGGGACAGTATAATCAGGCACCCTATGGCCAGCCCGGCCAGCAGTACGGTGCCCCGCCGATGGGCGGAGGCGGCGGCTCGTTTCTCGGCACCGCAGCCGCAGCGGCGGCCGGCGTGGTCGGCGGATCGCTGCTGCTCGGCAGCATCCGCTCGATGATGGGCGGTGGCAACCATCAGAGTTTCGGCGATACCGCGGGCCATAGCGGCGGCGTGGAAGATCGGAGGCCGTGGAGCGATCAATCCGGCGGCGATCTCGCGCGCGACGCCGGGATCAACGACATCGGCTCGTCCGGACGCGGCGGCAGTGACAGTTCGCGCGCGGGCCTGTTCGATTCGGATTCGAACCCGGATTCCAGCCCGGACCGCGCCGGATGGTTCGATACCGCGTCAAACGACGACCATGACGACATGGATATGGATTCGGACGATTTCGGCGGCGGAGGCGACAGCGACACCGCCTGACGAAGTGCCATCCGCACGAAAGCAAAACGGCCGCTCCCATCGGGCGGCCGTTTTCATTTTCAGGCAGCGGGAAATCAGATCACGACGACCTTGGCGCCGACATTGACGCGGCCATAGAGATCGATCACGTCCTCGTTGCGCATCCGGATGCAGCCCGACGAGACGTTGGTGCCGATCGTCCAGGGCTCGTTCGAACCGTGGATGCGGTAGAGCGACGATCCCAGATACATCGCGCGCGCACCGAGCGGATTTTGCGGTCCGCCTTCCATGTGCCGCGGCAAATCGGGACGGCGCGCCAGCATTTCCGGCGGCGGCGTCCACGCCGGCCATTCCTTCTTCGCCGAAATCTGCTTGACGCCAGACCAGGTGAATCCGGGACGGCCGACGCCGATGCCGTAGCGCATCGCCTTGCCGTTGCCCTGTACCAGGAACAGGAATTTGTTGGGCGTGTCGACCACGATGGTGCCGGCGCCTTCGCGGCCGTGATAGTCGACCAGTTGCTTCTCGTATTTCGGATCGAAGGCGGGGCGGGCGGGCTCTTCGACATCTTCCTGCCGGCGTATCGCCTGTTCGGTGCCCATCGGCGGCAACAGCGCGCGCCGCGGCTCGTAGGACGGTTGCGTCTGATAGCCGTCTTGCTGATAGCGGCCGCCCTGCGAAGGGCCGTCTCCGAACAGGAATTCGATGAAGCCGCCACCCAAGCGTCTGCCCTCGGCGGCAGCGGTTCGCATCGGCGCGACCGGCCGCTGCGCGGGTTCTCCGGCGTAGATCACGGTGGGTTCGGTGGCAACACCGGTTTCGATCGCCGCGGCCTGCTGCAGCCCGGCGCAAAGACAGGATGCGCTGGCGAGCAGCGCGAGAGAGATTTTCTTCAGCATCGACGTACTCTGTACTGTTTCGTCGTGGGGCGCCGACCAGCGCCCTTGCACGCGCCCAATTAAAATCAAAAGCTGATCGGTTTGGTAAACGGAAGCGCCGTTTCGATTCACCACGTCGCCAAATCGCGCGGATTTGGCCGGTAGCGTTTATTTTCGGTGAACACAGGCCGCGCATGGTTAACCGCTGGTTTGTCACGCCTGGTCGACGCTCGGGCGCGAATTTCCGGCGTGAACCTCGCGTTAAATCGCATCTGCCTACAACATGACGAGTGGAAGTCAGGAAAAAACCCATGCCGGTTCATCGCAGACGTTTTCGTATCGAAGAAGCAATCGTCGGCGACATGCCGATGCCCGAAGCTGACGACGGCGAAGTCGGTCCGATGCATCGCGAAATCATGAAGGAACTTCGTGCCATCCGCGCCCAGATGGCCGCCGGTGGCCGCAGCACGACGGCGGAAACGCTCGGCGGGCCGGTCAGCCGCGAGACCGCGGATGCCCTTGCGATGCTGGAAACCTATCGCGCCCAGATCGAGCAGTGCGAGAAGCTGAAGGTCGAACTCGATCTCATCCACGATGCCATCACCAGGACCAAGCGGGAAATCGCGGTGCTGCACGGCAAGAGCTTCGACGGCGACGAAATGGCCAAGGTCACCGGCGAGCTCGGTGCCGTGGTCGGCGGCACCGAAGAGGCGACCCAGCAGATTTTGGAAGCCGCCGAGGCGATCGACAACTCCGCGACCGCGCTGTCCAGGGTGACCTCGCCGGATCAGCAGAAGCTGCTCAGCGAAGAGATCCAGGAACGCGTCGTTTCGATCTTCGAGGCCTGCAATTTCCAGGATCTGACCGGTCAGCGCATCAACAAGGTGATGACCACGATGAAATTCATCGAGAACCACATCACCGTCATGATGGACATCTGGGGTGGCGTCGACGCCATCAAGGCGCACGCACCTGCCATCATCGACGACCGGGAGGGCGACGCCAGGCTGTTGAACGGCCCGAAACTCGACGGCGACGAGGGTCATGCCTCGCAGAACGACATCGACGCGCTGTTCGACTGAGCTTGCCTGTGATGGATTTGTCCCTGGCCGCCGCGTGGAAACACCGGCGGCCTTTTTTGTCTTAGCGGGCAATCCGCATTGCAGGCACCACCGTCATTGCGAGCGCAGCGAAGCAATCCATCCATCAAGCAAAGGACGAATGGATTGCTTCGTCGCAAGGGCTCCTCGCAAAGACGATGGTGCTCAATCAATTCAAAAATCGACCCGACAGGCAAATCACCCGAAAGTCTGTCAAGCCGCCCTTGAT
Source organism: uncultured Alphaproteobacteria bacterium (assembly GCA_963706975.1). GTDB lineage: Bacteria > Pseudomonadota > Alphaproteobacteria > Rhizobiales > Xanthobacteraceae > Bradyrhizobium. The sequence goes on from CAVPOL010000044.1 coordinate 58,881, forward strand.
CACAATATTCTGATTTTCAGAAATCGCAAATCGGTCTATATTGACCGCATCCCGTTCCAATTCGGAGGGGCGTTTCGCGAACGTCACGAACGTGGGATGGGCTGTGGTGGGACGTAGCGGTGCGTGAGACGGACGTGCTTGCTGCGGACGGCCAAGTCGTGTCGACCTGACATCTCGACGCTGGTGTCAAGCCTGCGCTACGGCGCGCAGGTGACGGTGGCAAAAGAGCCCGATCGCCGGGGTGAGCACGAAGCAACCGTATAAACCATTGCGCGGGGAATGCCGGGTGTTCCGGTGTGACCGTGGCGACTACTCGTGCATTTTTGCCGCGGCGCATCGGCGCCCGGCCATTCCCCGCGCCCTCTGATTGGAGGGTGAAGGAAAAAAGATAGCAAAACCTCGGGCGAAGGGCGCCGCGAGATCGCGAAGGCGTGTCATCCCCCAAGCCGTCGTCACCCGCGAAAGCCGGTGATCCAGTATTCCAGAGACATTTATGCTCGACCGAGAAGCCGCGGCGTACTGGATCCCTCGGCCCGCGCATTCGCGCGGCCTGTTGGCCTCATCCGGACTGCGGCCCAGTGCTTTCCTCGCGACGCAGCTACGACCTCACTCACGCCCGCGGTGCGCAGCGGACATAGACCATGTTGCCGTAGCGGATCGAGGCGTCCTTGTCGACGAAACGCGTGACCAGCACGCGGCCGTCGAAGGAGACGATCTCGCGGTCCTGCTCGCCCGGGGTGGCTCCGGCCGGGCCGATATAGTTCTTGCCGCTCGGGCTGCCCTTGAGGCGCAGTTCCTGCGGGGTGGCCTGGTCGGCCAGATGCATGACGACGCCGCCGGAACCGCCGGCGGTGATCACATAGGGTTGCCTGCACTGATCCCGCGCCATCTTTTCAGTGCGCACCCGATCATTCGGGTTCTGATACGAGGCGAGCCCCCAGCGGCCGACAATTTCGTCGGCCCGGATACTGGCCGGCATTTCCGGGGCAACGGCAGGCTCCTGCGGTGCCGAGGGGGCAGACGAGAAGGAGGGCAGGCTCATGCCGCCACCGCACGCCCCCAGAAATATCGTCAGCGCCGAGGCAATCGCCAGATTGCCGACCGCTCGCGTGTTTACTGACCTGACCATGGCATCCCCCCGGCAATATGCTCGGCCGCATCCGTCCCGCAGCCAAGCGCAAAACTCCTGTCGGAGCAATGACGTCCCGTTAACTACGCCCGCGCACCGATATGGTTTCTGGATCATCCTACATCAGCCTAACCAATGGCTTAAGCCCCTTGCTTGACAGGATCGGCGGCAAGCCATATTCCGGACGCGCAATTGGCACTCCAATATCCCGATTGCCAAAGGAAGCGAACCGCCCTGCCCTATGGCGGAGCCGAATACGCCCCGTATTCCCGCCACTTTCGATGGCGATACAGACCCGAAAACCGAGCCTCAGTAAGGAAACGTCATGGCTAAGTCCAAATTTCGTCCACTGCATGACCGTGTCGTGGTCAAGCGTATCGACGCCGAAGAGAAGACCAAGGGCGGCATCATCATTCCCGACAGCGCCAAGGAAAAGCCCTCGCAGGGCGAAATCACCGCCGTCGGCCCCGGCGGGCGCGACGAAGCCGGCAAGCTGATCCCGATCGACCTCAAGGTCGGCGACCGCGTGCTGTTCGGCAAATGGTCGGGCACCGAGGTCAAGCTCGACGGCGAGGAACTCCTGATCATGAAGGAGAGCGACATCATGGGCGTGCTGGTCTGACGGCAAGGCACGCGAGCCGCTGGACGTTAGGCTCTTCCCTTCTCCCCTTGTGGGAGAAGGTGGCGCTGACGAAGTCAGCGCCGGATGAGGGGTCTCTATCCGCGGAGACAGACCCCTCACCCGTCCGCGATGCTTCGCATCGCGTCCACCCTCTCCCACAAGGGGAGAGGGAAGAGAAGCGCGGCAAGCAATCACATTCATTCAATCAGGAGCATTCAAAATGGCTGCCAAGGACGTTAAATTTGCCGGAGACGCGCGCGACCGCATGCTGCGCGGCGTCGATATTCTCGCCAATGCGGTCAAGGTGACGCTCGGCCCCAAGGGCCGCAATGTCCTGATCGAAAAAAGCTTTGGCGCGCCGCGCATCACCAAGGACGGCGTCACCGTCGCCAAGGAAATCGAGCTCGAGGACAAGTTCGAGAACATGGGCGCGCAGATGCTGCGCGAGGTCGCCTCCAAGACCAACGACACCGCCGGCGACGGCACCACCACCGCCACCGTGCTGGCGCAGGCGATCGTGCGCGAGGGCGGCAAATCGGTTGCCGCCGGCATGAACCCGATGGATCTGAAGCGCGGCATCGAGATTGCCGTGCATGCCGTGGTCAAGGACATCGAAAAGCGCGCCAAGCCGGTGGCCTCGTCCGCCGAAGTGGCGCAGATCGGCACCATCTCCTCGAACGGCGACGCCGCGATCGGCAAGATGATCGCGCAAGCGATGCAGAAGGTCGGCAATGAAGGCGTCATCACCGTCGAGGAGAACAAGTCGCTCGATACCGAAGTCGACATCGTCGAAGGCATGAAATTCGACCGCGGCTATCTCTCACCCTATTTCGTCACCAACGCCGAGAAGATGACCGCCGAGCTCGAGGACGTTTATGTCCTCCTGCACGAGAAGAAACTGTCCGGGCTGCAGGCGATGCTGCCGGTGCTGGAAGCCGTGGTGCAGTCGGGCAGGCCGCTCCTGATCATCGCCGAAGACGTCGAGGGCGAAGCGCTGGCGACGCTGGTGGTCAACCGCCTGCGCGGCGGGCTGAAGGTCGCTGCCGTCAAGGCGCCTGGCTTCGGCGACCGCCGCAAGGCGATGCTGGAAGACATCGCGATCCTGACCGGCGGCCAGCTGATCTCGGACGAACTCGGCATGAAGCTCGAAAGCGTCACGGTCAGCATGCTCGGCCGCGCCGGCAAGGTGGTGATCGACAAGGAAAATACCACCATCGTCAAAGGCGCCGGCAAGAAAAAGGACATCGAGGCGCGCGTCGGCCAGATCAAGGCGCAGATCGAGGAGACCACCTCGGACTACGACCGCGAGAAGCTGCAGGAGCGCTTGGCAAAACTCGCCGGCGGCGTCGCGGTGATCCGCGTCGGCGGCGCCACCGAGGTCGAGGTCAAGGAGAAGAAGGATCGCGTCGAAGACGCCCTCAACGCGACCCGCGCGGCGGTGCAGGAAGGCATCGTGCCGGGCGGCGGCGTGGCGCTGTTGCGCGCCAAGAAGGCGGTCGGCCGCATCCATCAACGACAACTCCGACATCCTGGCCGGCATCAACATCGTGCTGAAGGCACTGGAAGCCCCGGTCCGCCAGATCGCCGAGAACGCCGGCGTCGAAGGCTCGATCGTGGTCGGCAAGATCCTGGAGAACAAGTCGGAGACCTTCGGCTTCGATGCGCAGACCGAGGAATATGTCGACATGGTCGCCAAGGGCATCATCGACCCCGCCAAGGTGGTGCGCACCGCGCTGCAGGACGCTGCTTCCGTCGCCGCCCTGCTGGTGACGACCGAGGCCATGGTCGCCGAACTGCCGAAGGAGCCGGCGCCTCCGATGCCCGGCGGCGGTGGCGGCGGCATGGGTGGCATGGGCGGCATGGGGTTCTGAGGCCCGCCCGCTACCCGCATTGCGATCGAGGAAGGCCGCTCCCGGGCGGCCTTCTTTTTTGCCGAAAAAGCTCTACGGTATACGCCCGATTCGACCCTTCCGAGGACGTTGATATGCGCGCGCTTCTGCTCTGCCTGGCCGGTCTTCTGACCGCATCGCCGGATTTCGCCGTTGCCCAGATGAAGCTGCCGTCCAAGGCTGCGCCCAACGCCAACGAAGTCCGCTACTTCACCGCCATCGACGGGCTGATGGACGGCAATGCCGACGTCGTGCTCAAGGAAACCCGCCTCGGCAAGACCGTCACCGCGGCGGTGCTCGACGTCTGCTACTCCGCCGAAAAGGGCTCCGACCGCAAGGACCGCTTCGTCGCCAACCTTTCGGTCAACGGCCAGACCCTGACCGGCACCACGCAGAGCATCGCCGACAAATTGCCGGTCTCGGTGAAACTGGTGCGCAAGCCGACCGGCGACAGTTTTGAATTCAGGGGGCAGATTACCGTTGGCCCGACCGTGAGCGAGGTCGTCTCGACCGATAATTCCGATCTCAGCGAAAAGGAATTTCTGGAGAACCAGACCAGCGACGACGGCATCACCGCGACGCCAAAGGATTTCACCGAAGTATCTCCGGAATCGGTCGGCGTCCGGATCAGGCTGGAAGCGGCGCTGGATTTCCTGAAAAGCCTGAAGGGACAGGATCTCGAAGTCGCCCTCAGCAGCCTCAGCGTCAGCTGCGACGCGCTGCGCGCCGGCGAGCAGACCATCAACATCAATGTCGATCCCGAGCGCTCGGCCGCGCTGATTGCGAAAGCCAAGGCGGCCCCCGGCGTGGTCGCCGCCGGCTGGACCAGCGGCGTGGTGGAGATGGATCGCACCATCCGCTTTGCCGCAGCCGACTGGCGCGACGGCGAAAAGCTCAACCGGGACAAGCTTGCGGCGGCAATTTCCGGCGTGCTGAGCAAGACACTGGCGGCGAAGCCGGCGTCATCGGCATGGGACACCAATACCGGCAAGCTGAAACTGACGCTTGAAACGGCCGAGCCATGTCTTCCCGGCGCTCGGCCTCACCGAGACGGTCGAGGTCACAGCCCTGGTGGCGCCGGACAAACCGGGCACGTCGGACCGCCTGATGCTGTGGATCGGCAGCCCCGCCATCTCGACCGCCGACGAAGGCACGGGTCCGCGGCTCAATCTGGCCGATGAATCCAGCCTCGACGAAGAAGGCGAGCTGGTGGACGACAACGGTTCGGTCGATGCGCTGGCCAGGGAATTCCGGGCCCAGCGCTGGGACGGCGACAAGAACGCCTGGAAATAGGCCGGCTATCTGCTGTCCTGGGTGAGAACCTGTCTCAATTGGTGTTGATGCGGAAGCGCAGGGTTTTGGCTCCGATCAGGGACACGAAATCGCCCTGTCGCCTCCAGGTCGTGGCCTCGCTCAATGCCGCCACCAGTTCATCGTCGGCCTGCGCCCGCGCCGGTGGACAGGCACGATCCAATAGCGGCCCCGCGACGAAAATCACGGTATTGCCCGCCACCGAGAACTGCCCCTTGCCGCTCTTGCACCAGAGCTCGAGCACGACTTCCCCGGCATCACCGATCTCCAGCGACGGCAGCCGCTTCGATCCGGGTTGACGCGCCGCGTCCAGAGTCATCTCGAGCCCGAACGGAAACCCATCGTCGGCGGCGCGCGCCGGAACTGCATTCAGGGCGGTCGCGGCCAGTACCAGCAAAGCGGCCCGCTTCCAGGATCCTGGCGCTGAAATCATGACACCTCTCGAAAATATCGCAGCCCTCATCGCCGCGTCGTTCTAGTGAAGGAGCGCACGATTGGCCAATTCGGCGGTAGACTAGCAGCGCGGCGGGGCGCTGCGCCATCCTCCGATCACGAACTCACGAACTGGCAAGGCGGCCCGTCCCTCATTGTTTCGACCATGCCAGGGGCAACCGCGATAACCGGACGCAAAGTCTCGAATCTGCTAGCTTGGCTCCGCAAACTCCAAATTCTCCTCTTTTTTCAGGCCCTTGGGCCCACCTCGCGGAGACGGCAATCTGTGAACAATATCCGCTCGACGCTCGCGACCGTGTGGCGGATCGCCGCTCCCTATTTTCGTTCCGATGACAAATGGGCCGGCCGCGCGCTGCTCGCTTCGGTCATCACGATCGAACTGGCGCTGGTCGGGCTCGATGTGCTGCTGAACAAATGGCAGAACCGCTTCTTCAGCGCGCTGCAGGAAAAGGACTGGGACAGCTTCGTACGGGAAATCGGGATTTTCTGCATGCTGGCCGCGGCCTTCGTGGTGCTCGGCGTCTACCAGCTTTACCTCAACCAATGGCTTCAGATCCGCTGGCGGCGCTGGCTGACCACGCACTATCTCGGTGACTGGCTGCACGGCGCCAATCATTATCGCATGCAATTGCAGGGCGATGCCGCCGACAATCCGGACCAGCGCATCGCCGAGGACGTCAAGCTGTTCATCGAACGCACGCTGGAGATCGGCGTCGGCCTGTTGAGTGCGATCGTGACGCTGATCTCTTTCGTCATCATCCTCTGGGGTCTGTCGGCGGCGGCACCGCTGCATGTTTTCGGCAACGAGTTCGCGATTCCCGGCTACCTGGTGTGGGGCGCGCTGATCTACGCGATTTTCGGAACGGCATTGACGCAATGGATCGGCTCGCCGCTGGTCAATCTCGATTTCCACCAGCAGCGGCTGGAGGCCGATTTCCGCTTCAACCTCGTCCGGGTGCGGGAAAACGCCGAACAGATCGCGCTGATGCAGGGCGAGAGCGCCGAACGCGGGCGGCTTGTGGAGCGCTTCGGCCGCGTCGTCGAAAACTGGTACGGCATCATGAGCCGTACCAAACGGCTGACCGGCTTCACCAGGAGCTATTCACAGGCAGCCGTGATCTTTCCCTATATTCTGGTGGCGCCGGCCTATTTCGCCGGCAAGATCCAGCTCGGCGGCATGATGCAGACCGCGTCCGCGTTCGGCAGCGTGCAAACGGCGCTGTCCTTTTTCGTGGACGTGTACCGCAAGCTGGCGGAATGGCGGGCGGTGGTGGCGCGTCTCGACGGATTCGAGATGGCGATCGCCAGCGCGGAAAAGCTTCCGACCCGGCCCGGCTCGATCGACATGGCCACCTCGACCGCCGGCACGGAGATCGATCTGCGGCAATTGCGGGTACAGCTGCCCGATGGCAGCGCCGCAGATCTCCGCCGATGGCTTCACGTTTCGCAAGGGCGAGCGCACGCTGGTCACCGGGCCCTCCGGCGCCGGCAAATCGACCTTGTTCCGCGCCATTGCCGGCATCTGGCCATTCGGCAGCGGCTCGATTTCGATCCCTGCGGGGGCGACGCTGATGATGCTGCCGCAGCGACCGTATTTCCCGGTCGGCTCGCTCCATGCCGCGATCGTCTACCCGGCCGAACCGGCGCCTTCAGCGCCGAGCGCGTCAGGGAAGTGCTCGTCTCGGTGGGCCTGCCACAGCTCGCGCCGCGGCTGCAGGAGGACGCGCACTGGAACCGGATGCTCTCGCTCGGCGAGCAGGAGCGCCTTGGTGTGGCGCGGGCGCTGCTGCATGCGCCGCAATATCTGTTCCTCGACGAGGCGACGGCATCGCTCGACGAACCCTCCGAGACGGCGCTGTATCGCCTGCTCGGGGAAAAATTGCCAGCGACGACCACCTCGTCTCGATCGGCCATCGCTCCACGCTCGAGGCCTTCCACCATCGCAACGTGGTGGTGGTCGAAGACGGTGACAGCTTTGTGCTGCGGGAAGCGGACGAGAAGGCGAGGCCGTAGCGGCCCTGAAGCTATAGCCAGCGGCGCGGCCACGGCCGGCGCCGGATCCAGCGATGCCAGACAAGGGCGAACAAGGTCAGCAGCACCGCGCCCAGCAGCACCGGCGCGAACAGGAATGACCAGGGCAGGTTATTGGAAACCACCAGCAGCGGATTGATCCCGGCCGGCGGGTGAAACGTGCCGGTCATGTACATCGCGAGCACCGCCAGGCCGACCGCGGCGGCGGCCGCCCATGCCTGCGGTCCGGCCAAATGCAGCACGGCGAGCCCGACCAGCGGTCGACACGACATGTCCGCCGATCAGGGCGCGCGGCTGCGCGGGTTCCAACTCTGGCGAGCCGATCACCAGCACGATCGACGTCGCAAAGGGAATGATCAGCCAGCGGATAGTGCGACGCGAGCGAGAACCACTCCATGCCGCCGATCGCCAGCGCCACGCCTATCCCGGCAACGGCGCCAGCCAGAATATTGCGGTGGTCGTTGCGGCGGATCGCGTCTGCCGCCGTCTGCCGCCAATCCCGTTTCATCCGGTGGCCCCCAAACAGCAAAGGGGGCGGCAGATCGCTCTGCCGCCCCCTCGAGATATCTCCAGAGGATGACTTACTTCAGGTTGGTCATCGCGGTCAGGTCAGCCGAGAGCTTGACGATGCCGGCGGCGCCGCACCAGCTGGAAGCCAACGCCACTCGGGTTGATCGCGGTGATGGACGTTCCAGAAGTTGCCGTGATGTTTCCGCGGGCTGCGAAATCGCTGGTGAAGGCGTTGCAATCACCCTTCGACAAGTCGGTGTCGGAGTAGCGGAAATCGAGCGTGAACACCTTGTAGGTGAAGCCAATGCCGATGTTCCAGGTGTAGTAGTCGGCGTAATCGATGCCGTTCGGGAACGGCCCCGCAAAGCCGGGATTGGTAAAGCCGGTGCCGTAGAACGAATCGGAGGTTCCCAGCCACTGCCGGCCGAACTCGCCGGAGATATACATGCCGAGGCCGCTGCTGCCGAATGTGGTGCTGGGCGCGGTGAACTTGCCGGTGACCGATGCGTAGTTGCCCCAGGCGCCCGAATTCAGGAAGCTCGGGGTGTAGTAGTCGTTGGCGCCGACCGTGAACATGTCGTTGAGGGTGACGTTGACCTTGCCGTAGGCCTCGAAGAAGCTCACGTTCTTCTTGAGCACGTTGCCGTTGAACAGGAAGTTGGTCGCGCATTCGGCGCCAAGCGGAACGCCCGCAGTATCGAATCGGGGCGCCGTACATGCAGGTTCCACCCGGATACAGGTAGCCCCAGAGACCGAAGTCGAAGGCGAACATGCCGAAGGTCGGGACGGATACCGCCGTAGATGTCGATTTCAGCCGCGGCGCGGTTCGGGAAGGAAATGCTCGCGCCGGCGAGGCCGACGTAGAGCTGCAGGTCCTTGGTGACGTTGTAGCGCGGCTCGAAATAAGCCGAGACCGAGGGCTTGTGGTTGGACTGGGTGATGCCGCGGAAGACGTAATCGTTCATGATCGCGCTGCCGAAGGCGATATCCCAGGGATCGAACACCGGCGGCGGCGGAGCCTTGACGGCCTTGACGCGCATGTCCGCAGCGAGAGCCGAACCCGATACCATTGCCAGCGCCGTTGCCAACAAAGCCAAGTTTCTTCATGACGATCCCCATCACCTGTTAAAACAGTCCAGTTCCGGGACCCCCCAGGGACAAGCGGTAACCGACTGCAACCAAATTCCGTAACTGGCGCAATCTGATACGCGCCCCCGGTTGCAGTGAAGCAAAAAAGACAAGCATCTGCCGACTTTTTAGGCTTTGGGCTGATTTCGCAAAAGGTTGTCTGGCGGGTGTTGCATTCCAACAACAATTCTTGCAGGCTCCGGTTGCTGCTCAAGGCGCATCAGAAGCGGATCTGCACACCAAACCGCCGGTCCGGCGCTCACAGGCTGCCTTCCGAATCAACGGAAGACCCGGATTCAGCCACACAGGAAAGGCCGCAGCGGCGGGCGCTGCGGCCTTGGGAGTAACCTCGGTGCTGGTCGGAAGCCGCTACGGGTTGTCGTCTCCGTCCGGGGCCGACGAACCCGGACCTGGCGCGGAGCATCCGGAGACGCCCAGCTTGGCGCGGGCGCGGGGCAGCTTCGGGCACAGCGGCCTCGGAGCGCAGGTTTGGGAGCGCGGGGTTTGCGCGGAGGCTTGGGTGCCGGGGTTCGGGGCCGCGGGACTGGAGCCGCCTTCTTCGCAGCGGCTTTTTTGGCGCCGGCTTTCTTGGCTGCCTTCTTCGGCGCCGCTGCCTTGGACTTCTTGGCGGACTTCTTCGCCTTCTTGGCGGATTTGCCTTCTTGCCGACTTCTTGGCGGCCTTCTTCGACGACTTCTTCGCGGATTTCTTCTTGCCGCTACCGCCTTCTTGGCCTTTTTTGCCTTCTTGCCTTTCTTGCTCTTCTTCCCTTTAGCCATCGTGAATCCTCCTGTTGCCGCCGATCAATGTCTATCGGGCGTTTCGAGTCGTCCGTTGCCGCACGGGCCAATCGATCAGTTCAATCCTGGCCGGCGGACCTCCCGTCGCCCAATCGAGAAGCTCAATCGTGTGCACCACAGGAACTGACGTGCCGCCGGCAATCTGCACCATGCATCCAATATTGCCCGCAGCAATCATGTCCGGCTTCACTGTTGCAATATTGGCGACCTTGCGATCGCGCAATCTGCTCGCAATGTCGGGCTGGAGAATGTTGTAGGTCCCCGCCGAACCGCAACACAAATGGCTCTCAGGCACATCTTTCACCACGAATCCATTCTTGGAAAGCAATTCTTTCGGAGCCGTGTGTGATTTTCTGTCCGTGCTGCAGCGAACAGGCGGAGTGATAGGCAACCGTGATATCGCCGTGCTGCTCGCAGGCTTGAGTTCGATGCCGCCGATATATTCCGTTATGTCCTTTGCCAGCGCCGAAACCTGGCGGCGGAACTGGCGAAATCGCGGTCCTCGCGCAGCATGTAGCCATAGTCCTTGATGACGGTGCCGCAGCCCGATGTCGTCACCAGGATGGCGTCGAGGCCGCCTTGCTCGGCTTCCCCAAGCCAGACGCCGATGTTGGCGCGGGCGCGCGCCAGCGCGTCGCCGTCGCGCCCGAGATGATGGGTCAGCGCACCGCAACATTGTTCGTCCCTGACCAGCACGACCTCGATGCCGTGGCGGGTCAGAAGATTGATGGCGGCCTGGTTGATGCGCGGCGCCAGCACCTGCTGGGCGCAGCCCTGCAGCAGCGCGACCCGGCCGCGCCGCTCCCCGATCGCCGGAAAAACTGTGCCGCCGCCGGCTCCCGGCGTCGGCAATTTGCCCGGCGCCAGCGCCAGCATCGCCTTGATCCGCCGCAACAAAGTCGGCGACGTCGATGCCGGAATCGGGCGTTGGCAGCAACGACGGCGAACGGCCGGCCGAGCCGCGCCAGAATCATGCTGGCGCGAAACCATCCGGGCCGCGGCAACACGAAGGCCAGCACCGCGCGAAGCGCCCGCTCGGTCAACGGCCGCGCATAATCCCGTTCGATTCGGGTCCGCGCCTGGTCGACCAGATGCATGTAGTTCACGCCCGACGGACAGGTGGTCATGCAGGCGAGACAGGAGAGGCAGCGATCGATATGCTTGACCACCTCTTTGGTCGGCGGCCGGTCCTTTTCCAGCATCTCCTTGATCAGATAGATCCGGCCGCGCGGGCTATCGAGTTCGTCGCCAAGCAGCACATAGGTCGGGCAGGTCGCGGTGCAGAAGCCGCAATGCACGCAGGCTCGCAAAATCTTGTCGGCTTCCGCGATATCGGGATCGGCGAGTTGCGCCAGGCGAGAATTCGGTTTTCATGTCGCGGCCCCCGCTGATCATCCGGCCGCGGTTGAGGATGTTCTTGGGATCGAAGCTGACGCGGACGCGTTCGCTCAGGCTGGCAAGGCCGTCAGCTTGCGGATGGAACACGTCGACATTGCGCCTGATCTGTTCGGAGGCCCGGATCAGGGTGGCGTGGCCGCCGGCCGCATCGACGCGCGCGCGCACCAGGCCCGCCTGTGCATCGGGCTTGGGCGGCAATGCCGCCCAGATCAGGCCGCCGCCCCAGTCGTAGATCACGTCGCCGCCGGTGTCGCGCGACAGCCGCTCACCGAGCGCGCCGCCGACAGCCGGCGGACAGACGATCCGCCACACCGGCCAAGCCTCCGAGCGAGCCCGCCGCCGCGAACGGCCTGACGTCGCGGATCGAACGCCAGATCGCCGCCGATGCCGCATCCTCCAGAATTTCAGCCGCGCCGAACGGCGCCAGCAGCTTAGCCAGCGAAGCCGCGCGATGCGCCGCGGAGGCCGCGATGCCTTCCAGCCGCAGCAGGGTGAGCGCCTTGCCGTTCGCTGCCAGATCGCCGAACTCGCCCGCCGCGGCCCGAAACGCCGAATTCGGCAGATGCGCCGCCCCGGATACATCGAATGGCGAGCCCAGCGCCGCCGTCATCGCCCGGTTCGCGGCGACGTCGTCCAGCCCGCGCAGCATCAGCGTGCGTTCGCTCTCCGGCCTCGGCATCACCTTCAGGGTCACTTCCGTCATGACGGCGAGCGTGCCCCAGGACCCCGCCAGCAATTTGCAGAGGTCGTAGCCGGTGACGTTCTTCACCACCCGCCCGCCGGCCTTGAAACTGTCGCCGAAGCCGGACACCGCATGCGCCCCGAGCAGGTGATCGCGCGCGCCGCCGGCCTTGATGCGGCGCGGCCCCGCGAGGCCGGCGCCGATCATGCCGCCGATGGTGCCGATGTCAGGCGTGCCCAGCAAGGCCGAGGTGTTCATGGGCTCGAACGCAAATTGCTGGTTCTTGGAATCGATCAGCGCTCAGCACGTCGGCCAGCGGCGCGCCCGCCTGGACGCGTGATGATCAGTTCATTCGGCTCGTAGGCTGTGACGGCGTTCAGCGCGGACAGATCGAGCAGCGCATTGGTCGCCATCGGCTGGCCGATCAGCCGCCTGGAGCCATGGCCGACGATTTCCAGCGGCTGCTCGCTGGCGATCGCCGCCCGCACCACCTGCTCGACGTCTTTGGCATCACGTACTTTGAGAGTGTCCACGCCGTCGCGTTCCCCTCACAACCGATGGTGCGCTTGTCGCCGCCATCCGACCTCATGCCATCCTTCTAAAGGCGTGGCTAACGGGCACAAGTGGCACTCCGCGGGGCGGTCATGCCGCGGCCCGGACACAAACTGCGAAAACAACCCCATGTACAGTAGGGATTGGCCCCGCTTTCGCACTCGTTCTCCATCGACGGAAGTCGGCTACGAAGGCTCCGGCAACAAGCCGAGCGTATTGAGCCAGTAGTTTTCGCTACCAGTCGAATCATGCACGCCGCCCGCCGGGCAGACGCTGGCGCCGGCGCCGAAATGAAGGGCCGAACACTTGCCGCACCAACGCCAATTATCCTGCGCGTCCGGCAGTCCCAGCACATCGGAGCCAGGCAACGGCGGCGCAACATCTAGTTTGTAGGCGCCGCTGCCGGAGGGATCGTGCGCGCCGCCGGCCGGGCACAGGCGGTCCCCCCAATCCTTGAACATTCCGCTGCATTTCTTGCACCAGCAGCCAAAACGCTGTGGTCATCGTCCGCGAACGCGGACGATCCAGTAATCGCAGCCGCCGAGCTACGATCGCAGAGGGCGCGGAACACCGGATACCCCGCCTTCGCGGGGTATCACGCAAACTATCGATCGTGCAGTATTCCTTGATCTTCGTGCGGTCGCCGTCTTCCATGTTGGGGTTGTCGTCGCTGAAGTAGACCAGGCTGGCAAATCGGGCCTCGACCAGCTTGGCCAGACGGGGCGCAATATCTCGAATGCCGTTCCGCGCGTAGCTTTGCATATCGGCAAAGTTGGTCTGCGCGTCGCCGAATTTGGCACGCTCCAGATAAACAATCGACTTGTACAGATGCAGCCCAAGAGAGACGGAAATTCCTGTTGCGGCGGTCTTGGTGTCGTTCGTATCCATAAACGTTCGCAAAGCGTTCAAGTCGTGCTCGATATCGCGGAGTATCGGACCAATCGTCTGGCCGCTCAGCGAGTTGATATCAAACGGATTCGAGCCCTGACCGACCGCAATAGGGTAGTCGTTCGACATAAAATCCTGCACAGATTGCAGTGTCGCTGATGCGTTGATGATTTCATCCTCAAACGCCGTTCGCTAAGGGCGGCGGTCACCTCCTGTCGGACAGCCGTCTGGATATCGTCGATGGTCAGCGGCGCGGAGCCTGCGAAAATGCTTTTCAATTCCATTCCAAAGCCGACCAGGGTGCTGATCTGCCCTATGACGCCAATGAAGCCGTCCGCGCTGCCCATGCACGATCCTTTCCAAATGCTCATTTGCGCGAAGGGTGCGCTTGAAATGAAATTTGCTTTATCCCAGACAAACTCAATTATAAGTTGACCGCTGTCAATTGCTGTCGGCTGCAGCTGATCGGTTGTCAACTCGCGCATGACAAGTCTGCGCTCTGTCATAGAGAGTGTCGGCGTAGCGCTGCGCGTTCGCGGTCGTTGCAGGGCCTGAAAAGGCTGGAAAGCAATCTCAGCCGGATCAGAACCTCGGAATGTCGGGAAACGCCAGCTTGCCGCCATGGACATGGACGCGGCCGAGTTCGGCGCAGCGGTGCAGGGTCGGAAACACCTTTCCGGGATTGAGCAGGCCCTGCGGCGTCGAATGCGCATTTCAGCCGCTGCTGCTGGTTGAGATCGATCTCGTGAAAACATCTCCGGCATCAGATCGCGCTTCTCGACGCCGACGCCGTGCTCGCCGGTCAGCACGCCGCCGAGTTCGACGCAGACCCTGAGGATATCGGCGCCGAACGCCTCGGCCTTGTCCATCTCGCCGGGCTTGTTGGCGTCGTAGAGGATCAGCGGATGCAGATTGCCGTCGCCGGCGTGAAACACGTTGGCGACCCGCAGACCGTATTTCTCCGAGAGACCGCGAATGCGCGACAGCGCCTGCGGCAGCGCGCCGCGCGGGATGGTGCCGTCCATGCAGAGATAATCGGGCGAAATCCGCCCCACCGCCGGAAACGCCGCCTTGCGGCCGGCCCAGAACAGATTGCGCTCCGTTTCGGAAGTGGAAATCTGGCAGGTGGTCGAGCCGCAGCCCTGCGCGATCGCCTCGACCCGGCTGATCAGCTCGTCGACCTCGACGCCGGGACCGTCGAGCTCGATGATCAGGAGCGCCTCGACGTCGAGCGGATAGCCGGCATGGACGAAGGCCTCGGCGGCGTGGATGGCGGGCTTGTCCATCATCTCCATGCCGCCCGGAATGATGCCGGCGCCGATGATCTCGGCCACGCATTGGCCGGCCGCCTCGACTTGCGCAAAGCCGACCATCAGGGCGCGTGCGGTTTCCGGCTTCTGCAGGATCCGCACCGTGACCTCGGTGATGACGCCGAGCAGGCCTTCGGAGCCGGTGATGATGCCCATCAGGTCGTAGCCCGAGGTCTCGGCGGATTTGCCGCCGACCTTGATGATTTCGCCGATGATCAGCACGATCTCGCAGCCCAGCACGTTGTTGGTGGTCATGCCGTATTTCAGGCAGTGCACGCCGCCGGAATTTTCCGCGACATTGCCGCCGATCGAGCAGGCGATCTGCGACGACGGATCGGGCGCATAATAGAAACCGGCATGGGAGACCGCCTGGCTGATGGCGAGATTGGTCACGCCGGGTTCGGTCACCACCACGCGATTATCAAAGTCGATCTCGCGGATGCGCTTGAACTTGCCGAGCCCCAGCAGCACGCCGTCGGCCAGCGGCAGCGCGCCGCCGGACAGCGAGGTGCCGGAACCGCGCGGCACCACCTTGATGCCCTGCTCGAAGCAGTATTTCAGCACGCGCGAGACCTGCCCGGTGGTGTCCGGAAGCACCACCACCATCGGCGGCTGACGATAGGCCATCAGGCCATCGGACTCGTAGGGCACCATTTCGGCGGGACTGTCGATCACGCCCTCGCCCGGCACGATCGCGCGCAGCGCCGCCACGATCTCGTCGCGGCGCGCCAGGACCGCCTGGTCGGACGCCGGCATCATGATGGTCATGTCTGCTTCTCCGAACCACGCCTGGCGGCGCAAGCGCCGCCGCCCTGGCGGATTTATCATGCTAAATCAAGCACGTCTGGAACGCTTTGGGTAGGCCGCCAAAGGACGGGCGCGCCGGGAATGCCGGCCATCCCGAAACGCAGGCGGGATCCATGCAACCCTCATACGTTTGGTGGCTTGTCCACCCCAAGCGGACCGTGCCACAACGGCCGCAGGGTTGGACACGGACAAAGAGCAAATCATGAGAAAACAGATTTTTGGGGCGCTGGCCGCCATCACCGTCATTGCTAGTGGATCGGCTGCGCTCGCGCAGGACGCCGCCGCCGGCAAGACCTCGTTCAACAAATGCCTCGCCTGCCACGCGGTCGGCGAAGGCGCCAAGAACAAGGTCGGTCCCGAACTCAACGGCATCGATGGCCGCAAGTCCGGCACCACCGCGGGCTACTCCTATACGGATGCCAACAAGAATTCCGGGATCACCTGGAACAAGGAACGAATTCCTCGAATACATCAAGGATCCCAAGGCGAAGATTCCCGGCACCAAGATGATCTTCGCCGGCATCAAGAACGAGAAAGAGGCGGGCGACCTCTGGGCGTTTCTGCGCCAGTACGACAAGGACGGCAAGACCAAGTAGCGCCGCTTTACGAGGAGACCGGCGCCGCGATGGGCCGGCCGGGCATGACACAGGCCGCGAAAGCGGCGTCGATGATCGCAAGCTTGACGGCCTGCGCGGCGTGATATTCGCGCCGAAAGTCCGCCGACACCCACAACGGAGATTTCCCGCGCGGCCCGGACCAGCCCAGGCTTCCCATCGCCTCGGCCTCGGCAAATTTGCGGCCGAGCTGGGTCCGCGACAGATTGAGCCGCTGCGCCAGTCTGGAAATCGACGTCACGTCGGTTGGAATGCGCGCATGTCCGTCCGCGCCTTGCTGGCAGCCGACGATCAGGCGGTCCATCACGATGCCGCCTTCGTCGACCCAGGTAAACAGCGAGAAGGTCCGCTCCGGCTTGCGAACATCGCCCGAGCCGATCAGGCCATCGGCGATCCGAGGCTGGATCGCGCCGAGCAATGCCGGCCGGGCCCGGAAGCTCGCCACCCTTGCGCCGCCATCGAGCCCGTCCAGGGTCGCAAGATGCAGCGCGTGCCACTGGAACAGGGCCATCAGCACCGCCGGCGCGGGCTCGAGCGGGCGGTTGCGCCTGCCCGCGCTGTCGGCGACGAAACGGATGATGTCGTATTTCAACATCTCCTTGAGAAAAGCCGACGCGGTGTTGCGGCTTGCAAGCTCATGGCGCGCGATGATCTCCAGGAAACGTTCGGCAAGCACCCCGGCGCCCGGATCACTCGCCTCGCCGCGGAAATATTGCGCTAACGCGGCGTGCGCCATCAACCAGCGTTGCTGGGTCGCAAACAGCGATGCTATCCGCGGGCTCGCTTCCTGCATCATCAGCAGCGATCGCGCCTGGTCGCGAACGCATCGCTCCAGCGCCGAATGAACCAGGATTTCGTCTGCCGTCATCGCCATCGGTTGCTGGCCACCGGGTCCAGAGGCTCTCTCAATGACTGGAGAAAATTACGGTTTATCGGTCTAAAAGGCCAGCCGGTCCACGGGACGAAATTCCCTGCCCGAGGTAACAGCCCGCGCTTTACTTGAAGGCCGTTTCTGCTAGAGCCGCGACGTGTTGCGGGTCGCCGCATACCATCAGCCGGCCGCTGATTTCGCTTCGCGGAATGCGCAGGCCGCGGCAGGCGAAATTTTGCCACCGGCGATGAGAATTCTCTACGAATACAGTCTTTTACGGGGCATAATCGGCCACCTCAAAGGGAGATCAAAAAAATGCGTGAAGCAGTTATCGTTTCATATGCCCGTACCGGGCTGGCGAAGTCCGGGCGCGGCGGATTCAACATCACCCCGCCGATGTCGATGGCAGCCCACGCCGTCAAGCATGCCGTGGAGCGCGCCGGCGTCGGCAAGGAGTATGTCGAGGACTGCTACATGGGCAATTGCGCCCATGGCGCGCCCAATATCGGCCGCCAGGCCGCCCTGCTCGCGGGCATGCCGAAATCGACCGCCGGCGTCTCGGTCAACCGCTTCTGCTCCTCGGGCCTGCAGACCATCGCGATGGCCGCCAACTCGATCCGCTCGGACGGCGCCGATTGCATCGTCGCCGGCGGCGTCGAAAGCATCTCGATCCCCGGCGGCGGCTCGCCCAAGGAATCGATCGATCCGGACCTGCTCAAGGCCGCGCCCGACATCTTCATGGCGATGATCGACACCGCCGATATCGTCGCCGAGCGCTACAAGCTCAGCCGCGAATACCAGGATGAGTATTCGCTGGAATCGCAGCGACGGATGGCCGCCGCCCAGCAGGCCAACAAGTTCAAGGACGAAATCGTCCCGATGAAGACCAGGATGAAGGTGGTCGACAAGGCGACCAAGGCCGAGAGCATCGTCGACTACACGGTCGACCGCGACGAGTGCAACCGGCCCGAGACCACGATGGAAGGCCTCGCCAAGCTCGAGCCGGTCAAGGGGCCGGGCAAATACGTCACCGCGGGTAATGCCAGCCAGCTCTCGGACGGCGCTGCCGCCGTGGTGCTGATGGAAGCCAAGGACGCGGAAAAGCGCGGCCTGCAGCCGCTCGGCCGCTTCGTCGCCTGGGCTGCCGCCGGTTGCGAGCCGGACGAAATGGGCATCGGCCCGGTGTTCGCGGTGCCAAAACTGCTGAAGCGCCACGGCCTCAAGGTCGACGACATCGATCTCTGGGAACTCAACGAAGCCTTCGCCAGCCAGTGCCTGTATTCCCGCGACCAGCTCGGCATCGACCCCGACAAGTACAACGTCAATGGCGGCTCGATCGCCATCGGCCATCCCTTCGGCATGACCGGCGCGCGGCTGACCGGCCACATCCTGCAGGAAGGACGCCGGCGCAAGGCCAAATGGGGCGTCGTGACCATGTGCATCGGCGGCGGCCAGGGCGGCGCGGGCCTGTTCGAAATCTACAGCTGAGCTTTTTGCCGGTCCGGCGGGCCGGATTCAAGCAGGAGCAGCGCGACGGGAGGCCGTCGCGCTGCTTTTTTGTTGGAGCCGATCATCGCTCGACAACGTGGTCAGTGGCACGTTTTAGGGCGTGAACTCATCAATTTGGAGGGGTCGGCGGACGTCCGCTTTGGTGCTCATAACCGGAGTGAATCGCCAACCGTTCCGACGTCCAGCTCAACGTCTCGAACCGGTCAGCCACCGGAACTCAGATCGTGGACGGTCGCGTCTCAATCAGGTTTCGGCTTCGCGTTTCGCGCGCGAGCGACATGGCTGGCTTCTCGATCACATGCCAGGACAGATAGGCACATATCAGCGTCAGCGGCAGCGATACGATTGCGTTGAACCACCAGGGAGCATGATCCGGTCCGAACAGAACGACCAGCTGCTGGATGGGAAATGCATAAATGAAGGCTCCGTAGCAATAATCGTTGGCGAGCAGGATGCGAAAGCCCAGGCGCGGCTGCATACCCAGATAAGCGACGAGGTAAGCGCCCAGCACCGGGAAGAACAGATGAAAGCAGCCGACGCGCAAAAGGATCAGGGAAACCAACCCTGCTGCAATTGCCATCCTCCGATCCAGAACGATGACATTTCGGAACACATAGGCGGCGGAGCCGGCAGCAAAATAGGCGCTCATCCGCAAGGCGTCCGCGAGCTCCAGCCCCAGCGGGGCGAATGAATACAGCTGGCGGCCTCGCGCCCACCATCCAGCGGGAATGAGGACGAGCGTCACAAGCAGGACAAACCAGCCCCGACGCAGCAGGCCGGCGGCCCCGCTCAGTGCCAGAACTACGTAGCAGATCAGTTCATACCTGAGTGTCCACAGCGAGCCATTCACCACGTTCGGCACGGGATTCGATGAAAATACTCCCGGCAGGTCGTAGCTGCCGAACAGGGTAAGGCTGGACAGATACGCGTAGAACCGGGCATTCGAGAAATATTCGCCCAGTGAAAGCGTCGTAACCGAAGGTCCAAGAACGAGCATCGCAAGCGCGGTGACGGCGACGAGACCCGGAAAAATCCGTGTCGCCCGCTTCCACGCAAAATCGGAGATTGATCGCGAGCGCGTGAAGCTGGCGGTGACCAGAAATCCGCTGATGATGAACAGGCAATAGAATCCGATGCCGCCAAGGCTTGCCTGTCGACCGGAGAAAATCCTGACCGGTTCGACCGTATAACCCGCGTGGGAAAGATCAAACGCGTGCGTCAGCAACACCGCGATGGCCGCCGCAAGTCGCAAGGTATTGAAACCGGGACCGACACCGCCGGACCGATCGAGTGCTGCCGCAAGCGAATTGGCGTCCACCGATTTCGCGCCATGCGACAGTCGTTCAAGCATGAATCGCCATCCGAGAACGGATCCGCGGACCGGATGGTTCAAATCGGTTCATGCACGCCCCCCGGCGCTGGTTGATGCACATTCTCGCTCAGCAGCCAGCATCGTATCGGCAATCACGAGTGTTTCAAACCACCTTCGCGACCGCAACATGTGGTGCTGGCCGATGTCCGCTCCAGGTCATTCGCCTCGTCGTGGCCAACCAATTGGCCTTGGTCAAGCTCGCATCAATCCGTATCTGGTTGCGCGCCAATGAGTCGCGCCCTGAGTTGGCACCCGCAGCCGCCTTGCCGTGAGCGATTTTGCCGATCATCGCGTCGATCTCTGAAATCACCAGTTCGGGCGCGGCCTGCGGCACCATGTGACCGACATCCGGCAGCACGACCAGTCTTGCATTTGCCACGGTGGCCGCAAACGGCCGGGAATGGATGCTGGTCGAAACGGTCTTGTCCGAGCCGTCGCCCGCGATCACCAGCACCGGCGCCGTGATTCCGGCATAGCGTGCCGCCTGCTCTCTCACCGCATCCTTCAGCGTCACCAGATCCCAGGCATTGGCGATGAATTCGCGCGGCCGCAGCAGCAACGGCGTCGCCGTCGCCTCGACAAAACCGTCCGGCATGGTCTGCGGCAGGAACGCGTTGCGGGTACCGGGCTCGGCCAGAAAATAGCCGAGCGGCAGCGTGATGGTGTAAGCCAGTAGCGGACCGATCACGGGCGTGGCGATGATCCTGTTGTAGCGGCCGATGCCGCCGGGCCAGGGGTAGGCGACCGGCGCCAGCATCACGAGGCCCGCGACGCGCTGCGGATAATCCAGCGCCATCCGCGCGCCCAGCGCGCCGGCCCAGGAGTGGACCACGAACACGGCGCTGCCGATGCCGAGTTTTGTCAACGCCTCATCGATCATTCGTGCCTGGATCACCGGTGTTGAATCTTCCACGCGGTCGCGCGTGCTCCAGCCATGGCCGGGGCGGTCGATCAGGATGACCCGGCGATGACGCGCGAGCAGATCGCCCAGCGGCCGCCGCATCACTTCGAGATTGGAGCTGGCGCCATGAATCATCACGATCGGGGGACCGGCGGCGTCGCGCGGCCCGATATCGACGACGTGCAGGGTGGCGCCGGCTACCTCGACCATCTTTCCCTGCGCGGGATAGCTGCGCTGCACCAGCAGGACACCGGCCTGCGTGACCAGCGCCAGCACCGCCAGCGTTGCCACGACGATTAAGAATATCATTGAGAGGGTCCGGATGATCCTGGGCACCGACAAGCTACGCTTCTACCGGGCAACGGTTTCGGAGCCAATCACCGATGTGCGATGCGTTCGGGCTCAAACACCGAACCCCAGCCGTCCCAGTCCCGGCAATTTCACTGCCGGCCGGCGCAGATCGAGGCCGAACACCGCACCGAGAAAATTGACCTCGATGCCCTCGACCCAGCCGAGCGCGAGGCCAAGATAGCCCCCGAGCGTGACGCGAACGCCGGTCCCGGACGCAGTCCATCCGAATACATCGCCGTTATAGGGAAAGTCCTTGCCGATGGCGGTCGGCGGCAGCGTGGCCTGCAGCTCCGGCACCGCCGCCATGACGGCGGTCACGAAGGTGTTGGAGTTCGGTCCCGGCCAGGCGCGGTAATCGCCATAGGCCCTGGGCTGGAAGGCTTCGACCGCGGCACGGATTTTCGGGAATCATGCGTTCCGCCGCCTCGCCGTCGGCGGCGGCGATGGTTTCGGGGACGCCGCCGAACCACCGCCCATCGGCGGCAAACCCGTTGATCCGGATCGGCTCGCCCCAGGCGGTATAGTCATAGCGGGTATAGGTCTGTGCGCCCTTGTCCTTGACCACGATCCAGCTGTGGACCGCAAATATCCCGCGCCAGCGCACCGTCCGGGCGGCAAATACCCGGACCACGGCGTCGGCTTGCTGGTTCGGCGGGGGCAACAGGCCGGCGCTGGAACGGTCTGCCAGTTGCCAATTCACGGAACGGTCGCCGAGCAGATATTTCGCCGCCGACAGCATGATCGGGGCGACCAGCAGGACCAGAAAGATAACCACAGATTTTCTCAAGTTGCGGAACTTCGGCGGGTACGCCTTCATGCGGGCGTCACATCGTTCTCCATATAGTCGCGGCGCGCGCTTCCGCTACCTGTCGGGCGTTGGCTTGGCGCGCCTGCACCGTCCCCGCAATCCACAGGAACGCGCAGACCGGTACGGACGTTATTTCGCGGTAGAGTTTGGAGGATATTCGATGAATTCCGAGACCAGTGAGAATGCCATCGACCAGATCGTGGCCAGTTGCAACGGCGATATCCGCGGCGCGCTGAAGGCGCTGCTGCTGGTCAACGAACAGCTGGAGGCCGAACTGGCGCAGGTCTATGCGACGGTCGCCCACGGCGCGCTCGCCGCACGCGGCCAGAACGTCCTGCATTAGTCCGCCGGCGGATCGTCCTTCGGGCAGGCGCGGATGGTCGAGCGCGCCAGCTTGGCGTCTTCGAGGGATTTATAGGGTCCGGTACCAAACCAAATGTTGCCGCCGTATGGATCTATGACCGGGTTGCTGGTCACGATCTCGCATCGGTTGGTGGCGCGATTGCCGACCACCCAGTACTGCCCATCGGCGAAGCAGGCGGTTCCAGCCACAACCATGAACGCGCCGGCCAGGATCAATCGTTTCATCGTCTCGCTCCCAGGACAGAGGCAAGCAATCGCGCGATAACGGAAAGCGTTCCGGCTCACAATATGGCGTGTGATGCTGTGGTTAGCCGAGCGATTGTAAAATCGATCAACTGGTCGATTAAATATCGCGGCCTTCGACCTTTTCCGTGAGCGTCTTGACCAGCTCCGGCACCTTGTCGAGATGGGGATTTATGGCGAGCGCCTTGCGGAAGGCTTCGAGCGCGCGCTTCTCGTTGCCGATATCCTGCATGATCATGCCGAGGCCGGCCAGCGCGCCGAAATGCCGGGGTTCGCGGATCAGCACCTGCTCGATGTCCTGCAGCGAACGGGTGTAATCGTTCTTCATGTAGTACAACGTCGCGCGCCGGTTCCAGCCCTCGACATAGTCGGGGCGCAGCTTGACCACGGAATCGAGCAGCTTCAGCGCGACGTCGATCTGCTTGGCATCCACCGCGGCCTTGGCGCGCATCATCAGGAGGGCGGCGGTATCGCTCGGGGTCTGCAGCCACTGCGCCCAGATTCGCGCTTCGACATGCTTGGCGCTGGCCTCGTCGGGCGCCGCCTTCAAGGCACCGAACAGGAAGTCCAGTCCCTTGGTCTTGTCGGCGCCGACCTTCGGCAGCTTGCTCGGTGGTTCCGGCGGTTTCTTCAGGTTCTTTGGCGGTACGACCCTTGGATCCTGCGCCAGCGCAGGAACCGACACCGCGGCAAAAGTCGCGGCGAGGAGAACTGCGAGGGGGCGGCGGGCGCCGGGGAATCTCAATGCCATCGGCCAAGTCTAGACGCAGCAAAACCCTCTTGCAAAGCAGCAAGACGTCAAAGAGCCGTGATGTCAGGGATTCGCGAGCGGCCGAACGGCCAGAATCAACCCTGTCGCGCCTTGAACCGGCGCTGGACCTTGTTGATCACATAGACCCGGCCCTTGCGGCGGACCAGACGGTTGTTGCGGTGGCGACCACGCAGCGATTTCAGCGAGTTACGGACCTTCATGGGACAATCCTGATGCGTTGAAAGGCCGTGTTGGACAGGCCGAAAGTGGCAAAATGAGATTAATCCCGCCAGCGGCCAAGCCACCCGGGACACGCGGTTTCTAGGCCATCGAGGGGCCGAATGTCAATGCAAAGCGCCGGAATCGAGCGCTCCGGCAGATTCCGGCCAGATTTCGCCCCGCTGCAGCCGTTAAGGAAAATTAACCAATTTCGTCAAAGGTTTCCGCCAGTGGCGGGATTCGTACCTGCATCTGGAACTGTTGTTCAGCCGAGTTGGGTCTCGCGCAAACATGGGATCCGCCTCGACATGGCGACCGTGCACGTCCCCGCGGAACCCGCCCTTCTGGCCGGCGCCGACTATACCATTCCGGTCGCCGGGAAGGAGCGGCTGGCGCTGCCCGTGGGCGTGCGGCCGTTTCAGCTCAACTGGCCCTATATCATCGGCATCGCCGCCTACCATGCCGCGGCATTGCTGGCCTTCATGCCCGGCTATTTCAGCTGGAGCGGGCTCGTCATCGCCATCCTCGGCACCCATCTGTGCGGGCTGTTCGGCATCAACCTCTGCTACCACCGGCTGCTGACCCATCGCGGCCTGATATGCCCGAAATGGCTGGAGCACGCGATGGTGGTGGTCGCGATGTCCTGCCTGCAGGAGACGCCGGCGCGCTGGGTCGCGATCCACCGCCGGCACCACCAGTTCGCCGACGATCGGCCCGACCCGCACAGCCCGCTGGCCAGTTTCTTCTGGGCCCATATCGGCTGGATCCTGGTTCATCAGCCCGAACTCTCGCGGCTGGGTATTTTCCAGCGCTATGCCAAGGACATCTTGCGCGACCGCTTCTATGTCGCGCTGGAACGCTACAACTGGCTGCTCTGGATCAATCTGATCCAGATGCCGCTGTTCCTCGCCGCCGGTTTTTTGGCGGCATGGTTTTTGGGCGCCACCCCGGCAGATGCCGTGCAGACCGGCGTGACCATTCTCCTGTTCGGCGTCTTCGTCCGCACCGTGCTGGTCTGGCACATTACCTGGGCGGTCAATTCGGTGACCCATCTGTGGGGCTATCGCAGCTACGAGACCGACGAGGACAGCCGCAACAACATCGTGGTCGGGCTGATCTCCAACGGCGAAGGCTGGCACAACAACCACCATGCCGACCCGCGCTCGGCGCGCCACGGCCACCGCTGGTGGGAAATGGACAACACCTGGCTCACCATCCGCTTGCTGGAGCGGATTGGTCTTGCCACCGACGTGGTGGCGCCGAGTGCGCATCTGAAGGGACGGCCCGGCAGGTTGCGGGTGCGCGGATCGGACGGCGTTCCGGCCGAGTAGCGAGTTGCGGAACTCAACGCGACATTGGCTCCCGGCCAAAATATTGAAAACAACGCCCATGCAAAGAAACAATGGGGTCGCCGGCATGGATGCTTTGCCCGCGAAAACATTTTGACATGTCGGGCAAATCACCGCCACTAATGCAACATCGCGCAAGTAAAGCGCAGCACTGCGAAATGATGCGATGAACCAGCGACGGACATCCCGCTATCTGCGGCGGGATGTCTGCTTTGCCCCGGTGAGCGGACGCCGACAGGCTGTCCCGGCATGTCCGAAAAGCGCCCAGTAGCCGACATACGCCGCTTCATTCGACCACGTGTTGGCACCCAACAGAAACGAAGTTTCGCCGTCGTCGGCGGGCGCCCCACGATGGGACGCCCGCCGACACATCAATGCTCGAACCGCTATTCGCTTGGGTGAGTGTCGGAGCTCTTTATCTGCTGCAGGACCTGATCGAGGTTGAAGGTCTCTGGAGCTTGCAGCGGTGGAAACCGCCTGAATGTCTCCAGGTGCTTCAACCACAACTGCTGGCCGAGCGGCAGAATGTTGAAGTCAAACGCCCAGGCGGTGGACGGGGCACCGATCGCGCCGCCGATGCTCATGGCCGACTTCCCATCGAACGTTACGTTTTGCTCGAACGGATCGCGCTTGATATTTTGCACAAGGGTAAAGTGGTACTTGACCAGCGGCTCAAGCCACGCGGTCGCGCCCGACTTCGACATGGTGTAGTACATCTTCCAATTCTTGTAGCGCACGGCCGAGGGTGTTGAGCCGGAGTAGTAGAAGAAGATCTCGCGCGCCGATTTTTCCGACTTGCCTTCCAGGTAATCGCGCTGGTTGACGCCGTCGAGCGTGGTCTTGACGATGCCAGGATACTGGCCGGCCTCGATCTGCTGCTTCAGCCCGTCGCCCTTGGGCCCACCGGCGATGTCGACCAGCGTGGGCATCCAGTCGAGCGCGGCGAACAGTTGGTCCTTGACCGTGCCCGGCCTGATGACGCCGGGCCACCGAACCACCAACGGTGCGCGATAGCCGCCCTCCCAGGCCTCACCTTTCTGACCCTTGAACGGCGTAATGCCGCCATCCGGAAACGTGAGCGTCTCGGGACCGTTGTCGGTAGTGAAGACGACGATGGTGTTGTTGAGTCTGCCCCATGTCTTCGAGCTTCTTGAGGACGACGCCGATGTTGTCGTCCAACTGCTTCATCCCGACTTCGTTGATGCCCCAGTCCTTGCCGCCCTTGGTGCCCAGCATGGCCTCGTACTTCGGCGACAGCATGGTAAAGACGTGCATCCGGGCCGGATTGTACCAGACGAAGAACGGCTTGTTGGTGCTCCGCGGATCATTGCGGTCGAGGAAGTCGATGACCTTGGCCGAGATTTCCTCATCCACGGTTCTCGACCGATCCAGCGTCAGCGGTCCCTCATCGCTGCACCGCTGGTTCTTCACCGTCCCGTCGGAGGACTTGCACGAGATGACCGGTCGCGGGGGCGTTATGCAGTATGCTGCAGTGTTGGGGTCCACCGCTCCAGGAACCTCGGGCAATCCAGGGACCGGCGTGTTCTTGCACGGTGGTGCGATGACCTGCTCGGTCGGCGTCTTGTTGATGTCCGGGAAGCTCACGCCCTGCATGGCGTCGAGGTGATAAAGATAGCCCCAATACTCTTGGAAGCCGTGCGCGGTCGGCAGCGCATCGGTGTGATCGCCGAGGTGGTTCTTGCCAAACTGGCCGGTGTTGTAGCCGAGATCGAGCAGGAACTTGGCGACCGCAGGCGTGCCAGGCCTCAGGTAGGACGGGCTCCCCGGCAGTTGCGGCGGGATCATGCCAGTGCGCACAGGGTACATGCCGGTGAAGAAGGCATTGCGGCCGGACGTGCAACTCTGCATAGCGACGTAGTCCATGAAGATGGCGCCTTCCTGCCCGATGCGGTCGATGTTGGGGGTTTCCCCCACCATCAGGCCTCGGTGATAGATTCTCGGCTGCATCCAGCCGATGTCGTCGCCCATGATGAAGAGATGTTTGGTTTCTGCGGTGTTTGCGCTACCGCCGGTGTGGTGGCCGGTCCGGACAGCGACATCAGCATCGTCGCGCCAAGCAGCGCGGCGCAGGATTCTTGTGCCAACTTGTTGTCTTGCGCGGCGCGTTGCCAGTGAGGTGGCTTGTCGTTCAGTATGCGAGTTAGACATGGCGTCACTCTCCCCTGTTGATTGATGATGTGTTAGTGGCTCCTCGCCTGATGCATCGAAACCCAAGATGGCTCGTGGAGGTGTCGACCGGCTCCGCATGGCGCGCAGCCGGCCGGTAGCGTCGGCAGTAATTCGGCGCGCACAAATGCGAGCCGCCTTTGATGACCTTCTGTGGAATTTTCACATTGGTCGTTCGGGGGTCGTAGCTGTCGTCTTCGCGCCCGCCGCGCGGGTTCTTCGGAATGCAGCAGGCCTTCGCCGCATCCGCCTGATGCTTTGGCGAATACCAGTCGGCCGTCCATTCCCAGACGTTGCCGATCATGTCGTGCAGCCCGTAGCCGTTCGGCGGGAAGGCGGTGACCGGCGACGTGCGTTCAAAACCGTCGGCATTGGCGTTCTGGCGCGGGAATTCGCCCTGCCAGGTGTTGGCCATGTGACGGCCGGCCGGCGTGAATTCATCGCCCCACGCAAACTCGGCGCCATCGAGCCCGCCGCGCGCAGCAAACTCCCATTCCGCTTCGGTTGGCAAATCCTTGCCAGCCCATTTCGCGTAGGCGAGCGCATCGTTGAACGCCACATGCACGACGGGATGATCGTCCAGCCCACGGATGTTGCTTCCGGGTCCATAGGGATGCCGCCATTGCGCGCCCTTGGCGAACGTCCACCACTGGCTGAAGTCGCGCGAGGTTGACCGGATGGTTGGGCGGCAAGAACATCAGCGAGCCCGCGTAGACCATGTGCGGCAGGATCCCGGGATAATCTTTTGGATCGGGGATAATCTCGGCGACGGTGACGTGGCCGGTAGCCTTGACGAACTTCCTGAATTGCCGGTTCGTCACCGGATGGCGGTCCATCCAGAAGCCATCCACCGTAACGCGATGCGCAGGTGCTTCTTCCGGATAATGCTTGTCCGAGCCCATGCGGAACGTGCCGCCGGGAATGAACACCATCGGCGAGGATGCGATCGGGGTATCCCCAAAGTTTCGAGAATATTCATTAGCTAACCCCCCGCTGGGCGGCCGCTATCAAGTTGAAAAGACCCGCGACGCACATTAGCGTTCAGTCGCTGGCGTGACGCTACGCAAAGAGAATTGCGTTCGACTATTGGTGCGAGCACGTGTTCGACTACGTGGAAACACCTGTGGCCGGTCTGCAACGAAAGCGCCCCTTTTCAACCGATATAGCGGCAACTCACTCGGGCGCTTCGCCGATGGCGCTACGTATGACCGACCGCAACCGCCGGTCGGAAAACGGGTGTTCGAGAAAATCGAAGGCGCCTGAGCGCACCAGTTCGATGGCGATCGCGAACTCCGAATCGCGCCCGATCACCACGACTGCGAGCGGAAGGTGGCGGTTGCTGATCTCGTCCATCAGCGCACGCAAGCCAATGCCGGGAAGATCGAGCGGCGCCAGCACGCATCCTGAGGCGGATGCGGCAACCTGATCGAGAAATTGCTCTGCGCTATCGTAGCACTCGACAAGAACTGGCTCGTTCGCGAGGGCGTCGGCAATACGGCGACGCTCGTCTGGAAGCGGATCGACGATGATAGATCGTTTCGGCCATGAGCCCCCATCCGGGCCCGCTAACGATGGTCGGGCGACGCGGTGATCGCCGCGCCAGACCCGACGGACGTCAAAGGACACACCGATCAGGATGATCGGCGCCGTGGCAACGAACAATATGAGGTACTACGTATGACCCTTATGGTAGTTTTGGCGCCAGGCTCAGGGCTTGCGCTGCTCGATCACCAGCCGGATCAATTCCGCGGCGGACCGTACCTGAAGCTTTTCCATGATATGGCCGCGGTGCAGTTCCACCGTCCGGTAGCTGATGTCGAGCTCCCGGGCGATCGCCTTGCTGGGCAATCCCCTTGCCACCCGTTCCAGCACATCACGCTCGCGTTCGGTCAGGGTTGTCAGCCGCTCGGCAAACCCTTCATTGCCGTCGGCAACCCGGCGGTTCTCGGCATCGCGCCGCAGCGCCTCGTTGATGCTGTCGAGCAATTGCTGGTCGTGGTAGGGCTTTTGCACAAAATCGATCGCGCCGGCCTTGATGGTTTTGATCGCGACCGCGATATCCCCGTGCCCGCTGATGAATACGATCGGAATGCGCGCGCCGATGGCGTTGAGCTCCTCCTGAAGCGCCGGGCCGCTGGTATGGGCCATGCGAACGTCGAGCACGAGGCAGCCGGGAAGCGCCGGATTAAAGCCGGCGCGGAACTCGGATGCGGACCGAAAGGTCGCCGCGCGCAGACCGACCGACGTCACCAACTCCGCAATCGAATCCAGGACTGCCGGATCGTCGTCGACAATGAAAACCGTAGGCTCGGTCATGCCGTCAATTTCCCTTGATTGACGGGCAGGGTAAACCGGAAAATGCAGCCGCCGCCCGGATTCGGGACCAGCGACAGGTGCCCGCCATGGCCTTCAATAATGGCGCGGCAGATTGACAGGCCAACGCCCAGCCCTCCCGCGCCCTTGGTGGAGTAAAATGGTTCGAATATCCGCACGGCGTCGTCGGTGGCAATTCCTGGACCGTTGTCGGCGACACTGATGGTGATTTCATTCTTCGTGCCGGAAGCCTCAATCCTGACGACTCCGTTGGCAATCCCGGCCTCCTCCATCGCCTCGATGGCATTGCGGGTCAGATTGAGCACGACTTGCTGGATCTGGACGCCGTCAACGAATACCGGCGGGAGATCGGGCGCAATGACGCATTCGAAACGAACACTGGCACTGCGGCTTTCCATCTCCACCAGCTTCAGGACTTCCGTGACCAGCTGACCGATTTCAGTCCTCGCGACCTCCGATTCGTGCTTTTTCACCATGGTTCGAAGTGTGTGCAGCACGTCGCCGGCGCGCGAGGCTTGCCCGCCGATCTTGTCCAGCAATTCCTCGACCTTGGCGGTATCGGCCGTGCTCGCCAGCCGCCGGCGCGCCGCGAGCGCGTAATTCTTGATCGCGACAAGCGGCTGATTGATCTCGTGCGCGATCGCCGCCGACATCTCGCCGACCGTATGAACGCGCACCAGATGCGCAAGGCTCTCGCGGTACTGACCGCTCTCAACCCGCGCTTTTCCAGCCTGTTCGGCAGCCCGCTTGCGTTGGCGCCGCTCCAGTAGCAGCCACGCGATCAGACCGCCCTGAAACACGACGACCGCGAGCGCACTGAAGGTTTGCAAGGGGTATTCGCGCCAAAACGACCATTCGGCAAAGCGGACTTCGCAGCCTGCGGGCAGGTTGCGTTCGTCCAGCGACCATTTCCGCAGCGCCCTTGCATCGGCAACGCAGTGGTCAGGCACGTCCGTCAGGGCCGGGACCGTAGCCCCTGCTCTCAATTGAATCAGGAGCTTGGCAACGGTTCGGCCCAGCTTATCGTAGGATTGAACGATCCCGGCGACGTTGCCGTGACCCAAATAGGAATCGAACATGCCATAGGTCGGCGCCAACGAATTGGCGCTGATGGCGCTGAGCACCTCGCGCGGGGTGTAAGGCGTCCCCTCGCGATCACGGAACTGCGTGAGATAGAATACGATCGTACTTGCCGGCTCCCTCGATACTATATCAACGAGTTCTTGCTGCGGCAGGCCGATCAAATAGCGTGTTTCGGCCAACTCGTTCCTTGAAGCTATCACCTTGCGAGCTTCGTCGGTGAAGTCCTCGTCATAATCGGAGACCCCCGCGACCACGAGAATGCGCTTTGCGTCCGGCTGGAGCCGGTGAGCCAGATCGAGCGTTTTTCCGACGCTTCGTCCTTCCCTCACGCCCTTTATGCGCTCGGTGAGCGGAACGCCATCAAGCAAGTGCGTGGGAACACTGTGAAACAAAATCTTGGCGTCTGGCCACAGATCGCCGTGCTTCGTCGCGAAATCCAGCGCGGGCTTCGTCACCGCAACGATGATGTCGATTTTCGTTTGCTTGTACTTTTTGGCCAGCAAAGCCTCGAATTCCTGCTCGAAGTCACCAAAGGGGAATCGTTGCGCATCGAGCGACTCGGAGAAGAATTGAAATTTTTGCACCGGATCCTTGGCCAGCTCGCTCCGCATGGAGCTGTCGAGGGCCATCAATCCGGGGACATAGGGGTGGGTCGCGATGAGGAACAGCACCCTTGTTTCCTGCTCGGCGGCCCGCAGCGGTAGTGTTGCGATCAGAAGTATCCCTGCCGACAGAAACAGCCACACGGCAACACTCGCGCGTTTTGTCCACGCGGCGCTGCTAACCTTTGCTGCTTTCCCGTTGCTCAATTGGGTGACCAAGTGGCAGCCTCGCGTATGATCCCCTGCGTAACGCAACTGCCGCTTTGCGACTATGCAAAATCGGCTCAAACAGCACCAGCGGGCCGCCAACGATGACGTCGCCCAAATAAGCATCGAAGTGGCTGAAAATGGGCGCGTTGGCGACAGCACGAAGCCTCCTCAACGACTTCACTTCTTCATGTGAAACTCCGGCCGCGTCTACCCACAGCGGAGAGAAAATGGCAGACTTTGGCGGCAATTCGGCAGCGCGCTTCAGCATCTGCTCGAACGGCAGATCGTTGAACCACGTAAATGCGACACGATTCGCCAACGGCGCGAGTGCCTCTTGCGCCTGTTGCATCCAGTAGTTTTCGAGCGGCGAATTCCCGACCACAACGGCAATAGTCCTGGTATCCGGCAGGACGCTCAGGATATTTTTGCCCACGCCCGCAATGTCGTTGGAGATCGCGACCACAGTGTCATTCGCGGTCAGCTTGCCGAACGATACCCTTCGCTGTTCCACACCGGTAAGCAGCATTGGGACCGAGGGAAAGAGCGTCGGCCGATTGCTCTGGAGAAATGTTGCCGCCGGAGCGCCGATGCTCACGACAAGGTCGAGCCGGCGTTCGGCAAAAAGCGCCTGAAGGTAGTTGGAGAGCGCGCCTTCGTCTTTATTCGCGCCCAAACGCTCGCTCGACAACGACGCCTCGTAGAAATCGATGGGTTCCAATGATTTTTGATCCACCTCCGCACGGAAGCTTCTCGCAAGTTCAGCCCATGGCGAGAAATCGCGGCCCACGGAATGCAGCACCAGGATACGCTTCGGTTCGCCCATCGCCGTGCTGATCGCGGCGAAGAACAGCATAACCGCGCCGAACAGTACCCTGCGACGCGAGGCCGTGTTTGAGTGTCGATGCTGATACAGGCGTCGGTTCATATGAATTCGTCCGCAGCGCCGAGAGACCCCAGTATAAAAGGACTTTAGTCCCCGGGAGAACGGCCTGTCGCTAAAGAACGGCGGATGGATGTCTGCGATGGGTAACTCTCGACCGAATTGAAGGTGCGGTCGGCTACCGGCATCACGGAAGCGCATCACATTTCCGATCTCCCTTGGTAGTTCATCACTCCAACTTGCCGAAAGTACCCGCCTCGTCTATGCAGTTTCGGGCCGCAAGACGGGTGCGGCGTCATGCAAGTTATGTGACGCAATGTCCCTTTCGGGTCAAAAGCTGACGTTCGCGCGCCCTTCGGCCAAGCCCGCTCTTCGCCCAAGAGCAGGCGTCGTCTGGCTGCCCAAGCATGTCAGCCTGGTGCTAGCAGCGATGGTATGACTGCCGCGAGAGCTTACACATTGGCAGGGCGAGCAGCCGTCCAGGCATCGGGCGCCGGTCATGACGGCCAGACGCTGGCCAGCTTCGTTGCCAGCCATTTCGCCAATGCCGCGTTCACTGCGACGGGGCATTCCTGCGCCATCCAGTGGCCCGATGGGACCACCACTTCAGTCAGGTTCGAGCAGTTTTCGCGCATCGGTTCGGCAAGGCGGGAGCCCGTGGTGTCGCAGATCAGGTCATTGGCCGCATGAAGGAACAGCACCGGCATGCCAAGCCAGCCGCCATCGACCGCCGTTGCTGCGTAGGCAACGTTGCGGTCGTGGTTCATGTACCAGGAATCCGGCCGAAGAAGCCGTTGCGTTCTATGTGCCCGGCAAGTGGGGATGCCAGCCAACCCGGCGGTCGGGTTCGTGACGCCGGCACCAGGACGCAGCTCGATCCACGACGTGATCGCTCCGGCGCGAACCCGGCTCACGCCGCCGCGTCGGTGCGGAAACTCCACCATGGCCTCGCCGGTCGCGACCTTCTCGCCGGCCTGGTTGCGCACCATGACGTCGATCAGCACCCAGCGCGAATTCGCCGTGACCTGTTTCGATTTCACGATGCCCGTCGGCTGGATGGTGTCGCCGGGCCGGACCGGCTTGACCCAGCGGGTTTCGAGGCGGCGGTGGATGGCGCCGGCGGGCCAGGCCCAGTCGGTCAGCATCCGCGTGATCAGCCCGAAATTGTTCATGCCGTGCATGATGATGCCGCCGAAATTGGTCTTGCCGAAATTGCCCTTCATGTAGTCGTCGTCGAGATGCAGCGGGTTGTAGTCGAGCGAGCCGTCGCAGAACAGGCGGATCGATTCGCGGCTGACCGCAAAGCTCGGCCCGTCGATGGTGTCGCCGGCGCTGAGGGATTCGAACGTGGTTGTCATGTGTATCGCTCCCTCACTGCGGCCGGATGGTCCAGCCGCGGCCCGAGCAGATCACCTCGCCGTGCTGGTTGAAGAAGACGTTGTCGTGCACCACGAACAGCCGCTCGCGCTTGATGAACTTGTCGAGCGCGCGCGCCTGCAGGGTGATGACGTCACCCGGCCGCGCCGGGATGTTGTAGCTCCAGGATTGCCCGGCATTGACGGTGCCGGGCGTGCGCATCCAGTCGTCGGCCGGCGTGCAGGAAAACATCAGCAGAATATGGATCGAGGGCGGCGCGATCAGCCCGCCATAGCGGGTGGTTTTGGCGTAAGTTTCGTCGAAATAAAGCGGATGATCCTCACCGACCGATTTGCAGTAGAGTTCGATCGCCTCTCTGGTCAGCGTGTAGGGGATGGTCTTGCGCGGCGCGCCGGGGACGATGTCGTCCCAGACCTTGCGCAGATTGGCGTCTTTCCAGAAATCGGTTTCGAAGGCTTGCGCTTGCGCCATCTCATTCTCCCCTGGTACCCGAAATCACAAATTGGTATTGCTGCCCATCCTTCGAGACGGCCACTTCGTGGCCTCCTCAGGATGAGGTCTAGCCTGTTGAAACACCCCAACCTCATGCTGAGGAGCGAGCGACGCGAGCGTCTCGAAGCATGGGCAGCAAGCGAGTCCACCGAATTTTGCCCGCCTTGCGGAATTTGTTATATGGTATAATCAATTCGCCGCACTGTAAAATCAAGCGGCGCCGCCGAGGGAACGCAAGATGGCAAAACTGAAGCTGCCCAATATCGACGACGCCGTGGCGATCGACATCCACACCCACGCCGAAGAGCCCTGCGGCATGCATGGCGACGACGGCTATGACGATTTTCAGGCGAAGATGGCCGACTACTTCAAGTCGCCGAACAAGCATCCGCCGACGGTGCCGGAGACCGCGGCCTATTACCGCTCCAAGAAAATCGCCGCGGTGATCTTTCCGGTCGACGCCGAGCGCGAGACCGGTTTTCGGCGCTACAACAATTACGAGATGCTGGAGATCGCGGCGGAAAATTTCGACGTGCTGATCCCGTTCGCCAGCATCGATCCGCACAAGGGCAAGCTCGGCGTGCGCGAGGCGAGGAAGCTGATCGAGGAATACGGCGTCCGCGGCTTCAAGTTCCATCCGACCATGCAGGGGTTTTATCCCAACGACCGCATGGCCTATCCGCTCTATGAGGCCATCAACGACGGCGGCGCGATCGCGCTGTTCCACACCGGCCAGACCGGGGTCGGCTCCGGCATGCCCGGCGGCATGGGGATGCGGCTAAAATATTCCAACCCGATGTACATGGACGATGTCGCGGCGGATTTTCCGGACCTGAAAATCATTCTCGCGCATCCGTCCTTTCCCTGGCAGGAAGAGGCGCTGTCGGTCGCGACCCACAAGCCCAACGTCTATATCGACCTCTCCGGCTGGTCGCCAAAGTATTTCCCGCCGATCCTGGTGCGCTACGTCAACTCGATCCTGCAGGACAAGATGCTGTTCGGCTCCGACTGGCCGGTGATCACGCCGGACCGCTGGATGGCGGATTTTGCCAAGCTCGAGATCCGGGACGAGATCAGGCCAAAAGTGTTGAAGGCCAACGCGCGGAAGCTTTTGGGGATCTGAAGCGACGGCGGCGATTGGCGGAGTGCACGGCCAGGCGGGAAGGTCATTCCTGATGAATTTTTGCAAATTCGCGGCCTTCCTCACAGTCCTCCTGGCCGGAAGCACGGCCGCGTGTTTCGCCGCCTCACCGGAATCATCCGCACGGCTGGTCGAATTCGAGAACCCGCTGGCCACGTCACAGCCCCTGCAGGGCCTGCTCCGGGAAGCCCGTGCCGCCGGCCGCTCGCCTGCCGTGGTGCTGCTGCATGGCTGCAATGGAGACTGGCAGCAACTCGATGAGCGCTGGGGAAGACTGATCGCATCCTGGGGTTATGTCACGCTCACCGTCGACAGTTTTGGTCCGCGCGGCCTCAAGACGACCTGCAACAGCGGCTCGCCGGTCGCTCTCGCCTTCGATGCCCATCGGGCCCTGAACTTTCTGGTGCAACAGCCGGTGGTCGATCCCGACCGCGTCGCCGCGCTGGGATTTGCGCAGGGCGGCTGGCTGGCGCTGACGTCGGTCGAACGCGGCGCGATCCAGCGAACGGCGCAGAACAGGTTCCGCGCCGCGATCGCCTTCTATCCGCGTTGCATTGGCTTCAAGGACAACATGACGGTGCCGACCCTGATCCTGATCGGCGAACTCGACGACTGGAGCCCGGCGGTGGAGTGCCGCAATTTGGTGGAGGGACGCGACGACTTCGGGATATCGCGACGCAAGGGCGAGGGCAAAGCGATCAGCCTCGTCGTCTATCCGGGCGCCCGTCATGCCTTCGATGCGTCAAACCCGCGGACGCAGGTTCAGTATCTTGGTTATCACCTTGAATTCAACCAGGCAGCGGCGGATCAATCGATCGACGCGGTTCGCAAATTCCTTGACGCGACGATCGGCGGCAGACACTAGGGGGCGATGCTCTTCACTCCCCTCCCTCCACGCGCCCTTGCGCGTGGTGGGGAGGGGTCGGGGGTGGGGGTAGCGCGGCATTCACCGAACGATTGGTTCCAGCCGATAGACCCCCCACCCCCGACCCCTCCCCACCGCTGCGTGTTCAGACCGGGGACATGGTGGACGGGTGTTCGGAGACATCGTGGACACTTTCGACAGCGAATCAAGGAGGCTGTCGGATGCCGTTCCACGAGGGATGCCGTATGGACGCGAGATTGGAGTTTGTGATGTTGGCGTCGGTGGAAGGAGCCAATGTTCGGAGGCTTTGCCGCCGGTTCGGGATCAGCCCGACGACCGGCTACAAATGGCTGGAACGTTGGCAACTCGACGGGATGGCTGGGCTTCAGGAGTTGTCGCGCCGGCCGCAGAATTCGCCCTCGCGCAGCGTTGCGGCGACCGAGCAAGCCGTGCTTTCGCTGCGTACCGAGCATCCGGCCTGGGGCGGCCGCAAGATCGCCAGGCGGCTGAAGGATCTGGGGCACGATGCAGTTCCGGTCCCCTCGACGGTGACGGCGATTTTGAAGCGCCACGGTATCGAACTGGGCGCGCATGGCGGCGGTCAGTGCTCCTACACCCGGTTCGAGCGGGCGCGACCGAACGAGTTGTGGCAGATGGACTTCAAGGGCCATGTGGCCTTGCACGCTGGCCGGCTGCACCCGCTGACCGTGCTGGACGATCATTCGCGTTTTGCCGTGGTGCTTGCCGCCTGTGGCAACGAGCAGACCGAGACGGTCAAACAGCAGCTTGTTCTCGCCTTCCGCCGTTACGGCCTGCCCGAGACATTGATCACCGACAACGGTTCGCCCTGGGGCGACGGACCGGGAAGCCCGTTCACTCCGCTCGGGGTCTGGCTGATCGAACACGGCATCAGGATCAGCCACTCGCGGCCCTATCATCCGCAGACCATGGGCAAGGACGAACGCTTCCACCGCAGCCTCAAGGCCGAGGTGCTTTCCGGTCCGCCCTTTGCCGATCTGGCCGCTGCCGAACGCGCCTTCGATCGCTGGCGCAATGTCTACAACACGCAGCGACCGCACGAGGCGATCGAGCTTGCCGTGCCGGCCAGCCGCTATCAGCCGAGCCCGCGCGATTATGTCGAGACCGTCGCTGCCTTCGAATACGCGCCGGGCGACATCGTGCGGCGTATCCAGCAGGGCGGTCACGTCAGCTTGCTCGGCCGCAACGTCAAAGTCCCCAAGGCTTTCCGTGGCAAAACGATCGCGTTCCGACCGACTACACAGGATGGCGTCTTCGACGTCGTCTTCCGAACCCAGACAATTGCAACTATCGACATTCGGCCTCTCGACCCCAGGCCCGAAAGTGTCCACGATGTCTCCGAACACCCGTCCACCATGTCCCCGGTCTGAACACTTCGCGGGGAGGGGAGAAGAAAGACGCGACACTCCGCTCCGTTGTGACCATGGACGCTGCATGACCATCAAAGCCGTCGTCTTCGATGCCTATGGCACGCTCTACGACATCCAGTCGGTGGCATCGGTCACCGAAGCCGCCTATCCCGGCTATGGCGAGATCATCACCCAGGTCTGGCGCATCAAGCAGCTCGAATACACCTGGCTGCGCTCGCTGATGCGGCGCTATCAGGATTTTTCCGTCATCACCCGGGATTCGCTGGCCTACACGCTGCGGGTGCTCGGACTGCCACACGACGAGGCCATTTTCGAACGCCTGATGGAGAAGTATCTGCATCTCGATCTCTATCCGGATGCCAACGCCGCACTTGCGGCGATGAAGGATCGCAAGCTGGCGATTCTCTCCAACGGCAGCACGGGCATGCTGACCGCGCTGGTCGCCAATAGCGGGCTCGACCGCGTGCTGGACGCCACCATCAGCATCAACTCGCAAAGGATCTTCAAGCCCGCGCCGGAAGCCTATGGCCTGATCGAGACGAGGCTCGGTGTGAAGCCCGCCGAGGTGCTGTTCGTATCCTCGAACCCGTGGGATGCCTGCGGCGCCAGCGCGTTCGGCCTCAACGTCGCCTGGATCGAGCGGGTGACGCCGGAGGCGATGGCGCTGGCCTGCGAAAGCTGCGACCTCGTCGCACCGCTGACGATGTTCAAGGCGATCCGGACCCAGATGGACGAACTGGGCCTCGCGCCCGACTATCGCATCCATGCGCTGTCGGAATTACCCGCGCTGGTCGCCGCACATGATTCCGGAGTATGAATTTCGACATGAGCCTTGATTCCGTCCGAGCCTTCTTCGCCGAAACAGCTCCCGACATCGCCGTGATCGAATCGCCGCTGAGCTCGGCGACGGTGATGCTGGCCGCCGAAGCCTATGGCGTCGAGCCGGCGCGGATCGCCAAGACGCTTTCGCTGCGGGTCGGCGAGCGCGTGGTGCTGATCGTGACCGCCGGCACCTCGCGGATGGACAACAGGAAGGTCAAGGCGCTGCTCGGCGGCAAGCCGAAGATGCTGGGGCTGGAGGAAGTCGCAGGGATCACCGGGCATGAAGTCGGCGGCGTTTGTCCGTTCGGCCTGAAGACGCCGCTGCCGATCTATTGCGATGTCTCGCTAAAAGCCTTCGACATCGTGGTGCCGGCGGCGGGCTCGACCCACAGCGCGGTGCGCATCGCGCCGGCGCGCCTGGCGGAACTGACATCGGCCGAATGGGTCGACGTCTGCGAGGTCAGGCCGTAAAGCGAACCTGGTGCTCTGAATCGCAGATCGGTATTGCTGCCCATCCTTCGAGACGCCCGGCTTCGCTGCACTTCGCCGGGCTCCTCAGGATGAGGTTTAACCTGTTGAAACACCCACAACCTCATGCTGAGGAGCGAGCAACGCGAGCGTCTCGAAGCATGGCAGCAAGCGGTCCTCTACTCGACCTTGCCGATCTTCTTCACCGCCGCGATCAGGCGGGCGCTGTCGTCGGCGACGAATTTTGAAAATTCCGGCGCGTCCAGGTAGGCCACCGGGCTGCCCGCCGTCTCGAAGGTTTTTGTCACCTCGGGGCTTTTGACCGCCTGCGCCATCGCCTCGCGCAGCCGGGTCATGATCGGCGCCGGCAGCGCGCTCTGCGCGAACAGCCCGGCCCAGATGTAGAATTCGACATCCTTGTAGCCGAGCTCCCGGAAGGTCGGCAGGTCCGGAAAGCTCGCGATCCGCTGCGCGCCCCAGTTCGCCAGCACCCGCATCTTGCCGTCGTCGACCTGCTGCTTCAGCGTGCCCGGCGCCGACGCCATCGCCTGCACCGTGCCGCTGAGCAATGCGGTCAGCGCGGGGCCAGCGCCGCGGAACGGCACGTGCAGCAGTTTTATCCCGGCGGCGGCTGCGAACATCTCCATCGCCACATGCAGCGTGCCATAGGGGCCGGAGGAGCCGTAGGGAATCTGGCCGGGCCGCTTTTTGGCGTCATCGACCAAGTCCTGAAGCGTCTTCCACGGCGCCGAGGCCGGCACGGCGAGCAGCGTGGGGTCGGCCAGCACGCGGGCGATCGGCGCGAACTGCGAGACTTCGTAGGCCACCGGGCGGTCGAACAGCCGGTCGGCCTCCGGCAGCATGGCCAGCGACGACAGCGTCATCAGCAAAGTGTGGCCGTCGGGCTCGGCGCGCGCCGCCGCGGCATTGCCGACCGAACCGCCGCCGCCGCCGGCGCGGTTGTCGACGATCACGGGCTTGCCGAGAATTTTCTCCAGCGCCAGCGCCACCGGCCTTGCTGCGAGATCGGCCTGGCCGCCGGCCGGGAACGGCACGATCATGGTGATGTTGCGCGAGGGATATGGACTTTGCGCGAAGGCGGCATGCGAGAGCGCGGTTTGCGAAAGCGGCAGGATGGCGGCGGCCTTCAACAGTTCGCGGCGGTTCATGGCGGTTTCTCCCCGGTGATCTTGTTTTGGTTGTTTGTCATATCGTAGCGAACCCGCTGTCGTTGCGATAGCCGTACCCTTTTCTTCACTATCCCCTGGAGGGCCGGGAGGGTGAAGACGATGACGTCCGTCTCCTGCTGCTCGCCAATTGCTTTGCCAGAAACTCCGCCAGCACCTCGACACGCGCCGGGCGCGGGCCGCCGGGCGGGGTTACCAGATGCACCGCGCCTTCGGTCTGCTTCCAGTCTTTCAGGATCACTTCGACCTTGCCCGAGGCAATAGCGTCGCCGACGATGAAGTCCGGCAAGTCGGCGATGCCGAGGCCCGCCAGCAGCGCCGGCATCAGCGCCTCGCCATTGTTGACGCGCAGCGCTCCGGCGGGTCGCACACTCGCCTCCTCGCCGGCGGAATTGGTGTAGTGCCAGACGCCGGGCGTGGAGAGATAGGCGTAGCCGAGGCATTTGTGCTGCGCGAGATGCATCGGATGGGTCGGCCGGCCATGGCGCTCGAGATAGTCCGGCGACGCCACGGTGTAGCGCGGCATCGCACACAGCCGCCGCGCGATCAGCGACGAATCCGGCAGGCTGGCGATGCGCAGGCCGGCATCAAAACCCTCGCCGATCAGGTCGACCATGGCATCGCTGAGATGCATGTCGATCGCGACATCCGGATATTGCGCCAGAAATTCCGGCAGGATCGGCGCCACCGCTTTCAGGCCGAAGGTCATGGGCACCGCGAGCCGCACCAGCCCGCGCGGCGCCACCGATTGCGCCAGCGTCTCGTTCTCCGCCGCCTCGCCGTCGAGCAGCAGCCGCGCCGCCCGCTCGGCCAGTTTTTGCCCGGCATCGGTCAGGGCGAGCCGCCGCGAGGTGCGGTTGAACAGCCGGGCGCCGAGCCGCTGCTCCAGCCGGGTCACCGCCTTGGAGATGGTCGCCCTGGACAGTTCCAGCTCGGAGGCGGCGGCCGCAAACGACCGTAATTCCACGACTTTTGCGAAAATCGCGAAACCCTCGAAGTCGGGGAGTTTTGTCATTTGGGCACACCATCAGGTTCGATTTAAGAAACAATATGTTTCGATAGTTTCTATTTATAACCCGTCCGGATGGGCATATCCACAACGGCATCGGAATTTCAGACAACGGAGAAATCCAATGACCAAATCACTCACAGGCAAGGTTGCCCTCGTCACCGGCGGTTCGCGGGGCATCGGCGCAGCCAGCGCCCGGGCGCTGGCCGACGAAGGCGCCAATGTCGCCATCAGCTATGTCGCCTCCCCCGACAAGGCCGAGGCCGTCGTGCAGCAATTGAAGGCGAAGGGTGTGCAGGCCCGCGCCTACAAGGCCGACCAGGCGTCTTCGGTCGAAGTCGAGCAACTGGTGAACGATGTCGCCAAAGATTTCGGCCGGCTCGATATCCTCGTCAACAATGCCGGCGTCGCGGTCAGCGGCTCGGTCGATGATGTCAATACCGACACGATAGCCCTCGCCCGCCAGGATGCGATCAATGTCCACGGCGTCGTCACCGCGATCCGTGCGGCCGCAAGACTGATGGGCGAAGGCGGACGCATCGTCACCATCGGCTCGGGCATCGCCACCCGGGCCTCGTTCCCGGGACTGGCCGACTATGCCGCCACCAAGGCCGCGATCGTCGGCTACAGCAAGGGGGCGTCGCGCGATCTCGGTCCCCGCGGCATTACCGTCAACGTGCTGCAGCCGGGTTCGATCGACACCGACATGAACCCGAAGGACGGCGGCGACTTTGCCGAAGCGCAGCGCAGCCAGCACGCGCTGCAGCGTTACGGCACCGCGGAAGAGATCGCCGCCGGAGTCGTGTTCCTCGCCAGCCCCGGCGCCTCGTTCGTGACCGGCACCGTGCTGAACGTCGATGGCGGTTTCGGCGCGTAATCAAACACAACAGCGTCGCGCAACCGCGCGCGGCGTGCTCAACCCAGATCCAACACAAGGGAATATCCCATGATCGAACTCAGACCCTTTGCCAAACTCGGCGGCGCCGACCACGGCTGGCTGAAGGCAAAACACCATTTCTCGTTCGCCAGCTACTACGACCCCGCCAACATGAGCCATGGCTCTCTGCGGGTGTGGAACGACGACGAGATCGCGCCGAACACCGGCTTTCCCGCGCATCCCCATGCCAACATGGAAATCATCACCTATGTCCGCGAAGGCGCGATCACCCATCAGGACAGCCTCGGCAACAAGGGCCGCACCGAGGCCGGCGACGTACAGGTGATGAGTGCCGGCAGCGGCGTACGTCACTCCGAATACAATCTGGAACCGGGTCTCACAAAAATCTTCCAGATCTGGATCGAGCCGACCACGCAGGGCGGTCAGCCGACCTGGGGCGCAAAGCCGTTTCCGAAGTCGGATCGCTCCGGAAAATTCGTCACCATCGCCAGCGGTTTTGAGGCCGACAACGATGCGCTGCCGATTCGCGCCGACGCAAGGGTGCTCGCCACCACGCTGAAGGCCGGCGAGAGCGCGGAATATGCGCCGGAGCGAGACGCGCAACCTCTACCTGGTGCCGGCGGTGGGCGCGGTCGAAGTCAACAGCGTGCGGGTCAACGCCCGCGACGGCGTCGCGATCTCGGACGAGGCGAAGCTGACGATCACCGCATTGGAGGATTCCGAACTGGTGCTGGTCGACGCAACGTAAGGCTCACCACTCGTCATGCCCGGGCAAAAGCGCGAAGCGCGTCTTCGCGCCAGGTGACCCGGCCATCCATCCCCTTCGCAAGATTCCTTGAAGTGATGGATGGCCGGGTCAAGCCCGGCCATGACGGCTTCCCTTTCTCTCAACAATCACGGAGACTCCCCATGACCAAAGTTCTCGTTCTCTATTATTCCGCCTACGGCCACATCGAAGCGATGGCCAACGCCGTCGCCGAAGGCGCGCGCGAGGCCGGCGCCACCGTCGACATCAAGCGCGTGCCGGAACTGGTGCCGCCGGATGTCGCAAAGGCTTCGCATTACAAGGTCGATCAGGCCGCGCCGATCGCAAAGGCGGCAGAGCTTGCCGATTACGACGCCATCATCGTCGGCACCGGCACGCGCTTTGGCCGGATGGCGTCGCAGATGGCCAACTTCCTCGACCAGGCCGGCGGCCTCTGGGCCAAAGGCGCGCTGCACGGCAAGGTCGGCGGCGCCTTCAGCTCGACCGCGACCCAGCATGGCGGCCAGGAGACCACGCTGTTTTCGATCATCACCAACCTCCTGCATTTCGGCATGACCATCGTCGGCCTGAATTACGGCTTTGCCGGCCAGATGAAACTCGACGAAGTCACCGGCGGCTCGCCCTATGGCGCGACCACGATCACCGGCGGCGACGGCAGCCGCCAGCCGAGCGAGAACGAACTCGCGGGCGCGCGCTATCAAGGACGCGTGATCGCGGAGACCGCGAAAAAGCTGCATGGTTGATTCGAGGGGCGGTATTCCCTTTCGGGAATGCCGCCCTATCTCGATTATGGGGATTGACGGATATTGCCATGATCGAAATTCTTTTTGTCTATCAATTGGTTCGCAAACCGCTCGAGGCGCTGGCGCGCCGCTGGTATTGCCGCAGTCCGTTCTGCACATCGCAGAGACGGCGGCAATGCCCGGGTTGCACCGATTCGTGAAACGACGTGACAATTCGTGATGCCTCATGTCGTCACGGCATCAGCGACAGAGCAGATCAGCGAGTCCGCGTATGAACCAGGCCCCGCATGTCCGTTGGCCGGAACTGCCTACCGCGGCATGGCGCAACACCTATGCGACACTGCATCTGTGGACCCAGGTGATCGGCAAGATCAGGCTGGTGCGCTCGCCCTGGCTGAACCATTCCTGGCACGTCGCGCTTTACGTCAGCGCGCGCGGGTTGACGACCTCGCCAATTCCCGACGGCAACAGGACGTTCGAGATCGATTTCGACTTCATCGACCATGCCATGCGCGTTGCCAGCAGCGACGGCGCGCAGCGGCAGTTTGCATTGGCCGGGCATTCGGTCGCCAGTTTCCATGCCGCTGTCATGGCCGCGCTCGCCGAACTCGGGATCGAAGTTGCCATCGACGAGACACCGAACGAATTGCCGTACCCGGTCCGGTTCTCGCAAGATCGCCAGCACGCTTCCTATGATCCGGATGCCGTGGGTCGTTTCTTCCGGATCCTGGTCAACGTCGACCGGGTATTAAAGCAGTTTCGAACCGGCTTCCTCGGCAAGGCGAGCCCGGTGCATTTCTTCTGGGGCAGCTTCGATCTCGCGGTGACACGTTTTTCCGGCCGCCGCGCGCCGCGCCATCCCGGCGGTGTGCCGCATCTGTCAGATGACGTCGCTACCGAGGCCTATTCGCACGAAGTCAGCAGCGCCGGCTTCTGGCCGGGTTCCGGTGCGATCGATTACCCCGCGTTCTATTGCTACGCCTATCCCGAGCCCGCGGGCTTTCGCTCGGCCAAGGTACGTCCCGACGCCGCGTTCTTCAGCGAGGCGCTCGGCGAATTCATCCTGCCCTATGACGCCGTGCGCACGGCGGCCGATCCGGACCAGGCCCTGCTCGAGTTCCTGCACAGCAGCTACGAGGCCGCGGCCAATGCCGCGAAATGGGACCGCGACGCGCTGGAATGCGAGCCGGGAAAGCCGGGCGTGGTGCGG
Source organism: uncultured Alphaproteobacteria bacterium (assembly GCA_963706975.1). GTDB lineage: Bacteria > Pseudomonadota > Alphaproteobacteria > Rhizobiales > Xanthobacteraceae > Bradyrhizobium. The sequence goes on from CAVPOL010000044.1 coordinate 103,425, forward strand.
CAGATCTAGCTGTGTTGCCGCGAAGCGGGCGCGCCAAGCGCTCGCCTTATCTTGTAGCGTTAACGATGCGTTAACCGTTCGGGCATTCCGGCTGACGTCGTCGTCATGCACACATCTTCCGTTGAAGAATCGCGCGCTCATTCCTTTACGTTAACATCAGCAACACCGTCGCGGCCGAACGCCCGATCTACCGAAATTTGCGTATTCGGTCTAAGACATGGGCTGGACGCAGCGGGCGTCAATTTGCCGATTGATCATTGCATTCCTGTCATGAAACTTCGCCCCATCGACGATTGCAATTCCGTTCAGGCTCTCGCCGTTCTGGCGCGAGGTTTTCCGGAAAGGACGAAATCGTTCTGGGCCGAAGGCCTGCAGAAGATCCTGGCTTCGCCGAGCCGGCGCAACGCCGAGGCGATCGGATTTCTGATGGCGATCGGTGGCGAGGATGTCGGCGTCGTCCTGACCATTCCAGGCGAACGATCAGGTCCCGGCGGCGCGCAAAACGTATTCAACCTGGCGGCATGGTACGTCGATGAACCGCATCGCTGGCTGGCGCCGCGCATGCTGCAGAAGGTCGTGGCGCAGGAGGCGGTCTTCACGGATCTGACGCCGAGCGCGGCCGCGCAGCAGATCAACCAGCGCCTCGGGTTCGAGATCCTCAATGAAGGGTTCCAGGTTTTCCCGCTGCCATGGACCGCGCTGCGCGCGCGCAAGCAGGCGCGCGTGATTTCCGTTGACGAGGCAAAGCTGGCGGACGATCTGCGTGCGACGCTCGACCAGCACGCCAGGCTCGGCTGTGTCGTGGCTGTCCTGCAGGATGGCAGCGATCACCACCCGCTGATTTTTTCCAGAATGACCCGCAGGCACCTTCCCGGTGCGCGGGTGATCCTGACCGACGGCAAGAAATTGATCGTCGATAACCTCTCGGTCATTTCGCGATTCCTGCTGCGAAACGGCATGCTCTTCCTGATGATGGACGCCAACCGCGCCGATGCCGCCGCCGGCGGCATTGTCTCGCGCTGGTCGGCGCCGACCTATGTCAAGGGTGCGACCGATCGAAACCGGATCGACCACACTTACTCGGAATTGATCTTTTTCGGATAGGACATCCTTCCAGCCCCTGATCCAATGGAGTCTGACGTGAACAATACCGTGATCCTGGAGAAGACCGACATTCTGCGCACCATCCGCGGCTACCTGCGCGACAGGTTTCCGGGGCTTGCGGATGTCGATGCAACGACTCCCCTGCTGCAGAGCGGAGCGATCAATTCTCTCGGATTTCTGGAACTGATGACATTCCTCGGCGACGAGTTCGGCATCGTCCTCGAAGATGAGGATTTTGATGCTTCCAACCTGGAGAATCGCCGGCAAGTTGGCCGAGTTCGTCGAGCGCAAACTGTGACCACGACGCCTTACCTCGTTCATCACCTGCTCGACGCCCGCGAGGACGACGCGGACAGGACCGCGCTGATCGATGGCGAGCGGTCGATCAGCTATGCTGCCTTCTCGCAATTGGTCGCGCGGTGCGCCGCAGCGCTGCGGGCGAACGGCCTGTCGCGTGGCGATCGCGTCGCCATCGTGTTGCCGAAATGCATTGAGGAGTGCTGGGCCATCTTCGGCACCAGCCAAGCCTCGGGCGTCTTCGTGCCGGTCAACAGCGTGCTGCGCGCCCAGCAGATCCGTCACATCGTGGAAGATTCCGGCGCGCGAATCGTGATCTGTTCGCAAGCGTTGTTCGAGACAGTATCGGCCGCGCTGGCAGGGACTCGACCACCTGAAAATCCTTTGCGCCGAGGCAATCGCTGGAGGTAGCGCGGACACCGCAGCCGGTTCGGCTCGGAGCGATACGGCGATCGGCGAGGATCTCGCCGCCATCCTCTATACCTCCGGCTCCACCGGCAAGCCGAAGGGCGTGATGCTGAGCCACCGCAATCTGCTGGCGGGCTCGCGGATCGTCATCAAGTATCTCGAGATCACGGAGCGTGACCGGATCCTGTCGATCTTGCCGTTCAGTTTCGACTACGGCCTCAACCAGTTGCTGACCGCGATCCAGCAACGCGCCCTCACCGTCCTGTTCACATTCCAGCTCGGCGACGAGATCGTCCGCGCCATTCGCGATCACGCGATTACCGGGCTCGCGGGCGTACCCGACCATCTGGGCGATCCTGACCAGGACGTCGCCCTTGCTCGCAAGACCACGCTTCCGACGCTGCGCTACATCACCAATTCCGGCGGCGCGGTGCCCTCCGAGACGGTACGCCGGCTGCGCGAGATGCTGCGCGACACCCGCATCTTCCTGATGTACGGCCTGACCGAAGCATTCCGCTCCACCTTTCTGCCGCCCGAGGAAATCGACAGGCGGCCGACGTCGATCGGCAAGGCCATTCCCGAATGCGAAGTGTTCGCCGTCAAGCCCGATGGCCAGCGCGCCAAGCCTGGCGAGCCCGGCATCCTGGTTCACCGCGGCCCCACGGTTTCGCTGGGATACTGGAACCGGCCCGAGGATACCGCCGCGGTGCTGCGTCAAAATCCCTTCCGGCCTGCGGCGCAGGGCGGCGAGATCGTGTGCTATTCCGGCGATCTCGTGGTGGAAGACGAGGATGGGTTTTTCAGCTTCGTCGGCCGCGCCGACGCCATGATCAAATCGTCGGGCTACCGCATCAGCCCGACCGAGGTCGAAGAGGTCCTGATGGCGACCGGCGCGTTCCGGCAGGTCGCGGTGATCGGACTGCCCGACCCGCTGGCGGGGCAGAAGGTTCACGCCGTCGCCGTGCCGCTGAATGGCGCCACCCCGCGGTTCATGACATCCTGAAAACCGTCTCCGGCCAGTTGCCGGCATTCATGGTGCCGCGCATGATCGAACTGGTCGATGCGCTGCCGACGACGCCGAACGGCAAGCTCGACTATCCGCTTCTGGCGCGGCAGCGGAGCCAGCATGCCGCCGCCTGAGCCGAAGTCATTCGCTCGCGATCTGGCCGCAAGTCATTTCGATCATCGCGGGCGCGGACCTGGTGATTGGCGGCGTCTGCGGTGCGCGAGCTGGCGGCGCGCTTCGGCACCCCGCTGTTCATCTATGACGGCGGCGTCATGCGCCGCAGCTACCGAGCGCTCGCCGACGCGCTGTCGGGCTTCGCCAGGATTCACTATTCCGTCAAGGCCAACCCGGCCGCCGCCGATCATCCGCCTGTTTTGCGACGAGGGTGCCGGCGTCGAGATCGCGTCGCTCGGCGAATACCGCGCGGCGCAAGCCGCTGGCGTCAATCCCGACGACATTCTGTTCGCCGGACCGGCCAAGGGCGCCAGGGAACTCGAGATCGTCGTGGCCGGCGGCATCGGCGAAATTCACCTCGAAAGTTTTGAGGAAATCGCGCAGGCTGACGGCGATCGCGGCGCGCCTGAACGTGACAGTCCCGGTCTCGATCCGCGTCAATCCGGTGGCCTCGGCGCAAGGCGGCGCCATGCGCATGGGCGGCAAGCCGGCGCCGTTCGGTTTCGACGAGGAAACCATCGGCGAGGTCGTCGGCAAAGTGCAGTCCGCGCCCGAACTCGATCTGCGCGGCGTGCATCTTTTCGCCGGGCACGCAGATTCTCGAGAGGCTGTGCTGCTCGCGCAATGGCGGCACGGCATCGACGTCGCCGGCCGGGTGGCGGCAATCGCCAGGCAACCGCTGAAGACCATCGATCTCGGCGGCGGATTGGGCATTCCCTATTTCTCGGGAGATGGACAACTCGATCTGGCGAAGCTGTGCCGCCGGATTACCCGCGCTGCGCCAACAGTTGAAGTCAGATCCGTTGCTTGCCGACGCCCGCATCGTGGTGGAGCCCGGCCGTTTTCTCGCAGGACCGGCCGGAATCTACTGTCGCCGGGATCAATGCCGCGAAAATCTCGCGCGGCACCCGCTTCCTGATCACCGACGGCGGCATGCATCACCATCTCGCGGCGTCCGGAAACCTCGGACAGATCATCAAGCGGGATTATCCGATCGTCGCGCCCGCTCGCATGAATGCGACGGAAACATCGCCGGCGACGATCGTCGGCCCGCTCTGCACGCCGCTCGATACGCTGGCCCGGAAGGTCGATATGCCGGACCTCGCCGCAGGCGACCTTATCGCCGTGCTGCAATCGGGCGCTTACGGCAGGACGGCAAGCCCCGTCGGCTTTCTAAGCCATCCGTTGCCGACCGAAATCCTGATCGAGAACGGCAAGATCGAAGTCATTCATCTGCAGGAAGCGCCATGAGCGGTGGCGCGATCAGGAACGCCGGATCCATCGCATCAGTCTGTCCCTGGCGATCACCGGCCAGCCGCGCCAGCTCAACGCAGCGATGAGATCGACCAGCGCAACGTCGCTGACTCCAAATCGCCGCTTGTAGTCATAGCTGCCAACGCTGAAATCGAACGTTCTGACGCCGTCGGCGTGAAGCATCGCCATGGTCCGCTCGATCACCAGCCGGCCGGGCGAGCAGTTCGACCACGCCTTGCCTGCATTGCTGATCCGCACCATCACATAATGCGACCCGGTCCTGATACCCAGCAAGGTGGCGACAATCTCCTCGCCTGACGTCAACGCGGTGAGCACGACATAGCCGTCGGCCAATCCGCGGACGATCAATTCGCGATGGAAAGCCGCGCTGCTCTCGTCATCCAGGGAATCAGGGTCAGCCCGAGATGGTGCATTCGTGCGCTTTGCTGGGCCTCCAGGGCGGCGAATGTGCGCAACGCTTCGTCGGGATCGTGAAGCTGCTTGAAACCGGCGCCGTCATGCTTGACGAAGACGCGCCAGCTTCGCTCGAGTTCCTTCCGCACGGTCTTCTCGAGCGAGTAACGCCAGGCGTCATAATCCTCGCCGACCTGCACGAGGTGTCCGGTCAATGCGCTCGGCTGCACGGAGCCAAGCGAAGCCAGCGGATTGACCCAGCCAGCCATCGCCGCCGGCATCTTGCGGAAGCGAACCAGATCGCAACCGTCAGGCAGGCGAGCCAGTTCGCGGCACAGGTGGCGCCACCACGCGGCCGTCTCCGCCGCGCTTCCGGTCGATGCGGGGCCGAGGATCGGTGCATTGTAGTCGGCCGATCCGGCGAATTCGGCAATTCGCAGGCCCCTGTTGCGTTCGAATGCATAGCGGCAGGATCGCAACGAGGTCCCGGGTGTGCGGATCGCTGATGACAGCGATCAGCGGTCTTGCAGCTTCGCGCGAGGCAAAACAGCGATACCACGCTCCCAGCCAGTGCCGGTGCTGAAACGGCGTCGCCCGGCCCTGCGCCATGGCGCATTCCAGCTTCGCCGCGGCCTCGTCCCAGTCGTGGATCAGTTCAACCCGAAAATCCGGGCCAGCGGCCCGAACCTGCGGAATCGATCCCTCGACAGCGAGTTCGGTCATGGTCAGGCGGCTCGCGGCAGATCGACGATGTCGCCCGGCCTGGAATCGTCGAGCCTGAAGTCCACGGACTGCCGCGCCTTGCGCTCGCGCTTGATCCAGGCGCTGTTGCGGAGCAGCTTCTGCAGGATCCGTTTCGCCAGGAACGAGGGTCCTGCGGTCGCGCGGCTCTTGGCGCGGTAGCCGAACCGGTGGCGGATCAGGCCGTTGGTAAAATTCACCATCTGGAGCCGTCGGATCTGCTTCGTCCGTATAGGAAATCGTCATCGAGATGTTGACGGTATCGAGATTCTCCACGCGGTGCGGCGCATTCAGCGGCCAGTGCAGCATCTGCCCGGGCTCCAGATCGTAAACCACCGCATGGCTCGTCGTACCATTCCGCGTAAGGCATATCGACTTCGACGCCGAACAGCGCGATGTCTTCGAGGCATTCCGGCGTGACGAATGGCGGCGTCGGACGGATAGACAAAAACCCGCTTGCGCCCGACCAGTTGAATGAGGCCCTGACCGGGAAGATCGGAATGATAATAGACCTGCGCCTTCGGCGACGAGATCAAGATGCCGGCCTTGTGCTCGGGCATTTCGAAGCCGGGGATCCGGGCGGCGACTTCCTCGAACAGCTTCGTCACAATGGCGCTGTAGCTGCGATCCACATCCGTCACATTGCGCAGATTGAGCCAGAGTGTTCCTGCGCGCGATGGCGTCGATCACCTGCCTGCCGGAGAGATTGCCGATATCGCCTTCGCGCCAGACCCGCCGGCTTTCGCGCGCGCCGGTCTGGACCAGATTGTAGAGTTCGCGCGGATACCGCTCGATCAGTCCTGCCAGCGTGTCCATGGAGAACAGCGGCGACTTGTGAAGATTGTGGGCGATCCTGATCGGCTTATGCCCCCAGAGCGACGAATGGGTTTCGTCCCAGTGTGTCAGTACGGCGTCCTTGCTCATTGATTGTCTCCCGCGCCAGTTTGGCAGGTAACCTCGGCAGCGCTTGTGCCGACATGAAGCAACTGCCCGACCAATGTCCCGCTTTGGACCGTCCGGACTGGCTGCATCCTGCAGTTAGCAAGGATCATGCCCGATGCTGCGAAGCAGAGGGCCGCGCGAGTGTTACGCAGATGTTAACGCTGGCCCGCGAGCGGCAGGAAGGGTTCCGCTCTACGCCGCGGCCGCTTACGGTACGATAATGTCTGCCCTGTATCGCTGACGCCGATGTTCAGAAAAGGCGCCGGCGCCGCACGATGACCTCAGAACCAGCCTACCAGGCGCTTTTTCTCGGCGCGGGACCGCAGATGCAATGCGGCGTCGGTCATTTTACCCGGCTGCTCCAGGAGACCATCGAAAGAACGGATCCCGGCAGTTGCGTTTCGTTAACTTTGACGCGGTCGGAAGGCTCGGCCGCCGAGATCTGGCGCGCCGTCGGTTCGGCGCAGAGCGTGGTCTGCAATTTCCCGATCGTGGCCTGGAAGCGGGTGATGTTCCGGCCGCTGCTGGCGCTGGCGATGGCGCGGCTGCGGCGGCGGCGCGTGGTCCTGATTCAGCACGAATGGGGCGGCCTGCACTGGCTGCGCCGCATCACCTATATTCCGGCGCTGCTGCTCGCCGATACCATCGTCATGTTCTCGCCGCTGGTGCGGCGCGAACTCGCCGGCGGCTGGGTCGGTTGGACCGCCAAAAAATGCGTGCTGGCGCCGCTGCCGCCGAACATCGAGGCGCCCGCCGGGATCGCCGACTCCAAACTGCGGCAAAGGCTGGCCGCGGCCAGGCAAAGCGGACGGCTGGTGGTCGGGCATTTCGGTTCGATCTATCCGGGCAAGCAGCCCAAAGCCCTGCTCAGACATCGGCGCGCTGTTGAAGGCGCGCGGACTGAAACCGCTGATCGTCTATATCGGGTCGTTCATTCGCGGCGTCGACAGGGTGGAAGAGGAGTTTCGCGCCCGCGTCGCCGAACTGGGCCTCGTGGACGACGTCATGGTCAGCGGCTATGTCGCCTCCGACCTCGAGGTGTTCGGCCTGTTCAGCGAAGTCGACGCGTTCTGCTATCCGCTCGACGAGGGCCTCACCGCGCGGCGCTCCAGCGTGCTGACCTGCGTGCAGGCCGGCCGGCCGCTGATCGTCACCGGCCCTACGCTGTAGGACGAATTCGACCATCACCCGCGCTTCAAGGAGTTGATCGACCGCGGCGCCATCGTGCTGGTGGCGCGGGGATCTGAGGACGAAATCTATGCCGACCGGATCGCGCTGGCGATGAAATGGCCGACGGTGCAGGCGCGGTTCGATTTCGACGGCTGGTGGCAGGACGCGGCGCAAGCGGTGCGCGCGCAACTGTAAACAAGAGCGTCCGGCATGCTGCGCAGCGCGTCGCCCTCGCGACGCGCTGCGCTGCTAATCCGGGGTCGATCTGTTCGCGGGCTTGCTGGGCACCCGGCTCTGCGGAGCAGCGCCAAGCGCGCTGCACCGCGTCCGGGAGCGTAGCTTGGCGGTCAAAGATTCACGACACGATCTTCGAGGCCTTGTAGGGCTGCGGCTCGATACCGATCGCAGCCAACGCGCTGCCCGCGGCTACCGCGATCGGATGCAACGCGATCAGCGCCTGTGCTCGGTCACCGCCAGCCGCCCGGCGCGAAACAGCGACAGCGGCAGCATCGCGAGCATCTTGGCGAGCAGCCCCACCCGCGCCCAGGCGTCCGCGCCGCCTTGACCTCGATGTGATAGTTGATCGCGCCGATGCGAAGGCCACGCAGCGCCAGCCATCCCGGGCTGGTCCGGTTCTGCGGCACGGTCTCGGTGATCAGGGCTTCCGCCGCCCAGTGGAATTTCATGCCGGCCTGGCGGCAGCGCACGAAGAAATCGGTATCGCCGCCGCCAAGAAAATTAAATCGCAGATCGAAAGCGGGAGTCTCAAGCCGCTCGAATACCGCGCGGGTGATCAGGCAATTGCCGCAGCCATAGATGATCGGCACCACGCCGCTGATAGTCATAGGCCGGGACGAAAGGCCGGATGGCGGCGAAGCCCGCGCTTGCTGTCGTCGTCGAAATCGGGCTGCACCGGCCCGCCGACCAGATCGGCGCCGGAGGCTTCCGCGGTGCGCATCATCAGGCTCCAGCCAGCCCTTGAGGCGATCTCGTCGTCATCGATCATCAGGAAATGACCGCGGCGGGAAACGTCGCCAGCGCGGTCTCGAACGCGGCATTGATCGCGTGGCAATTGCCTTGCCTCGGCTCGACCACGCACAGGCCGGGAAATCGCCCGGCCTGCAGAAATTCGCGGCTACGGGCACACTACCGCACCCGGCGGCATCGTTCTCCACGATCACGACCGCGAAACGGCGATCGGTGCGCTGACGGGCGAGCGATTCAAGCGTCAGCCGCAGATGCTGCGGACGGCGAAAGCTGGGGATGCAGACCACGATGCCCAACCGAACGATCGAGCGCAGGCGAGGCCGCCGCCAGCGCGCGGGGGACGGAGGGCGTCGTCTCAGAGGTCGGCATCGGCTCGGCATCCTGTCGTTCCTGAAATTCCTGGTCATAACGCTTGCATTGTCTTTCCCTGGCAGGCTCTGTTCAGCATGTCTCGGCACGGGATCGCCCGGCCATATCGTGACACAAGCTGTCTCAATTTGGTCGGCCGGGCGCGTCCGGCGGTGGTCACAGCAACCGCGCCGGCTCCCGGCGAGCGGCCCCGGCAGGCAACTGAAGACGTGTCGCAAATGCGGACGCTCCGAACAGTCGGGTTGTGCCGAGATCGCCAGGCTTTGCGGCATCCGCCGCGCCATCGGGAAATCAGATCTGTTCGGTCATGCATTCCGCGCGCTTGTTGCGAGATTCAACATTGTGCGACCGTCATAGCAATATTCGGTCCACGCCTGCGGTACGCCGATGGATGCATCGGCGATGGTTACCGCGCACGAATTAACCGGTCCTTAACCAGTTGCAACACAACGCCGGAAGCCGCTGGACTGTCCGGCACCGATCTTGCTCATAGGTTATCCAAGGATACGGCCGCGACACCAAGTGCCCCGAATGTTACCGCCAGAGAGATTACGCGATGAACCCTGTAGCGCTGTTAACCCCAACATACGGGCGCGATCTGGAACTGTGCACCCTGCTCTGCGAGAGTGTCGACCGCCACGTCAAATCATTCTCGAAGCATTATCTGCTGGTTCCGGATTGCGACTTGTCGTTGTTCGCGCACTTCCGAGCGAGCGCAGGGTCGTGCTTCCCGCTTCACAATTTCTGCCCGGCTGGCTGCGGCCGATGCCCCGCATTATTCAACGCAAGCGACGCCAATTCTGGTGGTCGTTTCGCGCCAAGCCGGTGAGCGGCTGGCATGTGCAGCAGCTCATAAAAATCGCCGCGGCGATCGCCCTGCCCCATCAGCGGTATTGCATTCTCGATTCCGACATCGTGTTCTTCCGGGATTTCGACCTGTCGCGATTCGGATATCCGAATCCAATTCCGCTGCTGAACATGCCGGACGAAGTCACGCCGGACCAGCTCCGCCATGCCCGCTGGGTCGAGACCAGCCATGAACTGCTCGGCTTGCCGGCACCGCCGCTGCCGGCGTCCGACTTCATCGGCCATATCATCTTCTGGGATCAGCAGACGACCCAGGCGATGGCTTCGCAAATCGAGTCCGTCACAGGTCTGCATTGGGTCGAGGCGCTCTGCAAAACCCGTGAATTCTCCGAATACATGCTGTACGGCTATTTCGTCAGAATGACGCGGGCTTTGCCGCGGCACACCCGCACGTCGCCTGAACGCCATGCGTCAGCTATTGGGACCAACCGAAGCTCGACCGCGATGAACTGAACCAGTTGCTTCGCCGCGCTAACAAGGATGACGTCGCCTTTTCGGTCGCATCCTTCTCCGGCACACCGGTGGCGACCATCCGCGCCGCGATCGAGGAGAATATCGCTGTCGACCCTCCATCGATCGCCCCAAGCAGGTCGCGGGGCTCGCCGCGCTATGCTGATCGGGCAAGCCAGCATCAATCTGACCGCCAATATCCTCTCGGCAATGCTGGGGCTGTTGAGCGTGTTCATTTTCACGAGGCTGTTCTCGCCGCATGATTACGGCGTCTATCTGCTTGGAATGGCCTTTGCCTCCGTCGTCAGCGTCTTTCTGGCCGGGTGGTTTCGCAATCTGATCCTGAGCGGGCACGCCAGGGACAACGGCACCGACGTTCGCGGCCTGGTCGTGACCGGCTATCTGGTCGGCTGCTTCGCCGCGCCGGCGGCCTATGTGTTCGGCCGCCTGGTCGGGCTGGACGCCATGGACGCGCGCTGGCCGCGGTCGCACTGGCGGTCGCTATCGGGCTGTTCGAACTGACGCAGGAACTGGTTCGAGCGCGGCTGATGGTAGTCACCGCCATGAAGGCCACGCTGGTTCGCGCGGCCGCTGCACTTTGCCTGGGCGTCGCCGCAGCCTTTGTCGGCCGCGACCGGACTCCTTCTGTTGGTGTCTTCGGCGCTGGCCTATCTGCTCGCCGTCATGGTGCAGCGTTCGGCCTGGCGCGGAACGGTTCTCAAATTCGACGGCGCCGGCCTTGTGGCCGCCGCAAAGACAGGGCCTGCCGCTGACGCTGTCTCTCACCTTGCTCGCGATCTCCAGCGTCGCCGACCGGTTCATCATCGCCAATCTCGTCGGCACAGCCGATGCCGGAAAATATATCGCCGGTCTCGACCTCGTCCGGCAGACGCTGATGATGCCGGCGTTCAGCATCGCCGCCGCCTTTTCCCTCTGGCGGTGCAGATTCACGCCAATCAGGGAGCGCCGCGGTGCGATCGCATCTCGGCGAATGCGTCGAATTGCTGCTGAGCATCACGTTGCCGGCATGCCTCGGCTTCGCGGTCATTTCTTCCCACATCGCCAACGTGGTCCTCGGCGCCGATTTCCGCGCGCTGGCCGCCGAGACCATGCCGATCGTGGCGGTCGCAGTCATTTTCCAGATCCTGACCCAGCAATATCTGCACGCCAGCTTCCTGCTGTCGGGACGCAACTCCTTCTATCTGATCAACACGGCGTCGATCATCGTCGTCAACGTGGTCCTGTCCTAGGCCTTGATCAGCGCCTACGGCACCATCGGCGCTGCCTGGGCGCGGCTCGGCGCCGATCTGTTCGGCTTTGTCTGCGCCCTGATCCTCAGCCGCCGCGCATTTCCGATCCCGTTCCCGCTCGGACGAACCGCGCTGACGGTCATCGCCGCCCTGATGATGGCGCTGCTGGTCGCGGCCGCTCGACAGAGCCCTGCACGTCTCCGATCTGACCGCATGCCTCGTCCTCGCCGGCGCCGGCGTCGTCACCTACGCGCGCTGTGCTGGGCGTTCGACATCTCGCACACCCGCTTGCGGCTGAAGCAGGGCGATGCGCATTTTTCCGAACCAAGTTCGCCAAGACAAATATTGGATAGAACCAGTGAACAAGACAGTCACCATCGACCTCGCTCACGCCACCCCTGCCGATGCCTTCACACCGGCCGCCGCGCTCGCGCATCCGCAGTCGCTGCTGGATCTGCCGCCCGGCGAGGCCCGCGACAGCCTGCTCGCCGTCCACGGCGTTCTCGGCGCCAGCCTGCCGCCGGACCCGGCTTTCGATCTACGAGGCCGGCGGCGGCTCGACCAGCTTTCTGCCGCTCGAGGTGCTGCGCCGGGCCCACGTCACCGTGGTCGATATCGACGAGGACCAGATCCGCAACAATGATTATGCCCAGGAAACCATCCTCGGCGACATCCAGAGCTATCGCTTCGCCCCCGCCAGCTTCGACCTCGTGATCTGCTACAACGTGATCGAACATCTTCCCGACGTCGAGGCGGCGCTGCTGCGGTTTTGCGAGTCGCTGAAGCCAGGCGGGCTGATCCTGATCGGCGCGCCGAACCCGAAATCGTTGTCCGGCGTCGTCACCAAATATTCGCCGCACTGGTTCCACGTCTGGTTCTATCGCCACGTGCGCGGCGACAAGAAGGCCGGCCTGCCCGGCCAGGCGCCGTTTCCGACCCATTACCACCCGCTGGTCACGCCTTCGAAGCTCGAGGCTTTCGCGAGGGCGAACGGCCTGCAGATGATTTACCGCAGGGAATATGAGAGCCCGCGATATCCCGAGATGCGGATTCGCAAGCCGCGCCTTCGCCGCGCTGATCGACGCTGCCGCCAGGGCGATGAACCTGCTGCTGCCGGGCAAGGTCGATGTCCGGCACGGCGATTATCACGTGATCCTGAGAAAGATCTGAGCCATGAACGCGATGTGCTTCGACGAGGCGGAAACCTCTAATGGATGGTTAATTTTCTACAGCCACGACGTCGCCGACCGGCCGAACCCGTACGGGCGTGCTAAACGCTTTTTTTGCCATTTCGGTGAATAGTCCCTCAATGGATATGGTTAATTTTTCCTGTTGCGTTGGTTCCGCGCGTTACCCCCGCGCGCGTTGCGTGACCCGAGGAGTTATCCCTCAGCCGGTGCGTGCGGCGGTTCGAATGAAAGCTGGGGACGATGCTGGTCTATGACCAACCGATAAATCGGCCGGGATCCGCTGCGCCGCCGGCGCCGGCGCGATCGCTGGCCGGCTTCGATCTGCTGGAGCTCGCGCAGCTGTTGTGGCGGCGCAAGATCGCGATCGCGAGCGCCGGGCTGATCTGCGCCTGTGCCGCGGTCATGATCGGCAAGAGCCTGACCCCGAAATATTCGGCGACCGCCCAGCTCTATGTCGATCCCCGGCAGCTGCAGCTGGTCGAGCGCGACCTGACGCCGAGCGCCCAGGACGTCAGCGGCCTCGCCATGGTGGTCGAAAGCCAGGCGCGCCTGATCACCTCGAACAGCGTGCTGCTGCAGGTGATCCAGAACACCCACCTCGACAAGGATCCGGAATTCGGCGGCGGCGGCAAGGGCGCGCTCGCCTCCCTGCTCGGCCTGTTCGGAATCGAACTACGTTCCGCCGATGACACGAGGCTCGGCCAGATGGCGGCGCTGGAAGCGCTGGGCCGTCACATCACCGTCAAGAAGACCGACCGCACCTTCATCGTCGATATCGACGTCTGGTCGTACGACGCGGCGAAGGCGGCGATGCTGGCCAACGCGATCTCCAGCACCTATCTCGCCAATCCAAGAAGTCGCAGGCCAGCGCCGCGCGGCGGGCGACCACCGATCTGTCCGGCCGGCTGAAGGAATTGTCGGAACGGCTTCGCAACGCCGAGAACACGCTCGACAACTACAAGGCGCAGAACAATTTCGTCGGCACCCAGGACACCCTGATCTCCGACCAGCAGCTGTCCGCCAGCAACCAGCGGCTCGCTGCAGCAAGGGCGCTGACGCTGGACGCGCAGGCCAAATACGACCAGATCGAGGCCAGCCGCCGCGCGTCCGGCGATGCCGGCGCCAATTCCGAAGCGCTGCAGTCGCAGACCATCGCCAATCTGCGCGCACAATATGCCGAGGCGCGCAAGCGCCACGCCGAACTGACCAGCGAACTGGGGCGGCTGCATCCGGCGCTGCGCCAGGTCGAAAAACAGGTCGAGGACCTGCGCCGCAACATCGGCGAGGAAGTCGAGCGCTTCGCGCAGTCGGCGAAAAACGACCTGACCCGCGCCCGCGAATACGAGGCATCGTTGAACAAGGCGCTGGAGAGCCAGAAGCGCCAGAGCGTGCAGCTCAGCCAGGCGTCGGTGCGGCTGCGCGAACTCGAACGCGAGGTCGAGGCCAGCCGCGACGTCTATCAGGCCTTCCTCAAGCGCTCGCGCGAAACCGAGGAACAGGAAAGCCTCAACACCTCGTCGGCCCGCATCATCGGCGAGGCCACCGTGCCGCAGCGGCGCTCCTTCCCGCCGGCCATGAGCATGATCGCGATGCTCGGCTTCATGATGGGGGCGTTCGCCGCTTCGGCCTGGACCGCCGCGTCCGGCCGGCTGTCGCCGGATGGCCGCGCACCGGAACCGGCGCGTACCGAGACCAGGACACCGGCTCCGCCTGCGAAGCCGGCGGCCGACGACCAACCCCGGCAGGAACCGCGACCTGCAACGATTGAAGCCCCCGGGAAGCCGGTGATCGCGCGGCTGCAGGAATCCGACGTGGTACGGACGCTCGGCGAAATCCTCAGCCTCGGCGGCGTTCCCGACGTCACGCGAATGGGCTGGCCGACATTGCGCGCCGGCCTGCCGCGGACGGCCTTCGTCAACGCCATGCGCGACATTCGCGCCGTCGCGGCCAGGCGCTCGCCCGCCGACAGGATGCCGGTGCTGACCATGATCGGCGCCGGCGCCGGAGAAGACCGCGGCATCGCCACGCTGAACATCGCGCTCGCGGCCGCCCGCGACGGCGCCAGCGTTCTGGTGATCGATGCCGATCCCGCCAGCTGCGCCATCGCCGGCAGGATGAAGCTCCCCGGCAAGCGCGAACCCGGTCGTCTCGGCTGGCTCAGCAACGGCAGCAAGACTTCCAGCGCCATCAAGACAGTGAACGGAATCTCGATCCTGCCCGCGATCGAGGACGCCGGGACAGGCGGCAAATCCGGCGACGCCATCCGACAGGCGATCGCGCAGGCCCAGACCGCAGGCGGTTACGACCTCGTGATCCTCGACGGACCGGCGATGCCCTGGAGTGCCGACGATCTCAAGCTGCTCGATGACAGCGATGGCCTGGTCGCCATCCTGCCCGTCCACCTCGACGTCAACCAGGCCATGGAAGACATCATCTCCGCGCTCGGCGGCACCGAGCGCAAGCTGATCGGGGTCGTCCTGAATGAACTTAATCCCGCGACCGCCAACCCACAGCGAGGTCGACAGTATGCTTGAGCGCCGCGCAAATCCCGTCGGGAGAGCCGCTACTGCCAGCGTGCCCCAAATCTCGCTGGGCGGGCTAAGGCTCGCCGTGCTCGACCTCGAGCAGACCGCGAATTTCATGATCGAAATGGTGTTCCCGGTACGCCGGGTCGGCCGCCCCCTGTACCTGACCTCGGCCAATGGCGAGGTGCTGGCGCGCTGTTCGACCGAACCGATGACCGACCGGCTGTTCCGCGCCGCCGACCTGATCAATGCCGACGGCCAGCCGCTGGTCACCGTGTCCAGGCTGCGATCGAAGACGCCGCTGCCCGAACGCGTCGCGACCACCGATCTGTTTCACGTCGTCGCCCGCAAGGTGCAGGCCGCCGGGCTGAGCTTCTACATGTTCGGCGCGGACGAAGCGGAGAACGCCGCCGCCGTCGCCAATGTCCGGAAAATGTATCCCGAACTGAAGATCGTCGGGCATTCACACGGTTTTCTGCGCGGCGACGCACTGCGCGACAAGGTCGACGAGATCAACGCGCTGGCGCCGGATGTTCTGTGGCTGGCGCTCGGCGTTCCCTACGAACAGGCCTTTGTCGCGGCATTCACGCAGCGGCTTTCCAATGTCGGAGTCATCAAGACCTCGGGCGGGCTGTTCAACTTCCTGTCGGGCAGCCGGGTCCGCGCGCCGGTCTGGATGCAGCGGCTCGGACTGGAATGGGCCTGGCGCATCTGGCTGGAACCGCGCCGGCTGTTCTGGCGCTATCTTACCACCAATCCACGCGCGCTCTTCCTGCTGTTCAACAAGAGCCGTACGCCGAAGGACTGACATGAGTGATCGTCCGGCTGTTCTGGTGACCGGAGGCGCGGGCTATATCGGCTCGCATTGCTGCAGGGCGCTGGCGGCGGCCGGCTATTTGCCCGTCGTGTTCGACAATTTCTCGACCGGCCACCGCAGTTTTGTCAGTGGCGCGCTGGTGACCGGCGATCTCGCCGACCAGGCGGCGCTGGCGCGCGCCTTCGCCGAGCACGACATCGTCGCGGTGATGCATTTTGCGGCATCGAGCCTGGTGGGCGAATCCGTCGCCGACCCGCAGAAATATTACCTCAACAACCTCTCCGGCACGCTGTCGCTGCTGCAAGCGATGCGCGACGCCGGGTGCAACCGGCTGGTGTTTTCCTCAACCGGCGCGGTCTATGGCAATGCCGACAGCAAGGCCTTGCCCGAAAACTATCCCTGCGCGCCGATCAATCCCTATGGCGCCACCAAATGGATGATCGAGCGCGTGCTGGCCGACTACCGCACCGCGTACGGGCTCGGATCGTTTTGCCTGCGCTATTTCAACGCCAGCGGCGCCGATGCTGGCGGCGGCATCGGCGAGTTGCGCGACAACGAGACCCACCTCATCCCCCGCGCCATGATGGCGCTGCAGGGCCATGTCGCCGATTTCGCCGTGTTCGGCGACGATTACGACACGCCGGACGGCACCGCGATCCGCGACTACATTCACGTCACCGATCTCGCGACGGCCCATGTTTCGGCGCTGAAGCTCCTTCTGCTTGGGCATGGCGGCGGCGCCTTCAATCTCGGCACCGGCACCGGTTTTTCGGTGCGCGAAATTCTCCGCGCCATCGCCACTGAGACCGGCCGCGAGGTGCCGCATCTGATAAAACCGCGGCGAGCAGGCGATCCGACCTATCTGGTCGCCGACCCCACCGCGGCGCGCGAAACGCTGGATTTCCGGGCCGCGCATTCGGATCTTGCGACCATCATCCGCACCGCCTGGGCCTGGCACCGCAAGGCACACCCGCTGAAGGCGCGCGATACCTTGCCGTCCGGCGCGACCTAAGGCCAACGCTCGCGGATCGCCGCGGCGCCGGTCGTTCGAGCCTCCGCCAGCTCACATCTCACAGATTGCATCCAGGTTCTGATGACGATACGCATCAGCAAAGACACGGCTGGACGGAGCGGACCGGCGTCCATGACGATACCTGTGACGTGAGGCAGAATGAACAAATATCTAAAAGCCATCTGCGGCTTCGGATTCTTCCTCATCCTGGCCAGCAACATCTGGACGATGTCGCATTGGTCGGAATTGAGAGGAGTACACGACGACTTCTGCTATTTGCGGCAGGCGCATCTTTTTCAGACGCATGGGCTCGGCGGCCTGAACACCAACGTTTCCGGAGATGAATATCATTATCTGTCGAAAAAAATGAATGAGTTGAATGTGCCTGGCTGGGACGAATCCGATGGCGCCCCCCTGTCACACCCCGATGCCGGCTACAAATAAATTCGTCATCCAGTACCCGCCGGGAACAGGCTTTGCGATGGCCATGTTTCCACCGGGGTACCAGGTGATTTCGCTTTTTGGCCTGGCTACGGTCGCCATCTTCGGTTTCGGGCTGCTTGCCATATTCTACGCAAACACCGCGCTCTCGATCCTCACGACGGCGGCGTTTGCAGACCTTGCGCTGTACATGATGATAAATCCAAGCAAGGCGAGTTATTCCATGGCGCCGACCATGCTGGTCTGCGCGCTCGCGGGCTTTTTGACGGCGCATCTGTTCGTCAGGACCCCGCAGCGCCATCGCATTTCCATGACGATCCTGACAGGCCTCGTGATTGGTCTCGCCGTCAATTTCAGGCTGGCAAATCTGTTTCTCTCCGCCGGCTATTTCCTGTTTTTTGGTTTTGCCTTTTTGCGATCGAGGAAACTCGAAGCGTTCCTGCAGGGCGGATCGTTCTGCGCTGGGATTCCTGGCGGGAATCATGCCGACCCTGATCTCCAACGCGATCAATGCCGGCAGTCCATTCTCGACGACGTACGGAGGCACCCCCGACGATTTGAGCGCTCCGACAATAGATGTCAGCGTCCTGCTGGCCTATGTCACGGACCTGCAGTTCTTTCTGCTGGCCCTTGCCAGCGTGTGGGTAGTGGCGATCCTGCGCTTGTACAAGGGAGGCACAAGATCGGTAGCGCTTGTCACCGCCTTGAATCTCGTGGTGAACGTGGCGTTCTTCATGACCCACCCCACTTTCAACCCGTATTACGTGGTCCCGATCGCCATGCTCTCGCTTTGGAGCCTGCTGTTTGCTTCCCTGATGCGGCCGGCCGAATCGGAAGCCGACAGCCTCATGGCGCAAGCAGCAAAGGCATGAGGCTCCGGGCTACTGGCCCGGTGTTCCATAGGGGTCCTGGTCCATGGCGGCGAGTGTCTGATCGCGCCGGTTCGGAATGCTCATGATGCCGGCCAGGAAGACGGTGAACCCGAGTTGCACGCCGATCGCAATGCCTGTGAGAGAGATGATGAGCACTCTCAGGACGATGGGGGATGCAAGCGGGCCAAAGTCGACGGAAGCCCAGGTCAGGACTGACCAGATGAAGCCTGCTGTCCCAAGAGCAATAATTGAAATCGCGACGATCAATCCTCGTTCAAACGTAAGGAGCGACAGCAGTCGGTTCGGTTCGGATTCGGGCAGGAGCTGATACTTGACTGCAAACCGCTGCGCGATCAGACCACAAGTGAGGGTCTGAACTCCGATCAGGATTGCGATCGCGCCGACCAGAAACGTGTGGACATCAAGGCTTAATCCGTCGGCAATCCGGACCGGACCAGGAAACAGCAACACCGCCAGGCAAACGCCAAGCAGCATGAGGACGAGGCCGGGATAGATGAAAAGCCATCGCGGACTCAGCATGAGCAGGAAGCTCAAATGCCGCCACCCGTCGCGCCAGGTACGCAAGTGCGGCGGACGTGACCGCCCGTCCTTCCTGAGAGTCGTTGGAACTTCACAAATCCGATAGGAACGCACGGCCGCGGCGATCAGCATCTCGCTGGCAAATTCCATCCCCGTGGTGTGGAGATTGAGAGCCTGGACTCTTTCACGATTGAAGCCGCGCAGGCCGCAATGGAAATCGCCTGCCTTGACGCCGAAGAACAATCGCCCGAGAAAGCTGAGCACGGGGTTGCCGAGGTAGCGATGAAGGAACGGCATGGCTCCAGGCGCTATCCCGCCCTGAAATCGGTTGCCCATTGCGATATCGTAACCTTCGCGGAGCTTTGCCACGAAAAATTCCAGACGTGACAGGTCGTAACTGTCGTCCGCGTCACCCATGACGACATAGCGACCGCGTGCCGCCAGAATGCCGTGCCGCAGCGCCGACCCATAGCCTCGATCGCGCACATGAACCAGCCGGGCGCCCTTCGCCGCCGCCAGTTGTTGCGATCCATCGGTGGATCCGTTATCCGCGACCAGCACTTCTCCGCTTACACCGCTGCTGGCCAGGTAGGACATGGCCTTGTCGACGCAGGTTCCGATCGTCTCCGCCTCGTTGAGGCAGGGAAGCAAGATCGTCAGCTCAAGCTCATTGATCGTCTTGCAATCGTCGGCCATCTCTACGAAGCCGCCAGCCGGGCGAAGGCGCATCGTGAAACGCGAGCACCAAAGGTGTCCGCCGCGCCGAGCTTCCTCATTCCTGCTCCCCGTCCCTGGTTTACGCCGTCGCGATAAAATCACGCCCGGCGTGCGGTGTACAATACCAGCGGGAAGGAGATTTTCGTGGGTGTGGTTATGCCTGCAACTGGCGAAGCGGATAGCACGAAGTGCTGCACTGCTGAGCCGGGGCCCAGGATAGTGTAGTAGCAATGGCCCGGGTTCTGCAGCGCACCGCCGAAGTGGCGCTGCGCCGCGTCCGGGACACGAGAGAGGTGTTCTACAGCGCCTTGACCTGCACCTTGCGCCACTTCAGAACGCCCGAGCCGTATTGCAGCGCGAACGGGCCGCTCGCAAGTCTGGAGTCCTGCACGTCGACGGTCTTCTGGCCGTTGAGCACGACGACGAGATGCGGGCCCTTTGCCGTGATCTCGTAGGTATTCCATTTACCGCCGGCCTTCGGCATCGGGTCGACCTTGGCGAGGTCGACGATCGCGCCGGTGCCGTAGCTCGGATCCGGGCGCTTGTCGAAAATATTCACTTCATAACACAGCTTGGCGTCGATCTTCTTCGGATCCTGGCAGCGGATGAAGATGCCGCTGTTGACGTCGTCGTCCGCCCAGAACTCGGCCTTGATCTGGAAATCCTTGTAGGACGTTTTGGTGACGAGATACGACCGATCCTTGCCATCGAGCTTGTCGGCGGTGAGTGCGCCATCCTTCATCGCCCAATTGGCTTTGCCAACCTCGTCCCAGTCGCCCATCCTGGTGCTGTCGACCAGTGTCACCCAGCCGTCGCTCTGGCCAAACGCCACATTGGAGAATTGCAAGGCGGCGGCGCCGATCAACAGTCCTGCCGCGAATGTCGAAAAGCGCTTCATGAAGAAGTCCTCCCTGTTTGTTTTGGTTGGGCAAAACCTATCACCGCCACGCGCGAGGTAAATGCGGTTTTCATGCTGCAGTTGCGTTGTGCCTTCGCCTCGTTGCCGCGCCGCCGACGGCAACTTTTCGCAAGCTGACGCGTTTCTTCTCCTCATTCATGCCAGGGAGACGAAACATGGCCGATACTTCGCAGATCATGCAACATATGGACGTCATTTCGTCGGACCGGAAGACCGTCGGCAAGGTCGACCATCTCGAAGGAGGCGACAGGATCAAGCTGACCAGGCAGAGCTCGCCGGACGGGCAGCACCATCATTTCATTCCGGTGTCGTGGGTCGATCATGTCGATCAGCACGTGCACCTGAACAAGTCGGGTGCCGACGTGACCTCGCACTGGCAGCACGGGCAGCGATGATCGAATTGCCTTGGTAGCCATCCGCGCGGCGCGTATCATCGGAACCGGAGGCACCGTGCATCAGGCCGCAAATATCCAGTTCGAGCGCATCGTGGCCGAATACGCCCGCTGGCGCGCGATCCCTGAAGAGGATCGATCGCCGGCGCCGGGCTGGTGGTGGGGGCCGGCGTTCGAGGCGCGCGGCCTTCGCGACCCGTTGCCGGGCGCATGGTGCACGCAACTCGGATTGAGCGACGGCGCCAGTTACGCCGATGGCGCGGCGATTTTTTTCAAATCCTTTGCCGGCCAGACCTCGTTGCCGTGGCCGGGCCAGTTCCCGGGCAGGGAGAAACACCTGGAAGCGACCTCGTGGCTCGCAAGTCCTGGTGCGAGAGTAACGACCCGCATTTTACGGCTAAAGCCGCCGATGTGGTTAGCCTCTATGTCGCCCCGCCGAGAAGGTCATTGTGCTATGCGTGGACGAAAAGCCTTCGATCCAGGCTTTGGAGCGAGCGCAGGGCTATCTGAAGTTGCCCAACGGCCGCGCATTGACCGGCCAGAGCCACGATTACAAGCGGCATGGCACGACAACGCTGTTTGCAGCGCTGGAAGTCGCCACCGGAAAGATCATCGCGACGCATTCGAAACGCCGTCGCCGTGTCGAGTTTCTCGACTTCATGAACAGCGTCACCGCGGCCTTTCCGGACCGCCAGCTTCACGTCATCCTCGATAATCTCAACACCCGCAAGAAGAACGAGGATTGGCTCAAGGCCGATCCCAATGTGCAAATTTCATTTCACGCCGACCAGCGCGTCGTGGCTCAATGAGGTCGAGGTATGGTTCTCGATCTTGCAGGGACATTCTCTAGGATCGGCGATGTGACATCGGTGAGTCGCTTGCTGCCCATGCTTCGAGACGCTCGCGTTGCTCGCTCCGTTACCGGCGACACGACCCAGTTTGCATTGCACCCAAACGGTCGCCCGAAAGCCAGTGCTCAGGGAACGTGGCATCTCAAGAATTTGGCCGGTTGCTATCGGGCCGTCGCTTTGAGACCATGCTTCCCGCGACAACAAGCAAGACCCGCCACCTCGCGCGGGCGCCGAAGAGGATCCCCATGCCGACAGTCAAGGCCGACCGTCTCACCCGCATCGGTGCCGCGCTGCTCAAGGCCGCCGGCGCCTCTGAGGAGGAAGCCGGTGCGGTCGCGGTCGGCTGCGTCAACGCCAACCTCGCCGGCCATGACTCCCATGGCATCATCGCGATCCCGACCTATATCGACCGGATCAAGGCCGGGCATATCGTTCCCGGCGCGAAGTGGACGGTGGTGCAGGAATCGCCGACCACCACCGTGATCGACGGCCATTGGGGTTTTGGGTTTCACGTCAACGCCAGGGCGATGGCGATGACCATCGAGAAGGCGAAGACCGCCAATGTCGCGGCCTGCACGGTGTTCCGGCAAAGCCATGTCGGAAGGCTTGCAGCCTATCCCCTGATGGCGATCGAGGCCGGCATGATCGGCATCGCCACCGCCGATTCCGGGCGGTCGCCGAAGATCGTGGCCCCGTTCGGCGGACGAGAAGCGCGGCTCGGCACCAATCCGATTTCGATCGCGGTACCATCCGACCTCAAGGCACCGTTTTATCTTGATATGGCGACCTCGGCGGTCGCGGCGGGCAAGATCGCGCTCGCGGTTTCCCGCGGCGAGGAGATTCCGACCGGCTGGATCGTCGATGCCGAGGGACGCCAGACCACCGACCCCCGGGAATACCGCAAGGGCGGCGCGTTGCTGCCGCTCGGCGGCAGCGAGGGCTACAAGGGCTCGGGCCTCGCCGCGATGGTCGAAGTGCTGTGCGGCCTGCTCACCGGCCTCGGCTTTGGGGTCGAGCCGACGGGACGGCACAATGACGGGTGCTTCATGGCGGTGTTCAACGTCGCGGCATTTCGGCCGCTAAAAGACTTCAAGAAAGAGGTCGCCGAGTTCGCACGCTATCTGAAAGAGACGCCGCTGTCGGAAGGCTCCGTCCGGCGTGTTCTATCCGGGCGAGGTCGAATATATCCGCGAGCAGCAGCGCAAGGTCGCCGGCATCGAGATCGAGGACGCCACCTGGGAAAAATTGCGCGCGCTTGCCGGCGAGTACAAGCTCGCCGCCGAATTCGACCTCGCATGACGTCGCGCCCGACCGATATACGGAGAGCAGCATGACACGGCAAATGGTGATGGTCGGCTTCCTGCAGGCGCAAAACTGCACCAACCTGCCGAGCTCGTGGCGTCATCCGGAATCGCGCGACGATTCGATGTCGGCGGATTACTACCAGGAGATCGGCCGGATCCTGGAATCCGGCAAATTCCACATGGCGTTCTTCGACGATCGGCTGGCGATGCCGGACCGCTATGGCAACGATCACGCCCATACCGTCGAATATGGCATCCGCTGCGTGAAGATGGACCCGATCGTGGTGCTGACCTGCATGGGCATGGCCACCGAAAAACTCGGGCTTGGATCGACCGCTTCGACCACCTATTTCGAACCGTTCGATGTCGCGCGGCGTTTTGCGACGCTCGACCTGATGTCGGGCGGCCGGGCAGCATGGAACGTCGTCACGTCACTCAATGACGGCGAAGCCCACAATATGGGCAAGGACGCGCATCTCGCACACGATTTCCGATACGACCGGGCGGACGAATTCATGGAAGTGGTGCTCGGCCATTGGGACGCCTGGGAAGATGGCTCGCTGATCATGGACAAGACGACGGGGCGCTTTGCCGATCCGGCGAAAGTGAAGCGGCTCGATCACAAGGGTGAATTCTTCAAGTCGCGCGGGCCATTCACGGTGCCGCGCTCGAGCCAGGGCCACCCCGTCGTCATCCAGGCCGGCGCCTCCGGGCGCGGCCAGCGCTTTGCGGGGCGATGGGGCGAGGTGATTTTTACCGCCGCGCGCAATGTCGCCGGTGCCAAGGAAGGTTATGCGGCCGTCAAGAACGAGGCCGCCAAGGCTGGACGCGATCCCGACCAGATGTTCCTCTGCAACCTCACCACGCCGGTCGTCGGCGCGACGAAAGCCGAAGCCGAAGACAAGATGGCGCTGATCGACAAGCTGCCGCTCGAGATCGATGCCCTGTCGCTGTTGGCAGAGGCGCTGAACTACGATTTTGCCTCCAAGGGCCTCGACGAGCCCCTGACGACCGACGAACTCCAGAGCATGCAAGGCATTCTGGGGATCCGGGACGGCGTACTCAAGACGTCCGGCAAAAGCAATCCAAGCGCACGCGACTTCGTCACCTTCTCCGGGCGCGGCCAGGTACACGATGCCATCGTCGGCGGGCCAAAGGAGATCGCCGACAGACTGGAAGAGATGTTCGTCGAGCGGGGCTGCGACGGTTTCGTCATTGCAGCAACCATCGTGCCGGGCTCCTACGCCGACTTCGTGAAACACATCGTGCCGGAACTGCAGCGCCGCGGGCTGTTCCACAAGGATTATGCCGGCAAGACGCTGCGCGAAAATCTTGGCTTGAAGCGTCCGGCCGCCGGCGCATGGAAAACCAAGCCGCCAATCGCTGCGGAATAAAGAGGACAAAATATGCGCTGGCTCAAATTCACTGCCGCCGGGAAGACATCCTGGGGCATCGTCGAAGGCGACAACGTCATCGCGGTCAGCGGCGATCCTTTCGGCGAATGGCAGCGCACGCCGCAGAGCCATGCCCTGGCTGAGGTGAAGATCGAACTGCCGCTGATGCCGCGCACCTTCTATTGCGTCGGGCTGAACTATCTGAAACATCTCAAGGAGGCCGCCGACAAGGCGGGCACGGTCCCGAACATTCCGGACCGGCCCGAAATTGGCTATCGCGCGCAAAATGCGCTGATCGCCCATGACGAGGATGTGGTGATCCCGGCGACCGCCACCGAAAAAATCCATTACGAGGGCGAACTGGTGGTCGTGATCGGCAAGAAGGCAAAGCATCTGACCGAGCGTGATGCGATGTCCTGCGTGTTCGGCTACACCGTCGGCAACGACGTCAGCGAACGGACCTGGCAAAAGGCCGACCGCGGGCTGTGGCGCGCCAAAAATGCCGACACCTTCAAGCCGATGGGGCCGTGGATCGAGACCGATGTCGACCTCGACAAGATGGAGACCATCATCAAGGTCAACGGCAAGGAGACCGGCCGTTTTCGTACCAACGACATGATTTTTGGGATCGTGCCGTTCCTGGTCGAACTGACCAAATATTTTACACTATGGCCGGGCGACGTGATCTGGATGGGCACCGATGGCGCCTCGCCGGACATCAGGGCCGGCGACGTGGTCGAGGTCGGCATCACGGGGATCGGCACCTTGCGCAACCGGTTCGTCAGGGAAACGGCTACTCGATCCTAGTCCGAGGACCGAACGACCATGAAACCCCGGATGAATTTCTTTCAGGCGACTGACGCCCCCGACACCATCAAGCCGCGCTGGTTGACGGTGGTGAGGACCAGATCAAGGCTTCCGGCCTCGAAAAGTCGTTAGATGCGAGCACCTGTAGGGGTCAAGACCCGTGCCTCGAAAAAAGGCGATCGCAACGGCTGCGAAGTCCTGCCGAACTTGCGGTCCGGCTCCCCGTTGATAGAATTTCAGAAAGTCGAATAGCCACCACCTCGCCCATCGTGAGGAACGCCATGGTGCCCACGTTGGAAACCGAAAAGACTGAGACTGCGGGAATGGAGGCAGTCAGATTTTGAGCCGTTTGCCGCATACTACGCCGATCCAGACACAGCGGCGTTTATTGGCGGACCGTGCGCAGGAACGATGCTTGGCGGCGAATGGCGGCTTACGCTGGCCATTGGACCCTCCGCGGATACGGCTTCTGGGCGCTCGAAGAAAAGGGCACGAACCAATTTGTCGGTTATGCCGGGTTGTGGTTTCCGGAAGGTTGGCCCGAGCCTGAAGTCGGCTGGGGCATGCTGAAGACGGGGCAAGGTAAAGGTTTCGCGACGGAAGCGTCCTTGCGCGCGCGCGAGTACGGTTATTCTACAATCGGGTTCAAGACCCTTATCAGTTTCATCGACCTAAGGAATATCGCCTCTCGTGCGGTTGCTGAGCGCATGGGTGCGCGTCTCGAAACAACGAGGATGCTTTTCGGCTCTGAGGCTGGCATCTTTCGTCATCCGCCGCCCGGGCCGCGGTGATCGATGCCAATTCCCTGTTGTTCAAACCGCGGTCGCCCTGGCGAAATCGACATAGATCTGACGCAGCCGGTCCGTCATCGGGCCGGGCTTGCCGTTGGCGACCTGCTTGCCGTCGATCGACACCACCGCCTGCACGAATACGGTGGCGCTGGTGACAAAGGCTTCCTTGGCGGCGAGCGCCTCCTCGATCGTGAAGGCGCGCTCCTCGACCCGAAGCTGGTGTTCCTCGGCCAGCGCCACCACCGCCTTGCGGGTGCAGCCCGGCAAGATCTCGCTGCCGTTCTGCCGCGTCACGATCACGTCGTCCTGCGTGAGGATGAAAGCCGATGACGAGCCGCCTTCGGTGACCTTGCCGTCCTCGATCATCCAGGCCTCGCCGGCGCCGGCTTCCGCCGCCGCCTGTTTTGCCAGTACCTGCGCCAGCAGCGCCACGCTCTTGATGTCGCGCCGGACCCAGCGCAGGTCCGGCACCGTGATCACGCCGATGCCGGTTTTGGCCGATTTCGGCATTGACGATATCCTTGACCGACGTGAACATTACAAGAGTCGGCTTGACGTCGCCTTTCGGAAACGCGAAATCGCGGCCGGTATCGGCGCCGCGCGTCACTTCCAGATAGACCATGCCGTTGACGAGGTTGTTGCGCGTCACGAGTTCGCGCTGGATCTCCTGGATGCGATCGGTGGTTTCCGGCAGCGCCAGCGATATCTCGCCGACCGACCGTTCCAGCCGTGCCAGATGCGAGGCATTGTCGATCAGCTTGCCGTCGAGCACGGCGGCGACCTCGTAGATGCCGTCGGCGAACAGAAAGCCGCGGTCCAGCACCGAGATTTTGGCCTCGGACATCGGCACAAACGAACCATTGACGTAAGCGATCTGTTCCAAGCGGATTCTCCTGCAGGTAGCAAAGTGGATTCGGCGCTTGTATACGCAAATTGTTAACGCCGATAAACCCTCGCCGTCATTCCGGGATGGTCCGAAGGACCACACCCGGAATCTCGAGATTCCGGGTTCGATGCTTCGCATGCGCCCCGGAATGACGACCGAGTCCTAATGCGACAATATCTTCGACAGAAACTGCTGCGCGCGGTCGCTGCGGGGGCTGCCGAAAAAGTCTTCCTTCAGCGCATCCTCGACGATCTCGCCCTTGTCCATGAAGACGACGCGATGCGCCACCTTGCTGGCAAAGCCCATCTCATGGGTCACCACCATCATGGTCATCCCCTCGCGGGCGAGGTCGACCATGACGTCGAGCACTTCGGAGATCATTTCGGGGTCGAGCGCCGAGGTCGGCTCGTCGAACAGCATGGCGATCGGGTCCATCGCCAGCGCGCGGGCGATGGCGACGCGCTGCTGCTGGCCGCCGGAAAGTTCGGCCGGATATTTGCGCGCATGCTCTTTGAGGCCGACGCGGTCGAGCAGTTTTTCCGCCTTTGCCACCGCCGCGTCATGCGAGCGCCCCAGCACCTTTTCCTGCGCCAGGCACAGATTCTCGATGATCTTCAGGTGCGGGAACAATTCAAAATGCTGGAACACCATGCCGACCCGGGCGCGCAATTTCGGCAGGTCGGTCTTGGGATCGTTGACCTTGATGCCGTCGAGGATGATTTCCCCGCTCTGGAACGGCTCCAGCGCGTTGACGCACTTTATCAATGTCGATTTGCCGGAGCCCGACGGCCCGCACACCACCACCACCTCGCCCTTGGCGACACGGGTGGTGCAGTCCTTCAGCGCCTGAAAACCCGGCCCGTACCATTTGTCGACGTGGCTGATCTCGATCATAAATTTTTCCGAATTAGCCCGGGTCGGCCTCGGTGGGGCTCATGAAATTGACGGTCGGAAATATCGGATGATGGGCAATACTGATGCGCGCCTGCAGGCGCCGGACGCCGAACGAGGCGGCGCAGGAAATCGTGAAATAGACGATCGCCGCGAACAGGTACATTTCCACCAGCCGGCCGTCACGCTGCGCGACCTTGCCGGCGGCGCCGAGGAAATCCGGCATCGACAGCACATAGACCAGCGAGGTGTCCTGGAACAGGACGATGGTCTGGGTCAGCAGCACCGGCAGCATGTTGCGGAACGCCTGCGGCAGCACGATGTAGCGCATGGTTTGCGTGTAGGTCAGGCCGAGCGCGTTGGCCGCGGCCGGCTGCCCCTTCGAGATCGACTGGATGCCGGCGCGCATGATCTCGGAAAAATACGCCGCCTCGAACATGATGAAGGTGACGAGCGCGGAGGTGAATGCGCCGACGCTGATCGGACGCGAGGCGCCGGTCACCCATTGCCCGACATAGGGCACCAGGAAATAGAACCAGAAGATCACCAGCACCAGCGGCAACGACCGCATGAAGTCGACGTAGAGCCCGGCGATGCGGCCAAGCAGCCTGAAGCCGGACAGCCGCATCAGGGCGATCAGCGTGCCGAAGATGATTCCGCCGAGCGCGGACAGCCCGGTCAGGGTCAGCGTAAACGCCATGCCGTCGAGAAACAGGTAGCCGAGCGAACGGCGGATGACGTCGAAATCGAAATTGGCGAACATGGCGCTATTTCCCCGAGATGTAGCCGGGGATCGCCAGGCTGCGTTCGAGGAAACGCATGCCGGTGACGACGACGATGTTGATCAGCAGATACATCACGGTCGCGGCCGTGAAGGCCTCGAACACCTGGAACGAGAATTCCTGCATCGAGCGCGCCTGGCCGGTCAGTTCGATCAGGCCGATGGTGATCGCGACCGCGGTGTTCTTGATGGTGTTGAGGAACTCCGAGGTCAGCGGCGGCATGATGATGCGAAACGCGATCGGCAGCAGCACGTAGCGATAGGCCTGCACCGTGGTCAGCCCGAGCGCGGTCGCGGCCTGCTTTTGCCCGCGCGGCAGCGAGGCGATGCCGGCGGCCAGTTGCACGGCGACGCGCGCCGACATGAACAGCCCGATCCCGATTCCCGCCGTATAGAACGGCGCATGGGGCATCTGCTTCAGCCACAGCCCCCAGCTGCGCGGCAGCAGTTCCGGCAGCACGAAGAACCACAGGAACAGCTGCACCAGCAGCGGCATGTTGCGGAAGAATTCGACCCAGGCGAAGCCGATCCAGGAGGCGGTCCTCGACGGCAGCGTCCGCAGCACGCCGATGACCGAGCCGAACGCCAGCGCGATGATCCAGGCGAACACCCCGGTCTGGATGGTCAGCCACAGTCCCGACAGCAGCATATGAAAATAGGTACCGGTCCCGCCCGGGGCCGGCTCGAAGAAGATGCTCCAGTTCCAGTTGTAACTCACAAAGACCTACCGTTCGACACGCCGCCAAGCTCGCCCATGCAATGGCCGGGCCATTGCATGGGCGGAAGCTTCGATACGCCGGCTTACTTGTAGGAATCCGGATCCGGCGAATCCGACGGCTTGGCGAACTCGTTCTTCAGCTTTGCGTCGATCGGCACATTGAGGTTCAGGCCCTTCGGCGGAATCTTCTGGGTAAACCACTTGTCGTAGATCTTCTGGCCCTCGCCGCCCGTATAGAGCGCCGCGGTCGCCGCATCGACCACCTTCTTGAAGGCCGGGTCGTCCTTGCGCAGCATGATGCCATAGGGCTCGGGCTTGGAGAACGCATCGTTCGAGATGACGTAGTCGCCAGGCGCCTTCGAGCCGGCAACCAGGCTCGCCAGCAGAATGTCGTCCATCACGAAGGCCACGGCGCGGTCGGTCTCCACCATCAGGAAGGCTTCGGCATGATCCTTGGCCGGGATGATATTGACGTTCAGGCCTTTTGCGGCACTGGCCTCGGTGAGCTGCTTGATGTTGGTGGTACCCGACGTGGAGACCACCGGCTTGCCCTTGAGATCGTCGATCGAGTTGATCTTGCTCGACTTCTTGGAAACGTAGCGGCTCGCGGTCAGGAAGTGGGTGTTGGTGTAGGCGATCTGCTTCTGCCGCTCGACATTGTTGGTGGTCGAGCCGCATTCGAGATCGATGGTGCCGTTGGCCAGCAATGGAATGCGGGTCGCCGATGTCACCGGAGTGAGCTTGACCTCGAGCTTGTCGAGCTTGAGCTCCTTTTTCACGGCGTCGACGATCTTGTAGCAGATGTCCATCGCGTAGCCGATCGGCTTCTGGCTGTCGTCCAGATAGGAGAACGGAATCGAGGAATTGCGGTGGCCGAGCGTGATGGCGCCGGTGTCCTTGATGTTCTTCAGCGTTCCCGTGAGTTCCTGCGCCATCGCCGGCGCCGCGCATAGCGTGGCGGCGAGCGCATAGCCGATCATCGTAACGTGCTTCATACGTGTTCTCCTTGCTTGGTGTGTGCCGATTGCTTGATGATGTCGCGAAGGACCGGCGCGATATAGCGGCGGAATTGTTCGGGGTTCTCGCTCATCGGGAAATGACCGAGTTGTTCCATGACGGTGACGCTGGCCCCGCTGATCTCCGCAGCCGTCCGTCTGGTGTCGTCGGGGGTGCAGGAGAAATCATACTCGCCCGTGAGCAGATAGAGCGGGCATACTTTAGTATCGATCCTGTCCGTGCGGCCGCGCAGATCGCCGTCGACCCGGTAGAAATAGAGATCGCCCTTGAACACGCCGGGGCCGCCCTGCTTGTAGGCCCAAAGCGTCTCGTTTCGCGAGACTTCGGGGCTTTGCGGCGCGATCAGGCCCGACACCAGCGCGGCGCAGACCTCGCCGCCGTGAACATCGGGTCGGTTCAGCCAGGAGGTATCGTACCAGGGCGCCTGGAAATCGGCGGCTTCCAGCCCGATCAGCGCGCGAAATTCGGCTGCGTGGTCGATTGCGAGATTGAGCACGATGCGGCCGCCGATCGAGCAGCCCATCACGACCGGCTTTGGCAATGCCAACGCGCCGCAGAAGGCCAAGACCGTCTCGGTGTAGCGCGCGGCGGTCAGCCGGTATTCCTCGCCGCCCAGCTCGCCGGCGGATTCGATTTGCCGTGCCACGGCAGATCGAACGCAATGATGCGGAAGGCCTTCGAAAACTCCGCGTCGGCGAGCAGATGCCGCCACTGCCGCCCGTCGGATCCTGCGGTATGCAGGCACACCAGCGGAATCCCCTGGCCGTTCTCCTCGAAATAGATGCGATGCAGTCTCGCCGCCGATATCTCGACATGGACGTAGCGGCCGACCATCGGCTCGACATGGCCGGTCACGCCGGCACCTGCCCGCGCGGCCGCGGCAATGCCAGCACATCCTTGAAATACTGCAGATGGGTCATGAACGGATGCAAATCGCCTTCCAGCGTCGCCTCGTTTTCGCTTGGTCAGGGCGAGCAGATCGTGCCATCCCGGACGGGGCGCAGGCTGCCAGTATTCCGCCCAGGCAACCGCGGTCGCGCGATATGAAAAACGCCAGGACCGCATCAGCACCGGCGCCGGCGTCAGATCGACGATTCGTCCCTCACGGATCGAGACATGAAAGGGATGATCGAGCGGTCCGAGCAGGCATTCGCAGTCGAGCATGCGGCCGCGCGCGATCAAGGCAGGCGCCCGATCGAGTAAGGCCGGAATGCCGGCGAACGTGCCGACAATATCGGCATCGGGCTCGTCAGGCGATGACATGGCATGAGTTCAAGCTGGGTTTTCCTGCGATGCAGACAGCGGAAATGACGGACGGCTTCCGGTCGCCATCATGGCGGGAAGAAACGCCATGCCGCAAGGCATGACCGCAGGCCGGGCCAGGTGGCTGCAAGGGAGACGAGGCGACAGTTTTTTACTGCTCGGCATGATCGCAGCACTTTCGACGGCATTTGCGCTCGATTCCACCGGCGGAAACCTGATTTA
The DNA here is from genome assembly GCA_963706975.1 of uncultured Alphaproteobacteria bacterium. Classification (GTDB taxonomy): domain Bacteria; phylum Pseudomonadota; class Alphaproteobacteria; order Rhizobiales; family Xanthobacteraceae; genus Bradyrhizobium. The sequence continues at coordinate 135,208 of CAVPOL010000044.1, forward strand.
CCCGCTTTTCATCTCCGTCGTTTTCGGGGAAGATCGAACCCAAGTGAACAACAATAAGAACGGCTTGCGCGATGCGCGGGCCGCAAGGGAGAAAACGATGATCATTCGACGCACTGGCTTGACGATTGTGCTGGCGACGCTCGGCGCGCTGATGTCGGCCAGCGCCGGCGCGCAGGACTATCCGACCAAGCCGATCACCCTGATCGTGCCATGGCCGGCGGGCGGATCGACCGACCTCTCGATGCGCGCGATCGCCGACAGCGCCTCGAAGGTTCTGGGCCAGCCGATCACGATCGACAACAAGGCCGGCGGCAGCGGCACGGTCGGCCCGGCCACCATGGCGGCGGCCTCCAAGCCCGACGGCTACACCATCGCACAACTGCCGATCACGGTGTTCCGCCTGCCGCTGATGCAGGAAGTGTCGTGGGATCCCGCCAAGGATTTCAGCTACATCATTCATCTGACCGGCTACACCTTCGGCGTCACCACCAACGCCGAGTCGCAGTTCAAGACGTGGCAGGACGTGATCGATTTCGCCAAGGCCAATCCGGGCAAGGTCACCTATGCGACGCCGGGAACCGGCACTTCGCTGCATATCGGCATGGAGCAGATCGCCGCCCTGGCGGGCATCAAGCTGACGCAGGTGCCGTTCAAGGGCGGCGCGGAAACCAACGCCGCGGTGCTCGGACAGCACACCATGCTGCAGGCCAATTCGACCGGCTGGCGCCCGCTGGTCGATGCCGGCAAGCTGCGGCTGCTGATGGTGTGGACTTCGGTGCGGTCGCCGAATTTCCCTGACGTGCCGACGCTTAAGGAACTCGGCTATCCCATGGTCTACAACTCGCCGTTCGGCATCGCCGGGCCCAAGGGCATGGATCCCAAGATCGTCGCCAAACTCCATGACGCCTTCAAGAAGGCGCTCGAGGATCCCGGCTGTGATCGCGACACTCGCCAAATTCGACATGGTGCCAAACTACAAGAATACCGAGGACTACAAGAAATTCGTCACCGAAGTCACCAACTCCGAACTCAAGGTGATCGAGACGCTCGGCCTGGCGAAGAAGAAGAACTGAGCATCGTGTCCCGGACGCGGTGCGGCGCTTCTTCAGCGCCGCACCGCAGAACCGGGACCTGCACTTGCGTTACAGACCCTGGCCCTGCAGTGCATCGCCATAGCGGTTCGAACACGCGCGTGAACGCCAAAGTCACTGCGCTGCTGCCCGGGAACGCCTGAAAGAATGCGATGAGCGATCCAACCAACGTCAAACTCCGCGTCAACAATTCCGAGTTATGGGGCGGGCTGATCGGCCTCGCGCTCGGCGGCTTCGTGGTCTGGTCGGGTCTCAAGCTCAAGCTCGGCACCATCAACGATCCCGGCTCCGGCTATGTGCTGTTTTATACCGGCCTGCTGATGTGCCTGTTCGCCGCCACCATCATCGTGGCGGCGGTGACCGAGGGCGGCCCGACCTTCGGCTCGCGCTGGGAGAACACGCGCTGGACCAAGCCGCTGATCGGTCATCGCATGCCTTGTCGCGTTTTCGCTGGCCCTCGGCCGGCTCGGATTTCTGCTCTCCGCGATCCCGCTGATGTTGCTGCTTGATGCGTCTGGTCGATCCGGTGCGCTGGACGCTGGCGATTCCGATCTCTTTGCTCGTCGCCGCTCGGCATGTGGTGGGTCCTGAAGCGCATGCTGCTGATCCAGTTGCCTTCGGGCATCTTCGGAATCGGTTGACTGGATCCCGAACATGGAAACACTTCTCAATGTCGGACAGGGCTTCGGCGTCGCGCTGATGCCGATCAACCTGCTCTATTGCTTCATCGGCGTGTTCATCGGCACGCTGGTCGGCGTGTTGCCCGGCATCGGCCCGATTTCGGCGATGTCGCTGCTGTTGCCGATCACGCTGTCGGGTACGCCGAAATCCGGCATCATCATGATGGCCGGCATCTATTACGGCTCGATGTATGGGGGCTCCACCACCTCCATCCTGGTCAATATTCCCGGCGAGGCCGCTTCGGTCGTGACCTGCATCGACGGCCACCAGATGGCGAAACAGGGCCGCGCCGGACCGGCGCTCGGCATCTCGGCGCTGGGCTCGTTCATTGCCGGCACGTTCGCATTGATCGCGCTGATGCTGGTGGCGCCATCGCTCGCCAGCGTCGCGATCGCATTCGGGCCGGCGGAGTATTTCAGCCTGATGGTTCTGGGACTGGTGGTTCTGACCTTCCTCACCCAGGGCTCGATGGCGAAGGCGCTGCTGATGGCCTGTATCGGCATCGTGCTCGGCCTGATCGGGCTCGACAGCATCACCGCGCAGCCGCGGCTGACCTTCGGCCGCCTGGAACTGATCGACGGCATTGGTCTCGTGCCCGTGGTGATGGGCCTGTTCGGCGTCGCTGAGGTGCTGATCAATACCGAGAAAGCTCATCAAGCGCGACGTCATCAACGCCAGGATCACGCACCTGCTGCCGAACAAGTCCGACTGGAAGGCCAGCGCCGGGCCGATCGGGCGCGGAACCATCCTTGGATTCTTCCTCGGGATTCTGCCGGGCGGCGGCTCCGTGGTCTCCTCGTTTGCGTCCTACGCGCTGGAGAAGCGGCTGTCGAAGACGCCGGAGCGGTTCGGCAATGGCGCGATCGAGGGCGTCGCCGGGCCGGAAGCCGCCAACAACGCCGCCGCCGGCGGCGCCTTCATTCCGCTGATGACGCTCGGCATTCCGCCGAACGTGGTGATGGCGCTGCTGCTCGGCGCCTTCGTCATCCACGGGGTGCAGCCCGGCCCGCTGATGATCACGCAGAACCCCGGCCTGTTCTGGGGCATCGTCGCCAGCATGTATATCGGCAACGCAATGCTGCTGGTGCTCAATTTGCCGCTGATCGGGATGTGGGTTCAGCTGCTGAAATTACCCTACAACATCCTGTTCCCGCTGATCATCCTGTTCACCATCATCGGCGTCTACTGCTCCAGCAACAACGTGTTCGACGTCTACGTCATGATCGCCTTCGGCGTGATCGGCTATTTCATGCGCAAGATCGGCTACGAGCCCGCGCCGCTGGTGCTGGCGTTCGTGCTCGGGCCGATGCTGGAAAACAACCTGCGCAAATCGCTGATCCTGTCGCAGGGCGATCTCTGGACCTTCGTGGAGCGCCCGATCTCGGCGGCGTGCCTGGCGATTGCGGTGGTGCTGCTGATCGGCCCGCTGCTGCCGTCGTTCCGCAAGAAGCGCGAATTGGTGGCGCTGGACGAGGGCGTCTAGCTTCAGAGCAGCCCCGCGCGCATGAACAGGGCGCGCAGCGCGGCGGTCGCCTGCACGGTCAGCATCGCGTCTGTCAGCGGCCGCCTCAAGAGCGGCCCTGGCGTCGCGGTGCAACGACTTGAACTCCATCCATTCGACCGTGCTGAGGCGGCTGATGAATCCGTAGGCCTGGCCGACTGTCTCGATCGCCACAGTCTCGCCATTCAGCTTGACCCGAAATGTCGCCATCAGCCGCGTTTCGGAGTTCGATACATTGTCCATCGCGGACCTCATTTATGATCTCGCCGTGTCTCGCCGAGGTCCCAGAACAGGCCGGCCATGATGCCCAGCGCTTCCTCGGTGACATCGGAGCAGGATGTGCTCGTTCGGCGCGTGCTGCGAGCAGCCGGGATAGGAATGCGGCACCCAGATCGTCGGCAGGCCCAGCCCTTCCGAGAACACATCGTTGGGCAATGCGCCGCCGAAATTCGGCAGGATCGCCGGCGCCTTTCCCGTGGTCTGCCGGATCAACTCCGCGGTCCAGTTGACCCAGGGACTGTCGAAATCGGTCCGCGAGGCGGCAAAGCTCTGCGCCGCGCTGACCTCGACCATCGCAAATCCGTGGTCGCGCAGATGCGCCTTGATCGCCTCCACCGCCTTGTCGATCGGCGTGCCGACGACGAAGCGAAGCTGCAGCACCGCATGCGCCTCGCCGGGAATCGCATTGGCCGGGCTTTCGATATTGCCTGATGACATCGCCAGCACTTCGAGCGTATTCCAGGCATACAGCCGCTCGGCGGCCGAAAGCCCCTCCTCGCCCCAATTCGTCCGACAATGCCGGCTCATCGGCGGTCGGTTCGACCTTCACGTCGGCCAGCGTCGCGCGAATCTGGTTCGAGATGCGCGGCGGCTTCAGTCCGTCCAGCAGCATGCGGCCATTGCCGTCGACCAGCGTTGCGATCGCGCCGGCAGAGGATGGTCGCGGGATTGGCGAGCACCCCGCCCCAATTGCCGGAATGATGCCCGCCGTCGCGCAAATTCACGTCGAGATGAATTCGCAATCCGCCGCGGCAGCCGAGGAAAATGGTCGGACGGTCCGCCGACAGCCGGGGACCGTCGGAAGCCAGAAACAGATCGGCCTTCAACTCCTCGCGCAGGCCCTCGCAGACCTGGCGCAAATCGGGCGATCCGATTTCCTCGCCGGTCTCAATGATGAATTTGACATTGAAGCCGAGCCGCCCGCCGCGCGCCTCGCGTACGGCCGCCAGCGCCGAAATATTGATGCTGTGCTGGCCCTTGTTGTCGGCGGTGCCGCGGCCATAGACGCGATTGCCCGAGATCGTGGTCCGCCAGGGATCGAGATTGTCGCGCCACTCGCCCGCCATGCCGTCGACGACATCGCCATGGCCGTAGGTCAGCACGGTCGTCGCCGATGAATCCTCGAGATATTCCGCCAGCAGATAGGGGCATTTGCCGGTCGGAGATTCGATCAGGCGTGAGGAGAAATCGAGTTTTGCCAATGCCGGCTGCAATTCATCCTCGAGATAGGCACGCAGGGCGCCACGGCTCCCGGAATTCTGGCTTTCGGTCCGATAGCGCGACCCGGCGGTCGAGATCGCCGAGGAACTCGCCGGAATGAAATATCTGGCGCGCCCGGTCGATCGCTTCAGTTCTGCTCATGCCTGCCTTTTCCGGCTGCGAAGCCCTTCGCGCTCGATCACCGTACCGAGATACGGATTGAATCGGAAGTGCCGCGACATCTACAATTTGCCCTTGCTAAAACATCCCGGAATGCAACAAGTTTCGCTGACAATCCGGCGTTCGACCGGACCAACTCCAGGGAAGACAAATTGCCCAAGGCCCTTCGTGCATGAAAAAACAAATCCGCCTCAACGCCTTCGCCATGAACTGCGTGGCGCATCAATCGCCGGGGCTGTGGACCCATCCGCGCGACCGCACCGCGGAATATAACCGGCTGCCGTACTGGATCGATCTGGCCAAAACGCTGGAGCGCGGGCGGTTCGACGGGCTGTTTCTGGCCGACGTGCTCGGGGTTTACGACGTGTTCGGCGGCAACCCCGACGCGGCGCTGCGCAATGCGGCGCAAACGCCGTGCAACGATCCGCTGCTGCTGATCCCGGCGATGGCCGCCGTCACCGAACATCTCGGTTTCGGGGTAACTTCCAATCTGTCCTATCGAGCCGCCCTATACATTTGCGCGGCGGATGTCGACGCTCGATCATTTGACCGAGGGACGCGTCGGCTGGAACGTGGTGACCGGCTATCTCGACAGCGCGGCGAAGGGCGCCGGCAAGGAGAAGCAGACCGGGCACGACGATCGCTACGAAATCGCCGACGAATATATGGACGTGGTCTACAAGCTCTGGGAAGGCAGCTGGGAGAATGACGCCGCGCTGCGCGATCGTACCAGCGGCATTTTTGCGGATCCGGCCAAGGTCCATCGCGTCGTTCACGCAGGCAAGAATTTCCGTGTCAATGCCATCCACCTCAGCGAGCCCTCCCCGCAGCGCACTCCCGTGCTGTACCAGGCCGGCACCTCGCCGCGCGGGCGGCAGTTCGCGGCGGATCATGCCGAATGCGTGTTCATGTCCGGTCCGTCGGCGAAAATCATCGGGCCGCGCGTAGCGGCAATTCGCGAACTCGCGGCCAAGGGCGGCCGCAACCCCGCGGAAATTCTGATGTTCAGCATGTTCACCGTCATTCTCGGGCGAACCGAGGCCGAGGCCAAAGCGAAATACGACGACTATCGCAGCCACATCAATCCCGAGGGCGCGCTGACGCTGATGTCCGGCTGGACCGGGGTCGATTTCTCGACCTACGACCTCGACCAGCAGGTGCGCCATGTCGAGAACGACGCCGGCCGAAGTGCCATGGACAACGTCACCCGCGCCGATCCGGACCGAGTATGGACCGTGCGCGAGGTCGCCCAGCATGTCGGCATCGGTGGCGCCGGGCCGGTGGTGGTCGGCACGCCCGAAACGGTTGCCGATGCGATCGAAGCCTGGTTCGAGCAGACCGACGTCGACGGCCTCAACATGCCCTTTGCAGTATCGCCCGGCGATTTCGAGGATATCGCCGACATGCTGGTGCCGGAATTGACCCGGCGCGGGCGCTACAAGCAGGCCTACGCCGACGGCACGCTGCGCGAAAAACTGTTCGGCGCGGGTCGCGCGCAGCTCTCAGCGCCGCATCCGGCCGTGCAGTATCGGCCGAACGTGCGGAGCGAGGGCGGCGGAGTAATTCTTCACCGTCCCCCCTGAGTGCAGGGGCAAAGCGCAGCGTGCCTACCATCTTCGCGTAAAGGCGGTGGGCACGGCGCAAGCGCGCCTTTGCCCACCGGACAACGAAGCACTCACGCAATTGCAAACCGCGCCAGCGCGCTGCGGTCAATTTCGATGCCGAGACCCGGGCCGTCGGGTACGCGAACGACGCCGTTCAGCATGTTCGATCGGCTGCAGCAGCAGCGACTGGCGAATCGGATGTTCGGTCCGGTCGAACTCGAGCATGGGCTCGACGGGTGCCAGCGAGTGCGGCGTATGCGACGGCAGAACGGCGAGCAGTTGCAGGGATGCCGCGATCGCGATGCCGGTGCCCCAGACATGCGGATTGTAGCGCACGCCGAACGCCTCGGCCATGTCGGCGATCTTCTTGCATTCGGACAATCCGCCCGCGGCGCAGGTATCCGGCTGGATGATATCGATCGCGCGCGAGGCCAGCAGGTCGCGAAAACCGAACCGCGTGAACTCGCATTCGCCGCCGGCGATCGGGATCGAAGTCGCTGATTTGACCGCCCGGTATCCCGCCACATCCTCGGGCGGCACCGGCTCCTCGAACCATCCAATGTCGTACGCCTCGATCATCCTGCCGAGACGGATCGCGGCGACGGCGTCGTAGGCATGATTGGCATCGACCATCAATCCGATATCGGGCCCGATCGCCTCCCGCACCGCGCGCGTCACCGCGGCATCCTCTTCCACGCCAAACCCGACCTTGAGTTTTACTGCGTTGAATCCGTCAGCGACATAGCCGGCCGCCTCCTCGGCCAGATAGCGCAGTGGATCGCCGGATTTCCGCCGGTAAAGACCGGTCGCATAGGCCTGCACTTCGTTGCGCAGCGGGCCGCCCAGCAGGCGATGCACGGGCACGCCAAAATGCTTTCCCTTGATATCCCACAGCGCGATGTCGATGCCGCTCAGCCCCTCGATCACGGCGCCTTTCTGCCCGTGATCCCGGAGCCGGGCATAGATCATCTGCCACAGAAATTCGGTCCGCAGCGGATCCTGGCCGATCAGCCATGGCGCCGCGGTCTGGACCACGGCAGCGGTAATCCGGGCGGGGCCGTAGCATTCGCCCCAGCCAACAGACACCGTCATCAGTCTCGATCTCCACCACCATCGCGGTGCGGCTGTCGTACCACGCGCGCGAGTAGGCAAAGGGCTGCGACAGCGCGGCTTCGAGGATGTGGGTGCGGACCGATTTGATCTTCATGCGATTGTGCTCTTCATCGACATCCCGTCTACCAACAACGTCATTGCGAGGAGCGAAGCGACGAAGCAATCCATCTTGCTTGTTTCAAAAATGGATTGCTTCGCTTCGCTCGCAATGACGTTGTTAGACCGTCCCGTCCACCATCATCTCGATCAGCTTCGGGCCCGGCCGCGAGAACGCCGACTTCAGCGCCGCCGCGATCTCGCCGGGCTCCGTGACCCGCATCGCCTCCATCCCTAGCGATTTTGCCAGCGCCGTAAAATCCACCTTGGGTTCGACAAAATCCATGCCGACGTAGTTATCATCGCCGTGGAACGCCAGCAGCCGCTGCTTGATGATGCGGTAGCCGCCATTGTTGACGATCACCACGGTGAGGTTCAGCTTGTGATGCGCCGCGGTCCACAGCGCCTGGATCGAATACATCGCGCTGCCGTCGCCGGAAAAACACACCACCGGACGGTCGGGATTGGCGATGCTGACGCCGACCGAGGCCGGCAGGCCCCAGCCGATGCCGCCGGAAGCCAGCGCATGATAGCCGTAGCGGTCGCGGTGCGGCCGCAGCGCCAGGATCTGGCGCGACGAGGTCAGTCCCTCGTCGACCAGGATGGCATTTGCCGGCATCGTTTCCACCAACTGCAGCGCCAGCCAGTCCGGATCGATCGGGGAGCGATCGCTGGCTTTGGAGATCTGCTCGACCACGGTCTTGCGCTTCGCAGTCCAGTTTTTCGATGCCAGCGCGGCAATTCCCTGCTTCGCCCGCGCCTCCAGCGCGCTGCCGCCGGCCGCCTTCAGTGCCGGCACCAGCACGCGAAGAGTCTCCTTCACGTCTGCTTTCACGGCAATCTCGGCGCCGTAGTTTTTCGCGAGATCCCAATCCACCAGGCCGACCTGCACGATCGGCATGCCGTCGGGCAGCGGATCGACCTCGCTGTAGACCGACATCCGCAGCGGATCGGCGCCGAGCACGATCATGAGATCATAGGGTGACAGCACCTCGCGGACCTGCTTCTGCAGCCGCGACAGCGCGCCCATGAAGCACGGGCTTTCCGACAGGAAATGCGCGCCGTAGGGCGTCGAGCACTGATAGGCGGGGGCGCCAAGCGCCTCGGCCAATGCAGCGGCCTCCTGCAGCGCGTCGCTCTTGACGATTTCATCGCCGGTGATGATGACGGGATTTTGCGCTTTCAGAATCCGCTGCGCCAGCGCCTGCAACAATTCGTCCGACGGTTTTACCCGTGTATCGACGCGGGTGGAGCGGCCGAGTTCGATGCCGGCTTCGGCATTCAGGATATCGCCGGGCAGCGAGATGAACACCGGCCCGGTCGGCGGCGTGGTCGCGATCTTGGCGGCGCGGCGCACGATGCGCGGCAAATCCTCCAGCCGCGTCACCTCCACGGCCCACTTTACCACCGGCCTCGCCATCTCGATCAGCGGCCCGTAGAGCACCGGTTCCATCAGCCCGTGGCCCTGTTCCTGCTGGCCGGCGGTCAGGATCATCGGCGTGCCGGTGAAGCTGGCGTTGAACAGCGAGCCCATCGCGTTGCCGAGCCCGGGCGCGACATGGACGTTGCAGGCGACCAGTTTTCCGGAGGCGCGGCTGAAACCGTCGGCGATGGCGACCACCAGGCTTTCCTGCATCGCCATTACATAGGTGAGATCGGGATGGTCCTTCAGCGCATGCATGATCGGCAGTTCGGTGGTGCCGGGATTGCCGAACAGATGCGTGATGCCCTCGTCCTTGAGCAAGGCAAGGAACGCCGAGCGCCCGGTAATGCGATTTTTCATTCGTCTCCTCCTGCCCGCGGCGCGTTGACCTCGGGTATCGGCATCATGGCTGATCCGAATGGATGAGCGCAATGGAGCCGCGCTCATGGCTGCCCTGCGCGGCCGGGCTCGACATCGCGCTTCCGGTTCAGAACATCCCCTCATGCTCCGCACGTTTCTTCTTTTTCGAGCGCTGCCAGACCACGCCCGGAAAACCCTTCAGCGGCACCAGCGGCTCGCCGGTCCAGGTCCATTCCTGCAATTGCTCGATCGCGATGTGATACAGCGGCTGGCGGCCGGTGCGCCCGGAAAACAGTGCGCGCGGGATGTTGACCATGTGCGGCGAGCGCGGGCGTTCGTAGATCAGCGGCGTGCCGCAATGCGCGCAAAAGCTGCGCACGGTCTTCGTCGCCTTGTCCTCGTAACGCGCAATTCCCGCCTTGCCCTTTGTCACCCGAAACCGCTTGCGCCAGCTGCCGACATAGGTGGCATAGGCCGCGCCATGCGCGCAGCGGGAGGCGGCCGAATGATCATGCCACGCCCAGCGCGCCGGCGTATCGATTTCGAACGCGACCTTGCCGCACAGGCATTGGCCGGCGGCGACGCCGACTGCGCTGCTGCTTTTGCCATATCGCACACTCCTTCCACGTCATTGCGGGAGCGCGCGAGATCAATCCGATTCTTTTGTGTCCGCGCTATGGATTGCTTCGCTTCGCTCGAAATGACGGATGATACGCTGCTCACGCCTTCTCCAACTCGCCTATATCAGGATAATCGGTATACCCCGCTACATCGCCGCCATAGAACGTCGCGCGGTTGTAGGGCGTCAGCGGAAAACCTTCGCGCAGGCGGCGCGGCAGATCGGGGTTGGAAATGAAGATGCGGCCGAACGCGATGGCGTCGGCGTGGCCGGCCGCGATCGCCGCATTCGCGGTCTCGCCGGTAAAACCGCCGGCGGTGATCAGGACGCCGTTCCAGATCGGCCGGAACAGCACCATCGCCGACGGCACGTTCTGCCAGTTGACCTCGGCGCGGCCGGCGCCGCTGGAGCGCGGCTCGATGAAATGCAGATAGGCGAGGCCGAGCGGGTTGAGCGACTGGACGACATGGGTGTAGAGCGGCATCGGATCGGGCTCGCCGCTGCCGTTGGCGATGCCATAGGGCGACAGCCGCACGCCGACGCGGTCGGCGCCCCAGACCTCGACCACGGCTTGCGTCACCTCCATCAGGAAGCGCGTCCGATTCTCGATCGAGCCGCCATACCGGTCGGTGCGCAGATTGGTGTGCGACTGCAAGAACTGCTCGATCAGATAGCCGTTGGCGCCGTGGATCTCGACGCCGTCGAAGCCGGCCTTCAGCGCATTGATCGCGCCCTGCCGATAGGCATCGACAATGCCGGGGATTTCGCCGATCTCCAGCGCGCGCGGCGTTTCGTAGGTCGTGACCTTGCCGTCGGCGGTCCCGGTCTTCAGGTCGGGGGGAATGGCCACCGCCGACGGCGCCACCGGCAGCGCGCCGCCGGGCTGGAACGAGGAATGCGAGACGCGGCCGACATGCCAGAGCTGCAGGAAGATCACGCCGCCCCTGGCATGGACGGCGTCGACCACCTCGCGCCAGCCCTCGATCTGCGGCTCCGAATAGATACCAGGCACGCCGGGGCTGCCGAACCCCGTCGCCATCACAGGCGAGGCCTCGGCGATGATCAACCCGCCCGGCGTGGCGCGCTGCGCGTAATATTCCACATTGAGCGGCCGCGGCGCCAGCGACGGCTTTTCCGCGCGCATCCGCGTCAGGGGCGCCATCGCGAGGCGATGCGCGAGCTGATAGGGTCCGATCCTGAGCGGCGAAAACAACGCAGATAAGTTCATGTTGGCCCCAAATATTTTTTCGATGGGAATGTGTAGCCGGTTCCCCGGGATCGTCAAAGGCCGGGCGCGTCACAACATTGCGGATGAAGACCTCCCATGCTGTTTCGTGCATGGTAGGCCCGTCCGATCGCCATAGCCTGCGATGCGGCGCTTGCACATCAGGAGAATTGCGTGACCCATCCCGCCATGTCCCCCCAAAATGTCGCCGTCATCACCGGCGGCGCGTCCGGCATCGGGCTTGCCGCCGCGACGCGGTTTGCCGGCCTCGGCATGAAAGTCTGCATCGCCGATCTCGGAGCCGACCGGCTCGCGGCGGCGGAAGCGAAACTGGCGGCAGCCGGCGGCACCGATGTCATGGCTGTCGAGGTCGACGTCAGCCGGGTCGAACAGATCCAGGGACTGGAAAGCACGGTGCGCGCGCGGTTCGGCGGCACCGACGTTTTGATGAACAATGCCGGCATCTCGCCGGGCGCGAAAATGTTCGGGCCGCTGGAAAACTGGCAGCGCATTTTTGCGGTCAATCTGTGGGGTGTGATTTACGGCTCGCAGGTGTTTGCGCCCGGGATGATCGCGCGCGGCCGTCCGGGCCTGATCATCAACACCGGCTCGAAACAGGGCATCACCACGCCGCCGGGCGAACCCGCCTACAACGTCACCAAGGCCGGCGTGAAGGCCTTTACCGAGGCGCTGCAGCACGAATTGCGCAACACCGCAGGATGCAGGATCAGCGCGCATTTGCTCATTCCCGGCCATGTCTTCACCGGCCTCACCGCGCGCGGGCGGACCGAAAAGCCGCGCCGGCGCCTGGACGCCGGAGCAGACAGTCGACTTCATGATCGCGCGCCTCGGCGCCGGCGACTTCTATATCCTCTGCCCGGACAACGACGTGCCGCGCAGCCTCGACGAGAAGCGGATGCTGTGGGCCGCCGGCGACATCGTGGAAAACCGCCCGGCGCTGTCGCGCTGGCATCCGGATTATGCGGAAGCATTTTCGAAGTTCGTGAAGGGGGAGTAGCCTTCGATTTCGAGGACCATTCCCAGATGTCGTCCCCGCGGAGGCGGGGACGCGCACGCCGATGGCGTTATCGGGAAAGCTCGTAACCTGGCGCCCTGGAATACTGGATCACGCGCCTTCGCGGGCTACGGACAGTCGATGGCTCTACAGCGTCGCCTGTTTGTGGCCGCATTCCTTGCAGGCGTATTTTACCCGCGTCGCGCCTTTTTCCGCCGTGATACGGTTGGGCGCGCCGCATTTTCCGCAGACGGCCTCGATGCGGGTGTTGCCCTGCTTCACGACCAGCGCCTTCTTCTGCATGGTCTCGCGGATCAGGCGCTCGGCCTCCTCGCGCATCGCCTGTTTGTCCATCCGCTTCCACCTGTCATGAGAATGCCGAGGCGGCCTTATAACACCCGCATGGCATTATGCAGACAACACAAGCGGGAATTAGCCATGAAATTTTGCCGGTGTCACACCGCTTATCATGCGGGCGATGGTGCGGGGACTGGAGAGTGAATTGCGCTCTCTACCTCGCGTCCCGGCCTCCGAGCCGGGACCCATAACGCCGGTGCGAGGTGCCCATGCGATGCTGCAACAAATGCCTTTTGCACTTCCTTGCTCGGATAGATATAGCGTCGCTGCGCATCGCAATGCCGGAGAACATCGCTCGTCATGCCCGGGCTTGTCCGGGCACGACGTCTTGGCTGGGGCGAGAAAGCCAAACCGTGGATGGCCGGGTCAAGCCCGGCCATGCCGAACTGATGGCTCCGCGTCCTCTCACACCGTCAGCACGGTCGAGCCCGTGGTCTTGCGCGCGGCGAGGTCGGCGTGGGCTTTGGCGGCGTCCTTCAGGGGATAGGTCTGGTGCACCTCGATCTTGACCGCGCCTGATTTCACAACTTCGAAAAGCTCGTTGGCCATCGCGACGAGATTCTCGCGCTTGGCGGCGTAGGTGTTGAGCGTCGGGCGGGTGACGTAGAGCGAGCCCTTCGCGGCCAGCAGGCCGAGGTTGAGCGGTTCGACCGCGCCGGAGGATTGTCCGAACAGCGCGGCGACGCCGAGCGGGGCGAGACAGTCCAGCGATTTCAAGAACGTGTCCTTGCCGACGGAATCATAGACCACCGGCACCTTCTTGCCGCCGGTGATCTCCTCGACGCGCTTCACAAAATCCTCGCGGGTATAGACGATGGTATGGGCGCAGCCATGGGCCTGCGCGAGTTTTGCCTTCTCGTCGCTGCCGACGGTGCCGATCACGGTGGCGCCGAGATGCTTTGCCCATTGGCCGAGGATCAGGCCGACGCCGCCGGCCGCGGCATGCAGCAGGATGGTGTCGCCGGCTTTCACCCGATAGGTCTGGCGGATCAGGTATTGCGTGGTGAGGCCCTTCAGCATCATCGCCGCAGCGGTCTTGTCGTCGATGCCGTCGGGCAGTTTCAAGAGCCGATTGGCCGGGATCAGCCGCGCCTCGGCATAGGAGCCGATCGGGGCCGCGCCATAGCAGATGCGGTCGCCGGGCTTCAGATCCGTGACGCCGGAGCCGACTTCCTCGACCACGCCGGCCGCCTCGCCGCCGAGCCCGCTCGGCAATTGCATCGGATAAAGCCCGGAGCGGTTATAGATATCGACGAAGTTGAGACCGACCGCGGTGTGCTTGATGCGGGCCTCGCCGGGTCCCGGCTTGCCGACCTGGACTTCCTCCCAGGCCAAAACTTCGGGACCGCCGGTTTTGTGGAAACGGATGGCATGCGTCATGGAAAGGCTCCTTGGGGTGAGATGAGAAAGGAAGAAATGGTGCGGCGGTTCAGGTCTCGACGATGACGTAGCTGTCCTCGATGTGCACCGGAAAGGTCTCGGCGACATAGGGGCCTTTTGCCAGTGTCTCGCCGTCCTCGATGACGACGGGATAGGTGCGGACCTTGAACCGCTTCGGATCGAACCAGGACTGGCCGTTGCGCATGTCGAATTCCCAGCCGTGCCAGCCGCAGCGCAGGAGTTCGCCGACGCGGGAGCGCTGGTAGACTCCGGGCTCCGGCGAGGTAAGCCTGGCCACGCAGGCCGCCTTGTCGAGCGGCGCACCGGCATGCGGGCAGCGGTTGAGCAGCGCGAAGAATTCGCCGTTGACATGAAACACGACGATGTCGCGGCCGGCGATTTCAACCACCTTGTTGCCGCCGGGCGGAATATCCGTGGTGCGGGCGACGATGTGACGGGTCATGCGGGTACCTTGGAAACACAAACCGGTATTGCAGCCATCCTTCGAGACGGCCACTTCGTGGCCTCCTCAGGATGAGGTTTTAACACGCTGAAACACCACAACCTCATGCTGAGGAGCGAGCGCAGCGAGCGTCTCGAAGCATGGGCAGCAAGCGCCTCACCGATCTAATCAGAGCTTGTAGACGGCGCGGGCATTGCTGTTGAAGATTTTTCCGCGTTCCACTTCCGTCAGCGGCGTCCTGAACGCAAAGCGCGGATCGTCAAAGTCCCAGTGCGGATAATCCGACGAGAACAGCAGGCGGTCGACGCCGACCCATTCGATCAGCGAGCGCAGGTGCCTGCGCCTCATCCGGCTCGTCGATCGGCTGCGTCGTGAACCAGAAATGCTCCTTCACATATTCCGACGGACGGCGCTTGAGATGCGGGACTTCGGTGCGGAATTTTTCAAAGTGCTGGTCCATCCGCCACATCGTCGAGGGTATCCAGCCAAAACCGCCTTCGATGAATACGATCTTGAGCTTCGGGAAACGTTCGGGAATGCCTTCGAGCACGAGGCTGGTGAGCATCGCCGCCATGGTATGCGCGTTGCTCTGGTGCTCCTCGGCGTAATAGGACGGCCAGCCGCCGCCGGTCGGCGCGTGGCCGCCATAGCCGCCGACATGGATGCCGACGGGTAGATCGAGTTCCTGCGCCCGCGCATAGATCGGCCAGTAGCGGCGGCGGCCAAGCGGCTCGTTGGCGCGCGGCGAGACGTTGACCTGGACGTATTCGCCCGTTTTGGCGCAACGGTCGATCTCGGCGATCGCAAGCTGCCGTGTCGTCCTGCCCGACCAGGATCGAGGCTTTCAGGCGCGGGTCGCGGTGGCTCCAGAAAGCCAGCTGCCAGTCATTGACGGCGCGCTGGATCGCGGCGCCGAATTCGAGATTCTGCTGCGAAAAGATGAAGAGGTCGAGCACCTGCAAAATGCCGAACTCGACGTCGAACGGATCGAGGTGCTGCTTCTGCATGAAGGGCAGATCCGAGCCGGGCACCCCGCCGGTCGGCGGCCAGGCGTCGCGCCGCGCGATCAGCGGCGAGGAGCGCGGATAGGGCGTGGTGCCGATATAGGGCGTGCGCAGATGGCTGCCATAGGTTTTCAGGTGCTCCTGCCAGCGTTTGGGCAGGAATGGATAGAGATCGGAATGCGCAAAAATGCTCGGATGGATGTCGCAGTCGATGATGCGCAGACGGCTCTTTGCAAACGCTTCCTGCTCGAGGATCGGACGATCGATGACGTCGCTCATGCGAAGCCTCCTTCGGTATCTCATCTACGCGGCCAGCTTCAGCCGCGGAAAGGTTTCGAGCGGATTGTCGGCGCACATCCGCGTGACGAGGCTGGCCGGCAGATGTTTCGGGATGGCGTCGTCGCCGTCGAATTGCCAGTGCGGATAATCCGACGAGAACAGGAACATCTGGTCGGAGCCGATCATGTCGATGATGTCGGCGACCCCGGCCGCATCGGGCGGCGAGTCGAACGGCTGCGTGGTGAAGCGAAAATGGTCGCGGATGATGGCGGCGGGCTCGCGCTCGACCCAGGGCACCTCGACGCGGACGCCGCGCCAGGTCTTGTTGGCGCGCCACATGAAGGCCGGCAGCCAGCTGATGCCCGACTCCATCAGCACCACCTTGAGGCCGGGGAATTTGCCGAACACGCCCTCATAGACCAGGCTGAGAATCTGGGCCTGGAACGCCTGCGCCTCGGCCATGTAATATTCGTAGCGGTAGGACGGCCAGCCGACCGAGCTCGGCGCCTGCCGGTATTCGCTGCCGGCGTGGATCGCGATCGGCAGTTTGTGTTTTTCCGCGACCTGCCACACCGGCCAGAAATGCCGCTTCCCGAGCAGGGCCTCGCCCTGCGCCAGCACCAGCACCGAGACAAAACGGTGGTCGCCGGCGCGGCGCTCGATTTCCTCGATCGCGAGATCGGGCGCCTGCAGCGGCACCACGATCGAGGCGCGCAGCCGCGGATCGCGGTCCAGCCATTCGGCCGCGATCCAGTCGTTGATCGCCTTGCAGAAGCCGGCGGCCATATAGGGATCGAACACCGCCTGCGCGCCGTACAGCACGTTGCAGATCGCGTGGCTGGCGCCGAGCTGGTCGAACGCGCCGCGCTGCACCATTTTGAGATCGCTGCCGGGCTTGCTGCCGTCCGCCGGCCGCCAGTCGGCGCGGCCCGAAAACGGCATGTTGGGCGGATAGGAGTTGAGATCGAGGCCGTCGATCGCCCGGCTCACCACCTGTTCCTTCCAGTGGTCGTCGAGATAGGGCAGCAGCGTGGTGCGGGTTCCGCCCACCGCGGGATGGATGTCGCAGTCGATCCGCGTGGCCGCCATGCACGTTTCCCTGAAGCTCGTTATTGGCGGCGCTTCGCGCCGCGGCGCGAATGTGCCGCCGATGGGTGGCCAGTGCAAGGGTTGAACAGGGAAGCAGGCCACTGAACGGGCGCATGGCGACGCTGCCCGGTCTTGCGGCAGGCCGGCAAAACGCAAATACTCGCGTTCGAGTTGGAGACCCGGGTTAACCGGGCCAGCAGCAACCCAAGGGGAGAACGACCATGACGCAACAAAGCGGTAGCCTCATCAGCACCAGCCGCCGCGGGTTTCTCGGCAGCGCGGGCCTCGCCGCCGTCGGCGCAACCATCGGCGGGGCACTGCCGCTGTCCGGCAATGGCGGCGGCATTCCCGGCGCGCAGGCACAGGCGACGCCGCCGGCCGCGCCCGCCGCGCCGAAGGGGCCGCAATATCTGAAATTCCCCGGCAAGAACGACAAGCTGGTGGTGCTCGGCGAACAGGCCGCTGGTGGCCGAAACGCCGGAAAGCCTGCTCGACGACGACACCACGCCGATCGAGAAATTCTATATCCGCAACAACGGGCAGATCCCCGAAGAGACAAAGAATCCCGACGCCTGGAAGATCACCATCGACGGCGAGGTCAACAACAAGCTCGAGATCACGCTCGGCGAGCTGAAATCGAAATACAAGCCGGTGACGCGGCGGATGGTGCTGGAATGCGGCGGCAACGGCCGCGCCGCGTTCTCGCCGCCGGCGCGCGGCAACCAGTGGACCAATGGCGGCGCCGGCTGCGCCGAATGGACCGGCGTGCCGCTCGGCCGACGTGCTGAAGGCCGCAGGCCTGAAGCCGACGGCAAAATACACCGCGCATTATGCCGCCGACCTGCATCTGTCGGGCGACGCCTCAAAGCCGACGATCTCGCGCGGGGTGCGGCATGGAAAAGGCACTCGATCCCAACACCATGATCGTGTGGGCGATGAACGGCCAGCCGCTGCCGAACATCCATGGCGGGCCGGTACGGCTGATCGTGCCGGGCTGGGCCGGCTCCGCCTCGCAGAAATGGCTGACCAAAATCACCATCCGCGACAAGGAGCATGACGGGCCCGGGATGACCGAATTTTCCTATCGCACGCGCGATCAAGCCGATGGTGCCCGGCGACAAGGGCGATCCGGCCAATATGCGAATCCTGGAATCGATGCCGGTGCGCTCGATCATCACCAGTCCGGCCAATGGCGCCAAATTCGCCGCCGGCACCAGGGAGCTGAAGCTGCGCGGCGCGTCCTGGGCCGGCGATCTCACCGTCAAGCAGGTCGATGTCTCCACCGATTTCGGCGCCAGCTGGCAGCGCGCCAATCTGGACAAGCCGAAGAACAAGTATGACTGGCAGCGCTGGAGCGCGACGATCAAACTGCCGACCGACGGCTATTTCGAAATCTGGGCGCGCGCCACCGATTCAAAAGGCGCGATGCAGCCGCATCTGGCCGGCTTCTGGAATCCGCAGGGCTACGGCGGCAATGCCATGCACCGCATCGCGGTGCTGGTCGGGTGATGCTGCGCTTCGCCATGGCCGTGACGGCGGGATGGCTGTGGCTGGCGCCGGCGACCGCCCAAACCGCCTTCACACCGCGCGACGAAAGCCCGGAGGAATTCGTGGCCGGTGAAGGCCGCGACCAGACCTTTTATACCTGCACCGCCTGCCACGGTTTTCAACTCGTGGCACAGCAGGGCATGACGCGCGCGCAGTGGGACGATTCGATCAATTTGATGATCCGCCGCCACAACATGCCGGCTCTCGACGACAAGGATCGCGCCGTGGTGCTGGGCTATCTGGCGGCGGCCTATCCGCCGCGCCCGCCGGCCGGCCGCGGCGGATGGCAGAACCCGTTCGCGAAGTGAGGGGGCGGGTTGCGGCGGGCCGGCAGGGCAGGCCCTGCTTTTTCGACGCGTTTTCCTGACGCGAACCGGCCCCGGATCAAGTACGGGGGCATGTTTGGCCCGAAAACGCGATGGTCGCCTACTTCCTTTTGCCGTCGGCATCGAACTGCCTGAGAAAGGCGATGAGGTCGCTGGTATTTTGCTCGTCCTTCAGGCCTGCATAGATCTTCCTGGTGCCCGGGATCTTCGCCCTGGGGTCCCTGATGTAGTCGCGGAAGGTCGCCTCGTCCCATGTGATCCGGGAGCCCTTGTTGGCGGCTGAGTATGAATAGCCGGCAACGCTGCCCGCCTTGCGGCCCATGATGCCGTTGAGGACCGGACCGATGCCGTTCTTCGCGGTCTCGCCGACTTGGTGGCACGCCTTGCACAGGCCAAATATCTTCTCGCCGGCAGCGGCATCCTGGGCTTTGGCTTCACCAATGCCGGCGAACGCCAAAGCTGTAGCGAAGGCGGCTCCTCTCATCCTGTTCTCCTCTTGTGGCCCTTTGGGTCAAGAAGTCTTCATCAAGCCGGGGTAATCTACGCGATGAGCCGTCGCAATGCTGCTGCATCTCGTGGCGCGGCTGATCCGCCAACAGGCGAAGCCGCAGCACGCCGACCGCGCCGTGACTGGATTATAGCGCCGGGCGCCGCGCGGTTCAGGCGTGTGAAATCAACTAACGGGCGGCGGCGGGCGCGCCGGCGGTACGGACCAGCCGGTCCGCTTTCTGCAGCACGTAGGTGTTCTCGGGCTGCTCCCGGACGAAACAGCTGATGGCCACAAAGGCCGCGCAGAGCATCAGGCCCACCAGCATGACGCGGCGGTGGGTTTGCTTGTCGGCGTTGTGGAATGATGCGGACATGCATGATCCATACAATGCCCCACGATGGCCGCAATCGAACTCCGGTCTTAACCTAACTTATGAAGGTTAGCGGCGCGCGCAAATTGTCGAAAATTGTAACGGGTAACTCCAAAGCTGCAGGCCCGCCGCTACGCCGGCAGGACCGCGCGCGCAAAGATGCCGGCGGAGTGCTGAACTTCGGCGTGGCTGAGGTCACCGAAGGAAAACTGGCTGATGAAATAACTCGCGCCGGCCTCGCCGGCCATGTTGCGCACCTGGTCGCGGATCGTATCAGGCGATCCCGCCAGCGCGCCGCCGTTCAGGACCATGGTGTCGAAATCGGCGGGAATCCGCGCAAAGCGCGGCTGGGTGCCGTGCTTGATCCAGAGCTTCATGAAGCTCGCGTAAAACGACGGCCAGGCGCGGCGGCCGAGCGCCATCGCCTCGGCATCGGTATCGGCGGCAATGACAAACCGGTTGATTCCGAGCAACGGCATCTGGTCGGGCGCATGGCCGGCAGCGGCCCATTCGGCGCGGTAGCGGTCGGTGATCTCGCGCACCCGCGGCAGCGGCCCGCCGCAGACGATGTTGATGCGGTTCTGCGCCGGCCATGCCGCGCCGTCCGGCACCGGGACCGCGTACCAGAACGGCGGATGCGGCAACTGCGCCGGCCTGATTTCGACCGGCACGTTTTCGAACGTGTAATGCTTGCCCCTGAAATTGACCTCATCCAGCGTCAGCGCCAGCCGGATGACATCGAAAGCCTCGACATACATTGCGGGCGCGGCCTCCGGGTCGACGCCGAAATAGGTCAGTTCATGCGCCGAGGCGCCGCGGCCGATTCCGACCTCCAGCCGGCCACGGCTGAGGTGGTCGAGCATGCAGATTTCTTCCGCCAGCCGCAGCGGATGATGCGCCGGCAGCACGTAAACCAATGGTCCGAAGCGGATGCGCCTTGTGCGCTGCGCCACCGCGCCCAAAAACGCCGATGGCGACGGCGTCTGGCTCAGCGGCGTCGCGTGATGCTCGCTCATGTGGTAGGTGCGAAAGCCGGCGGAATCGTAGAACTCGATCAGTTTCAGGCGGTTTTCGTATTGCTCGGCGAGCGGATACGGCCCGCGGTCGTTCTGATCGAATATGCCGAATTGCATCGGTCATCACCTCGAGCCGTCATGATCGGGAGGAAACGGGAAGGTTTGCGTCGGTGGAGCGTAGCGACAATAATGTCGCGCGCAAACGGGAAAGCGATTTTGAGCAGACGGAAAACGCCATGACGAAGGGAGCGCCGCCGGATAAAGCCCCGACGCTGCATTCCCTTGAAGCGGACAGCCGGCTGCAGGCCGCCTTCGACTTCGTCAACGGACCGGTCGGCTACCGGTTTCGGACCGGCGCCTCGCGCAAGGATGCGCTCGCCCGCGCCGCCGGTTTTGCCAAAGGCAATACGCCTGTCATCATCGACGCCACCGCGGGACTCGGCCGCGACGCGTTTCTGCTGGCCTGCCTCGGCGCCGAGGTCACGCTGCTGGAGCGCTCGCCCGGGGTGCACGAACTCCTGCGCGGCGCGCTGGCGCGGGCAGCCCTGGAGAGTCCCGAACTTGCCGCGGTGGTGGCGCGGATGACGCTGCTGCAGTGCGACGCGCGCGCGCTGCTACCGGGCCTGCGGGCGGATACCGTCATCGTCGATCCCATGCATCCGGCCCGCACCAGCACCGCGATCGTGAAGCAGGAGATGCGGCTCTTGCGCGACCTGGTTGGCACCGACCCCGACGCGCTGGAACTGATGCAGGCGGCACTGGCCGCCGACTGCAAGCGCGTGGTGCTGAAATGGCCGCAGCGCGCGGCGCCGCTGCAGGGATTGCGAAAACCGTCGCATTCGATCGCGGGCAAGACGGTCCGTTATGACGTGTTCATGAAGGCGGCGCGGTAGGTCGATGCGAGTCGTGGCGGCACCGGCGGTGGCTCTCATGGTTCGAGACGCGCGCAAGAGCGCGCTCCTCACCATGAGGGATAGAGAATGTCGCCGCTTCAGCAGATTGAGGACCTCATCCTGAGGAGCCGCGCCCTGGCGCGGCGTCTCGAAGGATGGCCGCGAGTCTGGGCCGACTTTACTCTCCGCCCTTGTCGAACGCCTTCTCGTAATAGATCTGGGTCGGGACGAAGCCGACGCGGGCCAGCACCGATTTCATGCGCTCATTGTCGGCGCGGGTGCGGAACACGACCCTGTCGAGCTTCTTGTTCCGGCACCAGTCGAACACCGCCGTGACGAGAGCCGCCACCACGCCGCCGCCGCGCTGCGAGGGCGCGACATAGATGCTGTGGAAGTCGGCGTATTTTTCCTTGGTGATGAAATTCTGGCGCTGGCTGACATTGGACCAGCCGACCAGAACGCCGTCGCTTTCCGCCACGAAGGCGGCGGCGTCCTTGTTGGCCATCAGCTGCTTCAGCTTCTTGACGTAGAACGCAACGTCCGTGATCGGATCGTCCGGAAACGATATCTTGGCGATTTCGCCTTCGAACACGGCAACGGCCTCGAGATCCCTTTCCTCGAGCGGGCGGAGGCGAAAGGCTGGTTTTTCAGACATCGGTCCTATCCATCATTCATTTGTGAACCAGCGGACGCCGTTGGTCACCGTCGGCCCGACTGCCGGCGGAACACGTGCCCGCCGCATTTGCGGCACCCCAAAACCTTGGCTTCATCGATGGTGGCCGGCACGCCATCCTGGCCGAGCGAGATCTCCCTGCCGCAATCGGCGCAGGCATAGAGGCGCAGGCGCGGATTGACCTCGGCGGTGTAGAGCGCGCCCGAAAAATCCGGCAACTCCGCAGCAGCTTCGCCAGCATGGACCAGTTCGATCAACTGGCCGAGATTGCCGAGCACGCTGGCGCCGGCATAGCGGTTGAAATCCGGCCACACCGCGCGGACCGCCAGCCCGAGCTCGATAAAGACTTTTTGCAGGTCGAGCATCTGCGAGGCCGGCCAATGGGCAAACGAGAAGAAGCAATGACCGTCGGCGTCCGCCGACAGCGCCTCGCAGCCGCGCGCCAGGAACAGTTTTGCTCCTTCCAGCGTATAGGGCGGGTCGGTCTCGATGACGTCGAACGCACGCCGCAAATTCGCCGGCAGCGGATGACGCAGATCGTGGTGAATCGTTTCCAGTGCCAATTGCTCGCGCGCAGCGGCCTGGCGCAAGAACGCCAGCCGCCGCTCGTCGGCGTCGATCACGGTGACGCCGCGGGTCAAGTCGCCTTGCCGCAGCGCGCGGCCGACCAGGCCAATGGCGATCGACACCGAATCGTCGTCGCCGAGCAGTAGCACGCGCTTGCCTTCCAGCGCACCGTTCTGCAGCATCAGCAAGGCGCGGCGGATCGCGGTGTCGGGGCTGCAGGGCGCCTGGTCCAGCGTGACATCGACCGACGGCGCGCGCTTGACGATTTCGGCGAGCCGCTCGACCTCGTCCTGCAGCTGTTCCGGAATGACGATGCCGTGCCCGGAACAGGCCGCACAGGTGATGTCGATCTGCGTTTTCATGCCGAGATCGCGCTCGACGAATTCGCGGCCGTCGCCGGTCAGCGTCAGGCCGTGCCGGCGCTCGAGCATTCCGGCCTTTTCCAGTTCGCGGCGCACCGCGGTCGCGACCGGCAGCGGCAGCCGCGCCTCGCGCGCCGCATCCTGCAGCTTCATCGAGCCGGCGCGGTAGACCGCGCGCAAGAGCGCGGCAACGCCGGACGATCCCTCGCGCAACCGCGTCGCCTGCGCAATCAGGTCCAATATCGACGTCGCAGCCATTACTGCTTGATCTCGCTGCCAATTCCGTTAACTAGAGCCTTATAGGCCCTGATTGCATCAGAGCCGGGCTCTAGATTTTCTTGTTTGACGCGTTTTCTTCACGCGAAGCCGGTGCCCACCTCGCTCGAAAAACGCTATTATCACACACCCATTTCAAATGCGAGTTGGGCTTGAGCATTCGGATCCGCTCCGGACCGAAGGAGCGCTTCGATGTTGATGACCCATATTCTCGCTGAAATCTATCAGTGCCCCGACATCATCCATGATGGAATTGCGCTCGCCGAAGCAGCGAAGACCGCGGCACAGTCGGTCGGCGCCACCATCGTCGGCGAGTACGAAGTGCGCTACGTGCCGCATGGCCTCACCATCGCGATCTTTCTCGGCGAGTCCCATATCGTGCTGACGACATGGCCGGAGTTTCGTTTGCTGCTGGTCGATATCCTGCTGTGCAATCCGGAGATGGAGCCGCGGACGGTGATCGACCAGATCAAGGAGCGGGTGTGCCCGGACGGACAGATGGTGGTGCACGAGACGCCGCGCCGGATCGCCGCGCAGGCGTGAGGAAAGGACAGAGATCGATGCCGGCACCCGTTTGGCCCGCCCGATTTCGATCCAGCCTCGCCGCCAAATGAACACCATCCCGGCGAATTGCAGTCAAATGCCGTGATCACCGTGCTTCCAGCGCAAAGCATGGGGAATGACATGACGTTTGAAATCGTGGCGGAGCGAGACTTTGAAACGGTGACCATGCGGCGGAGCAGTTCGCTGATCGCAATCGCCAAGGCGCGGGTGTGGGCCAGTGAAGGATGGACCGTCAAAATCGTCGTCAGCGAGGAAGCGGCGGGCACCGGGCGAGGAAGCCTCGCCTGCCCTGCCCGCGGTGGCCGATCAACATCCTGTCCTTGATCTGGCCAGTTGAGTTCGGAAGGCGGCACGGCGGGCGGACTTGGCATCCAGGACAGCCCGCCCCACATCGACCAAAAATCGTCGTAATATCAATTTCTTATGCGCGCGACGAATTCGTCGTGAGTTGTGCGATTGACACGGAAATCGCGCCGGGCGGGACACTTTGCGGGCCACCTCCTCGGCTCGATGGCAAAGGCCGGCCTTCCAGGTCATCAATTCGGCAGTGACCCGGCTGCTGCGTAACGGTGACCACCGCATATGCATTCTCTGTTGGCTCTTCCGGCTTCGAAGCCGGGGGATTGCCGCTTTGCGCAGTGACGTCGCTGCTGCAATCTTAGATACATTGCTAGATCGGTTCAGGCCCCATAGGCTGGCTCTGCTCCTTGTCGTCGATCGATTAACGGGGTTTGCAGCGTGCTGTTTAGTGACCGCGTGTCAAAACAGGAAATGCTCAAGGCCAGAGCGGACGACCGCGACGACTTGCTGGCAATGCTGCTGGACGATTTCCGCGAGGCATTCCCCGAACTGACCTTCGAGCTTCAGCTGGATTTTGCGGTCATCAATGCCCAGGCGCTGAAGCTTGGTGACCAGCCGATCGTCACGATCTACGGCGGGCTGGCGCTTCATCCGATGCTGGGCGCTCAATCGCTCACCTTCATACTTCTTCACGAAGTCGGGCATCTTCTGGCCGGCGGTTGCCGCTCGAAGCGCGACCGTTCGCTGGCATGCGAATGCGCATCGGACCATTGGGCCATGACAGTCGGGACGGATACACTTTTTCGAAAATCCGGTCGACATCTCGATATGCGGATCGCGGTTGAAGAGCTGACCCGGGCCCTCGGTTCTGGACAACCTTCAAGAGGCAAGTACACTGACAAGCATATTAACAGGGCTTCGACCTCCGGCTGCTGGGCCGGAGGATGGTTTTCACGAAGCCACGCTTTGCTGAAACGGACCCGGCCGCCGATCAGTCCGGGATGCTGCTTCACTACCATCTGACCCAACCAAACGGAGGCAATCATGGGGGGTTTCATCAATTCGCAGGCGGACATTGAAATTTGCGAAGTGCTCAACAAAAGATTTTCAGATGACTTGAAACCAAATGATCCCCAGCGGCGAACCTACATTGCCCACCTCCGGGACCATTTCCGGAGGGAAAACCTGTTCGGCCCCAATCGCCGCCTGAATCGGGTATTTCATCGTCTGGCCATCAACGTCACCGGCGGCACGCGAGTCCCCAGGAACAACAAGAGCCGATTCCGCTGGTTGTTTCTGCTTCGCAGCAACCTGCCCGCGGCTACGACCCAGGCGATCAAGAGCCAACTGTCAGCCATCCTCAGTCCAGCCAGCGCCGCCAACCCGGCTGGTGCCGTTGCTTACGCAACGTTTTCGACACGACATGTACCAACAGCCAGCGGAAAGTTTGAGTTGTTTCCGCAAAACGACCCTGTCCCTACGGTTTGGACCGATGCGAACGGAAAGCGCTACTGCACCATCATCCTCGACTGTCACGAAGACGTAGCGCTGCCCGATAGCCCGAATGAGACGGATCCTCCTGCTCCAGACGATGACGAAACGACCTTTGCTGCTCCAAGAAGCGGCGCAAAAAAATCCGCCAAGAAATCCTCAGTAGCGAAGAGAACCCCGGCGAAGAAGTCCGCGGTCAAAAAGAAGAAGTCTGCGGTCAAACCAAGCAAGAAGGCCACCAAGAAGCGCAAGGCAAAAAAGTGAGATGAGCCTGCCGACCTGAGCGACAGTGACAATTGACGCTGCTGGTTTTCAACCAGAGGGCGCGCCGTAGAATCTGTGCGCGAACAGGATGCCATGCCGGAGCGATGGTCCCGTTAGGGTTGTTGGCGTTGTCAGGCATCGCCAACCGCCTGGCGTGACCATTTTCGCAGGGGATTTTTCTTTGGACGCGATCGGACGTCCGGTCCTCCAGCAGAGCGGCATGGAATTGATGGTGATATGGAGTTATAAGTTCCCCTGGGTACAGTGTTGCTATCGCTGCTCTCCAAGGGGCCTCAGATGCAATGTCTGCGTTGCGGTTGCCAGAACAAGGCGACCAATGAGTATTGCGAAGGATGCGGGGCTACCCTCGGAATTGAGTGCAGCGCCTGTGGTCACCTCAACGGGTCGGCAGCCCGCTTTTGCGGGCGATGCAGCGCGGCCCTGAAGCCGATAGCTGCAGAACCATCCAACCAATCGTGGCAGCATGTCCTGAGATCGCTGAACGCCAAGGGCGGAGAGCGCAAGCGGCTCACCATTCTGTTTGCGGACATATACAACTCAACCGGCCTGATCGACAGTCTGGGCGATCCCGAATTGGGGATGCGGCGCCTGCAACCGGTTCTCGACCTCATGCATGAAGCCGTCGCTCGTTACGATGGCGTCGTCAACAAATCACAGGGCGACGGGGTCATGGCCCTGTTTGGTGCCCCACAACCCCATGAAGACCACGCCGTGCGCGGCTGCCTCGCGGCGCTGGCGATGCAGGACGGGGTGATACGCTTCGGCGATCCGGATTTGCAAATCCGGGTTGGCGTTCACACCGGTGAAGTTGTGGTTCAGGCGATCGAGCATGGAATTTACCAGACCTATGATGCTGCCGGCGCCAACGTGCACCTCGCAAATCGCATGGAGCAACTGGCTGACACAGGCGGCATCCTGGTCTCGAAGGAAACCTGGGCCGGGGCCAAGCAATTCGTCGAAGTCGAGCCGCTTGGCCTGCAAACCATTCGCGGGATCGCAGCCCCGGTTGAGATATTCAGGCTCAGGGGGCTTCAGCATGCTCCCTCCAGCGGCGTTTTTCGAAGCGGCAGGCGGCTGAGCCCGCTCACCGGCCGCACCGACCAGTTTGCCGCGCTATCGCAAGAACTCGAAAACACGATGAAGGGAGATGGCCGCATTGTGGGTGTCGTCGGCGAGGCCGGCATCGGCAAGAGCCGTCTCTGTTTCGAGTTTGCCGAAAATTGCCGTCAAAAGGGTATCCGCGTCTATGAGGCCCGTGTGCTGGCTCACGGCAGGGCAACGCCCTTTCAGCCGGTGCTGGAGTTGCTGCGCGATTACTTCGGGCTTCGCGCCAGGCAGGCAGCCGATGTTGCGCGCCGTCGCGTCGTCGACCAGCTGGCAGCCCTTCCGGTCCCTGAGCAGCTATCGTCCGTGCTGCTGGAGTTTCTGGGCCTTGCCGACCCGCACAACGCGGCCGTCAAGCTCGACCCGAAGACGCGCAAGACGCTGCTGCTCGAGTTTGTCAGGACACTGCCCCGTTCAGGCAGTGCCAATGTCACGACGATCGTCATCATCGAGGATTTGCACTGGATCGATGCGGCCAGTGAGGAGTTCATCGAGGCGCTGGCCGATGCAGTCGTGGGCACCACGACGCTGCTGGTCGTCAATTTCAGGCCGGGATTTGCCGCGCCGCTGATCCAGCGATCACACTATCGACAGATCAACATGCCGCCGCTGCCAGCGGCACAGGCCGCTCTGCTGTTGCAGGATCATTTCGGCAACGACCCGTCGCTGGCGTTGCTGAGCAGGAACATCGTCGAGCGCGCCCAGGGAAATCCGTTCTTCCTGGAGGAACTGGTCAATGCCCTGGTGGAACGCGGGGATTTTGAAGGCCAGAAGGGCGCATACCGGTTGAAAGGAGGCATCGATTCAATTCCTCTGCCCTCGACGGTGCAAGCCGTCGTGGCGGCCCGTATCGACCGCCTCGAAGAGAACGCGAAGAAGGTTCTCGAGATTGCTTCCGTGGTCGGTCGCGAGATTTCGACATCCATTCTGGATGCGGTCGCCGGCCTCGCCCCGCCCGAGATGTCGGAAGCGACCCAGCATCTGAGGCAGGTTGAGCTGCTTTACGATGTGCCGCCCTTCGAACAGCGGCTTCTTGCATTTCGTCACCCGCTGATCCAGGAGGTTGCCTACCGGTCGCTGCTGCACGAACGCTGTCGCGAGCTTCATTCGAAAGTGGCGCAAGCCATTGAAACTCTCTTCAAGGATCGCGCCGAGGAGCGGGCGTCGCTGCTGGCCTATCACCTCGAGCAGGCCGGTGAAAATCTGAAAGCGGCTCAACAGAATATGCGCGCCGCGGTCTGGATCGGCACCAACGACCCAAGTCAGGCGCTGCGAAGCTGGAAGAAGGTGCGCGAGCTGTTGTCGGATCTGCCGCCGTCCCAGCCGACAAATTACCTGAAGATGATGGCGTCAGGTCAAATCGTGAATTTTGCCTGGCGCGAAGGAATTGCGGCGCAGGATGCACTCGTCTACTTCGAGGAAGCCAAACAACTGGCGCTGGCGCTGGGCGATATCAGGGCCAATGCGCTGATTCACGCGGCCTATGGCAGGATACTGGCCAACGGCGGATCGGCGGATGAGTATGTCGAGAAAATCCGGGAAGCCGAAGCGATCGCCGATCAGGGCAACGATCCAAGCGTTCAAATCACGCTCAAGGCCGTCCTCTGCCACGCGTTGCGGCTTTCAGGCCGCATGCAGGAAGCGCTGCAGACCAACATCGAGGCCATGGACCGGGCGCACGAGATCGTCAAATTCGACCGGCAGACGCTCGGCTTCGACATCGACATATGGCTGACCGTGATGCGCGGCCAGACCCTGGTGATGCTCGGTCGAGGGGAAGAAGCCCGGCCGTTCCTCGATCGCATCATTCAGCTGGAGGCCAGCAAGGTCGATGCGCTTCATTACGGCATTCCGAGTTGGGCCTATGTCGACCTCGCCTGGGCGGAGGGAAACATCGGACTGGCCCAAGAGCATGCCGAGCGGGCGTTTTCCATCGCCATGAAAGCCGGCAACCCCTATTTGCGAGTCTATGCCCAGGCGCTTCGCGGACTTTCCCATACCGTCGCAGGCAGGCTCACGTCGGCGATCGAAGACCTGTCCGATGCGCTCGGTTTTGCTCGATCGCGAAAAGCCGGCCTGGAAAACGAGGCCCGTATTCTGGCTGATCTGGCAAATGCCCACCGGCTGAATGGCGATTTTGCGACTGGCCCTCACCACTGTCGATGAGGCGATCAGGGTGGCGACCGAGCGTCATGCCCGGGTTCCCGAGTGCCTCGCCCGTATCGTTCGCGCCGATCTGCTGCTGCGATCTGCAAGCAGCGACCAGCAAGCCGAAGCAAGGCAGGAACTGGAAACGGCAGGCGCTCTGATGCGAGAGACCGGGGCCATGCTTTTCCAGAACTTCTTCAACGCGACAAATGATCCTGGCGACAGTCGCCAGATATCCACCAAGGCTGGCTGAGAGCCGCGGTCGGCAAAGGCGCCATGGCTTCACCAGCTCCGTCCGCATTCGATCGACGGATTGGCGTCCAGGTCAGACCGCCTCGAAGATCATCTCAAATCGTGGAAGGATGGTGGGCGCGACAGGGATCGAACCTGTGACCCCCTCGATGTCAACGAGGTGCTCTCCCGCTGAGCTACGCGCCCCTCTTAAGGGTGGTGTTTACGGGTGGGGTCCGTATATCGGCTCCAAAGCGGGCAGGCAAGCAGGCTTGGCCCGGAATTGGGCCCGCAAATCAGGCCGCCAGCATCTTGTTCACTTCGCTGACCAATTCGCGAAGGTGGACCGGCTTGGACAGTACCTTGGCGTTTTTCGGCGCATCCGAATCCGAATTCAGCGCCACGGCGGCAAAGCCGGTGATGAACATGATCTTGATGTCGGGGTCGAGTTCCGAGGCGCGGCGCGCCAGCTCAATGCCGTCCATCTCGGGCATCACGATATCGGTGAGCAGCATCTCGAACGGCTCCTCGCGCAGCCTTTGATAGGCGGACATGCCGTTATCGTGCGGCGAGACCTGAAAACCGGCGTTTTCCAGCGCCTTGACCAGGAAACGGCGCATGTCGTTGTCGTCTTCGGCGAGGAGGATTTTGTGCATGGTGATGGATCGTCGAATCCGATTGGAGGATCAGTCCGCTCACTAAGCCCGACAGAGGGTAAATTTCGAGTGAAAGGCGCTAGATCGCGGCCGGCTGGCTCGATGGCGTCATTTCTGGACCGGAATCCGTCGGAAGGCAATGAAGCCGGGCGTTTCCGGCGGTCAGGAACCGTTCCAGCCGCCATTAAACTTTTTTCGCTTGGCAGAAGGGCTGTGATTACCGACAATGCGACCTCATAAAACCTCCGGTTTTCTGGCAGAATTGATGCGTCCAGAGCAGCGGATTCCAGGGACGACGCCCGACGATGCCCAGGCTTGATGGCGAACTGTCGCCCCCGTTCGAGATCGTGGAGCCGGCCGAGTGGCGGGCGCCGATCATCTTCAATTCCCCGCATTCCGGCTCGGTCTATCCGGCCGAATTCCTCAACGCGTCCCGGATCGATCTGGCGGCGCTGCGCCGCTCCGAAGATTCCTTCATGGACGAGCTGATCGCGGATCTCAGCGACCGCGGCTTTCCGACGGTGCGGGTCAACTTTCCGCGCTCCTATGTCGACGTCAACCGCGAGCCCTACGAGCTCGATCCCCGGATGTTCGCAGGGAGACTGCCGAGCTTCGCCAACACGCGCTCGATGCGGGTCGCCGGCGGTCTCGGCACCATCCCGCGCGTGGTCGGCGACGGCCAGGAAATCTATCGCGAGCGGCTCGCGGTCGACGACGCGCTGGCGCGGATCGAGGCCCTGTACAAGCCCTATCACCGCGCGCTGCGGCGGCTGATCAACAAGGCGCATCAGGCGTTCGGCACCGTGATCGTGGTGGATTGCCATTCGATGCCTTCGGTCGGGGTGTCGCGCGACGAGCCGCGGCGGCCGGACATGGTGATCGGCGACCGCTACGGCACCTCCTGCGCAGCCCTGCTGCCCGACACGGTTGAGGAAACGCTGAGCCGGCTCGGCTATTCGGTCGGCCGCAACAAGCCCTATGCCGGCGGTTTCATCACCGAGCATTACGGCAATCCGGCAAGCGGATTGCACACCATCCAGATCGAACTCAACCGCGCGATCTACATGGACGAGCGGCGGCGCGAACGCTGCTGCGAGGTTTGCGCAAGTGATGGCGGATTTTGCCGTGCTGGCCGACGCGCTGGCCGATGTTCCGCTCGGCGATCTCGGCCCGTTCCAGGCGGCGGCGGAGTAACGTCGCGTCATCCAACGCCATTCGCATTCCGGGATGCGCGATGCGCGCTCAATTCCCGGTGCGCAATTGCGCACCTGAGGTTCGCGTCTGCGACGCCCCGGAATGACGGGCGGCCTCAAAAGAAAAAAGGGCCGCTTGAATGAACAAGCGGCCCAAGTCTAGGGAGGAAACGCCCAAGGAGGGCAGCAATAGCGCGAGGCGCTACCGCACCGCAACAATATGCGGCCGCGCTGCACAAAGCGCAAGTCCTTTTGAGTCTTTTACGGTGCATAATTCACATGGAAGGAATTGCGGAAGCGAGGGTCAAAATCCGCTATTTTTATAATTTTTCCAAATACTTACAGGCAAGAACGACATGGAGCGGTACTCTACGGAGCGGAGATTAATCCGCTCTCGAATTCGTGATCAGCGGTGACATCGGAAAATTCACCTTTAAGGCAGACTGATTCGGGCGCAAAAACAGGCAATCGTGGCGGCTGTAACAAAAAGCGGCATTCGCGGGCGGTTGTATAATCTCTGGTTCCCGGTGCGCTGAAGAGCGGATTGGGCTAGGCAATGGCCTGAAATCTGAAAGCCCGCCCCAACGCCCAAGGAACAGCCGTGACGGTTATCGACTTTACTGCCTTCATCGGCCGCCTAGCGACCTCCTCCGGCGAAACCATCCTGCCGTTCTTCCGGACCTCGCTCTCGATCGACAACAAGAGCAACAACCAGGATTTCGATCCAGTAACGGAAGCCGACCGCGCCGCGGAAGCGGTGATGCGCCGGCTGATCAAGGGTAATTTTCCCCAACACGGCATCGTCGGCGAGGAATTCGGCAGCGAGCGCGAAGACGCCGAATATGTCTGGGTGCTGGACCCGATCGACGGCACCAAATCCTTCATCGCGGGGTTTCCGATCTGGGGCACGCTGATCGCGCTGCTGCATCAGGGCACGCCGGTATTCGGCATGATGCACCAGCCCTTCATCGGCGAACGCTTTTCCGGCGACAGCGGCTCGGCGCATTATCAGGGACCGTCGGGGATGCGAAAACTGGCGGTGCGGCGCTGCGCGACGCTCGGCGAGGCCACCGCCTTCACCACCAGTCCGCTGCTGATGAATGCCGCCGACCGCGAGGCCTTCGCCCGCATCGAGAGCGCGGCGCGGCTGGTGCGCTATGGCGGCGACTGCTATTCCTACTGCATGCTGGCGGCCGGCCATCTCGATCTCGTGGTCGAGACCGAACTGAAACCCTATGATATCGCGGCCCTGATCCCGATCATCACCGGTGCCGGCGGTGTCGTCACCACTTGGGACGGCAAGCCCGCTCAGAATGGCGGCCGCATCGTCGCGGCCGGCGATCCCAGGGTGCATGAAGCGGCGATGAAGCTGTTGAACAGCTAGTTCGCTGTTGCCCACGCGCCGGACTTTCCTCATCCTGTGGGGAAGAAAGTACCGGGGGGCTTCAATGAGAATTCTCAGAACGCTTGTGGCCGGATTCGCACTGTTGCTGCCGGCCGCCGCCCCGGCCCAGGATTTCCCCACCAAACCGATAAAACTGATCGTGCCGTTCCCGGCCGGCGGGCCCAACGACATCATCGCGCGCTTGGTCGGCCAGCGGATGTCGGAAATGACCAGGCAGCCGGTCCTGATCGACAATCGCAGTGGACAGGCCGGCGTGCTGGGGACCGATGTTGTCGCGAAGGCCAGTCCCGACGGCTACACCATCGGCATCGTGAGCGCGAGCGCGCTGGTCATCAACCCCTCGATGGAAAAGACCCCCTACGACGTGGCAAAGGATATTGCACCGATCACGCTTGTGGTGACGGTGCCGGAAATGCTTGTCGTTGCCGGCAACGTTCCCGCAACCAACATGGCCGAGCTGGTGGCGCTCGCGAAAGCACAGCCCGGCAAGCTCAATTTTGCCTCCGCCGGCGTCGGCGGCCTGCCGCATCTGGCCGGCGAATTGTTCAAATTGACCGCGAAGCTCGACATCGTCCACGTGCCCTATCGGGGTGCTGCGCCCGCCGTCAACGACCTGCTCGGCCAGCAGGTGCAGATGACGTTCCTCGATCTGCCGGTGATCCTGCCGCACATCAAGGCGGGCTCGCTGCGGCCGATTGCGCTCGCCGCCCGCCAGCGTGCGCCGACCGCCCCCGACGTGCCGACGACGGCGGAAGTCGGCATGCCCGATCTGTTGATCGAGAACTGGTACGGCATGATCGCGCCGGCGGGCACGCCGCCCGCCATCATCGCCGCGCTGCACCGGATCACGACCACGGCAATGGCCGATCCGGCGGTGAAGCAAAAACTCACCGATCAGGGCCTGACGCCGGTCGGCGACACGCCGGAGCATTTTCGCGAATTCATCGGCAGCGAAACAATGAAATTTGCCAAGGTGATCAGGGATGCCGGCCTCGCGATCGCGAAGTAAGCCGGCCTCTCAATCGTGAAACGCATGGCGAACTTCCCGATACCCTCATGGTGAGGAGCGCGTTGGCAGCGCCCTTGCGCGCCGGCGCCTCCCGAACCATCTGGCACATCGCCTGCTGCCATCCTTCGAGACGCCGCGCCGAGAAGCGCGGCTCCTCAGGATGAGGCCGGGTATGGGCGGTTCCCTGCCTGCGTTCTTGCCGGGGCAGGCTCCGCAAGCCGCAGATTGTGCCGCTGGCGCGGATCGGTCAATGTCGCCGGCATGTTCGATTCCCTCCTCCTACTCATCGCCGCAGCCTTCCTGCTCGCCGGATTCGTCAAGGGCGTGATCGGGCTCGGGCTGCCGACGGTGTCGATGGGGCTGCTCGCGGTGGCGATGCAGCCCGCGCATGCGCTTGCCATCGTGATCGTGCCGGCCATCATCACCAACATCTGGCAGACTTTCGTCGGTCCCTATTTGCGCGACATCATCCGGCGGCTGTGGCCGCTGATGATCGGCACCGTGATCGGGATCTGGCTCAATGCGGGAATGTTGACCGGCCCCTATGCGCGCTACGCCACCGTCGTGCTCGGGCTGCTGCTGGTGATCTATGCGATCATCGGGCTGAACAAATTTGTCTTCACTGTCGCGCGCAGGAACGAGGGCTGGATCGGCGGCATCGTCGGCGTCGTGACCGGGGTGATTTCCGCCACTACCGGCGTGCAGGTGATCCCGTCGATGCCGTTCATGCAGGCGATCGGGATGGAGAAGGACGAACTGGTGCAGGCGCTCGGCGTATTCTTCACGGTCGCGACCGTGGCGCTGGCCTTCAACCTCACCGCATCGGGGCTGTTGACCGCGGCCACCGCGCTGCCCGGCGCAGTGGCGATGGCGGCCTCGTTCGCCGGCATGTTCATCGGCCAGGCGGTGCGCTCGCGGATGCAGCCGGAAGTGTTTCGGCGCTGGTTTTTGATCGCGATGATCCTGCTCGGGCTCTATCTCGCCGGCAGCACCGTGTTCAATCTGCTGGCCTCCTGAGATGCTATTTTTCCTCGATCCCCGGAAGCCTGGGTGCGGCATCTCCCTCGGGCGTTCCCGTCAGCGTCGCCAGGAACGCCACCAGATCGGCGCGTTCCCCGTCATCGAGTTGCACCGGCATCATCATCGGCGACCGGCTCGGACGATCCAGCCCGCCCTTTTCGTAGTGCCTGACGACGGCGTCGAGGTCAGCCAGCGAACCGTTGTGCATGTACGGCGCGCGCAAGGCGACCGAGCGCAAGGTCGGCGTCTTGAAGGCGTATTGCAGCTGCGGGTCGTTCTTGACTTCACGTCCGCGGCCGAGATCGGTGGTCGAGGTTCCGATGTCGTGAAACCCGTCGTCGGTGAAACGCCAGCCGACATGGCAGGCTGAGCAAAGCGCTTTGCCGTTGAACAGGACGAAGCCGCGCTTGGCCTGTTCCGAAATCGCCGCCTCGTCGCCGTCGACCCAGCGGTCGAACGGAGCGGGTCCCGGCTCGAAGGTTTCCTCATAGGCTGCCATCGCCCTGACGATTGAATTGATATTGATGGATGTGCCGGGCAGCGCCGCCTTGAACCGCTCGACATAGCCCGAAATACCCCGAATTCGTTCCTCGACGACTTCAACCTTCACGGGGCTTTCGGTCTCCCGCATCGACATCGATCCGGTTGCGATCGACGCCTTGGCCTGGGCTTCGAGGCTGACGTTGCGGCCGTCCCAGCCGTTGGGAACGCCGGGACCGAAATGGCCGATGCCGAGCAGCGTCGGCGATTTGCGCGAAGTAAGCTTGCCGGAATTGTTGCGGCTGCGCGGGTCGTTGACGGCCCAGCCGAGCTGCGGCAGGTGGCAGCTGACGCAGGCAGTGCGGCCTGACGCCGACGTGCGCGGGTCCCAGAACAACAGGCGCCCGAGTTCGACCAGCGCCTGGTTTTCCGCCGGCCGCGGCGGCGGCCGCCGGTACGCCGCCTTGGCGGCGGCGAGATCGGCGGCGGAGATTTGCTGACCGGCAGGGGCATGCGACGGCACAGCCGCCAAGAACAACGAAACGGCAAGGATGTGCAACGGCGACACCGCCAAACCGAAATTGCTTTTCATGGCAACACCCCGAATGATTTCCTCTCAACCTCAGCGAGCAATATGCTTCGGCTCCGGGGCGGATTTGGGGCAAGGACCGGGTGCGGCGCCGCTGGAGGTTGGGCGCCAGCCTCACATTCACCGCGCCTGAGACAGCGCGATGCGGACCCCGAGATAGACGAACAATCCGCCCAGCACGCGGTCGATCCAGAGCATCGCGCGTCCGGATTGCCGGACGCGCCCGGCGGCCTTTGCGGCGAAGGCGGCGACGCAAAGGCACCACAGCGTGCCGCTGCAAATGAAGATCAGGCCGAGCATCAGGAAGGCAGCCGCCTTGTGCGGCGCTTCCGCCGCCACGAATTGCGGCAGGAAGGCGAGAAAGAACAGCGCCACCTTCGGGTTCAGCGCGTTGGTCAGCGCGCCCTGCCAGAACACCTGGCGCAGCGGGATCGCAACGCCCGCGGCCGCTGCATCACCTGCCGGCGGGCGCGCGCGGGACAACAGCATTCTGATGCCCATGTAGCAGAGATAGGCCGCGCCGATCCATTTCAGCGCGGTGAAGGCGAACGAGGACGCCGCCAGCAGCGCCGACAGCCCGAGCGCCGCCGCAAACACGTGAACCAGGCAACCGGTGGAGATTCCAAGCGCCGCCGCCGCACCGCCGCGCCATCCCATCTGCACGCTGCGGCCGACGATATAGGCGGTATCGGGCCCCGGCGTGATGTTGAGCAGCAGGCCTGAGAGGATGAAGAGCCAGAGATCCTGGATGCCGGGCATGGAGATCAGATTTCCCTAATACATGCTTCCTCAACGTCATTGCGAGGAGCGTAGCGACGAAGCAATCCAGCTTTCTTGCTGTTGCAAAGGTGGATTGCTTCGCTGCGCTCGCAATGACGCTGATAGATTATCGCAAGCCAGGCAATTGAGGTTCCGTAAAATACGTCACGGCCTACTTGTCCAGCCACACCTCCTCGAACCGCAGGTGGTTGTACTGGCTGTTGTCGTGCGGCACGTAGTTTTTCACATAGGGCTGCCAGCAATTGCCGGCTACCGCGAACTGGATGCTGGGGCGCGCGGCGTCGTCGACCAGCAGGCGCTCGATGTCCCAGACGATCCTCTTGCGCTTGTCCCGGTCCAGTTCGCGCGACTGCGCCGCCAGCAGGCGGTCCACCTCCGGGTTGCAATACTGGGTGTAGTTGCGTTCCGACTTGCAGGAATAGTTTTCCACGATATTGCCGTCGGGATCGTCGACGCTGACGCCGGTGACGTTCAGCCCGATGGTGTAATCCTTCTTCGCAAGCCTGGCGTACCAGCGCGGCGTATCCAGAATGTCGAGTTCGCCCGATATGTGGATCTTCTTGAGCTGATCGGTGATGATGACCGCGGCGTCGCGGTAGGTCGGCAGGTTGCGGGTCTGGATCTTGATCGCCAGCGGTTTTGTCTCGCTGTAGCCGAGCTTCTGCATGATGGCCTGGGCTTCGCGCAGGTTCTTGTCGGTGTCGGGATTGTAGCCGGTGAGCGAGGCCACCATTTCCGGCGGCATGCCCCATTCGCCGGCGGGTTGTGGCAGCATCGCCCCGCCGTTCAGCGCCAGGCCTTCCATCAAAATGGTGTTGAAGGCCTTGCGGTCGATCGCCAGCGACATCGCCTTGCGCAGTTCAGGATTGTCGAACGGCGGATTTTCGCGGTTGACCATCAAATTGGTTTGGGTGCCCGTGGTGATCATCTCGCAGATCGCGCCCGGCGCCCGCGCCTTGACGTCCTTCATCAGGGGAACGCTGACGTCGGAGGGAAAGGTGATGTCGTAATCGCCGGTCGAGAACGCCAGCATCCGCGTGGCGCGGCTGTCGATCATCCGGAAGGTGATCTCGTCGAGATAAGGCCGGTCCTTCTTCCAGTAGTCGGGATTGCGCACCAGGCGGATCGAGTTGCCGCGGTTGAATTCGACCAGCCTGAATGGCCCGGTGCCGACCGGTTTGGTGCGCATGGTGGCCTGCGGCACGTGGCAGGGATAGACCGGTGAAAACGCGCTCGCCAGCAGCACCGGCAGACCCGGCTGCGGCTCGCTGAGTTCGAACGTCGCCTCGAAATCGCCGTTGATGCTGACGTCCTGCAGCTTCGAGTACCAGACCTTGCGCGGGTTGCGCTTGAAGTCCTGAACCTCGGTCTTGCCGATGATCATCCGCCAGGTGCATTGCACGTCTTTTGCGGTGAACGGCGCGCCGTCATGCCATTTGACCCCCTGCCGCAGCTTGAAGGTGAGTTTTGTGTTGGTCGGGTCCCATGACCAGCTTTCGGCCAGATCCGGCACCACGGTGTCGATGGTCTCGTGGACCTTGAAGGGATCGAACACCACGAGGTTGTTGAACACGGCCGAAAACGGCGTCACCGAGGCGATGGTGGCTTCCTCGTGCAGCGACGTGCTCGGCGGATTGTCGTTGTGATAGAGCCGCAGCGTGCCGCCCTTTTTCTGCGCGGCGGCGGGCGCAGCGGCCGATAGCGCGATGCAAAGCAGCGCGAGGGAGATGGCTTTTGGCCTGATGGTGCGCATGATCACCCCCCTGTTTTTCTTTTTTATAGGGCCGGCCGCGGTCGCGCGCAACGCCGTAGGCCCCGTCAGCCGGTCGTCAACTGCGCCTGCGCGCAATCGTCCCGGCGATGATTTGCATCATGACGCCAAGAACCCATCCGATCATGATCATCGTGACCCAGACCATCGACGGATTTTCGCGAAGCACGATCGCGCCGACCGAGACGAAGGCCGTCAGCGCCGCGAGGAAGGTGCCGGCCGCGCTGAGCAATTCCGCGGCATCGATCTCGGCGCCGGAACCGGCGTTCGCAGGACCCTGCCCAGGCTTGCGAAAGGGCAGCGGCGGCGTGTCAATGCCGAGGTAGAACCCGACGGCGCCGCCGATCATCATCAGAAGCAGAAACAGCTGGGACGTCAGCGCCGCGATGGCGGATCCCACCACGATGGCGACGAACAGGCCGCTGGCCGCGCCGGCCATCGCAAGGCCGATGCGTTCCAGAAAATGGGCAAATCTCCTGACGCGGAATTGCATCGTCGTAACCCAGGGAGCGAAGGCCTCAGGCTAGGACATTTTTCCAGACGGCGCCACCGCTGAACTGGCATTTCGGCGGCGGCCCACTCAGAGATACCAGGCAAGCACCGCCTTGAGCAGGGCATTGTCGATCACCGGCAACACCACGATCTGCTTCATTCCGGACGCGCGGGCAAGCGCTGCTGCAACCGAATCGTCGAGCGCCAGGTTTTCGCCGATCGCCGGCATGCCGGTCGCCCAGGCGCCTCCGATCGACCCCTCGCCCTTGCCGATCGATTTCGAGGCGTAGAGCGCATCGAGATCGGTATCGCGGCTGCAGTCGCCGGACTGAAACACCAGCGCGCTTCGGGACTGGTTCGGCACCCAGATTTCAAAACGCGCCGCGATCGGCGTCGCCTGGGCCGACAGGAAGGTCACGACCCATGTCCGTTCCGCCGACGTCCGGTAGGGGATGCCCACGCCGCAATTGATTCCGATTTCGGAGGCTTCTTCCCAGCGCAGGAACCGTTTGGAGTCGTGGAGATTCTTGATGATCAGCGGCATCGCCGCCTTCCAGGTGCGGCCCGGCAGACCGAACCCGCGCGGGAATTTGGTGTGCCTGGAATTGAATTCGAACATGTCGGCGGTGCCGTAATAGCCGTCGACCAGACCCATTTCGTGCGAAACCTCGAGATCGTTGTGCCAGAGCTCGATGGCGCCGACATGCTTCTCGTCGTCACCGCAAAACAGCACCAGCACCCCGGTGAGGAATTCACCTGCGAACACCGGAAGCGCCACGCCGCAAGTCAGGCCGGCTTCCTTCGCGGCATCGGTGCGCTTGAAATAGGAGTTGGAAAATTCCGTAAGCACGATCGGATGGCCGGAGGCCCAGGCCTTGCCGGGCAGCCCCTCGCCATAGGCGAACATGGTGCCTTCGCTGAGCGCGCGAAA
The DNA here is from genome assembly GCA_963706975.1 of uncultured Alphaproteobacteria bacterium. Taxonomy (GTDB): domain Bacteria; phylum Pseudomonadota; class Alphaproteobacteria; order Rhizobiales; family Xanthobacteraceae; genus Bradyrhizobium. The sequence goes on from CAVPOL010000044.1 coordinate 175,137, forward strand.
TTCGGCGAACGCCTCGCTGCAGAGACCGCCGCCATACTCCAGCCGGGTTCGCGTACGGTCCGGCACCCACACTTCAACCACGCGAATGAAGGTCTTCACAGCGCGCTCCTGTTCACCGCGGCGACGGCAAGCATGGGCGATTTCCGGGCTTCCGGTACGCGCAAATTGCGTGCAGCGAGCGCCCAGAAATCAGGCGCTTGCATCTGGAATCCAGGACCCCCACAAGGAACCCGCCGGCCTAAGCGGCTATTTCGGCTTTTTGCGCAGCTGAATGGACTTGAGGTAATTCACCGCGGCTTCGGCGTCGTCCCGGCTGAACCGGAAGGTCGGCATGCCGGGGTGAATGGTGGTGAGGCCATCCTGCAGCCGTTGGGCAAAGTCGTTGTCGTAAAGCTTGGCATCGCCAAACGTTCGAAATGGCGGTGCTTCGGCGAGCGGGCTCCGCCCCCGATCGCCCACTGCGTGACACCGGCCGCAATTGGTTTCGAGCAAGGCCTTTCCGTGCCGCTGCTCGCGATCGAGGGCATGAGCGACCCCGGATGCGAACAACGTCAACAGGATCAGGCAAAATTGCTTCGTGGCCAGCCTCATCGTGTCTCTCATTTGAACAGCGGGGTGCCCGGCACGAAGGCGTCGAAGGCGGCCCAGAACTGCGCGCGGTAGCGGTCCTGTTCCTGCAGGATTTCGTGCCGGGAGCCGGCGATCACGAGGTGCGAGCCGGCGCGCAGATGATAGGCGAACTCCTCGATCGCCGCGGTCGAGACGATGGTGTCGCTGGAGGCGGCCAGCATCAGGATCGGCTGGCGGATCTGCAGCGGATAGTCGGCGGCGCGGAAGCCGCGCATGGCGCGGATCGCGGTATCGGCCCAGGCCACGGTCGGCGAGCCGATGCCGAGCGTCGGGTCCTCCTCGAGGATCGCGGCGTTGCGCGCGAAGCGCACGGGATCGCTGGTGAAGGGATTGTTGATGAAGGATTCCGAGCCGGTCAGCGCGTCGCTGCCGCCGGGGATGTAGCGGCCGCCCTGCCCGGTCAATCGCAGCAGGCGCAACAATGCGACCGATGGCAGCGAGGTGGCGCGTCCCGGCAGATCGATCATCGGCGCCGACAGCACCATGCGGTCGAACCAGCGTTTTCCGGCATGCGCGACCCGCAGCATCACGGCGCCCCCCATCGAATGCGCCAGCGCGAAATACGGCGGCGGGCAATCCGGCAGCACCACCTGCTGCACGAAGCTCTCGACGTCGATCTCGAAATCGGCGAAATCGTGGACATAGCCCTTGCGCGGATCGCGCAGGCGCCGCGAGGAATGGCCCTGCCCGCGCCAATCGATCATCGCCACCGCAAAGCCGCGCTCGCGCAGGTCGCGCACGGTCTCGAAATATTTCTCGATCTGTTCGCTGCGGCCGGTGAACACGCAGACCGTGCCCTTGCGGCCCGCCGGCGGCGCCCAGCGCGCGAAGCGCAGTTCGGCGCCGTCGGGCGTCTTGATGGTGCCGCTGACGACATCCTCCGGAACGGGATTGGCGGGGATCGAGACCAGCGTCATGGGGGGCGGACCGATTAGGGCAAGGGCGTTGAAAATCAAGGGTGGGAGCGCGAAAAAAGCCGGACATGTCAGCTTCTTGAACGCGGCTGGTTCCCTCCCATATCATCTTTCGTGCAGGCCGCTAGCAGTGTTTCGGAACCGGAACCTGAGGCTGCACGATGACGAAAGCCCGGCCCGATGGCGGGCGGGTTCATTGCAACAGTCGCTCAATGGAGGACTACCCTATGCGCAGCTACGATCTCACCCCGTTTTATCGTTCCACCGTCGGCTTCGACCGCCTGTTCAACCTGCTCGACCAGGCCACCGCCGACGGCAGCCCCGGCTATCCGCCCTACAACATCGAGCGCACCGGCGAGAACACCTATCGCATCTCGGTCGCCGTCTCCGGTTTCGCGCAGGGCGAGCTTTCGATCGTCGCCAAGGAAAACACCCTGACGATCAAGGGCGAGAAATCCGCCAATGAGAACGGCAACAAGGCCGAAGTGCTGTACCGCGGCATCGCCGCGCGCGCCTTCGAACGCGCCTTCCAGCTCGCCGACTTCGTGCAGGTGAAGAACGCCTCGCTCGAGAACGGCCTGCTCCATGTCGACCTCGTGCGCGAGATTCCCGAGGCCAAGAAGCCCCGCAGTATTCCGATCGTCTCGACGGTCCAGGCGCCGCAGGTGATCGACGGCTCGGCCGAGAAGGTCGCCGCCTAACGAGACCCGGCAGATATTGCTGATACGAAAACGCCCCGGGAAACCGGGGCGTTTTTTTGTTTTTGCGGCGGACTGTAGCCTCATCCCGGGTGGCCGCGCCCTGTTCGCGCGGCGTCTCGAAGAATGGGCAGGCGCAACATCGTCAGCGACGCTGCCGGGTGCTCCTCACCATGACCATGAGGGAATCGAACGTGGCCCGAGCGACTCGATCCTCCGCGAGGCCAGCTACCACCCTCGTCGCCTCACTCCAGCCCCTGCACCTTCGGCATGCCTTGGGTCGGCAGGATTTGCGGTGCCGGTTTGGCTTCAACCGGGGCGGGTGCCGCTTGTCCGGTGGTTTGCGGCTCCGGCGGTTTGGCCTGCGCGGCGAGCGATTGCTGCGCCGGCGCAGGAGCCGGGTTGGCGGCGACCGGCTTTGTTGCCTCGGCGCCGGGCCTGGCAGCCTCGGCCGGATGCGGCGCCGGCTTCGGTAGCGGTGTACGGGTGGCGACCCTGGGAATGGGTCGCGGCGGACGCGGCTCGCCCCTGACCGCGATGGGCGGCGGCGGGCCGGGCGGACCATAGGTGGTGGTCAGCGCGTCATCGAAACGGTCGTCCATCCGGCTGGCCGGGATGAAGCGGAGGATGCGTCCGGTGCGGGCGTCGATCACCAGCCGGCCATCCTCGCCGCCGCGGTCGATCACCGAGATCGTATAGACCAGCCCGCGCTGGCGGGGGATGCCGAGTGGCGAAAACCCGCTCTCGCGCAGCACGGTGTAGACTTCCTCCGGCGGCAGCAATCGCGGGCCCAGGGCCGGCACCGGGGCCTCCGGCGGCATCGCCGCGTAGGGGCCGCCGATATCGGACACCGCCCGATACGGCGAACGCCAGGCATCGTAGGGCGCCAGCATTTGCGCCTGTGCCGCACCGGCCGCACCGACCAGCACGGCCGACAGCATCCATCCCGTCAACAGCTTCATCGACAATCGCTCCTGTAAACGCCCCGGAGCTTTTCGCCCCTTGTCCC
>CAVPOL010000045.1:0-79155 GCA_963706975.1 uncultured Alphaproteobacteria bacterium
ACTGCCGCCCACCGTGCTAATTGCCTTACCGGCCACTCCGCCCGCACCGCCGTCGCCGCCATTTGCATCGACATGGATCCCCTTGACAGCGCCCGAATTCTGAATCTGATGGACCGTGATCGTGCCGCCGCTCAGAAGCACACCAGCGGTCCCGCCATTGCCTCCCGCACCCCCATTACCCCCATCGGAATCATTAGTAGAAAATCCGGATTTGCCCCCATTGCCACCGATCCCGCCATCGGCGGTGGCGCGCAACCCGTACTGGTTAGTTTGTACCGTGCCGCTCAACCACCGCAGGGAGGCCGTGCCGCCGTCCCGCCGTTACCGCCGGCGCCGCCCTGAGTTGTGGGGACAAAGTCAATGTCGTTGTATAAATCGGCGCCAGCGCCGCCGGCCCCCCCGTCCGAACGCGCCTGCGCACCGCCTGTAATCGCGGCGATGGCACCACTGGCGGCAAGCGTCACTGAGCCACCGGAGCCGCCAGCGCCCCCAGCGCCCGCGACCTTTTCATCGATCCCGTAGTAATCGTTCATGCCGCCAGCGCCGCCGGTGCCCCCGACGGAAGTCGTGAGTAGCCCAAACAGCGCCAGACCGGCGCTCGGGTCCGGCTTGAAAGTGCCATTTACGAAACTCACCGTCATATCGCCGCCAGCGCCACCGGCGCCACCGGCGCCGCCATATATACCGTGATGACTGACGTAGCCGCCAGCACCGCCCGATCCGCCATTACCACCCCGAGCTGACGATTGGCGCACCAAAGGAATCAATTCCAGGTCCAATGATCGTCAGGGCGCTGTTCGTGCTGCTGATCTGGGCGCCCGGCTGCCCCGGACTGCCGGGACCGCCGGCCTCACCATGACCACCATTCGTCCCGCTGCAACCGACGAGACCCGCTGATGTCACGTTATACTGGTGCGTGGTGTGCCGAAGATCTGGGGGGGGGGGGGGGAAAATTGGCCACCACCGGCGATGGCGGAGGCGGATTGCTACTTGAATTGCACTGCGCCTGCGCCGCGGCGGGCGCCATGACCTGAGCCAATGTCACGCTACCAAGCGCGAGCAGGACATTCGAACCTAAACGCGTCGGCCGATACGCCGGCACGTTGATGGAGACGCGTTGTCCTGCGCGGGGATCAAATACGGTGAGCGTCATGGTCATAGACCTCGATCGCAATTCGCATTCAGCTTGCATTCAGCTTGCATTCTAGTGGAGATTAAATCCCATGAGTGTCACCGAAAGAGCGCACCTGCAAAATGAATCAGGTCCAGGGAGCAGGAACCCTGCCGGGGGTAAACGCGGGGCCACACTGTGTGCGTAGACCGTGCTCGCTGAAACTGCTCATGGTGAGTGATTGCCATTGCGCACGCGTCGAGACCGCCAGCTGAATTTAAGGCTGGCGATGGTGTGAACGATCGAGCCGGGCGAAGTGGCCGACGTAAGTCGAATGATTTATCCTCAGAAACTCCAGCGGAATTTCCCTGACGGCTTTGCCCGGTCCAGGAAATACCGAGCGAGACGTTTAGGGCAACGGCGAAGTCGAGGCCGGCTTCGGCGACGAGCGCATCGCGCGCAATCGGCGGCTGGACGCCCGTGCACTTATTTTTTGTGACTCGCGATCAACCATCGGCAGACGGTTCTGGATACCGCAAGACTAACCGCCAGGTTTGGATGAGCGACGCAGCCGTTATCTAACTTGGAAGAACGAAAATTTTGGCGGGCAGCTATGCGTCCGCTGCGCCAACTCGATCGGGGGGCGCCAGGGGGCGGGTCGGCGGTACTGTGGTCTCATGTCGAGCCGCTATCCCAGGACCAGCCAAGCCATGAGGCGGCTGTTCTGATGACGCACACGCAGTGAACGCTTCGGCGATGCCGCGGCAGACGAACTGTCCCCAACTTTCAAAAAGTCTACTATTCGAATGGTTTTGATTGACGTTAAATCTTCGCATCTTTTAAATTCCGAAAAGTAGATTTTCAAAACGGGGCAATGATGCGATACGGCTATGCGCGGGTAAGCTCTAAGACCCAGGACTATTCGGCCCAGGTTGATGCGCTGAAGGCCGCAGGTTGCGAGCGGATTTTCAGTGAGAAGAAATCAGGCAAGTCGTCGAAGGATCGCCCGGAGTTCAGCAAGCTAATGCGGGCGCTGGTGCCCGGCGATACCGTCGTGGTGAGCAAGCTGGATCGGCTGGCGCGATCAAGCCGGGATTTGCATAACATTCTGCATGAGGTTCAGGAGCAAGGCTGCGGCTTCGTCTCACTCGGCGAGAGCTGGTGCGACACCACCAGCGAGGTTGGCAGGTTAATGCTCACCATCATGGGCGGTATTGCCGAGTTTGAGCGCGGCCTGATCCGCAAGCGTTGCGAGGAAGGCATCGAGCGGGCCAAGGCCAACGGCAAGCAATTCGGCCGGCCGACTGCACTCGATCACGGCCAGCGCAGGCGCGTCGCGGAGCGTTACGCTGCCGGCGAGACAATGGCAGAGCTGGCGCGCGAGTACGAGTGCGGTGAAGCGACGATTTGGCGGGCGCTGCAATAGCGGCTGGGTGTACTGACCGGGCTCGGCCGCGTGGGTCTTAGTCTACAATGCCGGCGGCGATCAGCCGCCTGTACAGCTCCCGCCTGGCCTCGAACCGTTCCGCCGGTCGCGCCTTGTCGTCCGCCAGCGTCTGCAAGACCTGCTTCACGACCATCCTCGCCGCAAAAGCCTCGCGCTGGTCCAGCGCGTCGAGCCAGCGTTCGACCGCCGACCACGGGATGCCGGTGGCCTCCAGCTCGGCAATGGCCCGGCGATCCAGCTCGTTCATCCACTGCGTCGTCGCCAACCATGTTTTTCGCTGTTTCCGTGCGCGCGCGATGCAATCTGCGCGGTCACGGCTCCTTTTCACCGAGGCTGCCCGCCAGAATTTCGGCCGCACCACCGGAACGAGCCGGCCACGGTCATCCCGAATGATCGAATGCACGGCTTGCCTCCGCAATCCGGTTGCGCAGTCGCGCAAGCTTGGCGGTCAGGTCGTCGTCACTGATCAGACCGCGCGACATGCGCGCCCAGATCCAGCGGCACGCATCGGAGAACGCCGGAAGGTCGCGGTCGAGGACATCAAGCTGGAAACCTTGCCGAGCTGCCCATGCTCGGCAGGTCGCCTCATCGGACGATGTCAGCATGATCGTCCTGCCGGGCTCGCGCGGATCGCGCCGCCAGAGGACGCGGAGCCGGTTGCGTTCTGCTCGCATCTCGGCGCGCTGGATGCGGTCGAAGTCACCGGAAAGATGTGCGGCCGCCAGCCGCGCCCGTTTGGCCGCAGCACTTCCGCTGTGGCGGAAGCAGGTCGACTGCCGCGCATCCTGGCTGCCTTGCAGGGCTCGCCCAATCGGTTCAGCGCCGAGCAGCGCGGCATCTCGCGGTTCGGCCCATTGCAGAACCGCGCGCGGCCGATCATGAAGTTCTGGCGCTGCGTCTCGGACTGAAATCCGAAGACGCGGCCGGTTCGTGGATCTCGCCGGCCTCGGGGTGAATTCATGACGCAACCTTCTCGCAGCGGTAAGCGTGCCAATTGTACCATGACGCGGCCGCATCGCAGATGGTGAACCACTTCAGCGGACGGTTCTGCCGGCGGTGCAGTAATCTTCGCGATGTGGGCATCACTCAAGTATGCCGATCGGTACACTCAAAATGCTTATTGCCGCGTGACAATCCAGTGCGGCGGATCGGACGGCCGCGCCCCCGGTGAGCGTGTCAGCCAGGCGAGAGCTTCGCGTTGCTCGAAGATCGCGTCGGTCTCGTGCTTCTCCAGCCGCTTCTGTCGCCGCCCGCCGCCACCGTGCCGCCGCCGCCGCCGCCAAGCCCCGCAGCAGTGATGCAGTGAATGCAGTGATCTTCGCCGTGTTGTCTAACCCTGTCTCCTCAAATGCATATAACTTCTCGACCACACATGTGATCGAGAAGTTTATATGCTGAGAGGCGGCGGCAGTGGGCCACAAAGCGAAGATCACTGCATTCACTGCATCACTGCATCAACGCAACCAGCCCGCCGACGGCTTTCGAGGCCCCGCGACGACGGCGGCAGCGGCGACGGCAGGCCCAGCTCCCGCATGATGGCGGTGGCGCACTTGCCGCACGACGGTGACCGCGCCTTCGCCTCGTCCGGCGGCAGCCCGCGGCTCGCCATGCGGGCGCAGGATTGGCGCGCGTTGGCCCACGTCAGCCCCCGCATTTACAGTTGACGCACATCATCATTTTCGTAGCTCCGCTATGCCGGCCTCGAACTTCTTCTTCAGCTCGGCCGCCTTCAGATCCTCGGCCGCCTTGAGCGCCTCGGCCGCCGCGAGCCGCTCGGCCGGCGCGACGTCCTTTCGCCCGTAGACCACCTGCCGCTTGCCGGCGATGACCCACAGCCCGCTCTCGGCGCTGCTGTTGCGTACCGGAACGTAGCCGCAGAACTTCGAACCGGTGCGGGATCGTGCGCCGGTTCTTGCGGTCATTCAGCCAATTGTACAGGTCTCCACGCGTGCTCGACCAACCGTACAGGCCTCCCCCCGGGCGGAGTGCCTCCATCACCTGGGCGAGCGTCACCACGACCGGAGGGCACGGCTTGCCGGTTGCATCTACCTTGCCGAGCCGGTCGAGAACGTCCCGCAGCTCAGGCACTTCCGGGGCCATCCCGCCGTCGACCATGCGCCAGAACGCCTCGGTCTTTTCCGGCGGCTTCTTCGGGTCGAAGTCCGAGAGGTCATACGCCGCCAGATAGGCGACCACATCGGCCAGCCCGCCTGCCCGGTACCAGGCCCAGAACTCCGGCCAGAAATCGGCCTCGAAGTCGTCCTTGGTGACCTCCGTTCCGGCGACGTAGTGCCGCCGGTCGTCGGGTGGCAGGTAAAGCCCGTCCTGCGGATAGTTCGTCGTGAGGATCACGCCCGTCACGTTCACCACATAGTGCTGCGGAATGTACTTGCCGTTGACCCGCGTCACGTCTGGCGGCGCCGCCATGATCGTCTTCATGCTCTCGTAGAACGCATAGCGGTTGATGTCGCCGAGGTCGCGCGCTTCCGAGATCCGCAGCACCACGCTGCGCATAAAATCGTTGTACGTGCTCGTGATGTCCGTCGGCGAGACCTCCTTGAAATTCCACGGGCCGACGCCGAGCTTGAGCGGCTCCAGCAGGGTGTCCTTGCCGATGCCGGGAGGCCCGGTGAGAACCAGCCCGTGATTGATTTTCTCGGCCGGAAACTGGATGCGGTGCGCGCAGAACGCGATGATATGGGTGGCATTATCAGGGTAGATCCGCCGCACCAGCTCGATCCAGCGCCCCGCATTGGCGGCGTTCCCGGCGCCACGAGGCGCCGGCGGCCGGTACAGGTTGAACGTCGCCACTCCCTCGCGCTCGATCCAGCCGCCATCGGAGACCAGCCGGCCGACGATCGCTGCGGCTCGCCCGGCGCCCATGTCATCTGCTCGACCGCCCGGTGCCTGTCGAGCCAGCGGCTGGGCGTGACATACTTGCGGCTTGCCGTCCTTGTCGACGCGCCGGCGTGCCGTTCTTCTTCTTGAGCGGTATCTTCGGCAGCCGGGCGTTGATGCTGGCCGCCGGCCACATCTCGCCGGTCGGCGCGAAGATGTAGAGGTGCTTCGGCATGTAGGCGTAGAAGTCGTGGATCGAGACGCCGACCATGCTGGTCACAGGCTGGTTCGGTGCCGCGCCGCTTTCGTTGTGCCGCTACCGCCTGTGTCTCCCGTTTCCTCCTCGTCCTCGATTTCGACGACCGGCGAGGTGGCGTACTCCGCCATGACCTGTGCCAGCAGCGCCGCCAACGGCGTCTCGTCGAGCGGCGCGACATAGGCAAAGGCGTCGCCATGGGCGCGCGAGTAGATCTCGACCTGCGGGCCGTTGGTATAAATGATCGCGCAATTCTTCGACTGATAGTCGAGGCCCTCGATCGGATCGGCACACTCGGTGGCGTGGTATTTCGACGGGTCCTTCTTGATGTCGGCGACAGTGAACGCATCGCCGCCGGGCGTGTACAAGACGTGCTCGTCCGTCAGCGGCAGCCAGGTCCGCTCGCCGATCGTGGCTGATCCCGCGGCGATCGACTCGTCGTAGGCTTTCTCCGCCTTCTCGCGCGGGATGCCGCGTTTCACGGCCTTGGCGACGTGTTCGCCGCGGTAGGCCACCTTCGCCGCATCGCGCCGCTTGCAGAACTCCGGGTCGGCCTTGGCCTCGTCAACCAGAGCGTGGTACTGGTCTTCGGGCGCATGCTGGTTGGCGAACGCTACCAGATCGCGGGCGCACAGCATGCCGGTGCCGCCGACTACCTTGGACACCCGAGGAAGCCGGCTGATGCCGTCGTCGATCACGGCCTGCGCCCTCGTAAGACAACCGCTCGGGCGAGCCGACGCAGGCGTCGATCGGGCCGCGCACCAGCACGTCGCCGCGCTTCGCCAGCATCAACCATCCCGCTCCCTTGTCCTTGCCGCGGACCCAGGCCAGCCGCATCAACGCCTTGAGGCAGGCGTCCGAGAGCGACGGGTCGTCGATGACGACGTAACAGTGCTCGCCGGCTTTGAGCTTCTGCTTGGTCTTTGGATTGATCACGCTCGCCGAGGCGGACGGCCGCGTCAGGACAGCGACCTCCTTAAAGGGCGGATAAAGCTCGCTCAGGATTTCGGGCAATCCTTCGATGTCGTCGCCGTCGAGCAACAGCAGGCCGAGACCGGGCCAGCCGAAATAATCGAGTGAGCGCGGAATGGCCGTGATGTTGCCCTTGGCGTGCTGAGCCTTGGTGACGATGGTGCCCGTTATGGTGCCGTTCAGCGGCACCCCGAGGCCGATCGCCTGCTTGGACGACAACTTGTCGATCACTTGCCCGACTGTCGCGAGTATCGATGGGCCAGTCACACCGGCAGCGGGGATCTCGCAGACATAATAGCCGCCTGACGAGAACTGCGTGCCCGACAGCGTCTCCAGGTCGCCGTCAGGCTTGCGCTTGTAGTGCTTGGACAGGCGGCGGTTGCTGGCAAACGCCGTGAAGCGGACGAGCGGGCCATCTTCGATGCCGTTCCTGGCGTCTGCGGAACCGGCGCCGCCCGATTTATCGGGATTTACGAAGTCGTCCATCGGACTTGCGGGCCTCAGCCCGCCGACGGATACGGCAGACGACGACCCCTCGACAAAGGCCCATCGTGTCCCGTCGTCGTGCTCCACAAGATCCGTGATCGCGACCGGCTGCGGGAACACCAGCTGGCCCGACGACTCGACCCACACATTGTCGCCGACCCGAAACATGTTCATGACTGCCACCCGACATTGCTTTCGAACACCACCTGCGCGAGCCGTTCCGACGTTTCGGTGAGCGGCCACGTCGGCAGCGGCGCGTAGATGCGCGTCATCGCCCGCTCACCCGGCGCGAGCTGCCGGACGACGACCAGCCACCAAAGCCGTCGGCACCGGCCTGGGTGCCCTCGGCACTGTCGAACACCGCGATCTCGTTGGCTGTTGCCAGCCGCATCCGGTGACTACGGGTCGGGTTGGCTTTAAAAAACGCGGCGTCCTCGGCCGAACCGACGCCGCGGCGCGCGTCCTTGCGCATCGCCCGCACAAGCCTGCGCCGGCCGGCGCGATCAAGTGGCATCGGGGTCATCGTTGCGAGGAAAGCTTTCGCAGCGTCGCTGAACTTGTCCTTATCGGACGCGATCATGCTGCACCCCGGCGCTGTCTCGCCGCCTCGCGCAGCGTGCTCAGGCTGTCGCGTGATGGTGGTGTTGGTGTGGGTGTTGGTGTGGGTTGGTGTTGGTGTTGGTGTTGGTGTTGGCGTTGGTGGTGGTGCTGAAGTAAAGGTGCGGATGCAGATGAGCGCGCGCCCTCGGCGCGGCGCTGCTTCGGTTCGCGCCGGCGCTGCTGAGAGGTGTCGATCTGTTCGGCAGCGCTCCGCCCGCGAAACTCGTGCTGTCCGAGCTTTCGTCGCGGCCGGTTCGCGATCCAGTCGTGGATTTCGTCGGCGTACCACGCGATCATGCTGCTGCGGCCGCCCGAAGGCCCTAGTTCAATCGGCAACGGAAACTTGCCCGCGTTCATCCACTCCCACACGGTGGAATATGAGGGGTCGCCGATCAGTTGCAGGACTTGCGGCTTGGAAATCAGCGACGCGGCCGGGCGTGATCGCCCCGTCACGGGTCTCTGGCGCACCGGCTTCGGTACTCTTGTTCGCTTTGGGTTTAAGCATCGCCTCACCACCATGAGCGCGCCCTTGTGGGACGCGCGACAAAAACAGAAACCGAACAGCGCCTGTTGCTGTTACCTGTGTCCTGTTTCCTGTTTCCTGGTGGGGCCTGTTTGCTGTTTTGCTGTTCGAGCGCAGGTGACCTGCGTCTGCTTAATTTTTATTCGGAGACGGCACCGAAAGCTCCAGCACAAAATTTCTGTGGGTAAGCGAACAGAAATTAGCGCAACGTGCGCACCCGTCGAGCCGCCCCACAGGCGTTAGCCCGCCGTTAGTCCGGCACCCCAACGAATGAAAGAAACCCATGGGAGAGAAGGACTTTTCGCGCGTTCATGGTTAACGGCATCTTAATCGGCGTCGTTCCGAACCGGCACAATTAGCCGGGCGAATGAGAGGTCGGCTTCACCGGTCGTTTTCCTTAACGCGGTGTTAAAGCAAACCCGCTTAGGCTGGGGGCCGAGATTTAATCAGTCGCGTACCCCAGGCATGAACAGACCTCCATTTTTCCCGGGCTTCGACGGGCTGATGTCGCTCTCCCGCCGCGAGGGCGTCGATATCAGGCCGACCTTGCTGCGCGTGCTGACGGACCTCTACGTTCAGACCCATGCGCATAGCGACGACGAAGAGCGGCAGTTCATCGAACTGGCCTCCCGCCTGATCAGTGAGGTGGACGACGCGACGCGCGCGGCGGTGCGGGCGCGGCTTGCGATCTATCCGGCGACGCCGGCCGGGATCCAGCAGCTGCTCGGGCTGAAACCTACAAATCCTGACGCGCGTATGCCGACCGCCAGTGAAATTCCCGCCATCCCCCCCGCGCCGCCGCCGGTCAAACCGCCGACCGAGGCGCAAATGCGCATGGCATCGAACTTGTCGATGCGTCCGCACGACGCCGCCGAAATCAACGACAGGTTCTTTGCCGCCGGCGCCAGCGAACGCGCGCAGATCCTGCACGATCTGCAGGAGACCCCGCTGAAGGCCTCGGCGCGAATTCCCGCCGCCCGCGCGGCGAAGGCTGTCGGGGCGCTGGAACAGGCGGCCTTTGTCGGCGACATCGAGAATTTTACCCACGAAATCGGCGCCACCCTGATCCTGCCGGCGAGCGTCGCCATCCAAGTCGTCAACGATCCCGGCGGCGAGCCGCTGGCCTGCGCGGCCAGGGCGCTGGACATGCCGAGCCAGACCTTTCAGCGGGTGTTGCTGTTTCTCAAGCCCGAACTTGGTTCATCGGTCAATTACGTCTACCGGGTGTCGCGCCTCTACGACCGCCTGAGCGAGCGATCCGCCTTGATCATGCTGGCCGCCTGGCGCGGCTCGACCATGGTGGCAACCCGCGCCAAATTCCGCCCAAGCCTCTATGACGACGAACGCCAGCGTGCCCGCCCGGCGACGGCACAGAACCGGCCCGCCGTACAACCCGGCACAGGCATCGTGCCGCGAACCGGCACGCAGGGCTCGGAGCGGTAGTATCCGGAATCACAAATCGGCCTTGCCGCCCATCCTTCGCGACAGCCACTGAGTTTATCATCGGGCGCGCATCCGCGCGACCCGTTGGTGGCCTCCTCGGCATGAGGTTTGACCGGTTGCAACACGACGACCTCATGCTGAGGAGCGCGCCCGCTTGGGCGCGCGTCTCGAAGCATGGGCTGTGAACGACTCTCCGGTCTAGGCCCGCGCCAGATCGAGAAAGTGCCGTCCGGCCTTGTCCTCGGTCTCGACGATCCAGGCGTCGGGGTCGAACTTGATTTCCCGGGCGAGGCGTTCTTCCACCGCCGCTTCCGTCACCGGCGCCGGTGAAGACGGCATGAAAAACCGCTCGACCGGCCGGCTGTCGTCATAGACCGTCTGCGGCGCAGGCATATACAGCATGGCATTGCCGTCCAGCGTGGCCACCTTGACGAAGACAGCACCCGCCTCCTCCGCGCCGCGCCGTCGCACCGCGCCGAACACGCCCGCGGTCTGGCAGCGGCGCAAATAGGCCGCCACCCATATCGCCGATTTCAATCGCATGAGGCCGACGATAGGCGAATGGAGTTGTCGGCGCCAGTGTCCGCACTCCGGCCGCGGGAATAGTCCGGCCCGGTCTTTGAGAACTATTGCTTCTGAAATTTCGTGATTGTCTTCGTCCCGCCTGTTTCACCGACGGTAAAAGTACCCTTGTCGCCGGCATGCAATGTATCCAACAAGCCGGCTTGCACTTTGAATTGCTGGGTAGCGCCGCCGGCATTCGCTCCGACAGTGCCACTTTGCGACTGCTGAATTGCGACAGTCCCATTGATCCTGTTGATTGTAGTGACCGTTCCCGTGAGTGTCTGCTGCGCCAAGGTCACCGAGCTGATGACCGTGAGCATAGAACCGGCCAAAATCACCTTCGCCAGTTTCATCGAAAATCTCCCGGCTTCGCACAGTTTGGGACAATCCGGGACAGGCAGATTTGTTCCCTGGCACAAGACATTGGACGATAGGCTAGCCGGCATATCGGCGCTAGTGTCTCCCAGCGAAACTCGGCTAACGTTTCATTTTGCGAATTTTGAATCCATGAGGGGTCCCATGGCTTTCGAAGACTTTTACGGCTTACCCGTCTCGACGCAGAGCGAGGCGGCCGCCCTCGCCTACCGCCAGGGCATCGAGCTGATGCTGTCGGCCTGGCCCGGCGCATCGGAAGCGCTGGACCGCGCGATCGCGGCGGACCCCGATTTTGCGTTACCCTATGCCGCCCGCTCGCGGATACATCTGCTCTATGCCGAAATGCCGGCGGCGCAGGAGAAAGCCGCGATGGCGCGCCGGCTCGCCGAACGCAACGGCAGCGCGCGGGAAAAAAGCCATGTCGAAATCCTCGCGCTGACCACGGAGGGCCAGCCGGTCCGCGCCCTCGAACTGACGCTGGCACATCTCGAAAGCTGGCCGCGCGATGCCCTGATTCTGGTGCTGCCGCTCGGCGCCTTCGGACTGTTCGCGTTTTCGGGGATGGCGGACCATGATCAGGCACGGGTCGATCTGTGCGAACGCTATGCCAGCCACTATGGCGACGACTGGTGGTTCCTGACCTATTTCGGCTGGTCGCACACCGAAAACGGCAGTGTTGCGACCGGACGGCGGATCACCGAGCGCGCGTTCGGCATCAGGCGCGAAAACGCTCACGCGGTCCATGCGCTGGCGCATGCGATGTTCGAAGACGGATCGACTGAAGATGCGCAAGCGCTGATATCAGGCTGGCTGCCGAGCTATCACCGCTCCGGGTTGATGTACAGTCATGTCGCCTGGCACGAGGCGCTGCTCGCGCTGGAGCGAGGCGACACCGACAAGGCGAGTGCGAACTTTTTCGAGTGCATCCAGCCGGCCGTCACCCAGGCCCCGCCGCTGATGGCCGTGACCGACGGCGCTTCGCTGCTGTGGCGGCTGCAGGCCTCCGGCCATCCGATGCCGAAGCAAGCGCGGGACGAGCTTGCAGAATATTCGCAAGCCCGGTTTCCGCGAACCGGAAACTCATTCATCGACGTGCACATGGCGATGCTGGCGGCGATGACCGGAAACGTCGCGCTTCTGGAGCAGCGCCTCGCCGATCTCGAGGTCAGGCGCGCCGGCGGCAAGCTGCCGGCAGGCGCGGTGGTGCCGGAAATCTGCCGCGCGGCGCGCGCCTTCGCCGAACAGGATTTTCGAGCTTGCGCCAAAATTCTCGAACCGGTTGCCGCCGACGTCGTGCGGATCGGCGGCAGTCACGCGCAGCGCGAAATGATCGAGGACACGCTGCTGGTGGCGCTGATGAAGAGCGGCGAAGCGGCGAAGGCGCGCGATCTGCTGGATCGCCGCCTGCACCGCCGTCCCTCGTTGCGCGATGCACGCTGGCAGGCTGGCCTTTCGCCCTAGTCGATCGGATGCCCGATCATCGCGGTGAGTTCCTTCACCAGGCGATCGGACATCTGTCCGGTCACGGGGAGTTTTCGTGCCCGCTCGAATTTCTGGATCGCGGCCTGGGTCTCGGTGCCGACCGTGCCGGTCGGCTTCAGCTGGCCGTAGCCATAGGTGGTGAGCGCGCGCTGCACGGCGGCGACGCGGCGGGAGCCGGTCGCAAGATCGTCACGGGAAGCGCCCGGGATCGGCGCCGGCGGCCGCGCGACGCCGGACGGTGCTGCCGCCGGTGCCGCGGTGGCCTTGACCAGATTGGTGAGGGGATCGGCAGCCTTCGGTTCGACTTTCGGCTCCGCTGTCCTGAGGTCGACAGATCTGGGCTCGGCCAATCTCGGTTCGGGCGCCAATTCCAGCGACCGGGCCGCTTCGACCGGGCGCGGACGCGGCAACGGACCGGGCGTCAAAGCGGGCGCGGGCATCGCGATCACGGTGCCGAACATCGGCGACGGGTGGCGTCCCGCCTGCAGGAACAGCGCGTTGGCGACGATGGCGCCGACCGCGGCAAGGGCCAGCAAGCCCGCCACCAGATCCTTCGGGCTGTGCAGCAGCATGCGCAGCAACAAACCGCGCTCGGTGGCGGCTTCCAGCGCAGCCACATTGGCGCCACGACGGCGGCGCGGCACGTCTCTTTCAGCCATATTCCTAGGCACTTTTCTTCACCTGCTGGGATGGTTCCGGGGCGGCGGATCGCGTCGCCGGCGTCAGCGTCGCGATATTGCTCGATGGCTGTTCGGCCCTCGGCGTGAACGCCAGCGGCAAGGCGACGGTCACGATGGTGCCCTCGTCGAGCTTGCTCTGCACGGTCATTTCGCCGGCATGCAGGCCGACCAGGCTTTTCACGATCGACAGCCCGAGGCCGGTGCCTTCGTGCCGCCGCTGATAGGTCTTGCCGGCCTGGAAGAACGGATCGCCGATCCGCTTCAGATCGTCGGCGGCGATACCGACGCCGTTGTCGCTGACGCGCAGCACCAGCCGCGATCCCTCGACCGCAGCGGAAACCTTCACCGTGCCGCCGCGCTCGGTGAATTTTATCGCGTTGGCGACCAGGTTCAGCACGATCTGCTTGAACGCACGCGGATCGCCGGTCATGACCGGCAGGTCTTCCGGCGCGCGGGTGACGAGATCGATGCCGCTTTCCCGCGCCTTCAGCGCCAGCAGGTTGCAGCAATTCAGCATCGCCGTGCGCGGCGCGAACGGTTCCGGCGAAATCTCGAAATTGCCGGACTCCATCTTGGACATGTCGAGGATGCCGTTGACGACACCCAGCAGATGCTGCCCGGAATCGTTGATCAGCTGGGCATATTCCTTGCGGCGGGCGGCATCGATCATCAGCACGTCTTCCTGAACGATCATCTCGGAAAATCCGATGATGGCGTTCAGCGGCGTGCGCAGTTCATGGCTCATGGTGGCGAGGAATCGGGTCTTCGACGCGTCCGCCTGCTCGGCGGCGGTGCGGGCGAGATCGAGCGCCTGCTCCTGCAGCTTGCGGTCGGTCACGTCGCGCATCACGGCGACCACCTCGGCCTCGCCGGCCTCCGCCTTGTCCGACGCCTGTTCCATCGGCCGGCAACGCATTTCGACCCAGATGAAATCGACCTGGGCGGCCGGGCCGCGCGCGCCGCGCGGAACCTCCCGCCTGAGCCGGAATTCGACACTGCCCGCCTCGCCGCCCCGCGCCGCATCCGAAAGCGCGGTGAGATAGGCCGGACGATCGGCGACATGGACGCGGTCGAACAGGCCGTGCCCGAGCAGCCGCGATACCGGCGCGCCCAGCATCGCCTCCACCGCGGGGGAAATGAACTGCACCGCGCCGTCGCGGCGATGCCGCGAAATCACGTCGCTCATGTGACGCGCCAGCAGGCGGTAGCGGTCCTCCTCGACATAGAGCAGCGACACGCTGGTGCGCGCCAGCGACTCCGCGGTGAAGGCGAGGCCTGCGGCATAGAGCGTCGCCGAGGCGACGCCGAACGCCATGAAGACGCCGCGCGAGATCGCATTGGCCTCCGGCGGCGGCAACAGGTCGAAATGACCGAACGCGATCAGCAGCGCCGTGCACGACAGCGCCAGCGCGGAGGCGAACGCCACCACCCGGCGCGACGCCGAAAGGGCGGCCTCCAGCGGCACCACGACCAGCCAGATCGCGGCAAAGGATTCGATGCCGCCGGTGGTCATGGCCACCGTCATGACGAGGCCCGCCAGCGCCAGCGACGACAGCAAGTGCGCGCCATCGTAGCGGCCGGTGCGCGACAGGAACCAGGACAACAGGATCGGCGCGATCAGCCAGGCGAAGGCCATGACCTCCAGCGCCGTGGGCGCGCCGCGCATCGCCAGATAGACCGGAAACGCCGCGAACGCCGCCAGGCTGCCGAGCAGCCGCGGCGCCATGAAGGCGCGATGCCGCGCGCGCGGTCAGCGCATCATATTGCGCGGACGGATGCAGCAGCGCGTCGAGGCAATCGCGGATGATACTCAAAACTCTCACGGCTTTCGCGCTTCGGTTCGTCTTGCAGGCTCAACTTGAAGTTCGACTTGCAGACGCGCCGGAACGCCCCCTTTATCGTTGCCTCAACCTGTCAGAGCGAAATTAAGCGAACGCTAAGGCGCGCCGGCCCGCGCTCGAAGACCGCGGTTTCACGGCGCTTTCGCCGCTATCGCCAGCGGTCGATTCGGTGCGGATGGTGAACGGCGGGTTTCCAGACGGCGGCCGCTATGGTTTCGAAATGGTGGATGCGCCCGGCGCGGGCATTTTCCTGCCAGCAATCCGCCATCAATCGAAAATTTACACCGAATCGAATCAATCGGATTTTTCGCGAATTTTCGCCGAATTAAGCTCAATGCAAACACTTGCGATTTATCGACAACTGTTAGTCAGGGACGAATTGCGGCAACCAACCGCAACACAAACCAAAAGAGACGACCGGGGTCGCGAGATGTTCTTTCTGCTTCGATTGGCATTCTGGCTCGGGCTGGTGCTCGTGCTGCTGCCCAGAGAGAAGACGCCTAGAATTCGGAAAAGCTGCCGCAGATCGGCGCGTCGGAGGCGGTATCGGCCGCGACCGCCGCGGTGTCCGACATGAGCCAGTTCTGCAAGCGCCAGCCGGCGGCCTGCGAAGTCGGCGGCCAGGCCGCGACCGTGATCGGCCAGCGCGCCCAGGAAGGCGCCCGAAAGCTCTATCAGATCATCACCGACAAGAAGGCGTCCGATCACACCGGTTCGATCGGCGGCGCCGGAGGATCCGGCAAGCCAGCAGATCGACGCCGCCCCGCGCGACACGCTGACATCGGACGATATGGTCGCGGAGTGGCGCGTACCGCCCGAGCGCCGTAACGGCCAAAAAGCGGCGAAAACCGTATCGCTTTCGTGACCGCCGCGACCCTATATAGGGCCTTGGATTCAAGGCACGGGTCACGATGACGATCGACGAGATCAGGGAAAATTTTGAGCTGCTGGAGGATTGGGACGACCGCTACCGGTACGTCATCGAACTCGGCCGCACGCTCGATCCGATGCCGGAAGCCGAGCATTCCGCCGCCAACAAGGTGCAGGGCTGCGCCAGCCAGGTCTGGCTGTCGAAGCAGATCGACCGCGGCGATGCCGGCGAGCCGTCGCTGAACTATCTCGGCGACAGCGACGCGCATATCGTGCGCGGGCTGATCGCGATCTTGCTGACGCTGTATTCCGGCCGCACGCCGCAGCAAATTCTCGCAACCGATGCGATCGCGGTATTCGACGAATTCGGCTTTCGCGAGCATCTGACGCCGCAGCGCTCCAACGGCCTGCGCGCCATGGTCGAGCGCATCCGCTCCGACGCCCGCGAGGCGCTGGCGACCGCGTCCTGACCGGCCGGCTGTTATTTCCGCCGCCGGCGCTGCTGGCCGAGGCCCATTTTCTTGGCGAGCGCCGAACGCGCCACCGCATAGTTCGGCGCCACCATCGGATAGTCGGCCGGCAGGCCCCATTTGTCGCGGTATTGCTCCGGGGTCATGTTGTACTGGGTGCGCAGATGCCGCTTCAGCGATTTGAAGCGCTTGCCGTCCTCGAGACAGACCAGATAGTCGGGCGTCATCGATTTCTTGACGGAAACCGCGGGCTTTGCCGGCTCCAGCGGCGCTTCCGTGCGGCCGTTCGAAACCCGCTGCAGCGCCGCGTGGATCTGGCTGATCAGGGCCGGGATTTCGGAAGCCGGCGTCGGATTGTTGGCTGAGATAGGCCGACACGATCTCGGCGGTGAGGTCGATGAAACTTTTTCCGGTGCCGTCGGTCATGCTCTGAACTTTCCAAGATCGAATCGCGCGATCGCGACGACAGTATTCCGCGCAGCGGCAATACGCTTGCCGCGATCTCCCACTACTTGCCGAATATGAGCGGATTGCTGTGGTCGTGACAAGAACGACGGCGCTTTATTTTCGCTTGCCAGAACTCAGTTCCGCTCACGGACGCTGGTCGAGATGGGCGCGCAATTCGTCGATCGAGGCGAACCGCATCATGCCTTCCGGCATCTGGGCCTCGATCGAGCCGTCGGAATACAGCGAATAGGCCATGCCATCGACGACGCCGGATTTCAGAACCGTCACCGGCGGCGGCTCCTCGCTGCGCGCGGCCGGCGGAGAGGGATCCGCGCCGACCGGCTTCGGTGAAGGTTGGCGGCGTTCGTTCATTCCGGCGCGGCGCGGGTGCATCGGGCCTCGCGCGGTCGGGTTTCGGCCAGGCGTCGTCGAAGGTGACTGGGGCGGCGCTTCGCGCTGGTTCGGGAGCCGGCGGGGCGAGCCACCGGCGCGGGCGGAGCATCGGGCATGGATGGCTCGGCCGCTCCCGCGCCTGGGCGCGCTCGCGTTCCTTGCGGGATGACGACGAAAATAACAGGTTGCGTCGCGGCTTGGCGGCCGGCTCGGGCTCGACCGGTGGCGGTGCAGCGGGTGCGCCGTCCGGCGGCGGCAGCTCGGCGGCGCGTGGCTCCGCGGCAGCCAACAGTTTCCGGACTGCGCGGCTCGGCACTGGCCGGCAAATCGCCATCTGGGCTGGCCGGATTACGCACCGCCGCGCCGGCGGCAGCCGGCTCCGGTGGCATCCCCGCACGCGCCGCCGACAGCGCCCGAGCCAAGCCGCTGCGTGATTTCCTTCACCGCGATCCAGAGGCCCAGCAGCAGCATCCCGGTGCAGGCCGCGACCGTCCCGGCGATGATCAGGGCATTGCCGAGGCTGAATTCGTTGATCTGAAATCCAAACCCGATCGCCGACAAACCCGCCAACAGCAGGCCAATCCCGGCGACCAACAACACGACCATCATCGAATTCACCCCCTGGCCGCGCCCGAAATGCTCGCCAGCCGCCATCGCCACGATACCGTCATATTGTGCGCATCGCCAACCGCCAAATGTGCATGCGGTTCCCGCGAAAACGACCGGACCACATTCGGTCACTCCTCTGATCCCATGCAAGGTCGCCCGTAAAATTGACGGAGCCCGCGACGAAGATCCGTGAGGTCCTGACGATTGCTGCGTTGCATCAGGGAAATTACGCCACAATTGCCAATTACTTGGAAAGGGAACTGCGCTATATGGATGCCGGGGAAGAGGCTCGAAGCGCTAAACGCTGAGCCACTAGGGGACACCGGGTTACCAATAGCCATGTCATCCATCACGACTTCAGCCATCGACACGCCAGCGCGGCGCTCGGTGGAACGGACTTGCGACGACCTCGCCATCACTGGCGCTGGTCGTCGATCGGATTGATCGCGAGCCTGACTTTCCGTGACTATGGACTGGGCTGGGACGATTATACCCACGCCGAATATGCCGATCTCCTGCTGCGGATGTACGGGTCCGGCTTCAAGGACACCGCCGCGCTGTCGTTCGCCAATCTCTACATGTATGGCGGCGGCTTCGATATGGCGGCCGCATTGCTGCACAAGATCATCCCGCTCGAACTGTTTGAGACCCGCCGCCTGCTCGGCGCCGTCGTCGGCCTGATCGGGCTTACCGTGACGTGGCGGCTGGGCCGCCGCGTCGGCGGCCCGCTGGCCGGACTCGCGACGCTGCTGCTGCTGGCGCTGTGCCCGACCTTCTACGGGCACATGTTCATGAACCCGAAGGACGCGCCATTCGCGGTTTCGATGGTGATCCTGATGCTCGGCCTCGTGCGGCTGGCGCAGGAATATCCGCAGCCCTCGCCGCGCACCATCCTGATCGTCGGCCTCGGCGCCGGCCTCTCGATCGGCTCGCGCATCCTCGGCGGGCTCGCCTTGATCTATGCCGCTGGTCGGCTTCTGCGCCGCTGCTGCTGGAGGAGGTCCGCACCCACGGCGCGCGCGAAGCGGTTCGCCGCTTCGCGCATGTGGTCTACGTGCTGCTGCCCGGCCTCGTGTTCGGCTATCTCGTGATGGGGCTGATCTGGCCGTGGTCGATCATGGAGCCGGGCAATCCGTTCCAGCGCGCTGACCTATTTCTCGCATTTCTTCGAGAAGCCGTGGAAGGAGATGTTCGACGGCGCGCTGGTCTCGGTGCCGGACATGCCGTGGTCGTATCTGCCGACGCTGTTCGCGCTGCAGCTTCCCGAAGTGCTGCTCGCGCCTCTGCGTCGCCGCGGTCGTCGGCACCTTCATGTCGCTGTCGCGCAGCGATGTGCCGGCCCGCCGCAAGACCATCTTCCTGATGCTGACGCTTGGCGGCCACGTTGCCGCTGGTGATCGCGATGGTGAAGCGCCCGGCGCTCTACAACGGTATCCGGCATTTCATCTTCGTCATTCCGCCGATGGCGGTGCTGGCGGGCGCGGCCTTTGCCTGGGGCATGAACTGGCTCAAGGAAAACCGCCGCAGCTGGCAGCCCGTCGCGCTGGCCGTCTTCACCTTCGGCCTGCTGCTGCCGCTCGGCGAAATGATCCGGCTGCATCCCTACCAGTACACCCACTTCAACCACATCGCCGGCACGGTTCGATCCGCCGACAATCTGTTCATGCTGGACTATTGGGGCCTCGCGCTGAAGCAGGCTTCCGACGGCCTGCGCGAGGAACTGGTCGAGCGCCAGGAAGTCACCGCCCGCGCGGACGCAAATGGAAGGTCGCGGTATGCGGCCCGCAGCGCCCCGCCCAGGTCGCGCTCGGTCCCGATTTCACCATCGGCTGGGACTCCAATGCCGCCGACTTCGCCATGACGCTCGGCGAATTCTACTGCAAGGGCCTGACCGCGCCCGTCATGGTGGAAATCAAGCGCGACGACGTCGTGTTCGCCCGCGTCTACGACATCCGCGGCCGCAGCATTTCCAGCCTGCTGGCGATCCCGGCGCCGTAGAGCCGTTGAAATCGCAATCGGTATTGCGGCCCATCCTTCGAGACGCCCGGCTGCGCTGCGCTTCGCGCGGGCTCCTCAGGATGAGGCTTGAATTGTGCTGCAAACATCCCCAGACCGCATGCTGAGGATGGCGCCCAGTAGGATGCGCGTCTCGAAGTATGGGCAGCAAGCATACTGCCACGCCCTCCCCGCGCCTTGCTGCGCAGCGGTGCGCAGGGATACGCTTGCCGTCGAAAATCAGCCATTCCAATCAATGGGAGAAACCGGTCATGTCGCCAGCGGAAGCGCGCCTGAAGGAAGTGCCGTCTGACATGACCGAGGCGGAATGGGGCCAGCGGGTCAACCTCGCCGCCTGCTATCGCCTGATCGCGCATTACGGCTGGGACGATCTGGTCGACACCCACATCTCCGCCCGCGTGCCGGGGCCGGACCATCACTTCCTGATCAATCCCTACGGGCTGATGTTCGACGAGATCACCGCCTCCAGCCTGGTGAAGGTCGACCTCGACGGCAACCAGCTGACCAAGAGCCCCTACAGCATCAACCCGGCCGGCTTCACCATCCATTCGGCGATCCACGAGGTGCGCGAGGATGCCGGCTGCGTGCTCCATCTGCACACGCCCGACGGCACCGCGGTGGCGAGCTCGATGGAAGGCCTGCTGCCGATGAACCAGACCGCGCAGCTCGTCACCCACGACCTCGCCTATCACGACTATGAAGGCATCGCGCTCGACCACGACGAGCGCCCGCGGCTGCAGAAGGACCTCGGCAACAAGAACCACATGCTGCTGCGCAATCACGGCACGCTGACGGTCGGCCGCTCGGTCGCGTCAGCCTTCGAGCGCATGTTCCATCTGGAGCGGGCCTGCACCATGCAGGTGCGCACCCGCATGCTGGGCCCGACCGCCTACCCGGTCGAGCAGGCCGTGGTCGACAAGAACGCGGCGCTGTTCGACAACCCCGAGCGGATGGAACTGCGCTCGACCATGCTGGTATGGCCGGCGCTGCTGCGAAAGCTCGACCGGCTGGACCCCAGCTACAAGGATTGAAATTTTTTGCAGTTTGTGTAGAGTGCGCGTCCAACAACCTCTGCACTACCGAATCAAAACGCCGCCCAATTCCGGGCGGCGTTTTTGCGTCGAGTGCAGGGTGGGCAAAGGCGCGCCTGCGCCGCTCCACGGTTCTTGCGCGTCAGCTCGATCTTACTTCGTAGACCCGAATGCTCGAAATGAAAGGGTTGCCTTGGGCCAACTTCTCCGCGTCGTCGAGATTTGCCGCATTGACAATCGTGAAGCCGGTAATGGAGCCGGCGCCGAGCGGAAGGTCCTTGGTTCCGCCCTTCGAGATTTCGCGGCCGTTGCCGAAGCCGCCCATGTCGACGGCATGCGGCTTGGTTGCCTCAAACCATTTGCCCCAGGCGGCCATGATTTCCGGGGTGGGTTTTTCAAATCCGTAATGCAACAGCACAAACTTCTTCATGCTCGACTCCTTATTCACCGATTGGGGCAACTGCTTTTCTTTGGAGACTTCGCTCTTGGCGCGATTGCCCGGCGACTGCAACGAACGATTGATCCAGGGTGCGCGCTTGCGCGCGTCGGCCAGCAACTTCTCGGGCAATCGCACATATTCACGCATCGGCCGGCCTCTCATGGGCTCGAAGGTCCGTTCGCCAAACTCGGCGCTGAACCGGGCGCGGTCGGTCTCCGGATAGCCGAATGATGAAATCGTTCTGATGCAGCCCGGCAAAGAGATTGCCGTTGGCGAAGGCCGCCGGGTAGCCGAACATCTTGCGGCGGGA
Source organism: uncultured Alphaproteobacteria bacterium (assembly GCA_963706975.1). GTDB lineage: Bacteria > Pseudomonadota > Alphaproteobacteria > Rhizobiales > Xanthobacteraceae > Bradyrhizobium. The sequence goes on from CAVPOL010000045.1 coordinate 21,204, forward strand.
GATGCTATCGCCTGATAGAACCGACTTATCGAACAGTTCGACCAGCGATTGCGGTGACTTCGTCCAGGCCACCGGTCCCTCCTTTCAGTTTGAAGCGGGCGTTTACGCGCCGCCGTTCCGCAAGGTCGAACAGAAGGGGAAGCTTGCGGACCAGCGCAATGGAGCCGCTGACGCTGGCGCGCTTCGCCTCGATTGCGTCCTGAAGGGATACGCTTATCCCGACAATCTGCAGCACCGCGTCGAACGGGGCTTCCAGTATCCCTTTGCAATCCGTGATGCCTCTCTGAATTGCCGTACCGGAGCCGCTGCCCGCGGCGGTAAAGCCTGCCGATTTCTTACCATGGGTGACCACAAGGCCAATGTTGATTTCCGGCACGGGTGAACGCTTCGCAATGGCGTCAAGGCCAAGCATCACCCAGTCTGGCTCGAACGTGTCGCCCGGCACCGGCGGGAACAGGAAGCGGCCGCCCCAGCGGATCAGCTCCCGGATCGCGGGCTGAACTTCCCGGCCGATCTCCGTCAGCTCGTATACCTGCACATTGACCGGTCGCGGCAAGGCAGTTCGCCGCACGACGTTGCACTCGATCAGGGTGGTAAGGCGCGCTGTCAGCAAGGTGGGGCTCATACCGTCAAGATGATCCAGGAGATCGCCAAATCGCTTCGGCCCAAGAAGGAGCTCCCGAATAATCAGGAGGGTCCAACGCTCGCCGATGATTTCCGCCGCGCGGGCAAGTGCGCAGAATTGCGGATAGTGAAGATTGCTCATGCCTTTGAGATTAGTTCCTCCGCATCATCTTCGGTGGGCAAGAGCGATCAACGGACCCACGACTGCGAATTGCAGGATCGTGAACGCGGTTTCGAGCAACACATAGTCCGGCACGGAAACCATCACATTCTTGGCGGCGACGGCAAGCGTGGTGAACGACCACGACAACAGGCCTGCGCCAAGACCATACAAGAGCCCATCCTTCAGGACGGACCCGCTACCTTGCATGAATACCCGCGGGAACAACCACGAAAAGATCGCACCCTGGATGATCATTGAACCAAGTCCAAAGGCGATGACCGGCTCGTCGCGATAGATCTGGAGCGCGTGATACTTCTGCTCGAACAGGACGAGATGCCAGACGAAGGCGATCGGAAAGGATGGAAGAAGATAGGCGGCGAAGCCGAGCCAAAAGCTACGAACGCCGGCGGGACGGGCAACGTGAGATATGCCGACATTGGCAGCTCCAGCATACTACATTTTTTATAGTAATCAGTATAAAATCTGGAGTCAACTGTTCTTGAGGACGGAAGCGCGCCTGCGGCGTATCAAAAATGCCGGATTTGGGTCAAACTCGGACCTCGGTCGCGGCGCTCGCGCAAATCGAGCAGGTCGCCACCAAAGCGGCCTGTTCGCAGCATCACGGCTGCGCCGCCGGCAAATCCGATTTTCCGCCAGCCTGCTCGTCGGTGTAGCGGGCGCGCAGCGAGGCCGCCGACGGCTCGCGTTCGGGCATGGCGGGCAGACCGCGGCTGCGGCGCAAATTGCCAATGAACGTACCGCGGCGGAAGCGCAGGAAAAAACGCCCGATCAATTCGTTCGGGCACCAGCCGAGATGCGCCGCCGCGCGCAGGCCGGTCACGGCGACCGATTTTGCGGTGCGCCTCCAGAGCGGCCGCCGCAGCGGCGGCCGCAACCGCTCCAGCAATGCGAGCCGCAATTGCAGCGGCCGTTCGAATTGCGGTTCGAAGGCCGCGTGCTCCGATGCATCGGAGCCGAGATAGGAGTTCGGGCGCACCCCGGAAGGAAACAGGATCGCGGTCAGGTGCGGCATGGTGCGAATGTCAAAGCCGCGGTTCCAGATCCGAAAAATCCATTCCTGGGAGGATGTGCCAAAACAGTCGGCGGCAGCGCGCAACGGGCCCGCGCGCCGGGCAACCGACGCTTTCAGCAGAACCGTGGAAAGCGGCGCGTTGGTATCGACCGGGTCGTACCGCCCGCCGCGGCCTGCTCCGGTCAAGGCGGTGTGCCAGTCGTCGCCGTCCTGGCTTTCGGACCGGAAAATCGTGGCCGAACGGGCAATCACGGCGTCTGCCCCCGTTGCCTCCAGCCAGTCCATCGTCGCACGCAGGTGGTCGGGAAACCAGCAATCGTCGTGATTCAGGAAGGCAATGTATTTTCCCCGGGCGCGGGCGATGCCGACATTGTCGGGGCCGGACTGCTCGCCGCAATTGAGGGCAAGATTGATGTAGCGAATCCGCGCGTCCGCAAACGATCCGACCAGCAACCCCGTCGCCTCCGAGCAGCGATCGCCGACCACGATCAATTCAAAGTCCGCAAAATCCTGGGCGAGCACGCTGCGGATCGCGTAGGCAAGCACCGCCGGCCGGTTGTAGGTCGCAAGCACGATCGAGATGGCGGGAGGCCGTTCGCTGGTTTGCGCTGCGCTCGGCGGAGCACGTCACAGCAGGCTCAGCGGAATATGCGGCGTATCCGGCGGCAGCCGCCAGTGGTCGGGATTCTCATAGCTGTAGCCGCGATCGACCACGTTCAGGATCAGCGACGGGGTTGCACCCAACACCTTCAAGCCATGCCAGACGCCGGGCGGTACCACGACGAGCAGCGGCCGTTCGGGGCCGAACACGCGCTGCCAGACGGCCCCGAAAGTGGGCGACGATTTTCGGCCATCGTACAGCGCCAGCTTGATCCGCCCCATGGAGCAGAACAGCCGGTCGGTGGTGTGGGCATGGGCGTGCCAGTCGGTAACCGTTCCCGGATCCAGCAGGCTTTGGAAAATCTGGCCCACGGCCAGGCCGTCCAGCGCCCATTCCGAACGCCAGATTTCGGTGAGGGTGCCCTTGCCGGTGGTGACGGGGCGAATTTCCTTGCAGCAAACACCCTCGATCCGGGGCTGGTCGATCACATTCCAGTCCTGATCGACGCTTTGCCGGTCCGGGCTCCCCGTTGTCATCCAGTCCTTCGTCAGAATGTGCTCCTTGGCTCTCAACTGCTGTGAATGCATACCATGGCAGTCGAACGAAATGTAATCCCCCACGGCTCAATCGAGGCGCGCGCGGGTTGCCGTCGGGCCAGGGAAAAATGCATGTGCGATTTTGCCGAGTGCGACAATTCAACACGACGGGCAAATCAGCCAAAACTCGGTCAAGCCTCCACCGATCACAATATTCTGATTTTCAGCAATAGCAAATCGGTCTATACTGCACCCGTCTCACCCGATGAGAGGGGCGATCGCGATCGTCACGAACGTGCGGTGGGATGCGGTGGACGCGAGAGTTGCGACTGACGAGCGTCCACGTGGCTTCTCAAGGTATCTCCAGAGAATCTCGCGCAACCCCCAACACGGTGCCGTGAACGAAACTCTTTACCTGAGATCGCGAAGCCTTCCTGAAACAAAGCCGTCTTATCTTTCGGCTGAGTTTAAACACCCCTAAATAAAGGGAGTGCGGAATGCGTACTCTGATCTTCGGCGCCATTTTAACCCGTCACCACTGCAGGGTTTCACAACCTGATCTCGTCCTCGCTGGCTGTAGCTCGGGAGGCCAAGGCAGTCGCATTTTCCGAACGATTTGCTCCGGTGCTCAAGCTTCCAATTGGAAAGCCCGCCGACACTCTCACGACGGGGGGTAACGAGCGTCAAGTCTTCGTCCGGTAGGCTTGTGCTACGCTCCGCTACCGCTGTCGGTTGCGCTTCCGCATCGATCGGCGACAGCTATTCACAGCGACGCTGTTACATAAAGGCGTAGGACGACAATTTCAGTTCTGACTTGAGGAGGCGACTGCATCGCAGTCATGCCTCCAGCCACTGCTGCAACACAACACCGTTGAATTCCAAAGATGGAGTTCGTTATGGCTACGATTATCAAACCCTTCGGCCCCGAATTTCAGATCAACATCAACAGCGGAGGCAACAACGGCATCAGCGGCGCCCAGGATCTTGCCAATCTTGCAGCGCTCTCCGACGGGCGTTTCGTCGTCGCCTATCAATCGGACTACTTCGGCAGCGCCACCGATACCGATCCGATCTTTGCGATCTTCAACGCGAGCGGGACGACATCGCTGGCCTATCGTGATGCCTTCAATGCCGGTGGCCATCAGAAAGTGGCTGCGGTCGCCGAGCGCCTGAATGGCGGATTTGGGATGGTCTTTCAGAATGACCGCCACGCCAACGGCACCGTCGACTTCCAACGGCCCCAACATCACCTATGTGCCGGTCTCGGCCGCTGGAGGAACTCTTGTCGCCGATCGGCGTCGGCGACTTCAACTCTGGATCGGGACACGACGCCTTGCAGAACGCGGCGATCGCCACGCTCTCGAGCGGACGGCAGGTCGTCGCGTTCGAGCGCGTCTGGACGGCGGATGTGGATCACGACGTCTTCCTCAATGTGGTGAACGCGGCCGGAACCGCGACGCAATTCAGCATCGCCAATCCGCTGGATGTCCAAGCCAATGCGAGCTGGCAGGCGAATCCGTCGGTCGCCGCCATCGGCAACCAGGCTCTCGTCGTCTTCGAGGATGGGACCGGCACCACGACCTCCAGCGCAAACATCCGGGGACGCATTCTTCGACGGCACCTCGAACACGCTCGGCGCGGCCTTCACCATCGCGGATCACGCGGCGCGACTGCGCACAGCGGACGTGGCGGCGATCGACGACCATCGATACGCGATCGTCTATGGCGATCAGAACGACGTCTGGGTGAAGGTCCTTGACTGCGACGACGGGAATTCTTTCGGCCGAGGATCCAGCTCGACGTCGCAGGCGGCTTTTCGCTCAATCCGCAGGTGCCCGGCGCTGCCGGGCGACCGGCTTCGTGGTGACCTGGGCGGAATGGAACGGGGCGGACTATGACGTTCGGGCGCGCCTGTTCGACAGCACTGGCGCGCCGCAATGGGCTCAGACTTCATTGTCACTTCGCTGACCGATAATTCACAATTTACGCCTGACGTGACGGTGTCAGGTTCCCACGTCTTTTTCGCATGGACCGATTTCGCCGCACGACCAGAGGATAGTGCGGCGCCTGGCGTTCGCGGTCGCATCTTTAGCGTGAGCGAGCCGCCAAACGACTTCAACGGCGACGGCAAGTCCGATATTCTTTGGCAGAACGACAACGGCTTGCCGGCGATCTGGACCATGGACGGCACCAACATCACGGGTGGAGCGGCGCCTGCCCAATCCTGGGCCTACGTGGCATGTCGAGGCGGCGGCCGATTTCAACGGCGACGGCAAGGCCGATATTCTTTGGCAGAACGACAACGGCTTGCCGGCGATCTGGACCATGGACGGCACCAACATCACCGGTGGAGCGGGCCTGACCAATCCTGGGCCTACGTGGCATGTCGAAGCGGCGGCCGATTTCAACGGCGACGGCAAGGCCGATATTCTTTGGCAGAACGACAACGGCTTGCCGGCGATCTGGACCATGGACGGCACCAACATCACGGGTGGAGCGGCGCCTGCCTAATCCTGGGCCTACGTGGCATGTCGAAGCGGCGGCCGATTTCAACGGCGACGGCAAGGCCGATATTCTTTGGCAGAACGACAACGGCTTGCCGGCGATCTGGACCATGGACGGCACCAACATCACGGGTGGAGCGGCCCTGCCCAATCCTGGGCCTACGTGGCATGTCGAAGCGGCTGCCGATTTCAACGGCGACGGCAAGGCCGATATTCTTTGGCAGAACGACAACGGCATGCCGGCGATCTGGACCATGGACGGCACCAACATCACGGGTGGAGCGGGCCTGCCTAATCCGGGACACGCCTGGCATTTAATCTAGACCGGGACGGGTGAAATTTGGCGATGGCGCACCGTCTGGCGCTGCCAATTTGCGAAATCGGTCATGCACCGCTATCGAGCGGCGTTCGCCGCACTTGTCGGCCATCTCCTGGCAGACCTTGGCGATCTCGGTGCGTACCTCGAACACGACCCGCTCGATGCTGCGCCGGATCGCAAGATCGCCACGCGGCGCGCACCGCGCAGGCAGGCTCGACAATGCGTCAGGGTGACGCCGGCGATCTGGTCGATCAGTTCGTCAACATCACTCTGAAGTACCAGGGTGCGCTGCTTCTCCTCGATCCTGATCCGCAGCAGCGCAGCCTTGGCCGAGGCGAGTTCTGCGTCAGCCGCCGCACGCGGTGATCGCCGATGCTCCGCCCGCAGGTGGGTCAGATATTTCAGCCGCGACACATCCTGATCAAACTTGCCATCGCCGCGCCGCTCGATCACGCCCTGCTGCGCGAGCAAATCGACGTTCTGCCGCGAGCAGCCGAAGTGCCGCGCCAGTTCGTAGCCGGAAACCAACACAGCCGCGTGGGCTGCACTGCCGCGCCGATTGGCTCGATCCTGCGTCGAAAGTTCGGTCATGGTCCAATTTTGCCGCCGATCGCACCGGCATGGCAAGGCTGGAATTCTAGAACCTGAATACGCTGGCTTGATGGGGTTGCGCGTTCCCCGCGCAAAGTCGCGCCCTCCACAGGACCCTGACGAGCGATCGCGGAGCCGCAGGAAGGTCGTATAGCGCGAGCGCCGGGCTGCAGGACACTGGGCAAGCCGCGCCACTCGCATGTCGCAATGGAACCCGTGCGTGGGCCGCAGCCTATCGCAGCATCGCCCGATTGATCTAGATCAAGAGCTGGCCGTCGACGCTAGGTGTGGGCTTTCAGGAGGTTGTCCATCTGGTCCGAACCGGGGAAGCTGAGGTTGCGAAGCTTCAGTGTTCCACGGAGAGACCAGATGAACAGCCATAAGAATGCTCCTCTGACGCCAAAAGGTCGAGAGGCCATGGTGCGCAGTGTGGTGGAGGGCGGACTGAGCCAAGCCGATGCGGCTAATACGACACCCGCAAAGCCGCGGCGTATGGGTCCCTGCGTTCGCCCATACGCGCTAAAATACGCTTGCGAGCCGGAATCGGGTGTGATTATAGCGTGTCATGAGACACGAATCACTTGTGAATGAAGACTGGGCGAACATCGTCGCGCGGCTTGGCGGCGCGGAAGAGCTTAAGGTTACGGCGCGCGAGACGAAGGCGTTCTTACGCCCGCGCGAGATCACCAGTGCAGTGGATTTGCTGCGGCTGATTTTGGCGTATTGCCTTGGCGAGCTGGGTTGCGATCGACCGCCGCATGGGCGGCGTCGGTGGGACTTGTCGATATTTCGAACGTGGCTCTGCTGTATCGCTTGCGTCAGTGCGGTGACTGGCTGGCGATGCTGGTGGGCAGGCGCTTGCTGGCGCGGCTCCGAAAGCGAGCCGTGGCCGCTTGATCCGGATCATCGACGCCACCTCGGTGCCGAAAAAAGGACCGGACGCCAGGAAAAGGAACGAGGTGTGGCGCATTCACAGCGCGTTCGATCTTCCGCAGGAGCGCTTTGGCTACTTCGAATTGACCGATCAGCAGGCCGGCGAGACGCTGGACCGGATACCGGTGGTGGCGGGCGAGATTCGGCTTGCCGATCGCGCCTATTTGCAACCGGACCGCATGGCGACGCTGCTCGAAGCCGGCGCAGACTTCGTGATCCGGGCCGGCTGGAAGAGCGCACGCTGGCTCGATCGCGAAGGCAATGATCTCGATCTTGTCGCCGAGTTGCGCAAGGCGGCGGCTCGCGGACTGGTCGATCGGCCGATCTGGATAAAGCGTAAGGGCGGTGTCTCTCTCGCCCTGCGTCTGGTCGCGGTCAAGAAGCCGGCACAGGCCGCGGCGGAAGCGCGACGCAAGGCACGCCGGGGCGCGCAGCGGGGCGGCCACCAGATATCGAAACAGACGCTCGACGCTGCGGACTGGGTCATCATGGTCACGTCGCTCAAGCGGAAAGACTTCGCAACCGCCGATGTTCTGGCCCTCTATCGTCTGCGATGGCGGATCGAACTCGGGTTTAAGCGGCTGAAGAGCCTGATAGGACTGAAGGGCCCACCCGGAACCGACGAGCGCTCTGCCAGACCCCACGTTCTGGCCCATTTATTGACTATTCTACTGCTCGAGCCGCTCATCGACGAACTCGAGACTCTCCCCGCTTGGCCGAAGCCGCCTGACGCCGGCCGGCGCCTGGCGATTGCTCCAGCATCTCGTCGCCTCGCTACTCCAAGCCGTGATCCCACAGCCCGGTATCGGCCGCTTGCGCCAATCCATCTCTGCTATCAAACGCCATCTCCGCGAGCCGCCGAGAAAACGAAGGTACCAAAAAATGCTCAGGCTATCTTAGCGCCAATGTGCGTTCGCAGGGACGACGCGTTGATGGGTTTGGATCGCTTGCCCTACCGCGGCGTCTCCGCGAACGCCGCCAGGATCCTCGCCCACGAACGAATGCCCTTGTGAAAACTCTTGAGGTCGTACTTTTCATTCGGCGAGTGGATGTTGTCGTCGTCCAGCCCAAACCCCACCAGCACGGTGTCGAGGCCGAGCGTGCGCTTGAAATCGGCGACGATCGGGATCGAGGCGCCGGAGCCGATCAGCAGCGCTTCCCTGCCCCATTCGTCGGTCAGCGCGCGCTTGGCCGCCGCCAGCGGCTTCATGTTCCAGTCGAGCGCGATCGCCGGCGCGCTGGAATGATCGCCGAACTCGGCACTGCAATCGCCGGGCAGCCGCGCCGTCACGTAGTCGCGAAACGCCTTTCGAATCCTTGCCGGATCCTGCCCTTCCACCAGCCGGAACGAGACTTTTGCGGAGGCTTCCGCCGGGATCACCGTCTTGGAGCCCTCCCCGGTATAGCCGCCGATGATGCCGTTGATGTCGCAGGTCGGGCGCGACGAGACCTGCTCGATCAGCAGGCGGTCGGTTTCGCCGGCCGGAAGCGAAAGCCCGATCGGCTTGAGAAAGGAGTCCGCGGTCAGGTTCAGATTCTTCCACTGCGCCAGAATGTCCGGCGGCAGATCCTTCACGCCGTCATAGAAGCCGGGGATGGTGATATGGCCGTTGTCGTCATGCAGGCCGCCGAGGATCCGCGTCAGCACCCGGATCGGGTTTTGTGCGCCGCCGCCAAAAATGCCGGAATGCAGATCGCGATTGGCGGCCTTGATCCACACTTCCTCGTAGACCAGTCCGCGCAGCGAGGTGGTGATCGCCGGCGTGTTCTGGTCCCACATGCCGGTGTCGCAGACCAGCGCGAAATCGGCTCCGAGGTCGGCCTTGTTGGCTTCGAGGAACGGCACGAAATTCTTCGAGCCGATTTCCTCCTCGCCCTCGATCACGATGGTGATGTCGACCGGCAACGAGCCGGTCACCGATTTCCAGGCCCGGCAGGCCTCGACGAAGGTCATCAACTGGCCCTTGTCGTCCTGGGCGCCGCGCGCGACGATGATTTTTCGGCCGTCGGCGTGATCGGTGACGACGGGCTCGAACGGCGGGCGGTGCCAGAGATTGAGCGGGTCGACCGGCTGCACGTCGTAATGCCCGTAGAACAGCACATGCGGCCGCCCCTCGCTGCCGCCATTGGCTTTGGCGACGATGGCGGGATGACCGGCGGTCGGCCGGACCTCGGTCGCAAAGCCGAGCGTGGCGATGTCGGCGGCGAGATGATCGGCCGCCTTCCTGCAGTCTCCGGCAAAGGCGGGATCGGCCGAGATCGACTTGATCCGCAAGAGCGCAAACAGCCGATCGAGACTGTTGTCGAAATCGGCGTCGATGCGGTCGAGAACCGATTGAAGTTGCGCACTGGACATGGCGATCTTCCCTTTTTGCGTGGCGCGAGTTATTTTGTGGTTTTAGCTCGCCGGCCGTCGGAGGCAAGCGCATGTAGCATCCGACGGCGGATGCCGGATATGCCAGACCAGTCCGCCCGCGATCACGGCGGTGGCGGCGAGATTGTTTCCCTAGGCCTGCAGGTCGTTCGGAAACACCGGAAACGACAGCAGCAACAGGCCGCCCGCGAGCGCCAGCGCCGCCAGGTGCCGAGGCGGACCGCGCGGGCGCGAATCCCAGGCCGCCCGATGGATCAGGACCGTGATCGGAAAGAACAGCCACATGAAATAATATTGGCGCGCCAGCGGCGAGGCCACCGTCATCAGGCAGAACAGGATGCCGAGCTCTTCCGCATCCGACCGCCGCGTCCGCCGCGCTGCCGCCGGCATCACAGCGAGAAATCCGACCCCGATCAGGAACGAGATCGCCAGCACGATCCAGTTGGCGGTCTTGAAGTCGAGGTCTGCGACATTCATGGTGCGCGGCGGCCTCGCCGGGTCGTCCTGATTGTAGTTGAGCGGCCGGGTCAGCCGGTGCGTCACCGCGATGATGGACTGGTTGACCCACGACCAGTTTTGTTCGTCGCGCTGGCCAAATCCCTTCTCCGAACTCGACCCGACCATGCCCCGGTACCAGGTCTTCAATTCCGACGCATTGTGCTCGGGCGCCGCGGAACGGCGCCGGCAGCACGAACAGGAACACGCCGAGGAAGACGATCATGCCGGCGGCGGCCGCCCATTGCCGGCGCCAGATCAGGTACGGAAAAACCGCGACCGGGAACACCTTGATCGCGGTGGCCAGCGCAAACAGGCCGCCCGCCATCCAGGGCCGCTCCTGCTGCAGCAGCCAAAAACCGAACAGCATCATCGCCAGCAGGACGAGGTTCGGCTGCCCGAGATCGAACATGTCGAACACGAAGGTCACCGTGACGAAGCCGGGCAGCGCGAACAGCCACGGGCCAGGTGTCCGGCCCGATCCCGTCATCGCGTTGGAAAATTGCGCCGTCATCCACCACGCCACGGCGTTGAACAGCGACAGGCACAGATAGAGCGGGATCTTGCCGAACCAGGCGGGGATCGCGAGCAGCAGCGCCGACAGCGGCGGGTAGATGAAGTCGAACGTGGCGTCGGGATTGCTGGGATAGAGATTGCCGCCCGTGCAGCACCTGCTGCCCGGCCCAGAACCACAGGGGATAGTCCTTGGTCTTGCCGTTGCCCCAGATTTCCGGCACCAGCACGTCAGCCGTCAGCGCAATGCAGCAGACCAGGAACAAAACATCGAGCGGCGCTCGCAACGAAGGATATCTCCACGAGCGGCTTTCCGGAAAATCAGAGGAGATCGCGTCTTGGCGATCGAGGTCCTGGCAAGTCATTGGACGAGGTTGAGCGACGCATCACCCCGCCGAGCGTGCCGCGCACCACCGAGCGGCCAATCGAAGCGCCCGTCTTGCCGGCCACCGATTTGCCGATACTTGGCAGCGATCCCGCCGACGACCGTGTTGGTGACCGAGCGCGCGACGTCTCGCGCGATCACCTGACCGGTCGACAGCCTGCCGCGCGAGTTGGTGCCGAAAATCGTCCCGACGATCGCACCGAGCTGCCCCAGGATTCCGCCGCCTCCGCCGCCGGCGGGGTCGTCCGCGTGAGCCGCTTTGCCCGCGATACGCTTCTGCAACAGCTCATAGGCGGAATTCGGCATCGATCGCGGTGTCGTATTTACCCTTCACCGGGCTTTGGTTCATGATCGCCTTGCGTTCCTCCGGCGTGATCGGTCCGATCCGCCCGGTCGGCGGCCGGATCATGACCCGCTCGACCATGGACGGCGTGCCACCGCCTTCCAGGAACGACACCAGCGCCTCGCCCTTGCCGAGCTCCATGATGACCCTTGCGGTATCGAGCTTCGGGTTGGGCCTGAACGTTTGCGCTGCAGCCGCGACCGATTTCTGGTCGCGCGGGGTGAAGGCGCGCAGCGCATGCTGCACGCGGTTGCCCAGCTGGGCCAGCACCTTGTCCGGCACGTCGATCGGGTTCTGCGTCACGAAATAGACGCCGACACCCTTGGACCGGATCAGGCGCACGACCTGCTCGATCTTGTCCATCAGCGCCTTCGGCGCGTCGGTGAACAAAAGATGCGCCTCGTCGAAGAAGAACACCAGTTTCGGCTTCGGCAGGTCGCCGACCTCAGGCAGTTCCTCGAACAGTTCGGACAGCATCCACAGCAGGAAGGTCGAATAGAGGCGCGGGCTCTGCATCAGTTTATCGGCGACCAGGATATTGACCATGCCGCGGCCGTCGCTGTCGGTCTTCATGAAATCCTTCAGGGTGAGCGCAGGCTCCCCGAAGAATTTGCTCGCGCCCTGGTTTTCCAGCACCAGCAGCTGGCGCTGGATGGTTCCGACTGTCGCCTTGGTGACATTGCCGTAGGCCTGCGCGGCCTTGCGGATCGGCGCCAGCTGGTCCTCGTCCTCATCGGCGGACTTCTTGCCGCCAGCAGGGACAATCGCATCGAGCAGCGACCGCAGATCCTTCATGTCGATCAGGGTCAGGCCGTTTTCGTCCGCGACGCGGAAGGCGACGTTGAGCACCCCCTCCTGCACGTCGTTGAGGTCGAGCATCCGCGACAGCAGCAGCGGCCCCATTTCGGTGACGGTGGCGCGCACCGGATGGCCCTGTTCGCCGAACACGTCCCAAAACACTGCCGAGAACTGGTCAGGCTGGAAGGCGAGGCCCATCTCGGTGGCCCGCTTGACGATGAAATCCTTGGCCTCGCCGACTTCGGCGATGCCGGAGAGGTCGCCCTTGATGTCGGCCGCGAACACCGGAACTCCCGCCCGCGCAAATCCTTCCGCCATCACCTGCAACGAGACCGTCTTCCCGGTTCCGGTCGCGCCGGTGACGAGACCATGGCGGTTGGCAAGCCCGAGCGACAGCCAGGCCGGTTGTTCGCCCTTGCCGATGAATGTCTGCTCGGCGGTATCGGCGGTCTTGTTGTCGGAGCTGGCCATCGCATCGCCTCTTCGCGCGCGGCGGGGGTCGGTCGCCATCCGTAATTATACGGCATCTTGCAAGCCGAATGAAACCGGTCAACGCTCCCTTGACGGATTGGATGCCGGCAAGTCCGAAGCGGGACCGACCGGCTTTGCGTCTTCTACCACCAAAGGTTGGAGTGCGCGTGCTCCGCTATGTCAAATTCCCGCAAATTCCCGGATCCGCTCTTGCATTGCTGCAACACTCACCGTGCGATCAGAAAATGAATCGCGCGCTCCAACGCGGTGATCGCTTGTAATTCACAACGCGGAAGATCAAGATAAATTCACAAACAAGGATCCGGCAAACAACGGGTCGAGGGCGGGGCAATATGGACGAACTGATTGGCCAGCTGGCTGCAAAGGCCGGCATCGATGAAGCCGTGGCTGAAAAGACCATCGGCATCATCCTGGGTTTCCTCCGCAGCGAGGGTCCATCCGACAAAGTCCAGGCCTTGATCGACAGGATTCCCGGCGCCGAGGCCGCCATCGCAGCCTCGAGCAACGGCGGCGGCCTGGCAAGATTGATGGGCGGCGGCCTGATGGCGCTCGGAACCAAGCTGATGGGACTTGGTTTGGGTATGGGGCAAATTCAGAACATCGCGCGTGAACTTTTCAGGTTCGGTCGCGACAAAATCGGAGCGGATCAGATGGGCGAGATCATCGCGGGGACGCCGGGCCTCAGCCAGTTCGCCTGAAGCACCCGGTTCACCTGAAGCACCTTCTTGATATCGAGTATCATGACATACCCAATCTCCGATATTGATGGCCTGCCGGCCTTCGCCGCCTCAAAACTGAAATCGCTGGGCATTCGCACCACTGACGGGCTGCTTGAGGCAGCCCGGACGGTCAAGGGTCGCAAGGCGCTCGCGGCCAAGACCGGGATCAGCGAGCAAAGACTGCTGGAATGGGCCAACGTCTCCGACTACATGCGGATTCCCGGCATGGGCAAGGCCAAGGTCGGGCTGGTGCGTGCCGCCGGCGTCACCACGGTTCGCGAGCTTGCGCTGCGCAACCCGGCGCGGCTGGCACAGAACATGAAGGACGTGAATATCGAGCGCAAACTCGTCCGGGTCCTGCCTTCGGAAAAGTCGGTCGAGCAATTGATCGAGAAGGCTCGCAAGCTGCCGCCCAAGATTACCTACTGACGGCCGTTTGGCCGGCCTTGTCGGCCTATGCCTCGCGTCTTGACTCCCATGCACGGACCGCGCAAAGCGACCGCATGATCGCGACCACGTCCAGACCCGCTCCGGCGGCTATCCCGGCAGATCATCCGGTGCTCCAGGCGCTGCTGGCCCGGCCCTATCCAGCCGTGATGGGCGTCCTCAATGTCACGCCGGACTCGTTTTCCGACGGCGGACAGTTCATCGCGCCGGAACGCGCTTTGGCGCAGGCCCGCCGTATGATCGCTGAGGGCTGTGACATCATCGACATCGGCGCGGAATCCACCCGGCCCTATGGCGCGGAGCCGATCTCCGCCGACGAGGAACTGGGGCGCCTGACCCCGGTCCTGGCCGAGGTGATCGGGCTCGGCGTCCCCGTCTCCATCGACAGCATGAAATCGGCCGTGGTCGCCCGGGCGCTCGATGCCGGTGCATCCATCGCCAACGACGTCTGGGGCCTGCAGCGCGACCCCGGCATGGCGGGGTTATTGGCCGCACGGCGTTCGCCGGTCATCGTCATGCACAACCGCGACAGCGTCGATCCCGGCATCGACATCATGAAGGACATCGCCGGATTCTTTGCGCGCTCGCTCGAGATCGCGGACAGGGCCGGCATTTCACGTGAAAACATCGTGCTCGACCCCGGCATCGGCTTCGGCAAGACGCCGGAGCAGAGCATGACGGCGCTGGCCCGGCTTGGCGAATTCGGCGAATTCGGCCTGCCGCTGCTGGTCGGCGCATCGCGCAAGCGATTTATCAGCTCGATCACGCCATCGGAGCCCAACCAGCGCCTCGGCGGCTCGATCGCGGCGCATCTGATCGCGGCCAAGGGCGGGGCGCGGATCATCCGGACCCACGACGTGGCGGAAACCGTACAGGCGCTGCGGGTGGCCGCTGCGATTTGGGACAGGCAATGACCGATATCATCTTCATTACCGGCGTCGTCATCCATGCCCGCCACGGGGTGATGGAGCATGAGACCGAGGTGGGGCAGCGTTTTGTCATTGACCTCGAACTATCGACCGATCTCGCGGAATCCTCGCGCACCGACCGTCTGGCCGACACCGTGTCCTATTCCAACGTGGTCGCGACCGCGACCGCCGCCTTCAAGAACGCCAACTACAAGTTGCTGGAACGCGCGGCGGGCGCCGTCGCCGAGGCCGTCCTGACGTCGTTTCCGCGCGTCAGCGCCGTCAAGGTCACCGTGCACAAGCCGCACGCCCCGATCGCCGCGATCTTCGACGATGTCGGCGTGGTGCTGACCCGGACCCGGCAAGCCCCGTCGCATGGCTGACGTCCTGATCGCGCTCGGCGGCAATGTCGGCGACGTGCGCGCCACCTTTCAGAAGGCGATCTCCAATATCTGCGGCATGACGCAGGCCGCGCTGCTGGCGCGTTCGTCGGATTACGCCACCCCGCCCTGGGGCGTCGAGCAGCAGGCGCGTTTCATCAATGCCTGCATCGAGATCGAGACCGACCTCGATCCCCACGCCCTGCTGTTCACCCTGCACAGGATCGAACACAAATTCGGCCGCGACCGGACCCAGGAGACGCGCTGGGGTCCGCGCACCCTCGACCTCGATTTGATCGCCTATGACGACGTCTCGATCCAGAAGCCGGAGTTGACGCTGCCGCACCCAAGACTGTTCGAGCGCGCCTTCGTGCTGTTGCCTCTGGCCGAGATCGCTCCGGACCGTGTCATTGCGGGACGCAGCGTCGCTGCGGCGCTGGCAGGCCTGTCCACCGCTGGAATCGAGCGATTGCCGGACCTGAATTGACCAAAAAGACCCAAAAACAACCGTTTGGCTTGGCGGCCGCCACGTGGCAATTTCCGGCCAAGAACACTGACGGCGCCCGGGAGCGACCTGCCGAATGACTGTGACCGACGACCTGCGGCTCGCCGCCGATTTCGCGCCGGCGACCTATGACGACTGGCGCAAGCTGGTCGACGGCGTGCTGAAGGGCGGGCCGTTCGAAAGACTGGTCGGCAAGACCTATGACGGCCTGAAGATCGAGCCGATCTACGCACGCGCACGCGGCGCGGCATCGATCCAGGGCCGCCCCGCCGCAGCGCCCTGGCAGATCATGCAGCGGATCGATCATCCGGATGCAGCGGCGGCCAACGCGCAGGCGCTGCATGACCTCGAAAACGGCGCCAACGGACTTGAAATCGAGTTTGCGGGCGGTCCGGGCGCGACGGGGTTTCGGGCTTGCCGACGCCACGCCGGAAACACTTGCGCGCGTATTCGACGGCGTCTTTCTGGACGCAGGCATCGCGATCTGCGGTCAACCCGGTATTCGGGAGCGGGAACGCGGGGACGAGCTTCGTCGAATTCATCGAGGCGCGCGGCATCGATCCCGCGAATGTCGATGTCCGCTTCAATTATCAGGCCCTCAGCACGTTGGCCGTACGGGGCGCCGCGGCGGCGGCATGGGTCGAATTCGAAAGACCGTTTGCAAAGGTGATCGGCGACCTGATCGACCGCGGCTTCAAGGGGCCATTCGTACTTGCCGACGGCCGCCCCATCCACGACGCCGGCGGATCGGAAACCCAGGAACTGGCCTTCGCTCTCGTAGTGGCGGTCGCCTATCTGCGCGCGCTGGAAGCCGGCGGTATCGATCTGGAAATTGCCCGCGATGCGGTGTCGTTTCGCCTCAGCGCCGACGCCGATCAATTCCTGACCATGGCAAAGTTCCGGGCGCTGCGCTTGCTGTGGGCACGTATCGAACAGAGCTGTGGCCTGACGCCGAAACCTGTCTTCGTCGCCGCAGAGACCGCATGGCGCATGCTGACCCAGCGCGACGCCTATGTGAACATGCTGCGCTCGACGATGGCGACATTCGCAGCCGGGCTCGGCGGTGCCGACGCCATCACCGTGCTGCCGCATACCTTGGCGCTGGGACTGCCCGACCCGTTCGCGCGCCGCGCCGCGCGCAACACGCAACTGGTGCTGCTGGAAGAATCCAACCTAGCAAAGGTTTCGGATCCCGCAGCCGGCTCCGGCGGCATCGAGAGCCTGACGCGCGAACTGTGCGAAGCGGCATGGTCGCTGTTCCAGGAAATCGAGCAGGCCGGCGGCGTATTTGCAGCGCTCGAACAAAACCTGATCCAGCGCAAGGTCGCGGCGACGCGGGAATTGCGCGAGGCCAGTCTTGCGAGGCGCCGGGAGGTGCTGACCGGCGCCACCGAATTTCCCAACCTGCAGGAGGCGCAGGTCGCGGTGCTGGAGGCCAAACCGATTGCGCTCGCCCCCTTTGGCGAGGCGAAGATAAAATTCGATCCGCTGCCGCCGATGCGACTGGCCGCGCCGTTCGAGCTGTTGCGCGACCGCTCGGATCAAATCCTGAAAAAGTCCGGCGCACGCCCAAAGGTTTTTCTGGCCAATCTCGGCACACCCGCCGACTTCACCGCGCGCGCGACATTCGCAAAGAGCTTCTTCGAGACCGGCGGCATCGAGGCGGTTGATACCGAGGGATTTACGGACCCGACTGCCCTCGCCGCCGCCTTCAAGACGTCCGGTGCGGCTCTGGTCTGCCTGTGTTCCTCGGATAAAGTCTACGCCACACAGGCCGCCGGCGCCGCGAAGGCCCTTCAAGCGGCAGGAGCAAGGCATATCTATCTGGCTGGACGCCCCGGCGATCAGGAAGCCGCCCTTCGCGGCGCCGGCGTGGCTGAGTTCATTTTCGCCGGTGGCGATGCGCTGGCGGCATTGCAGGAAGCCTGGCGGCGAATGGAGTGAGCATGGCGACGGACCGAAAACCTGTTCTGACCGGCGGCTGCCAATGCGGCGCGGTCCGCTTTGCCGCGTACGCAGGGCCGGTGAAAATCGGATTGTGTCATTGTCGAATGTGCCAGAAAGCGGTCGGCGGTCCCTTCATATCGCTAGCCGATATCAGGCACGAGGATTTCGCGTGGACGCGCGGCAAGCCGGCGGCCTTCCGCTCGTCGTCGATCGCCGAGCGTGATTTCTGCGCGGCCTGTGGAACGCCGCTCAGCTATCGCGCGATTGGCGGCGACATGATTGAAATCACCACCGGCAGCTTCGATCGGCCTGACCTTCTGGTTCCGACCTATGCCACGGGAACCGAGGCACATCTGGCCTGGGTCGGCAGGATCCGCGATCTACCCGGCAGAAGCACGCTGGAAGTTGCCGGCGCCGAAAAGCTTGGCCGCATCGTCAGCCACCAGCATCCGGACCATGATTGAGGATGCGACCGCCGAGGTCGCCCGTGCTATAATGGAATCCCATGAGCCGCATACCTAACTTTGCAGAAATCGCATTTGAAACCGCCGCCCGCGCCCAACCGGCCGGCGGGGCCGAGCCGTGGCTGACGCCCGAGGGCATCCTGGTGAAGCCGGGCTACAGCGAAGCCGATCTCGAAGGCATTGATTTCCTCGAAACCTGGCCCGGCATCGCGCCCTATCTGCGCGGCCCCTACCCGACGATGTATGTCAACCAGCCCTGGACCGTCCGGCAATATGCCGGGTTCTCCACGGCGGAAGATTCCAACGCGTTTTACCGCCGCAACCTCGCCGCCGGCCAAAAAGGCCTCTCGGTGGCGTTCGATCTCGCCACCCACCGCGGCTACGACTAGGATCATCCGCGCGTGTCGGGCGATGTCGGCATGGCCGGCGTGGCGATCGATTCGATCTACGACATGCGCACGCTGTTCTCCGGGATTCCGCTCGACCAGATGAGCGTGTCGATGACCATGAACGGCGCGGTGCTGCCGATTCTCGCGCTGTTCGTGGCCGCCGCCGAGGAACAGGGCGTGCCGCCGGAAAAACTGTCGGGCACCATTCAGAACGACATTCTGAAAGAGTTCATGGTGCGCAACACCTATATCTATCCGCCGGCGCCCTCGATGCGGATCATCTCGGATATTTTTGCGTATACCTCGCAAAAAATGCCGAAATACAACTCGATCTCGATTTCCGGCTACCACATGCAGGAAGCCGGCGCGACGCAGGACCTCGAGCTCGCCTATACTTTGGCCGACGGCGTGGAATATCTCCGCGCCGGGCTTGCCGCCGGGCTCGACGTCGACCGCTTTGCGCCGCGACTTTCGTTCTTCTGGGCCATCGGCATGAATTTTTTCATGGAGGTGGCAAAGATGCGCGCGGCGCGGCTGCTGTGGGCCAAGCTGCTGACGCAGTTCAACCCTGGGGATCCGCGCTCGCTGTCGCTGCGCACGCATTGCCAGACCTCGGGCTGGTCGCTGACCGCGCAGGACGTCTACAACAATGTGATGCGCACCACCATCGAGGCGATGGCGGCGACGCAAGGCCACACCCAGTCGCTGCACACCAACGCGCTCGACGAGGCGCTGGCGCTGCCGACCGATTTTTCCGCGCGGATCGCGCGCAACACGCAATTGTTCCTGCAGCAGGAAAGCGGCACCACCCGCATCATCGATCCCTGGGGCGGCTCCTATTATGTCGAACGGCTGACCCGCGATCTCGCCGCAAAGGCCTGGGGCCATATCCAGGAAGTCGAAGCGCTCGGCGGCATGGCCAAGGCGATCGAGGCCGGCGTGCCGAAACTGCGGATCGAGGAAGCGTCCGCCAAGACCCAGGCCCGGATCGACGCCGGCAGGCAGGCGGTGATTGGGGTCAACAAGTTCAAGCCGGTCAACGAAGCGTCGATCGACGTCTTGAAGGTGGAAAATTCCACGGTACGGCGCTTGCAGATCGACAAGCTGTCGCGGTTGCGGTCCGAGCGCAGCCAAAAGGATGTCGATGAGGCGCTCACCGCACTGACCCGCAGCGCCGGCGAAGGCAACGGCAATCTGCTGGCACTGGCGATCGACGCCGCGCGCGCCAAGGCTACCGTCGGTGAAATTTCGGACGCGATGGAAAAGGTGTTCGGCCGGCACCGCGCCGAGATAAAATCCATCACCGGCGTCTACAAGCGGGAGGCGTCCACCATGTCCAACCGGGTCGAGAAGGTGCAGGCGCTGATCGACGCCTTCGAGGACGCCGAGGGCCGCCGCCCCCGCATCCTCGTTGCAAAAATCGGCCAGGACGGCCACGACCGCGGCCAGAAGGTGATCGCGTCAGCCTTTGCCGATGTCGGCTTCGACGTCGATATCGGACCCTTGTTTGCGACCGCGGACGAAGCCGCGCGACAAGCCGTGGAGAACGACGTGCATATCCTCGGCGTGTCGTCGCTGGCCGCTGCCCATCTCACCGCGGTGCCGGAACTGAAGGCTGCCCTGAAGAAGCAGGGCCGCGAGGACATCATGATCATCATCGGCGGTGTGGTGCCGCCGCAGGATTACGACGCGCTATACAAGGCCGGCGCCGAAGCGATCTTTCCGCCGGGCACCGTGATCGCGGATGCCGCGGAGGAACTGATTCACAAGCTCAATGCGAGATTGGGGCATAGCGAGGCGGCCGAGTGATGCTGCCGCCTTGCGACCGCAGCGCAAAGCTGCCTAGAATGTAGCATCATCAAGAGCGCCCGGCTCGACGGGCGCCATGGGAGGACTCGCGATGGCCAACATCACACGCCGCGCATTTGCGGCTTCAACCGCTGCTGCCGCGGCTGCAACTGCCCTCGGTCTCAAGCCCGCTTTGGCGCAGGCCTATCCGGCGCGCCCGGTGACCGTGATCGTGCCGTGGGGCGCCGGCGGCGGTACCGACGCGACCGCGCGCATCGTCGCAGCACTCCTGGAAAAGGACCTCGGCCAGCCCTTCAACGTGGTCAACCGCACTGGTGGCTCCGGCGTGGTCGGCCATACGGCGATCGCCTCGGCACCGGCCGACGGCTACACCATCGGCATGCTGACGGTGGAAATCTCGATGATGCACTGGCAGGGCCTCACAGAACTGGCGCCCAAGAGCTACACGCCGCTCGCGCTGATGAACGAAGACCCGCCGGGTATCCAGGTCAGTTCCACATCGCCCTACAAGACCGTGAAGGAACTCGCCGACGCCATCAAGGCGGCGCCGGTCGGCAAGTTCAAGGCCTCGGGCACCGGCCAGGGCGGCATTTGGCACCTCGCGCTGGTGGGCTGGATGCAGGCGATGGGACTTCCCGCCAACCAGGTCGCCTGGGTGCCGTCGAACGGCGCAGCGCCGGCGATGCAGGATCTCGCCGCCGGCGGTCTCGACCTCACCACCTGCTCGGTGCCGGAAGCACGCGCGATCATCGAGGCCGGCAAGGCGCGCAGCCTCGCCATCATGGCGCCGGCGCGCAACCCGGTGTTTCCCGAAGTGCCGACGCTGAAGGAAGCCATGGCCATCGACTATTCGACCGGCGCGTGGCGCGGCATTGCGGGGCCGAAGGGCCTGCCCGCCGACGTCGCGACCAAGCTCACGGCGGCGCTGAAGAAGGTCTACGACTCCAAGGAATACAAGGATTTCATGAGCAATCGCGGCTTCGGAGTGGTGTGGGGTGATGGCACCCAATTCGCGACCTTCATGGACAAGGGCGACGCCCAGATGGGCGTGGCGATGAAGGCCGCAGGACTCTCCAAGGCCTGATCCATACCGGCGGCGGGCGCGATGGCGCCCCGCCGCCCCATCCGGAGAGCGCGGCGGGTCGCAGCTTCCAACTTACCTCGGAAATCCGCAGGGATCGTTCATGCGTCTTCCCGATCGCGTTACGGGATTGTTTCTCGTTGGTCTCGGCAGCGCCGCCGCCTATGGCGGCTGGCTGCTGCCGCCGGTGCCGGGCCAACCGGTCGGCCCCAATGTCTTCCCGCTGGTGATCGGATCGGGCCTTGCGCTTTGCGGGCTCGCGATCGCCTTCGGCATCGGACACACCTTCGAACAGCCGGAAGAGATCATTCCGCTCGAGGGCGGCCAGGCCGAGGCGCCGAAAGGCAAGCTCTACGGGCTGCGCGCCTTGCTGCCACCGGCGCTGCTGCTGTTCTATGTCGCGGTGGCCGACCGGTTGGGCTTCATCATCACGGCCGCGCTGATCGTGTACGCGACATCGACCGCGCTCGGCGCCCGGTGGAGGCTCGCGTTGCCGCTCGCCCTGCTGGCGCCGATCGGCATCCATTTGATTTTCAGCAAGCTCTTGCGCGTGCCGCTCCCGATCGGGCTGCTGCCGATGCCGTGGTGATCCATGCTCAACACCCTGATGGAAGCGTTCGCCCTGATTTCGACCTGGGAGGTCATCATCGCCTTGCTGGCGGCATCGGTCTACGGGCTGGTGATCGGATCGCTGCCCGGCCTGTCCGCCACCATGGCGACCGCCCTGCTCGTCCCCGTCACCTTCTACCTCTCGCCGATCGCCGCGATCGCCACCATCGTGGCGGCGTCCACGATGGCGATCTTCTCCGGCGACATCCCCGGCGCGCTGCTGCGCATTCCGGGAACGCCGGCCTCGGCGGCCTATGCGGACGAAGCCTACGCCATGACCCGCAAGGGCGAGGCCGAGTTGGCGCTCGGCGCCGGCGTCTGGTTCTCCGCAGTCGGCGGCATCGCCGGCACGCTCTCGCTGATGATCCTGGCGCCGCCGCTGGCCGAAATCGCGCTGTCGTTCTCGACCTTCGAATATTTCTGGCTCGCCTTCCTCGGCCTGATGTGCGCCACGCTGGTGGCGCGCTCCTCGCCGGTAAAGGCGATCGCCGCCATGTTCCTCGGCCTTTTGGTGGCGTGCATCGGCATCGAAAACCCCGGCGGCGTGCCGCGCTTCACCTTTGGCCTCACCGACCTGTTCGGCGGCATCGAGCCGATCCCGGCGCTGGTCGGCGTCTTTGCCGTCGCACAGGTGATGCGCGCGATGCTGACGCCGGAACCGCCGCCGATCCCCAGCGAAAATTCGGAAGCATCATGGCGGGCCAGTGGAAGCTCACCAAGAAATACAACGTGCAGATGACGCGCGGCAACATCATCGGGATCATCATCGGGGTGCTGCCCGGCGCCGGCGCCGACATGGCGGCGTGGGTCAGCTACGCAATGTCCAAGCGCTTCTCGAAGGAGCCCGAAAAGTTCGGCACCGGCCATGTCGAAGGCCTGGTCGAAGCCGGTGCCAGCAACAACGCCAGCATCGCCTCGGGCTGGGTGCCGTCGCTGCTGTTCGGGATTCCCGGCGACACCATCGCTGCGATCGCGATCGGCGTGCTCTACATGAAGGGGCTCAATCCCGGCCCGACGCTGTTCACCGAGAAAGCGTCGAGCATGTACGCGATCTACCTGATGTTCATCATCGCCAACATCCTGATGATCCCGCTCGGTATCGTGATGATCCGGCTGGCAAGCCATGTGCTGCGCGCGCCGCGCGCCTCGGTGATGCCGGTCATCATGCTGTGCTGCGCGGTCGGCTCGTTCGCGATCGGCAACAACATGTTCGGCGTGGTGACGGTCGCGACCTTCGGGATCATCGGCTACGTCATGGAGGCAGAACGGCTATCCAGTCGCCGCGATGGTGCTCGGGATCGTGATGGGCACCATGGTGGAGCAGGCCTTCGTCACCTCGCTGATCAAGTCCGACGGCAGCATCTTGCCGTTCTTCGAGCGGCCGATCTCCGCAATCCTCGCATTCTTCGCGATCGGCGCGCGTGATCTGGCCGGTGCTGGTCTGGTTGTGGCGGCGGCTGCGATCGGGATCGCCGGCCCCGGCCGCACAGGGACGCTGAGGGGGCGGCGGGCCCCCTCGCCTGCCGCGCCCGGCCGTTGTAAAGCAGGCGCATGACCCTGCCGAAGCGTGCCTCCGTCGACATCATCGCCCTCGCCAACGACCTCCGCGCCGGCAGTCGCGCCGCGCTGGCGCGCGCGATTACATTGATAGAGAGCCGGCGCGCCGATCATCAGGCCGCGGCGCGCGACCTGGTACAGGCGCTGTTGCCCGACACCGGCATGGCGATCCGGGTCGGCATCACCGGCTCGCCCGGCGTCGGCAAGTCCACCACCATCGATACGCTCGGGATGTTCCTGATCGGGCGCGGCCACAAGGTCGCGGTGCTGGCGGTCGACCCTTCCTCGGCGCGCACCGGCGGCTCGATCCTCGGCGACAAGACACGAATGGCGCAGCTCGCAGCCTCCGACGACGCCTTTATCCGGCCCTCGCCGGCCGCAGGCACGCTCGGCGGCGTCGCGGCCAAAACCCGCGAGGCGATGCTGCTCTGCGAGGCCGCGGGTTTCGACGTGGTGCTGGTGGAGACCGTCGGCATCGGCCAGTCCGAGACGGCAGTGTGCGACATGACCGATTTCTTCCTGGCGCTGATGCTGCCGGGCGCCGGCGACGAATTGCAGGGCATCAAGAAGGGCCTGGTCGAACTCGCCGACATGATCGCCATCAACAAGGCGGACGGCGACAACATCAAGCGCGCCAATCTGGCCGCCGCCGAGTATCGCGGCGCGCTGCATATTCTGAGCCCCCGCTCGGAGCACTGGCAGCCGCCGGTCGAGACTTATTCGGCCCTGACCGGGACCGGCATCGACGTGCTGTGGCAGAAGATTCTCGATCACCGCACCGCGATGAACGCCTCAGGCGAGTTCGCCGAGCGGCGGCGGCAGCAACAGGTGAAATGGATGTGGTCGATGCTGGAGCAGCGGATGATGGCGCAGCTGCGCGCTGATCCTGCGATCCGCGGCAAGGTGAAAAGGATCGAGGCCGAAGTGGCCGACGGCCGCATCACGCCGGCGCTGGCGGCGGAACAGATCGCGGAGATGCTGCGGTGAGCGAAAAACTTCGGATACTCATCACCGGTTTCGGCCCGTTTCCCGGCGCGCCGTACAATCCAACAGGGCCGCTGGTGGCGCGATTGTTGCGACTGCGCCGTCCGGCCTTCGGCGACATCGAACGCATCGGCCACGTCTTCCCAGTCACCTACAACGCCGTGGATCGCGAATTGCCGCAACTACTCACAAAACATCGCCCGCGTGCCCTGCTGATGTTCGGCCTCGCTTCCCGTACCCCTTACGTCCGCATCGAGACCCGCGCCCGCAACGCCGTCACAATGCTGTGGCCTGACGCCGATCACACCAGGCTGCGCAAGGGATCGATCGCGGGAGGCGCCGACGCCATGATGTTCGGCCCGCACACCGGAAAACTGTTGCGCGCGGCCAGGGGTACGGCCATCGACGCGCGCGCGTCGCGCGATGCCGGCAGGTACCTCTGCAATTACCTGAGCTGGCGAGCGATCGAAACCACCTGCCGCGATGACGGCCCCCGCCTCGCCGCGTTCGTGCACGTCCCGCTGCTGGCGCGCGGTGGCGCGCAGCAACGCAGGGGCGCGGCGCACCGTATCACGCTGGAAGAACTGGTCGATGCCGGCGAGGCGATGCTGATGGAGATGGTGAGGCTGGCAAGAAGGTTTGCGGCAACATCGCAGGATGCTGTGGGCGCGATTGTTAATCGGCCTCGCTAACGATTAACCCTACCTCCAACAATCGTCCTGCTCCGCCCTCGCCTTCACCATGCTCCGCCGTATTTTTGCGTTACTCCAGAGCTCGCGGAGGCGCGCCACGCGCATCCGCCGGAGACGCGATCATGGACGTCAATCGTCGCCATCTCATCGGAGCCACCGCGGCCGGAGCTGCCGGCGCGCTGGCGATGTCGCCGGACGCCGCCCGCGCGGCACCGCTGACGTCGGCGCTCGGCCGCGACGCTACTCAATACGGCGTGCGGCCCGGAAGTCCCGACGACCAGACCCGCGCATTGCAACGGGCGATCGACGAGGCCGCCCGCGCCCAAGTCCCGCTGGCGCTGCCGCCGGGCATCTACCGCACCGGCATGCTCCGGCTGCAAAGCGGTACGCAACTGGTCGGCGTGCGCGGCGCAACCAGATTTATCTTCAACGGCGGCGCATCCATGCTTCAGGGCGAAGGCGCCGGAGGTATCGGCCTCACCAACATCACCTTCGACGGCAGCGGAATTCCGCTGCCGGCGCGGCGCGGTCTGGTGCATTGCACCAGCGGGCGCGACATCCGCATCGTCGATTGCGAAATCACGCTCAGCGGCGGCAACGGTATCTGGTTCGAGAAGGTCTCCGGCGATGTCAGCGGCAACATCATCTCGAAAATCGCCGTGACCGGGATCACCTCATTCGACGCGCAGGGTCTGCTGGTCTCGCGCAACACCATCATCGGCACCAACGACAATGGCATCGAAATCCTGCGCACCGCCATCGGCGACGACGGCAGCCTGGTGCTTGACAACCGCATCGAGGACATCAAGGCCGGGCCCGGCGGCTCCGGCCAGTACGGCAACGCCATCAATGCGTTTCGGGCCGGCAATGTGATCGTGCGCGGCAACCGGATCCGCAACTGCGACTACTCGGCCGTGCGCGGCAATTCCGCGTCCAACATCCATATCACCGGCAACAGCGTCAGCGGCGTCCGCGAGGTGGCGCTGTATTCCGAATTTGCGTTCGAGGGTGCCGTGATTGCCAACAACACCGTGGACGGCGCGGCACTTGGCGTTTCCGTCTGCAATTTCAACGAGGGCGGCCGCATCGCGGTCGTGCAGGGCAACATCATCCGCAACCTGTTGAAAAAGCGCCCGATCGGCACGGTGCCGGACGATGACGCCGGCATCGGCATCTATGTCGAGGCCAATTCGTCCGTCACCGGCAATGTGATCGAGAACGCGCCGTCGTTCGGGATCATCGCCGGCTGGGGCAAGTATATGCGCGACGTCGCAATCACCGGCAACGTGATCCGCAACGCCTTCGTCGGCATCGGCGTGTCGGTCGCTTCAGGTGCCGGTACCGCGCTGGTCAACAACAACATGATTTCGGGAGCGCCCCGCGGCGCCGTGGTCGGCCTCGATCACGCGCGCCCGATCACGCCGGATCTTTCGATCGACGGCGCACAGAAGTTCGCCCAGGTGGTGGTGGGAACGAATGCGGTGCGCAGGTAGCCTGCCTCAAGCCGCAGTCGCCCGCCGGCGGCGGCGGACCATCAGGACGAACACGATCGCGAGCGCCGATGTCACCGTGTACATCGTGAAGGCGTTGAGATAGCCGATCATCACCGACTGGCGGATGATCTCCTTGGCGACCTTGGCAAGGCCCGGCACGCTGTCGAAGTTCCAGCCCCCGGTCAGGCCCGGCATCGCGAGCGACCGGTTATAGGGCGTGATCATCTCGGTCATGCGGCTGTAATTGGCGCCGGTGGTGCGCACGATCTCGGCGATCGACAGCGAGATGAAGAAGCTCGATCCGATATTGCGCAGCAGATGGAAGATCGAGGACGCTTCGGCGTAGTCCTTTGCCTCCAGCGTGTCGAACGCCACCACCGTGATCGGCACCCAGACGACGCCGACCGCAAAGCCCTGGATCGCGCTGTTGACGACCAGAATCTCCATCGTCACGTTGAGATCGAAACGTCAGCATCCACAGCCCCGCCGACGGTCTGCAGGCCGAAACCGAACGCCATGCTGATGCGCGGATCGATCCGGCTCATGAAGCCCGCGATCATGAAGCCCGACAGCATTCCGAGGCCGCGGCATCCGATCACCTGTCCGACCAGCGCATCGGAAAATCCGACATGCTGCTGCAGCAGCGGCGGCAGCAGCACCATCGGCGTGAAGTTCAGCATGCCGTAGATCGTCACCAGCGCGAGCCCGATCGCGTAGTTGCGGTCGGTCAGCAGCTTCAGGTTCAGGAACGGCGCGCGGGCGCCGAGGCTGTGGACGAGGAAGACGTAGAATGCGAGTGCGGCGATCAGGCATTCGATCGACGATCTCCGTCGAATTGAACCAGTCGAGCCGCACGCCGCGCGCGAGCACCAGCTGCATGGCGCAAGCGCGGTGGCGAGCGCGAGGAAGCCGGTCCAGTCGAAGCGAACCTTCGTCAGCTTCACGGTCGCCGGCAGGGTCAGGCTCATGCCGATGGTGGCGCAGATGCCGACCGGCACCAGCATGTAGAACGACCAGCGCCAGCTGTGGATCTCGGCGAGATAGCCGCCGACCACCGGGCCGAACACCGGCGCGACCGCGACCGCCATGCCGAAGATCGACATCACCATGGTGTGCTGGCGGCGCGGGAAGGTATCGAACAGGATCGACTGCGACAGCGGCACCACCGGCGCGCCGGCGCCGCCCTGCAGCGATGCGCCACAGCACCAGCATCTCGAGCGACTGCGCCATCCCGCACAGCATCGTCGCAGCGGTGAAGCAGGCCGATCGAGCAGACCACCACGCGCTTGGTGCCGAAGCGCGACACCAGCCAGCCGGTCATCGGCGTGACGACGGCGGTGGCGAGGATGTTGAAGGTCATCGCCCAGGCGATCTCGTCCTGGGTCGCCGACATCGCGCCCTGCATCTGCGGCAGCATGGTCGAGGTCGTCAGCAGCGCGGTGCCGTAGAGCGAGGACCCCAGCACCACGGTCGCCATGGTCAGATAGCGCTGCGTCGCGGACATGGGTCGCCGGCGCCCGGTGTCCATGCTTGGGGAGATTGAAGTCATGTCCCCTGCGAGGCCGAAAGTTTACGATTATAACCTAGCTTACTAATTTGCCGGCGGCTACAATTGCGGCATGCCGAATACCGACGAATACATCGGCGTCGTGATCTCCGACGTCGCCCGCCTGCTGCGGACGGAGTTCGATCGCCGCGTGCGCCGGCTCGGCATCACCCGCGCGCAATGGCTGGTGCTGACCCGTCTGCACCGGCATCCCGGCGCCTCGCATTCGGAGCTCGCCGATATGATGGAGGTGGAGAAGGCGACCGCCGGCCGGATGATCGACCGGCTGGTGGCCAACGGCTGGGTTGAACGCCGGGCCCAGCCCGACGACCGCCGCGTCAAGCGCGTCTATCTCACGCCGGAAGCCGAGCGGGTTCACAAGCGCATCTGGCGCGTCGCCGAAGCGACCGTCGAGGACGCGCTCGCCGGCCTCTCGGTGCCGGAAAGCAGGCAGCTGATGACGTTGTTGCAGCGCGTCAAGAAGACCCTGGTTTCCGCGGTCGACGATGCCCCGGTCCGCAACGCCGTGGCTGCCGGACGCAGGCCGGTTCCGCGCGGCGCGCGCGGCCTCAACGGAAAGACGCCGCCATGAGCAAGCGCCTGCGGCCATTGGCGCTGATCGGCGTGCCCATCCTCGTCCTGCTCGGCGCGCTGTTCGCATGGCTGCAGGGCGGCCGATACGCCACGACCGAGAACGCGTTCGTCAAGGCCGACATCACCCAGATCGCCAGCGAGGTGCAGGGCCGCATCGTCCGAGGTGCGCGTCCGCGACCACGCCGTGGTCGCGGCCGGCGAGGTGCTGTTGCGGCTCGATCCCGCGCGCCTACGAGCTCGCGCTGGCCAAGGCCGAAGCCGAAATCGATTCCGCGCGCGCTGCCGTCGAGCAGCTCAAGGTGAGCCTGCACGAGATCCGGGCCGAGGCGACCGAGGCCGAGAACAAACTTGTCGTATCTTGCAGATCCAGGCCAAACGCCAGCGCGACCTGTCCGGCCGCGGCGTCACGTCGGCGGCCAGCGGTCGAACAGGCCAACAGCGAGGAACAGGAGGCGGCGGACCGCCTCGCGGTGCTGCACCAGCGCATCGCCCGGGTGGAGGCGGCGCTCGGCGGCAAGCCGGACCGGCCGACCGACCAATTCGCCGCGGTGCGCGAAAAGCAGGCGCTGCGCGACCGCGCCGCGCTGGACCTCGCCTACACCGAGATCAAGGCGCCGCGAGCCGGCATCGTCGTCAATTTCAGGCTCCAGCTCGGCGAGCAGGTCAAGGCGCAAACCCCGCTGTTCGCGCTGGTCACCGACCGCCGCCCCTGGCTCGAGGCCAATTTCAAGGAAACCGACCTGACCCACGTCACCGTCGGACAGAAGGCGACGGTCGTGCTCGACATGCATCCCGACATCAGCTGGGACGCGGAGGTGGAAAGCATCAGTCCGGCGACCGGCGCCGAGTTCGCGATCCTGCCGGCGCAGAATGCCTCGGGCAACTGGGTGAAGGTGGTGCAGCGCCTGCCGGTGCGGCTGCGGCTGATCGAGCGGCCGGGCGAGCCGCCGCTGCGCGCCGGCATGACCGCCTATGTCAGCATCGACACCGGCCGGCAGCGCAAGCTCTCCAGCATCTTCGGCAACGGCGCTGCCATCGCAGCACGGCCCGATCCGCAGGTAACGACCAAGGCGGATTAATTGGCTGCCTACAGCGCGTTGCGCAGCAGCGGGTAGCGTTGCTCGATGGTGGCGAGATCCAGCACCGGCTCGGAAGCATTTTCCATTGCCGGCGCGGAAGGCGCGTCATCGGAACAAACCAGCGCGGCTTCCACTGCGGACAGCAGGGGCTGATCCGGGATTTCCTTCGGCAGCGGCAGAGCTACCGGATCACGAGGCGGCTCGACGCGCGGCGCCGCCACTTTGACGTGGCCGAGCCAAGAGGTGTCGATAGCGGAATTGTCGAACGACGCCTCGCGCCTCGACAGTTTTCGCCAAGTTTCGACCGCGCTCTTGGCCTCCTGGATATTTTCGAGGAATGCGATTTCGCTGTGATAGCGGCGCCAGCGGCCGGTCTCAAACAGCTCTGTCAGGTGTTCCAGCCGCTGCTCAGCCAGATTGCACCAGCGCACGAGAACGTCGCGACCACGTGCCACGTCTGTATGGTGTGTCATGTACCAGCCCGTTAGGGAGAAAACGGACGCAGACGCAACCGCACAAATCACTTGTACGTGACAAGTCATACTCTGTGGAAAACTTCTTCCTTGTCCAGCGGACAGCCTTACTAGTACCCACTTTCCTTGGAACGTGAGTCATGATTCAACATCGGGATGATACCCGAAGCAAGAGAAGTCCACCTTTCGAGGAAAGATCGCAAGGTGCTTGAAGCCTGTTGCCGCTCCCCGGTGACATTGCAGCGCGATTTGAAGCGGGCGCGGATTGTTCTTTTGGCGGCGGCGGGGCGGAGCACCCGATCGATCGCCAAGGAAGTCGGGGTCCAGCCGCGGATTGTCAGCCTTTGGCGGCATCGTTTTGCCGACCTTGGCCTTGAGGGGCTGCAAAGCAAACCGCGGCCGGGTAAGCAGCCGATCTATACGAAGTCGACCGACAAACGGATTCTGAAGTTGCTCGATAAACCGCCGCCTGCCGGGTTCGCGCGTTGGACCGGGCCCCTGCTCGCTGGGGAACTTGGCGATGTTGATGTCCAATATGTCTGGCGGTTCCTGCGCAGCCACAAGATTGATCTCGCGGCTCGCAAGTCCTGGTGCGAGAGTAACGACCCGCATTTTACGGCCAAAGCCGCCGATGTGGTTGGCCTCTATGTCGCCCCGCCCGAGAAGGCCATTGTACTATGCGTGGACGAAAAGCCTTCGATCCAGGCTTTGGAGCGAGCGCAGGGCTATCTGAAGTTACCCAACGGCCGGGCACTGACCGGCCAGAGCCACGACTACAAGCGGCACGGCACGACCACGCTGTTTGCAGCGCTGGAAGTCGCCACCGGAAAGATCATCGCGACGCACTCGAAACGCCGTCGCCGTGTCGAGTTTCTCGACTTCATGAACAGCGTTACCGCGGCCTTTCCGAACCGCCAGCTTCACGTCATCCTCGATAACCTCAACACCCACAAGAAGAACGAGGATTGGCTCAAGACACATCCCAATGTCAAATTTCATTTCACCCCGACCAGCGCGTCCTGGCTCAACCAGGTCGAGGTATGGTTCTCCATCTTGCAGGGACAGTCGCTCAGCGGCGCTTCCTTCACCACTCTCAAACAGCTTGAGCAGCATATCGATGCCTACATCAAAGCATACAACGTCAGAGCTGAGCCCTTCGTCTGGACCAAGAAAAAAGTCCGACAACGCCGCTTCAAGGACCGCCGTATCACTCAGCTATGATTCCGGGTACTAGACACGGCCCGTCGAAAGAAGACCGCATCAATACGGGGTTATCCACGTTATGCACCGTCAAGGCGCAGACGCGCATGGCGGAGTTGCGGAGTGCGGCAGCCGATTTGCTGGGGGAAACCGGAGTGCCTCCGGCAGAAACGAAAGACCCGTCCGGGGGGACAACCGGACGGGTCAAGCCATATAGGCGCTTGGGGTGGATGGGCGCTCGCGCCGAATACAGCCTCGTTGGGGAGGAATAACCGCTCCCACATTCAGTAGTCGCGGCAGGGTCGGCGGACGTTCAAACCGTCGCGCGATTTTTTTTGGCTTTCGGCTCAGGATTTCGTCGACGGAAACTTATTGCGCGGCGGGGCGACCGGCTGGGCCTGCGGCCGATTTATCCGAGGCCATTGCGGCCCCGGACTGGTTCAGGGCCCGCGTCGGGGGAACCTGTCTCGGTTCCGCGGTCTTGTCGGCGGCGGGCGCCGAAACCCCAGCCACCGGCGTCGCCGGTACGGCGGTGACGGCCAGGACGGCGGCAAAGGCATCGGCCGCTCCGGCGCCGAAATGGTCGTCGCGGCCCGGGCTGCCGAGATCGCGCGCCGTCCGCATCAGGATGACGCGCACCTGGTCCGGCCTCAATGCAGGATTGCGCTCCAGCATCAGCGCGACGAGGCCGCTGACATAAGCGGCGGAAAACGAGGTGCCGGAGGTCATCTGGTATTTTTCGTCCGGCGCCGGAAGGAAGATATCGACGCCGGGTGCTGCGACCGCGATATGGCCGCCGCGGTTCGAGGCGGTAAACAGCCTGTCTTGGGCGTCGGTGGCGCTGACCGCTATCACGTTGGCATTGGCAGCCGGATACAGCGGCGGCGATTTCGGCCCGGCGTTGCCGGAGGCCGCGATCATCACGATATTGCGCGCGGCCGTGGCTCTGATGCCGCGTTCGATCAGGGGATCTTTCGGACCGGCAAAGCTCATATTGATGATCTGCGCGCCGTGCAGCGCGCCGTAGTCCAGCGCCCGCAGGATCACGTAGGTGGTACTTTCAGCGCCATTCGGCGTTGCACCAAAGGCGCGGATTCCCAGGATCCGGGCCTGCGGCGCGCCCCCCATCAGCCGCGCGTGCGCGACGATCGCGCCGGCGATGCCGGTGCCATGGGGATGCGGGCCGCCATTGCTGCCGAGCGCATCGAAATTGTCCGCAATCGAGTTCAGCAGTTCCGGGTGGCGAACGTCGATCCCGGAATCGATCACGGCGATGGTGACGTTGGCGCCGCTGGCCAGCGTGTGCGCCTGTGGCAATCGAAGTTTGGCGAGCGCGTATTGTGCGGGATCGCCCTCGGTCGCGACGGCCTTCTGGTCCTGCAGGTGATGGATCAGGTTCAGCTGCGCCGAGCGCACGCCGGCGGCTCCGGCGAATTTGCGGCGCGCCACCTCGGTCGGGCTGCCGTCGGTGACCCGGAACAGACCGATGGTCGCGTTGATCAGCCGAAAGTGCTGCGACGCGACGCGGACCAGACCGTGACGCCGGGCCAGCGCATCGGCCTGCTCCTCCGACAGCGAACTGTCGATCTCGGCCACCAGTTCATTGACGACGGCCGGCAGCTTGAGCGCGGTCTGCGGAACGTTGCCGCCCGACTTGCCGGCTTTGTTCTTGTTGCCGATTGATTTGCCGCCCGCGCCGCTGCCCTCGGACGATACCACCGGCTTCTGCCGGCATTCGCCGTCGCTGCCGCGATAGGGGTAGGTGCAACCGCCCGCCGTCGCATTCGGCGAAAAGCGTGCGTTGGGCAGCGTCGACGTCACCCCGATGCGCGATGAGATGTTGGGCGTCGTTCTGCCGGCGATGTTCGGAACGACCCGCGGCGTCACCACTGGATTGATGGCCGGCATCCGCGACTGGATGTTGAGGTTGGGCGAGCGCATGGCGCCCTGCGCCTGCACCGCCGGGACGGCGAGACAGCCGACCGACAAGCCGGTCGCAATCAACGCCAACGCCCCCCGCCGCGTTCGCATAAGCAAATTCGCACGATCATGGACCATGGCGGCCTCGGGTTACGCGGTACCGCGGCAGTAACGCTTACGGCGCCGGGACCGCGATACTGACGATCTTCTCGCGTTGCAGCCTGCTCATCAGGCGGTCGACCTCGTCCTTGCCCATCGCTTTATTGCCGAATTGCAGCCGAAACATGCCGCCCTTGACGCCATCGACGATCGAGGCCTGATAGCTGTCGAGCAAGGCGGTGATGTCGGCGACGCGTGCGTCCGGCGCGAACCGTACCAGCGCGTGCGGCGGCGCCGGCGCCAGATCGCGGGTAATGGGGCTCAGGGATGCCGTCTGAAACGAGGAAGTCTGGTTCTTCACCAATACCGCACCGATCACGCCGGCCTGCAGCAGCAGCGCCACCGCACCGAGACTGGCCGACCAGGCCAGCGTCCGCGGCGACAGACTTGCGAAAAACTCCGATATCCGCGCGGAGACATTGCGCGCGGCCGATGGATGGCGCGCGGGTTCGCCGTCGATCGCTGCGAACAGTTTCGTCATCGCGCGCGCCGAGGGCGCACCGAGGCTTTCGTTGAGGGAAATGGTCTCGGCGTATTCTTCCCGGATCACGGCGTACTGCCTGGCGAGCTCGGGATCGCTCGCCAGCGCTTCCTCGACGCGCCGGGTATCGCGCGCATTCAAGGTGCCAGCCGCATGCCAGGGCAACAGCATTTCGATTTCGCTGGGTTCTTCTTGGTCCAGCATTATTTTGCTCGCTGCCATCATGGCCAACCTCGTTCAATTCCGGCTGCCTTCAGCAGCTCCGCCAGTTTCTTGCGCGCATAAAACAGGCG
This sequence comes from uncultured Alphaproteobacteria bacterium, assembly GCA_963706975.1. Lineage (GTDB taxonomy): Bacteria > Pseudomonadota > Alphaproteobacteria > Rhizobiales > Xanthobacteraceae > Bradyrhizobium. The sequence continues at coordinate 55,637 of CAVPOL010000045.1, forward strand.
CGTCTTGACCGTGTTCTCGGGAATGCCGACGATTTCAGCGACCTCCTCCACGGATTTCTCGTGGTAGTAGACGAGATCGACGATTTCCCGATGCTCCGACGAAAGTGATGTCAGGCACTTGCGCAACGCTACACTGGTATCCTTTTTCTGCACCGCCACTTCCGGATCGTCGGACGTATCCTCGATCGCGTTGGCGGCCTCGTCGTCCAGTTCACCGTCCTTCCTGCGCCGCAGCGCAGACAGGGCCTTGAACCGCGTAATCGCCAGCAGCCAGGTGGAAACGGCGGATCGGCCTTCGAACTTGCCAGCCTGACGCCACACATCGAGGAACACCTCGCTGATGAGGTCTTCCGCAGCCTGTTCGTCCCGAACGAGCCGAAGCCCGAAGCGGAACACCCTGACATGGTGCCGTCCGTACAGCACCTGCATGGCAAGCCGGTCGCCTTGAGCGATCCGAGCGATCAGGACATCGTCCGTAGCCGCCTGTGTCGCACTCAATGGCCGTCTCGCAAGGTTTGTCGGGCGGGGTTGGCGGCTGGTTCGATGGGAAAGGCAAGATTCTTCAAATTTTCGCAAGTCAGCGCAAGACTCTTCAAAATAGCGCAAGTTCGCGATTGCCTCTGTGATGTATCCCACAAAGAGGGAAATTCGAGGGTGCACGCTGATAAAGAACATTCTAGTGGTATCATGATACAGATATCTTCATACGCGCCCCCGGATTATTCGACGGCGATCCTTAGCAAGCCATCGAGCGCAAGGCAGCATTTGGTTACCGTCGAAGTCTTTACCCGATTTCGTGCCGATTCGGCTCCATGCTCACGGTAACCGGTTCCGGCAAATTTCCATTGCCAAACAATGGATGTCGGGCACCAAGGATACGAAACCTAAAGCCTTTCCCACCTAAAATCATCGAAGGGATTTCAGCGACGGCGGCACATGAGCGGCGCAGCTTCATTGCTTCAAGGCCAGGCTTCTCCGACGCTTGCCACCGGCAAGCTGTCGCGGCACGTACTGGAACGTCGTGTCGCCCAGCGTCGTCAGATTCTCATCGTGCAGGCGATCAGCTACTCCCTGATCACGACCGTGCTGCTGGTCTATTGTTACGCCGGCACGATCTCGATGGCCGTTCCCTCGGTCTATTTCCTGTCCGGTATTGCGCTGATCGGATTTTTTGTCGTCCTTTCCGAGACCCATATCAACGACAGGCTCGAGGACCACTATCTCACGATCTTCCAGATCGGCGGTCACGTTGCGCTGCAGCTCTGCTTTCTGCTGGCGGCCCCGGAAATCGGCTTTGCATTTCTCAGCGTCCTGTTCCTGATTTTCGGATTTGGCGCGCTGCGGATGACCTCCCGGCAAGTCATCATCGCCTGGACCCTCACGGCGATGGGCCTGGCTCCGATTTTCCTCCTCACCAGCGCCCCGATCGGCATGCCGGTCGCCACCGATATTCAACGCCTTGCCGCACTGCTCTGCTTCGTCCTGACCATCGGACAGTGTGCCTTCGTCGGACTTTACGGCAGTTCGATGCGAAAAATGCTCTACAATCGCAGTTTCGAACTCAAGGAAGCCTACAAGCGCATCGAGGAACTCGCCGAGCTCGACGAACTGACCGGTTCGTTCAACCGCCGCAGCATCATGCGAATGCTGGACGACGAGATCGACCGCGCCCATCACAACAACAAGCCCTGCTCGATCGCCCTGATCGACCTCGACTGGTTCAAGCGCATCAACGACGCGCATGGCCATCCGACCGGCGACGAGGTGCTCCGGACCTTCGCCATCACGGTATTCGCCAACATCCGCGGCATCGACAAGTTCGGCCGCTACGGCGGCGAGGAATTCCTGCTGGTGCTGCCCGAGATGACCGATGACGGCGGCGCGCGCATTGCCGACCGGTTGCGCGCGATCATTGCCGATCTGGACTGGAGCGCATTTTCACCCGGCATGCAGGTGACGATCTCCGCAGGCGTTGCGACGCTGAAACCGCACGAAACGCCCGACACCATTCTCGCGCGCGCCGACCGCGCGCTTTACGACGCCAAGGCACGGGGGCGCAATCGAATCGCCAGCGCCTGATTCCAGATTGATTTTTCGGGACGGAGAAGCCGTCACGCTCATATTTTTAAGCTCCAGGATAGAAGTCATGAATTCGAAATCCGCCGCCACTTCCGAAAACCTGCTCGACGAACTCCAGACCACGCTCGCCCATGGCACCGTTGCGCGCCGGGTAGAGACCCTGCGCCGGGTCACCGACCTCTTCATCAATGGCGCGGTGGACTATTCGGACAAGCAGGTCGGTCTGTTCGACGACGTGTTCCTGTGCCTGATGCATCACATCGAGACCTCGGCCAAGGCGCTGCTCGCCAATCGTCTGGCGCCGCTCGACACCGCGCCGCCGCACACCATCCGGGAGCTGGCGTTCGACGATCTGATCGAGGTCGCAGCACCCGTGCTGTCCCAATCGGAGCGGCTCGACGACGAGGTGCTGATCGAGACCGCGCGCAGCAAGAGCCAGGCGCATCTGATGGCGATTTCGATCCGCAGGGTGCTGAGCGGCGCGGTGACCGACGTATTGGTGCTGCGCGGCAATGACGAGGTGGTCCAGAGCACCATCAACAATCCCGGCGCGGAATTCTCCGAACGCGGCTTCACCCGGCTGGTCACCCGCGCCGAAGGCGACGACAATCTGGCGACCTGCCTCGGGCTGCGACCGACGCTGCCGCGCCACCTCTATCTGAAACTGATCGCCAAGGCCTCCGCCACGGTGCGCGAGCGTCTCGAGGCCGCCCACCCGCAACAGGCCGGGGAAGTGCCGACCGCGGTGCGGGAAGCCACCCGGCTGGCGCGCACCGCGCCCGCGGCGATCACACAGGAAACCGCGATTGCCCATGCGCTGGTCAAGTCGCTGCACGAGGACGGCCGGCTCGACGAATTCCAGGTGACGGCGTTCGCCGAGGCCGGCAAGTTCGATGAGGCCAACGCGGCGATCGCCGCGCTCGCCAGGGTACCGGTGACAATTGCCGAGAACATGATGGTGGAAAGCCGTTCCGAGGGCGTGATGATCCTGGCCAAGGTCGGGGGAATGTCGTGGTCGACCGTGAAGGCGATCATCAACATGCGCGACGAGCTCTCCGGCATCGAGCCGACCGATCTCGCGGCTTGCAAAGCCACCTATGAGCGGCTGCGGTCTTCGACCGCACAGCAGGTGCTGCGCTTCCATCGCATGCAGCAGACCTCGTCGGCGGCGTAAGCTAGAGCAGGTTCCTCGAAAAGCGAGTTCGGGGGGATTCTCCTGGAGGCCGAAAGCTGATTCCATCTTTGCGACTGAGTCGGGAGGATGGGATGGGCAAGCCGTACAGCATGGATTTGCGTGAGCGGGTGGTTGCGGCGATCGAAGGCGGCGAGTTGACGCACCAGGCGGCGGCGCGGTTTTCGATCGGAATAGCGACAGCTGGGACGTGGGCGCGGCTGAAACGGGCCACCGGGGACGTTCGCCCTGCAAAACAGGGCAAGCCGAAGGGGGCGGTGCTGGACGCCCACGCGGATTTCATTCTGGGCGCCCTTGCAGAAGCGCCTGACACGACGCTTGACGAGATGTCGAGCGGTTGCGGGAGGAACGCGGCGTCACGGTTGTGAGGACCGCGGTGTGGAAGTTACTCGATCGGCACGGCCAGACGCATAAAAAAAGACCGCCCACGCCAGCGAGCAAGAGCGCGCTGATGTGAAGGCCGCGCGCGAGGATTGGGTCGACGGTCAGGGCGATCTCGACGCCGAACACCTGATTTTCATCGACGAGAGCGGCCTTTCGACCAAGATGGCGCGGCTTCGTGGCTGGGCGCCCAAAGGCGAACGTTGCCGCGCTGCAATTCCGCACGGTCATTGGAAGACCGTCACTTTTGTCGGCGGGCTCACGCTTACGGGCTTCGTTGCACCGATGCTTCTGGACGGGCCGATGGACGGAGAATGCTTCCTCGCCTGGGTCGAGCAGATGTTGGCGCCTACCTTGCGCCCAGGCGACATCGTCGTCATGGACAATCTGGCCGCCCACAAGGTGGCCGGCGTCAGACAGGCTGTTGAAGCCTGCGGCGCCGAGCTCCGTTATCTGCCGCCCTACAGTCCCGACTTCAATCCGATCGAAAATGCCTTCGCCAAGCTCAAGGCGCATGTGCGAAAATCAGCCGCGCGCACCCTCGACGCACTCGAACGAGCCGCCGCCAATGCCCTGCCACAGTTCAAACCCGACGATTGCGCAAACTTCTTCGCTCACGCAGGATACAGCTTGGATTAATAGGAACCTGCTCTAGACGCTGGCCGCGAACAGATCCCAGCGGCCCGGAAGGCCCTTGAGTTCATGCGATCCGCGCTCGGCGAATTTCAGCCCAGCGCCGGCCACGAGATCCGTAACGACGCGCGACACCAGGACTTCGTCCGAGCTGCAATGGCTCATCACGCGGGCCGCGGCATGGACCGCGACGCCGCCAATATCCTTGCCCCTGACCTCGATCTCGCCGGTATGCAGCCCGGCGCGGATGGGAAGACCGATCTGCCGCGCCGCCGATCCGAAGGCGAGCGCGCAGCGCACTGCGCGGCCGGGGCCGTCAAAGGTCGCCAAAATGCCGTCGCCGGTGCTCTTGACCAGATTGCCGCGGTGGCGGTCAACGACCTGCTGAGCCAGCAGGTCGTGATCATCCAGTATCCGGCGCCAGCGCTGGTCGCCCATCGCGGCGGCACTGCGCGTGGAACCGACGATGTCGGTGAACAGGACGGTCGCGAGCACGCGTTCCAGTCCTGCAGCCACGCTGTCGCGATGTCCCGTGACAAACTCCTGGATATCGCCCGCCACCGCCTCGGTATCTCCCGTCCAGTACACATGATCGCCTTCGGGGTATTCGACGAGCCTCGCTCCGGGAATCGGTGCCGCCAGCTTGCGACCCAGCGCAATCGGCACCTGAATATCGGTGCGGCGGTGGAGCACGAGCGTCGGCGCCTGCAGGGTCGGCAGGATCGCGGTAACATCGATCTGACGATTGAGTGCGAGGATCGTCCGGATCGCCCCCGGACTGCTGGACAGTCGCTCGAACTTCGCAAACCGGATGATCTCGTCCGGTGTACTTCCCAGGCTCGGGATGGCCGTCCTGATCAACGCGCCGTTACCCCAGTCCTTTACGAGTTGTTCAAGACGCTCGTGCCAGATTTCGTCGGACATCCGATCGGCCGAACGGGCGAAGCCGCTCATCAGAATGAGGTGTGAAATCCGGTCGGGATAAGTTGCGGCGAACAATGCGCTCATCGCGCAGCCTTCCGAAAATCCCATCAGAACGGCCCGACGCGAGCCAATCGTCTCCATGATGGCGCGAACGTCGTCCATGCGCTGCTCGAGCGAGGGAACGCCGGATATTCGGTCCGAGAGCCCTTGCCCTCGCTTGTCGAAAGTCACGACCCGCGCAAAGGCGGCCAGCCGGCGCAGGAATGCGGTATAGCCGGGCATCTCGTGCATGAACTCGATGTGCGAAAACAGGCCCGGAACGAGGATCATATCAATCGGTCCGTCGCCCATCATTTGATAGGCAATGCTGACGTCACCGCTTTGCGCGTAGCGCGTCTCGGGCAGAACAAGATCGTTCATCGCCTGGGACTCCAAGCCCCCCGGCAATCCTCTCCCTTGCCGCCAGACGGGTCAACCGGAAGCTAAAACCGCAGCAGTCTCGATCCCGCCAGCGCCCCGATGGCGGCGACAAGCGCGGTGGCGATCGTGTACCAGGTCGCCACGAACAGCGGTGAATTGTCGGTGCAGTGCGAGGCGTAGAGCGTCGCCGCAAGGCCCGCCGACAATAGTCCGGCAACGGCGCCAGCGACCGCGGGGCGCGCCGGCGCGCCGTGGCGCAGGCCGAACAGAGCCGCGGCCAGTAGCGGCAGCGACATCGCGGGAATGGCGGTCAGGCAGATCATCGAATTGCGGCCCATCAGCCGCATCATCATGGGCATCCGCTGCGGCATCATCATCTCGCCCGAGATCCCGGCAGCGAGGAGTCCAGCCGGGATCAGCAGATACCATCCAAAGCCGCGCAGCGAGGCTTCCGGCCGCGACAGATGCAGGCTGACCGCGATGGCCGAGATCGCCAGCGCCAGCGTCACCGCGAACTTCAGGTCGAAGAAGGGATTGCGCATCGCGGTCATGACATCGGGCCGGACGCCAAGTTCCACGAAAAACATCGCCAGCGAGACCGGTGCTGCCGCCAGCAGCGCCAGCGCCAGCACGAAACCGACCGGCCGCGAGCGGTGCGAATTGTCGGCGGCCAGCGTCCGAATGAGTTGATCGGTCTCCATTCTCATGGTCCCCGTAGTTTGGCGGTGAGGCTGGCAAGCCCGCGATGCAGCGCCACCCGCACCGCGCCCTCGCTCATGTCGAATTTCTTCGCGGTATCCTTGATCGACGCGCTGTCGACCGCGATCGACTGCAGCACATCGCGCTGCCGCGCCGGCAGCGCCTGCAACTGCGCCGCGACCTCGCCCGCCGGCGCGGTCTCCGCAACCGGCTCGCCCGGCAGCGTCTCGGCGAAATCGTCGATGTTGACAAACACCCTGCGGCCGCGGCGGCGCAGCGCATCGATCAGCTTGTTGCGGGCGATCGCGAACAGCCAGGGCGCAAACGGCGCGTTGGCATCCCAGGTATGCCGCTTCAGATGCACCGCCAACAAAATGTCCTGCACGATGTCCTCGGATTGATCGACCGGTTGCCCTGCCCGCGCCAGCCCCCGGCGCGCCGCGGCGCGGAGCACCGGCGTGACGGCCTTGAGCAGGCGATGATACGCCGCACCGTCGCCTGAAATGGCCGACCGCATCAGGCCGGTCCATTCGTCCTCAGTCTCGCGCACACGCGCTCCCAGCTTGCAATTCGGTCGATCTTTCAATTTGTTACGCCGGAAGGTGCAGATCACGAAATCGTGAACCATGCTCCGGCGGCGTCGCGATCGTCGCACCCCGTTTTGGAACGGCGACAACCTGTTGTCTCCCGCAGGCTCATAACATCGATCGGTTCCGCTGGCACCCACCGCATCGCTCGCACAGCGCTTGGCTCAAAGCGCTGCTGCCCTGCTTTCGCCCGGGTTGCCCGAAGATTCCCTTTTTCCGCCGTGCTGAGGACACGCCACAAGGTCTCATTTCGCTTTCGGGGGCGGGCAAATGGGGAGATTGCCATGACGATCAAAGCCAGCGGGCGCTCGGCATTGATATTAGCGACAGGACTGTTGGTGTTTTGCGCGGGTTCGTCGCAGGCGGCGCCGGGTGCTGCCGCAAGTGCAAAATCGGAAACCGCCGCGGGAGCGTCGGCCGAAACGAAAAAATACACCAGACAGGGCTCGCGCCACGGGAAAAAATACGCGCAGCGAAAATCCGGCAAGGCAGCGCTGAAATCCTCGACCGGCAAAAAGGCGACCGAGATCGCCGACGACGACACCGGCCGCTCGACCACGATCCCGCCGTCGATTGCCAACGCCAACGCGCAACTGGCCTCCGCGGAAGCGCCCGCCGACAGCGCCAGGGCGATGTCCGCAAAGGCCAACACCATGCTGCTGGCCGCCGCCGACAAGGCCGGCGACACCAGGATCGTCGCCGCCGATCAGCCCAATAATGTCGATCGTACGCTGCAGGACAATAAGCCGCCGGCCCAGATGATGGCCGAGGCGTCCCCCGCACCGGCGACGCCCGCCGCGCCGGCGGTGGCGAGAAGCAGCGAAAGCTCCGCCTGGGACCAGACCTCCTGGATCGGCAAGATCTTCATCGGCTTCGGCGCGCTGCTGACGATGGCCTCCGCGGCGCGCATGTTCATGGCGTGAGGTAGTTCGCTTCCCCGACGCCACGCCGCGCGCTGCGATGCGCGGCATGCCCCTTGAAGCCCCACCCGCCAGCGGGCACATTGCCCGCGAAATCAGGCACGGGGTGGCTCATGAGCACGTTCGAAAACATCATTGTCGAGAGCAAGGGGGCGGTTGGCATCATCACGCTGAACCGCCCGAAGATGCTCAACGCATTGTCGTTCGGGGTGTTCAGGGAGATTGCCGCCGCGGTCGACGACCTCGAAGCCGACGACAAGATCGGCTGCATCCTGATCACCGGCAGCGAAAAGGCCTTCGCCGCCGGCGCCGACATCAAGGAAATGCAGCCCAAGACCTTCATCGACATGTTTTCCAGCGATTTCGCCGCCGTCGGCGGCGACCGCGTCGCCACCTGCCGCAAGCCGACCATCGCCGCCGTCAGCGGCTACGCGCTCGGCGGCGGCTGCGAACTCGCCATGATGTGCGACATCATCATCGCTTCGGACACCGCGAAATTCGGTCAGCCGGAAATCACGCTCGGCACGATTCCCGGGATCGGCGGTACCCAGCGGCTGACGCGCGCGATCGGAAAATCCAAGGCGATGGACCTCTGCCTCACCGGGCGCATGATGGATGCCGCCGAAGCCGAGCGCTCGGGCCTGGTCAGCCGGGTCGTGCCCGCGGACAAATTGATGGCGGAAGCGCTGGCGGCGGCGGAGAAGATCGCATCCATGTCGCGCCCTGCGGCGGCGATGGCCAAGGAAGCCATCAACCGCGCCTTCGAGACGCCGCTGTCCGAAGGCATGAACGTCGAGCGCAACCTTTTCCATTCGACCTTCGCGCTGGAAGACCGCGCCGAGGGCATGGCGGCATTCATCGAGAAGCGCAAGCCGGTGAACAAGAACAGGTAGGTCGGGTCGTCGTCCTTGCGAGGCGCCAACGGGTCGCACGCATGCGCGCCCGATGACAGGCTCCGCGACGAAGCAATCCAGTTCCTCCTTGCGCGGCAAGATGGATTGTTTCGCTTCGCTCGCAATGACGGTGAAGCACTGTCTCAGGCTCTCCTGCTCCTCACCAGCGCTGCATTCACCAGCGCCCGATAGGCGCGCTCCGAGAGCGTTGTGGGCGTATCGAGTCCAAGCCGCCCCAGGCATTCGGCGTCGGTAGCGTCGGGCTTCCCGAAAAATCCCTGCCACAACAATCCGGGCAATTGCAGCGGCGAACGCTGCGCTTCCTGCAGCACCTGCAACGCCGGAATCAACCGCTGTTCGACATCGGTGAAATCGCTGCCGAACGGAAACCTCGGCAGCAGACCGGCCTCGCGCGCGGGCTTCAACGCAGCCTTGATGCGCTCCGGATAATTCTCGCGATGCGCGGCCGGGATCTCAAAATGCTTCGGCAGCTTGCCAGCATCCCGGGCCTGCCGCATCAGTTCCCCCTGAAAGCGGGAATCCGCGACTGCGAGCATCGCCCCGATCACATCGGCGTCGGACTTGCCTCTGAGATCGGCAACGCCATATTCGGTGACGACGATATCGCGCAGGTGACGGGGGATGGTGACGTGACCGTAGCTCCAGCGGATGTTCGACTGTGCCGCAGCGCCCTGCCGCGCCGCCTCGAGCGTGAGAATCGAACGCGCGCCTTCGAGCGCGAACGCTTGCGCGACGAAATTGTATTGGCCGCCGACGCCGCTGACGACCTGGCCGTCCTCCAGACCGTCGGAAACCGCAGCCCCCATCAAGGTCGCCATCATCGCATTATTGACAAAACGGGCGTCGACGCGGGCACGCCGCTTTGCCGCTTCGTCGCCGTAGAGCTGATTGGTGAAGGACACCGGCATCATCTGGATCCGGGCAATCTGCTCCGGCGTCATTTCGCGCAGCGCACGGTACAATGATTTCGGGCCGAGGAAGAACGCGCCGTGCAGGATGACGCCATCGACCTCGCGTCTGAGAATGCCGGCCTCGATCAGACCGATGAACGCTTCGGTCAACATTTCGCTGACGCCGTAGAGACCCTTTTCGAACGCGCCGGTTTCGCGCGTCGAAGCGGGTCCGGCGCCAGGCGAAAGCCGCCGCATGATCTCGCCGTACTGCGCGCTGCCGCGGTGGCGCACGATCAGGCCCTGCGCCAGCGCGTCGCCAACCTGGCCGATGCCGATCTGCAGGCTGCCGCCATCGCGCACCAGACCCGCAGTATGCAGGCCGATGGCGTATTTGGTGTCGGAGACCGGCTCCGACGGCGGGGCGAACAGTGGAAAATCGGTCTCGGGACTATCGAGCACCGCACTGAATTCTTCCGGGCCAAGATCGCCCGCACCCGGCATGAACGGCAGCTCGGAATTGACCTGCCCGAACAGCTTGAAGTTCGCGCGGCCCTCGGCACGGGCGCGCAGCAGATCCAGCGTGGTGTCGGTATTGCAGCTCAGGCTGTAGCGCGCCTGGCCATCGACCGCGCTCTTCGCCACCAATTGGGCGATGACGTTGAGCCCGCTCGCCAGGAGATAGGACGCGGCATGGGTATAGTTGGCGGAGATGTAATGCTGCTGCGCGTACGGCACGTGCAGCCATTTTCCCGCCAGGAAGAAAAACTCGATCACTTTTATGTTGGGCGGCAGCGCACCGGCATGCAGCGCATCGGCATAGGCAAGGTCGGGATAGCCGCAGAACAGCCGGTCGATCACGGGGGTGATGAAACGCCGTTCCAGCAGGCCTTTCGGTTTCGGCTTTTCCAGCGTCAGCGCCGAGAAGAAAGTCAGGTGGATGGCGCGGTCGGCGGCGGCGCGCGCGTATAGCGCGTTGACGATGTGGTTGGCCTTGCCGAGCCCGAGCGGCAGCCCGACCACAAGGTTGGTACCGACATCGCGGACGATATCCTCTGCGATGTCATCCGGATCGGTGAATTGCTTCGGCATCGACATTCCGTCCGGGGGCATGGGCGCCGGATTCGCCAGCTGGCACCCTGAATCGAGCAAATGGCAAGTTAGTACAGTTCGATCCCGTTACTTAGCGTTTGGCGGCCAGCGCGAACGGCCCGCGCGATCGTCGCCGCCGGATGTCGGAGCGGCAGAAAAGGGCCATTTCCGAGGAACCGGCCTATCCGCGTGTGACGATCCGGCAACAGCAAAGCACTAAATCGAGACCCTCGGCGCGACCGTTTGCCTGTGGCGGTGGCGCGCTCTAAACAGTAAACACGCGTGTCGGCGGGGGCGGACGGCCGGGGTTGCTGCGGGATCAAATGGTTAGGCGTGCCGCTAGAGTTGGCCACGTGGGAAGGCGCGTGCTTCGATCGGGCATTTGCCTTTACGTCGTGGCTTGGGCCGGTTTTGCCACACCAGCGGCCCGCGCAGAGGCGCTCCCGGAAGCCCTGGCCAAGGCCTATCAATCCAATCCGCAGCTCAATGCCGAACGGGCGCGGCAACGCGCAACCGACGAGAACGTGCCGCAGGCGCTGGCAGGCTACCGGCCGCAGATCGTGGCCAGTCTCAGCGCCGGCTTTCAGGCGGTGCGCGACCTGCTGCCGGGCAACGTCTACCAGTCCGCGAACCTGAAGCCCTGGACCGTCGGGGTGACGGTGACGCAGACGCTGTTCAACGGTTTCAAGACCGCCAACAGCGTTCGCGTCGCGGAACTGCAGGTGCAGTCCGGCCGTGAGGCCCTGCGCAATGTCGGCCAGGCCGTGCTGCTGGACGCCGTCACCGTTTACACCAACGTGCTGGCCAACCAGTCGCTGGTCGAGGCGCAGCGCGCCAACGTCGCATTCCTGCGCGAAACCCTAAGCATCGTGCAAAAGCGTCTCAATGCCGGTGACGTGACGCCGACCGACACCGCGCAGGCCGAAGCGCGGCTCAGCCGCGGTCTTTCCGATCTCAATGCCGCCGAGGTCGCCCTCGCCATCAGCCAGGCCACCTACGCCCAGGTGATCGGCAATCCTCCGTCCCAGTTGCGGCCCGCCGAAACCGTAGACCGCTATCTGCCGCCCACCCGCAACAACGCTACCGAAATGGCGTTCCGGCAACACCCGGCGGTGCTTGCCGCTGCCTTTGACGTCGACGTCGCTTCCACCACCATCCGCGTCGCCGAAAGCAGCCTGCTGCCGACCATCACCCTGCAGGGCAGTGTGAGCCGCAGCAAGGACGCGGATCCCACACTCGGCACGTTTGGCACCGATCAGGCCTCCATCCTCGGCCAGATGAACGCGCCGATTTACGATGGCGGCGCCGGCGCGTCACAGACCCGGCAGGCCAAGGAGCTGGCGGCGCAGAGCCGGCTGGTGCTCGACCAGGTGCGCAATCAGGCCCGCACTGCCGCGGTCGGCGCGTGGGTCGCCAATGAAGGCGCCAAGGTCGCGGTGTCGGCATCGGAGGCCGAAGTACGTGCCGCGACCGTCGCGCTGCAGGGCGTGCAACGCGAAGCGCAAGGCGGCCAGCGCACCACGCTCGACGTGCTGAACTCGCAGCAGGACCTGATCCTGGCCAAGGCGCGGCTGATCGGCGCCCAGCGCGAGCGCGTGATCGCCTCCTACACCCTGCTCAGCGCGATCGGAAAGCTCGACGTCAAGACGCTGGCGCTCAACACCCCGGATTATCTGCCGGAAGTGCACTACCACCAGGTGCGCGACGCCTGGCACGGCCTGCGCACGCCATCGGGGCAGTGAACTCGGATATTCCCGGATTTATCAACCGGGCCCTGATCCTGTCGGGTATTTTCCATCGCGGCGCTGGCAGGGTTCGTTGGACTTCGGCCGGATCCGCAGGTCAAAATACCTGTGGCGCTGCTGTGGGGCGACGAAGATACCGTCCCCCCACTCGAACAGGCCCGCGACCTGCAGACGTTGCTGCCGCAGGCGAGGCTCACCATATTGCCGGAGCTCGGTCACATTCCACAAATCGAGGATCCCGATGCCTTCGACGCTGCCCTGCTCATGGCGCCCGGGAAGCTGTAGACTCGCAACAGATTCGGCCTGGCTGGAGGCGACGAATGGACATCATAAGGATTTGCGCCTGGGGCTATGCCGCCCTGCTCGGCTTCGTGATCCTGACCGGATACATCCCCGCCTTCATCGACGCCAACGACATGATTTTTGGCCTGTTCCGCCGCACCTGGTACGCCGACGGGCTGCATCTGGTTTCCGCGCTGTGGGCAGCGGCGGCGGCCATGACCTCGCGGCGCGCCTCGGAATTGTTCTTCCAGCTGTTCGGCGCGTTCTACTTCGCCGACGGCGTGCTGGGTCTCATGACCGGCAGCGGCTATCTCGATTTCGGCATCCTGATCAACGGCATTCGGGATCTGCCGCTATCGACGCGAATTTTCACCAACGCGCCGCATCTGGGACTCGGCGGCGTCGCGATCCTGATCGGCTACGTACTGGCGCCACGAACCCGGGCGTCAGTTCATGCTTAGGTTCCTGCGGCGCATCCTGGTCACTGCGGTGGTTCTGCTCGCGCTCGCGGTGCTGGTGCCGATGGGCTATATCGAGGGCAGTTGCCAACCGGCAAAGACCGTCGCCGCGGTGTCGGGGCCTCCGACACCGCTGCCCGCGATCGACGAGCAGGGCTACCGGCGCAAACAGGCAAATACCTTCTTCACCTTTCCCGAATGGTACATCGTCTACTCGTTCGAGGATTTCGGGCGTTTTCTCGATTCATCCAGCGAAAGCCAGTTCGGCTATCTCTCGCACATTCTCGGATTCTGGCAGAGCTTCTGCACCATCAACCGCGCGGTGCCGGAGGGCAGGGAATCCCGCGCCGACGTCAAGACCATGATCTACATCATCGGCGTCAGCTATTCCGTCGAATACGCCATCAAGGGCCTTTACGAGAACTCGATCGGCCGCATCACCGAATGGATCAGGGGTTCTGTGCGCACGCCGCAGGACGATTTTGGACGCAAGGTGGTGCAGGACTATGCGGCGTCTCTCTACACCATCCCCTGGTACAAATTTCCGTTCCGGGAAAAACTCGACGGGCTGATGGCGATCTCGGCGCCGACGCCGAGTTCGCTCCGGAGCTGGGAACGCGACTTCGCGCTGGGAGCCGAATATTTCGTCAAGCTCGGCTATGCCGCGCTGATCCAGAAGGCGCTCGATGCCTCCAGCGACGAGGAACCGCGCGACATCATGTTCGTGGTCGCGACGCTGCCACCGGACGTGCTGGCCAAGGAGCCGCGCATCAAGATGATCCGCGCGCTGACGCCGCAATGGCAGCTGGTGCAGACGCCGCGCTACAAGGATCTGACCGAGATCATCAAGGGCTTGCTGGATCGGGAATTGGCATTGCCGAGATCGCCGAGAATCGCGAAATCCTGATCACCGTGATTGCGCCGAAAGCCGCGTCGCTGGACGTCAAGGATACCGCCGAACTGTTTTCGCTCGACCTCGAAGCCAGGTCCGGCTTCCGCAGGGCCGGGCTCCGGGCCAGGATCGATCGTCTGGTCGATATCAACCGCGACCTCAAGGCCAGGGGCGCGAGCATCGAGCATCTTTATGACTATTGAAATCAGCGCCTTTTCCCGATGGATTCGGCCCCTGGGCCGGATCACCGGAGCTATCGCTCTCGTCGCCGGCGGCTGGTTTGCGATCGTCGTGACCCTGACCTTCGGATCGGCGCCGGGAAAATCGATGGCGATCGTCGGGCCGCCGGCGCAGGCGCTCGCCGCTGTCGTCAAGGCCAACGGCCAAATCCTCGCTTCGAACGACTACGTCACCATCGCGCGTTCAGGCGATGCGGGCTTCGTCGCGCGGCTCTACGCGGCGGGCGCGCTGCTGGTGCTCGATGCCGAACAGGCCGGCGGCTGCAGCGGCTTGCCGCCGAAACGCATCGCGCAGCTCTGATTCCTCGTGCCTCAGTCACAACGACGACAGATCCATGTCGGGTGAATAGGAACGATCAGCAACGTCCTTGGTAATCGCCTGCCCGCAGATCACCCGACCGACATTGGCATCAAAGGTCAGCGTAGGCGGGCCGAACAAAAACCAGCCGTTGTTCAAGGCTTCGGTCACCCGGTGACAGAACGCGGCATCATCGGGGCCGGTCAGGAAACGATAGACAAGCATCTCGGACTCCCGCCTTCGGAAGTTGCAACGATCGAGGGTATCACATCATCGCCTGTCATCCGCGATACGAAATGAACCCCTTCAAGTTCAAGGCGCTCGAGATGGTTGGGCGAGGCAGTCCTCACCCCGCCTGCTCCGGCCAAGACGCGTACTTCTGATAAAACGTGTTGGTGAACACCTCGCCCGGATCGTATTTGCGTTTCGCCGCGAAGAAATCGTTGATCTGCGGATAGGACCGCTGCAGCTGGTCGCGCGAATAGTACAGCTGGTACGGCAGGAAGAACCGGCCCTTGTGGGCGATCGTGAGATCGATCAGCTCCCCGGTCGCCTTCTTCATGCGCCGGTTGCCCTCCTCGTCGGTGGTCTGGTTGATATAGAGCACCAGTGAGAACGCCGGCTCCGGCGAATAAGTCAGAAAATTGTTTTCCTGGTGCACGATGCGCACCGATGCGTTCAACAGATTGGTCCTGTTGTCGGTCAGCACCTTGCGCATGCCGTCGACGAAGGAGACGAACTGGCTGCGCGGAATGAAATATTCGTGCAGGATGTCGGTATCGTCGGGCAGCGCGTTACGCAGATAGGGCACCGAATCGTGCATCGGATCGTTGCGGCTGACGAGGCAGGCTTCCGCCGACCCGATCGCCTGCGCCCGCGTCACGGTGCAGGTCTCCATCCGGTGCTCGACGTGCTTTTCGGAGAACCACTTCACTTCCTGGAACAGCGGCCCCTGTTTTGCGAGATTGACCGTGAGCCGCCGCAGTTTGACGCCGCTGACTTCGCCGAGCGGCTTGCGCTGGAACTCGGCGCCGTCGACCTTTGTGTAGGTGTAGAGCAGCATTTCCTTCAGGAACGTGCTCGGTGCGGTCGAGAGGTGGCCGTACATCAGGCCGATATTGGCGTCCTTCTCGATCTCGCCGGCAAACAGCGCCGGAAATTCCTTGTAGTCCATCACGCGGCGGCCGGTCTGGTAGACCAGATTGTCCGCAATATCGAGTTCGGCCTCGACGATGACGCCGAACAGGCCGTAACCGCCGACCACGAGATCGAACAGATCCTTGTTCTCGGTCGCCGACACCGTCTTGAGCGAGCCGTCCGCCAGCATCACCCGCATCGACTTGATCGATTTTGCCAGTGCGCCGGCCTGATGGTCCATGCCGTGGGCATTGACCGAGATCGAGCCGCCGACAGTGAAAATATCGGTCGACTGCATCGCGCGCACCGCAAAGCGCGGATGCAGCACGTTCTGGATGTCGTGCCAGGTCGCGCCCGGCTGCACCGTGACGGACCGTGAGCTCTCGTTGAGCACGATCTTGTTGAACGTCCGCATGTCCAGCACGATGCCGCCCTTGCGAAACGCCTGGCCGCCCATGCTGTGGCGCACGCCTGCGGTGGTGATCGAGAGCTTGTTGTCGCGCGCGAAGGCCAGCGTTTTGGCGATGTCGTCGATGCTGCGGACCTCGATCACGCCATAGATCTCTGTCCTGTTGAGGCAGCTGGCGTCATTGATGCTGCCGCCGAGCTGCGACCATTTTACGCCTGTGAGCGGCGCAATCGCCTTGATCCGATCGAGATCGATCTTGCCCTGCTCGCCGCCTTCCGCCGCAGGCCCGCAATCCTTTTCGCCGATGGGGTCCGCGGCCAGCGCCTGCATCTTGCGAAAGCCGTAGACCCCGAACAGCACCACCAGCACGGCGACGGCGGAGGCGCCGGTTTTGAATTTCTTCGATAATTTTCGC
Organism: uncultured Alphaproteobacteria bacterium; assembly: GCA_963706975.1. GTDB lineage: Bacteria > Pseudomonadota > Alphaproteobacteria > Rhizobiales > Xanthobacteraceae > Bradyrhizobium. Next base: position 72,243 of record CAVPOL010000045.1, read on the forward strand.
ATGCATTGATTCCAGCTGGCGTCGGATCATCCGGGCGCGCAGGCTATTAGTCAAACCTGACGATTAATGGTTCGAATATCTGCGCACGCTATTCCGACCGTGCGTTCGGGCGGCTGTAAGCTCGGTTGTTCCAGCACCGCATGCCCCTTCCCGGCCAGCCCTTCCCTCGATAGTCTCCGACTTTGGCCCGGACCTGAGGCTTAATCCGGGATCGGCAATTTACAGATGCAATCTAGCTGCCTGGTGGCTGACGGGTAGCCACCAGGGAAACGTCTCAAATAAGCAAGGGGATGACTGATGTCCACCAACCAGGTTTCGCGGCGCGCGCTATTGGCCGGAATCGCCGCCGCGCCGTTCGTCCGCAGCGCCAGCGCGCAGGCCGCCTGGCCGAACCGTCCGGTGCAGGTGATGGTGCCTTATCCCCCTGCCGGCGGCGCCGACACCACCGCGCGGATTCTCTACGCCAAGGTTGGCGCGATGTTGGGACAGCAGTTCGTCATCGAAAATCGCGGCGGGGCCGGCGGCACCATCGGTGAAGCCGTGGTCGCGAAAGCGGCCCCCGATGGCTACACCATCCTGCATGACGCCACCGCGCATTCGATCAACGGTGCGCTCTATTCGAATCTTTCGTTCGACTACAACAGGGATTTCGACGCGGTGGCCCTGGTGTCACAGGTGCCGAATATTCTGGTGGTGACGCCATCGTTACCGGTGAAAACGATGGCTGACGTCATCGCCTATGCCAAAGCCGCTCCGGATGGCATCGACATGGCTTCCTCGGGCAACGGCACGCTGCAACATCTGTCCCTCGAATTGTTCCGGTTCATGACCGGGATCAAAGTGAACCATGTGCCCTATCGCGGCGGCGGCCCGGCGCTTAACGATGTCATCGGCGGACAGGTGAAGCTTTTCTTCTCCAACGGATCGTCGGTGGTCGGCCTGATCCAGGGCGGTACCGTCAGGGCCATCGTCCACACCGGCAAGGGCCGGCTGAAAAGCTTGCCGGACATTCCGGCGGCGTCGGACACGCTGCCCGGCTTCGAGGCCTATGAATGGAACGGCGTGTTCGTGCCGCGCGGCACGCCGCCGGCAATCGTGCGTACCCTCAACCGCGCGATCAACGAAGCGATCGGCGCGCCTGATGTCAAAGAGCGCTTCGAGCAGCTCAACATCGACAGCCGGCCGAACACGCCTGAGGAATTTCGTGCCTTCGTCAAGGACGAGATGGAGCGCTGGGGCAAGGTGGTGAAGGAAGCCGGCATCAAGGTGGGCTGAATTGCTGGTTTAGGAGCCGCCGCCGCGCATTGCGTCAGGATTTCCGCCGGGTTTACATCGATCGGTCGAGTGGTGTCGTGGTGATGGTCAGGACCGGTTGATGTCCTGGATGCTTTCGATGCCGGCCGTGGACGCGGTTTGCTGGGTTCGCCGGCGTGCTTGCTGACTGAAGTCGCGCAGCCAGTCGCCGGCCTTGCGCAAGCCGCCGAACGGAAACAGGTGAAATCCGGCGATCGGCGCCGTCGCAGCTTCCGGCGCCGATTGCAGGCCGCGCATGACTTCGTCCGGCCCGGCGTCGGTGAGCAGCCGGCCGAAGCGGCCGATCTGGCTGCGCACCGCCCGCATCGAGTTTCCGATGCCGCAGCGCAGTGCGAATTTCATCAGCGTGGCCGGCGTCGCCGGTCCGGCAAGGCCGACGATCACCGGCAGCCGGATGCCCCAGCGGTCGAGTTCACCGATCCAGGCGAGAATGGGCGCGCTCTCGAAACAGAATTGCGTCATGACGTCGACCTGGATGTCGCTGCTGCGTCCCCACTGCTGCCATGCTTCGAGCACGGCAAGCGTCTCGGCCGTTTCCATATACGGGTGGCCTTCGGGATGACCGGCAACACTCACCCGTGCGAAGCCGCGCGTCTCGATCAATCCGCTGGCGCAAATGCCGAGGCTTGATTTGTACGGTCCGCGGGCGAGCGCGGTGTCGCCTGCGATCAGCAGGATGCGCGTGACATCCGCCTCGCCGCGCAGCCGCGCCAGAAAATCATCGAGCGCATCGCGCGACGCCATTTCGCGCGCGGCGATGTGCGGGACCGGATTGTAGCCGGCGCGGCGCAGCGCGGCGGCCGTCTCGACGTTGTGACGATAATTATCACCGGGCAGGAAAGTGATGGTCACGTCGGTGCCCGCGGCGAAGTGGTCGCGCAATTCCGCCAGCTGATGCCCGCGCGAGGAGACCTCGACGGACGCGGATGACAGGAACTCGGTCAGGTCACGGGATCTGGTCATGTCGGCTGCGTTCACGGCGCACCTCCGCAAGCATCAGGCCGGGGCGCGGCGGCGCGAAATCACATAGGTCTCGTCATTGAACCAGAGACCGCCGTGCTTCTTCAGCACCCGGTCGGTGGCTTCGAGATAGCGGCCGTCGCGGACCACCTCCGATAACCTGACATCCTCGATCTGCGCGACATAGATTGCGGCATTCCAGGCCGCGAACAGCGTCGAGGTCCCGATCGGCGCCGCTGACCTCGTCCGGCAGCGTGTGCATGCGGTAGCGGAAGATCGAGCGGGCGTCGGAGGAAGCGTTGAAATTGTAATGCCGTGCCGCCGCGCCCAGTTCGTGCTTGACCTGGCGCAGGATGGCGTAGCGATCGGTCTTGAAGGGGGCATCGCCGGGCCAGACCCCGTCGATGATCTCCATGCCGGGATCGCCGCCATGGGAGTGAATGCCGATCAGGCGGCCGCCCGCCGCAACGCCCGCACCAGCGGCGCCACCACCTTCGACGCCTTGAATTCGACGCTGGCCCGCGCCCGGTAGGGCTGCGAGGCGATCACCAGATCATAGTCCGCCATCACCCGCCCCGGACGCGGCATGATCGGATCAAGCAGGAACGAGTGGTCCTCGCGCCGCAAGGTCAGGACGATGGGCCTGGTATAGACCGGGTTGCCGGTGGTCGGACTGATCCCCGCCCGCCAGTTTTCCGCCAGAAATCCCTCGAGCTCACCGATCTGCTCGGCAAAGCCATGGGCGGTATTGCCCGACAGCGCGACATCCTTCCAGATCAGGCCCTGTGCTGCGGTCGCCGAGCGCGGCGTCAGCCATGGCGCCTCCGCATAATAGAGATTGGTGACGACCAGCACGGTGGCGGGATGCTCGAACAGGCGGTCCGCCATCTTTTCCAGCATCATGCGGACGTCCTCGTAGCTGATCTCCTTGGCCACCACATAAAGCGGCATGGTCGGGAAGCGGGCGTGCAGCGCCCGCATCACCCGCGACAGCACGGTGCCGTCGCCGACGCCGGCGTCGAAAATCCGCAGCGCCGGTGGCGTCGGCTGCAGATTGCCGAGTTCGAGCGAGATCCGGTTGGCGATTTCGGTTTTCTCGCTGCAGGTCGACACGAACAGCAGGTATTTTTGCCGGTTGTCGAAAAACCGGAAGCCCGCCGGTGCAACATCTCTCGCGGCAGCCGCGCCATTGACCGCCCTTGCCACTGCAACGGCTTGCCGGGCAGTGGCGGTGGCGCTGGCGTGCTCGGACAGATAGGCGCGCACCTTGTCGAGGGTGCCGGTGGTGATCCTGGCGCCATCGCGCAGCCGCGACACCAGCTTGCCGTCGTTGACGACGAGCCGCCCGAAAGTGGATTCCGCCGTCTGCGTCGAGCGGCAATAGTCCCGGATTTCGCCGAGCACCTGTTCGGCGGTGGCTGAGACCCCGGCCCTGGCGTTCCCCAATCTGCACGGCGATCTCCCGCGGTTTTTCCTTTGCCGCATTCAAGGGACGCGCATTGGGCCGCGTCAACCACAAACCGAGTGGGCAATAAAAGTGGGCACACGCCCAGCTCAGCGCGCCCGGCGCGAGAATGGCGACGAGGCGATCCATTTAGATCGGGGCTTACAAAAGGCGGAGAGATCAGCTGCCGGATGCGGCGCGGTCGATGAACAGGCTGCCCTTGGTGACGATCTGCTCGCCGGGTTTCAAATCGCCACGGACCTCGACGAGGTCGCCATTGGTGAGGCCGGTCCTGATCTTGCGCAGTTCGATCGACCTGTCGTCATGGGCGACCCATACCCGCACCTGATCGCCTTCATAGATCAGCGCGGTCCTGGGAACGCCGACCGACGGCGCTTCGCCGGGGGCATAGATCGTCACGGTTGCGAACATTTCCGGCTTCAATTGCCCGCCGGTATTGTCCACGGTGGCGCGGACCAGAAGCCTGCGGGTGGCGGGATCGATCGCCGCTGCGACGTAGCCGATGCGACCGGTCAGGACGCGGCCCGGCAAGGCCAGCAGGTTGAAGCTCAGCTCCTGCCCCACCGCCACCTGGGACGCTTCGGTCTCCCGCACGAAGGCGGTGAGCCAGACCGTGGAGAGATCGCCGATCACGAATACGGGTTCGCTGGCGCCGGCGTTGACATTTGGCCGGGGCCGATCTTGCGCTGGACCACGGTGCCGGCGAGCGGCGAATGGATCGTCGTTTCCGGATTGATGCGGCCTTTTTCCTGGAAGGTCGCAATCGCCTCGTCGGTCAGGCCGAGGATGCGCAGCTTGTTGCGCGCCGCTTCGAGCGCGGTTTGCGTCGAGCGCAGATCGTTCTGCGCCTGGATCAAATTGGCCTGGCTCTGCTGATAATCCTTCAACGGCACCGCCTTGCCCTCGAACAGATCCCTGGCGCGCCTGTCCTGCAGCTGCGCCAGATCGAGCGCCGATCTGGCCTTGTTCAAGCCGGTCATGGCGGCGATAAAATCGTTCTGCGCCTGCACGTTATCGGCGGCCTCGATCACGAACAGCGGCTGGCCCTGCGTGACGCTGTCGCCGGGCCGCGCCAGCAATTTGGTGACCCGGCCCGCATAGGGCGAAAACACCGGAGTTGAGCGGTCTTCATCGACCGCGATTTTGCCTTCGGTCACATGCTCCGCGCGGAAGGCGCGCTCGGTCACATACTCGATGGTCAGGCTGGCCCATTCGGCTGGGGTCAGCGCGTACGGCTGCCCGCTCTTGCGGGACTGGCTGGAGACTTCGGAATGGCCCCGACCTGCCCCACTAATATGCACAAGCCCAACCACGGCAGTGCCAGCCAGCACCAGCAGGGCTCCCGCGACCGCCAGCTGCCGGCGGGTAAGCATCTGCAATTGCTTGATTAACTCTTCACGCATGGGACCCGATCAAAGCCGTGAGGACGCCGCGGCGATTTGCCTCATCGGTAAGCTAATAGTGCCCATTTGTTGTTTCATACAAACGAAAAAACGCAGATAGCCCGTTCTTGACTGATTTTTTTCAAAGGATCCGGGTCTGATTAACTTTGCAGCGGCCATTGCGGCGGATGGCTGCCGAGCGGCATCGCCGGGCGGGCCCAGAACGCCGAAGTCTTGGACAAGATCGCGGCATGCGTGACCGACCGCAGTGCACCAAAGCCGGAGGGAAATTCCTCGGTGAAGGGTTTTACGGCCTCACCTTTCAGATCCTCGGTTTTGAGACCGTCGGCGACACGGCCCAAATTCCACAGCCAGTGCCCGGTCCGCGCCAGCGACACCCGGACCAGCCAGCTGCCGCCCTCGCGGGCCTGGCGCGCCTTGGCCATCATGGCGCCGAACGCCATCAGATAGCCGGTGGCGTGGTCGAGCATTTGCGCCGGCAATTCTTTCGGGCCATCGAGCCGGCGGCGTTGCCTTCGGCGTGATTGAAACCGGTCGAGGTTTGCACCAGCAAGTCGAAGCCGCGGCGCTCCGCCCACGGTCCGGCGTGGCCGTAGGCCGACAGCGAGACATAGACGATACCCGGGTTGAGCTTTGCGGCATCCTGCGGCGAGAAGCCGAGCGCCGCCAGCGCGCTTGGCCGATAGCCCTGCGAGAAAATGTCCGCATCCGCCAGCAGGCCGCGCAACACCTCCCGCCCCTGCTCGTGCTTGAGGTCGGCAAAGGCCGTCAGCTTGCCGCGGCCGGTGTCGATGGTGAGCCAGGGGATTGCCGGCAGGTCCTGACCGGAGATCAGCAGCACGTCGGCGCCGTGCGCCGCCAGCGTGCGGCCAGCAACGGGACCCGCGATCACCCGCGACAGATCCAGCACGCGCAGTCCCGTCAGCGGGCGCTCGCCTTTGGATAAAGGTTTTGGCGCGGCCTCGCCGATTTTCTCGATCGACACCAGCGGCAATTCGGCGAGCGCTTTTGCATGCGGCAGCGCCGACCACTCGTCGCGCGAACGCATCATCGCGACCACGCCGCCGGCGGCATAGGCGTCCGTCTCGAACGCCTCGGCATCCCATTGCATCAGTGCGGCCTGCACCTGATCGCGCTCCGGCGCGCAGCTCAGTATCTTGCAGACGGCGTCGCGGTGATGCCTGAAATTGGTGTGCAGCCGGACGAAGCGCGCATCGCGGGTCTTGTAGACCCCGGCTATGACGTCCCAGGCCGGCGGTGGTCCGTTGCCGTCGACACGCAGATAGCGCTCGCTGCGGCATTCGACGACGGCATGGCGCATATCGACCGCGACGGTTTGCGGCTCTCCGCTGCGCAACTGCCAGATTTGCGCGGCAGCAAGGCCCGTCGCGGCGATCGAGGCCTGTGCTGCGGCGGCAACCCGAAACGACGACGGCAACTGCGGCTCATCGCCGGTCAGCGCGACCGCGTCGAGCAAGGCGGCTTCGCCGCCGGCGCCGGTCCAGATGTCGGAGAGAATTTCGCGGGGAGTTTGCATGGGTGGTTTCTCTTGCCTGACTTTACTGCTCTGCCTCACCGCGCATGGAGATGCAACGGCCACGGCATCGCGCTCACCCTCCGCTCGTCATCCGCGCGCATGCGGGGATCCAGTACGCCGCGCCCTCTCAATTCTATCGCTGGCGTCTCTGGAATACTTGGTCCCCGCCTTCGCGCTAGGGTTTCTACACATCTTGCGCGGCAAATTAAACTCGGGTGTCATGATGTTGTGCCG
>CAVPOL010000046.1:0-9373 GCA_963706975.1 uncultured Alphaproteobacteria bacterium
TATTCGAGAAACGTCGTGAGCTGCGCGCCCTCATCGGCGACGAACACCGCGATCAATTCCGCGGGCTCGGTGTTGCTGGCATTGGCCGAGACCATGTGCTTCGTGTCCGGTGGCTCGAAGAAGGACTGTCCGACCTTGAAAGTCTTGACCGGGCCGCCGCCGAGCTGCGAGCGAATCTCGCCCTTGGTGATGTAGGCGGTGACCGAGCCGGCATGGGTGTGCGTGCGGGTGAATTCGCTCGGGGCCGTAAAACACCCGCACGACAGTGACGCGCTTGCCCGGCAGCGCATGGCGAGGTGATCGGCTCGACGACACTTGCGAAGAGCCGGCGGAAAAGCGGCCGTCATGCAGAACGGCTTGACCACGGCGGCAGCAATCCAATCCCGCGCCATCGGCAGGTCCCTTGCCGATCACGAATGCGCAGGCAAGGCCTGCAATGATGGCAAAATGAAGGGGCCGGGCCTGGGGGATTTCTGAGCTGTGTGTTTCGGGTTGCACTCGGCTACCCAAAATTCAACCTGTTATTGCTTTTAAAAAATTTTTTTTTTTTTTTTTTTATAAAAAAAAAAAAAAAAAAAAAAAAAAAAATTTAAAATAAAACCCGTCGCCTGCTCGAACGCCTTGCGCAGCCTGACATAGCCTTGTTGCTGCTGGGTCCATTGCGGCCGCCGGTGATGGCGCCATCGATCACCAGATCGTGGCCGTTGATAAACGCTGGACTCGTCGCTGGCGAGAAACACCGCGGCCTGCGCGATACCTCAGGCAATCCGGCGCGCGGAATTGGCTGCGCCGATTTGAGACCCCGTGCATCAGCTCAGGCGTCTTCTCCGCCGCCTCCACCGACAGGCCAGCGCCTTGCCGAAATGCCCATGGCGATCACGCCCAGCGAGATCGAGTTGACGCGGATGCCGATTTCGCCGAGTCCATCGCCACGCGATTGGTGAGGTGGATGACGGCGACCTTGGCGCGTCATAACCCGCGACGTGGAATAGCCGGCGAGCCGTCCGGCGATGCTGCCATTGTTCATCATGCTGCCGGGCCCTGCTTCCGCATATGGGGAGCGGCGTATCGCTGCCGAGCATCACGCTGCCACCAAAGTACCATCGCCGCGTCGAAGCGGGCGAGCCTCGAGGCCCTCGATGCCGCCGGTTTGCGCCGGGCCGCCGGCATTGTTGAACAGGCAATCGATGCGCCCGAATTTCTCGACCGACAGTTCGATCAGCGCGCGGATCTGCTCCTCGACCATGACGTCGGTCTGGCGAAAGATGCAGTTGGCGCCGAGTTTTTTCGCCAGCGCCTCCCCCTCCGGCGCGCGGCGCCCGGCGATGACGACCTGGCGCCTTCCGCCACGAAAATCTCGGCGGTGCGCAGTCCGATGCCGCTCGTCGCCCGGTTATCACCGCGACCTTGCCGTCCAGCCGTCCCATGTCGTTGTCCTTTTGATGATGCCCGGATCTAGTTGATGATGGCGGATTGAACCATGTCCTGAATTTTGCGCGGATGACGCGGTCGGCGTCATTACGTCAAATCTCGATGACGATCAGCTGTTCTCGGGCTGCCCGACCGCCCGGGACAAGCTCAGCCGCGGCGCCCCCAAGCGCTACAATTGCCCATGCGCCGGCAATGCCACGGAGATGAATCATCTCCTCCTCCCGTTTTATTTGGGTCAATATTCGCATCCCCGCCCAACAACGCAAGCCATCCCTCGGAAGCGCCGGCAGGTCGGCATCTTTGCGGCCTCGGAGCGCGGATTTTCCCCTATGCTCGGCCTTATTCTGGCTTCGCTGATCGGCTGATGTCAGTCATGGCCAAATGGATCGACGAATTTCGGCTGAGCTGGCGGGGAATATCCCAGCCATCACCGGTTCTCGGCATCGGATTTGCGGCCTGTTGCCTCGCTTTGTCGACCGCGGCGCGGTGGGGCCTTTCCCTGGCCCGGCCGGATATATTCTTCACCCCGTATTTTCCGGCCGTGGTCTTTGCCACCGCCTTCGGCGGCCTCCGGCTCGGGATCGCCACCGCACTGGCCGGCGGCACGCTCGGAATTGCCCTCAATTTCGACGAAGCTACCGCCGATTTTGCCAGGCTGGCGCTATTGGCCGTATTTCTGATCGCCTGCGGCCTCACGATATGGGGCGTCGAGCACTATCGATCGATCGCCTCGCAGCAGCGGGAGATTTCCATGCGGCTGATCCGGGAAGAGGAATATCGCCAGCTCATTGTCGGCGAGCTGCAGCACCGGCTGAAGAATAAACTATCGACAATTCACGCCGTTCTGCACCAGGTGCTGCATGACCGGCCGGAAATCTGGGCCGGCGTTGATCAGCGACTGCGGGCCATGTCCCAAACGGATGACCTGATCGCAAAGGTCGATGGCCGGGGCTGCGATATCAAGGATCTGCTGCTCTCCGAGCTCGGACCTTACGGACATGTGCGGTTCAACCTGAACGGAAATTCGCTGTTTCTTCCCGACAAGCTGGCGGTCAGCCTCGCCCTGATGTTCCACGAACTCGCCACCAATGCCTGCAAATACGGCGCGTTTTCTTCCCCGCGCGGCCTCTTGCAGGTGTCATGGTCGGTGACCAACGATCGCCTAAGCATCACCTGGGACGAGACCGAGGGTCCCGCGATTGGAAGCGTCGGCGCGGCCGGCTTTGGCACCAAGCTGTTGAAATCAGCGCTCACGTCGTTCGACGGCAAGACCGAAATTGCCTTCTTGAAGACCGGGGTTCATTGTACGATGCAGTGCCGGATACCCGCGAGCTGACGAACCTCTTTTTGGTGCGACCGCGCGCGGATTTTCCCGTTATTCCGCATTTCCAAAATCACGTTAGAGTTCTGTTAATGACGATTGGGCCGGACCCACTGAAATCGCGCGCTCGCGCGACTGGCGCTGACTTTTTGAGTTCCACTTAACCAAAACTACAAGAGCTTCGGTCAAGGTCCGCGGCATGACTGAACACGACCCGCGGATCGCCACAACCGAAGGCGATAGCGAACTCACTCTCATGACCGAACTGGGAATTCTGAGGGACGTCCTCAGAATGCTTCCGACCGGCGTGACGGTTCAGGACGAACAGGGCCGCTTCCTGCTGGTGAACGACGCCGCCGCGGCGCAGCTCAGGATGGCCCAGAGCGAGCCGGAGGCGCCGGCGTCGAAGGAGCTGGACCATCGCCGCAAAACCGGCATTGAACTGCTGCGCACCGGCAGCCACGCGGTTACGGAGGAATCCGTCGGCAATGACCCGTCGGCCCGACAGGTCATTCTCACCACCCACCGTCCGGTTCGAATCGCCGACCGCACCCTGCTGCTGTCGAGCTCGGCCGATATCAGCGAACAAAAAGCCCTCGAGGATCACCTGTTCCGGTCGGCTTACTACGACGAACTGACAGGCCTGCCCAACCGGGGCGTGATCGAACACCGCGTCAACAGCCTTCTGCAGCGCGATCAGCCGCATGGCAGGTTCGCGCTGGCGTTTCTCGACATCGATAATTTCAAGCACATCAACGATTATTACGGCCACCCCATCGGCGACGCGTTGCTGATCGAGGTCGCCAAGCGGCTTGGGATGGATCTGCGCGAATCCGACATGCTGTCGCGGATCAGCGGCGATGAATTCCTGCTGCTGCTCAATCCGATCCAGAGCGAGCAGGAGGTGGCGGAATATATCCGGTTTACGCAGGAGCGGCTGAAGGCTCCGTACTTCATCGACGGATCGGAAATCTTCGCTTCGACCTCGATCGGGATCAGCCTCTATCCCGATCACGGCCGCAGCTACGACCTGTTGCGTCAGAACGCCGATATCGCGATGTACCGCGTCAAGAACGACGGCAAGGGTTCCGTGGCCTTCTTCGACGCCAGCATGGAGCGCGAGGCGCTGGCGCGAATGAAGGTCGAACAGTCGCTTCGGCTGGCCATCCTGGAGAAGCGCTTCTGCTGCGCCTTCCAGACCAAGGTCGATATCCGGACCCAGGACATCACGGGGATCGAGGCATTGGTTCGGCTACGCGACGATGAGGGGGTCATCCAGGCTCCCGGCACCTTCATCAATCTCGCCGTCGAGCTTGGACTGATCGACGAGCTCACGCATCTGGTGCTGGCCGAGATCGTCAAATCGATCGATCTCATCAACGAGACCTTCGGCTCCGACACTTCCATCAGCATCAACGTCGCGGCCAAGCAGGCCTGCAACCCGGAATTCATGGAGTCGTTTGCGCGGGCGCTGGAAGCGACCGGCTATCCCGAGCGCTTCATGATCGAGGTGACGGAGGACGCCTTCGTCACCAAAACCCAGTTCCAGCAGGAGATCCTGCCGATCTTCCGGAAACTGGTGGTGCGGATATCGATCGATGACTTCGGCACAGGCTATTCGTCGCTGTCGGCGCTCGCCGACATCACTGCCGACGAACTCAAGATCGACCGCTCCTTCATCACTGACATTCACAAACGCCCGCGCAGCCAGGGCATCTTGCGGGCGATCGAATCGCTGAGCGAGGCGCTGGGCATGACCGTGATCGCCGAGGGCATCGAAACGTTCGAGGAGCTTGCCTACCTGCAGGCCGCCACCAAGATCCGCTATGCGCAGGGCTACTACTTCTCCAGGCCGATCTTTCTGGAGGAACTGAGGCCGGCGATACCAGTCGCCAGCGAGGCGCGCTCCGGTCCGGCGAGCCGTCCCCCGCAGGAAAACCGCCCGGCCTATGCCCGCGGCGAGCGTTATCGCCGCTGATCCAGCACAAATCGGGGCTTGGCTACCGGTACGGCGCGACGGCTGGAAAGCCGTTGGCGCAACCCGCATGGCCGATTTGCAGTCCGTACTTTTACGGGTCTAACCCGCGCGGTTAAACCTTAAGTAACCGGGTTTCCTAACCGAGCCGCCATTTGTGCAGCGTATGCATGTCCCCAGGGAGAGGGGAATGCGCAAGTTGGATTCCGGCGTGTCGGACAATTCTGCCAAGGAGATCGACCCGCATCGCATGCTCACTTCGATGCGCCGAGGGCCGATCCTCTCGCTGATCCTTTGCGGCGGTCTTCTGGTCACCGCGATCATCGTCGGCACCATGACAATGGTCGGCGAATTCCGCGAGCGGACCCTCAGCAACAACGAGCGCGAACTCGAAAACACCGTACTGCTGCTCACCCGCCACTACGACCAGCAATTCGAAGACACCGAGATCATTGCCAACGACGTGATCTCCAGGATGCAGTTTTCGGAGATCGCCTCGCCGGAGACGTTCAGGATCTGGATGTCGAGCCACGATGCCCACCTGATCCTGAAATCCAAAGTCAGCGTCCTGTCCTACATCGGCGACGTCGGCATATTTGATTCAGACGGCAAGCTGATCAACTCGTCGGGAACCTGGCCGCTGCCGGACATCAGCATCGCCGGGCGGGATTACTTCAAGACCGCGACGTTGAAAACCGCGGTAGCCGAACCGGCTCGCAACCAGATGACCGGCAACACGACCACGGTCATCGCCCATCGGCTGAACGGCCCTGACGGGGTCTTTCTCGGAGTGATGGCGAGACGAATCGATCCAGTTCATTTCGAACAATTCTTCGCATCGGTCGCGCTTGGAAACGGCGCCGCGATTGCGATGTTTCATCGCGATGGCACGATGCTGGCGCGCTACCCCCATCCCGAGCCGGCGGTCGGGCAGAACTTCAGGAATGCGCCGCTGCTGGATAAGGTACTCACCGAGGGAGGCCGCCAGACCCTGCGCATGCAGATCCAATCGACGGCCAGCACCGGCTCGGCTCGGGGGCCGCCTTGAACCGTTTCCCGATTGTCGTGATCGTGACTACAACGGTCTCCGCCGCGCTGGCCGATTGGCACGCGCAGACCCGCTTCCTGATTGCCGTCGCCGCACTGTCCGCGCTGGCGATCGCGCTGATTCTCTACCTGATCATCCAACAGGTGACCCGCCAGACGCCTCCGCGAAGGCGCGGCTTGCCATGGAGCAGGACCTGCGTCTGGCGTTGATCGATGGCGGGTTTGAAATCCACTATCAGCCGCTGGTCGACCTGCACCGCGACGAGGTGACCGGCTGCGAGGCCCTGCTGCGCTGGCGCCATCCCGAACGCGGCATGATCTCGCCCGCCGAATTCATTCCCGTGGCGGAGGATACCGGCCTGATCGTAGAACTCGGCGAATGGGTGCTGCGAACCGCCTGCGCCGAGGCGGCGACCTGGCCGGATCATATCCGCATCGCCGTCAACGTCTCGCCCGTGCAACTGAAATGCCCGACGCTGGCGCTGAAGATCGCCGGCGCGCTGGCGGCCTCCGGGCTTCGCGCGAACCGGCTGGAAATCGAAATTACCGAGGCGGTGCTAATCCGCGACGACGAGACGGCGCTCACCATCCTGCATCAGCTGCGCGAAATCGGCGTGCGCATCGCACTGGACGACTTCGGCACCGGCTACTCCTCGCTCAGCTATCTGAAGCGCTTTCCGTTCGACAAGATCAAGATCGACAGCTGCTTCATCAGCGACATCGCGGAAATCGACGGCTCGTCGGCGATCGTGCAGGCCGTGGTGAACATCGCAGCCTCACGCAACATGACGACGACGGCGGAAGGCGTCGAGACGCTGGAGCAGAAGAACCTGCTTCGCGCGCTCGGCTGCACCGAGATGCAGGGCTATCTGTTCAGCGCCGCCAAGCCCGGCCCCGAGGTAAGACGCTTGTTCAGCCCGCGACCGATGACGGCGTCAGCCGCGGCCCGGTGACCGGGGATTCCGCGATCGCCTGACGAAACCTGGTGCCGCATCGTTGCGGCCTGGTCTAGTCTGGGGTCAGGCAAACCGGCGAGCCGCTTCATCCGGTTCGGCCGTGCCGTCATAGCTGTCCCCTTCCCTGCAATGAGACCCCCATGGCCAAGATCGAATCCCGCCTCGCCGCTCTCGGCTTGATCCTGCCGCCGGCCTTTACCCCGCCGCCCGGCGTTATCCTGCCCTTCGTCAATGTCCGCCTGATTGGAAACCGCGCGGTCATCGCCGGACACGGACCGCAGAGCCCTGAAGGGCCGCTGGCGAAGCCACTTGGCAAGGTCGGAGGCGAATTGACCCTCGAGCAGGGCTATTTCGCCGCAAAGCTCACGGCGCTATCGATGCTGGGCAATCTCAGGCGCGCGCTCGGCGATCTCGACCGCGTTTCGCATTGGGTGCGCATTTTCGGCATGGTCAACGCGGCGCCCGGTTTCGTTCAGCAACCCGCCGTCATCAACGGCTTCTCCGACCTCATCCTCGAACTGTGGGGGCCCGAGGCCGGCGCCCATGCCCGCAGCGCCGTGGGCATGGCCGAGTTGCCGTTCGGGATGCCGGTGGAAATCGAGGGCGAGGTCCAGATCGCGGATTAGTGCAATTCGATTTGACTGTCCGGCAGATCATCATAGGGTTGATAGCGTCATTCCCCGCGACGCGCGTCGCGCCCAGTTCGAAGCAACCGCATGCAACCTGTTTCCATCCTGCTGAACATTTTCTCGATTCTGCTCGGCGGCGCCTGGATGGCCGCGGGCTGGATCATCGCCGCCGTCGTCATGGCCATCACCATCATCGGCCTGCCCTGGGCAAGGGCCGCGTTCAATATCGCGGTCTACACCCTGCTGCCGTTCGGCTCCCGGGCGGTGCGTCGTGACGAGGTCACGGGCCAGTCCGATATCGGTACCGGCCCGCTGGGCATGATCGGCAATTTGATCTGGCTGGTGCTGGCGGGCTGGTGGCTGGCGCTTGGACACATCGTCACGGCGGTCATTCTGGCCGTGACGATCATCGGCATTCCCTTCGCGTGGGCTCACGTCAAACTCGCCGGCATCGCGCTCTGGCCAATCGGCAAGGTGATCGTGCCGGCCTAAGCCATGGCGCAGGCTTCCGGCACCTCAAACGCCAGGTCGCGGACCCAATACGGCCTCACCAGGACTTTCAGACCGAGTTCGAACGGAAGAACACTAACCCGCGCGCAGAGTCCTGGGTGATCCTGACCGCCCAGCTTCTGGGAACCTTCCGATGTTCCTGGAAAAATCGTTGAATAATGCCGGCGGCAAACAGCATCGCATCGATATCGTCGCTCAATGCCGCCCCGTCATGGGCATGGCCATCAATAGCTGTGATCGGGTCGCAGACTTGAAATCTGTAAAACGGCATGAGGTATCATCGTCCAAAACATTGCACTTCTGCTTTGACATCGATCAAACCCTTATGGTTCACGCCACGGGACCATTCAGCGAAGAAATAATCGCGCCGATCAATGTTTAAGCGGTCGATTCAACGCCGCGAGCCGGCCACGATTGTTCTTTGCCAGGATCGGACGTATCAGGCGGCCGAAGCGCTCGGCCTCCTCGTCGTGCAGATAGCCCGACAGGCAGAACGAGTGGCAGCCGGCATCGATGAACTGCTGCAGTGTGTCGGCGCATTGCTGCGGGATCGCCGACCACCGCGATGCCCGCGCCGGGCCGCACCTGGGTGATGCCGGTCCACAAATGCGGCATGATCAGGTCGCCGTATTCGCGGGCAAGCTCCTGCACGCGCCGGTTCGCCGCCGAGCGTGTTGTAGAGCGTCTGCATCTCCTGCTTCTGCCTCGGTGGCGTCGCTGCACCAGCACGTCGGCGGCCTCCCAGGCGTCCGCTCGCTCTCGCGGCAGATCACCTGCAGCCGCATGCCGAAGCCGATCTTGTCTCGCGGCCATGCGCCCGCGCCATCTCGCGGATCTCGCCGATATTGGCGGCGATCCGCTCCGGCAGATCGCCCCAGAACAGATGCACGTCGGAATGCCTGGCCGAAATTTCCCAGGCCGGCCGCGAGCCGCCGCCGAGATAGAATTTCGGAAATGGCTGCTGCAGCGGGCGCGGCCGGATATGCGCGCCCGACAGCGTGTGGAATTTGCCCTCGAAATGCATCGGGCTGCGCGTGGTCCATAGCGCCTTGAGGATCGAGACCTCTTCCTCCATCAGCGCGTAGCGCTCCTCCTTGGCGTAGCGCACGCCCTCAGCCACGACTTCGCTTTCGTTCTGGCCGGCAATCAGGTTGATGCAGATGCGCCCGCCCGACATCTGGTCGAAGGTCGAGATCATCTTGGCCAGCAGCACCGGGTTGATGTAACCCGGCCTTGCCGCGATCAGCGGCTTGATCTTCGACGACCGGGCCGCCATGAACGCCCCGGTGATCCAGGCCTCCCAGCACACCGAGCCGACCGGGATCAGCAGATACTCGAAACCCGCCGCCTCCGCGGCCTGCACCACGCGCTCGCACAATTCGGGCGATCCCGGCACCTGCGCCGGGCACGCCATAGGCCGTGGTGTCGCCGTGCGTCGGCAGGTACCAGCCGAATTCCAGCGGACGCATGCAGTTTTCTCCCTGAAGGCGGCTTCGCCGCGCGA
>CAVPOL010000047.1:0-109374 GCA_963706975.1 uncultured Alphaproteobacteria bacterium
CCCGGCGCGAGTTCAGCTGGCGGCCGCCGGCCGAAGGTCTTTACGACCCGAGCCTGGAGAAGGATTCCTGCGGCGTCGGCTTCATCGCCAATATCAAGGGCAGGAAGTCGCATCAGATCGTCTCCGACGCGCTCAGCATTCTCTGCAACCTCGAGCACCGCGGCGCGGTCGGCGCCGATCCGCGCGCCGGCGACGGCGCCGGCATCCTGGTGCAGATTCCGCACGCCTTCTTCAAGCGCAAGGCGGCCGAGATCGGCTTCCAGCTGCCGGAGCCCGGCGACTACGCGGTCGGCGCCCTGTTCATGCCGAAGGAAACGGCGTGGCGCAAAGTCATCAAGAGCATCATCGCCGACCAGATCAGGGACGAAGGACTGATGCTGCTCGGCTGGCGCGACGTGCCGTCCGACAATTCCTCGCTCGGCGAAACCGTCAAGCCGACCGAGCCCGCGCACATGCAGGTGTTCATCGGCCGCAATGGCGCTGCGAAGAACGAGGACGAGTTCGAGCGACGGCTCTACATCCTGCGCAAGTCGATCTCGCAGGCGATCTACCAGCGCCGCGACCGCGGCATGGCCGGCTATTACCCGGTGTCGCTGTCGTGCCGCACCGTGGTCTACAAGGGCATGTTCCTGGCCGACCAGCTCGGCAAATATTATCCCGACCTCTCGGAGCCCGATTTCGACAGCGCGCTGGCGCTGGTGCATCAGCGCTTCTCGACCAACACCTTCCCGGCCTGGTCGCTGGCGCATCCGTACCGGATGATCGCCCATAACGGCGAAATCAACACGCTGCGCGGCAACGTCAACTGGATGGCGGCGCGGCAGGCCTCGGTGCATTCGGAGCTGTACGGCAAGGACATCAGCCGTCTGTGGCCGATCTCCTATGAGGGCCAGTCCGACACCGCCTGCTTCGACAACGGCCTCGAATTCCTGGTGCAGGGCGGCTACTCGCTGCCGCATGCCGTGATGATGATGATTCCGGAGGCCTGGGCCGGCAATCCGCTGATGGATGAAGAGCGCCGCGCCTTCTACGAGTACCACGCCGCGATCATGGAGCCGTGGGACGGCCCGGCCGCGATCGCCTTTACCGACGGCCGCCAGATCGGCGCCACGCTCGACCGCAACGGCCTGCGGCCGGCGCGCTATCTCGTCACCAGCGACGACCGCATCGTGATGGCGTCGGAAATGGGCGTGCTGAAGATTCCGGAAGAGCACATCGTCACCAAATGGCGGCTGCAGCCCGGCAAGATGCTGCTGGTCGACCTCGAACAGGGCCGCCTGATTCCCGACGACGAGATCAAGGCGCAGTTGGCCAAGAGCCATCCCTATCGCGAGTGGCTCGACCGCACCCAGATCGTGCTGGAGGAATTGCCGGACGCCCCCACCAAGGGCATCCGCTCCAACCTGCCGCTGCTCGACCGTCAGCAGGCGTTCGGCTATTCGCAGGAGGATGTCACCATCCTGATGACGCCGATGGCGTCGACCGGCGAGGAAGCCAACGGCTCGATGGGCAACGACACGCCGATCTCGGCGCTGTCGGACAAGCCGAAGCCGCTGTTCACCTATTTCAAGCAGAATTTTGCCCAGGTCACCAACCCGCCGATCGATCCGATCCGCGAAGAACTGGTGATGAGCCTGGTCTCGATCATCGGGCCGCGGCCGAACCTGTTCGACCTGCAGGGCGTCGCCGGCACCAAGCGGCTCGAAGTGCGGCAGCCGATCCTGACCGACCTGGACCTGGAAAAGATCCGTTCGATCTCGGAGATCGCCGACACCCATTTCAAGTCGCGCACGCTCGACACCACCTTCCATGCCGGGCTCGGCGCATCGGGCCTCGAACAGGTGCTCGACGAACTCTGCGGCCGCGCCGAATCCGCCGTCCGCGAAGGCATCAACATCGTCATCCTGAGCGACCGCGCCGCGGGAAGCGACCGGATTCCGATCCCGTCGCTGCTCGCCTGCGCCGCCGTGCATCATCATCTGATCCGCACCGGATTGCGAACCTCGGTCGGCCTCGTGGTCGAGTTCGGCGAACCGCGCGAGGTGCATCACTTCGCCTGCCTCGCCGGCTACGGCGCCGAGGCGATCAATCCGTATCTGGCCTTCGAGACCATCATCTCGATGAAGGACCGCCTGCCGGCGGCGCTCGACGACTACGAGATCGTCAAGCGCTACATCAAGTCGATCGGCAAGGGCCTGTTGAAGGTGATGTCGAAGATGGGCATCTCGACCTACCAGTCCTATTGCGGCGCGCAGATCTTCGATGCGGTCGGACTGAAGGCGGAGTTCGTCGCCAAGTATTTCGTCGGCACCCACACGCGGATCGAAGGCGTCGGCCTGGCCGAAATCGCCGAGGAAACCACGCGCCGCCATGCCGAAGCGTTCGGCGATGCGCTGGAATACAAGACCGCGCTCGACGTCGGCGGCGAATATGCCTACCGCACCCGCGGCGAGGACCACGCATGGACTGCGGAATCCGTTTCCACGCTGCAGCATGCCGTGCGCGGCAATTCGCTGGAGCGCTACCGGGCGTTCGCAAAGATCCTCAACGAGCAGTCGGAGCGGCTGTTGACGCTGCGCGGGCTGTTCAAGATCAAGACCGCCGAGGACGAGAAGCGCAAGCCGGTGCCGCTCGACCAGGTCGAGCCGGCCAAGGATATCGTCAGGCGGTTTGCCACCGGCGCGATGAGCTTTGGATCGATCTCGCGCGAGGCGCATACCACGCTGGCGATCGCCATGAACCGGATCGGCGGCAAATCCAACACCGGCGAAGGCGGCGAGGAAAGCGATCGCTTCAAGCCGATGCCGAACGGCGATTCCATGCGCTCGGCGATCAAACAGGTCGCCTCCGGCCGCTTCGGCGTCACCACCGAATATCTCGTCAACGCCGACATGATGCAGATCAAGATGGCGCAGGGCGCCAAGCCCGGCGAAGGCGGTCAATTGCCCGGCCACAAGGTCGACGCGGTGATCGCGCGGGTGCGGCATTCGACGCCCGGCGTCGGCCTGATTTCACCGCCGCCGCATCACGACATCTATTCGATCGAGGACCTGGCGCAGCTGATCTACGACCTCAAGAACGTCAATCCCGACGGCCAGGTCTCGGTCAAGCTCGTTTCCGAAATCGGCGTCGGCACGGTGGCCGCCGGCGTCGCAAAAGCGCGCGCCGACCATGTCACCATCGCGGGCTTCGAGGGCGGCACCGGCGCGTCGCCGCTGACCTCGATCAAGCATGCCGGCAGTCCCGTGGGAAATCGGCCTTGCCGAAACCCACCAGACACTGGTGCGCGAGCGGCTGCGCAGCCGCATCGTGGTCCAGGTCGACGGCGGCTTCCGCACCGGGCGCGACGTCGTGATCGGCGCGCTGCTCGGGGCCGACGAATTCGGTTTCGCAACCGCGCCCCTGATCGCGGCGGGCTGCATCATGATGCGGAAGTGTCATCTCAACACCTGCCCGGTCGGCGTCGCCACGCAAGATCCGGTGCTGCGCAAGCGTTTTACCGGCCAGCCCGAGCACGTCATCAACTACTTCTTCTTCGTCGCCGAGGAAGTGCGCGAGATCATGGCGCAGCTCGGCTACCGCAGCTTCAACGAGATGGTGGGCCAGACCCAGATGCTCGACCAGTCGACGCTGGTGGCGCACTGGAAGGCCAAGGGGCTGGATTTCTCAAAGCTGTTCGTGCGCCAGAAGGAACAGCCCGGCCAGAAGATCTATCACGCCGAGGCCCAGAACCATCATCTGGAAGCCGTGCTCGACCGCCGGCTGATCGAGAAGGCGCAGGCAGCGCTCGACCGCGGCGCGCCGGTCAGGATCGACGAGGAGATCCACAACACCGACCGCAGCGCCGGCGCGATGCTGTCGGGCACCGTGGCCAAAATCTATGGCCATGCCGGCCTGCCGCACGACACCATCCAGGTCTGCTTCAAGGGCACCTCGGGCCAGGCGTTCGGCGCCTGGCTGACGCGCGGCGTCACCTTCGATCTCGAAGGCGAAGGCAACGACTATGTCGGCAAGGGCCTGTCGGGCGGACGCATCATCATCAAGCCGCCGCGCAATTCCGGCATCGTGCCGGAAGAGAGTCATCATCGTCGGCAATACCGTGATGTACGGCGCGATCGAGGGCGAATGCTATTTCAGCGGCATCGCCGGCGAGCGTTTTGCCGTACGTAATTCCGGCGCGGTCGCGGTGGTCGAAGGCGCCGGCGATCATTGCTGCGAATACATGACCGGCGGCATCGTCGTGGTGCTCGGCAAGACCGGCCGCAATTTCGCCGCGGGCATGTCGGGCGGCGTGGCTTACGTGCTGGACGAAGCCGGCGATTTCGCCAAGACTCTGCAACATGGCGATGGTCGAACTCGAGCCGGTGCTGTCGGAAGAGATGATCAACCAGAACACCTACCACCACACCGGCGATCTCGAGGCGCATGGCCGCGTCGACGTGTTCAAGAACCTGCTGGACTCCGACGTCGAGCGGCTTCACATCCTGATCAGCCGCCACGCCAAACTGACGGGATCGAGGCGCGCCGCCGACATTCTCGCCAACTGGAAGGCGTATTTGCCGAAATTCCGCAAGGTGATGCCGGTGGAATACCGCCGCGCGCTGAAGGAAATGAAGGCGAACGCCGACGCCGAACCGAAAATCGCGATCGGGGCGTAGAATTCACCGAGCGTCATTCCGGGGCGCGCGAAGCGCGAACCCGAAATCTCGCAAACGTAACATCGAGATTCCGGGTCTGCGCCTGCGGCGCATCCCGGAATGACGGAGCAAGGTTCAGGGGCGTCTGGTTAAATGGGCAAGATTACAGGTTTTCTCGAGATCGACCGGCACGACCGCAAATATGCGCCGGTCGCCGAGCGGGTGAAGCACTATCAGGAATTCGTCGTTCCCCTGAGCGAGAAGGAAACCCGCGACCAGGCGGCGCGCTGCATGAATTGCGGCATTCCCTATTGCCACGGCACCGGCTCGGTGGCAGCCGGGCACGCCGGGCTGCCCGGTCAACAACCAGATCCCCGACTTCAACGATCTGGTCTATCAGGGCAACTGGGAGGAAGCCTCGCGCAATCTGCACTCGACCAACAATTTCCCGGAGTTCACCGGCCGCATCTGCCCGGCGCCGTGCGAGGCCTCCTGCACGCTCAACATCGACGACAATCCGGTCACCATCAAGACCATCGAATGCGCCATCGTCGACCGCGCCTGGGACAACGGCTGGCTGCCGCCGGAAATCGCGCCGAACAAGACCGGCAAGAAGATCGCCGTGGTCGGCTCCGGCCCGGCGGGCCTCGCCTGCGCGCAGCAGCTCGCGCGCGCCGGCCATGACGTCCATGTCTACGAGAAATTCGCCAAGGCCGGCGGGCTGCTGCGTTACGGCATTCCCGATTTCAAGATGGAGAAGCACATCATCGACCGCCGCATGGCGCAGATGGAAGCCGAGGGCGTCACCTTCCATTACGGCTAGCCCGGTCGGCGGCAGCGCACCGGGCGCGCTCGATCCGCAGGAACTTGCTCACTCGAATATGACGCGATGGCGCTGACCGGCGGCGCGGAAGCCGCGCGCGATCTGCCGATCCCCGGCCGCGAGCTCGTCAGGCATTCACTTCGCGATGGATTTCCTGCCGCAGCAGAACCGCCGCGTCTCCTACGAGCCGCTCGGCAGCGCCGCCGAAATCCTCGCCGGCGGCAAGCACGTGGTCGTGATCGGCGGCGGCGACACCGGCTCGGACTGCATCGGCACCTCGTTCCGGCAGGGCGCCAAATCGGTGACGCAGATCGAGATCATGCCGGCGCCGCCCGAGCAAGGAGAACAAGGGCCTGACCTGGCCGAACTGGCCGATGAAGATGCGTACTTCCTCGAGCCAGGCCGAGGGGGCCAAGCGCGATTTCGCGGTGCTGACGCAGAAGTTTTCCGGCGAAAACGGCCAGGTGACAAAACTGCATTGCGTGCATGTCGACGACAAGTTCAAGCCGGTTGCAGGCTCTGAATTCGACCTCGACGCGCAGCTGGTGCTGCTGGCGATGGGATTCGTGCATCCGGTGCATGAGGGGCTGCTGAAAACCCTCGGCGTCGATCTCGACCCGCGCGGCAATGTGCGCGCCAACACGGCGGACTACCAGACCTCACGGCCGAACGTGTTTTCCGCCGGCGACATGCGCCGCGGCCAATCGCTGGTGGTCTGGGCGATCCGCGAGGGGCGCTTGTGCGCCCGCGCCATCGATCAGTTCCTGATGGGGACGACCAGCCTGCCGAGATGAGCGACATGCAGTGCGCCGTGGCGCACTGCATCGCGAAGTTACGATATCAATAATACGGGCAAACTCGCACGCCGTAACGCCAGTAGCAGCCCGGCGCGACGTAGAGGCCGCCATAACCGTAGCCGCGGCCGCGAGCATAGCCGCGAGCGTAGCCACGGCCCCCCCGGTAGTAACCGCCGCCGCGGCCGACGCCACGGCCAACGCCGCGTCCCACCCCTCGTCCGCCGCCGCGGCCAACACCGCGACCACCGCCGCCACGACCGCGTGCGAATGCCGACGTGGTGGACGCTCCCACCAGCAGCATCGAGGCGCCGACGATGCTGAAGCAATAGATCCCGACCAAGATCAACGCGGCGATCGCGCGCGACAGAATGGTGCGGTGCGCTGGTTTTCCGTGAGCCATTGAGTCTCCTCCTGTAAGACCGTGAGGGTGAGGCAGCGGAGCCCCGGGGTCAAGCCATAGCGGCAAACTGCGCCGAGAAGACGACAACACCGGGGTCGCGTTGGAATCGTCGTCGCGCGCAGGGCGATAAGCGGCGGATGATCCGTCGGTTCCGGAGGGCATGACAAGATTTCGCCGCGCAAGTCCGTTCAGGAAGATGAATGATGGATGAATGCGCGGCTCAGGCCCGCGCACGACAGGTCTCATTCATCTCCGGACTGCTCAGCCCCAGGGCCCGCGGCGCGCCGCGCGATTGCCGGCGCCGCCCCAGGGGCCGCCTCGTGGCGCGGATGCCGGACGGGGCTGCGACGCAGCGCCCCCCTGCGCGCCCCATTCCGCGGCGAGCCGCTGCAACGCGGCGAGCCGGTTCTCGGTCGAGGGATGGGTCGAGAACAGATTATCCATGCCGTGGCCCGACAGCGGGTTGATGATGAACATGTGCGCCGTCGCCGGATTGCGCTCGGCCTCCATGTTCGGAATCGCATGCGCGGCGTTCTCGATCTTGACCAGCGCCGAGGCCAGCCACATCGGCTGACCAGCGATGCGGGCGCCGAGTTCGTCGGCGGCGTATTCGCGGGTCCGGCTGATCGCCATCTGCACCAGCATGGCGCCAATCGGCGCCAGGATCATCATCGCGATCGAGCCGATGATGCCGGGGCCGTTATTGTCGTTGCGGTGGCCGCCAAAAAACATGCCGAACTGCGCCAGCATCGAGATCGCACCTGCGATCGAGGCGGTGATGGTCATCAGCAGCGTGTCGTGGTTCTTCACATGCGCGAGTTCATGCGCGATCACGCCGGAAAGCTCCTCGCGGCTCAGCGACTGCATCAGTCCCGTGGTCACGGCGACCGCCGCGTTCTCCGGATTGCGCCCGGTGGCGAACGCATTGGGCTGCGGATTGTCCATCAAAAACACCCTCGGCATCGGCAGGGCGGCCCGTGCGGCCAGCGTCGCCACCAGGTTGTAAAGGTCGGGGGCGCTGCGGGCGTCGACTTCCTGGGCGCCGTACATCGACAGCACCATGCGGTCCGAGTTCCAGTATGCGAACAGATTGGTCGCCGCCGCAACCAGCAGCGCGATGGCCGCGCCGGTGCCGCCGCCAATGAGATAGCCGACACCCATGAACAGGCCGGTCAGCCCGGCCAGCAGGATCGAGGTCTTGAGGTAGTTCATCGTGGTCTCCCGGATGCCGGCGGCAGCAGCCGCGGCATACGGGATTCAGGTAGGGATTGGGACTGGGACCGTTCAAGATGGGGTGGTGCGTCGCCGCGTCGCGGGGTGCCCAATGGGCACGACGGTGAATCGTGCTTCCGCTGTTACCGGCATCCGTCCGCACCCGGGAACCCGGTCAGCGAGACGCCGTGGCCGGCAGCGTCATTTAGTAGCGGCGAGGGCCTCGATTTTCTTGAGCGCGTCGGCGCAACCCGGCGAAGCGGTCGATTTGTTTTCCAAAAGGCATGCGGCGACCCGGCCCTGGCCTGGCTTCGTCTTGCCGCACACGCCGGCTATTTCGGCCTTGCACGCAATCAAGGCGTCTTTCAGCGCGTCGGCAGTCGTTTGCACGCCGCCTGCGGTCTCTCTCAATTCGAACGCGCACTTTGCGCTGATCTTGTCCTCATGCGCTTCCATGCAGTGGATCATCCGCCCCTCTCCGGGCGTCACGGTACGGCAGTATTTCTTGATATCTCCGGCGCAGGCGCCCTCGAGTTTCGCAACCCTGGCCGTCAGTTTGTCGAGAAGCGTTTTCCCGAGGTCCGTCTGCGCGGAAGCGGAGCCGGCCGAAAAGACAGCCAGCAAGGACAGAACTCCAAGCCCGGCCAGCAATTTCACTGTGATTTTCATCGCACGTCCTTTGATGACTGGCTCCGCAGGAAGCGGCCTCTGTATCCTTGGCATAGGCTGCGACCTGAACGAGGGTTGTTGTTCGCTCATATCGTCACTGCGCTGCCGTGAGCGTGAGACTTGAGATGCCGACCGACAGGTTGATCCCGACCGACCCTTCGACCGACAGCGGCTGCAGCGCGATCGAACGGTTGGACCCGCCGAACAACAGGTTGGCGCCCACGCCGACGCCGACGCCGACGGCGCCGCTCGCGCCCACATAGGTGCCCGCGAGTTTGCCGCGCATCGGGCCGGCGGTCGGCGCCAATACGCCCCACGCCATGACGCCGCCCGCGGTGATGCCAATATCAAGGCCGACCGTGCCCATCACACCGATATAGGCCTCGGGCGGGAAGTTGCCGACCGGATTGAAACGGCAAGCCATTTTTTGACGGGATCCGAAGATCAGGCCGATCGAAGGCCCCATCTGGCAGGTCAGCGTACCGGCACTGGTCGACGGCGGGGTCTGGGCGCTCGCAGGCGAAACGAATATCGCGGCGGCTGCAATCAGCACCAGCGCAATGGCATGCTTTAACATGACTGGATTTCCCGCTTTCTGGAATTATTCGCTGGTGGCGCTACTATACGATCGGACGTGGGAGTGACTATGCAATTTCCGCCCTGTGTCGGAATTTGTAGCCGACCCGGTTGATATTCATTTCCTGCTTGAGCGACGTTGCTACATCCGTATTCGGCATTGCTTGATCTGGATCAATGCTCGCCGTGCATTGCATGAGCCCGCGGCGGGCCTGGCCGTCGAAATGGTGATACCCTTCGAGGATGTCAGAACTTGTAGCCGATCCGCGCCGAAACCTGATTGGTGTTCAATTCTTGCCTGAAACCGACCAGGCCGAATTTAGGATCGGTATGGGATAAATGAGGTTTTTGGGCTCGAACCGCGAGTAGCGATACTCAATGCCCGTGAACCAGTTGTTCGTGAACGTATAGTCGATGCCGCCTCCAACCGTCCAGCCCGGCCGTGCGCCATCGCCGCCGAACGACAGATTGGTGGTCGGGATCCAGGTATGAAGCGAAGCGAAGGCGGCGCCGCCCGTCACGTAGAACAAGGCACGGTCAGCTGCAAAGCCCAGCCGGCCGCGGATCGAGCCGCCCCATTTGGTGTGCGCCGTCAGGAAATTTCCGGTGACGGCCGTGTAGCGAATGTCGCCGGCCGTCCAGCCCTGAATATCGCCTTCGACACCGAGCACGACGTTTCCGGCCTGGTAATTATAACCGGCAAGGAGCCCGTAGCTCACGCCGTTCTTGTTGGATACGGCCGGGGAGACGACAAAGGGCGCTCCCAGCAGCAACACGCCCGTGGTGTATTGGGGGTCGGTTCGGATCCAACCGAGTTCGCCGCCGAGATAAAATCCCGTCCAGGAAAACGCCGGGACGTATGGCACCGGCGCACCGGCTCGGGCCGGGTGGGTAGATCCGCCGCGAACACGCTGGCAGAGCCGAACACAAGACATGCTGCCGCGACGATCTTCTTCAAGTCTACTCCCACGGCAACACCAACCTTCGAAAGTGCCTGAACGTCAGGGCCGGCAGCGAAGCGAACCTTCGTGCGTTTGCCGATCAGTGTAGGGGGTCAGCGTGGCACGGTTTTGGAACTTTCGCTGATACTCAATGGCCACAGTCGAAGCTATTCGATTGTTCGATTGCTGCGATCACGGGCCCCGTTCCGCCGCCCCGTACCAGGGCCGGCGGCTTCGCTCTACTCACAATCGAAGGGACGGACAGGAAAGAGAACGCAGCGCTAATGCTGCAGCCGCACGCCCAACATCACCACGGTGGAATTGGTGCTGTTGCCGGGAATGTTGGAGTCCAGCCAGTCGCGACGCAGCGTGCCGGTGACCCAGTAGTTGCGATTCAGCTTGTAGATCAATTCGCCCGATATCGAATAGAAGCGGTCGTAGCGCAGGTCGCCCTCGTATTTCTGATTGCCCCAGGTGAATTTTCCGATCGCGGTCAGCCAGCGGCGGAAGTCATGATCGACTTCCAAAGTGTAGCTGTGCGTCAGCACACCGGAGACACCAGGCACCGTGGTCTCGTCGATCGAGGTGGTGGCAAAGAATTTTGCCGTCGTCAGCGGCGTCGCGGACCATATCAGCGAGGCCGACGTCAACAACCCCTGCAGTGGCAGCAGCCGCGGGTCCTCATATTTGCGCGCGGCCCAGCCGATCGCGAGTTCTCCGGTCAGGAGCCGCGAGAATTCGAAAGTGGAGCCGGCCCTGACCGATCCGCCGCTGGAATTGCGCTGATAGCCGCTACGATCGACCAACTGGTCATGCGAGCGGACATTGCCGACGATCTCCCCGAACGGTTTCAGGCCCGGGATCAGGTCGTAGCTGACGCGCCCGAGGCCGCCGAACTGATTGTAGTTGCGGTCGTCATTGCTGCTCGAAGTGCCGTCGGTCAACGATGAATTCTGGTAGACGGTGCGGTCGACCGTTGCGCCGCCGGAGACCTGCAGCCGGTTGAAATTCTGATCGACTCCGAAGGTGCCGCCGAACGTCGCATACACAGGATATCTGGCGAGGCCGGCCTGCACGTTGGGACTGCCGGGATTGTCGGTGGTGACGAGCAGCCGTGCCTGTCCGAGCAGGCGGGTATCGCGGGAGACATCGAGACGGCCGTCGACATGGCCGACGAAATTCGGGCGGTCGACACTGGTCGGCGCCGAGGACACCACGCCATCGGTCGGCGGCGGGAAGGTGTTGGTGTAGCCGGTGAACGATCCGCGCAAATCGGCGACCAGCGCGTGGCGCGCCCAGTCGGAGAACATGACGAATTCCGGCGCCACCACGTAGAATGGCGATCCCTTGGGCACGAAGGTGCGGGCGGGATTGGTGTCGTAGCCGCCGCGCAATTCCAGCGCGGACTTGATCAGAAAGCTGCCGGCGTAATCGCCGACCGCGCCGAACGGATCGTCATCGACCTTGAGGCGCTTGCGCGGGGGCTGGCCGACCACGATGCCGGCCATCGCCGGCGGGATCGGCGGCTTGTGGGCGAATTCGGACGGCGGCACCGCGAGGCGCACGCGTGCGTTGGGATTGACGACAATCGGTGGCCGGCTGCCTGGGCCCGGCGGCGGCTTTGGCTTGACCTGGCCGGGAAAGAATTTTGGCTT
This sequence comes from uncultured Alphaproteobacteria bacterium, assembly GCA_963706975.1. Taxonomy (GTDB): domain Bacteria; phylum Pseudomonadota; class Alphaproteobacteria; order Rhizobiales; family Xanthobacteraceae; genus Bradyrhizobium. The sequence continues at coordinate 11,711 of CAVPOL010000047.1, forward strand.
CTTCCGCGTTCGGTTGAGCGAGTCGTAACCCGATGCGGACGCCCCGTTGGCGGCGGGAAGGCCGTAGGTCGGGACTGCACCGCTGCGCGGTGGCGGCGCCAGCCGGTCCCGCTCGCGAAGGCGGGCGTCATTGGCGGCATCGCTGGTCCGGTCGGCGGTCTCGCTGGTCCGGCGCAGCGGCGAATTCTGCGGCGAGACAAAGCCGTCGCGCACGGGGTTGAACAGATCGGGCGTCACGGTTTGGGCGTGGGCAGAGGTGCCATCGAAGGCGATCAGCGCAAGGCATGGCAATACCGCGCGTAGGATGGCTACGCGCCTGCTCCGGCCCCTTGCTGGACCCGCCATCACGATGAAAATACTCCAACGAATTCATACGCTTGCCGACCGGGCTCCGAACGCGCGCGAAAGCACGGCGGAAATGTCGTTAATGGAGTTAAAACAATTATGGTTAATGAGCCGTTGAGAACCGGGCCCCGCGTCGCATCGCCGGTCCTGCCATGCTATGGAGGGTGCCGGGCGAAATGCCCCTCTCCTTCGGAACCAGGCATGGCCCATTCGAAACCGCTGATGGCACAATCATCCCTGTCTGGCAGCGCGAACGAGGCCGTCGCTTCGGGCCTGCGCACCCTCGATGCCGAGGCCGGCGGCATCGCCGCGATCTCGGCCGCCCTGCAGGGCCCGCTCGGGCCCGCCTTCTCTGCCGCCGTCGAGCTGATCCGCAACGCCAGAGGGCCGGGTGATCGTCACCGGTCTCGGCAAGTCAGGCCATGTCGCACGCAAGATTGCCGCCACGCTGGCCTCGACCGGCACCCCCGCCTTCTTCGTACATGCCGCGGAAGCCAGCCACGGCGATCTCGGCATGATCACGCCGGATGACGTGATCATAGCGCTGTCATGGTCCGGCGAGCAGCCGGAGATGAAGAATCTGGTGAATTATTCCAAGCGTTTTGCGATCCCGATGATCGCCGTGACCTCGAATGCGGGCTCCCCGCTGGGCGAAGCCGCCGCCATCGTGCTGGAACTGCCGAAGGCGCGCGAAGCCTGCCCGCACAATCTGGCGCCGACCACCTCGTCGCTGATGCAGGCCGCGATCGGCGACGCACTCGCCATCGCGCTGCTCGAGAGCCGCGGTTTTACCGCGCTGGAATTCGCCAGTTTCCATCCCGGCGGCAAGCTGGGCGCGATGCTGAAATTCGTCCGCGACATCATGCATACCGGCGACGCCATCCCGATCAAGCCGCTGGGCACCAGGATGTCGGATGCGCTGGTCGAGATGTCGACCAAGGGTTTTGGCTGCGTCTGTATCGTCGACCCCTCAGGCGAGATCGCCGGCATCATCACCGATGGCGACCTGCGCCGTCACATGCGGCCCGATTTGATGACGGCGCTGGTCGATGACGTGATGACGAAGAATCCCCGAACCATCGCCCCGGGCATGCTCGCATCCGAAATCATGCGGGAGAGCGTCGATACATCGAAGCCCGCGGTGACGGTGCTGATCGTCGCCGAGGGCAGGAAGCCGGTCGGCATCGTGCAGGTGCATGACGTGATACGGGCGGGTGTGGCGTAACGGCAACATCACTCTGCGAGCGAATGCAAGTCCCATAGCGCGGCAACGTCGAGGAATGGATTGCTTCGCCGCAAGTGCTTCTCGCAATGACGCCTAGCCATCGGAAACCTCGCCGCGTTCGTCTCCAGCGGCAGCGCCAGCCCGTTGGCGAGGTATGACACGGTGCGATAGAAGCCGCACAGCAGGATGATCTCGAACATCTTCGCGTCGTCGTAATGCGCCGAAAGTGCTGCGAATTCGGCGTCGCTGAGCGTGGCCCGCTGGTGCAGCGCATCGACCGCCGCGATCAGCGCCTGCTCGGCATCCGACCAGCACGATGCGGTGGCTTCACCGAGCACCGTGGCGCGGACCTGCTCGTCGGTGAGATGCGCCGCCACGGCGAAGGCCGCGACATGCACGCCCCATTCATATTCGCATCCCGTGCGCGCGCAGGTCCGCATGATGACGATCTCGCGCTCCCGCAACGAGAGCGGGCCGCGGTCGAGCAGGCTGCCGGCGCGGAATTTCTCCCAGGCCCGTGGCTGGCCGGCGATGGTGCGGAACAGCAGCAGCGGCGGCGCGCCGCGCATGATGCGGTCGAACTGCTGCTGGATCTCGGGCGCGTAGGGCGGCTCAAGCGGCGCGATGCGTGACATCGGCAACTCCCATGCTACAATAAGCGTAGCGATACGCTACATTATCCGTAGCAATCCGCAAGAGGGATTTCTGATGCCGAAACAACCCGCAGCCATAAGGAAACGCACCATCCGCGGCTCGGCCTCGGGCCGGCCGATCATGGTGCTGCTCGACCTCCTGGGCCGGCGCTGGACCCTGCGCATCGTGTGGGAACTGCGCGACCAGCCGCTGACCTCGCGCGCGCTGCGCAGCGCCTGCGACGAGGCGTCGCCGACCGTGCTGCAGGCGCGGCTGTCGGAATTGCGCGAGGCCGGCTTTGTCGAGTTGGCTGATGATGGCTATGCCCTCACCGCGACCGGACGCGAGCTGTTCGAAAATTTTCTGCCCCTGCACCGGTTTGCGGAGCGCTGGAGCAAGCAGCAACGGGGCTAGAAGCGCTGGCTTTCTCACGCCGCCGCCACCGTCAGGCTGGCGCCGTCGGCCTGCACGATCTTGACGCGGCTGCCGGCCGGCGCATCGGGACCGGCGACGCGCCAGATCGTATCGTCGATCCGGACCGTGCCCGTGCCGTCGATGATCGGCTTTTCCAGCGTGAACACCCGGCCGATCAGCGCTTCGGTACGCTTGTTGAGGAACGGGTTGCTCCGGCTGACGGTGCTGTTGCTGCGCGCCACCCGCCGCCACAGCGGCACCGCCGCGACGGCGAACACCGCGAACGTCAGCAACTGCAGCTGCCAGGACAGGGTGATCGCAAACGACAGCATCCCGACCAGCAGCGCCGCCAGCCCGAGCCAGATCAGGAAGACGCCCGGCGCCAGCAACTCCAGCGCCATCAGGATGAAGCCGACGATCAGCCAGTTCCAGGTGCCCAAGGAAGAAAATATCTCGGCCATGGTGTGACCCTCTATTCCTAGTTCTCGTCGTTACCGATTTGGTCGATACGGCGGCAGTGAACTCCTCCCCCTTGCGGGGGGAGAGGGTTGGGGTGAGGGTTACGGTCTATCGATAGTCCGGAACCCCTCACCCGGATCGCATCTTGCGATGCGATCCGACCTCTCCCTATGGGAGAGGTGAACCAACTCGCATCCGCAAGTGGGCTCATCGTCAACAAGTCCTTACCGTTGCGGCGGCACAGGCGGCGTGGGCGACCCGGCGCTCGGCACGGAGCCGCGCCGCGCCGCGGCCTGCGCCGACGCCGCGCTTTCGCCGAAGGTGGCTTTTGCAATCTCGCCGATGCCGGCCAGCGATCCCAAAATGCTGACCGCCTCGATCGGCAGCATGACGATCTTCTGGTTCGGCGAATCCGCCAGCTGGCCGAACGCCTTGATGTATTTGTCGGCGATGAAATAGTTCAGCGCGGCGACGTCGCCCTTGGCGATCGCCTCCGAGACCATCTGCGTCGCCCTGGCTTCGGCTTCGGCGGAACGCTCGCGCGCCTCGGCGTCGCGGAACGCGGCCTCCTTGCGGCCTTCGGCCTGCAGGATCTGGCCCTGTTTTGCACCCTCGGCACGAAGGATTTCCGACTGGCGCTGGCCCTCGGCCTGCAAAATGTCGGCGCGCTTGACGCGCTCGGCCTTCATCTGCCGTCCCATCGCCTCGACGAGGTCGGCCGGCGGCACGATGTCCTTGATCTCGATGCGGTTGACCTTGAGGCCCCACGGCGACACCGCGGCATCGACCACGCGCAGCAGGCGCTCGTTGATCTCGTCGCGGTGCGACAGCACCTGGTCGAGGTCCATCGCGCCCATCACCGAGCGGATGTTGGTCATGGTCAGCACGATGATCGCCTGGTTGAGGTTGGCGACCTCGTAGCTCGCTTTGGCGGCGTCGAACACCTGGAAGAAGGCGACGCCGTCCACGGTCACGGTGGCGTTGTCCTTGGTGATCACCTCCTGCTCGGGGATGTTGATCACCTGCTCCATCATGTTCATCTTGCGGCCGACGCGGTCGAAATAGGGGATGATGAGGTTCAGCCCCGGCGGCAGCGTGCGGGTGTAGCGGCCGAACCGCTCGATGGTCCAGTCGTAACCCTGCGGCACCGTCTTGACGCCGGCGAACAGGGTGGCGATGACGAGCAGCACAAAGGCAATCGCGAAAATGTCAAAACCGCTCATAAATCCTCCAAGGCGGGAATGAAGCCATTCCCGCGCAGTTTCGCTGTCAAACCTTGTTCAGCAAAGGCGTTTCTTGTTGTCTGCCTTGCGGCAGCGCCGGTTCAGCCGGCGGCACTTATTCCTATAGATAAGCGGGAGTTTGCCGGCCGCCAGATGTACCCGCGCTGAACGCCGCCAAGTGCCTCGTTTCGTTCCGGAAGCCGACGGCATCGCTTAATCGTCAAATCCGCCCTCTGGAACCAGGCTTCGTCAGATCCAGCCTTGCAGCTCGCGCAGCACCAGCTGGCGGATCACGTCCATGCCGGCTTCGCTGTCGTTCAGGCAGGGTATCGCCGAAAACTGCTCGCCGCCATTGTGCCTGAAGATCTCGGCGTTCTCCTGCGCGATCTCTTCCAGCGTCTCCAGGCAATCGGCCGAAAAGCCGGGGGTGACGACCGCGATGCGGCGCACGCCGTCCTTCGCCAGCTGCTCGATGGTCTTGTCGGTGTAGGGCTTCAGCCATTCGTCGAAGCCGAAGCGGGACTGGAACGTCAGCATCAGTTTTGTCGCGTCGAGGCCCATGCGCTGGCGCAGCGCATCGATGGTCGCGACGCATTGCGCCTGGTAGGGGTCGCCCTTGTCGATGTATTTTTGCGGCATGCCGTGGAACGAGGCCACGATCAGCTCGGGCTCGAACGGCAGGGTCTTGAGATGCGTGTCGATGGAGACCGCCAGCGCCTCGATATAGTCAGGATCGGCATAATAGGGCGGCGTCACCCGCAAGGTCGGCTGCGCGCGCATGCCGGCCAGCACGCGAAACACCTCGTCGCAGACGGTGGCGGAGGTCGCGGCCGAATATTGCGGATAGAGCGGCACCACCAGCAGCCGGTCGCAGCCCTGCGCGGTCAGCGCCGCGATCCGCGAGGCGATCGACGGGTTGCCATAGCGCATCGCCCAGTCGACCACGACATGGTCGTGGTCGGCGATGTCGGCCGCCAGCTTTTCGGACTGTGCCCGCGTGATGGTCTTCAGCGGGGATTCGTTCTTCTCGGTGTTCCAGATCTTCTGGTAATCGCGCGCCTTGCGGCGCCGGGCGCACCCGCAGAATGATGCCGTTCAGCACCAGCTTCCAGTACAGCCCCTGGTTTTCGATCACCCGGGGATCGGACTGAGGAATTCCCTGAGATAGACCCGCACGCCCCGCGCATCGGCGCTGTCGGGGGTGCCGAGATTGACCAGCAGGACGCCGATGCGTTCCGGCGCGATCCCGGCGGGCTCGGCGGCAGGCTTGGCTGCTTTCGATGGATACGACCGCTGTCATGATGCCCGTGGCTTCGCGCTTTGGGGTATCCTTGTCAAGATAATGGCGCTTTCGATACTGTCACGTTGCGTCCGGCCATCCGAAGCAACGTCCGAGGGCGCGTGCCGGGGGAACCATGACGATCGCGGAATGGTGCGTTTTCGGAACGCTGATGCTGTATCTGCTGACGATCGCACGCGATCAAGTGGATCGGGTTTCGCCGCTTCGACAATGCCAGACCGCGCGACCCCGGCTTCTATGACGATCCGATTCGCGCCGCGCGCGCTGGGCGCCCATCAGAACGGCATCGAGGCCTTTCCGTTCTTCGCCGTCGCGGTGCTGCTGGCGGAATTCCGGGCCGCGCCGCAGCATCTGATCGACGAACTGGCGGTGCTGTTCCTGATCGTGCGGATCGCCTATGTCTTCACCTATCTCGGCAACCGCCCGACGCTGCGCTCGATCCTGTGGAGCATCGGCTTTGCGATCAATATCGCGATCTTCTTCCTGCCGGCGATCCGGGGCTGGCTGCCGGGGTAGGCTCCGGGCTGCGGTCACTCTCGAACCGTCATTGCGAGGAGCTCTTGCGACGAAGCAATCCATGTTGCACGAGCAAAGAAAGCTGGATTGCTTCGCTGCGCTCGCAATGACGTTGATAGTTCCGCATACGACCTTAACCTCGCAGCGCCAAGCGCCCGAGGTCTTGATCTTATTTTCCTCAACCCTCCAATCAGAGGGCGCGGGGAATGGCCGGGCGCCGATGCGCCGCGGCAAAATTTACGAGTAGTGCGCCACGGTCACACCGGACACCCGGCATTCCCCGCGCAATGGTTTATACGGCTGCTTCGTGCTCACCCCGGCGATCGGGCTCTTTTGCCACCGTCACTTGCGGGACTTACCGCAAGCTTGACACCAGCGTCGAGATATCAGGTCCACACGACTTGGCCGTCCGCAAGCTGCCCGCCCGTCTCGCGCGCTGCCCGCGGCCCACCACAGCCCATCCCACGAACGTGACGATCGCGTATCGCCCCTCCGAGCGGAACGGGATGCGAAGGATATAGACCGACCTCGTTATTTCTGAAAATCAGAATATTGTGATTGAAGGGGGCTTGACTGAGTTTTGGGTGATTTGCCCGTCGTGTTGATTTTGTCGCAGGCGGCGTAGATGGCCAGCTCCACCGGCCTCGATTCGAGCAGCATCATGATCATTCGGGAAGGCCCGCATTGCGGAGGCCTTTTGCGAACGTGGCGAGGTCCTCCGCTCGACGAAATGGCGCCACATCTCCCAGATTGGAGACGCGCAGTTCGGGATTGCATTCGAGCGCCCGCGCCATAGCTATCCGTGCTGGCTCAAGCCGCCCGGCGAGCGCATTGCTGGCTGCCGATATGCAGATCGCTACCATGTACGTCGGATTGTCGCGCAATGCCTTTTCGGCACAGGACGACGCCATGTCATAGCGGCCCGCGAGAAAATGGGCATACGCCATAGCTCCGTGCGTGGCGAACTTGAACGGATCGAGCGGGCTTAGGCGCACGGCATGCGCAGCGTGCTCAAGCGCCAGGTCCGGCTCACCTCTCCAAACTCTCAACCATGCGCTGAGCCTCCAGGCTTGCGCCAGGTTGGGATTGACCGCCAGTCCTCGATCCATGAAATGCCGTAGCGTCGTCGAACTCATGGGTGATGATGGCAAGTGCATATCCACCCATACACAGCGCTACCGGGTCATCGCTGCCCAGATGCACTGCTTTCCGGGCCAGCCGCGTCGCTTCGGCACTCTCCTGCGCATGATCGGTCATCCAGCCACGCGCCTTGCGCAACACATAGCACCACGCGGCCATCCCGTAAGCGCAGGCCAGGCCGGGGTCGAGCTCGATCGCCTTGAAAAAGAGCTGGAGCGCCTCGTTGTTCGCCTCAATGGTCACCCGGCGAACTTTCGCCAGCCCGCGCAGGTAATAATCGTACGCATTCAGATTCTCAGGTGGTTTGCGCCTTGCCCGCTTGAGCTCCTCACGCTCGAGCTTCGGAGCGATTGCACTGACGACGCTGGCAGTTACGTGGTCCTGCAGATCGAACATATCTTCAAGCGCACCATCAAAATGATCCGCCCAGAGATGTGCTCCGGTTTCGGCATCGATAAGCTGACCCGCGATCCGAATACGGTTTCCGGTCTTGCGCACACTGCCTTCCAGCACGTAGCGAACGCCGAGATCGCGGCCGACCCGCTTTACGTCCACCGCCCGGCCCTTGTAAGTGAAGCTCGAACTGCGCGCGATAACAAACAGCCAGGGAAAGCGCGACAGCGCCATCGTGATATCTTCCACGATGCCGTCGGCAAAATACTCCTGTTCCGGGTCCGAGCTCAAATTGGCAAAGGGGAGGACGGCGATCGAGGGCTTATCGGGAAGCGTCAGGGCTGGTCTCGGTGGTTCCCCGTAATATCGTCTGCTTCTGCTCCGGCTGCGCCCGCTGTGATCTCCCGCACTTGTCCGACAAAACGGAATCCCTTGCGCGGCAGCGTTTTGATGAGGCGCTGTTCCTCGCCGGAATCGCCGATCGCGCTTCGGGCGACGTTCAGGCGGGTCGTCAGCGCGGCATCGGACACAACACGCCCATTCCAGACGGCATTGATCAGGTCATCCTTGCTGACGACCCGCTCCCTGTTGCGGATCAGGTATTCGAGCAGGTCAAAAACCTGTGGCGCGACTGAGAGGACGTTCTCCCCGCGACGAAGTTCGCGCCGGTCAGTGTCGAATGCGTACTCGTCGAAAAAATAGCGCAAACTGCCAATCCCTCGGGAGGCCTTATTCGGGGCCTGGGCACCGGCTGCAACGAAAAGAATAAGCCGCCGGTGAGGGAAATGTAAGCCGGATGTCAAGCGCGCCGGGTTACGCCCTGTCACCCTCGCCTGGGTAGAACAACACCCGGGAGATGCCGCAATGAGCACGACCTATGGCGCAACAGGATTGGGACAGACCGCCGCATCGACGCGGCGCGCTCCCGGCCTTTTCAGGCGATATTGGGATGCGTTTCAGCAACGACGTATACGCCGGAGATTACCTGCCAGTTTGTGCGACCTGAGCGACAGGGAGCTGAGGGATATCGGGATTACGCGTGGCGAGATCGACATCGACTATGTCGCATCGGACCGCTCGATCGACCCGTGGCGCTGGTGGTGAATAACCCTGGGTTTGAGCATCAAAGGCTGGCAACACGCGTTGCTGCCTGGCCCCGTGAAAGCGTCGGCAAGAACCGATGCCGTTGTTTTCTACTCAAGCGAGCAGTAGTCGCGATCTCGCGAGCAGGTTCAAACCTCGGCATTTACCGTAGCGCGAACTCGGTTTTTTTCCGCTCGACTCCGCAATCGCTTCGTGCTTTTTTTCCAGAGTTAATTATTGGTTAATATTGACGATTGGGCGTCGGGGAAGACGCGCAGTTTTTGGCAAGGCGACTGACGAAGCCGCCTGATTTTCCCCGGAGTACGCGTGACAGTCATTCTTACCTCTGGCGGCGACGCCACGATCTCCACGCTTGCCGAGTTCAACGATGTCATTACCCAGGCGGCGTTCCTCGCCGCGGACAGCGGCACCTACGAGATCCATCTTGCCGCCGGCAGCACGATCGATCTGCGGGGCGGCGACGGGCTGCTGGCGTTCAACCTTCAGGGCGGCGTGCAGGTCATCGTCAAGGGCAATGGGGCGACGCTCGACGGGCACACCACAACTCATGGGCTGATCGTCTATGGCGGCAGCGTCACCTTCGAGGATCTGACGGTCGCCAACACCACCGCGCAGGGCGGCGATGGCATCGGCAGCGCGGGAGCCGGCGCCGGGCTTGGCGGCGGACTGTTCGTTGCCAATGATTCCGGCGTCCCCGGCAACGTCACGCTGAGCAATGTCGACTTCGTCAACACCAAGGCGGCGGGCGGTCTGACCGCGTTTGTTCGTCTCGGCGATTTCGATTCAACCGGCGGTGGCGGCGGATTGTTCGGCGGCACCGGCGGCTACCCGGTAGACTTTGACCCCAATCTCGCGAACGGCAATATCAACGATCACGGTCTTCACGGCGCCGGCGGTGGCGGCGGCTTCGGTGGCCACGGCGGCAGTTTTACCGGGGTTGGCGAAGCGGGCATCGTTCCGAACGCGCCCGGCGGATCGGCCGGCGGTAGCGGAACTGCCGCCGGCGGCGCCAACGGCGGCGGCGGCGGCGCCGGAACGACGGGCACGCAATTCGGCACGCCGGGCGGCGGTGGCGGCATCGGCGCCAATCCGCCGGGCACCAATTCCGGGAATCCAAACAACGGCAAGGACGGCGGCTTCGGCGGCGGCGGCGGGCAGCAGCGGCTTTCCGCTCAGCTTTGGCGGTGACGGCGGTTTTGGTGGCGGCGGTGGCGGCGGGGGCCGGCTTTACGGTGGCCATGGCGGCTTCGGCGGCGGCGGCGGCGCGGGCGCCTCGGGCGGCAACAGCGGCGGCTTCGGCGGCGGAGATGCCACCGATGCGGTCGGCGGCGGCGGCCTTGCAGCCGGCGGCGTGATCTTCGTTCAGGGCGGCGCGCGCGTCGTGTTCGCCGAAGTCGGCCGATCTTGCGGCCGGCACACTCGAGACCGGAGATGTCGTGGGCGTCGGTGTCGGCCCCGTCAACAACGGACAGCAGTTTGCCAACGGTATCTATCTCGAGGGGTTCAGTGCCTCGCTGACCTTCAACACCGAAGACCCGACCACCCACGCGGCAACGTCGCAGACCGTGTCGGGCGTGATCGGCGACGACTACGGTTCGGCCCAGGCCGCGGCCTACGACTATTCCCGCGCGACGCTCACTCCGGGCCATGGCGGCCTCGACAAATCAGGCGCCGGCACGCTGACGCTGACGGCGATCAACACCTATGTCGGCGGCACCAATGTCAACGCCGGTACGCTGATCGTCGACGGATCGATCGCAGGCTCCGCGGTCGACGTGCAAAGCGGCGCGACGCTCGGCGGCCACGGCACCACGGGCGCGGTCGTGATCCGTGCGGGCGGCACGCTGGCGCCGGGCAACAGCCCCGGCACCATCCACACCGGCGACCTTACCTTTACCTCGGGCGCACATTTCGCGGTCCAGATCGCGGGCACCACGGCGGGGACGGGATACGACCAGGTCGTCGTCAACGGCGCGGTCTCGCTCGGCGGCGCCAGCATCGATCTGACCTTCCTCAACGGATTCGAGAGCCAGATCGGCAACAGCTATCTCCTGATCGACAATGACGGCATCGACGCCGTCACCGGACAGTTTGCGCAAGGCGCGTATTTCGCCTCCGGCGGCCATGTCTTTGCGGTCAATTACAGCGGCGGCGACGGCAACGACGTCGCCTTGATCTGCACGACGACCGCCGACCTGTCTGTGACCACAACGGTGAGCAACGCGACGCCTAACGTAGGCGACCAGATCACCTTCACCATCACGCTCTCCAATCAGGGCCCCGACGACGCCACGGGGGTGCAGGTAGCCGATCTGCTGCCGGCCGGGCTCACCTTCGTCAGCTCAGCATCGAGCCAGGGTACCTACACCAGCAGCACCGGACTATGGGAGGTCGGCGCGGTCAGCTCCGGCGGCGCGCCGACGCTGGAAATCACGGCTACGGTGGTCAGCGCCACCTCGCAGACCAACACCGGGACCATCACCCACGCCGACCAGTTCGACCCGAACACCAGCAACGCAGCGCCAGCGCTGCCGAGACGCCGCAGCAGGCCGATCTGGCTCTGACCAACACGGTGAGCGACGCGACGCCCAACGTGGGCGACGTGATCACCTTCACCGTCACGCTCTCCAATCAGGGCCCCGACGACGCCACGGGGGTGCAGGTGGCCGACCTGCTGCCGGCCGGTGTGAACTTTGTTTCGGCCAATCCCAGCCAAGGCAGCTACGACAGCAGCACCGGACTATGGGAGGTCGGCACGGTTAGTTCCGGCGGCGGCCCGACGCTGGAAATCACGGCTACGGTGGTCAGCGCCACCTCGCAGACCAACACCGGGACCATCACCCACGCCGACCAGTTCGACCCGAACACGGCCAACGACAGCGCCAGCGCTACCGAGACGCCGCAGCAAGCCGATCTGGCTCTGACCAACACGGTGAGCGACGCGGCGCCCAACGTGGGCGACGTGATCACCTTCACCGTCACGCTCTCCAATCAGGGCCCCGACGACGCCACGGGGGTGCAGGTGGCCGACTTGCTGCCGGCCGGTGTGAGCTTTGTTTCGGCCAATCCCAGCCAGGGCACCTACACCAGCGGCACCGGACTATGGAACGTCGGCACGGTCGGCTCCGGCGGCGCGCCGACGCTGGAAATCACGGCTACGGTGGTCAGCGCCACCTCGCAGACCAACACCGGGACCATCACCCACGCCGACCAGTTCGACCCGAACACCAGCAACGACAGCGCCAGCGCTGCCGTCAACGCGCCGACGGTCGATCTCGACGCTGGCGGCGCCGGCGCCGATTTCACCACGACCTACATGGAGAATGCGGCGCCGATCCCGATTACCGCTGTCGACCTCGTCATCGCCGGCCCCGACACGGCCAACCTCGACACGGCGACGATCGTCCTGACAAATGCCAAGGCGGCCGACAGCCTGTCTTTCGCAGGCGCACTTCCCGGCGGAATTGGCAGCACGATCGATACCTCGGTGCCGGGCCAGATCACGATCCATCTGGCCAACTCGGCGTCCGTTGCGGACTACCATACCGCTATCAGCCTGGTTCAGTTCAGCAATTCCTCCGATGCGCCAAATACAACCGATCGCGATATCACGGTGATGGTGTCGAAGAATGGTACCGACAGCAACATTGCGCACGCAGCCGTTCATGTCACGGCCGACAACGACGCGCCGGTCAACACGATCACGGCGCAGATCGGGACCGAAGACACGGCTACGCCGGTCACGGGTCCATCGGTCAGCGACGTCGATATCGGCAGCGGCCCGATAACGGTGACGCTGACGGTGCAGCACGGCACCATCCATGTCGCCGACGATGTTTTGGGTGGCCTGGATTCCGCCGACATCTTCGACAACGACACCTCCTCGGTGACGCTGATCTGCGATCCGACGTTCGTCAATGCGACGCTGGCAAGCGGCATCACCTATCGTCCTGACTCCAATTTTGCCGGCACCGACACCCTGACCATGCTGAGCGACGACGGCGCCAATGACGGCACCGCCGCCGATGGCGCCAAGACCGACAGCGATACGGTCGATATCGTGGTGGCCTCGGTCAACGACGCGCCGTCAGGTGCCAACAAGGCGATCACGACGCTGGAGGACAACGCCTACGCATTTACGGCGTCGGATTTCGGCTTCGGCGATACCGACGACAGCCCGGCTAACCACCTGCTGGCGGTGAAGATCACGACGCTGCCGGGTGCCGGCACGCTGACGAGCAACGGCGTAGCGGTGGCGGCAGGCCAGTTCATCCCCGTAGCCGTCATCACGAGCGGTCTGCTGAATTTCACCCCTGCCGCGAATGCCAATGGCACGGGATACGCGTCGCTCACCTTCCAGGTGCAGGACGGGGACATGGACGACGGCACGATTCTGCAGGGCCATTCGCTGGGCGCGGTGCCGCTCAACTGGAACATCGCCGGCATCGGAGATTTCAACGGCGACGGCAAGAGCGACTTCCTGTGGCGCAACGACGCCGGCCTCGTGGCGATCTGGGACATGAACGACGGGGCCATTGTCGGCGGCGGTGCGGTGGCCTCGGTACCTTCCAACTGGCAAATCGCCGGCACCGGCGATTTCAACGGCGATCACAAGAGCGACATCCTGTGGCGCAACGATGCCGGCCTGGTGGCGGTCTGGGACATGAACGACACCACGATCATCGGCGGCGGCGCAGTGGCGTCCGCGCCGGCCAACTGGCATATCGCCGACACCGGCGACTACAATGGCGACGGCAACAGCGACATCCTGTGGCGCAACGACGCCGGCCTCGCCGCGATCTGGGACCTGAACGACACCACGATCATCGGCGGCGGTGCGGTGGCTGCCGTGCCGACGAACTGGCACATCATCGTCTAGACCAGACACTCCCGGTTCTGACCGGATCAGAACCGGGAAATTCGGGCCATCCCCTCGACCGGCTTCGGTTGATCAGGCGTTCAGTTGCTGCCGCCCCTCGCATTGCGTCAGATTCCCGGCTAGACGAAGACACCCTGGACCAACCGGTCGTCGCAACACTCCAGCAAAGGAGGTTGCGATGAAGGCATACAGGCGCGGTTCGGATAGGTGTGAGCGGGCAGCTTTACGATCGCTAGGCCGGCCTCGGGAAGCACTGCGGGAGAATTGTAGACAGTTCTGGAAGGCGATTGCCTCGGGGCGCTCGAGCGAGGATGCTGCGATTGACGCCGGGGTGTCGCCGGCTGTCGGCGTACGGTGGTTCCGGAAGGCGGGCGGCATGCCACCAACCCATTTCTCGCAGTCGTCAAAACCGCCATCAGGGCGCTACCTTTCGTTCGCCGAGCGTGAGGAGATCGCCATCTTGCGCGCCCAGGGTCACGGTGTAGGAGCCATCGCTCGTCAACTCAATCGCCCTCCATGCACGATCTATCGTGAGCTTGAGCGCAATGCGGCGCGGCGCCACGGCGCTCCAGAGTATCGAGCAACCACGGCACAATGGCACGCCGACCGGTCCGCTCGACGGCCAAAGCCGGCGAAGTTGGCGGTTAATCCAATCCTGCGAGATTATGTGCAAGACAGGCTTGCCGGTATGATCGCCAGGCCGGACGGGGTGCCCCTCGTCGGCCCGAAGGTCGTGTGGAAAGGCCGCCGGGCCGTGCATCGACAGCACCGACGCTGGGCGACGGCATGGAGCCCGGAACAGATTTCTCGTCGCCTTCGGCTCGACTTCCCCGAGGATGAGACGATGCGCATCAGTCACGAGGCGATCTATCAGGCACTTTATGTGCAAGGTCGAGGAGCGTTGCGCCGTGAACTGTCGGCCTGCTTGCGCACCGGTCGGGCGCTGCGGATGCCGCAGGCGCGCACGCGCAGGCCAGGCAGGACCTTCGTTTCTCCCGAGATCATGATCAGCCAACGTCCGGCAGAGGCAGCCGATCGAGCCGTACCGGGCCACTGGGAAGGTGACCTCATCATAGGCATTGAAAGTTCCGCAATCGGCACCCTGGTGGAGCGCACGACACGTTTCACCATGCTGCTGCACCTGCCGCGCATGACGGGCCATGACCAGGAAGCTCGCGTGAAGAAAGGCCCCGCACTCGCCGGACATGGTGCTGAGGCAGTACGCGACGCCATCACCCGCGCGATCTCAACCATGCCTGAGCAACTGCGTCGGTCGCTGACTTGGGATCAGGGAGCTGAGCTGGCTCAGCACGCACGCCTGAAGATGGACGCGGGCATGCAGGTCTACTTCTGCGATCCCCACAGCCCCCACCTTTCCCGTGCGTCCCGCTGGAGAGATTGGAGTTTCCCAGGATAGCGTTCGGAACGGTTGCATGATTGACAGGGTAGAGCCTTCATCAAGGAGACCAGCATTCGCTCTGCTCAACGGGCTGTTACTGGTCGCTTCGCTCGTACTCGCCGCCTCGCATCCCGCCTTCGCACTGGATGCCGCTTCGCTGCAACTCAAATGGAAGCATCAATTTCAGTTCGCCGGCTACTATCAGGCGCTCGAGCAGGGTTTTTATCGCGATGCGGGCCTCGACGTCGCGATCCGCGAAGGCGGTCCCGGCATCGACGTCTCCGAAGCGGTTGCCGGGGGCAAGGCGGATTTCGGGGTCTGCAGCGCCAGCGTTTTGCGCGACTGGGGAATGGGCCGCCGGCTCGTCGTGCTGGCGGCGATATTCCAGCGTTCCGCGGCCGT
Source organism: uncultured Alphaproteobacteria bacterium (assembly GCA_963706975.1). Classification (GTDB taxonomy): domain Bacteria; phylum Pseudomonadota; class Alphaproteobacteria; order Rhizobiales; family Xanthobacteraceae; genus Bradyrhizobium. The sequence continues at coordinate 27,143 of CAVPOL010000047.1, forward strand.
CATTCTGGTGGCGCGCCGGGCCGACATCAGCAGCGTGGCCGAGTTGCGCGGCCGTACCCTGATGGACACGCCGGGAAGCGACGAGATCGCCGCGATGCTGAAGCGCGAGGGGATCGATTACCAGTCGATGCTGCGCGTCCCGCACGACGGCAATCCGCGCGACCTCCTGACCGGCCGGGCCGATGCGATGGTCGCCTACAGCACCAACGAGCCGTTCGTCCTCGAGCAGCTTGGCGCAGCCTACCGCACCTTCGCGCCGTCCGCATCGGGGATCGATTTCTATGGCGACAGCCTGTGCGCCTCCGAAGCGGAGGTGAACGCCAACCCGGACCGGGTCGCGGCGTTTCGGGCGGCGAGCGTGAAGGGCTGGGCCTACGCCCTTGCAAACAGGGAGGCGACGGTCGATCTGATCCTGCAAAAATACTCCGCGACAAAGAGCCGGGAGGCGCTGCTGTTCGAGGCGGAGCAGACCGCTGCACTGGTCGGGCGTGATCCGAACCGGATCGGCGAGCAGGATCCGGCACGCTGGCAGCGGATTGCGGATGTCTATCGGCAACTAGGGTTGCTGGCGGACGATACGCTGCCCGTCGCGCTGATCTGGGATGAAACGGAACGCGACCTGCGGCGCAGCTTGCTGCCCCTCGCGCTTGCTGTGGCCGCATTGGCGATCGCGGCGCTGGCCGCGTATCGCTACCGCCGCGCTTTACGGATCAGGATCGCGCGGCTGAGCCGGTACAGCCCGTTTGCCGGGATGGGACTGCCCAGACTGACGCTGATCATGTCGCTGCTGTTCATCGCTCTCAGCATTCCCGTGCTGATCTTCATTCTGGTCTATAACTACAACCGGAATACCGCGGGCATCATCACCATTCTGAACGAAGCGATCGCAAAGACCAGCCAGGCCGGCGTCGAGCGCACCCAGGACCTGATCGAGGGCATCGAAAGCCCGCTGCGCCTTCTCGCCGAAGTGGCCGCCACCGATCCCGGCTATTTCCGCGCCGAACCAAGCCGCGATCTGTTGTATCGGGCCCTGACCTCCGCCGCGCATATCGACGCCGCCTATGTCAGCTTCGAGGATGGTTATCATCGAACCGTCACCCGGATCGACGAAGACCGCCGCCGCGCCGATCCGCGGATCCCGGCCGCCGCCAACTGGCATTCCAGCTCGATCGATGCCATCACCTACAGTCTGCGGCGCGTGCGTCATCGAACGTACTTCGACGTCTGGCCCAACCCGGTCGGCAATTATGACGTCGGCACCGAAATCGACATTCGGGTCCTGCCCGGATATCAATCCGCCAAGACCACGCACACGCTTGCAGTGACCGAGCCCCTGATCAATTCCGATACCGGCTCTCCCATCATATCGTTGCGCATTCCGATCTTCCGCGGCGTCGAATTCATCGGATGCGCGTCCGCCAACGTCACGATGGACGTCCTGTCACGCTTCCTCGACAAGCACCGCGCGAGCCCCGGCAGCATCACCTTCGTGGCAGACCGCAACAACGGCAAGATCATCGCCTTTCCCGACAAGCGAAAGAGCGTTCGCATCGAGAACGGAGCGCTCGAGATCGCCTCGCTGGCCGACATCGACGATCCCCTGGTGCGCGAGGCGCATCGTCAGCGCAACGCCGCGGGCGCCGACCGGTTTGTATTCCGGTCTCCGGCCAACGGCGAGGAATATCGTCGCCGCCTTCGCCAATTTTCCCGGCGGCTTCGGCCAGCCCTGGCAGGTCATCACGCTGACGCCGATCGACGATTTCGTGGGGACCCTGAAGAAAACCAATCGATTGATGCTGATCGTGATCGTCGTCCTCACGATGGTCGAGCTGTTCTTCATCTACTTCGCTTCCAGCCGGCTGTCGCGCCCGGTCGAAAACGTGTCGAGCCAGTTGCAGGCGATTGAAAGTCTCAATTTTGACACGCCTGCGCGACGGCCGTCGAAAATCCAGGAGATTGCCAAGCTGGAATCGGCGGCGGCGCTGTTGCGGACTTCGCTGAAATCGTTTTCCTCGTTCGTCCCGCTGGATGTGGTCCGCCAGCTCATCAAGTCAGGCGTTGCGCTGACCCCCGGCGTCGAACCACGCGTTCTCACCGTGTTCTTTTCCGACCTGGAGAACTTTTCCAGCCACGCCGAAACGCTCTCGCCGGACGATCTCCTGGTCCATATCTCGGCCTATCTGGAGGAAGTCTCAGCCGCGATTTCGCAGGAAGGCGGCACCGTCGACAAGTTCATCGGCGATGGCGTGATGGCGTTCTGGAACGCCCCGGTCGAGCGCCCCGACCACGTGCTGCGGGCCTGCGCCGCCGCGTTGCGTGCGGCTCGCCGCATGGAGCGCGTCAACGCTGCATGGGAACTGGAAGGACGACCACGGATCAACTTGAGGATCGGGCTCAATTGCGCCAGTGTCCTCGTCGGCAATGTCGGTTCATCGACCCGGCTGAACTACACGGCGATGGGCGACGGCGTGAACGTGGCGTCACGGGTCGAAGGCCTCAACAAGCTGTTCGGCACCACCATCTGCATCAGCGACAGCATCTACGACCAGGCAAGGAGCGACCTGGTGGCGCGGCCGCTGAAACGGGTTCAGGTCAAGGGCCGCCGGACCGAATTCATGGTCTATGAATTGCTCGGCCTTGCCGCGAGCGACGATCCGGAGCTACGGATTCGCGAGGGCGACAGACTGCTGAGCGAGATGACCTGGAACGCCTCGCAGGCGTTCGAGGCCGGGAATCTTGCGGCCGCAGCGCTTGCGTATGGTGAAATCCTCAAGACGTTCCCGGACAACTCGCTTGCCAGCTTCATGATCACCGAATGTGCCGGAGAACATCGATCGGGTTCATCCCCTGCGCCGGGAGCCTGAAGCGGCCCGACGGACCGGCGTCAGGCCAGGTGCGGTTCGCGCGTGGCGACCAATTCCCTGATCGATTGCGGTATCGGGACCGGACGATGGGTGTTTTGGCTGGTATGGACCCACACGATCTCGCCGGTCGCGAGCGCGTCGATGCCGCCCTTCAGGAAGATGGCGAGTTCGAGCACCAGGCTCGAAGTGCCGATCCGCAAAACCCTCGCGCCGACCTCCAGTTCCCAGTCGAACAGGATCGGCGCCTTGTATTCGATCACCGACTTGACGACGTGGAAATCGAGGCCGGTCGCTTTGGCGTCGGCATACTGGTCGTAGCCCAGCGCCCGGAAATACTCGGTGATGGTGGTATCGAAATAAGTCAGATAGTGCGCGTTGAAGACCACGCCCTGACCGTCGATTTCGGAATACCGCACCCGAAACGGATGAAAGAACCAGAATTTTTCGCGTGACGTCATTTCCGTCCAGTCCTTATGGGATCGCCAGCATAGCCACCGAATCCGTTTCCGGAAGTTCGCTGGGGGTGGGAGGGAAGCGTCCCACCATGCTGCCTCTCACGCGACCCGGCGCCGCTTTGGCGTCTGCCCGCTTGCCACGGGGCGCGCTGAAAGGGTCAAACCCAGGGCGCGAACAATGCGCATGACCGTGCCGAATTCGGGATTGCCGGTTTCTCCGAGCGCCTTGTACAGGCTCTCACGGTTCAAGCCGGCCTTCTTCGCAATCCCACCCATGCCCCGCGCACGTGCAACGAGACCCAGCGCGTCACGCACGAAATCCGCGTCACCGGATTCGAGCGCCGCTGCAATATAGGCAACCTGACGCTCTTCGGTGTCGAGATAGTCGGCGGCATCAAATCTCGTTGTCTTGACCATCACTATGCTTCCGCCAGTTTCCGAGCCCGCTTGATATCCTTCGGTTGCGTGCGTTTGTCGCCACCACACAACAGGATCACAATTTGTGCTCCGCGATGCACGTAGTAAATCCGGTAACCCGGCCCGTAGTCGACGCGCATCTCGAAGATGCCATGACCAACGCCTCTGGCGTCGCCGGGATTCCCCATTTCCATGCGGCGAATGCGGCCAACAATGCGCGCGACCGCATTGGCATCCCTGAGACGGCGCAACCAGTCCGAAAACTCTTCCGTCTGACGCACCTCGATCATGAAGCCTAATGTGGTCCATAGGCTACAAGGCGTCAAGCGATATCGGCAACGCGGTTACGCAGGAATGAGGCTACAAACACGTCACCCGCTCGGCGGCGAGGTAGCCGAACAACAGGCCTATTCCGAACAGCAGCACCAGCCCGGCGGCGCCGAATTCGATGCCGCGCATGATCAATGCGCCGCCGCCTTCGCGTCCCGAACTCAACCGTCGCGCCAGGTCTTTCGCCGACACCGCGATGACCGCGATGGTGGCGACCGTGATCGCGGTGCCGAGCCCCATGACAAAGGTGGCGACGATGCCGGCCCAGAACAGGCCCTGCGCCAGCGCGAAAACCAGAGACCAGGATCGCGCCCGAACAGGGGCGCAGCCCCACCGCGAAAATCGCGCCAAAGCCGCGGCTCCAGCCGCCGGGGCCGGCGAGTTCGCCCGGCATGGGACCATGGGAGTGCCCGCAATGCTCGTCATGGACATGGCCCGGATCAGGGTCGTGATGATGGTGGTCGTGACCATGATGATGATGGCCGTGGCCATGATCATGGTGGGCGTGATCATGACCGTGACGATGCGCGGCGACCGCCAGTGCGGGCGCCGGCCGCGGCGCCTGCAGCGCACCGATAAAGCCGCCGCCCTTGGTCCAGACCAGCCTTGCGCCGAACGCCGCGATCAGGGCGTAGCTGGCGATCTCGATCGCCCTTTCGGCATTGCACATGGTTTTGGCTGTCGCGTTGAGCAGCCATGCGCAAATTCCGACAATCGCCACCGCGACCAGCGACTGCATCAGCGCCGAGGCGAACGACAGCACGATGCCGCGCCGCGCGGTCTCCTGGTTGGCGACGAGGTAGGACGAAATCACCGCCTTGCCATGGCCGGGGCCTGCGGCATGGAAGATGCCGTAGGCAAAGGAAATCGCGAGCAGCGTCCAGACCGCCGAGCCATCGGATTTGGCGGCGCGGATGGTCGAGGACATTTCGCGATAAAACTCCGACTGTTTTGCCAGCAGCCAGCCGACGATGCCGCCGGCTTGCGGCCCGGCGGCGGCCGTCTTCGGCGCGCCGAAGGGATTTTGCGCCAGCAGTTGGTGCAGCACGCCGTCGAGCATGGTCACGGCGGCCGCCGCTGCGGCCAACAGCAGGAAATCGCGCGGAACGCCCGGCCGGGCTGGCGGCCTCACGGACATTCCACCGTGATCTTGTTGGCGAACATCGCGCCGTAATTCGAATTGTCGCCACTGGCGAAATTCTCTTCATTGAGCTTTTTGGTGTCGGCGGCGCTGCCGTCATTCGGGCGCTGGAACTTCATCTGGCAGGCGGCGGGAGCCCCATTCAGCCTGATCGGGTCCTTGTCGCCGAATTTGAAGTCGATGAAGTAGGAGGGATCGAACACTTCCAGCGCCAGCAGTTTTGGTTTCACCGGATTTTTCAGCGGCAGGGTGAAATGCAGCGTCAGCGCGTCATCCTTGTAATCGAGAAAGTAATCGACCGGCTCCAGGAATTTTCCCTTCTTGCCGTCCGCCTTGGCGAAGGTGAAGAAGGCGAATTCCTTCAGCAATTCGACGTTGGTCTGGGCCAGCGGAGCCAGTTGCTCGCGGGTGTAGACGCCTTTGCTTTTGGTCTCGATGCCCTGCAGCGCGTAGGCCGTAAACATGTCATCAAAAGTCCAGGCGTGCCGGACGCCGGTGATCGAGCCGTCGGGCGCATAGATCAGCTCGCTGGCGGCGGTGATCCAGACATGCGGATGCGCCCGCGCGGCGGTCGGGCCGAAAGCAAGCGCGCAGCCGAGCAGCAGTAAACCCAGCAATCCCTGTTTGGTTCTGTTCACTTCAGGCAGCCTCTGGTGTTGCCAGCAAGCCGCGGCGGCGCAGCAGCGCGTCCGGCTCCGGCTCGCGGCCGCGGAACGCGACATAGGCATCTTCCGGATCGCGCGAGCCGCCCGACGAGTAGATGTCGTCGTGCAGGCGTTTGGCGGTCGCGGGATCGAAGATATTGCCGGCCTCCTCGAAGGCGCCGAAGGCGTCGGCATCCATCACCTCCGACCACATGTAGCCGTAATAGCCCGACGCATAATGGTCGCCGGAGAAGATATGGCCGAATTGCGTGGGCCGGTGGCGCAGCGCGATCTCCGCGGGCATCCCGATTTTTTCCAGCTCGGCACGCTCGAACGCTCCGACATCGCGGCTGGCGGCGGCCGGCTGGGTGTGGAATTCGAGATCGATCAGCGCCGAGGAGACGAACTCGACGGTGGCAAAGCCCTGGTTGAATTTGCGGGCGGCGATGAAGCGTTTCAGCAGGTCGTCCGGCAGCGGCTCGCCGGTCTGGTAATGTTTTGCGAATTGCCGCAGCACCTGCGGCTGTTCCTGCCAGTGCTCGTAGAGCTGCGACGGCAGCTCGACGAAATCGGTGAACACCGAAGTGCCCGACAGCGAGGGATAGGTGACGTTCGACAGCATGCCGTGCAGGCCGTGGCCGAATTCGTGGAACAGGGTGCGGGCGTCGTCCGGCGACAGCAGCGAGGGCTCGCCGTTCGCGCCCCTGGAGAAATTGCAGACATTGATGATCAGTGGCGCGATCTCGCCGTCGAGCTTCTGCTGGTCGCGCAGCGAGGTCATCCAGGCGCCGGAGCGTTTCGAGGGCCGGGCAAAGTAGTCGCCGTAGAATAGCGCCTTGTGCCCGCCGGCCGCATCCTTCACCTCCCAGACCCGGACGTCCGGGTGCCAGACCGGGATATCCCTGCGCTCGACGAAGCTGAGGCCGAACAGGCGGGTGGAGCAGTCGAAAGCGGCCTCGATCATGTGGTCGAGCGAAAGATAGGGTTTTATCGCGGCGTCGTCGAAATTGGCCCGGACCTGCCGCAGCTTTTCGGCGTAGTAGCGCCAGTCCCACGGCGCCAGCGCGAAATTGCCGCCCTCCTCCGCGACCAGCGCCTGCAGCGCGTCGCGATCGGCCAGCGCCCGGGCGCGGGCCGGCTTCCAGACCCGTTCCAGGAGGCCGCGCACGGCTTCCGGCGTCCTGGCCATGGAATCTTCCAGCCGATAGGCGGCGAAGGTCGCAAAACCCAGTAGTTTTGCGGTCTCCTCGCGGAGCTCGAGGATTTCCACGATGGTGGCGTTGTTGTCGTTGGCGTTGCCGTTGTCGCCGCGGGCCGTAAAGGCCCTGAACACCCTTTCGCGGAGGTCGCGGCGGGTGGAGCTCTTCAAAAACGGCTCCACGAAGGAGCGCGACAGCGTCATGATCGCCTTCCCGGCCATGCCGCGTTCTTCGGCGGCCGCCCTGGCCGATGCGACAAAGCTGTCGGACAGGCCGCCGCGATCGGCCTCGCCGAGTTCCATGAACCAGTCCTGCTCGTCGCCGAGCAGATGGTGGCTGAAGGCGGTGCCGAGATGGGCCAGCCGCTCGTTGATCTCGGCCATCCGCTGCTTGGCTGATTCGTCGAGCCCGGCGCCGGCGCGGTGGAAGCGGGTATAGGTCCGCTCCAGCAGCCGCAGCTGCTCGCCTGACAGCCCGAGCGTGGCCCTGGCGTCGTGCAGCCGCGCGATCCGGCCGAACAGCGCCGCGTTCATCATGATCGGGCTCCAGTGCCGCGCCATCCGCAGCGACGCTTCCTTGTCGATCTCCAGCAGCGCCGGATTGGAGTGCGCCGAGACCAGGTCATAAAACACCGACGACACCCTGGTGAGCAGTTTTCCGGAGCGCTCCAGCGCGGTGATGGTGTTGGCGAAGTCGGGTGCGGCGGGATCGCGCTCGATCGCCGATATCTCCGCGGCGTGATCCGCAAAAGCCTGCTCGAAGGCGGGGAGGAAATGTTCCGGGGCGATCTCGGCAAAGGGCGGGGTCTCGAACGGCGTCTGCCACGCCTGCAACAGCGGATTGGCCTCAGCCTGCGAAAGGGCCGCTGTTTCCATGGATTCCGACATCAAGATTTCCCGTTTTGGCTCACCAATGAATGCGGCCAGCTATATCACGCGATCGGGCTTTTTTGGGCCTTTTGCGCTTGATCGTGGGGGGCTTTTCGGAGAGATTGCGCCCGCAACAGGACACCTGACCCATGAGCCCGCAGCCCTCCCCGACCGCTTCCCGCCAGATCGTCTGGCCGAGCGTCGTCACCGTCATCAGCGCCGCGATCCTGATCGGCGCCGAGGTGTTCGGTGCGGCCTTCGCCGGCGGCTGGGCGCTGGCGATCGTGATGCCGCCGGAGTCGTTCGGTCTGCCGATGTCCCAGGAGACCTGGGCGCACGTGCTGCAGGCGGTGCTGTTCGCGACCGGCGTCTTCATCATGGTGACGTTCATCCGCGCCGCGCAGCGGGTCGAGCCGTTCACGCGCCGCGCCTGATTCGGAGCTGCAAGAAAGCCGCGTCCCGCAGGGCTGAAATCGCTCACGCTCCCTTAACGAAGCTTAACGTCTGTTCACTTTCGACGCTGCTCGCGCGCGCATCGCAAGCACATGTTAGGCAAATTTGTCCCCAGCCTAAAAAAACTGTTGCGAAGCAGAGTCAAAACACTTATTTCCCGTCTTGCCCAATTTCGCACGTGCCTGTGGTCGTGTGTCAGTCGGTAGGTATCCGGACAAGAGGCCGGACAGCCGCCAAGGGACGAAGAACCGAGGGTCGCTCGGATCGCAAGATCCGGGAGGCCAGCATCTCTCTCAAGAGATGCCGATGAAGGTCTCTTCGCGCCTTGCAACCGTGACTGGCAGCCGGAGGCGAACCGGCGCACCTCGTTCTCAACGGGGGACGCGACTTAAAGCAACGACGGATCGGGCTTTTTTGGTCTCTGCCGGCTTTCCACCAGCCGGCGCGAATACCGAAGAGGCTTGTCCTTCATTGCCAGGTGTGCGGGCGGGATCCTTCCCAACCAATCCACGGCAGCACAATTCGGTCTGAGCTTTTTGGCCCCGTCGCGCCTCCATCGCGCAGTCGTGGCCGGAGCGCTTTGATCCGAGATCATTTTTTGAACGTGTCCCGTCGCTGGGCCGTTTGGGAGGGTGCTACTATGACCGATCGTATCCAGGAATTCCTCCGTGCCCGCCGCAACGAAGGCCAGGACGTCGAGCCGTGCCTCGTCGTCGATCTCGAGGTCGTGCGCGACAATTACCAGACCTTCTCCAAGGCGCTGCCGGACAGCCGGGTGTTCTATGCGGTGAAAGCCAACCCGGCGCCGGAAGTGCTGTCGCTGCTGGCCTCGATGGGCTCGTGCTTCGACTGCGCGTCGGTGGCCGAGATCCAGATGGCGCTGGCCGCGGGTGCGACCCCGGAGCGCGTCTCCTATGGCAACACGATCAAGAAGGAGCGCGATATCGCGCGCGCCTTCGAGCTCGGCATTCGCCTGTTCTCGGTCGACTGCACCGCCGAGGTCGAGAAGATCGCCCGTGCCGCTCCCGGCGCCAAGGTGTTCTGCCGCATTCTCTATGACTGCGCCGGCGCCGAATGGCCGCTGTCGCGCAAGTTCGGCTGCGATCCGGAAATGGCGGTCGACGTGCTCGACCTCGCCAAGCGCCTCGGCCTGGAGCCCTATGGCATCTCGTTCCATGTCGGCTCGCAGCAGCGCAAGGTGAAGGCGTGGGACCGCGCGCTGGCGATGGCCTCGACGGTGTTCCGCGACTGCGCGGAGCGCGGCATCAACCTGTCCATGGTCAACATGGGAGGCGGATTTCCGACCAAGTACCTCAAGGACGTGCCGCCGGTCGTGCAGTACGGCCGGTCGATCTTCCGCGCGCTGCGCAAGCACTTCGGCAACCAGATCCCGGAGACCATCATCGAGCCGGGCCGCGGCATGGTCGGCAATGCCGGCATCATCGAGACCGAAGTCGTCCTGATCTCCAAAAAGAGCGATGAGGACGAGGTGCGCTGGGTGTACCTCGACATCGGCAAGTTCGGCGGTCTCGCCGAGACGATGGACGAGTCGATCCGCTACGCCATCCGCACCAGTCATGACGGTGCGGACATGACGCCGTGCGTGCTCGCAGGCCCGACCTGCGATTCCGCCGACGTGATGTACGAGAAGCTGCCGTACCCGCTCCCGGTGACGCTGGAGATCGGCGACAAGCTGCTGATCGAAGGCACCGGCGCCTATACGTCGACCTACTCGTCGGTGGCGTTCAACGGCTTCCCGCCGCTTCGGACCTACCACATCTGAGGCCTCCTTGAGGCTCTGACCATCGGGAGCCGGTGCGCCGGCTCCCTCCCCTTGATCCGCCCATTTGCTGACAACGCTCCGCTGGCTTGCCGCCAGCCGGAGCGAGGACTGACGTGCCATGACTGCTTTGCGGAAGACCCCCACCCTCCTCTCCGACGCCGCTCCGTTCGTGATCCGTGCGGAACGTGCCTCGGACGTCGCTGCGCGCGAAGCGCTGCTGGATGCCTGCTTTGGCTTAAACCGCCATACGCGCACCTGCCAGCGCCTGCGCGACGGACGCGCGCCCGCCGAAGGCCTTGCCCTCTCGGTCGTGCGCCAGGGCCGGCTGGTCGGAACCGTGCGGTTGTGGCACGTCAGCGCCGGGGGCAAACCTGCGCTGGTGCTGGGCCCACTGGCGGTCGACGTCTCCTGCCGCGGCCTCGGCGTCGGCGCTGCCCTGATGAACCACGCGCTGGTGGCGGCGAAGGCGCGCGGCCATGGTGCGGTGATTCTGCTCGGGGACGCACCCTACTACACCCGGTTCGGCTTCTCGACGCAGAAGACCGGCGAATTGTCGCTGCCCGGCCCGTTCGAACGCGATCGCCTGCTCGGCCTCGAGCTGCGCGAAGGCGCGCTCGACGGCGTCTGGGGCATGATCGCGCCATCGGGCAGGTTGGCGCCGAAGGCCAGGGCCTCGCGGGCGAACAAGGCGCCGCAAGCCGTGCCGCAGGCGGCGTAGGGCGCCGCCATGCCGGAAAACAACCTTGCCGCCGAGAGCGAACCCGCGCGCCTGCGCCGCGCCGTCACCACCATTCTCTTCATCCTGATCACGGTCATGATCGTCAGGGACATCCTGGTGCGCCGGTGGAGTTCTCCGCCCCCGGCCTCCGACGTAACCCAGCATTCGCGGTGATTGAGGGTTGCGCGAGCCCCGAAAAAGCCCGTAAACCGCACCAAATCCGTGAATAGAGGTCCCGATGCCCCGCCGCCTGATTTCCACCGGCTCGCCGTTTGAAAAGGCCGCCGGCTATAGCCGCGCCGTCATCGACGGCGACTTCGCCTTCGTGGCCGGCACCACCGGCTACGACTACGCCACCATGACGATGCCCGAGGATATCGCGAGCCAGTCACGGAACTGCTTCAAGACCATCGAAGCCGCCTTGAAGGAAGGCGGTTTTGCGATGGCCGATATCGTCCGCGCGACCTATTACATCACCGATGCCGGGGATGCGGATGCCCATCTCGCCGTCTGCGGCGAGGTTCTCGGCGAGATCCGCCCGGCCGCCACCCTGCTCGTCGTTGTCGGCCTCTACAAGCCGGAGATGAAGGTCGAGATCGAAGTCACGGCGAAGCGGCGTAGCGCCTGATCCAGCCCTTACCCTTTACCCGCCAGCACGTTCCGGAGAAACCTTCCCATGAGCCCCACCTCGCAGATCTACGCGAAGATTACCGGCCCCATCGTCATGGTCGGGTTCGGCTCCATCGGTAAGGGCACATTGCCGATGATCGAGCGGCATCTCGATTACGACAAGTCGCGCATTACCGTGATCGATCCCAAGGACGAGGGTCGCAAGGCGCATTGCGACAAACACAATGTACGCTTCATTCAGAAGGGCGTGACCAAGGACAATTATCGCGAATTGCTGACGCCGTTGCTCACTGAAGGCGGCGGCCAGGGTTTTTGCGTCAATCTCTCGGTCGATACCGGCTCCACCGACATCATGGAACTCTGCAACGAACTGGGCGCTCTCTATATCGACACCGTCAACGAGCCCTGGCTCGGCTTCTATTTCAATTCGTCGAAGGGCCCGGAAGCGCGCTCCAACTATGCGCTTCGCGAAGTGACGCTGGCCGCCAAGAAGGCACGACCCGCGGGGTCGACGACCGCAGTCTCCTGCTGTGGCGCTAATCCAGGCATGGTCTCTTTCTTCGTCAAGCAGGCGTTGCTCAATGTCGCCGCCGATCTGAAGCTCAATGCTCCAAAGCCGAAGACCAAAGCCGAATGGGCGGACTTGATGCGGCAGGCTGGTATCAAGGGCATCCACATTGCTGAGCGTGACACCCAGCGCTCCAAGTCGCCGAAGGAGCCGGACGTCTTCGTCAACACCTGGTCGGTGGAGGGTTTCCTGTCGGAAGGCGTGCAGCCGTCCGAACTTGGTTGGGGTACCCACGAAAAATGGATGCCCGAGAATGCGCGAACCCACGAGGCTGGCTGCGGCGCCGCCATCTACCTGATGCAGCCCGGCGCCAACACGCGCGTGCGCACCTGGTGCCCTACCCGCGGCGCGCAGTATGGCTTCCTCGTTACCCATAACGAGTCGATCTCGATCTCCGATTACTTCACCGTGCGGGACGCATCGGGCGCGGCGGTCTATCGGCCGACCTGCCACTATGCCTATCATCCGGCCGACGATGCCGTGCTGTCGCTGCATGAAATGTTCGGCCGCGCAGCGAAGATGCAGGAAAAGCACCACATCCTCGATGAGAACGAGATCGTCGATGGCATCGACGAACTCGGCGTGCTGCTGTTCGGCCACGACAACAATGCCTACTGGTACGGCTCGCAGCTCTCCATCGAGGAAACCCGCAAACTCGCGCCTTATCAGAACGCCACCGGCCTGCAGGTGACCTCGGCCGTGCTCGGCGGCATGGTGTGGGCGCTGGAAAACCCAAATGAAGGCATCGTCGAAGCCGACGAGATGGACTTCGATCGTCTGCTGGAAATCCAGATGCCGTATCTCGGCCCGGTGAAGGGTTTCTACACCGACTGGACGCCGCTGTCGACCGCCCGGGGCTGTTCCCGGAGGATATCGATACGTCGGACCCGTGGCAGTTCAGGAACGTGCTGGTGCGGTAAACCAGATTGTCGTCACCCGCACTGACGGACGGAACGGCGCGCACCGCGAGCGCCGGAGTGAAACCGCACGGCGCATGCCCATCGTAATAGCGCATTAACCGTATCGCGATAGGATGAGGGCTGTTTGCGAAGGTCAGGCCTTTGCCGCAGTTCGGTTTCCGGCGAGGGCCTCCGTCAGAGGATCGCTGACCATGCGCGCCATCATCGCTATCCTGTTGTCCGCGGCGGCGCTCGCTGCCTGCTCGCCTGACAATGAGGTCACCGGTTCGATCGAAAGCTGCGCCGGGAAGCTTTACAGCCCCTACAATCCCAAGGACATGAAGCAGTGCGTCGGCGCCTGCATTGCCTGCAATCATGGCGTCGTCACCACCTGCACCACTTCCTGCACGCTGAAGGGCGCGCGCTGAGCGCGCTATTTTCGACCGGCGCCATTCGCGCCCGCGACAGCGGGAGTCAAAATAACTTCAGAGCGTGCATCGACCGCACCAGACCTCATGGTGAGGAGCGCGCCTTGGCGCGCGTCTCGAACCATGAAGAGGTTCTTGCCGCCACCCTTCGAGACGCGCTCCTGAAGGAGCGCTCCTCAGGGTGAGGACGAGGGGTGGCGGCTATTTTTCCTTGATCGGCGCACCGGTCTTTTCCGCGGGAGCCGGCGGCAGCGCAGGCTGAGCGCCCGCCTTCTGTGCATCGGCATCCGGCCGCGCGGGTTCGGGAGGAATTTCGGACGGTCGGGTACCCGTGGTGATCGGTTCCGTCGGCGCCGACGGTTTCGTTTCCGCTCCCGGCGTCGATTGCAGCGGCTGCGTCGCCTGTGCCAGTTGCGGATGCTTTGCTTTGAGCTGCATCGCCGACAGGCCGAAGATCGCCAGGCCCGCGGCCACCATGGCGGACGCGATCAGCAGATCATTCCTGAAAGTGCGTTTGCTGTTATCGTCAGACATCGGGTCACCGCCGGGTCGTCGCAAATGGGGTCGCGAGATCAACGTTTGAACGGCGGCATGGTTCCAACGCAGTTCGGGCCGCGGGCAGCCCGTCACGCATAGTACGTTCGCGTCATGTCGTTCCACACAATCATTGATAGAGTGGGCCGTCCCGTCAGATGGAGGATGCGATGGCAAAAACTCCAGGCGTCGCAATTGTGCTTCTGCTTGTTCAGCTATGGCCGGCCGCCGCGGCGGCCTCGAACTGCATGAACGATTATTATCGCACCAGGCCCGCGGACTGCGTTGACAGCATCCTGTCGCAGCTGAGGACGGCGCCAAAGGGGAAGGCCGATCCCTCCACGGTGATCGGATTTCTTGCCCAATTGTTCAGTGCGTCGCCCGCGGAGAAGCAACGCATTCTCGCCGACGAGCCATCCGACTACATCAGGTCGGTGGATCTGGTGGCGCTCCATCGCGCCGGCCTGACCGAGGACAGCAGGAAATTCGCCGATAAGTATCAGCTTTCCGCGCTGCTGCAGAAACTGGAGGCTGGCCGGCTGGCGCCGCTGGCCATGGTGAGGCCGTCATCCACACCCGCGGAAAATGATTTGTTGATCGGCGCCTATATGGCGTCAGGCGACACCGCCTTGATCGAGAGAATTCTCGACAATTTCTCCAGCGCGGACGACGGTATGGCGGGCGACGCCATGCGCCTGGGATTCACCAGCAGCAAATTCGGCCCGAGCTATACCCCGAAGGGGCGCGACAGCGTGATGGGTCCGGCGAGCTGTGCCAAATATCAGTGCAAGGCCGATCCGGCGAAATATCTTCGGCTGCTGACCTTGTCCACGGCGTTCTGGGCGTTGCAGTCGCTCGGCCAACAGGACGATGGCATCAGGAAGACATTTGCCAGCTTTTTCGAGCGCGACAAGCGCCTCAAGGACTTGCTGGCGGCCGAGCAGGCCGCGTTCGGAAACTACATGACCGCGATCGTGCTGTTTTCCACGTTCAAGTCCGACAAAGCCTCGGGTGACGCCGAACCGATAAATGCGGCCATGAACAAGGCCGTATCGGCTTACGAAACACTCGAACCGCCCGGGAAGGTGTTCGAGCACATCGAGGCTTTCGTAAAATCCGGAAAGCCGACGAAGTAGACTTACAACACCAGCAGCCCCGCCTCGCCATCCTCGGCGGCAAACGCCAGCATGGTGCCCTTCGCGTTCCAGGCCAAGCCCGCGACCGGCGCGCCGCCGTTCTTGCGTACCAGGATTTCGGCGCCGTCGTTGAGCCGCACCATCAGCACGGTGCCGTCGCCGTAACCTGCCGCCAGAAGATCCTGCTTCGGATGGCAGGCGACCGCGGAGACCCGCGCCTGCAGCGGCGCCAGCATCGCGGGCTCCTTGCCCATCGGGCCGTCCTTGCTGCCGAACGGCCAGATGATCACGCTATCGGCGCCCGAGGTGGCAAGACCCTTGCCGCCCGCGCTCCACGACATCGACCGGACGCGCCCGGGATAGCCGGTCATCCGCATGTGCCTGGTGTCGGCCAGCCGCCAGCCATGCAGCGCCGGCTCGTGCATCGCGGTGACCAGGAATTTGTTGTCGGGACTGAACACCACGCCGAGATGCGAACCGGCCCATTCCAGCACCTCGGCATTGGCGGCCATGTTGGGAAACCACAGCGTCACGCCGTTGTAATGCGCGATTGCGAGCCGCAATCCTTTTGGCGCGAACGCCAGCCCCCCGACCGTCGAAGGTACTTCGAAAAACTTGTCCTCGCCCCTGCCGCTGCGGACATAGGCGGTCTTGCCGACCGACCAGGCGAAGGCACCGTCGGGATGAACGGCGACATTGTCGATCCAGCGCCGCTTCGCGTCGGTCGCAAGCTGCGTCACCTCACCTTTGGCGCTGAGCGCGACGAGCTTGCCGTCATCGCCGCCCATCACGAGCCGGCTGCCGTCGGAGGCCGCGCACAAAATGCCGCCGCTGTGGACGGCGACCGGCGAGGTCTCGCCCTCGGCATTCACCAGAAAGACGTTTTCCTCGGCGCCGACGAAGGCGGCGCGCTCGCCGATAAAATGCAGGGAGGTGACGGCAGCGCCGATCGCGACCGGACGCACCCGGTCGGTGACCGACACGATGGAGGCGGCGTTAGCGCCGGGATCGAATTCTTTCATCACGTGGTGATACAGTTCTCGAACCCGTCACGGATAAGCTGCAGGGGAAGTTCGCGGCCGATGAAGACCAGCCGGCTCTCGCGCGGCTCGCCGGCCTTCCAGGCGCGCTGGTGATCGCCCTCCAGCATCATGTGCACTCCCTGGAATACGTAGCGGTCGTCATCGTCGCTGAAGGCCAAAATGCCCTTCGAGCGCAAAATCTTCTGGCCCTCGCTGGCGACCAGGTTCTGCAGCCAGGGCATGAATTTGGTGGCATCGAGCGGCTTGTCCGAGCGCAGCGACAGCGATTGCATGTCCTCGTCGTGATAGTGCTTGAGGCCGCCATGGCTGTGGGCGTGACCATGGTCATGATCGTGGTGGTGATGATGGTCGTGATCGTGGCCATCGCCGGCGTCGAGAAATTCCGGCTCGATTTCGAGGATGCGGTCGAGATCGAAGGCGCCGCGCTCCAGCACGTCGGACAGCGCCACCTGGCAGCGCTCGGTGCGATGCAGTTTTGCGTAGGGATTGATGGCGCGGATGCGCGCTTCGACTTCCGCGAGCTCCGGCTTGCTGACAAGGTCCGTCTTGTTGAGCACGATCACGTCGGCAAAGGCGATCTGGTTCTTTGCTTCCGGTGCGTCCTTGAGGCGGTCGCTCAGCCATTTGGCGTCCGCCACCGTCACCACGGCGTCGAGCCGGGCGTTCTTCTGCACGTCCTCGTCGACGAAGAAGGTCTGCGCCACCGGCGCCGGATCGGCAAGTCCCGTGGTCTCGACGATGATGGCGTCGAACTTGCCCTTGCGCTTCATCAACCCTTCGAGGATGCGCACGAGGTCGCCGCGCACGGTGCAGCAGACGCAGCCATTGTTCATCTCGAACACTTCCTCGTCGGCGCCGATGATCAAATCATTGTCGATGCCGATCTCGCCGAATTCATTGACGATGACGGCGTATTTCTTGCCGTGGTTTTCGGACAGGATGCGATTCAAAAGCGTGGTCTTGCCGGCGCCGAGATAGCCGGTCAGCACGGTCACGGGAATTTTTTGAGGAGGTCAATTCAGGCATAGTCACTCCGGAAAAGCGGTGTCGCGCGGATATCCCGGCCCGCAGCAGGGAGGCCCCTGCCCTAGTTGGCGAGCGCGCTGGTCAGGGCCTTTATATTGTGCCTGACCATATCAATGTAAGTGGGGGCATTGCCCTTTTCGTCCGTCAAACTGTCCGAATACAGCGTTCCGCCGACCCGGGCGCCGGTCTCGGCCGATATCCGCTGCATCAGCCTGCTGTCGCTGATGTTTTCGAGGAACACGGCCGGGATTTTCTGGGTCCGGATCTGGGTGATGATGCGGGCGATATCGCGGGCGCTGGCCTCCGATTCGGTGGAAACACCGAGCGGCGCCACGAATTCGATGCCGTAGGCGGCGGCGAGATAGCCGAAGGCATCGTGGGTCGAAATCACCTTGCGGCGGTTTTCCGGGATGCGGGCCACCGCCTGACGCACCTCGCGCTCGAGTTCATCGAGTCTTGTCAGATAGGCCTGCATATTGGCGCGATAGGCTTCGGCGGCCGCGGGATCGGCGGCGGCAAGCGCGCGGCTGATATTGGTGACATACAGCTTCGCGTTGACGACGGATTGCCAGGCATGCGGATCGGCGCCGGAGCCGAGCTTGCGCGGCGCGATGCCCTCGGTCGCTGCTACAATGCCTGCCTTGCTGCCCGAAGATTGCACCAACCGCGGCAGCCAGCCCTCCAGGCCGAGGCCGTTGACGACAACCAGCCTGGCATCCGCGATCTTCTTCGCGTCTGCCGGCGTGGGTGAATAGACATGGGCGTCGCCATTGAGGCCCACCAGCGTCGTGACATTGACCCGGTCGCCGCCGACGTTGCGGACGAAGTCGCCGAGGATGGAAAAGCTGGCGACGACGTTGAGCCGCTGCTGCGCGCGGGCGGGAAAAGCGAGCGACACGAACATCAGAAGGATGAGCCAGAGACGCCACATTGTTAGCGCCGTATTGTTTGAAGCACTGGCTCGATGCCGCAACACGGGCGGTGAGCCCCCTCTCCCCTTGTGGGAGAGGGTTGGGGTGAGGGGTTCAGGTCTATCGATAGAGCGTAACCCCTCACCCGGATTGCATCTTCGATGCAATCCGACCTCTCCCACAAGGGGAGAGGTGGCACTGGACGCTTGGCTAAGGATTCCAAAACCCATGAGGCAGTCCTACGCCTCGAGATGACGGCCGGGAAACATCTGCCGCACCAGCCCGCTGACGCTGCCGAACAGCACCGAAATCACATAGAACACCGCCGCGACCAGAATGACCGCCGGCCCCGACGGCACTTTTGTATGGAACGACAGCACCAGCCCCGCATAGCCGGAGACAATGGCGCTAGCGACCGCGATGCAGATCATGCCGGTGATGTCGCGCGACCAGAACCGGGCGATGCCGGCGGGCAGGATCATCAGCCCGACCGCGAGCAGGGTGCCGAGTGCGTGAAAACCGTTGACGAGGTTGACCACGACCAGCGCCAGAAAGGCCAGATGCGCCGGCGCGCCGGCCCGGCTGACGGTACGCAGGAATACCGGGTCGACGCATTCGATCACCAGAGGGCGAAAGATCACCGCCAGCACCAATAGCGTGATGGTGGCGTTGATGGCGATCACCAGCAGGGTCTGGTCATCCATCGCCAGAATGTTGCCGAACAGCACGTGCAACAGGTCGATATTGGTGCCCTTGATCGAGACGATGGTGACGCCGAGCGCCAGCGACACCAGGTAGAAGGTAGCGAGCGAAGCGTCCTCCTTCAGCTCGGTGTTGCGCGCGACCAGGCCGGCCAGGATCGCGACGGTGAAACCCGCGATCAATCCGCCCGCGGTCATCGCAAACAGGCTGAGCCCGGACAGCAGAAAGCCGATCGCAGCACCCGGCAGAATGGCGTGCGCCATGGCGTCGCCGACCAGGCTCATGCGCCGCAGCATCAAAAACACGCCGATCGGCGCGCCGCCCAGCGACAGCGCGATCACGGCGGCGAGCGCCCGGCGCATGAATTCGAATTCGGTGAAGGGCGCGATCAGCGCGTCATAAAACATCGCTCACGCCGCCCGCGACGGCAAGTCGTCGACCGCGCAGGCCGCCGCGCTGTCGTCAAAGGCCTCGCACATCCGGCGGGCCTCCATGAGGTTTTCCGCGGTCAGCACTTCGGCGGTTCGTCCCCACGCCACCGGGCCGCGCGCCAGCAGCAGGGTTTCCGGAAAATGCGCGCGCACCAGATCCATGTCGTGCAGCGCCGCCAGCACGGTGCGCCCTTCGGCATGCCAGCGCCGCACCAGATCGAGCAGGTCGACGGAGGTTTTGGCGTCGATGGCATTGAACGGCTCGTCGAGCACGATCAGGCGGGTGTCCTGCAGCAGCACCCGCGCAAACAGCATGCGCTGCATCTGGCCGCCGGACAGCGTGCCGATCGAGCGGTTTTCAAAGCCGTTGAGACCGACCGCGGCGAGCGCCTGCGCGATCTTTTGGCGCGCGGTCTTGCCCATGCCGCCGAAGAATCCGGTGGAGCGCCACAGCCCGGTGCCGACGAAATCGTAGACCGAGATCGGAAAGCTGCGGTCGATATCGGCGGTCTGCGGCAGATAGGCGATATCGCGGACGTTGAGATCGCCTGTTACGATCGAGCCCGCCAGCGGCTTGAGGATGCCGACGATGCCCCGAAACAGCGTCGATTTTCCCGCGCCATTGGGCCCGACGACCGCCAGCAGCGCGCCGGAGGCGATCTCGCCGTCGAGGTGATGCACCGCCGGATGCCGGTCATAGCCCAGCGTGACGTCGCGGAATTGCAGCTGCGCGGCCATGCTCACCTCATCGCCAGCCACACGACGGCCCACAGGCCGGCACTGACCGCGAGCGCGGCCCCGACCCGGGCGAACACAGTCATGCGCAGGATCGACCAGGGCGCGGCCTGCGCCGGATGCGGCGTGGCCGGGCCGTGGCTGTGGGCATGGGCATGGTGGTGGTCGTGGGGGTGGGGGTGAGAATGAGCCATCTTGGAATGTTATATTATAACATAACGGATGTCCACGAACGAGGCGCCAGCAAAATCCGATTTGGTCTAAATCGGCCGACGCGCCGCGTGGCGGAATCGCTGAACAATGTTTCGGTGTCGGTGACCCGGTAGTCGATCAGGTAGGGATACGGATGGGTCACAAGACGGCGCACGCCGGGACGCGTGGTGGGTCGCCCGGCATAAGGATGATCCTGCAGGTTCATCAACATCACTTCCAAGCGACGACGTATCCGATCGGCACCCTGCGGTGATTGCGCCGCGACGTAGTCAAGGGCGGCAGCAATCTGGGCGGCGGCTCGTTTCGTGTAGCGAACCTTCACCGGCCATGCTTCGCCCAGATAGCCGCGATTTCTTCGTCCGTAGCAAACTCGCCACGCAAAACCTCGGCGTCAGCTTCGGCAAGGTCAGCCTCTTCCTCTGCGGTCAATTGGATCGGTGGTTGATCTACACCGGCAAGCTGCAACAAGACACGGGCAAGTTCGTCCTGCACGTCGTCGGGAAGAGCGGAAACCGTTTCGATGGCCTGTTCAAACAATCGGGTCATTTGCGAAATATAGTGGATTCAAGGGCTTTTAGGAAGGCTTGCGAGCGCAATCCGCCCTCACGGCTTCCCGATCGCCATCGCGATGGCCGCGGCCACGAACGGGAACGGCAGCGACACCGCGGCGCGGAACCAGACGAAGCGGGCCGGCATGAACGGGATTTCCCACAGGATCAGCCGCTGGAAGGCGAACAGCGCCCAGGCGATCACATAGGCGATCACCTGCGGCGCGCCGCCGCCGGCCTTCAGCGCCACCGCGCCCAGCGAAAAGCCGACCACTGGGCCGCCCGGCGTCGCGGCGCCGGCAATGGTGGCGGTGAGCACGCCGAGCCAGCCCAAATCCGGACCGAACCAGCCGGTGATGACCTCCTGCGGCAGCACCGCTGCAATATAGCCCGCGCCGATCACGCCGAGCGCGATGCGCGGCACGATATTGATGAAATCCATGCTGCCTTCGCGGACCGAAGTGACCAGCACGGTGCGGCCGCGCTGCCAGGCGATGAAGCCGAGGGCCGCGACCGAAGCCCACAGGATGATGTCGACGATCAGCGCGCTCATTCCGGCGCGCCTTTCGGGTAGATCCGGACATAGACAAAACGGCCGAGCGCGCCGGCCAGGATCGGCAGCGGCAGCGAGATCACGATCCGCCACAGCGTGAAGTCGGCGCCCAGAATCGGCAATTCCCAGACGATGGCGCGGCCATAGCCGATCAGGGTCCAGCTCACCACCATGGCGATGATGGCGCCGAAATCGGCGCCGACCGCCAGCAGTGCTGCCGCCACCGGATAGGCGGTGAACGGCCCGCCCGGCAGGATGGCGCCGAACGCGGTGCCGATCAGCAGGCCCTTCAGGCCGGAATTCGGCCCCAGCGACCGCGACACTTTTTCATGCGGCAGGATTTCGGCGATGAACGCCCCGAGCAGGCAGCCCGCCAGCACCCGCGGCAGGATGCCGCCGAACAAAGAGAGGTCGCTGGTCAGGATTTCCATGACGCCGTCGATGCCGTCGCGGCGCCAGACGATGGTGACGCAGACCGCGACCAGCACGGCAATGAAGATCATCGACCAGCCGACCGGCTTGCGGACGCGTCCGGGGCGTGGCTCCGGATCCGCGTCGTCGGCGGGCGCCGGGTCTTTCAAGGGGTGCTCTGACAAGGCAATGCGGTCTGGGGCTGAAACGGCTGACCCTGCTTAGTCGCGCCGTCACGGCGAAGCAAACGGAAGCGTCACGCAACCCATGCGCGCCCGGGGCAGGCCCATGCGCCGGGGCCGGTTCACGCCAGATGGCGCACCAGTGCCAGACCGGCGAACAGGCCGGCGATCGAGAGCGCCACCGATCCCAGCACATACAGCGCCGCCAGCCCGATCTCGCCGCGCTCGTAAAGCAATGCGGTGTCCAGCGAGAAGGCCGAGAAGGTGGTGTAGCCGCCCAAAATGCCGGTCATCAGGAACAGCCGCCACGCCTGCGACGCCTCGCCCCTGAAGGCGAGATAGCCGGCGATCAGGCCCATCACGAACGAGCCTGAAATGTTGACGATGAAGGTGTGATACGGAAAGGCGGTGCCGAGCAGGCGCGCGGACAGAAGATTGACGGCATGTCGCAGCGATGCACCTAACCCGCCGCCCAGAAAGACCAGAAGATAGCTTCTCATCTACCGCACTCTACCGTAACCCCTCACCCGGCGCTGCGCGCCGACCTCTCCCGATGGGAGAGGTAAAGCGGAGTATGCTGCGCCATCCGTTCAAACGAAAGGGCGGCAGCGTGACGCTGCCGCCCTCGATTCATTGACTCTCAATCAAGCCTCAGGCCTTCGAAAACAGCTCGTCGACATATTCCCAGTTGACGAGATGATCGACGAACGCCTTCAGATAGTCGGGACGGCGGTTGCGGTAATCGATGTAATAGGAGTGCTCCCAGACATCGACGCCGAGGATCGGGGTGGCGCCATGGACCAGCGGGTTTTCGCCGTTCGGCGTCTTGGAAATCTCCAGCTTGCCGTTCTTGACCGAAAGCCAGGCCCAGCCGGAGCCGAACTGGCCGACGCCGGCGGCGGCGAAATCGGTCTTGAACTTTTCCAGTCCGCCGAGGTCCTCGGTGATCTTCTTCTCCAGCCGGCCGGGCAATTTGGCGCCGCCGCCATTGGGCTTCATCCAGTTCCAGAAATGCAGGTGGTTGTAGTGCTGGCCGGCATTGTTGAACAGCGGCGCATTCTTGCCGAACGAGCCCTTGACGATTTCCTCGAGAGACTTGCCCTCGAATTCGGTACCCTTCAGCAAATTGTTGCCGTTGGTGACATAGGCCTGATGATGCTTGTCGTGGTGGAATTCCAGCGTTTCCTTCGACATATGGGGGGCGAGCGCGTCATAGGCATACGGAAGGTTGGGAAGCGTGAAGGTCATGGGGGATGTCCGCAATGGTGGGAGACGTGGGCTAACGGGAACCCTTATAGAAGGTTCCATCGGTGTTAAACACTGCAATTTGGGTCGTCCGGACCGGGGCCGCTCGCGCGGGGAGCTGATGGCATGAGCATCGAGATCGACGTGCTGAACGGCGATGCCTCCTGGCCGACCGCCGAACCGCTGCTCAACCGCGGTCTGGCCGCCCGACGTCATGGAAAAACTGCCATGGCGGGACGTCAAATGGGCCCATGCCGATCTGCGCGTGCTGATCGAGGCGCCCGAGGGCGGACTGGCCTGTCACGTCGGCATCTACTTCCGTCACATCAGCTGGAACGGCCGCAAATACCAGATCGGGGGCATCGGCGGGGTGGCCACCCGCGAGGATTGCCGCGGCCGGGGCTATGCCAGTATCGCTTTGAACGCGGCGGTGCAGACCATGCGCCACCACGAGGCCGTGCAATTCGGATTGCTGTTCTGCGAACCGCATAATTTCGCTTTCTACGAGGCGCGCGGCTGGCATCCGTTCAAGGGCGAGATCTGGGCCGAGCAGCCGGAGGGCCGGATCAGGTTCGAGGCGATGGCGCCGTTCGTGTTCGATTTCACCCGCAAGCCGCGCGACGGCGTGATCGACCTGTGCGGCCTGCCCTGGTGACCCATGCCCTTTAAGGGGGTGGCGCCAGTGCAAGCTTCATTATATGTCACTCATAATCTTTGCTGCCGGCCGGGGGACGACGGGTAACCCATGACCATTGAGGCCCCGCGGCCCGTACCCAATCCGCCCGCCAACGGCCTGCTGACGTCGCCGATCCTGCCGACGCTGCTGAAACTTGCCATTCCCAATGTCATCGCGATGTTCGGCAGCACCCTGGTGGCGGTGGCGGAGACCTCCTATATCGGCCGGCTCGGCGTCGAGCCGCTCGCCGGCATCGCGCTGGTGTTTCCCTTCGTGATGCTGACCCAGATGATGTCGGCCGGCGCGATGGGCGGCGGGGTTTCGTCCGCGATCAGCCGCGCGGTCGGCGCCGGCGACCGCGATCGCGCCGCGACGCTGGCGCTGCATGCGGTCATGATCGGCCTGCTCGCCGGATTGTTCTTCACCGTCGTCATGCTGCTGTTCGGCCGCCAGTTCTTCATGCTGCTGGGCGGTCGCGGCGGCGTGCTCGAACAGGCCACGCAATATGCGCAGGTGCTGTTTTCCGGCGCGGTGTCGATCTGGATGGTCAATACGCTGTCCTCGGTGCTGCGCGGCACCGGCGACATGCGGCTGCCGTCGGCGACGCTGCTTGGCGCCGCGATCCTGCAGGTCGTGATCGGCGGCACGCTCGGCCTCGGCCTGTTCGGGCTGCCGCAATGGGGCATGCGCGGCGTCGCCGCCGGACAATTGATCGCGTTCTCGCTGGGGGCGATGTTTCTGGCCTGGTTTCTCTTCAGCGGCCGCAGCCGGCTGGAGTTGAATTTTCGCGCCTTCCGCTTTCAGCGGGCAATGTTCCTCGACATCCTCAAGGTCGGCGCGATCTCCTGCGTGGCGCCGCTGCAGACCGTGCTGACCATTTTGATCTTCACCAAGATCCTGGCCGGCTTCGGCACCGTGACCCTGGCCGGCTACGGCATGGGCTCGCGGCTGGAATTTTTGCTGGTCCCGATCGCGTTCGCGTTCGGCGTTGCCTCGGTGCCGATGGTCGGCATGGCCGTTGGCGCGGGAATGATCGCGCGTGCGCGCAAGGTGGCGTGGACCGCGGGCGCGGCATCGGCCCTCACGCTCGGACTGATCGGCCTGATCGTGGCGGTCGCTCCCGCGCTGTGGGTGTCCCTGTTCACGTCCGATCCCGGCGTCACCCAGGCTGCCTATTCCTATTTCGCCTGGGCAGGGCCCGCGTTCGGTTTTTTCGGGCTCGGCACCGCGCTGTATTTCGCCTCGCAAGGCGCGGCAAAAGTCGGCGGTCCGGTGCTGGCGGGAACCGGCCGCTTGCTGCTGGTCGCGCTCGGCGGCTGGTTTCTGGTGTCGATCGAGGCCCCGGCCTGGACCTTGTTCGCGCTGGTCGGGGCCGGCATGGCGCTGTTCGGCCTTGGCGTGGCAGCCGCGGTCCGCCTGACGCGCTGGGGCTGAGGCTTCGCAACCACCGCAAGTGGGGCTATCGCTCCCGTCGCTCTTCCTTGGCCAGCGCGGACAGAAACTCATCCAGCGCACGCTGCCCAGCAAACTTTGCTGCGGACTCCGACTGGAAGCCTTCTCCCGACATCTTGATTCCCAGCGGCTTGCTTTTGCGGCGTATTTCCCAGCTCCAACGCTCGGGATGCTCTCCGCGCCGGGATGTGAGCAAATAGTAATCATTGTTGGTCATTGCGGTAGCCGCTTAATCGGCAGTGCCGCAGGGGTCTTGCGAATTCAGGTCAAGGATTTGCGTTTTTGCGCCAACGGACGTCGCCGATGTCGTCGTTCAGCCGTCTCGACAGTTGCGCGCCTCACGCCGTCGCCTTCAGCGCGGTCGCCGCCGAGGCGTAGCCGCCGCGCGCGCCGTCGATAAAATGGACGTGGTCGCTGCGCAGCGCCGAAGGTGTGAAACAGGTCATCATCGCGGCGTCCTGGCGGTGCAGGCCGTAGCGCACGATGGCGGCGGAAGCGGCAGCGGCAAGCCGTTTCGTCAGAGCGGTTTCCAGTTCCGGCGTGCAGTCGAGGATCATGCGCAGGCCGTCGTCATATTTGCGGAAGTCGGAATTCTCCACCACCTGCTGCACATACGTCTTCGGCACGAAGCCGGCGACCTTGATGCCGAGGCGCAGCACCGTATAGACGAACAGCGTGTTGGCGAGCACGAAGGCGCGCCGCTTCCACAGCGGTCCGCCGCGCATCGCGCAGACCTCGTACTTGTTGCCGCTCGGCGGCCATTTCAGCGGCGGGCCGCCCGGCGGCACCGGCCGCCCGGCATCCGGGCTGCGCTCGACCAGCACCACGATGTCCTCGATGACTTTCCGGAACGCGGAGGGATCGGCGTTGCGTGCCGGCACCACCAGCACCGACAAGATGAGACCGCGCGCGGAGGGGATTTCCTCGAACCGGCACGACAACCCGGTGAGATCCGGCTGGGTGCCGGGGTCAGCCTTCGGCACCGCGAACTCGCCGCGCTTCATCGCCGCTTCCGCCCAGCCGAGCCCGCCGCCGGAAAACATCGCATAGGAAAGGTTCGCGGACGGCCCGAACCGGGCGACGCGGACATCGAGGCCCTGCGCCCGCACTGCCTTGACCGGCACCAGCGCCACCCGCATCACCAGATTGAGGCTCTCCTCGACCCAGGTCGCGGTCGCCGCCATCGCTTCGCGCGTGCGATCGAGGTCGCCGGGCGACACCGCAAAACTCGCGCCATCGCCGCCGAACACGAACGGAAATTCGCGCCCTTCCAGCGCATTGGCGACCGCCGCGATCACCGAGGCACCGGCCATGTTGACCGCCTTGTAGCGCTTGTCCGCGATCGCCCTCGTGGATTCCACGATGTCGGCGATGCCGATCGACCAGTCATCCGGCAGCGGCGAATACAGCGCCGGGTCCATCAGGCTGGCAAAGCCGCGAAAGACGGGGATGGAGCTGTAGAAGGTGTCGCTGCCGGCGGGTGTGGTCATGGCGATGGGAAGACCTGATTGCAAAATCCCTTTAGCAGATACGGGCCGGCTTGGCATTTGGGTTCAATGCGGACCTCATCCCTTCCCATTTGGTTGCAGTTTCGCACAAGCTGTCAGCGGGTCGTCCCTGCGAACGCGGGGACCCATAATCCCGGGCGTCAGTTGATGTCCCAGGTGTCTACCTCCGCATTACAGCGATAAGCCGCGGCGTATGGGTCCCTGCGTTCGCAGAGACGAACCGTTGATATATCGTGCGAAACGCACAAGATGATCACGTTTGGTGGGTCAATGCGTAGCAGCCCTATCCGCCCTTCCCCACCCCCTGCAGGACCAACCGGTTGAGCCGGCCGGCGAAGGCGGACGGATCCTCCGGCAATTCGCCGTCGAGGATCTGCGCCTGCTCCAGCAGCAGGAACGACAGGTCTGCGGAATCGGCGTTGTCGCCCGAGATCGCCGCCACCAGCGGATGGCGCAGATTGATTTCCAGGATCGGCCTGGAGCCCGCGCCGCGATTTTGTCGCGCCAGCAGGCGCTCCAGCTCGCGGTCCGGGCCGTGGCTGCCGGCCACGAGACATGAGGCGCTCGATGTCAGCCGCTGCGAAGCGCGGACGTCGGAAACGCGCTCACCGAGATTGGCTTTTATCAGCGCGATCGTCGCGGCCTCGTCGGCCTCGGGTTTGGCCTCGTCCTTGTTGTCGTCGAGCAGCGGGATCAGGCCGAAATCGACGTCGCCCTGGCTCAGCGACTTCAGCTTCTTGCCCTCGAAATCCAGCGGCGCCGAGGTCCAGAACGCATCGACCGGATCGGTCAGCAGCAGCACCTCGATGCCGCGGGCAGCGGCCAATTCCAGTTTCGGATTCGACTTCAGCCGCTCGATGCTGTCGCCGACCAGGAAATACACTTCGGTCTGGTTCGGCTTGGCGTCAGCCATATACTGCTTCAGCGAACGGTTTTCGCCTGACGTGGTGGTGAAGCGCGACAGCGCCAAAAGTTTCTCGCGGCGCTCAAAGTCCTCGTAGAGGCCTTCCTTGATCACGGGACCAAAAGCGTCCCAGACCTTCGAAAAATTTTCCGGCTCTTTTTCGCCAAGCGATTTCAATCTCGCTGACGACGCGCGTGGTCACGGCCTTGCGGATCTGCGCCAGCTGCGGATTGTTCTGCAGCATCTCGCGCGAGATGTTGAGCGGCAGGTCCTCGCTGTCGACCACGCCGCGGATGAAGCGCAAATACGCCGGCAACAGATCGGCGTCGTCGGTGATGAAGACGCGGCGGACATACAGTCTTACCCGGCCCTTGCGCTGCGGCTCGAACAGGTCGAACGGTTTTGTCGAGGGCGCGAACAGCAGCACCGCATAGGAGTAGCGGCCCTCGGCGCGGTAATGCAGCGTCATCGCCGGCTCGTCGAAGGCGTTGGCGATCGACTTGTAGGCCCTTGCGTAATCCTCCGGCTGCAGTTCCGACTTCGAGCGCTGCCACAGCGCGCTCGCCGAATTGATCTGGCGCGGCTCGCCCTCTTCCGGCACCAGTTCGATCGGGAACTGGATGTTGTCGGAATAGGCGCCGACGATGCGCTCGATCTCGTAAGCCTCGAGATATTTTTTCGCATCCGCTTTCAGGTGCAGCATGATCTCGGTGCCGCGCGCGATCCGCGCCGCGTCTTCCTCGCTGGCCGGCGCGACTTCAAATCCGGCGCCGCCGGACGACGACCAGGTCCAGACCTCGTCGCTGCCGGCACGGCGGCTGGTGACGACGATGCGGTCGGCCACCATGAAGGCGGAATAGAAACCGACGCCGAACTGGCCGATCAGGCCTGCGCCGTCCTTGGCCTCGGAGAGCCGCGACAGGAAGGATTTGGTGCCGGATCGGGCGATGGTGCCGAGATTGTCGATCAGTTCCTGGCGGTCCATGCCGATGCCGGTATCGAGCACCCTCAGCGTATCGGCCTTCTTGTCCGGCGCGATCCGGATTTTGGGCGCCTCGCCATCTGCGATCAGTTCGGGATGGGCGATCGCCTCATAGCGCAGCTTGTCGCAGGCGTCCGAGCCATTTGAGATCAGTTCGCGCAGGAAAATATCGGTTTCCGAATAAACCGAATGCACCATCAGATTGAGCAATTCGGCGACTTCGGCCTGGAACGACTGGGAGACGGGGGCGGTATCGGCAGTGGTGGCAGTCATTATCGGTCTCGCTCAATGGTGCGACAGGAGGCGGAAAATTCCGATATAGCGATAGCATGCCTTTAGGCAAGTTCGAGGTAGCGAAGCCCGCCATTTCCCGTGAGGGCCGCTGACGCGCCGACCGCGGAACAGGGCCGCGGCCGGGGCGCTTTTAGGCCTATAATGCCGGTTCCCGCCGGCAGGAGTTTTGGATCACCATGCGCATCGGCATTCGGCTGGCGATCTCGGGCCTCGTCCTCGCCTCGATCCTGGTGAGCGCCGCCGGCGTCCATTTGTTGTGGTGGCGGACCGCGGAATCCAACAGCCACGCGCTCGCGGACACCATCAACCGGCAGATCGTCCAGGCGGTCGAAAAGGAAGTCACGGTCATCACGACCGAGGCGCGCGCCGCGCACACCGCCATCCGCACCCTGTTCCTGCAGAACGTGCTGGAGACGCGCGAAGCGGACAAGCGCGAATTCGTGTTCCTGTCGCAATTGCAGTCGCAGCCGAACATCTCCTGGGTGGCATTCGGCTGGCCGGACGGCGCGTTCTTTGCCGCGCACAAGCTCGGCGATCTCGCGCTGGAAATGATGGAGATTGCGCCGGTCGACGGCGTGGTCAAGCGGCGGGTCGATCAGTACCAGGTGGTGGTCGGCGACATCGAGTTCGAGAAGCGTCGCTTCGAGGATACCGATTACAAGGTGACGGAACAGGAATGGTTTCGCGCGGCGATTTCAGCCGACGAGCCGCGCTGGTTCAATGTCATGGTCCATCCGGTGGGAACGCGGCCGTCGATCGCCTTTGCCGGACCGATCGACGTCTACCAGAAGCGCCAGGGCGTGCTCGCCATCATCATCGAATATACCCGCCTCGCCCAGTTCCTGTCGCAGCTCTCGGTCGGCCAGTCAGGCGCGGCTTTTATTCTTGGCAGCGACGGCAGCACCATCGCCGCCCCCGATCCGGACGCGGACGAATTGAACATGCAGCGCGCCGACCAGCCCTTGCTGACGATCGCGCAGAGGGCGGTCCGGCAGGCAGGCGGCGCCGGTTCGGACAACAAGGCTGCCGGCCAGGTACGGCTGGAACAGGCCGGCGAGGCCTATGCGGTCACCCTGACGCCGCTTGCCTTTCTCGGCTGGACGCTGGCGACCGTGATCCCGGAAAAGGAGTTTTTGGGACCGATCGAGGCGACGATCCGTCAACTGCTGATCGGTCTCGCCGTCCTCATCCTGGCCGCGGGCCTGCTGTCGGCATGGCTGGCGCGGCGCATCATCGCGGCGCCGTTGATCGTCGTGGTCGACGAACTCAAGCACGT
Source organism: uncultured Alphaproteobacteria bacterium (assembly GCA_963706975.1). Lineage (GTDB taxonomy): Bacteria > Pseudomonadota > Alphaproteobacteria > Rhizobiales > Xanthobacteraceae > Bradyrhizobium. The sequence continues at coordinate 57,303 of CAVPOL010000047.1, forward strand.
CGCCCGCTTCGACCTCGACCGGGTGCGGCGGCACGCCTCGCGCCTGACCGAAATCGAGAACCTGTCGGGCGCTATCGCCGACATGGCCAGCGGGCTGGCCGCCTTCCGCAAATACATCCCGGCCGATCTCGTGAGGATGCTGGTCCGCGAAGGCATCGAACCGCGCCCGGGCGGCTCGATCAAGCCGCTGACGGTGTTGTTTGCCGACATTGCCGGATTTACCGGCCTGTCGGAGCGGCTCGGCGACCGGATCGTCCCGCTGCTGTCGAGTTATCTCGACGTGATGTCGCGCGAGGTTGCCAGCCACGGCGGCACCATCGACAAGTTCATCGGCGACGCCGTGATGGCGTTCTGGGGCGCGCCCGCGAGCAACGCCGATCACGCCGTCGATGCCTGCCGGGCGGCGCTGGCCTGCCAGCGCGCGCTGCGGGAATCCGGGCTTGCCGACGATGCCGGCCGGCCGCTCAGGGTTCGGATCGGCCTCAACTCCGGCGATATGCTGGTCGGCAATATCGGGTCGGAATTGCGGCTCAATTACACCGTGATCGGCGATGCCGTGAATATCGCGAGCCGGCTGGAAGGCGCCAACAAGGAATACGGCACCGACATCATCATCGGCGAGGAGACCCGCCGCCTCGCCGGCGATCGCATCAGGGTGCGCGAACTCGACCGCTTGACGGTTTACGGACGGGAGGGCGGAATCGCCATTTTCGAATTGCTCGATAGCGACGATACAACGCTGCCTGCTTGGGTAGCGGCCTCTGAAGCCGGCCTTGCCGCCTACCGCGCGCGCGATTTCAGCGGCGCCATCGGCCAGTTTCAGCAGGTGCTCGAAGCACGCCCGGAGGACCGGCCGGCGCAAATCATGCTCGAACGGTGCCGCGATTTCCTTCACGCGCCGCCGGGCGAGGATTGGGAAGCGACCAGCGCCATGCAAACCAAATAGGCCGCCGGAGTGGCATTCACGGGATCGTGAAGCGATTCGACCGCGGCCGGCGTAATGCTTTGGGGATCGGCGCGTAGTTCGATTGGACGCGCGGTGCTGACCGGCACTGGCGATCATGAATCAAAGGAAAAGGACCACACGATGAACACGAAAAACGTCATGGCCCAGGCTACCCTCGCCGGTTCGCTCGCCGCCGCACTCACGATGGTCGCAGCTCAAGCGTACGCGGCGCCGAAACCACCGCAGCCCACCATGGACAAGTGCTACGGCATCGCCATGAAGGGCGAGAATGACTGCGCCGCCGGCGCCGGCACCACCTGCGCAGGCACCGCCAAAGCCGACCACCAGGGCAACGCCTGGAAGTATGTCGCCAAGGGAACCTGCGCGACCATCAAGACGCCGAAGGGCACGGGCTCGCTCGAACCGATCAAATCCTGAGCCGAGTTCCTGATTCCAGTGCAGGGCGTGCGCGTCATTCGCGCGCGCCCGCCAGCCTCACAGGCAGAGTGAGCGTAACGAATGTCCCTCAAGGCTAATCTGCCGGTTTCCGCCGGCGTCGGGTTCAAACCCGAGCATCTCGGCGAAATCCTCGCCACGGCGCAGCCGGTCGGATTCTTCGAGGTCCATGCCGAGAACTACATGGGCGCTGGCGGCCCGCCGCATGCCCATCTCACCGCGTTGCGGGAGCGCTATCCGGTGTCGGTGCATGGCGTCGGGCTATCGATCGGCTCGATGCAGCCGCTCGACCGCGATCACCTGGTGCGCCTGAAGCGGGTCTGCGACCGCTATCAGCCTGCGAGCTTTTCCGAACATCTGGCCTGGTCCTCGCATGATGGCGTCTACTTCAACGATTTGCTGCCGCTGCCCTACACTGAGGCGACGCTGGCGCGGGTCGCCGAGCATGTCGACGAGGTGCAGACCGCGCTCGGGCGCCAGATGCTGCTGGAAAACCCGTCGACCTATCTGAGTTTTGCCGAAAGCACCATTCCGGAGGTCGACTTCCTCGCCGAACTGTCGCGGCGGACCGGCTGCGGGCTATTGCTCGACATCAACAATGTGTTCGTGTCGGCCACCAATCACGGCACTTCCCCGAAGAACTATCTCGAGCGGTTTCCGCTGGACCGGGTCAGGGAAATCCATCTCGGCGGGCATGACGAGGATGCCGACGATTCCGGCGCACGCCTGCTGATCGACAGTCACCGCACGGCGGTCGCCGCCGAGGTCTGGAAATTGTACGGCGACGTGCTCGCCCGCACCGGCGCCGTTGCGACCCTGATCGAATGGGACAATGACGTGCCGGCATGGCCGGTGCTGCGCGCCGAGGCCGCCGCGGCCCGGGATATCCTGTCCCGCGGCACGCGCGCGTCGGCGGCATGAGAGGGACCATGCCCGCAACCTTCGAGGCATCGTTTGCGGGCGCGCTGCTGGATGCGGCACTTGGCGTTCCGGCTGAAGTTGCGGCACATAACGCCGCCGTCCCGGCGCGCCGCTTTGCGGTCTACCGCAACAACGTAATGGCCGGCCTCGTCAAGGCGCTGCAACAGCGTTTCCCGGTGGTCGAAAAGCTGGTGGGCGGGGAATTCTTTGCAGGCATGGCGCGGGAATTCGTGATAGCGCAGCCGCCGCGCTCGCCGCAGCTTGCGAGCTTCGGCGACGAATTCTCAGGCTTCATCGCCGCCTTCGAACCGGCGCGCGAGCTTCCCTATCTGGCCGACGTGGCAAGACTCGAGGCGGCGCGCACCCGCGCCTATCATGCGGAAGACGCCACGCCGCTGCATGCAGACGCTTTCGCGGCCCTCGACCCCGATAAGCTGCCGGATCTCCGCATCGATCTGCACCCGTCGGTCGAAATCGTCCGCTCGCCTTATCCGATCGTGACGATCTGGGCGATGAACAGCGGCGAGCTGCCGCTCGGCCCTATCGCGGATTTTTGCGGCCAGGACGCGCTGGTGGCGCGGCCGCAGCTCGAGGTGGAAGTACGGGGCTTGCCGCCCGGCGGCGCGGCGTTCCTGCTGGCGCTCGCCGCAGGCTCGCCGCTCGGCAAAGCGGCGGCGGCCGGGCTTGCCGACCACAGCGATTTCGATCTCGCCGGCAATCTCGCGGGACTGATCGGCTCGAATATCGCGCACGGCATCGCGTCCCCGAAGGCGAGGCCATCATGACCGCCGTCAGCAAGCCGTTCCCGGCGGCGACGCCATCGGCGATCCTGCCGGTGCGGATGGTCCGGCGCGCCATCGCGGCATTGGACCGGATTCCCTATTGGCTGATCGCGCTCGCGGCGCGGATTTTTCCGGCCGCCGTGTTCTGGCAGTCGGGCCAGACCAAGGTCGCAGGCTGGCATCTCAAGCCGAGCGCAATCGCGCTGTTCCATGACGAATATCAACTGCCGCTGATCGATCCCGAAGCTGCCGCCTATGCCTCAGCTGTCGCCGAGCACCTGTTTCCGATCCTGCTGGTGATCGGCCTGGCGTCGCGGTTTTCGGCGCTGGCGCTGCTGGTCATGACCGCGGTGATCGAAATCTTCGTCTATCCCGACGCCTGGCCGACGCATGGCGTGTGGGCAGCCTGCTTTCTGCTGGTGATCGCCCGGGGCCCGGGACTGCTGTCGCTTGATCACTGGATCGCGGGCCGAATTCCGCTAGCGGCGATTCCGCGACCCGCCCGGCAGATTGCGCAACAATCCGATATCGCGATACCATGGCTGCCAAGTCTTGAGCTAAAAAGTCTTGCAGCGGCGCAGCCGCGCGTGCCTCCGGGGTAAGGAAACCAATGCAAAAACCGGAGTTTGACGCGGAATTCGACGTCGTGGTCGTCGGCGCCGGATCAGCCGGATGCGTGCTGTCGGCGCGGCTGACGGAAAACCCCAAAATCTCGCTGTGTGCGATCGAGGCAGGCGGGCGCGACCGAAATCCCTGGATCCATATCCCCCGGGGCTTTGGCAAGCTGGTGCCCAATCCGGATATCAATTGGGGCTACGAGACCGAGCCGGAGCCGGGGCTCGGCGGCCGCAGCATCATCTGGCCGCGCGGCAAGGTTGTCGGCGGCTCCGGCTCGATCAACGGGCTGGTGTTTTTGCGCGGGGCGCCGAGCGATTACGACGGGTGGCAGCAGCTGGGCGCGCAGGGCTGGGGCTACCGCGACGTGCTGCCCTATTTCAAGCGGATGGAGCATTGCGTCGACGGCGCCAATGAATGGCGCGGCACCGGCGGGCCGATAACGATCACCAACGTCAAGCGACCCTCCACGGTGGCAAAGGCCTTCGTCGAGGCCTGCGAGCGACTGCAATACCGCACAACCGCGATTTCAACGGCGAGCGCATCGACGGCGTCGGCTTTGCGCCGCTCAACGTCCACAATGGCTGGCGCCGCTCCACCGCGGTCGGCTACCTCCGGCCGAACCTGAAACGGAAAAACCTGGCGCTGATGACCCGACACCCATGTGCGGAAGATCCTGTTCGAGAGCAACCGCGCCGTCGGCGTCGAGGTCGAGCGCGACGGCCGGGTGCAGCGCATCGGCGCGCGGCGCGAACTGATCCTGTCCGGCGGCGCGATCAATTCGCCGGTGCTGCTGCTGGCCTCCGGCATCGGCCCTGCCGGCGAACTCAGGCAGCATGGCATCGAGGTGAAACTGGATCTGCCCGGCGTCGGCAAGAACTTGCAGGATCACTACCAGGCCAGTTTTGCCTTCAAGACCAGCAGCGGCGACACGCTCAACGAAGCCGTGATGAACCCGCTGAAATCGGCCGGCATGGCGCTGCAATGGTTGTTCACGGGCACCGGCCAGCTCGCGGTCGGCGCCACCGAGGCGACGCTGTTCTGCAAGTCGAGCCCGTCGGAGCCGGTGCCGGACCTGCAGTACCAGGTGCTGAATTTCTCGTCGGACAGTCTGAAGACTCGGATTGCACCGCTGGCCCGGCTTTACCTTCATCTTCAGCGTCTGCCGGCCGAAGAGCCGCGGCGAGATCACGCTGCGCGATCCCGCAGGCAAGATGCCGCCGCGGATCCTCGCCAATTATCTGACCGACCCGACGACATCCGGATCATGCTGGCGGGCTTCCGCATCGGCCGGCAGATCGCCGCCACCGAGCCGTTCCGCTCGCTGGTGACCGAACAGGTGCGGCCGCGGCCGGAGATCGAAACCGATGACGAGATCGCCGACTACGTCCGCAGCATGGGCTCGACGGTCTATCATCCCTGCGGCACCTGCCGGATGGGCGAGGATGACCGGCGCCGTGGTGGACAGTTCCCTGCGCGTGCGCGGCATCGAGGGGCTGCGCGTGGCCGACGCCTCCGTGATGCCGGCGATGCCGTCGCCGAACATTCATCCCGCCACCATCATGGTCGCGGAAAAAGGCTCCGACATCATCGCGCAGGCGCTGGCGCGTTAACCACCAAGACCGGCGAGCGAGAGTTCGCTTCAAGAGAACAAAGGGAAACGCCATGACGAAGACTTCATCAAAGATCACAAGCGTCGAAATTCTCGCCTGCGACGCCGGCTGGCGGAACTACCATTTCGTCAAGGTGATCGACCGAGGACGGCGTGGTCGGCTGGAGCGAATATGACGAGGGATTTGGCGCGCCCGGCGTCGGCACCGCGATCCAGCGGCTGTCCGGCCGCGTGGTCGGGCAGAACGTCGTTCGCGCATGAGCGGATCTTTGCCGAGCTTTCGGCGGCGACGCGACCCGCCACCGGCGGCGTGGTGGCGCTGGCGCTGGGCGCGATCGAGAACGCGCTGCTCGACGCCAAGGGCAAGCTGCTGGGCGTGCCCTGCTACGAACTGCTCGGCGGCAAGATCCGCGACCGCGTGCGCGTGTACTGGTCGCATTGCGCGACCTGGCGCATCAACCATCCCGGCTGGTACAAGCCCGCGATCACCGATCTCGACGGCGTCAAGGCGATCGGCCGCGAGGTGAAGGACAAGAAATTCACCGCGCTGAAGACCAACATTTTTACTTACACCGACGGCAAGCCGCAGGGCTGGCGTCCCGGCTTCGGTTCGCCGTTCGAGCCGGAGATCAATGTCGACCGCAAGGTGTTGCGCGATTTGCGCATGCATCTGGAAGCGATCCGCGACGGCGCCGGGCCCGATGTCGATATTCTGCTCGACCTCAATTTCAACGCCAAGACCGAAGGCTACCTGAAAATCCTGCGCACCATCGCCGACCTCGACATGTTCTGGATCGAGATTGACAGTTTCAGTCCGGAAGCGCTCGGCTATATCCGGCGGCAGAGCCCGCATCCCATCTCCTCCTGCGAGACGCTGCTGGGCCTGCGCGAATTCCTGCCCTACTTCCGCGAGCAGGCGATGGATGTCGCGATCATCGACACGCCCTGGAACGGGGTCTGGCAGTCGATGAAGATCGCAGCCTCAGCCGAAGCCCACGAGGTCAACGTCGCCCCGCATAATTTCTACGGCCACCTCTGCAGCATGATGAACGCGCATTTCTGCGCCGCGGTGCCGAATTTGCGGATCATGGAAATCGACATCGACCGGCTGGAATGGGATCACGAATTGTTCACCCACCTGCCCGAGATCGTCGATGGCCATCTGGTGATCCCCGACCGCCCCGGCTGGGGCACAGAGCCGAACGAAGCGGCGATGCGCGCGCATCCGCCGAAGGGGCTGGGCGGGTTGTTGAATTACGGGCAGAAGAAGTAGATCGGGCCGGCTATCGGCGCTGCGGCCGATCCGAAATCGCCGCGAGATAGCGCCGGACCGAGGCATCGAAGGCTGCCCTGGCGCCGGCCGCGATGTTGCGGCCCCACCAGCCGCCATAGATGCGATCGAACGCCAGCGGCGCGACCGCAGCTGCGATGCCTTCGACGGACTTCGCATTCAGGGGAATGAGGTTCGGATAGCTGTACATGAAACTCAGGGACCGGCGATCCATCGCCACCATGGCGACGTCGCCGGTCAGCAGGGCGCCGCGGCCTTCGGCGCCCTGGCGCCAGTGCAGGATGGTGGCGCCGACAAAATGCCCGCCGGTGCGAACCAGCGCAATATCGTCTGAGAGAAGGTGACTTTCCCCCCGCCAGAACACGATCGCGGGATGCGGCCGCGTCACCCATTGGCGGTCGTCGGCGTGCAGATAGATCGGCACGCCGCCAAAGGCTTCGCTCCAGTCGGCGATGGCGCCATAGAAATGCGGGTGCGAGACTGCAATCGCTTTCAAACCGCCGAGCGATTTGACGTATTCGACGGCACCTGAGGTAACCAGGGGAACGCAATCCCAGAGCACGCAGCCATCCGGCTTCGCGCACCAGCAGCGCGCGCTGCGCGATCGCGAAGCCTGGCTCGACGGCGATGCCGGGAAGACCGAGATCATCGCGCCAGACCAGTTTGTGGGTTTTCGCAAACTCCTCGCGACTGAGCCAGCTCTGGCCTTTCCAGTTCACGTACTGCCGCTCCTCCTCGCAGATCGGGCATGATGCCGGCGGCTCGCTGCTTTCAGGAAACTGGGCGCCACATTGTTCGCAGGTCCACAACGGCAAGAGGCTGCTCCATTTGCGATGGTTGATGCCGACCCTATCACCGCAGCTCGATATCCAGCCAGCCCAGCGCGTTGACGGTCACCCGGTCGCCGTCGTTGACGACCACCGTGGTGGTCTCGGCCTCGATGATCGCGGGGCCCGCCAGCGTGTGGCCGGGCCGAGGTCGTCGAGCGCATAGACCGGGACTTCGCGCCACTGCGCCGAACCAGGCCTGCCGCGTCGCGCGCGGCGAGCACGCTGCCGCCGACGGCGTCGGCCGCGTATCCTGCCCGCGCTGCGACACCTCGCCGACCGCGGCGACGCGGGCGTTGACGAACACCACTTCCTGGTCGCGCGAGGCATAGGTGTAGAGTTCTTCGTGGCGGCGGTGGAAGCGGTCCTCGATGGCGTCGACCAGCGAGGCGCGTTCCAGTCGAGGCCGTCGAGCGCGACGTCGATCTCGAAAATCTGCTCGCCGTAGCGCATTTCGGCGGAGCGCTCCGTCGTCATCGGGCCGCCGAACCAGGCGCGCAGCCGGCCGGTGGCCTGCGCGCTCCAGCTCGGCGAACAGTTTTCGCGCTTCGTCCGCCGAGACGCGCGCGCCGGCGCCATAATGGGTGCGGCTGACCTCGTAGCGCAAATCGCTGGTCAGCATGCCCCAGGCCGACAGCACCGAGGCCGCAATCGGCACGATGATGCGCTTGATATCGAGTTCGCGCGCGACCTCGGCGGCATGCAGGCCGGCCGCGCCGCCAAAACTCAGCAGCGCAAACTTTCTCGGATCGACGCCGCGGCGCAGGGTCATCAGCCGGATGCCGTCGGCCATCTTCAGGTTGATCATGCGGTAGATGCCGGCGGCGGCTTCGAGCCGCGTCAGACCGAGCGACGCCGCGACGCGGTCGACCGCGGCTTCCGCCGCCGCGCGATCGAGCGGACGCGCGCCGCCCATGAAGGCGGCAGCGTCGAGATAGCCGAGCACGACATTGGCGTCGGTGACGGTGGCGGCGTTCGCCGCCATTGCCGTAGCAGGCCGGCCCCGGCACCGAGCCCGCGCTTTCCGGGCCGACCCGCAAGGTGCCGCCGGCATCGACGCGACGCGATCGAGCCGCCGCCGGCCGCGATGCTGGCGATGTCGAGGCTGCGCAAGCGCGATGCGCTGGCCGGCCAGCGAGCCGTCGGCGGACAGCGAGGCGCGGCCCTCCGAGATCAGCGAGATGTCGGTGCTAGGTGCCGCCCATGTCGAACGGCACGAGATCGGGAATGCCGAGCAGGTCGGCGCAGCGCCGGCCGCCGGAAATGCCGCCGGCCGGGCCTGACAGCACCGTGCCCGCGGCCAGCCGCGAGGCTTCCTCCACCGGCGCCATGCCGCCATGCGACAGGATGACGAACAGCGTGCCGCTTGAAGCCGGCTTCGGTCGAGGCGCTGTTCCAGATTGGCCAGATAGTGCCGCACCAGCGGCCGGACATAGGCGTTCACGATCGTGGTCGAGACCCGCTCATATTCCTTGATCTGCGGCAGCACGTCGCTCGACCTGCTGAAATGCTGACCTCGGGTAGTTCGCGCGCCAGCCGTTCGACGGCGGCGAGTTCGTGCACGGGATTGAGATAGGCGTGCAGAAAGCAGACCGCGACCGAAGTGGCGCCGGAGCGGCGGATCGCGGCGATGGCCTCATCGAGCGAGCGTCTCGTCGAGCGGGATCGCGATCTCGCCATTGGCCTTGAGCCGCTCCCTCACGCCGAACCGCCGCTCGCGCGGCACCAGCGGCGGCGGCGGCGGCGAACGCAGATCGTAGCGGTTGTCCTTCAGACCCTCGCGCATCTCGATCACGTCGCGATGGCCCTCGGTGGTGAGCAGCGCGACTTTGGCGCCCTTGCGCTCGAGCAGCGCGTTGGTCGCGACCGTGGTGCCGTGCACGATGCGGTCGGTCATCCCAAGCATGTCCGCGCGCGTCAAGCTTCAGCCGCCGCGCCAGTTCTTCCAGCCCCGCCATGACGCCGACCGACTGGTCCGCTGGCGTCGACGGCGATTTTGCGAAGACGGTGTTGCCGTCCGCCGTCGATGGCGACCAGATCCGTATAGGTGCCGCCGACGTCAATTCCGATCGTGTACAGTCAGGAGCTCTGCCCCGCTGGCGCATCGCCGGTGACAAGTCCCTGCTCGCGGTCACGCTGCCGGGCCTCCGCCGAGCGCTTGGCCGGCGGCCCCCAGCCGCCGCCGCCGGAGGAGCGGATTTCGAGGCAATCGCCGGGACGCAGATCGATGCCGACTTCCTTGGTGCGCAGCGCGCGCGGCGCGCGGCCTTCGGAGATCAGCCGGTAATCGTGCGGCACGCCGTCTTCGCCGCCGAGCATGCCGCACGGGCCGTGGCGCACGCCGTCGCCCGCGGTGTTGCCGCGCGCGGGCTTTTGCGGTCTCCAGCACCAGATCGAGCGCGACGCCGAGGCCGCCGCGAAACTGGCCGTCGCCGCCGGAGTTTTCGCGGAATTCATGCTGGCGAAAGTGCAGGGGAAAGCGCACCTCCGCGACCTCGAGACTGCCGAATTTGAGGCCGCCGACGCTGTGCCATTCGCCGATCGACGAATAGCCGTCGCCGCCGGACGAGGCGCCGCCGCCCGGGCGCGCCTGAAACAGGTGCCAGATGAAATTCTTGCCGGTGCGCGGATCCTCGCCCTGGATCGCGATCCGGAAGCGGCGGCTCCAGCCCGCCATGGCGCGATCAGGACAGGACGCCGACAGCGCCTTGACGATCGCTTCGACGATTTCATTGGAGGGATGGCTGGTGCACAGCGTCACCGGACGGCCGGGATCGGCCCAGACGATGGTCCCCTGCTTCGCGATCACCTTCAACGGGCGCAGCGCGCCGGTGTTCTTGGGGATTTCGGCGTCGATCAGATAGGCAAACGCCATCGCCACCGCCGCCTGCATATTGGCATGCGAGGAATTGACGAAACTGGTCGACTGCGGATCGGAGTCCGACAGATCGACCTCGATGTCGCTGCCCTTCTTGGTGACCTTGGCCGCGATCCGGATATCGCTGCGGCCATGGCCGTCATCGTCGAGAAAGGCCTCGCCAAAGAACACGCCGTCCTTCCAGGTCGAGACCACGGCCCGGGTCTGCTGCTCGGTCGCATCGAGGATCGCCTCGATGGCGGCTTCGACCACCGGCGCGCCGAACTCGCTGAACAGTTTTGAAACACGCCGCTCGCCGAGATGCGCCGCCCCCAGCATCGCGGCGAGGTCGCCGCGAAACTCGCGCGGGATTGCGGACGTTCAGCGCCAGCAGGTCGAGCAGATCCTCGCGCGGCCGGCCGGCCTCGTAGAGCCTGATCGGCGGGACGCGCAGCCCTTCCTGCCAGATCTCGGTGGCGCCGGGATTATAGGCGCCATGGGTGGCGCCGCCGATATCGCTAAAATGGGCGCGGACGATGGTCCAGAGCAGGCGCTTGTCGCCGGAGAATACCGGCACGAAGACGGTGAGATCGGGCAGATGGCTGCCGCCGTGATAGGGATCGTTGAGCAGAAACACGTCGCCGGGCGCGACGTCCTTGAACCGGTCCTCGACCACCAGCGTCGCCCACGGCAGCGCGCCGACATGGACCGGCAGATGATCGGCCTGCGCGATCAGGCGGGCGCTGCGTGTCGCAGATCGCCAGCGAGAAATCGCGGCTGGAATTGAGGATCTGCGAATAGGAGGTGCGAAGCATGGCTTCGCCCATTTCCTTCACGATCGAGCTCAGCCGGTGCTGGACCACGGATCGCGTGATGGGATCGATTTTGCTGGACATGCGCTCCTGCGGAGTTGAGTGACGACTGCGTCAGGCCGAGGCCGCGACCTCGGCGAGGGCTTCCGACGCCGCCTTGACGATGGTCTCGATATCCTGATCGCGTCATCGGCGTCGACAATGCCATCAATCCATAGCCCGCCGCCAGCACGCCCCGATTGAGCAGGCCGCGATGGAAGATCGCCGATCGCTGCGCTTCCGCTTCCTCGGATAGGCCGAGCGGTAGTCGCGGACCGGGCGATCGGCGAAATGTACTTTCAGCAGCGATCCGAGCCCGACAGTGCGGCCGGGAACGCCATGGCGGCGGAAGGCTTCGTCGATGCCGCCGCGCACCGCCTCGCCGATCGCATCGAGCCGCGCGAACGCCGCTTCATCGAGCAACTCCATCGCCGCGATCCCGGCGCGCATCGTCACCGGATTGGCCGAAAAGGTCCCGCCATGCGGCAGCGCCGGCTTGCCTGAGGTTGGATCGAACACCGCCATGAATTCCCGCTTGCCCCCGACCGCGCCGACCGGAAAGCCGCCGCCCATGATTTTGCCGAGCGTGGTCAGATCGGGATCGATCTCCCAAAGCCCCTGCGCGCCGCGATAACCGAGGCGGAAGGTGATGACCTCGTCGAACATCAACAGCGCGCCGACCTCGCGCGTGACCGTGCGCAGCGCCTCGAGATAGGCCTTGTCGGCGGGCGCCAGCCCCGCGCGGTTCGGCATCGGATCGACCAGCACGCAGGCGAGCTCCGCGCCATGCTCGCGGATCAGGCTGACTGCGGCCTCGGCATCGTTGAAGGGGATGGTGACGACATCGGCCAGCACATTGTCCGGGGTGCCCTTTGCATAGGCCACCGAGACCGGCGCATTGCGGCCCCAGGCTTCCGGCACTGGATCGAGGCTGACTTCGGCATAGTCATAGGAGCCGTGATAGGCGCCCTCGCATTTGGCGATCTTCGGCCGGCCGGTGAACGCCCGCGCCGCCTTCAGCGCCATCATAACGGCTTCGGTGCCGGAATTGGTGAAACGAACCTGCTCGACCGAGGGCAGGCGCGACGCCAACAATTCCGCCAGATCGATCTCGGACTCCGTCGGCAGACCGAACGCCGATCCCAGCGCCAGCTGTTTTGTCGCAGCCGCCACCAGCGCCGGATGGGCGTGGCCATGGATCAGCGAGGTGAAGTTGTTGATGCAGTCGATATAGCAATTGCCGTCGACATCGAACACCCGGCAACCCTCGCCGCGCGCGGCATAGATCGGGTAGGGCTTCATGAAGACGGTGGTGCGGGTGTTGCCGCCGGGCAGGCTCGGCAAGCGCGCGGGTGTAGAGTTTTTGGGACTGCGATTTCGGGTCGGGGTACATGCTTGGTTCTCAACCGTCCTGGCGCTGAGTTCGATAGCCGATTTAGCAGCAGAAGCAGTGCAGGGAAATCGTCGGGAAAGCAGCGCTACCCTGTCAGGTGGCGAAAGTCGTTTGCTTTTCCGCGCTTGATGCCTATAGTCACGGGTACTACCCGCCAAAGGGGAGTAGCCTCGTCACACGGTCGTCAGCACGAGATCTCGATCTCCGGCCGTATGGGCAACGCGAGCCAGGCGTTGCGGCAAGACCTTTGCCAGGAACTGAAGTTGGACGCTCTGCGGACGCGCCTGTACGGCTCGACCGCAGGGGGTGAAGACTTGGATGTCCACTGGATGGAGGTCGCCATGCCCAAGGCAATGGTGTCCATTATTGTTGCACAGATTGCTCCCGGCACCATCAGGCACGGTGTCCGGCTGATCGAGGGATCGTATGCCGCGCCCGGGCTATCCCGGGCGCCTCGCGATTTCCGGCTGTGCCGCATTGATCTTCCCTCCGCCGAAGTCCAGATCCCACTTCAGTTCCTGCGCGCCACCCAACCTCATGCGCACAGGAACTCCAATGCTGCAGACCCTTACCCCACCGCGCCGGCAGAATGACGTCATCAACCGAACAGCCGGCCGAGCCGCGCAGTTCGGCGGCGCCTCACCGCGAACCGGTTGAATCGGTCGTCTCGGCATTCGGGTCCGACATCACGCGCGGCTTGAGCGGTTCCGAGGCGCAACAGCGTCTCGATCGGTACGGGCCGAACCAGCTGAAGAGCGCACCGGAGACGCCATGGTGGCGGCGGCTCATCGAGCAGTTCCAGAATTTCCTCGTCATCATCCTGCTGGTCGCGACGGTCATTTCGGGGATCGAGTGGCTGCTGCAGGATCCCCGCGAGAGCGCGCTGCCTTACGAGGCCATCGTCATCCTGGCGATCGTCGTGCTGAACGCCATGCTCGGTTATTTCCAGGAGGCGCGGGCGGAGCGCTCGGTTCGCGCCTTGATGGCCCTTGCCGCTCCCGAATCGACGGTGATTCGTGACGGCGAGCGCCAGCGCATCCCGGCTCACGACATCGTGCCGGGCGACATCGTGCTGGTCGAAGCCGGCGACAAGATTCCGGCGGACGCAAGGATCGTCGAAAGCGCCAACCTCCACGTCGACGAGGCACCGCTGACCGGCGAAAGCGTGCCGGTGACGAAGGAGACGCAAGCCATCGACGCCGATATCGGCATCGGCGACCGCCGCAACATGCTGTTCGCGAGCACGGTCGCGACCTATGGCCGTGGCCGCGCCGTGATCACCGCGACCGGCATGGATACCCAGGTCGGGCGTATCGCAGGTCTGCTGGAAGCCGCCGAGAAGGAGCCGACGCCGCTGCAGCAGGAACTGGACCGCACCGGCAAGCGTCTCAGCATCATCATGCTCGGAATTTGCGCCGTGGTGTTCGCGACCGGGCTGCTCAGCAGTCCCGTGCTGAATCTGAACGCGATCCTCAGCCTGTTTCTGTTCGCCGTGGCGCTCGCGGTCGCGGCGATCCCCGAGGCGCTGCCGGCCATCGTCACCGTGGGCCTGAGCCTCGGCGTGCGGCGAATGGCGGCCGCCAATGCCATCGTGCGAAAGCTTCCGGCCGTCGAGACGCTCGGCGCGGCCACGGTGATCTGCTCCGACAAGACCGGCACGCTGACCCGCAACGAAATGACGGTGCGGGCGATCTTCACGGCCGGGGCGCTCGTCGAGGTCGGCGGCAGCGGCTACATTCCGGAAGGCGAATTCACCATCGACGGCGCACCGCTCACCGAGGCTTCGCCGGCTCGCGATGCGGTGGCGCAAGTGCTGCGTGCGGTGGCGCTCGCCAATGACGCGGCGCTTGTGCACAGCGAGGATCGCTGGAAAGTGCAGGGCGACCCGACGGAAGGCGCGCTGATCGTCGCGGCCCGCAAGTTCGGCATCGGCGAATCCGACCTGGCACGCCTGCCCCGCATTGCGGAAATCCCCTTCACCTCCGAACGCAAGCGCCACACCACCCTGCATCTGGATCCCGACACCCCCGGCGTCCTGCGCGTCTTCGCCAAGGGCGCGCCGGAAGTGCTGTTCGCCAAGAGCGATTATGTCTGGGAAGACGGCAAGCCCGTTCCGCTCGACCAGCAACGTCTCGCCGGATTGTCGACGCGCAACGAGGCGTTGGCCGGCCAGGCGCTGCGCACGCTCGCCGTGGCCACGCGCACCATCCCGGCCGCCGATCTCGGCATCGACGCCGCCGGCAAGCTGCCGTCCGGTTTCGAACTGCCTGACAGCATCGAGGATGATCTCGTACTGCTCGGCCTGGTCGGCATGATCGATCCGCCGCGCGCCGAGGCCAAGGTCGCCGTCGCCGTGGCCAAGCGGGCGCACATCCGCACCGTGATGATCACCGGCGACCATCCGGCGACCGCCGAAGCGATCGCCCGTGAACTGGAGATCTTCGAGCCGGGCATGCGGACCGTGACCGGCGTCGATCTGCGCGCGATGGGCGATGCGGAACTCGACGCCATCGTCGAACAGGTGCGCGTGTTCGCCCGCGTCGATCCCGAACACAAGCTGAGCATCGTCAGCGCGCTGCAGCGCAAGGGCCACATCGTCGCCATGACCGGCGACGGCATCAACGACGCCCCCGCGCTCAAGACCGCCAATATCGGCATCGCCATGGGCATCACCGGCACCGACGTTTCGAAGGAAGCCGCCGACATGGTTCTGACCGACGACAATTTCGCCAGCATCGTGAAGGCGATCGAGGAAGGCCGCGGGATCTACGACAACATCCGCAAATACCTGGTCTACCTGCTGTCGTCCAACGCCGGCGAACTGCTCACGATGTTCGCGGGCGTGATGTTCGCAGGGTTGCTCGGCCTCACCAACGCAGAGCCCGGACTGTTCCTGCCGCTGCTCGCGGCGCAACTGCTCTGGATCAACCTGATCACCGACGGGCCGCCGGCGCTCGCGCTCGGCATCGACCCCAAGGACCCGGACGTGATGTACCGGCAGCCGCGCAGCCGCGGCACCGGCGTGCTGACCAACGAGGACTGGTGGCGCCTCGCCGGCATCGGACTGATCATGATGGTCGGCACGCTCGCGGTACTCGATGCCTATTATCCGGGCGGGATGTTCACGCTGTTCGCCACCGGCAACGCGCCCAACGAGGCCGACGGGACCCACGCGCGGACCATGGCATTCACGACGCTGATGCTGTTCCAGCTGTTCAACGTCTTCAACTGCCGCTCGACCTGGCGCAGCGCCTTCGACGGCTTCTTCGAAAACAAATGGCTGATTGCCGCGGTGGCGATTGTCGCTGTTCACCCAGCTGCTGGTGATTTACGTCCCGTTCCTGCAGGCGGCGTTCCACACGACGGCGTTGTCGGCGTTCGACTGGCTGGTCGCGACCGCCGTCTCCTCCACATTGCTGATCGTCATGGAGCTGGCGAAATGGGTGCTGCGCAGGAGACGGCCCGACGCCTATGCCGTGAAGCGGATGACACAAGTGATTGCGAGATCGGCGCGCAAATCGCCGAAACCAGAGGAGGAGAAGATGCCTGTCGTAGCGATGACGCGGGAGATGGGTTCCGGTGGCAGGGAGGTGGCGCAACGCGTGGCCGAGAGGCTGGGGCTCACGGTTGTTCTCTATCACATGGTCGAGCATGACATCGCCGAGCATCTGCACGTGCGGGAGAGTGCCGTCCATCATCTGCTCGAAGGCGGCGCCTCACTGCTCGAGCGCTTGCAGACCGGGAACAAGCGCCTCGCGCGTTACACAACCGAGGAAATTCTCGAACTGGCGAACCACGGAAACGTCGTGATCCGCGGTTGGGGCGCGTGCGTTATTCTGCGGGACGTGCCGCACGTGGTGCGCGTGCGCGTCTGTGCCCCGATGGAGGTCCGCGAGCGCGCCGTCATGGAGCGGCCCGACATCAAGGACAGGAGCGCCGCGAGGCAGGAAATAGAACGCAACGATGCCGCTCACAAGATCACGCTGCAAAACGCCCATGGCATCGATCGCGAGGAATCGATGCTCTACGATCTGGTACTCAACACCGAGCGCTGCTCGATCGAGACCTGTGCGAAGCTCGTTTGCGATCTCGTTGAGAGCCCGGAATTCCAGGAAACCGAGGCCTCGCGGGCGATCCTCAACGACAAGGCCCTGGAAGCCCACGTCCGCATCAAGCTTCGCGAACGCTTTGGCGTCGGAACGGGCGTCAGCGGCGTCGAAGCCACGGCGGATGGAGGCAGGATCGTGCTGACCGGCATGGCGATCCACAGCACGCTCGTGGAAGATGCCAGCAAGCTCGCCGGCGCGGTTTCGGGCGTCAAAGAGGTCCAGAACCATATGGAAGTCGTGCGCGGCCCGCGGGCGTTGACGTGACGGCCTGACGCGGCGCACTCGGGGCTGCCGTCATTCGTGCGGACCCGGCCTGCCCAGCCAGGCGAACGCCAGTCTACGGGACGGCAGCACCGCGCCCGAGAATGAAGTTTCAAAGAAATCCTCATCATTCAGGATTGGATGGTGTACTGCACTTCGAAGGGCTGTTTCATCCGCCCTTTCCCGGTTTTTACATGCCATGAGGTATTGCGATGACGGAAGAACAGCAGACCGGCGATGCAGCGACGGTTGTTCGGCGCGACAATACGACAACGATCTTTGCGGCAGGTTCTCGGCGGTTCAATCGAATCCGGCGTCGTTCGCCTCGAGCTTCTGGCCCGTCAACTGGACCCGGACACCAAATCGATCAGTCCGGCCTTGGTCGGCAGGCTGGTGATGCCGGCCGATCGATTTGCGGTTTTCGTTGCAGCCCTGCTCGATCTCGCAAAAAAGACCCAGGCGGTGAAAGCGTAGATTTTTCGCCACATCGCCCGGCGGGACAACCGGCAATCGTCTGCGACGCCATGCCGGCCGGCGATCTCCTGGTCACGCCTTGCGTGGTTGACCATGATGCGATCAAGCAAGTCGGCGGCAACGTCCTGTTCGCCGCCGGCGATGCCGGCAGAGGGAGATCACCATGCAAAGCGCGCTCGCCTTCCTGGTCATCCTGACGCTCGGCGTCGCCCCGGCGGCAGCGCAGACCGCGAAGGAATTGACGACGAAAAAGGGCGTATCCGTTGCGCTCGTGAACCTGTTGAATGTCAAGCCGGGATGCACCGGCGGTCCGGCACCGGTTGCGATTCCCGTGGTGCGCGACAGGCCTTCCAACGGAACGGTCCTGATGCAGATCGTCGCCGTCGATGTCGCCGCGGCGGGAAATTGCCCTGCCCGCAAGACGCCCGCCGTAGCCGTGCTCTATTCGCCGAAGAACGGCTTTACCGGGACAGATTTGGTCGGCATCGAAATTGAAGCAGGCAATCGAACGACCCTATTGACCTATCGTATCTCGGTCATTCCACCGGGCGAGACGCTGTAGCGACGGCGCGGGCGCCCGTTGCGGATCGGTCATCGCTGGCAGATGATCGCGACGTATTCATTGCAGCCAGGCATTCCACGCCAGGATAACCGCGGCAAGCCAGAGCGCGCCCACCAGGACCCGATGCATGGCTTGCGGCGACAACACGATCGGCCGCGGCATCGATCGTGTCTGAAAAGAGGATCGGCAGCAGGAACATCAGGAGTGACGCGATCGCCGAGAGCCGGGTCTGGGCATGATCGTATTTGAGGTCGCTGAAGTAGCTGATCCACACGAAGCCGGTGATCACGCCAAAAAAGCTGACGCCAACGATATAACCGAAAGAGAAGCGCCCCAACAGGAACAGCGGAAGCAGCCCTGCTGCCAGCGATACTCCGGAAAGCGCGTTAAAGACATCCCGATGCTCGATACCGACGCTGCGCTCGATCGCGGCAAGAGAAATGCAACTGAGCGCAAGAAATACCGCCAACAGCAGCGCCAGTCCGCCGCCTTGCCATGCCGCGCGCAAATATCCAGGGAGCACGAACCGCCGCGACCGCCGGGAGGGGTCAGGCATCATCGCTCGGCGGATTGACGATCGCGCGGCATTCGACGTCATGGAACTCGAATATCTGGCCCAGCAGCCTGATTCCCGCGTATTCGCCGGCGAGAGTATCGCCTGCCGGTGCGGACAGGAATGGTTCGTCCCACAATCTCAGTTCGAGCATCGAGCCGACGCGTTGAAAGTCGACCAGGATGTGGCGTGAGCGCCGATCCTCGCTTCTGATCGCACTGGCGCTGACCGTCCGTTCGCGAAGCTTCTTCCACTCGCCATCGTTGACCCAGATCGATGCGAACAGTTCGCCTGCGTTCGAGCGTTCGAACAGCGCGGCGGCCATGTTCTGGTCTTCCGGGCCGTCATAGTTCACGATGAAGCTGGCATGGCCGGCCCCGGCCCCGGCGCCGATGCTCCAGTACAGTTTGCCGGCGATTCCCCCTGCCGGCATCGTTGACCCTGAATCAGAAGCTGGTCGTTGGCAGATGTGACCGCTCCGGCCTCGGTGAATCGTGGGGCACCCAGCACGACCCTCCACTGATCGGAGACGGCGGGAGCGGCGTGAACCGTGGCCATACGGGTTTCGCTGATTCGACGGGACCTGGGCTTGAACCTGTCGAGCGCCGCCGCGGACAACGTCTTGCCATGATGACAAAGGTCCGGCGCATCGACGATGCGAACCTCATGCACGGCGCCGTAGTGGCCGAGATACTGATAGTCGAGCGTCCGAAAGCTGCGATCCAGGATCCACAAGCCGGTCTCGCCGGACCTTCGATTGGCACGGGAGGAAATTTCACTGTGGCCGACCAGGATATGTTCGTCCGTGACTGCCAATCCCCTCGCATAGCCCTGTTGCTGATTGCTCCACAGAACGTCCGCAGTGTCGGCATCCATCAGTCTGCCATTGCTGCTGTCGCAGGTGATGAAGCGCCCGGCCTCGTCGATCCAGAGATTGTGTATGCCTGTCGCGCCATTTACGGACCACCGCGCTTTCTCCTCGAGGGTAGGCCAATCAAGCTCGAGGATATAAGAGCCTTTGCGGAAATTGTGAGCCACCGCGTAGAGCGTGTCGCCGTGGCGATGAAGTGAATTGAGATGCGATCCGTCGAAGCTCGTCGAACTCAGCCTGTCCCACATGGCCGCGTCATACCGGCGTTGAATGACGGAGTGATCGCGATGATTTACCTTGGCCAGCGCATTACGTCCGGTATTTGTGACGACGATCATGTCGTCGATCCACAAAATCTGGTGAGGAGCCGACAGAAATGGCCAGGTCGCTTGGCCGCCGATCGTCAGATATCCCCGCTCCGAAGTTGCATCGGATGCAAGGTCGACCATTGATTCTTCGTCGACATCACCATGCGACAATACCAGCTCCGAGCCGGCCGGAATCCAGGTGATGCCGTAATAATTTCCCCGGCCGCTCTCAAGAATTTCAGATCTTGCCGAACCCGTATCGTGAGAGATGACGAATTCCGGTGTTGAAACCAAAATATGCAAGCTTGCTTCCGATCTCGTACTGGATTTCTGGTGACGTGACCGCGGGACGGCCGCGGCAGGCAGTGCGGCCTCCATCGCTGCCTTCGGCATGCGAGGGGACACCTCCGGGGTCAGCTTACATCGCCCTTCACCGGAAGACCAAACCATGGCCTCGCCGCTGTTCGGCGGTGGATCGGGCTGGGCCCGAGCCATTGAGGGGTCTACCCTGCCATTGCCGCGGTACCGACCGTCCCGGGGCGGGCGACGGCAACTTGATGAAATTTCGGGGGAAATCCCGCCAGGGCATGACCCTATAGCCTTGTCAATGGCTCAACGGTCGCTTGTTTCCGGTCGCCGCGGGTGTGTCAGCCGGTGTATAAGCCTCCGCGAACCTTTCAAATTGAGCGACGTTGAAAACCCATGATCCCAGTTTATCAGCCTTACCTGACGGGCAAGGAGAAGGAATACGTAGCGAGCTGTTTTAAATTGACCTGGATTTCGTCCAGGGGCGAGTTCGTATCCAAATTCGAGGCGGAGTTCGAAAAGTTCGTCGGAGTCCGGCACGCAACCACCGTCTGCAACGGCACCATCGCCCTTCACCTTGCCATGATGTCGCTTGGACTGGGGCCCGGCGACGAGGTCATCGTTCCGACCTTGACCTATGTCGCATCGGTAAACACGATCGTCCAGGCCGGAGCCACCCCGGTGTTTGTGGATTCCCTCAACTCGACGTGGCAGATGACCCGAAGGACGTCCAGCGCAAGATCACGCCGAGGACCAAGGCGGTGATGGCGGTTCATCTTTATGGTGCCCATGCGACATGACTTCCCTGGTTCAGCTCTGTGAACAACACGGGCTTTTTCTCGATCGAGGACTGCGCCGAAGCATTCGGAACCCTGTACCGCGACAGGCACGTCGGCACGTTCGGCGATATCGCCACGTTCAGTTTTTTCGGCAACAAGACGATCACGACCGGCGAAGGCGGCATGGTCGTTACCAACAACTCCGAACTTTTCGCCAAGGCCTATCATCTCAAGACCCAGGGCGTGTCCCCGGCCAGCGCGGATTTCAGCGAGCGGTCGCCAAAGGCGGCCGCCGAGTAATAGGTTGACGCTGCTCAGCGATATTCGATTTTCCTTCATAGGTAGAATATCATCTTCGCTTCGGCCTTGCGCCCAATCTGCCAGGCCAGAAGCGACATCACGGCGAATGTCGCTGCACACCAGATGAAGTTCTCCGCGGTGGGCCATTCACCCTGCAAAAGCGGGGCGCGGACAATCTGCAGAATATGATAGATCGGGTTGTAATCGACGAGGGCATGCAGGCCGCCGTCGCGAAAAATCCGGGCATCGATATAAACCGGCGATACGAACCACATCGCCTGCAGGATCAGACCGCAGCGCGTGCGGAAGATCGCGAAAACGGGTGCCGACGTAGGCCAGGCAGGTGGCCATCGGCCAGCAGATCGCTCCGACGACGGGAATGATCAGCAATGCCGCGACCCAGCACAGGCCGAAATTTTGCGGCAACACGATCAATGCCCAGCCGATCAGGCTAAGGCTCGCCATCGCCAGCACCATCAGGTTGGCGAGCGCAGTGCGCAGCGTGTAGATCGCCAGGGGATGTCGCGACTGCTTGATGTAGGCGTCGGCCTGGACGAACGCCAGCGCGCCCCCCACCGCGGTCGAGGAGATGTAGTCCCAGACGATGACGCCGGAAAGTATGTAAGGCGCGTATGTCACGATATCGGTCTTGAAGATCCTGCCGAAAACGACCGCTATCAGTATGGTCAGGCCGAAAGGCCGGATGATCGACCAGAGAACGCCGAAATACGACCTGCGCCACTTCGAGCGGAGGTCGGCCATCGCGAGATGCGTCCAGAAGTACCTCGAGTTCCAGATGTTTTCCAGGTATTCAGCCATCGCCCGTATTCTGTTTGCTCGATGATTTCACGCACGCGATCGTCGCTGCATAGCCTGGACAGGGCGGCCGGGCCTGTCATTGGTGGTCGTTGCGCAAAGACGATTTGCTGCTGAGCGAAACGATCCTGGATTCGCTCTTGTCATACACCGAGCGGATCGTCTTGCAGATCATTTATATCTCCTTCCGCTCGAGGCCCGGATAGCTCGGCAGATTGATCCCGCGCGACGAGAATGATTCCGCCACCGGAAAACTCAGTCCGTTAAAGTAGGGCGGCAGCTGATGGACCGGATGGAAAAGTGGTCGCGTTTCCACGCCGGCGAGCCGGAGTTCGCTGCGCAGGCGGGTGCATTCCTCTGGGTCGCGGGCAAGGATCGAATACATCCACCAGGAATGCCGCATATCCTCGATCTCCCGGTGCGGCGTCAGCGGCAGCCTGGCGAGTTCTTCATTGTACCATTCCGCAACCAGTCGCTTCCTGCCCAGGATCTCGTTCGCATGTTCGAGTTGCGCAACGCCGATGGCGGCGCAGATGTTGGTCATGCGATAGTTGTAGCCGATCGTATCGTGCCAGTATTCGCGGGCCAAACTGCTCCAGGCGAAGCGCGACACCGGAGTGACACGTGATATTCATGCCCTGAAGGACATCAGCCTCGAAATAGGGCCCGGCGAGCGGGTCGGATTGCTGGGCCACAATGGCGCGGGCAAGAGCACGTTTCTGAAAGATGATCGCGGGGCTGTATCCGATATCGGGCAGGTACCCGCGTCGTCGAAGAAACCATTCGCTCGATATTTGAAATCGGTCTCGGATTCGAGCCCGATGCCACCGGCCGGGAGAACATTCTCTATCGCGGCCTGCTGCTCGGACTGACGCCGAAATCATGCGCGCCATCGAGGAGGAAATCGTCGCTTTTGCCGACCTGGGAGAATTCATCGACTATCCGATCAAGACCTATTCCACCGGCATGCTGGTGCGAATTGCGTTTGCGATTTCCACGGCTGTCGGGGGCGATATCCTGCTGCTCGATCGAGATTATCGGCGCCGGCGATGCAAGTTTCATGATCAAGGCGCGCGAGCGGATCTTCAATGCTGGTGGAGCAACTCGATATTTTCCTGCTTGCCTCCCACGATCTGAACACCCTTGCTGGAATTTGCCGACGGGGCGTGACAACCCCCATCACGGCGAACTCGCCTTCACGGGCCTATCTCCGATGCAATTGCACGGTACAAGGAAGATAAATGGCATCCCGTCATGAGTGATCAGAAAAAACATAGAGTGATGTGGCTGCTCAATCGCGTCACGGCCCGAAATTTCGAACTTCCGATGCTGAAGTCCCTCGGGATCAAGGAAATCTTCCTCCCCAAGATCATGCCGCCGGATCCTGATTTTCGCAGCGTCTCGGTGGATTATTCGGAAGACGCGAACTTGACCATTCCGGCGCAGGACCTGGCGCTGTTGAACGGCGCAGACTGGTATGGCGACCCGGGAGCGGATGCCTGGAAAGACGGCCAACAAGTACTTTGACGTTGCGTTTTTCATTCTCCAGCGATCCGAAATGCTGGCCTCCGTGACCAGGCATTTCGCGGGCGCGGCGATCTGGCGCGCTTACGGTCTCGACGCCTCTGTCAGTTACAGCGGGACTTGGACTTCGACCAAGAGCGGCGGTGGATGGGAAGGACATCCGCCGGATGGGTAACCGCTTCTGGTTTGGCGAGGCGTATCCACATCTCGATAAAATTGAACGGTCCTCCCTGAAGAAACGGGCAATATATCTGCCGTTGGGGTTGAGCGATTCCGAAGCCGAGCCCGCGTGGTCGGGTCAACGCAACCAGCTGTTTTTTGTTTGCCCCGAGATCGGCTTCAATCCCTGATTACAGAAAGGTCTACGACGACTTCCGAAAGGCATTCTCGAATTTGACTACGTAATCGGCGGCGCGCAGCCAATTGCGGTCGAAGACGAAAAAGTGCTCGGCTTCGTGCCCGCCGAAGAACATCGACGCAACATGCAGGAATTGCGTGTCATGTTCTATCACTCAACGGAACCGAACCACGTCCATTATCATCCTTTCGAAACCGTTCGGGCGGGCATGCCGCTGGTGTTCATGGCAGGCGGCCTGCTCGACCAGTTGGGAGGGGTTGGGCTGCCCGGGCGCTGTACGTCGATCGCCGAGGCCCAGGGCAAAATTCGTCGATCCTCGCTGACGATCGCAAACTGATCGACGAAATTCGTGCGACGCAGACGCGGTCGCTCGAGCCGCTGCGGCCCGAAGTGTGTCGACCCGCATGGGTGGCGGGCTTCGGCAGGATCCTGTCTGAATCGGAAGGCATCCTGCAGCGCCAAGCGGATCGCTGTCGCCCCGAGAAGAAAGCCAAGTTGCCATTATTCTTCCCGTCCAGTATCGCGGCGGAACGCTCGGCGCTGCCAAGCAGCTGGCCATTGCATTATGGGAGGGCAGCCGGCGCAACGGGGAAGATGTCGACGTCGTATTCGCTCGACCTCAATGATCCAGCTTTCTATTCCAGGGACGATTTCGAGAATCTGCCGCCAGCCATCGTGAGACGGCCGTATCTGTGGTCGTCGTTGAAAGGTCCGGCCACGCGGCGCGCAATGACCTTTGCGGGATTTGAGACGTGGCAACCCAGTTCGGAAGAATATGCTGTTCCGGACGACGGGATGCGGCAGTTTCTCGACTGCGACCTGTGGCTGGTGATATCCGATCGTCTGCCGCTCCCGCTGCTGCCGATCCGGCCTTATATTCTGTTGGTCCATGATTACCTGCAGCGATATCTGCCGCATGGCTCGGGGCTGGCGGAGAATCTGTTCCTGCAAGCCGCCCGTCTTGCCGAACGGGTGCTGGCAACAACCCGATTTACGGAAGGCGACGCGCGCCAGTACGCCGGTATCGACCCGAAAAAGGTCGCCCGCGTGCCCATGCTGGTACCGCAATTCGAGCCGGAACCGCGCCTTTCAGCCTTCGACGGAGCGCCCGTACTTTGTCTGGCCGACAAACGCCGGCGCGCACAAGAACCACCTCAATTCGTTCAAGGCACTGAGGATCTACTGGGAAAAGATCGGCGGGAAATCTCGATTGCCACCTGACCGGCGTCAATACCGGCGGCCTTCTCGACGATGAACGCCCCTTCCTGAAGCTGCTGGAAATTCAGACGAAGAGTTGCGGGCGAGAATCCGGCTGAGGGGTGGAGCTTTCTGATGCGATGTATATCCGCGAACTCAGCGAAGCCCGCTTTCTCTGGCACCCAACTCAAATCGATAACGGCTCGTTCAGCGTGGTAGATGCGGCTTACCTGCGCATCCCCGCGCTTTCGAGCGATTACCCCGCCATGCACGAAATCGACGGTCAATTCGGGCTCGGCCTGGCGTGGTCGCCAAGCGATGATCCACGCCGCATGGCAAGCGCATTGAAATGGATGGAAGACAACGTCGAAGAGCGACGGTCGTTGCTGCCATCAAGGGAGGACCTCGAAAAGCACAGCGTAGACGCGTTTGCCGACCAGTATTGGTCCGTGGTGCGAGAATGCCTGTGAAAATCTTCAGAATTCTGATATGCCCCAACCATCAATCTTCAGTATCAGGGGCTGGGACGTTATCTGGCCTATTTTCTGAAAGCCGCGGCGAACCACTCCGACGTTCGCTTCGTCGTGGCGTGCCCGAGCTGGACAAGGGAAGATTTGCTGAAACTGTGCGCGTTGGAGGGGGTTGCCAGCACCACGTTCGATATCATCTCTCTGCCCGAGAAGCCGTTGCTGCTGCAGATGTATCAGCGTTATCTGCAATACAAGCGACTGCACCATCGCCCCAGCCTGCTTGCCAGATGGAAACAGGCATTTGTTTCGAGGTGCATGCAACACCGCCTGATGATTGAACGCCAGTTCGCGACCTCACGCAGCGTGCCGGTCCTGCTTGCATGGACGATCTATGTCGCGGCGATCGGCGTCCTGTTGCTGCCGATGCTGCTTGGCGTGGCCGTCCTAAGGACCGTCGCGCGGGCGTTTTCCGGTTTGCTGGCTCGCCTGGCCGGATGGTCGGGGCTCGCGCGGAACCTGGTCAGGCTTCAGGCGCTGGCCACCCAGCCGAAGGAGGAAGCGCTGGTGCTGCGTCTCTACCGCTTCATGGAGCAACATGAAACGGATGCTCTGATCAAAACCATCAATCGGCTGACGCACGTCGAAGCATGGTACAGCCCGACTGCGTTTCTGGCCGTCCTTCAACAAAATCAGGGCTCCGCATGTGATGTGCGTGCCGGACGTCGTCCTGAAGGACTTTCCCGTCGGATTTTCAAATGTTGGCGGCGATCGCTTCCTGGAAAACTTCAGGATGGTGGAAGAGGCCATCGAAGGAAGCAGACGCTTCATCACCTACAGCAACGACACGAAGTGGAATACGCTGGTCGATCAGTATGGCGTGGTTCCCGACGACGTCGATGTCGTGCCGCACGCGGTGAATGATCTGCATGCCTGGGTGAGTTTGACCGGTTTTCCGGACAACGAGACCACAGGCCATCGATATGCCGAAGTGCAGTTTGGCGCTGCGCTGCGTAAGGCCACAAACCCCGACTATGCCAGTTCGTTTGCCAATCGCTCGGCCAAATTTCTATTTTACCCGAAGTCAGTTCCGGCCGTCCAAGAACGTGCACAATCTGCTGACGGCTTACTATCATCTTCTCAAGGAACGATATGTCGGCCACAAGCTGATCCTGACCGGCAATCCAAGGGATATGCCCGAGATCGATGAGTTCATCCGGGATCACAATCTCGCCAACGACGTTCTCTGTCTTCCCGGACTGACGGTCCCCGAACTTGCGGCGTGTTACAAGCTGGCGGATCTGGCCATCAACCCGAGTTTCAGCGAGGGCGGTTGTCCGTTCACATTCGGCGAGGCGCTTTCGGTCGGAACGCCTGTTGTAATGGCGAGAATCGCGGTAACCGAGGAAGTCATAACCGATCCCGAGTTACAGGCCATGATGCTGTTCGACCCCTATGTCTGGCAGGACATGGCTGATCGCATCGAATGGGCGCTCGAGAATCGCGACAGCCTTCGTGCCGCCCAGCTCGACGCCTACAAGGTGATTTCGCTTCGTACCTGGGACAATGTGGTCGCCGACCATATCGACATTCTGAACCGGATTTCAGCAGGGCCGGCCCGGGCCTTGTCCGGCCCAACATGATCGCGGCGCCCCGCGGCCTTGTCGTCTTCGGCTTTGGCGGCCATGCGCGCAGCGTCGCCGACATCGCTCTGACGCTGGGCATCGAGGGCCTCATCTTCGTGGACGAAGCGGCCACCGCGGACGAGAGCCTTTGGGGGTTCCCCGTGTACAGGAGATTCGACGATCCGTTGCCGGAGGGCTGGCAGACCTTTGCCGCCGCCGGCGATAACCGGGCACGAAAAGCCCAGGTAGCCGCCATCCGCGACCGATCCTGGCCGCTCGCCACGCTGATCGCGCCAACGGCGACGATCGGCACCCAAGCAGAAATCTCGGATGGCAGCTTTGTCGCCCATCACGCCCATGTCGGCCCGCTGTCGTGCATTGGAACCAGGTTGCATTATCAACACCGGCGCCGTGGTCGATCACGAGTGCATGATTGGCGACTACACCCATGTCTCGGTAAATACGACCGTTGCCGGCAGATGCCGGCTGGGAAGTCTGGTTTTTCTTGGAGCCGGCGCCGTGGTCATCGACAAGCTATCGGTTGGCGACTCCATTACGGTCGGGGCGGGAAGCGTCGTCGTCGAGCCGCTGGTTGAGCCGGGTACCTATGTTGGCGCGCCCGCGCGCCCGATCAGCGCCCGAGCTGCCCGAGAACTCCGTTGAGAGTTCTGCACTTCTACAAAACCTATTTTCCCGATTCCTACGGAGGGGTCGAA
Organism: uncultured Alphaproteobacteria bacterium; assembly: GCA_963706975.1. Taxonomy (GTDB): domain Bacteria; phylum Pseudomonadota; class Alphaproteobacteria; order Rhizobiales; family Xanthobacteraceae; genus Bradyrhizobium. The sequence continues at coordinate 85,080 of CAVPOL010000047.1, forward strand.
CAATTCATCTATCAGCTGGCCCGCGGCAGCACATTCCGTGGCATCGAAATCGACGTTCTTTCATTGAGTTCCGACGTCAGCAGCGAAACCCACGCGCTCGGCAGTCACACGGTTCATCGCGTGCGAAAGAATTTCGAAATTGCCTCCACCGCCTTCTCCTTCGGTGCTTTCGCCAAATTCGCCAGCCTCGCGCGCCAGGCGGATATCATTCATTATCACTATCCGTGGCCGTTCGGCGACCTGGTTCATTTTGCCACCCGATTCTCGAAACCCACGGTATTGACCTATCACTCCGATATCGTCAGGCAGCAGCGTCTGTTGAAGCTCTACAGGCCGTTGATGAGACGCTTTCTCGGCAGCGTCGACCGCATCGTTGCGACTTCGCAAAACTACATCGAGACCAGCGACGTCCTCAGCGGCTACCTCGACAAGACCGAGGTGATCCCGATCGGCCTCGACCGTTCGACCTACCCAGATTCCGACCCGGCCCGACTGGACAAATGGCGCGCGCAGGTCGGCGAACGGTTTTTCCTATTCGTGGGAATGCTCCGATACTACAAGGGCCTCCACATCCTTCTCGATGCGCTTCGCGGCACCGATTATCCGCTTGTGATCGTAGGCGCCGGACCGATCGAAAACGAGCTGCGGATCCACGCCGCGCCGGCTTGACCAACATATTTTTTCTGGGGGCCGTTTCGGACAGTGACAAGGTAGCCCTTCTGGAACTCAGCCATGCCGTCCTGTTTCCCTCGCACCTGCGCTCCGAAGCATTTGGAATTTCGCTGCTCGAAGGCGCCATGTTCGGCAAGCCGATGATTTCAAGCGAAATCGGCACCGGCACGAGCTTCGTCAACATCCACGGCGAGACCGGACTGGTGGTGCCGCCGAATGACCCGGTCGCTCTGCGGGAGGCCTTGCGGATGCTACACGAAAATTCCGAATTGGCTGACCAGATGGGCGACCGGGCCTTCCAGCGATATCAGAAATACTTCACGGCTGATCAGATGGTCGATCGCTACGTCGAGCTCTATGCCGAGTTGTCGTCTGGCGCGGGCCGCTAGAGCGGGATGAGTTTAGGTTGATGCGTATCCTGAATTTTCGAAATAGTTAGCACATTCCTTTGGTTTGAAGGCGTTGAGCGCCTCACCGATAGCGGCCCAGACGGCTTCGATGGTTCGCGCGGCGGCTTTGCGCAGCAGGTGCTTGAGCTTGGCGAAGACCTGCTCGATGGGGTTCAGGTCGGGCGAATATTTCGGCAGGAAGAAGAGCTTTGCGCCGACTGAGCGGATAAGCGCCCGCACAGCTTGGCCCTTGTGGCTTCCGAGATTGTCCATGATGACGATGTCGCCGGGCTTCAGGGTCGGGAGCAGAACCTTTTCGACGTAAATCGTGAAGCTCTCACCGTCGATCGGGCCATCGAGGACCCAAGGCGCCTCGATCCGGTCGCAGCGCAGCGCAGCCAGGAAAGTCGTTGTCTTCCAGTGACCATGCGGGACCTTGGCTGTGAGCCTGGTGCCGCACGGCGCCCAGCCCCGCAAGGTGGCCATGTTGGTCTTGGTCCAGGTCTCGTCGATAAAGACCAGGCGCCCGGGATCGATCTGGCCCTGATACTTCTGCCATTGCGCGCGCCGGCGGGCGACGTCGGGACGGTCACGTTCGCTGGCGACGAGGCTTTTTTTTGAAGCTTAGATTCTCGGCGTGAACGAACTCCCACACCGACCGGTAGTCGACCTTCAGCCCACGTTCGGCAAGTTCGATCACCAGCCCGCGCAGGGTGAAGTCCCTTTCCCTGGTGCGCTCCAGCAACCAATCTCGGTGCTTCCCCGAAATCTTCTTTGGCTTGTGCCCACCCATCTGGCCCGGCGCAAAGCTGCCGGTCTCTCGGAAGCGCCGAACCCAAATAATCGCCGTGTTGACACCCACCCCAAATTGCACCGCCGCCCGGTGGCAGGACAGCCCGCCCGGATCAACCGCCGCAACTACCCGCTCGCGAAGATCCATCGAATAAGGCTTGCCCATCCATGCTGGCCTCCTTCCAGCCAGCATGTTGAATTAGAGCCGTACTGATTTGGGAATACGTATCAAATAAACCTAACCTCATCCCGCTCTAGTTTGCCCGCAGGCTGGAACTGAAATCGAGCGGTTGAAAGTCAGGGGTCAACCTCTAAAGTCGATATTGGTCGGAATCTGAGTGTGCAAGTCCGAAGGCTATGATGAGTAAAGGCCGGCTGCTCTGGCGCGCAGCCGCCGGAATGGCCGTGGTGGCAACTTTCTTTTTCGGAACGTTGTTCGTTCTCGACAGCGCCGACAGCCAGGCCCGCGATTTCCTGAGAGCCGAACATGCAAGGCTTCTGAAAGCAGCGCTGGAGCGATACCGCAGCGCACATGGATCGTATCCAGCCACCTTCCCCGACAACCCGATAACCGATTTGCGGATGGCGCTGGTCGATGGCGGTTACTTGCCGGCCATCCCGGCAGACCCGCTGTGGGCGGGCACGGCGAAGCAATATAGATATGTATCGGTAGGGCCAACCTATGGTCTCTTGCTGCACCTGGAATCGGAGCACGGAAAAATGCCGCCGGGCGCATGCATGACCGGTGTCGGTACCGCCACCTGGTGGTGGGGCGGCGCCCCCATTTGCCCGCTCTAGAGCGGGATGCGGTGAGGTTGGGGTGCGACGACGGACCATTTTCCATCCCGGTCCGGACGCGGCGCAGCACAAGTACTGCGCCAAGGCATTCTACTTTGCATGGGGTCGTTTTCGCAATTTTTTGCGGTGGCCCAGCGGTAGGCGGCGCGCCGCGTCCGGGCTCCAGATCGTGGGAGCTTCGCGCTTACAGCCGATCGATTCCATCCCATCAAGGTCTTGGCATGGTTGGCGCGGCGCAGCTTCGGGTAGCGGTCAGGCGTGGTTGGGTCGTTGATCCGCCGCACCGCGCGTCATCATCACCATCCCGGCATCGAGCGCGGTAGGCAGCCAGAGCAGAAGATCGGCCCAGACCCGATCCGGTTTTTGCCCCGTTGCCTGCGCTGCACGTTCGGAGGCGGTCTGGAGCGACACGCCCGCAGTTGCGCAAGCCCGCAGAAGCTCGAACTGCCACGGCTGCAGGACGTGGGTGCGCACGCGGTAGCGACTGCGCGCGACCGCGTAGAAGGTTTCCGCGGCACAGGGTATCCCGGGCCGATCGCCGCGGCTCGCGGCCGCGATGGTGTCGGCAAAATCAAATTCGAGACGCAGCAGGCGCACGCTGTCGGGCAGCCCCATCGAGGCGCCTGATATCATCAGGGTGAACGCTTCGGCGGCGTGGTGGCCCGGCTGTTTCTCCAGCCCGCGCGCCCGATAGACCTCGGCGCGGGCGCGTTCCAGCGTGGCGAGGCTGGCGGGAAGCGCTTCGATCGAGCCGGGCCCCGGACCGGAAGGCGGCCTCGTGTCCTCGAGAAACGCCGCGAAGCCGGCGCCGAGATCGTACAGCGAGCAGGAACGCGGCGGGCGGCCCCACACATAGGAGGTCGCGAACATGTCGAACACCTGGTCGCCGACCAGCGCCCGCAGGATCGGGAACTCGGCGCGCAGGCACTCCAAAAGGCGCATCAGGTAGCCGCGTGCATAAATCTCGAGGCGATCTTCGGCGGACAGCCGGTTCGAGCCGCGCACGGCGTCGCCCACATCGAGGCCATGGCGTTGGCGGCCGACCCGCGCGCCTTCGGCTACGCCGCCCGGCGTGGTTACCGCGCTCAGCATCCAGCGCTGCAGAACGCCGAGATCCGGGTCAGCCATCGATCCGGCCGAGCTGGAAATCGACGGGATTCGAGATCGCTGCGTCGGCGGCCGCACGGGGCGGGGCAGCCTGCGGAAGGCGGCCTTCGCGCGCGTCCTTCGCCTTGGCAAGCTGAGCCAGCAGCTCGGCATAGGGCGGGATGTCCGCGTCCCATTCGAGCAGGGTCGATACGCCGCCGGTGATTTGCTGCACCCGGGCGTAAAGCGGCCAGACCCGGTCCGGCACCGGCTGATTGTGGGTGTCGATCATATGGGTACCGCAATCGGTGCAGCCGGCGAGATGCATCTGGACGATATTATCGACCGGCAGAGCCTCGATATAGGTCGACATGTCGAAGCCATGATTGGTGGCGCTGACATAGACGTTGTTGACATCAAGCAGCAGACCGCAGCCGGTCGCTTCCGCCAGCAGGCCGAGATATTCCCATTCAGGAATGTCGGAGGCGCGAAATTCGAGATAGGTGCTGGGATTCTCCAGCACCAGCGGCCGGCCGAGGTAGTCCTGGACGGCGCGCACCCGGCCGGCCACGTGGGTGAGACTTTCTCGGGTCAGCGGCATCGGCAGAAGGTCATGGGAGCTCACGCCGTTGACGCCGGTCCAGCACAGATGATCGGAAATCCAGGCCAGTCGAATCCGTCCGGCCAACTCACGAAGCTTGCGCAGATAGACCTGGTCGAGCGGATCGGTGCTGCCGATGGACAGCGAGACGCCGTGCATGACAACGGGACGATTTGCCACCACCCGATCCAGCACGTGGGCGGCGTAGCCGTAATTGTCTATGAAATTCTCGCTGATGATCTCGAACCAGTCGACGCCCCAGCGGGCCGGGTCGGTCTGCAACAGATGCGGGAAATGCGCGTCGCGCAGACCTACCCCGTCGCCGAGGTTCGGCAGACCCAGGCGACGGCGGCCGGTGCTCATGCAGCTTGCATCCGCGGCGACGCCGGTCATGTCGATGGCGGAAACGCCAGGCGGATGTCGCTCGGCGGCGGCGGCGTCGCGGGAGGCGTCTTGCCGCGATGCTGCATCACCTGCAGATAGGCGCGATACGCCACGTCGTGGACGACCTCGCCCGCCGCATAATCCATCTTTGCGATTGGCGTCGGCTCGTTGTCCGTTCCGGTGAAGTCGAACAGCTGCATCTTGCCGCTCCTCGGAAACACCTGCGACGCCGAAATCGGAACCGCGCAACCGCCGAAGGTCCCGCACTTGTTGTCGCTCGGGGCCGAATAGAGCGTGAAGTCAGGGACGCCGCAACCGCCCTGGGCCCCGGCGCTCAGAGGCCCGCGGGTGCCCATGGCGTGGCTGCAAATGCCGCCGCCCGAGGTCTTTTGCACGAAGCCGCAGCCGCCCTGGGCCTTGCACTTGTTGGAGCCGATGCAGGTATGAAACACCGCGGGCTCCGCGCAGGCGTTGCCGAGAGAAGAGAAATCGAGCGCCTGGCACGCGTGATAGAGTTTTGCCGGCTCGATCGGATCGATGCCGAGCGACAAATCCGGGGCTTGCCCGAACAAGGCCCAGCAGATCGCCATGCGGTCGCCGGTGCCGCTCATCGAAGGCGACGGGAACGCCACCGGGTTCTTCGGATCCTGGCTCTTCCAGTATTCGTTCAGCACCGTGGTCACGCCCGCGATCGCGCCCGCCGCAACCTTGCTGATCAGCGTGTGATTGGCCTGCCGCACATTGGGAGCCGCGAGATTGTTCAGCGCCTGCGCGATCGCCTCGGTGGTTGGAAGATTGGGGTTGGCCTTGGGATCGTAGCCGGGGCTTTGCAGATCTTCCTTGGTCCAGACGTTGCCGGCCTTGAACCAGTCGGCCCAGGTCACGATTTTTCCCTGGTCGAGCAGCGCGAGCACTTCCTGGAAGCGCTCGTAGTGATCCTTGCCGTCGTTGGCATAGCGCGCCGCGGCGTCCGCGGAAGGCGCAGGGCGGCCGTCGTCGGTATAGCTCGGATAGTCCGCCTTCAGCGCCTCATCGGACGACCGGTACTTTTCCTCAACGGCGGCCAGGAGCTTCGGGCTCTTCTTCAGCGTGCTTCCCTCGCCCTGGTCAGTGATCGCATCCATCATGTCCGTTACGATGCTGAAGGAACTCAGCGAGGCCTCGAAGTGCGGATACTCCCGATCGGGATGACTGCCGGTCTGCACGTTGAACAAGTCGCGCTGCCGCGAACTGACAGTGACATACTGCCACAGGCTGGTGCCGTCGGTGTAACGCAGGTTCAGGTAGTCGTAGTAGCACTGGTAGAGCTGACCGATGGTGCCGAACATCGGCAGATCCTTCTCGGTGTTCCACGATTCCCATTTTGCGAACGGCACGGTCGGAAAATAGTTGCCCTTCACGATGTGCTTGCGCGCGTCCTCGTCGTTCTCTTCGATGGCCAGGAACAGGTTCATCTGCTCTTTTGTCAAACCCGCGATGTTGACCTTTGCCGTGTTAAAGGGCGCGTCCATATCCCTGAGATCGACGATGTGGGGAATCACCGTCATATCCAGGCCGTAGCAGGTCCAGCCATGGTTCGGAGTTTGCAGGACCGGGCTGGTGAAGTCCGGATCGACCCCGATCGCGCCGGCGATATTGGCGGCAAGCTGCAGATGCAGCATCTCCTGGATGAAGACCGAGAAGATGCTGTTGAACGCCTTTTCGTTCGCGGTCGACGGATTGGCGGAGGTGGCAGCACCCGGCCACAGCCGCCCCTTGAAGAAGGACTCGTCCCTGGCGGCGATCTTGTGCATGCCCTGGATCGAATAAAGCGTGCCCATGTAGAGCGGGATCGTGAACAGCTCCACATTGATGGCGGCCTGGGCGATGGCGTACAGGGCGGACGCATCGATCGCCTTGAACTTGGGGTCTCGGGGGGTGAGGGCACTGCTGCTGACGGTGCGTGTCATGGGGCAATCCTCGGGTTGAGGGGCGCGGGCTCACTGCGGCCTGGCCGGGAAGAGACCGCCAGGCGATCATCAATTTCGAGCGCGGCGAAGGTCCGATTGCATCGTGCCGCGTAGCATGAGACGAGGCGCTTCTCAAAGACAGTGGATCTTCGTCTGCGGGGGCGCCATTCGATCCGGCCCGGAGCCACAGACCCTGCGGCCAGATTCACGCGCGATCCGCTACGGGAAATGTCGGCGATCCAGGTGCCTTCGGAATATGGCTGTCGGAAATCAACCGATCAGCGCCGCAGTGATCGATCCCGGTTTGACGACCGCCCGTGGAAACCCTACCGTTCCCGGCGAGGCCGCAAGCGCGGCATGACCCATGGCATGCAACGACGGTGCAGATGGCTCGACGACGTGCGGTAGAACAAAATCGATGAACAGCCCCGATCCGCTGCTGCCCGACGAGCCCTGGCCCCAACGCATCTCACGGATTTTTGCCTGGCTCGCCGGCGCCTGCATCCTGTTCGGCTGCGGCGCACTGATTTCGATCGATGTCGTCACGCGTTTCATATTCAGGCGCGGCATGATCGAAAGCTTTGAAGTATCGGGCTACATGCTGGCGGCATGCATCGGTCTCGGCCTCGCCTTCACCGTCACCTCGAAATCCAACATCAGGGTCGACATCCTGCTCGATGCCTTCCCCTATCGCCTGCGCGCGGCCTGCGACCTGCTCGCCGCTTTCGCGCTCGCCGTGATCGCCGTGGCGCTGGTCTGGTTTGCCTGGAAAACCCTGGCGCAATCATGGACCATGAATGCCCGGTCAACCTCCATCATGCAGACGCCGATGGTGCTGCCGCAAGGCGTGTGGTGGATCGGCCTGCTCTGGTTCGCATTCATGGCCATGCTGCTTCCGTTGCAGGCCATTTTGCGTCTTCTCGCGGCTGACCAGCGCGGCTTTGACAAATTGATCGGCAGTTTGCGCGTGACCGAGGAACTCGAACAGGCCGGTATCGACCTGGCCAGGCCTGACCCGAAGCCTGAGGTATCGCGGTCATGATCGGCACTGCGTTCAGCCTGCTGATCGGCCTGATGGCGCTCAGCCTGCCGGTAGCCGCAGCCCTCGGCGTGATGGGTTATTTTCTCTCGCAGAAATACGCCTTCTTTCCACTGACCGGCGCGCTCGGTGAACTCGCCTGGAACGCGTCGAACGATTTCATCCTGATCGCCGCACCCATGTTCATCATGATGGGCGAACTGATGCACCGCTCCGGCATGAGCGAGCGGCTGTTCAGCGCCCTCGCCCCCTGGTTCGCGCGAATTCCGGGACGCCTGATCCACACCAACATCGCCGCCAGCGCGATCTTTGCTGCCACCTCGGGATCGTCGGTGGCGACCGCCGCAACCATCGGCACGGTCGCGATCCCCAACATGGCGAAGGGAGGCTACAATCCGGCACTGTTCCTCGGTTCAATCGCCGCGGGCGGCACGCTCGGGATCCTGATCCCGCCGTCGATCAACATGATCATCTATGCGGTGTTGACCGACACCTCGGTGGCCCAGCTCTATGCTGCCGGATTCATTCCGGGCTTCATGCTGGCGGGGCTGTTCTCGCTGACGGTGTTCGCCGCAGCGATCTGGCGGCCGAAACTGGCCGGCCCCGCGGTCGAGACATCAGGACTGTGGCCGCAACGAATGGCCGGGCTGAAACATCTGGTGCCGCCGCTCGGCCTGTTCCTCACCGTGGTCGGATCCATCTATATCGGTATCGCCACCCCGACCGAGGCGGCGGCGCTCGGACTGATGGCGACGCTCGGCCTGGTGGCGGCCAATGGCCAGCTGACCCTGCCTGTGCTGCTGCGCGCCTTCGAAGGCACCGTGCGAACCACCTGCATGATCATGCTGATCATCATCGCCGCCTTTTTCCTGAATTTCGTGATGGTCTCGATCGGCCTCGTCAAGGCCGTGACCGATTCGGTGCTGTCGCTCGGCTTGCCGCCATTGGCCATGCTGCTGGCGATCATCGCGTTCTACCTGATCCTCGGCTGCTTTATGGAGACGCTGTCGATGATGATCGCAACCACGCCGGTGGTCGTACCCGTCATCACCGCGATGGGCTACAGTCCGATCTGGTGGGGCATCATCTTCGTGATCCTGATGGAGGCGGCCCTCATTACGCCGCCGGTCGGCCTGAACCTTTATGTGGTGCAGTCCGTGCGCGGACGCGGGCCGTTCTCGGACCTGTGTATCGGCGCGCTTCCATTCGTCGGCGCCATGATCGTCATGATCGGCATTCTGATTGCCTTCCCCGAAATCGCGCTCTGGCTGCCGAGCCTGCTGCAACCGAAGAAATAGCCGGCCGAACGGCCGGCCCTGCCCCTGAAGGAGACCCGAAATGTCGATGCGATCCGTTCTTCCCACCCTTGCCGCGGTTGCCGCCATTGGCCTCGCGCCGCTTCCCGTCATGGCCCAGACCCAGGGACTGCCCGCAACCGCGTTCAACGTGGTCGGCAGCATCGGTAATTTGTCGATGTATCTCAGCCGCGAAGTGCCGTTCTGGAACGAGACCGTACCGAAGGAGTCGGCGGGTGCGATCAAGGTTCAGTTGAAATCCTTCACCGAGCTCGGACTGAAGGGACCCGAAATTTTCAGGCTGGTTTCGTCCGGCACGCTGCAGTTCGCGACCACCGTGCTGAACTACAATTCCGGCGAAGTGCCGATGAATGAAGCGGCCGATCTGGTCGGTCTGGTCGGCTCGGTGGAGGAGTTGCAGAAGGCGGTCGAGGTGCTGCGCCCGAGCTATGCCAAATTCCTCGAAGAGAGGCACGGCCTCAAGCTGCTGGGCTTCGGCTCGTATCAGGCCCAGGTGATCTACTGCCGCGACGCCTTTACCAACATTGCGGACCTGAAGGGGCGCAAGGTGCGCGCCTCCGGCGCCTCGCAGCAGGCGTTCGTCTCCTACATCGGCGGCTCGCCGATCACCATCGCATTCGCGGAAGTGCAGCTGGCACTCGCCAGCGGCGTGATCGATTGCGCCATCACCGGCGCACTGTCCGGCTATCGCTCGAAGTGGCACGAATCGGCGAGATTCATCTCGCCGATGCCGATCAACTTCGGCCTCGCCGCCCACCTTGCCAATCTCGCATGGTGGAAAACGCTGGATCCGAAGGTTCAGGCCTTCCTGGAGGCCAACGTCAGGAAACTCGAAGTCTCGATCTTCGAGCAGGCCAAGACCGAGACCCAGACCGGGATCGACTGCAACACCGGCAACGCCTCATGCAAGGAAGGCCAGCCCGCGGCCATGAAGCTGGTCGCGGTGACGCCTGCGGACGAGACCCTTCGCAAGGATGCGCTGGTGAAGGCGATCATGCCCGGCTTCGCAAAACGCTGCGGCGCCGATTGCGTTGCCAACTGGAACGCGACCATTGGCCAGTCTTTCGGCCTCAAGATGGAGCCATGAGCGATACGGCCGCTGCCAGCGGGATCCGACTCACGGCGACTCGATCCCGCTGCCTACCGGCACACGCCCTGGAAGAACGGCGGCGGGATCACGATCGATTTTGCCGAATCCCTGCTCCCTGGTTTCGCGCCGGGCAGTTGGGACGGAATGATCTGGCGATTTGGCCGCACCGCCATTGTGACCCCGGGCCCGTTCTCCGACCTGAGCGGCTTCGACCGCGCGCAAGTGCTGGTTTCCGGCCGGGGACTCGTGCTTGAGACACCAGATGGAGAAATTGACGTCCGACAGCCATTCGAGCCCGTTCGCTTTGCCGGAGAAACCCGGATTGTCAGCCGGCTTGAGGCCGGACCGGTCGAAGTCGTTAATCTCATTGGCGACCGGTCACGCGTTTTGATCGATCTCTCATGCCTCGCGGAGGGCGCCACGAAGAGCTTCGCGGTCGGCGTCCACATCGTCTATGCGGACGCAACTTCTTGCGATCTCGCCATCAACGGCAACGTCAGCGAGATCGCGTCCGGTCACGCCCTGCGCATCGATGCCGACGAGCGGTTTACAGTCGCAAGCCGGCTTGGCGCGGCGATCGTAGCGTCCATTGTCACGGCCGCAAATCCATGTCGATCCTGATAAAATCCCCGCGATAGGTCACCTCGCCGAGATAGATCACGGTGCGGTCCGCTGTGCTGAACACCCGGCGCACTTCGGCCACCGGCGAGTTCAGCGGAATCTGCAGCAGTTTTGCCACTTCGAGATCGGCGGTGCCGATGGTCAGCGTCTGGCGCGCGCTCTCGATCGGGGGATCTCGCATGTCATTGAGGATGGGAATCACCGTTTCCCTGCGGAATTGCTTCGGGTGTTTGCGGAAGATCCGTTCGTCGAGATAGATCGAAATCACGCAATAGGGCCGCTTGTCGCGCGAATGCACCCGGCGCATGAAGACGTAATGTGGCGCCGGCGTACCATCCTGCGGCAGTAAAGGCGCATCGGTGCGGCTTTCGGAAATATTGATGATTTCGGGCGAGGTATCGCGGTAGACCTCGGCAAGGTCGGCAAGCGTGGTCTCGACCTTGAGCCAGCGGTCCTGCTTCGGCGTGCCCGTAATGAACGTGCCGCGGCCCTGCTGGGCCTCGATAATCCCGTCACGGGCGAGCAGGTCGACCGCCTGCCGGATGGTGACGCGGGAGACGCCGAACTCCGCGGCCAGTTCCTCGTTGGCCGGCAGCCGCAGGCCCTGCGCCCAGATTCCGCGCGCGATCCGCTGCCGGAAGATATCGGCGATCTGGGCGTATTTCGGAACGTGGCTGTCGGAAATCAGATCCATCTTGCTTTCTCAATCCGAACGCCGGCCGACCGGCGCTGCGATCTATGACATCACGAGGGCGGCGCCCCTCTCCCCGATCATCAGGCTGGCCGCATTGGTATTGGCGGAGGTGATCTGCGGCATGACAGAGGCATCGATCACGCGCAGCCGTTCGACGCCGCGCACGCGCAGTTGCGGATCGAGCACCGAATTCGCATCGCTGCCCATCCGGCAGGTGCCGACGCAATGAAACACCGTGCCGCCGGTGGTGCGCGCGAAATCCCACAGCCCGGCCGGACTGCCGGCGGCCTCGCCCGGCACCATCTCGACATCCCAGAGGCCGCGAAACGATCTTTGACGGTAGATCTCGCGCAGCATCTGCAGGCCACCAACCACCGTCTTGCGGTCGATCTCCTCCGCAAAGTAATTCGGTTCAATCCGCGGCTGGTCGAATGGATCGGCCGAGCGGATCGCAAGATGGCCGCGCGACTCCGCACGGCATTGCCACACCGATGCGGTAAAACCGGAATAGCGGTGCAGGGGATCGCCGGGCTTGTCGACCGACAGCGGCATCACATTGAACTGGACGTCGGGGCGCCTGCCGATGGCGTATTCCGTGCAGGCCGCGCCGCCGACCTGGCCCGCGCCGACCGTCAGCGGTCCGCTGCCGGCCAGCATCCATTGCAGTCCCATTTTTGCGAGTTCGACGGGGTTGCGCACCTGGTCGTTGAGCGAGATTGGCTGTTTCAGCCGCACGATCAGGCGGGCCTGGTAGTGATCCTGCAGATTGCGCCCGACCTCCGGCGAGTTCCGCCAGCACCGGAATCCCGAACCGGCGCAGCAGATCGGCCGGACCGATGCCGGAGAGCTGGAGAATCTGCGGGGACTGCAGCGCGCCGGCCGACAGGATCACTTCGCGCTCTGCACTCGCAGCAAATGTTTGTAAGTCCTTGATCCACGCAACGCCGCTGGCGATGCTTCCGCGAAACGTAACTTGCGAAACCTGCGCGCCGGTGATGACTGTCAGGTTCGGCCTGTTCATGACGGGCTGCAAGAATGCCGATGCCGAACTGGTGCGCCAGTGCTTGCCGATGCCGAGCTGATAGGCGCCGACGCCGAATGTCGTTTCGGCGTTGAAGTCGGGGTTGCGCGGCAACCCGAATTCGACACCGGCCTCGACCCAGGCCCTCGATGCGGCGTTGTCGTTGCGGAGATCGGACACTTCAAACTCGCCGAGGCCGCCGTGATACTGGCTCTCACCGCCCCGGTAGCGTTCGTAGCGCCGGAAGTACGGCAACAGTTCGCGGTAGCTCCAATCTGTGGCGCCGAGTTTTTCCCAGTCGTCAAAATCCTCGTGCTGGCCGCGAATGAAGATCAGGCCGTTGATCGATGACGAGCCGCCGATCACGCGGCCGCGCGGCCAGACGATCGTCCGGCCGCCGGTGGTTTCGTTCGGTTCGGTCGTGAACAGCCGGGAAAAACGTTCGTTGAAGATCGTGCGATAGTAGCCAACCGGCAGTTTGAGCCAGAAATTCCGGTCGGAGCCACCGGCCTCCAGCAGCAGCACCCGGCAGGCCGGATCGGCGGACAGCCGGTTGGCGACCACGCATCCCGCCGATCCGGCGCCAACGATGATGTAATCGAATCCCTGAGCCGCCATGCAATATTTCCCGCCCGCTTCAGGCCGTCCGGTATTTTTCGGTCGACGCAAAATCCGGCTCGATCCCGAGGCCCGGATCGTCGCCGAGGGTGATCGTGCCGTCGGAGATGGCGGCGACCGGACCGCAGAACAGGTCGCGCAACGGATTGTCGTTGCAATCGACTTCCAGCAAACCGCCGCCGCCAACGCCCGCCAGCAGATGCGCGGAGGCCAAAAGCCCGATGCCACCGCCGAGATAATGCGGGCAGAACATCTTGCCGGCCTTCAGGATATCGCGCGCGACGTCGGAACAGGCACTGAGACCGCCCCATTTGGCGATATCGGGTTGCACGACCTGCAGGACATTGCCGCCGAGCGCTTGGCTGAATCCGGCGCGGCCCGTGATGTTTTCTCCGGCTGCCAGCGGGATTTCGATGCTCTTGCGCAACGCCTGCCATTCCTCCCAAGGCCGGTCGGCGCGGATCGGCTCTTCCAGCCAGGCGAGGCCGAATTCTCCGAACTGAGGCGCGATCTCCAGCGCACGCGCGGTCGACCAGGCCTGGTTTGCATCCGCGGCCAGCATGCCCTGGCCCGATCAGTTCGCGAAGCGCGGCAAGATTGGCGCGGTCAGCGGCGGGATCAAAACCGACTTTAAGTTTCAACGCGCGATGGCCGCGCCCGACGGCGGCCTCGGCCATTTGCCGCGAGCCCTCCGGATTGATGCCACTGGCATAGAGCGGGAATTTTGCTGCCGTTGCCGCCGAGCAGCTTCCACAGCGGCAATTTGCGCCGGCGCGCGTAGAGATCCCAGACCGCGAGATCGATCCCGGAAGATCGCCTGAGCGAACGGACCGGGTTCGCCGGATTGCAGCGCCACCACCGATGTCGCCTGCGTGATTGTGTCGAACACATCCAACGGGTGGGAGACGGCCTTGCCAGTTATCAGGGGCGCCAGCACTTCGTTGACGAGGCGGGCCCGATGTTCGGCGCCGATCGACGGGAAATTCGCCCATACCTCGCCCCAGCCGATCTGGCCGTCTTCATCCTCGGCGCGAACGAACACCGCCGGACGATCCAGCATGCGGCCGAACGACGTGACCACCGGGGACCGACAACGGGTAGCGGTAGCAGAAGGCCTGCACGCTGCGGAGGGGCAAAGGTCTGCGCTGTCATGTCGGCAATCCGGACCTGCGGCCATGCGGCGTTTTCCGCCCCTTGTATGGTCATCCTATTTATAATATGACTTGGCCGGAGATCAACTGCTATCGCCGCCGGAGGGTCTGTGATGAATTGAAGTGTCGCGAGACGCTTTCTGCTTGGGCTCGCGCCATGGCTCGGCGCCGTCGCGCTCTGGTATGGCGTGCGCTGGAGCGGATTTGTCAATGTCTCGCTGATCCCGGCGCCGCATCAGGTCGCCGCCAAATTCGTCGAACTGCTGCTGCATGAGGGGCTGCTGCGCGACGTCTATGCCTCGACCAGGCGGGTGTTTCTCGGCGTCATGCTCGGCATCCTCGTCGCCGTTCCCGTCGGCTTCCTGCTCGGCTGGTACCGTCCGGCGCGGACCTTCGCCGATCCGATGATCAATTTCTTCCGCGCGCTGCCGCCGATCGCGCTGATCCCGCTGGTCATCGTCTATTTCGGCGTCGACGAGGTGGCAAAGCTCGTGATCCTGTTCTACGCCTCGTTCTTCGCCGGCGTGATCGTGATGTATGAGGGCGTCTCGCAGATCACCCCGCTCTATATCCGCGTGGCGCAAACGCTCGGCGCCGGCGAATTCGAGATTTTCCGGAAAGTCATCATCCCCCTCACCGTGCCGCACATCCTGACCGCGCTGCGGGTGGCGCTCGGGGTGGCGTGGGCGACGCTGGTGGCGTCCGAACTGATCGCGGCGCAGCGCGGGCTCGGCGCCATGATCCAGAACGCCTCGACCTATTTCCTGCTCGATGTGATCTATGTCGGCATCATCTGCATCGGCTTCGTCGCTCTGATCATGGACCTGATCCTGCGCCGCATCTCGGCCCGCCTGCTGGTGTGGCAGGAACGGGCGGTCGCATGAGCATGGCCGGCAGCACGCATCGCGCGCGGTTCGACCGGGTGTCGCTGGAATTCGATACGCCGAAGGGCACGCTGCGGGTGGTCGACGATGTCAGCTACGACATCAATGACGGCGACTTCATCGCCGTGATCGGGCCTTCCGGCTGCGGCAAGACCACGATGATGAGCATGCTGGCCGGGTTTCAGAAGCCGACCACCGGCGAGGTGCTGTTCGATGGCCAGCCCGTGAAGGGACCAGGCCCCGAACGCGGCGTCATCTTCCAGGAATACGGCGTGTTTCCCTGGCTGACCGTGAAGGACAACATCGCCTTCGGCCTCAAGCTCAGGGCCAATCATGTTCCGCTCGCCGAGCGCGACCGGATTTGCGAACATTATCTCGACCTGATGGGCCTGACCGATTTCGCCAATTCCTATCCAAAACATCTGTCCGGCGGCATGCGGCAGCGGCTCGCCATCGCCCGCGCCTATGCGGTCAAACCGCAATTCCTGCTGATGGACGAACCGTTCGGCGCGCTCGACGCCCAGACCCGCGCCAACATGCAGAACCTCTTGCTCAAGGTGCTCGCCACCGAAGGCAAGACGGTGATGCTGATCACCCACTCGGTCGAAGAAGCGATCTACCTCGCCTCGCGCATCGTGGTGGTGACGGCGCGGCCGGCGCGGATCAAGGAGATCATCGAGGTGCCCTTTCCCTATCCGCGCGATGAATTGCTGCAGGAGCGGCCGGAGTTCGGCGAACTGCGCAGCCATATCCGCGAGCTCGTGATGAGCGAATACCGCGCGCAGCAGGCGCAGATGCGCCCGGCGTCATTTTCGGAATAATGCAACAACAAACGGAGGAAACACCATGGATCGACGACAATTTCTGACCACCACCGCCGGCATCGCGCTGGGCGGATTTGCCGCTTCCGCGCCCGCCATTGCCCAGGCGAAGACAAAAGTCCGCGTCGGCTATCTGCACACCGTCGCGGTCGACGGGCAGATCTGGACCGGCATGGACCGCGGCAGTTTCGCAAAGCAGGGCCTCGATCTGGAATTGCGCCAGTTCAACACCGGGCTGGAAATCTTCCAGGCGCTGATCGGCGGCAGCCTCGACGTGCTGTCGACCGGCGCGGTGCTCTCGAATTTCCCGGCGCGCGGACAGGGCAAGGTGTTCCTGATCAACGACATCGAGGTGGCGACCGCGCAGCTCTGGGTGCGCGGCGACCAGGGCATCAAGACCTTCGAGGACCTGAAGGGCAAACGCATCGCCACCGCGACCGGCACCACCGCACACGTGTTCCTCGACAAGGCGTTGCGCGCCAACAAGATCGATCCCAAGGAAGTCGAACTCGTCAACCAGACCATGCCGGCCGCGGTCACCGCCTTCATCTCCGGCGCGGTGCCGGCGGTGGCACTCTGGGTGCCCTTCAACGTCACCGTCCGCGACAAGATGCCGGGCGCGGTGAAACTTGCCGATGCCTCCGCCTATTATCCGCAGGCCGCCATCATCGGCGGCTGGGCCGCGGCCAACGACTATTACGAGCCTAACAAGGAGACCCTGGCAAAGCTGATCAGGGGCTGGGCCGAGGCCAACGACTACATCGTCGCCAACCCCGCCGAGGCGATGGAGAAGCTGCAAAAGGACCACTACAGCCAGACCCCGCTCGCCGACATCAACGAGTTCCTTCAAGGCGCAGAAGATGTTCACCTCGAGCGAATGGAAGAAGTCCTATGCGGACGGCACCGTCACCAACTGGCTGCAGCAGTCGACCGACTTCTTCATGGCCAATGCCGGCATCAAGGATTTTACCCCGGCAAGCAAATATTTCGATCCGAGCCTGTATCTGAAGACGATCGCGTAGGCGCCCGGGTTTCCGGACAGCAAAAAGCCCTCGAAAACGCGAGTTTTCGAGGGCTCAATTTGGTTGCGGGGATAGGATTTGAACCTATGACCTTCAGGTTATGAGCCTGACGAGCTACCGGGCTGCTCCACCCCGCGATAAACCGTTGCACGCCCTTGAGAAAACTTGCCGAAACGAAATTGGCCCAACGCCCTT
Organism: uncultured Alphaproteobacteria bacterium; assembly: GCA_963706975.1. Classification (GTDB taxonomy): domain Bacteria; phylum Pseudomonadota; class Alphaproteobacteria; order Rhizobiales; family Xanthobacteraceae; genus Bradyrhizobium. The sequence continues at coordinate 102,223 of CAVPOL010000047.1, forward strand.
AAGGCGCCGATCGATCTGGTCCGGAGGCTTCCTGAGAAGGCTGGCCCATGGCTGACGCCATCGGGTGCGAGCGGTATGTACCAACGCGAACCCGCTTTGGAAAGGGCTGACGGCGATCTTTTGAGCTTTTTATGACGGTCAAAACGCCGGTTTATTGCGCCTGATGGTCCCAAGCGACCGCACTTGCCAGAAACGGCACAAAAGCCCAGCTTGGAACCCAAGAAACGGGGAAACTGGGGTTAATACGCGTGACGGATACTTATCGATTTCGTGGTGGTGGGCGGCGGTTCCGGCGGCTGCGCGGTGGCGGGCAGGCTGTCCGAGGATCCCAAGACCTCGGTGGCGGTGCTGGATGCCGGCGGCAGGAACGACAATTGGGTGGTGACCACGCCCTTCATGCTGGCGCTGATGGTACCGGGCAAGGTCAATAACTGGGCGTTCGATACCGTGCCGCAAAAGGGCCTGGGCGGCCGCATCGGCTATCAGCCGCGCGGCAAGGGGCTCGGCGGCTCGTCCGCGATCAACGCCATGGTCTATATCCGCGGCCACCGCTGGGATTACGACCAATGGGCCTCGCACGGCAATCCCGGCTGGTCGTTTTCCGACGTGCTGCCCTATTTCAAACGCTCGGAAGACAATGCGGATTTCGACGGCGAATATCACGGCAAGGGCGGGCCGCTGGCCGTCAACAAGCTGCGCACCGACAACCCGGTGCACCAGATCTTTTTGCAGGGCGCGCGCGAGGGCCAGTTCCGGATCCGCGAGGACTTCAATGCCGATGAGCATGAAGGGCCTCGGCGTCTACCAGCTGACGCAGAAGAACGGCGAACGCTGGAGCGCGGCGCGCGCCTATATCCATCCGCATATCGGCAGCCGCGCCAATCTGCGCGTCGAGACCGGGGCGCATGCCACCCGCATCCTGTTCGAGGGCAAGCGCGCGGTCGGCGTCGAATACCGGCAAGGCAAGGAACTGAAGCAGATCCGCGCCCGGCGCGAGGTGATCGTCTCCTCCGGCGCGTTCCAGACCCCGCAACTGCTGATGCTGTCGGGCGTCGGCGACGCCGCGGCGCTTGGCAAAACACGGCATCGAAAGCCGGCATCATCTGCCCGGCGTCGGACAGAATTTGCAGGACCATCCGGATTTCGTGTTCGGATACATGTCGGACAATCCGAATTTCAACGGCCTCTCGCTGGGAGGCATTCCGCGGCTGATGCGTGCGATCAGACAGTACCGGCGCGAGCGCCGCGGGCCGATGACCTCGAATTTCGCCGAATGCGGCGGCTTCCTGAAAACCCGCCCCGACCTCGACGTGCCCGACATCCAGCTGCATTTCGGCATGGCGATGGCCGACGACCACGGCCGCAAGCGCCACCGCAGCACCGGCTTCTCGCTGCATGTCTGCCAGCTGCGGCCGAAGAGCCGCGGCAGCGTCGCGATCGGCAGCGCCGATCCGTTTGCGCCGCCCCTGATCGATCCGAACTTTTTGGGCGAGCCGGAAGATCTCGAAACCATGCTCGCGGGCTTCAAGGTGACGCGCAGGTTGCTGGAGACGCCGGCGCTGCGCGCCTTGCAGCAAAAGGACATGTTCACCGAAGGTGTCGAGACCGACGACCAGATCCGCGAGCTGCTGCGCCAGCGCGTCGATACCGTCTATCACCCGGTCGGCACCGCCAAAATGGGCAGCGACGCCATGGCGGTGGTCGATGCGAAGCTGAAGGTGCACGGTCTCGAAGGCCTGCGCGTCGTCGACGCTTCGGTAATGCCGACCCTGATCGGCGGCAACACCAACGCGCCGACCATCATGATCGGCGAGAAGGCGGCGGACATGATCAAGGCGGAGATGCGGGGGTAGTTGATGGGCCCGAGGCATATCAGCGTCATTGCGAGGAGCCCTTGCGACGAAGCAATCCACCTTTTTTGTTGAGGCATGGATTGCTTCGCTTCGCTCGCAATGACGTGGAGAGGGCCTCGCCCCGCCCTACCCGCGATTTCCAGCCTGCGCCAAGCCGGGGACTTATCAGGGGCTCTGAGGTTGGCTACAAGGAGCCGGAACGGACCGCAAAAAACACCAGTATAACGGGAGCGAGACAGTGGATCTTGGAATCAAAGGCCGCCGCGCCATCGTCTGCGCATCGAGCAAGGGTTTGGGACGCGCCTGCGCCATGGCGCTGGCCAACGAAGGCGTGCATGTCACCCTGACGGCGCGCGGCGCCGAGGCGCTGAAGAAGACCGCCGACGAAATCCGCAAGGCCAATCCCGGCGTTACCGTGACCGAAGTGGTCGGCGACATCACCACGCCCGAGGGCCGCGCGGAAGCGCTGAAAGCCTGTCCCGACCCGGACATCCTGATCAACAATGCCGGCGGCCCGCCGCCCGGCAATTTCCGCGACTGGACCCGCGACGACTGGATCAAGGCGATCGACGCCAACATGCTGACGCCGATCGAACTGATCAAGGCGACGGTGGACGGCATGATGGCGCGCAAATTCGGCCGCATCGTCAACATCACCTCGGCCGCGGTGAAGGCGCCGATCGAGGTTCTGGGGCTATCCAACGGCGCCCGCGCCGGCCTCACCGGGTTTGTCGCCGGCATCGCCCGCAAAACCGTGATCAACAACGTCACCATCAACGGCCTGCTGCCGGGCCCGTTCAACACCGACCGGCTGCGCGGCACCGGTGGCAAAAATCGACGCCGACAAGCGCGGCATCACCGTCGACCAGTTGCTGGCGGAACGGGCCAAGCTCAATCCGGCCGGGCGGTTCGGCGAGCCCGATGAATTCGGCCAGGCCTGCGCGTTCCTGTGCGGCGCCAAGGCGGGATTCATCACCGGCCAGAACATCCTGCTCGACGGCGGCGCCTTCCCGGGCACGCTGTAGATGAAGGCTGTCTGGTATGAGCGCACGGGCGCGGCACCGGATGTGCTGAGTTTTGGCGACATGCCGACGCCAACGGCCGGCCCGGGCGAAGTCCGCGATACGGCTGGAAGCCTCGGGCGTCAATCCCGCCGATGTCGGCCGCCGCGCCGGCAGCTATCGCGCGATGGAATTTTCTCGCGTGATACCGAACAGCGACGGCGCCGGGATCGTCGACCAGGTCGGCGACGGCGTTACGCGGCTCGGCATCGGGGAGCGGGTCTGGTTGTTCAACGGCCAGCGCAACGGCCGCGCCTTCGGCACCGCCGCCGAGTACATTGCGCTGGCAGAGCACCTGGTGACGCCATTGCCGGGCGACGTGTCGTTCGCGGCCGGCGCCACGCTCGGCATTCCCGGCATGACCGCGTGGTGCGGCCTGTACGGCGATGGCCCGATCGCCGGCAAGACCGTCCTGGTTACCGGCGGCGCCGGCGCGGTCGGCCACTACGCCGTGCAACTGGCAAAATGGGGCGGCGCGCGCGTCATCGCCACGGTCAGTTCCGCCTTCAAGGCCGAGCAGGCGCGGCTGGCCGGCGCCGATCTCGTGATCAACTACAAGACCGAGGACGTGGTGGCGAAAGCGATGGCGTTTACGGAAGGCGCGCGGCGTCGATCGCGTGGTCGATGTCGACTTCGGCGGCAATATCGCCACCACCCTGAAACTGATGGCGATGAATTCGACCATCGCCGTCTACGCCACCAACGGCAATCGCAGTCCTGTCGTGCCGATGCGCGAACTGATGGAAAAATGCATCGCGCTGCGCGCGCTGGTGCTGTTCGCGCTGCCGCAACCGCTGCTGGCGGCGGCGCAGGCCGATATCTCGAAATGGCTGGCCGCCGGCAAGCGCATCCACAACATCGCCGCGCAGTTTCCGCTGTCGGAAACCGCGCAGGCCCATCTCGCGGTGGAGAAGGGCGACAAGCTCGGGACGGTGGTGGTGGACTGCGCGCGGTAGAGGGTTTGGATTGTTACCTCGGCGCGCTCGATACCACCTCTCCCATAGGGAGAGGTCGGCGCGCAGCGCCGGGTGAGGGGTTACTTGTCCTTCGATAGACCGTACCCCTCTCCCCGAGCCCTCTCCCCATGGGAGAGGGAGCGCACCGTGGTTCGTCGAGATATCTCCGGACTATCTGACATCACACCGGCGTGGTGCGCTCGTCGGTCCAGGTCAGGCCGAACGCATCGAGCCCCTCGGCGAGGTAGTCGCTGACCAGGGGTTCGCCGAGCAGGTAGCCCGCGGTGCGGTTGTTGCCGCCGTCGGCGGCCTCGCGCCGCAGATCGTCCCATTCCTCGATGGTGCCGTCGCCGCGCCCGAGCCGCATCAGTGCGACCAGATCGACCTGCTCGTCTTCGGTCATGGCATTGATGAAGCCGGTTATCTCGCGCACCACGGGATCGTCGCCATTGTCCTCGAGCACATCGATCATATTGTCGTCGGCGGCGTTGGACCCGGAATCCGGATCGGTGTTACCTTCCTTGACGTCGAATTCCCGGGTTTTTTCGATTAAAAACCGAACTTTTTCGGCCGAAATGGCAAGTTCTGGCATCTGCTGCTTCCTCGCATGGGTGCCCGACCAACGCGCGAGCCGGCAGGATGATCCATTGCGCGGAGCGGCGGAAACCAGCATCTTTCGTCCCAAGAAACGGAAGACGTCACGAATACCTGACTTGGGGAAGCGCCGGATGCACTGGAATGTGGGCAAGGTCAAAATCACCAAAATCGTCGAACTGGAGACGGCCGGCAGCACGCAGATTCATCCTGCCGCTGGCCAGCAATGAAGAAATCCAGAAACTGCCCTGGCTGATCCCGCATTTCGCCACCGAGGAAGGCCGGCTCAAAATGTCGATCCATTCGCTTGTCGTGGAGACGCCGTCGCGGCGGATCGTGGTCGATACCGGGCTCGGCAACGACAAGGAAGGCCGCAAGGTGCCGACCTGGAATAACCGCAAGGACCCCTTCCTCGAGACCATGACGGCGGCGGGCTTTCCGCCCGACAGCATCGACACCGTGCTGTGCACGCATCTGCATGTCGACCATGTCGGCTGGAACACGAAGCTGGTCGGCGGCAAATGGGTGCCGACATTTGCCAACGCGCGCTATGTGTTCGGCAAGACCGAATACGAGCACTGGCGCGACCACAGCGACGAGAGCGACAAGCTCGCCGTCTTCAACGACTTCGTCAAACCGATCGCGGACGCCGGCCGCGCCGACCTGGTCGCCAGCGACGCCAGGCTCTGCGACGAGATCACGCTGATCCCGACGCCCGGCCACAGCCCGGGCCATATGAGCATCCATCATCCAGTCGGAAGGCGAGCAGGGCCTGCTGACCGGCGACGTCGCCCATCACCCCTGCCAGATGGCGCATCTCGACTGGTCCTCGACCGCCGATTCCGATCCCGCTCAATCGGCCGTGACGCGGCGACGAACTGTTCTCGCGCTTCGCCGATACGCCGACCCTGGTGATCGGCGGGCATTTCAATGCCGGCCACATCCGGCGCGACGGCGACGCCTTCAAATTCGTGGCGCTGGCGTGAGACACCGCCAAACTCCCTCATGGTGAGGAGCGCAGGAGTGGACCATCGAGCGCGCCACGCACTCATTCGCGTTCGAACCATCTGGCACGACCGGCGCCACGAGACGCGGCCACAGCCCTCCTCAGGATGAGGGGAGCTGCAATGCGGCGCGCAGTCAGCCATTGAAATTCCCCGCGCGCTGTTCCATGAAGCATCCAGGCCAATAAATCCTGACAAAAACCCAAGGGAGTGATGAGACATGAAGCTTGTTCGTTACGGCGCCATTGGCCAGGAAAAGCCCGGCCTGATCGATAAATCGGGCCAGCTGCGCGACCTCTCCGCGCATGTGAAGGACCTCAGCGGCGAGGCCTATGCGCCGGCGTCACTCGCAAAACTCGCCGCCCTCGATGCATCAAAACTACCCGCCGTCGACGGCAAGCCGAGAATTCGGCGCGCCGGTGGGCGGCGTGCCCAAATTCATCGCCATCGGCCTCAACTATTCCGACCATGCCGCTGAGGTCGGGATGCCGATTCCGGCCGAACCCATCATCTTCATGAAGGCCATCAACAGCCTGTGCGGCCCCAACGACGCGGTCGAGAAACCGCGCGGCTCGACCAAGCTCGACTGGGAAGTCGAAATCGCCATCATCATCGGCACCCGCGCCAAATACGTCTCCGAGGCCGACGCGCTCAATCATGTCGCCGGCTATTGCGTCTGCAACGACGTCTCCGAGCGCAATTTCCAGATCGAGCGCCTGGGCCAGTGGACCAAGGGCAAGTCGCACGACACGTTCGGCCCGCTCGGCCCGTGGGTCGCGACCAAGGACGAGATCGCGGACGTGCAGAAGCTGTCGATGTGGCTCGACGTCAACGGCAAGCGCTGCCAGACCGGCTCGACCGCGACCATGATCTTCGGCGTGGCCAAGATGCGTTTCCTACGTCTCCGAATTCATGACGCTGATGCCCGGCGACATCATCACCACGGGCACGCCGCCCGGCGTCGGCTCCGGCATGAAGCCGCCGAAATTCCTCAACGTCGGCGACGTGGTCACGCTCGGCATCGAGGGCCTCGGCGAGCAGCGCCAGGAGATCGTCGCGGCGTGAAGTCTGACTCGGCGAGACGCTACGCATAATTCGTCATGCCCGGGCTTGTCCCAGGCATCCACGCCTTCGCTTCAGCTCAAGAAGAAGGCGTGGATGGCCGGGACAAGCCCGGCCATGACGGATGAACCTCTCAGGGAAATCAAAACATGAAACTCACCTTCTCCCCTGCCTCGCCATTCGCCCGCAAAGTGCGCATCGCCGCGATCGAACTCGGCCTGATCGACAAGATCGAATTCGTCCCCACCACCGTGGTGCCGGGCACAGCCCAACGACGAATATTCGCAACATTATCCCGCTGAAGAAGCTGCCGGCGCTGATCCTCGACAATGGCGACGTCGTTCTCGATTCCTACGTCATCGTCGAATATCTCGACGAACTCGCCGGCGGCGGAAAAATCGATTCCGGCATCGGGCGCGCTGCGATGGAAGGTGAAGAGCGACCATTCGCTGATCCAGGGCATGCTGGATTCGATGCTGCTGTGCCGCTACGAAAACATCACGTTCTTCGGCCTGATCCTGTTCTGGGCCGTCATGCTCAACATTCGGGTTCGCGACCGGGCGGCGGGTGGCAGGCGATGAGCGCCGAGCACCCCGAACCCCGCGCGGCGCCCCCCGCGGAT